>JANQNT010000031.1 GCA_028279445.1 Tepidamorphaceae bacterium | reverse complement strand
GCTTGCGGACCGAACACAAGTAACAACTGCCGCGCCGAGGAAACCCGCCTGCATGAGCCAGCACGCGCCCGCTGCGGACCAGACGCCTGCCGAGGTCTTTGATGTCGCCGTGATCGGCGCCGGCGTTGTCGGTTGCGCCATGGCCCGGCGCTTCGCGCTCGAGGGCGCGCGCGTCATCGTGGTGGAGAAGGCTGCCGACATCCTCGATGGTGCCAGCAAGGGCAACAGCGGCATCATGCACACCGGATTCGATGCGCCGGTCGGCTCGCTGGAGCAGCGCTGCATCGCGGCCGGGTTCGACGAATTTCATCGCATCCGCGAACGGCTCAACCTGCCGGTGCTGGAAACCTCCGCCCTCGTGCTCGCCTGGAACGAGGAGGAGGAAGCGCGCCTCGATGCGCTGATCGACAAGGCCAGGGCCAACGGCGTGGAGGATATCGAGCCGCTCACGCGTGCCGAAATCCTGGAGCGGGAGCCGGCGCTGTCGCCAAGGGTCCGCGGCGGTTTTCGCGTGCCCCGCGAACACGTCGTCGATCCGTGGAGCACGCCGCATGCCTACATGCTGCAGGCGCTGCTCAATGGTGCGACGCTGCTGCGTGGCACGCGCGTACGGTCGGGCAGCTTCGATGGTGAAGTCTGGACGCTGACCACCTCGACCGGCGTCCTGCGCGCCCGCTGCGTCGTCAACTGCGCCGGGCTTTATGGCGACGAGGTCGATGCCCGCCTCATCGGGTCGCGCCCTTATGCGATCCGTCCGCGAAAGGGCCAGTTCGTTGTCTTCGACAAGGCCGCTTCCCGGCTGGTCACGTCGATCCTGCTGCCGGTGCCGACGCAAACCACCAAGGGCATCGTCGTTTGCCGGACCATCTACGGCAACGTTCTGGTCGGCCCCACGGCGGAGGAGCAGGAAAGCCGCGACGAGGCGCATGTCGACCGCAATACGCTTGAGCGCCTGATCGCGCGCGGCAGCGAGATCCTGCCCGGCCTTGCGGAGGTGCCGGTCACCGCGACCTATGCCGGATTGCGCCCGGCAACCGATCAGAAGGACTATCGGATCGTCACCGAGGCCGAGCACCGTTACATCAGTGTCGGCGGCATCCGCTCCACCGGACTGAGTTCCGCGCTCGGCATCGCCGGGCACGTTTACGGCCTCTATCAGGACTTCGCCGAGGCGCACACCGCCCCGCAAGACCCGGCCTGGCCACAGATGCCGGCGCTGGCCGAACACACCCGCCGCGACTGGGCGGAGCGCGACAACGGCGGCATCGTCTGCCATTGCGAACTGGTCACCCGACGCGAGGTAGAGCAGGCGCTGAGCGGGCCGCTCGCCGCCACCTCGCTTGCCGGGCTGAAGCGTCGCACCCGCGTCACCATGGGCCGCTGCCAGGGCTTCTACTGCACGGCTGACCTCGCCGCGATCACCGCCGGACGCCTCGCCGAACCGATGGTGCCCGACACGGCTGGCGAGAGAAACATCGAGACCCCGGAACTGGACCATGCCGGCTAGCAGCGCAGGTCCGTCGCACTGCGGTGTCGCCATTGTCGGCGCGGGACCGGCGGGGCTTGCCGCCGCGACGCGGCTGCGCCAGCGCGGCGTCGGTTCGGTGGTGCTGATCGACCGCGAGCCGGAGGCCGGAGGCATCCCGCGCCATTGCGGTCACTACCCCTTCGGCATGCGCGAGTTCCACCGCCTGCTGCGCGGACCCGACTATGCCCGCCGCCTGGCCGAACGCGCCTTCAAGGCCGGCGCGGCGTTCCTGCCGGCCACCACGGTGGTGCGTATCGCGCCCGGCCCGGAACTCACGTTGAGCAGCGCGGAGGGCACAACCATGCTGACCGCCGACCGGGTGCTGCTGGCGACCGGCGTGCGCGAAACAAGCCGCGCGGCGCGGTTGATCGGCGGCGCGCGCCTTGCTGGCGTCCTCTCGACCGGCGCGCTGCAATCGATGGTCTATCTGAAAGGCCTGACCCCATTCCGCCGGCCGGTGATCCTGGGCACCGAACTGGTGTCCTTTTCCGCCATCATGACCTGCCGCCATGCCGGCATCCGCCCTGCGGCCATGGTCGAGGAAGCCCCGCGCGTCACCGCGCAGGTCTTCGCGCGCGCCCTGCCCGCCCTGACCGGCATTCCGCTGCATCTGAGCACGCGGGTGGAACGCATTGTCGGCACGACCCGGGTCGAGGGCGTGGTCGTCACCGGACCGGACGGCACCAGCAACGAGATCGAAGCCGACGGCGTCATCGTCACCGGCCGCTTCACGCCGGAGGCGACATTGGCGCGCATGGGACATCTGGCGGTCGATGGCGCCAGCGGCGGACCCAGCGTCGACCAGTATGCACGCTGCTCGGACCCCGCGTTCTACGCCGCCGGCAACCTGCTGCGTCCGGTCGAAACCGCCGGCTGGAGTTGGCAGGAAGGCGTCGCCGCCGGCGACACCATCGCCGACGATCTCGCCGGCAAACTGCCCCAGGCGCAACGCGGCGTCGCGCTGCGGGTGGACCATCCGGCACTGAAATTCGTCGTGCCACAGCGCATCGCCCTGCCCTGCGAGGGGCGCGACGCGGGGACGGCACAAATGCGCGTCACCACGCCGGTGCGCGGCCGGCTGACGGCGGAAAGCGGCGGTCGTACGCTGTGGTCGCGGCACATCAGCGCCTTGCCCGAACGGCGCATCCTGCTGCCGCTCGGCGACATTGCGCGCGAGGCCGGCGACAATGTCGAATTCCGTTTTGTGGGAGAGCAATGACATGCGGGTCGCGGCCATCGATCAGGGAACCACCAGCACCCGCGTCCTGGTGCTCGAAAGCGACGGCACAGCCCGTGTCATCGCGGCGATCGAACATGCGCAGCACTATCCACAGGCCGGCTGGGTCGAACACGATCCGGACGAGATCATGCGGGCGATACAGACCGGCATCGAGGCGGCCGGAGACATCGACGCGCTTGGCATCGACAACCAGGGCGAGAGCTGCCTGGCCTGGAACGCGCAGACCGGAGAGGCCATCTCGCCGGTCATCGTCTGGCAGGACAACCGCACGCAGGCCGCAATCGAGCGGTTGCGCGCCGACGGCGCCGAGGCCGAGACGCTGGCACGGGCGGGCCTGCCGCTCGATTCCTATTTCTCGGCATCAAAGCTCGCCTGGCTGCTGCACAACGTGCCGGCGGCGAAGACGCTGCATGGGCAGGGCAAGTTGCGGCTTGGCACCACGGATGCCTTCTTCCTGCAGCGGCTGACGGGCGTCTGCGCCACCGACATCACCACCGCCTCGCGCACCTCCCTGATGAACCTGGAAACCGGTCAGTGGGACACGCAGCTCTGCGCGCTGTTCGGCGTGCCCATCGAGACCCTGCCAGAGATCGTGCCGACCACAGGCGACTTCGGCGCCATCGCAGCGAATGGCCGTCAGGTGGCGGTGACAGCCAGCATCGTCGACCAGCAGGCGGCCCTCTACGGTCATGGTTGCCGGGTGGCCGGCAACGCCAAGGTGACCTTCGGCACCGGCGCCTTCGCGCTGATGGTCACCGGCGGCGACATCCACCGTGCGCCCGAGCAGGGACTGCTGCCGACCGTCGCCTGGCAGAAAGCCGGCGAGGCGCCGGTCTACGGCCTCGACGGCGGCGTCTATTGCGCCAGCGCCGCGGTCAACTGGACGCGCGGGCTGAAGCTGTTCGACGCCTTCGACGACATCAACGCCTTCGAGGGACCATCGGCCATCGAGCGCGGTGTGGCGTTCGTGCCGGCGCTGGCCGGTCTCGCCTGCCCCCATTGGGATCGTGCCGCGCGCGGCGCATGGCTCGGGCTGTCGCTGGAAACCGATGCGCGCACCATGGTGCGCGCGGTTCTGGAAGGCGTGGCGTTCCGCGCCACCGAGGTGCTTGCGGCAATGGACACACGCGTCGCCATCGCCGGTTCGCTGTCGATTGACGGCGGCATGGCCGCCAACCCCTTCTTCCTGCAGTTCCTGGCCGACATCCTGGAGCGCGAGCTCACCGTGCCGGAGACCGGCGAACTGACCGCGATCGGCACGGCGCTGCTCGCCGCCGAACGCATCGGCGAAACGCCACGGCTCGCGCAATCGACCCGTACGGTTTCGCCGAAGACGCCACGCGCGGACCGGCGTGCGCGGTTCGCCGAGGCGGTGGCAATTTCACAAAGCTGGAAGCCGCCATCACACTGAAGGGCGGGACTCCAGAGAATGTGAAAATGCCGTGCGCGCAACCGCCGCCAGGCTGCGGAAAACGGCGAGCGGGGGTCAAAGACCCTCTACAGGTTGCCCTTGCCCAGTTCGCTCGCCAGATGGTCCGCCTGCCGGATCGCCAGAGCGACGATGGTCAGCGTCGGGTTCTCCGACGCTCCGGTCGTGAACACGCTGCCATCGGAGATGAACAGGTTGGCGATGTCGTGCGTCTGCCCCCAGCGGTTGACGACGCCATCGCGCGCGTTCTCGGCCATCCGGTTGGTGCCCAGGTTGTGCGTCGAGGGATAGGGCGGCGTCGGGAAGGTCCGCGTCGCCCCGACCGCCTCGTAGACCGCCTGACCCTGCTTGTAGGCATGGTTGCGCATGGCGATGTCGTTGGGATGGTCGTCGAAGTGCACGTTGGGCGCCGGCAGGCCGTACTGGTCTTTCACGTCGTGGTTGAGCGTGATGCGGTTGGTCTCCTGCGGCATGTCCTCGCCGACCAGCCACATGCCGGCCATGTTCTCGTAGGCATCCAGCGCGGTGGTGAACTCACGCCCCCAGGCGCCCGGATCGAGGAATGCGGCCATGAACGGCAGGCCGAGCGCCAGCGTCTCCATCTCGTAACCGCCGACGAAGCCGCGCGAGGGATCATGCCGGCTCTCGTCGGTGATGATCCCGGCCATGGTGGTGCCGCGCCAGAAGCGCACCGGCTGGTCGAACACCGCATAGACCGATCCGGTCATGTGGCGCATGTAGTTGCGCCCGACCTGGCCCGAGGAGTTGGCCAGTCCGTCCGGGAACATGCTGGAGGCTGAGTTGAGCAGTAGCCGCGGGCTTTCGATCGAATTGCCCGCAAGGCATACCACGCGCGCCTGCTGCATCTGCTGGTTGCCGTCGGCATCGGCGTAGACCACGCCGGTCACCTTGCCCTGGTCATTGTGCTCGATGCGCAACACATGCGCCTTCTCGCGCACCTCCAGGTTGCCGGTCGCCTCGCCGCGCGGAATGTCGGTATAGGCGGACGACCACTTCGCGCCGAACTTGCAGCCCTGGAAGCAGAAGCCGACCTGGTGGCAATAGGTGCGCTCGTCGTAATCGGCGGAATTGATCGCCATGCGGCCGGTGTGCACGTCCTTGTAGCCGAGCGCCTTGGCACCGGCCTCGAACACCTTGTAGTTGTTGTTGCCGGGAAGTCCCTCGCGCCCACCGGTGCGGGTGACACCGAGCTTGTCCTCGGCCTTCTCGTACCACGGCGCCATCTCCGCCGCGTCGATCGGCCAGTCGAGCAGGTTGGCGCCCTGCACCCGGCCATAGGTCGTCAGCGCCTTCCACTCGTGCTCCTGGAAACGCAGCGACGCACCGGCCCAGTGGGTGGTGGTGCCGCCGACGGCCTTGACGATCCAGGCCGGCAGGCCGGAGAAGTCCTTGGCCACCCGCCAGTCGCCGCTGGTGGTGCGCGCATCGAGCCAGGCGAGCTGGCCGAAGCTGTCCCATTCGTCATTGAGGTAGTCGCCCGGCAGATAGCGTCCGCCGGCTTCCAGGGCGACGACCTTGACGCCCTTCTGTGCCAGTTCGTTGGCGAGCACACCACCGCCGGCACCGGTACCGATCACGACGACGATGCTGTCGTCGGTGAGGTCAAATTTGGCAGCCATTGTCGCGTCCTCCCTCAGACCCAGTTGATGTCGTCGAAGCCGTGCTCGAGGTAGCCGCCCTTGGAGTAGCTCTCGCCCTCGTATCCGAACAGCGGCCACACGGCCTTCTGGTTGTAGAGACCGGTGACAAGTCCGCCGCGCACGGTCTGGAAGAAAGCGCTGTCTTCCATGCCGCGCAGGATATCGACGCGGTCGCGCTCCCAGCCCATGTCGAGATAGCTGGCGTGCCCCTTGCCCCTGGCCGCGGCGTCCAGCGCGGCGATGCCGGCTTCCACCATCGCCTTCTTGTCTTCCGCGTCGTAGCCCTTGACGGCGGCGGCGTAGAATTCGTCGCCGACATGGTCGTGCGGATAGATGTCGCGCGCCATCTGGATCAGCGTGGCCATGGTGCGCGGCTCAAGGTGCTTGACCTCGCTTGCCCAGGCCGCGTCGGTGCCGGCCACGAAGCCTGCGCCGACCACGAACAGCGCGCCGGCCGCGGCACTGCGAGCCAGCAACTGACGGCGTGTCAGCGACGTACGATCAAGTGTTTCGCCCATCGTTTCCTCCCTTCTCGGCGGCGAGGCGCTCGTTCGGCGGCGCTACTGGTAGCGCCCGTGCCGCTGCAGCACCTCGATCTGATATCCATCCGGATCCTGAACGAAGAAGAACCGCGCCAGCAGAGCGCCATCGCGATTGAATTCGACAATCTTGCGCGGGCTCAGCCCGGCCGATTCAAAGCGCGCATGCTCCGCGTCGAGATCATCGACGCAGAACGCCATGTGGCCGTAGGCGTTGCCGAGGTCGTAAGGGGTATCGGTGCCCTTGTTGACCGTCAGCTCAAGCTCGAAGTCGGCTTCCGCGTTGCGCAGGTAGATGAGGGTGAAATCGTCGAAATCGAGCCGCTCGGCGACGTCCAGGCCGAACGCGGTACGATAAAAGTCGACGGAGCGCGCTTCCTCCAGCACGCGGACCATCGCGTGGATAGCCTTGGCCAAGAGTTCCTCCCGATCGGATCGTCTGTGCGGTCCTTGTCGGGAAAGGCTACCGGGTCGGTTCGGCGGGCGGGTAGTAAGGGAATACTACACGCACGGTTTTATTCGGCCGCCTCCGCCTGGGGCTGTAGCTGACGGCCGGAACGGATCAGACAGGCGCAGCGCAGCAGCGAGGAGAAATTGTGCGCCTCGCCGTGCAGTTCCAGCACCTCCGAGTGCAGCGTCGACACGAAGGCGGGCGTCGTCATGCCCTCGCTGGCGGCGATCTCGTCGATGATCTTCCAGAAGGAGTGTTCCAGCCGGATGCTGGTGCTCTGACCATTGAGCCGCAACCGGCGCGTCTCCGGTTCGTAGAGAGCCGGGTCCAGCCCGGCGAATATCTGACACATACGTTTGCCTCCCGTCAGTGCCGGGGATCTTGTGTTGCAACCCCTCGTCGACTTGACGGGATTAGAATCGTAATAATTCGAGCGAAAGGCAAGGGCGCAGGCTGCGGCTGGCGCCCCGATCGCTACTCCGCCGGCGCGGTCCCGCGCCGCTGCGCACCACCCACCAGCCAGCCAATCACCACGACCGCGAGCGCCGCGCCGATGCATTCGGCGACGATGAAGGCCGGCACGTCGATCGGCCGAATGCCTGAGAACGTGTCGGTGATGGCGCGCGCGATGGCGACCGCCGGATTGGCGAACGACGTGGAGGCGGTGAACCAGTAGGCCGCCGTGATGTAGAGACCCACCAGCCACGGCACCGCATCAGCACGAAAGCGCACACCCGCCAGGATCGTCGCGACGAGGCCGAAGGCGGCGACCACTTCCGCGATCCACTGCCCCACGCCGCTGCGTGCCGTCTGCGACACCTGCACCAGCGGCAGTTCGAACATGGCGTGGGCGACGACCGCGCCGGCAAGCCCGCCGGCGATCTGCACCGCCACATAGCCAAGCGCCGGCCCGGCGGCGATCTCGCGCCTGAGCAGGAAGGCAAGCGTCACCGCCGGATTGAAATGCGCCCCCGAGATCGGCCCCAGGCAGGTGATCAGCACCACCAGGATGGCGCCGGTGGGCAGCGTGTTACCAAGCAGCGCCAGCGCCACGTCGTCGGTCAACTGGTCCGCCATGATGCCGGAGCCGACGACGGTGCCGACCAGGAACGCGGTGCCGAGCGCCTCGGCGACGAGCCGCTGGGAGTTTGAATGGGTCATGGCGTGTTGTCTTCAGGCAGGCTCGGTGGACGCGTCGTTTGTCGTGCCGATTTCCGCCAGGCGCTTCTGCAGCGCCAGCTTGTCGAGCGAGGCGAGCGGCAGATTGACGAAGACCGAGATGCGGTTGCTCATCATCCGGTAGGTGTCGGCGAACGCGAAGTGCACCTCCGCGTCGGTGCCCTCCACCGCGGCCGGGTCGGGGACACCCCAATGGGCGGTCATCGGCTGGCCCGGCCACATGGGGCAGGTCTCGGCCGCGGCGCTGTCGCACACGGTGAAGACGAAATCCATTTCCGGCGCGCCTTCCTCGGCGAACTCGTCCCAGCTCTTGGAACGCGCAAAGGAGGTATCGTGGTTCATGGTCTTGAGGATCTGCAGCGCGAAGGGATGCGGCTCGCCCTTGGGCTGCGACCCGGCCGAGAAGGCCTTGAACTTGCCCAGCCCCGCGCGCATCAGGATCGCCTCGGCGATGATCGAGCGGGCCGAATTCCCGGTGCACAGGAACAGCACGTTGTAGGGGCGGTCCATGTCTGCCTCCCTCATTGCGTCATGGCTTCGTCGCAGCAGGCGTCGCATTCGGCGGCAATCGCCACCAGCGGCGCGCAGATCTCCGCGTTCCCGCCACAGCAGTCGCGCATCAGAAACGCCATCAGGTCGCGCATGCCGGCATAGTCGGCGCCGTAGCGGATGCTGCGCCCGTCCCGGTTGGCGACGATCAGCCCGGCGCGATCGAGCTGCGCCAGATGGGCCGACAATGTGTTGGGCAAGACATCGAGTTTCCCGGCGATGGAGCCGGCGGCCATGCCGTGCGGTCCGGCGGTCACCAGCAAGCGGAACACGGAAAGCCGGGTTTCGTGCGACAGCGCGGCAAGGGCGGCGAGGGCAGTTGATTGATCCATATTTCGCGAATAGACGAAATATTGGGTGCTGTCAATCAGCGCCCGCGTGCGGCCTCCACAACCGCATGTGGCACGTTGGTGCGTCCGATAGCTGTTTGACGTTCAGTCCGGCTGTCAGGTCACCAGCAGTGGCGTACCGTTCGGCACACGCCGGTGCAGATCGATAATGTCCTGATTGATGAAGCGCACGCAACCGCTCGAGACGGCCCGGCCGATGGTCCAGAACTCGGACGTACCGTGCAGCCGGTAGAGCGTGTCGACATTGCCCTCGAAGATGTAGAGCGCGCGGGCACCGAGCGGGTTTTCCGGCCCCGGGTCCATGCCGCCGTTGCGCACCGAGTAGCGCTCAAGTTCAGGCTCGCGCTCGATCATCTCGTCAGGCGGCGTCCAGCGCGGCCAGGCACGCTTGTAGGCGATCCGCGCGCGGCCGGACCATTCAAAGCCCTGCCGGCCAAGCCCAACGCCGTAACGCATCGCCTTGCCATTCTCCTGCACGAGATAGCAGTGGAAGTTGCCAGTATCGACGATCAGGGTTCCAACCGCCTCGTCGGTCTCGTAGTCGACCTGCTTGCGCAGGAACTGCGAGGGGAGGCGCTCGTAATCGATGCCGGGCAGCGGGAACTGCTCTTCGGGCTGCGGCCCGTACATGAGGGAATAGGCGCTGTTGGGCGCCGACGGCGACAGGCTGACCCGCTGGGGAGAGTTCGAGCAACCCGCAGCCACGAGTCCAACCGTACTTGCCGCTCCGGCCAGGAACCGGCGGCGACTCAACCCGGTATTCGACGCAACATCACTGATACAACGCATGGAGCCGTTCTACCCCCGCACTGATTAACACCGGCCTACGAAACCGGCCCGCCGGTATCCGGTTTGCCGGCATCCGACCTGCCCGCATCCGGCCAGGGACCAGCGACATAGCCAGCCAATGTGTCGGTGTACGGATGCAAACGTGGCTGAACTGTGAAGGCTTCCGGGCAATCTTCGGGATTCCCGGCCGATCACGTCATTGTCAGCGGACGGTGACGGTCAGGAGGTCGCGCCGGCCAGCCCCTCGATGATCGGGCAGTCGGGACGATCGTCGCCATGGCATGTGGCGGCGAGCCGCGCCAGCGTGTCGCGCAGGGACGTCAGCTCGGCGAGCTTGGCGTCGATCTCGCCGACCTTGGCGAGCGCCATCCGCTTGACGTCGGCGCTGGCGCGGCTGTCGTCGTCGTAGAGCGACAGCAGCGCACGACATTCGGCGACCGAGAAGCCAAGACCGCGCGCCCGGCGCAGGAAGGCCAGCCGGTGCACGTCGTTGTCAGAGTAGTCGCGATAGCCGTTGGCACCGCGCGCCGGCGCCACCAGTTCGATCTCCTCGTAGTAGCGGATCGTCTTCGCCGGCAGCCCGGAGCGTTGCGCCGCATCGCCGATCTTCATGACCTCACCTCCAGATCGATATTGCGCAGCCGGAGCGCGTTGGTCACCACCGAAACCGACGACAGGCTCATGGCGGCCGCGGCGATCATCGGCGACAGCAACACACCCAGCACAGGATACAGCACGCCGGCGGCAATCGGCACGCCGATCGCGTTGTAGGCAAAGGCGAAGACCAGATTCTGGCGGATGTTGGCCATGGTGGCGCGGGCGAGCGTGCGGGCGCGCAGGATGCCTGCGAGATCGCCCTTCAGCAGCGTGATGCCGGCGCTTTCCAGCGCCACGTCGGCGCCGGTGCCCATGGCAATCCCCACATCGGCGGCGGCAAGCGCGGGCGCATCATTGATGCCATCACCCGCCATGGCGACGATCCGGCCCTGCGCCCGCAGGCTCTCCACCAGCGCCTGCTTGTCGGCCGGCAACACGCCGGCACGGACCTCGTCGATACCGAGAGCGTCGGCGACCGCGCGCGCGGTGAGCTCGCTATCGCCGGTGGCCATGACGACGGCGATGCCTTGTCCATGCAGGTCGGCGATTGCGTCCCGCGCGCCGGCCTTCACGGGATCGGCGACGGCGAACAGTCCGGTCAGCGTCTGACCGGCGGCCAGGTACATCACCGTCTTGCCGGCCTCCCGCAGCGCCGCTGCGTGAGGTTCGACCGCGGCAATGTCGATGCCGCGATCGGCCATCAGGGCACCGTTGCCGAGTGCCAGCATCGTATCGCCGCTGCGTCCCGTGACGCCCTTGCCGGTCACGGCGAGGAAGTCGGCGATCTCGCCGAGCGCCAACCCCTTGTCGCGCGCCGCGGTGACAATCGCCGCCGCCAGCGGGTGCTCGGAGCCCAGCTCGAGTTCCGCCGCTTGCGCCAGCACGTCGCGTTCGCATGAACCGTCCAGCGTCACCACGTCGCTCAGGCCCGGCCGCCCCTCGGTCAACGTCCCGGTCTTGTCGATGACCAGCGTGTCGATATCGGCCATGCGCTGCAGCGTGGCCGCGTCGCGGACCAGGACGCCGGCCTGGGCTCCGCGCCCACTTGCCGTCATGATCGACATCGGCGTGGCCAGCCCCAGCGCGCAGGGGCAGGCGATGATCAGCACCGAGACCGCGGCAATAACGGCATAGACAAACGATGGCTCGGGACCCAAGGCCCACCACGCCGCGAAGGCGATCACCGCGACCAGCACCACGGCGGGCACGAAGTAAGACGCAACCTTGTCGGCCAGCGCCTGAACCGGTGCGCGCGAACGCTGCGCTTCGGCGACCATGGCGACGATCTGCGCCAGAACCGTCGCCTCGCCGACGCGTGTCGCCCGCATGATCAGCGAGCCGCTGGTATTGAGCGTGCCGCCGGTCAGCGCGTCGCCCTCGCCCTTCTCCACAGGCACAGGCTCGCCACTCAGCATGCTCTCGTCGACGAAGCTGCCGCCGCTCAGCACCACGCCGTCGACGGCAACGCGTTCGCCCGGGCGCACGCGCAACCGGTCGCCTTCGAGAAGGTTCTCCAGCGGCGCGTCGTATTCGCTGCCGTCGTCGTTGATGCGTAGCGCGGTCTTCGGCGCCAGGTCGAGCAGCGCGGCGATGGCATCGCCCGTGCGCTCGCGCGCCTTCAGTTCCAGCACCTGGCCAACGAAGACCAGCGCGACGATCACCACCGCCGCCTCGAAATAGACCGGCGGATGCCCGCCATGTGCCAGATGGTGCGGGAACACGCCGGGCAGGAACGTCGCGACGACGCTATAGAGATATGCCGCGCCAACCCCGATGGCGATCAGCGTCCACATGTTGAGATTGCCGGTGCGGATCGACGTGACGCCGCGCTGGAACAGCGGCCAGGCCGCCCAGGCAATCGCCGGGGTGGCGAGCGCGAATTCCATCAACACCGCCAGACGCGCGCCGAGCACGTCGCGCACCGGCAGGCCGAGCATCGGACCCATCGCCAGGACCAGCACAGGGATCGCCGCCGCAAGGCTCACCCACATCCGCCGGGTGAAGTCGACCAGTTCCGGATTGGGGCCCTCGGCGCGGCCGGACATCGGCTCCAGTGCCATGCCGCAGACCGGACAGGTGCCGGGGCCCTCCTGAACCACCTCCGGGTCCATCGGGCAGGTATAGAGCGCGTTCGCGGCGGCCACCTTCGGTTTCCGCGCCGCCGCGCCGGAGAGATAGAAATACGGGTCGGCCACGAAACGCTCATGACACGTCGCATTGCAGAAGTGGTACGTGACGCCCGCGTGCTCGTGCGACGGCTTGCCCGCATCCAGCGAGACACGCATGCCGCACACAGGGTCGATGGCGGACTCCGCCACCATCGCGGTCGGCTCGGTGGCCGCATCACAGTCGGAGCAGCAGCCCGCCTGCTCCGGCGTACTCGGAGTTGGTATCGTCGTCACCTGCCGCAAACTCATGAACGAAGGGTCTCTGACCGACAGATAAGGCTTCCAGCAACAGGAAGGTCAAGCATGCCCGGCCGATCTGCCCGGTGTTTACCTTTTTCAGTCGCACTGCGGTGTTTGCCAGCGTGCGGACCCGGCGTGTCCGTACTGACCAGAGAGTGCGTATGACGACGATCGTGAGATTTGCCGCGGTGGTGGTGCCGATGACGATGGTCGCCGCCGTGATGGCGCAGGGCTATGTCGATCCGCGGCTGCTGTTCCTCGACCCGATGGTCGCCGCGGAAGTGGCCGAGCGCTGCTGCAAGACCTATTACGGCATCATGTCGACCCTCGGCGTGCTGATGTGGATCGCGACCGCCGGCGTATGCCTGTTCGCCGCAGGCATGCTGTAGCGCATATCGGGGTGGGCGCAGCCGACCCTGTTCGCAATCGCCGCCGGTGCGCTGACGGCCTGGCTCGGCTTCGACGACGCCTTCCTGTTCCACGAGAACCTCGCGCCGAAGATCGGTATTCCGCAGACCGCCGTTCTCGGCGCATACGTCCTGCTCGGCCTCGCCTACATGATCATCAGCGCGCGGCAGATCCTTGCCGCCGACGCGTTGATGTTCGTGCTGGCCGGCACCTTCCTGGGCATCAGCCTCGGTATCGATATCGTCCTGCACAGCACCAGTTCGGTGGTGGTGGCGGTCGAGGACGGCGCCAAGTTCATCGGTATCGCCTGCTGGATGACATTCCACGTATCAGCGATGGCACGGCTGATCGGCGAACGGCTGGCGAGATAGCGCCTAGACCTAGACCTTTTCCATTCTGATTGAATCAGAATGGGGCTCTATCCCTTTGTTTGAGCATGATCTTATCCGAAAACCGGTATCCACTTTTCGGGATCATGCTCTAGCGCGCCAGCAGATCGGCGATGGCGGCGTCCAGAAAATCCATGAAGGCGGGATCGGGCGCCGAGGGCGTCGCCGCGCAGTGGCCCCACTGCGACTGGAACGGACGGAACTCCGCCCTGGGGATCAGCGCCGCCTCCTCCAGGCACCGCGCGTTGGTGAAGTAGAGATCGCTGGTCGAGGGCATGACGATCGCCCGCGCCCGGATCTTGCCCATGGCAGCTTCGAAATTGCCCCGGTGCACCGTGTTGCGGGAAACATCGGCGGACTGCCAGGTGGCAAGCTTGCACAGCAGATCGTGGGCGTCCCAGTTCAGATGATCCTGCTCCCAATCGGCAAGCAGTGCCTCGGCGGAATCAAAGCCAATGGCCCGGTAGAGCTCCTTGTCGAAGAAGGCCTGCGAATAGGCCCAGCCGGCATAGACACGGCCGAAGGCGCGCAGACCTGCCTGCGGAATACTGCCGTCGGCGAAATCGCGATCGGCCTGCAGCGCCGCTTTCACGCCTTCCAGGAAGACATGGTTGTGTGGCGCGCAGCGCGCGGTGGCGCAGAACGGCAGGATGCGCGCCACCCCGGCACCGTGCTGCACGGCCCATTCGTAGGCCTGCAGGCCGCCCATCGACCAGCCGATGACCAGCGCGATCGTGTCGACGGGAAACAGCGCGTCGATCAACTGCTTCTGCAGACGCACGTTGTCATGCACCGTCACGGACGGAAAACTGGCGCCGGCAAATGCGCCTTGCGTATTGCTGGGCGAAGAGGATTCGCCATTGCCGATGAGACAGGGCACCAGGATCATGTGGTTGGCCGGATCGAGCGCGCGGCCCGGGCCGAAATAGGGCGCGTTGCTGTGCTGTCGACCGGTGTAATAGGTCGGGAACACGACCAGATTGTTGCGCGCGGCGTTGAGGCTGCCATACACCTCATAGGAGAGGTGTATTTCGTCCATCGTCACGCCGCATTGCAGCGTGAAGTCGGTTGCGGTGAAAATCGGCATCTTCCGCCCTTGCGCATTCGCGCGTTGGCACCCAATTGATTGATGAGTTAATTTAATGCGCGCGCGCGGCATCACGCAACGCGTCCTGTATTTTCAATACGCAACGCAACCGGCACGGATTGACCCGTGCGGCCCGGCAGCCAGATTAATATCAATGACAAGACACGGCACAATTCGAAAGGTGGGGCGTCCGCGGGCACGCGTTGACGCGGAAGACACCGCCGAGGTGCTCAAGCGCAGCGCCTTCGAGTTGGTTTCGGTCCGCGGCACCGGCGCGGTGACGATCAAGGAGATCGGTGACAAGGCGGGCGTCACCACCGCCATGATCTACTACTACTTCAAGGACAAGGACGATCTGATCAGCACGTCGATCGAATATGCGATCGACCAGGCCTTCGAGCATTTCCGGATCCTCAGCCGCGACGACGACGACCCCGCCGCGCGCATCCGCAAATGGCTGCGCACCCATGTCGAGCAGGTCGGCGCGTTGAGCAGGATGATGCGGCTCAGCATCGACAGCAAGCTGACCGCCACGCGCTCCGCGCGCATCGACGCGGCGATCGCGCGCTTCTACGAAACCGAAAGGTCGCTGCTGACGGATTGCGTGCGGCGCGGGATCACCGACGGCATTTTCAGCACCGCCAGCCCCGCCCAGGTCTCGGACCTGATTTCCACCTTCCTCGATGGCGCGATGGTGCGCGCGCGCATCGTCGACGGCTTCGACGTGGCCGCATCGGTGGAGACCTTCGAAGGCCTTCTCTGGCGCAAGCTCGGCTACGAAACCGGTCACGCGACGGCCTAGGGCAGAACCCTGGAGCGCTTCGGGCGCCCCCAGCCGAGCATTCTTGTTTTCCTGCTGCGCCGGCCAGTTTATTTTTCGGTTCCAGCCCACTCCCCCGGCCCAACCACCCCAAGGGTACCCTCGATAGGGTGGTTGGGCCGGGGGAGTGGGCTGGCGCAGTCAGATAAGAGACAAACCGCTCAGTAGAAGTTCAGGTAGCGCTCTTTCTCCCAGTCGGAGACGTGGTTGAGATAGCCAAGCCACTCGTCGCGCTTGAAGGCGAGCCAGGCGTCATGCATCTCGGCGCCGAAGACCTGTTTGCCGAGCGGGTCGGCGGCGAATTCATCAAGCGCCTCGCCCAGCGTGCGCGGCAGCATCCTGATGCCCATCTTCTTCAGTTCGGCGTCGGACTTCTCGTACATGTTCTCAAGGTGCGGATCGCCGGGGTCGAGCCCTTCGGCGATGCCCTCGAGCCCCGCCGCGATGACCATCGCCGCGCCCAGATACGGATTGCTCATGGGATCGGCCGCGCGCAGCTCCATGCGCCCGCCGCCAAGCGGGATGCGCACCGTGTTGGTGCGGTTGTTGTCGCCGTAGCACTGGAAGATCGGCGCCCAGGTCAGACCGGAGTTGGAGCCTTTCAGGATCAGCCGCTTGTAGCTGTTGACGGTGGGCGCGACGACCGCGCAGATCGCCGGCAGGTGGCGCAGCATGCCGGCGACGAACTGGTAGCCGACCTCGGTGAGGCCGCAACCGCGCGGGTCCTTCTCCGGCTTCAGCTTGCACAGGTTCTCGCCACTCTTCAGGTCGCGCAGCGACATGTTGTAGTGCGCCCCGCTGCCGGCGAAGTTCGGGAACGGCTTCGGCATGAAGGTCGCGAACCCGCCGTGCCGGCGCGCGATCTCGTCGGCCATGCGGCGGAAGAACACGTAGCGATCCGCCATGGTCAGGCAATCGTCATAGGCAAAGTCGATCTCGAACTGGCCGATGCCGTCCTCGTGGTCGAAGGAATAGACATCCCAGCCAAGCTCGTTCATGGCGTCGACCAGTTCGCCGATCCAGTCGAGGTTGTCGAGCAGGCGCGGCACGTCATAGGCGGGCTTTGCCAGGTTCTTGCGCAAGCTGACGGGCGCATAGTCGCCGTCTTCGTCGGTGCGCAGCACGAAGAACTCAGCCTCAACGCCGAGATTGACGCCGTAGCCCATGTCCGCGGCCCTGGCGAGCACGCGCTTGAGGATGTTGCGGCTACACGGTTCGAACGGCTTGCCCTCGCACCACAGGTCGCTGGCAAACCAGGCAACGTCGCGCCGCCAGGGCAGCACGGCGCAGGACGCGGGATCAGGATGCGCGGCGACCTCCTCGTCGCTGACGTCCTGCGGCACGCCTTCAAGTGCGGCACCGGTGCACAGTTCCGAACCGTCCATCATGCGGTCGAAATGGTCGATGGGGACCATCTTGCTCTTGGACGCGCCGTGCATGTCGACGTAGCTCGGCAGCAGGAATTTGACGCCGGCCTCGGCGAGCTGCGTCTTGAGTTTCTTGGCCTTGGCGGATGACTTGGCGGCCATGGTGTCTTGCCTCTCTGGAATGGGCCCGCGTGCATGCACGGGCTCTGGTTTGTGGCGAGCGGGTACTTCCGAAAAATATTTAATTGACCAATTAATTATTGGAGAAACGCCCGGAGTCAACCGTGCGACGCCACATGCGGCTGCCCTCGGTTTCAGTGAAAGTCGCGCGACTTGGGGATTACCGACACGTTGCGGGGGTGGCGCTGGGTACTGGGCGGGATCGGCTTGACCACCTCGTCGGCGTGCGACAGGGGATTGACGAACAGGTCCGGCGAGAGCTGCGCGAGGTCGCCGCTGCGGTCTTCCAGGTGGTTCGCCACCACGTGAATGACACCCGATTCGGCGTCCTTCTGGATCGGGCCGTGCACGGCGATGAGCCGGGCGCGCATGATCACCCGGCGGTAGCGTCGCATCACCTTCGGCCAGATGACGAGATTGGCGACACCGGTCTCGTCCTCCAGCGTGATGAAACACACGCCCTTCGCACTGCCCGGGCGCTGGCGCACCAGCACAAGACCCGCCAGCGACACCCGCTGGGCGTTGACGCAGATCCCCAGAGCCCGCGCCGTGACGAAGCGTTTCGCCGCCAGGCCGTCGCGCAGGAAGGACATGGGGTGCGCCTTCAGGGACAGGCGCAGCGTCTGGTAGTCGGCGACGACATGCTCGCCAAGCGGCATCGCGGGAAGCGCGACGGGGCCCTCTTCGCCTTCGTCGTGCGTCTCGGCGAAGGCAAACAGCGGCAGCTCCGGCGCAGACTTCAGCGCCCGCGCCTCCCACAATGCCTGACGCCGGTCGAGCCCCATGGAACGGAAGGCATCCGCCGCCGCGAGCGTGCGGATGGCGGCAACCCTAATCCGCGACCGCCGCCGCAACTCGGCAATGTCGGGATAGGGCTCGTCGCGCGCGGCAATCAGCCTGTCGGCCTCGGTGCGGGCGAGCCCGTCCACCTGGCGCAGCCCCAGCCGCAACGCGTATGCACCCGGCGCCAGCGGCTCCAGCGTGTTGTCCCAGTCGCTCATGTTGACGTCGGGCGGATGCACGCTGACGCCGTGTTCGCGCGCGTCGCGCACGATCTGCGCCGGTGCGTAGAAGCCCATCGGCTGAGCGTTCAGGAGCCCGCAGGCGAAAACCTCCGGATAGTGGCACTTGATCCAGCTCGACACGTAGACGAGATGGGCGAAGCTCGCCGCGTGGCTTTCCGGGAAGCCGTATTCGCCGAACCCCTCGATCTGCGAGAAGCAACGCGCGGCGAAGTCCGGGTCGTAGCCGCGCGCCACCATGCGGGAGACCATCTTGTCGCGGTGCCGGCTCAATTGCCCGCGCGAACGGAAGGTCGCCATCGCCTTCCTGAGCTGGTTCGCTTCGACGGGCGAGAACTCCGCCGCGACCATGGCGATCTTCATCGCCTGCTCCTGGAAAATCGGCACGCCGAGCGTGCGCCTGAGGATGCGCTCCAGTTCGTCAGGCGGCCCGTGCGCCGCGCCCGGCGATGGAAAGGAGACATCCTCCTTGCCCGAGCGCCGCCTGAGATAGGGGTGCACCATGTCGCCCTGGATCGGGCCGGGCCGCACGATCGCCACCTGGATGACGAGATCGTAGAAGCAACGCGGTCTAAGCCTGGGCAGCATGTTCATCTGCGCCCGGCTTTCCACCTGGAAGACGCCGATGGAGTCCCCCTTGCACAGCATGTCGTAGACGGCCCCGTCTTCCTGCGGCAGGGACGCGAGCGTATGGCGCGTGCCGTAATGGGCGGCGATCAGGTCGAAGCACTTGCGGATGCAGGTCAGCATGCCGAGCGCCAGCACGTCGATCTTGAGGATGCCCAGGGTGTCGATGTCGTCCTTGTCCCATTCGATAAAACTGCGCTCGGGCATGGCCCCGTTGCCGACGGGCACGGTCTCTGTCAGCGGCGGGCGGGTCAGGATGAAGCCGCCGACATGCTGCGAGAGGTGCCGCGGCATGCCGATCAATTCGCCGGCGAGCTTCACCGCCCGGCGCAGCGTCGGATCGCGCGCATCGAGACCGGCCTCGGCAAGCTGGGCCGGATCGAAGCCCTTGCCCATGCTGCCCCACACGGTCTTGGCGAGCGCGGCGGTGACATCCTCCGAAAGGCCCATCACCTTGCCCACTTCGCGGATCGCCGAACGCGGCCGGTAGTGGATCACCGTGGCGCAGAGCCCCGCGTGCTCGCGCCCGTAGGTCGCGTAGATGTGCTGGATCACCTCCTCGCGCCGCTCGTGCTCGAAATCGACGTCGATATCGGGCGGTTCCTTGCGCTCCTGGGAGACGAAGCGCTCAAACAGCAGATCGTTCTGGGCGGGATCGACGGCGGTGATGCCGAGCACGTAGCACACCGCGCTGTTGGCGGCGGACCCGCGCCCCTGGCACAGGATCGGCGGATCAAGGCCGCGCGCGTAACGCACCACCTCGTACACGGTGAGGAAGTAGCGGGCGATGTCGAGCTTCGCGATCAGCTTGAGCTCGCGCGCCAGCGTGGCGCGCACCTCGCGCGACACGCCGTCGGGATAGCGCCACGCCAGCCCCTCCTCCACCAGCGCTTCGAGATGCTGCTGTGGCGTGCGTCCGGCGGGGACGTTGTCTTCCGGATATTCGTAGCGCAACTCGTCGAGGGAGAATGTGCATCGATCGGCGATACGACGACTCTCGCGGATCGCCTCGGGCCACGCGACGAAGAGCTGCATCATCTGCTGTGGCGACTTCAGGTGCCGCTCCGCGTTGGCGTGCAGCAGGAAGCCGGCTTCGGCAATCGTCGTCTTCTCGCGGATGCAGGTCATCACGTCCTGCAGCGGGCGGCGTTCGGGTGCGTGGTAGTGCACGTCGTTGGTGGCGACGATCTTCAGACCGTTACGCCCGGCAAGCTGATCGAGCCGGTGAATGCGCGCGGCATCGTCGCCGCGATAAAGATGGCTCGCCGCCACATGGGTCAGCGACAGCAGTGCCTTGGCGAGCGCCGGCAGCCGCGCCTCGAAACGATCGAGATCCGCGCCCGGCAGCACGATCAGGATCATGCCGTCCTGATGGCTGGCGAGATCGGCAAGCGTCAGGTCGCAGCGGCCCTTGTCCTGCCAATCGCCATCTGGCGTGCGCATCTTGCCCTTCGACAACAGCCGGCAGAGACGGCCATAGGCGTCCCGGTCCGTCGGGTAGGCAAGGAAGGCGGCGCCATCGCTCAGCACCACACGGCAACCGATGATGGGCCGCAGACACGCAGTGCCGGCTTCCTTGTGCAGCCGCACGATGCCGGCGAGCGTATTCCGGTCGGCAATGCCGATGGCGTCGTAGCCAAGTTGCGCGGCACGCATCGCGATGTCGACCGCGTCGGATGCCCCGCGCAGGAAGGAGAAGCAGGACATCACACCGAGCTCCACGAAGGGGCTCGGCGGGTTGGGCGTGAAGCCCGCCCCCTCGGCCAAGGTATGTGGCGCGGGTGTCGGCTGCTTGTCGGGCATGCTTCACCCCCTGCCCGTCACGCAAACAGCCCATGCAGGAACCAGCGCGGCGGGCCGCCGCGCCCGTCGTCGTGCAAACCATCGCGGAACAGCCAATAGCGCCGCCCGTCTGAATCCTCGATGCGGTAGTAATCACGCAGCCGCGCGCTGCCCGGTTCGCGCCACCACTCCGGCGCGATGCGCTCCGGCCCCGCGTGCCGCAACACCCGATGCACCAGCCGCCGCCAGACGAATTGCGCCGGTGGCCCTTCGGGAAGGCTGTAGAGCACATCGACCGGCTCCGGCGGATCGAGCATGCGAAGCGGCCGCTCGACGGAGCAGATGCCGCCGGGCATACGCAGCACAGCCCCGAAGGTCGGCATCCAGCTTTCCGCTCGCTCCGGGATGTGGCTTTCATTGAGGCCCGGCCAGACCACCGCATCGGGACCGAGCCGCGCGCACAACCGGTCGACCAAGCGGGCGATCTCCACCGCGTGTTCAGGATCGCCGTCGAGCCGCGCCTGCGCTTCTTCGAGCGGCTCGGCGAGTGTTGCCTCCAGCGCGATGGCATCAATGCCGAAGCCCGGATCGAGCCAGTCGAAGCGCCCCTCGAACAGCCGCGCCAGATGCTCCGGATCGCGGTTCGGCTGCGCGGTTGCCACATCCACCGTGCCGGTCTCGCCATCGACACGATAGGCGGCGAGCCGCAACGCCCGCGCCCCGAGCCCATGCCGCGCAAGCCGCCGGCACAGGTCCCGCGCAAGGCCTGCCACATGCGGCGCCACGTCCATCACCGGCTCGGCGAAGCGCACAAGTGCGCGGTGGCGCACCGGATCGACCGGCCCGAAGACCGGCTCGGCGACGCGCCCCAGCGCCTGGTCGAGACGCCTGAGCGGATGGCTCCGGTCATCGTCCGCGTCGGCGAAGCGCCGCGCCAGCGACAGCCGTGGGATGTCGATCAGCGCGCCGATGGTCTTCAGTCCGAGACGACGCAGCAGCAGCACCGTCTCGCCGTTCAGCCGCAGGGCTTCCGGCGACAGCGACGCGAGTTGCCCGGCCACCTCCTCGTCTTCACACACAACGCGCGTGTCGCCAGCAAACCGCGCCAGTGCCCAGGCCGCCCCATGGGTCGGCGCCATGGCCAAACGCGCCGAAAAGCCGATGCCGGCAAGTGTCTCCTGCACATGGGACAGCATGGGACCATCGCCGCCCCACAAGTGGCTCGCACCGGTGGCGTCGAGCACCACACCGTCGGTCCCGTCCGCGGCGCTGACCGGCGACCACCGGCGGCACCACAAGACCAGCCGCTCAAGCGCGCGCGTGTCACCATCAAGATCGGCGTCGGCGACGATCAGTTCCGGGCACAAGGCGCGCATGTCGGTGACGCGCGCGCCGGTGCCGATGCCCGCTTCGCGCGCGACAGCATTCAGCGCGTGGACAACCAGCCCGTGCGCGCCCTCGCGCGCCAGCACCAGCGGCGTATCGCCCGGCAAACCCACGTCAGGCGCTTTGCCGTTTCCCTTCGCCCGGCTCATCTGCCAGCGCTCCAGCGCGAAGCGGGGCAGCCAGATCGAGACGATGCGCCGCCCGGTCATGCTGCCCGATCCATCGCCCCGGCCGCCGCCAGCGGGCGCGGAACAGTTCCATGTCCCAGCGCGCCTCGCCCGGCGATTGCGGATCGAAGGGATGCACGCTGGAGGCAAGCGAACGCACCCGCCAGCGCTCGCAGGCAACACTTGGCCGCGGGGTTGCGGAAAGGTGCAGCAGGAAGGCGGGCACGCCATACGCTTCGGCGCGCAGGGAAAGGCGGCGGCTGGCAGTGAAATCGAGCACGGCCGGCGCGCCCCAGACCTCCCCGATAACTCCGGCAAGTCCCTTGCATCGCAAGCCTTCCTCCATCACCCACAACACATCCGCCGCGTTCCGCGCGGCAACCCTGATCACGCCGCCCTCCGGCACCCGGCCGGCCAGTCCGCGCGCCGACAATGCGCCCCCTTCGTGTGTCGCCATGCGCTGCTGCACCCAGAGCAGCGGCCGGCCATCGCGCGCCCCGCCCGACGTCTGCCCTGCCGCCTGCACCGCCATCGCCAGCACGGCCGCAGCCCCTGCCCCGTCGCGGTCATCGGCGAAGACCTCGCACAGCCGCGCCCGGCGCGCCGGCGCTTTCCGGGCGGAGGCGGGCTGCATCTGCAAGGCCCGATGCAGCACCTCTCGTGGCGCCACCCGCACTGCCACGCGTGGCAGCGTCTGTGGCATCATTATGTTCATGTTTTGTTCTAGCGTGGGGCGGAAAGTGAGTCAATATGGGACAGGGGATGAGCATTCTTGCTGGCCGTTCGCCTTATCCGAAAACCGGTTCCCACTTTTCGGGGCTCACGGCATCTCTCCGCAGCGATAGAGTATCTGGCACCCAGGCACGCGACTGCGTGCCCGGCCGGTCAGGCCGCCCTCGCGGAGGCGGTGAGCGATAGCGAACTCGCCGTGAGCAGGAATAAAGCCCACTCACTCAAGCCCCATGCAGTTGGCGTAGTAGGTGACCGTGGCCGGCCAGTCGGAGAAGATGCCTTCGATGCCGACATCCTGCGCCAGCACGTGCAGCAGTTCGTACATCGCGCCGTCGCCTTGCGCCTTGGCCACTGGCTCGATCGACTGGTAATACCAGCCACCGCCCGTTCCCAGCGGACCAGACCGCTCCAGCGTCCAGGTGATGATCTTCAGGCCGGCCTCGCGCGCAGCCCTGGCGTAGGGCGAGGGCACGATGCGCCCGTCCTCGTGCGTCACCAGCATCCAGGTCGGCGGCGCGATGTAGTTGACGCCCTTCTCGACCAACTCCGCCATCGACGGCTCATAGGTCTCCGGCTTCATGGGATCGAAGCCGTCCACGTTGTAGCGCCCGTCGAGATAGACCGCCTGGGCACCGTAGTCCGGCTCGGCCCTGATCCAGTAGAGCACGTCATCGAGGTTGAAGGACTGCGGCCAGACATCCTCCGGTGGCACGCCGGCAGCCTTGTACTCGTCGATCAGCTTCTGGGCGTAATCTTCCTGGCTGAAGCCCTCGAAGGGCATCTCGACGGCGGGCGATTTCAGTTCCGGCGTGAACTTGGCGCCCAGCGTACGGAACAGCGCGATGGACTCCGCGTGCGTCATAAGCGTGCCGGCGCTGGCGGCATAGAGGTCAGTGCGCCAGTTCGCCGTGCCATCCATATAGCCTTCGACCGTCATCGCCGATCTGTCGGCAGCATCCATCTTGCCGGTGAGCGTGCGGAACTGGGCCAGCGTGATCTCGCTGGTGCGGCACTCCGCGCGCGCCGGCTCCTCGCCTTGCGCCGGCGTGAAGGGCACGGTGCATGTCTCCGCCAGGGGCGTCGCCAGAATGTTGGTGGTGGTGTGCAGGTCGTTCTGGGCGTGGCGGCAGACCAGTTCCTTGTCCCTGGTGAAGGTGACGTCGCATTCCAGGATGCCGGCGCCCATGCGCGCCGCCGCGACGTTGGACTCCACCGTGTGCTCGGGAAACATCATCGGCGCGCCGCGATGGCCGATCGAGAACAGGCTCGGCTTGAAATCGCGCTCCGCGCAGGACAGCAGCTTCGATTTCAGCGGCCCGTCGCGCATCTGGTCGATCAGGAAGAAGGGCCGTGGGCCAAGCTCCACTCCATCCGCCTGCGCCGTGCCCGCCGCACCGATAGCTGCCAGCACCAGCAGCGCCGATATCGTATGTCTCATGCCCTCACCTCCTGATCTGCGACCCGACCAACATTCCACTCAAATGGCGACCGGGCGATGACGGAGCATTGACAACGTCATGACAGCGGGCACCCGCAGCCACGATCCGTGCAAAGGTAGGCAGCCACACACATTCGAGCGGGAAGCGGACCGACACAATGGCCAAGGCAGACCCGATCTCGCTCTGGGAGACCACCGCCGAGGAACCGGAGCCAGCGCCGGGCCCCGACCCGCAAGGCCATTGCGATGTCGCCATCGTCGGCGGCGGCTTCACAGGATTGTCCACCGCGCTGTTCTGTGCGGAAAAAGGCCTTTCGGCACATGTGCTGGAAGCCGAACAGCTCGGCTTCGGCGGCTCGGGGCGCAATGTCGGCCTGGTCAATGCGGGACTGTGGCTGCCGCCCGATGAGCTGCGCGCGGCACTCGGGCCGGACCACGGGCCGCGTTTCGTCGATCTGTTCGCCGAGGGGCCGGGAACCGTCTTCGACCTGATCGAAACCCATCAGATCCGCTGCGAGGCAACACGTTCGGGCACCATCCACGCCGCCCATGCGCCGTCGGGCTTCGAGGAGCTGCGAAACCGCCATGCCGGCTGGCGGCGTATGGGCGCACCGGTCGATCTGCTGGGACCCGACGAGGTCGCGAAGCTGACCGGGAGCAGGGCATTCCACGGCGGGTTGCTCGACCGCCGCGCCGGCACCATCAATCCGGTCGGCTATGTGCGCGGTCTGGCGCGGGCGGCCAAGGCCGCGGGTGCGGCCATCTCGACGGCAGCGAAGGTCACCGGGGTCACGCCGGAGCAGACCGGCTGGCGGCTGGCGACATCGCGCGGCGACCTCGCGGCGCGCAACGTCGTGCTCGCCACCGACGCCTATACCGATACGCTGTGGCCGGGGCTCGACCGTGTCTACAGCACGATCCGCTATTTCCAGCTCGCCACCGGGCCGCTGGGCGATGCCGCCAGCGCCATTCTCCAGCAGCGGCAGGGGCTATGGACCACCGGATCGATCATGTTCAGTTGCCGGCGCGATGCCGCCGGCCGGCTGATCATCGGCTCCATGGGCCGCGTCATCGGCAACAAGGATCAAGGCCTCAGCCGCGCCTGGGCGCGCCGCAAGCTCAAACGGCTGTTCCCCGAACTCGGCGAGGTGGCCTTCGAGGATGCCTGGGACGGCCGCATCGCCATGACGCCGGATCACCTGCCGCGTATTCACCGGCTCGCCGACGGGTTGTGGACGCCGATTGGCTATAACGGGCGCGGCATCACCACCGGCACGCTGTTCGGGCAGGCGCTGGCAGACTTGTTGAGCGGCATGGACCCTGCCCGGCTGCCCATGCCGGTGAGCGACATGCAGGCGGTGCCCGGCGCGCGCCTGAGGGAGCGCGCCTACGATCTCGCCTTCACCGCCAACCAGTTGTGGAAGAGCATTGCCTGACGGGTGCCGATGCCATGCGGCAATCAGCCGTCGCTCGGCTTGGCCAGGACGCTCTGTGAGGAAACGACGCAGTATGCCTGCTCGGACGTGGGAGCATGACAGGTCTCGCCGTCCGCGACCGCGGTCAGCTCGAACCCGCCCTCCAGCCCATCGCCAAGCAGCGCGACCCGGTAGCGATGGCGTTCGTCCTCCACCGTCGCGCCATGGGAGAACTCCGACAGCGCCATGTCGCTCTTGCCGCAACGCATGCCCAGCACCGTGTAGCCGAACCCGGTCAGCATGCCATTGACCGTTTCGGCCTGTTCGACGCAGGCCTCCATCGTCTCGGCGGGGCTCAACGACATCCGGACCAGTCCGGCATTGTTGATGGTCAGGATCACAAGGGCGATTTCGAGCATGGCTGCCTCTCTCCGGATCGAATGCAGACCGGCGCGCAGGTTTACGTGGATACGCGCACGGGGTAACTGAGCATCAGTTGTATTTATTTAGAATAATTATTATCCAAGTGCCTGATTTGATTGACACTTACAGCGATAAGGGCCGAGAAAACTTGATGCAATTCAATTCCGGTACGGTGAATACTGGAAGCCCCTTGGCAGCCCGATGAATGGCCGCTCGGAGCGGGACCCGACGATGCTCCCGGCGATACGGTAGCCACACACAAGGTCGCGGCGCGCTCCGGCCTCGGAACGCGCCGCTGAAGCGGACCATATCTGACGATGGATTCGCTGCGTGCGCTACACGTCGTTGCGCGGAATGCGCAGCACCTGGCCGGCGAAAATCACATTCGGATCGTTGATGATGTGCTGGTTGGCCTGAAGGATCGGCTGGAAATCGTCGTTGCCGTACTGGTCGCGCGCGATCTTGGTCAGGTTGTCGCCAGGCTGCACGGTATAGGACCAGTAGCCACCGTAGCCTTGCAGAATCTTCGGACCGAACAGCACCGGGATCGTCACCGCCGGGCCGTTCTCGTTGCCGGTGTCGTCGGCAAGCGTCACGAACAGGCGCGTCAACTGAAACGCGTTGGTTTCGGGAATGGTGATCGACCCCTGGAACTGGCGCAGCGCCAGCGACCCGACCTGCGTAAACGACGCATATTCGTCGTGACCCTCGGAGACACGGATCGTCAGCGTTCCCTCAAAGGCAACGGCGTTGCCGGCGATCAGGATGTCGTGGCCAACGAGGTCGAAGGGTTGCGGTTGTTGGATATCGAGAGTTCCGGACATGGTCATGTCTCCCCATTATCCCCCAACCGGAGATGACCATAGCACGCGATCGCGATGGCGACATGATGGGTGTGGACAGGCTCACATCGCCCGGGGGCGTTTTGCGCCCCGGTGCTGCTGGCGTCCGTCTGTCGCTGCTTCGAGAATCCAGTCGCGCACGCGCGTTGCCGCAGGTGACAGCGGCCGGTTGCCGGACCAGACCAGATAGAAGCCCAGGCCGGTCGTCCAGGCCCAGTCCTTGCGCGCCGCCAGCAGGCCCTGTTCGACCAGTTGGCCGGTCAGGTGCTGCCATCCGAAGGCGAAGCCCTCGCCGGCCATCGCGGCTTGCAACACCAGCGCATAGTCATTCAGCCGCAGGCCGCTCTGCGGCGTCTGCTGCTTGATCCCGAAATGCGCAAACCAGCGCTGCCAACCGGGTCGTTCGCGGGTGGGTTCTTCGAGATGGATGAGCCTTTGGTGCAGCAGATCGACGGGTGCGCAGAGTTCGCTTGCCGCCTCCATGATCTGTGGAGCGGCGACCGGATAGATCACTTCCGGCGCCAGGAATTCGGCCTCGCAGCCCGGCCACACACCATGCCCGCGGCGCATCGCCAGATCGATGTTCTCCGTATCGAGATCGGGTTCGCGATCGCTGGTCTGCAGCCGCAGATCGATCTCCGTCTGACCTTTCTGAAACCGCGCCAGACGCGGCATCATCCAGTAGTTGTTGAAGGCAGACGACGCGTTCAGCGTGACGTAGTCGGAACTGGCCAACTGGCGCACCGCCTGCGCCGACAGGCTGAGCTGTTCGAAGGCCCGCGAGGTATCGGAATAAAGCCGAAGGCCCGCCTCGGTCAGTTCCACCTTCTTGTGCTGGCGCGTGAACAGCTTCACCCCGAGCGTCGCTTCAAGCTGCTTGATGGTCGCGCTGACGGCGGGCTGCTGAACGTTCAGTTCATCGGCCGCGCGCGTGAAGGACCCATTGCGGGCGGCGGCCTCGAAGACCACCAGATGACGCGGCGAGGTCAGCATATCCCAGGGGCTTTGCATAATTTCAGGTTATCCAAGTGATCGGTTTTTTCAACCGTCACAGAACCGCTCCCGGCGCCTATCCTCGGTCCGGATGAACCTCTGGGGACGGTCGCCATGGCACGGCGGGGACGCGCCTCGCGCACACGGGATTTGGAGACGGGCGTTGCCGCCGCATCGCCGCACGTTCAACGTCGCATTCCCTATTACGACATGCTCGACGAGGAGCAGGTCGTAAAGCTCGAGGCACAGGTCGACTGGATCATCGAGAATGTCGGCATCGCCTTCCGCGATGATCCAACGGCGCTTGAGCTGTGGAAGCACGAGGGCGCGCGCATCGAAGGCGACATCGTTCGCGCGCCGGCCGACTGGATTCGCGACCTGTGCGCCAAGGCACCGTCCGAATTCCGGCAGCTTGCCCGCAATCCGGATCGTTCCGTCGTCATCGGCGGCCATCATCAGGTCTTCGCCCCGATCTACGGCGCGCCGTTCGTGCGCGATCTGGAAGGCGGGCGGCGCTATGGCGACCTGGCCGCCTTCGAGGACCTCGTGCGCCTCACCTACATGCTGCCGAACCTGCATCACGGCGGCTTCGTGACCTGCGAGCCGTGCGACATCCCGGTCAGCAAGCGTCATCTCGACATGCTGCTTGCCCACATGACGCTGAGCGACAAGCCGCACCTTGGCGCCATCACCGAGATGAGCCGCGCCCAGGACAGCGTCGACATGGCCGAGATCATCTTCGGCGCCGAGGTGCTGGAGAGCGATTGCGTCATCCTCGGCAATGTGAACACCAACTCGCCGCTGCTCGTGGACAAGGTGGTTACGGAAGCGGTTCGCGCCTATTCGTCGCGCAACCAGGGCATCATCTGCGTCCCGTTCATCCTCAGTGGCGCCATGGGACCGGTGGCGACCGCCGCCGCGGTGGCCCAGGCCGTCGCCGAGGCGATGATGGTCTGCGCCTATGTGCAACTGATCCGTCCCGGTGCCCCGTTCGTGCTGGGCAACTTCCTGTCCTCGATGTCGCTGAAGTCCGGCGCGCCGACCTTCGGCATGCCGGAGCCGGTGGTGTCGAACTACGCCGTCGGCCAACTCGCCCGGCGCCTGGGGCTGCCGCTGCGCTGCGGTGGATCGCTGACAGCCTCCAAGATCGAGGATGCGCAGGCCGCCTACGAGAGCGCCGACTCGATGCACTCGACCATGCTCGCGGGCGCCAATTTCATCCTCCATGCGGCCGGCTGGCTGGAAGGCGCCCTGTGCACGGGCTTCGAGAAGCTGGTGATGGATGCGGACCGCCTCGGCAGCTACCAGAAGATCCTGACACTGGGGCTCGAAACCTCTGACGAGGACTTCGCGCGCGATGCCTATGACGAGGTCGCTCCTGGCGGACACTTCCTTGGATCAGCCCACACCATGCGCAATTACCAGACGGCCTTCTACGAGCCGAAACTCAGCGACAGCGAGAACGTCGAGAGCTGGGAGGAAGCCGGCGCCGACGATATGCGGCAGCGTGCCTTCCGGCGCTGGAAGCACCTGCTCAGCGAGTATCAGGCACCGCCCATGGAGGTGGCCAAGCGCGAGGAACTCGCCGCGTTCGTCGCAAGGCGCAAGCGCGAACTGCCCGACGCCTGGTATTGAGTCCCGCCATCGCGTTGTCCCAACGCTTCCCGCACCCGCCGTTGCATCACAATCAGCCCCCAGCGAACCGCCATGACCGCCGACATCCCAGAGACCATGAGTGCCGTGCATCTGACCGGTCACGGCGGACCGGAAAAGCTGATCTTCCGCACCGACGTGCCGGTGCCGCGGCCGGGACCCGGCGAGGTGCTGATCAAGGTGGCCGCCGCGGGGATCAACAACACCGATATCAACACCCGCATCGGCTGGTACTCCAAGACGGTGACCGGCGACACGCAGTCCGCCGCCGACGATCTGGAAAGCGATGACGGCGATGCGAGCTGGACCGGCCGTCCACTGGTCTTCCCGCGCATCCAGGGCGCCGACTGCTGCGGGCGTATCGTGGCCGTCGGCGCGGGTGTCGATGCGGCGCGCATCGGTGAGCGCGTGCTCGTCGCGTCGTTGCAGCCCGCACCCGATGCGCGCGATGAATGGGATTTCATCACCCTCGGCTCGGAATGCGATGGGGCCTTCGCGCAGTACACCACCGCACGCGCCGAACACGCCCATACGGTGACATCTTCTCTCAGCGATGCTGAGCTTGCTTCGTTTCCTTGCGCCTATTCCACCGCCGAGAACCTGATCGCACGGGCCGGCTGCAAGGCCGGCGACATCGTGTTGGTCACGGGGGCCTCCGGCGGGGTCGGCTCGGCGGCGGTCCAGCTTTGCAAGCGCCGTGGTGCAAACGTGATCGCCATGGCCTCGGCCTCCAAGCACGATCAGATGGGCGCGCTCGGCGCTGACCGCCTGCTCGATCGAAACGATGATCCGGTGGACGTACTGGGCGAGCAAAGCGTCACGCTGGTGGTCGATCTTGTCGCCGGAGAGACCTTCCCGCGATTGATCACATGCCTCAGGCGCGGCGGCCGGTACGCCACGGCCGGGGCCATCGGCGGGCCGATCACCACGCTCGACGTGCGCGATCTCTACCTGCAGGACCTGAGCTTCTTCGGCGCCACGGCGCAGGCCGCGGACACGATGCCCAATCTGATTTCCTACATCGAGGCGGGAGAGATCGCACCCGTGGTTGCTCGGACCTTTCCGCTATCCGAAATCCACGCAGCCCAGGAGCTGTTTCTGCGCAAGCAATTCGTCGGCAAGCTGGTGCTGCTGCCGTGACCGACATCCGAGGAGACCGCAATGCCTGAGATTCAGCAGGGCGAGAAGATGGCGGGCAAGTCGCTGCCCTCCCACGCCCGGGTCGCGATCATCGGCGGTGGCGTGGTCGGCTGCTCGATCCTGTTCCACCTGGCCAAGTTCGGCTGGAAGGATGTGGTGCTGCTGGAGCGCGATGAGCTGACGTCCGGCTCCTCGTGGCACGCAGCGGGGCTGATACACACCCTGAGCTCAGACCCCAACGTCTCGCGCCTGCAGAGCTATACGATTGATCTCTATAAAGAAATCGAAGAGCTGTCGGGGCACTCCGTCGGTCTGCACATCACCGGAGGGTTCTACGCGGCCTCCACCAAGGAGTGGTACGACTACCTCAAGCGCGAGCGCTCCAAGGCGCGCTACATGGGGCTGCATCAGGAGTTTATCAGCCCGCAGGAACTGGCCGAGCGCCACCCGCTGATCGACCCGAAGCACTACCATGCCGCGCTGTGGGACGATCAGGACGGCGATGTCGATCCCTCCGGCGCGACCTATGCGTTCGCCAAATCCGCCCGCGCGCATGGGGCGCAGTACTTCACCTATTGCGGCGTCACCGCCATGAGCCAGCGGCCGGACGGCTCGTGGGACCTGACCACGCCGAAGGGGCGGATCAACGCCGAACAGGTGATCAACTGCGGCGGGCTGTGGGCACGCGAAGTGGGCCATCTGGCCGGTCTCCATGTCCCGGTGCAGCCGATGGAGCACCACTACCTGATCACCGAGGAAATCCCCGAGATCGCCGAGCGCATGAAGAATGGCGGCACGCGCCTGCCCTCCGGCATCGACTACGAGTCCAATCTCTACCTGCGCCAGGAAGGGCTCGGCATGCTGCTCGGCACCTACGAGCCGCAATCGACGCCATGGAAGGTCGAGGGCACACCGTGGGACTTCGGCCACGAATTGCTGCCGCCCGATCTCGACCGCATCGCCGATCGGCTGGAACTGTCGTTCGAACGCGTTCCCACGGTCGCCAATGCCGGCATCAAGAACACCATCAACGGCCCCTTCACCTTCGGCCCCGACGGCAACCCGATGATCGGTCCGGTTCCCGGCATGCGCAACTACTGGGCCGCGGTGGGCGTGATGGCCGGCTTCTGCCAGGGCGGCGGCATCGGCCTCACCATGGCCGAATGGATGATCGACGGCGAACCTTCCATCGATGTCTGGGCCATGGATGTGGCGCGCTTCGGCGAGTTCGCGACACCCGACTGGGGAACCATCAAGTCGGCGGAGAACTACGAGCGCCGCTTCGTGATGACGTTTCCCAACGAGACGCTGCCGAAGGGCCGCATGCAGAAGACCACCGCGCTGTACGATCGTCTCGTCGCGAGGGGCGCGCTGATGGACCAGAGCTTTGGCCTGGAACACGCGCTGTGGTTCGCCGATGGACCTGACGATGCCCACGAAGACCCCACCTTCCAGCGCAACCGCAGCCACGACTATGTGGCCCGCGAGGTGAAGGCCGTGCAGGAAGCGGTCGGCGGCATCGAGATCGCCAACTTCGCTAAGCACGAATTCGAAGGCCCCGGCGCGCGCGCCTATCTGGACCGCACGCTGGCCGGCCATATCCCCAAACCGGGACGGCTGACGCTGACACCGATGCTGACCCCCAAGGGCCGGCTCTACGGTGACCTGACGGTGGCCTGCCTGGGAGACGAGCACTTCATGCTGTTCGGTTCGGGCGCCATGCAGGACGCGCACCGCCGCTGGTTCGAAAAGGACCTGCCGGACGATGTGGGCTACGCGAACGTCTCCGACGACTGGCACGGCATCGCCCTGTCTGGGCCGAAGTCCCGTGAATTGCTGTCGCGGATCAGCCGCGACGATGTCAGCGCGCAGGCGCTCAGGTTCCGCGACACCCGCCGCACCTTCGTCGGCGGCGTGCCGGTGATCCTCAACCGGATCAGCTTTTCCGGCGAGCTGGGCTACGAGATCTACTGCCGGCCGCAGTTCCTGCTGCGGCTGGCCGAGGCGATCGAGACCGCGGGGAGCGATCTTGGCTATCGCTGGTATGGCGCACGCGCGCTGATGTCGATGCGGCTGGAAAAGGGCTGGGGTGTATGGACCCTAGAGTACCGTCCCGACTTCGACGCGGTGGAGTCCGGCATGGACGGTTTCATCGACTGGGACAAGGACTTCGTCGGCAAACAGGCCACTGAAGCCGTGCTCAAGGACGGCCCGAAACAGAAGCTGGTGACCATGACGATCGATGTCGATGGCATCGATGTCAGCAACGACGAGGCGATCCTCCACGACGGTAAGGCGGTCGGATATGTCTCATCCGGCGGCTACGCCCACCGCGTCGGCCAATCGATGGCCATGGGCTACGTCACCGCCGAGCATGCCGCGCCCGGCACCACGCTTCAGGTCGAGATTCTCGGTGAACTCCACGAGGCACTAGTCCTCGGGGCGCCGATCTACGATGCCGATGGCGGCAACATGCGGGCGTGAGCGTCGCGGCACCCGACCTAGGGCCCTGACCCTAGATCACAGCGACGCCATCAACCCCGAGCGATGCAGCAGGAACAGTCCCGCTGCGATGAACGCGGCCAGAAACAGGGTCTCGGCCACCAGCATCGCCGCGGCCGCGCCGCCCACCTTGACGATGTCCCTGGGCACGGTCTTCAGACCGACGGCAGCGATGGCGATGAGAAGCAGCCACTGCGACAGCACTGCCGCACCATCGGTGACGATCCGCGGCAAGACGCCGAACGAATTCAGCGCGGCCAGGGCGAAGAAGACCGCCACGAAGGTGGGGATGATCGGTGGCCGCGCGTCGCTGTCGGGACCCGCCTGCGCGTAGCGGCGGATCACGATGGCCGCGACGATCACGACCGGGGCCAGCATGGAGACGCGCAGCATCTTGACCAACGCGGCTGTCTCGCCGGCGGTGTCGGAAATGGAAAAGCCCGCGCCCACCACCTGCGCCACGTCGTGGATGGTCGCGCCCAGATAGACCCCGGCCGTGCGGTCGTCGAGCGACAGCGCCGAGCCGATCGCGGGGTAGAGGATCATGGCAACGGTCGAGAGCACCGTCACCCCGACCACCGTGAAGACGAGCCGGTCTTCGGACGACTTGTCCTTCGGCAGGATCGCGGCAATCGCCATGGCGGCGGATGCCCCGCAGATCGCCACCGATCCGGCCGACAGTAGAGCGAACCGGAAGCGAAAGCCGAACAATCGCGTCACGGCGAGACCGAACAGGATCGTCGCCAGCACGCCGCCGACAACCAGCAGTACGGTCGGCAGACCGAGCGCGGCGACCATCTCGAAACTGATGCGCAGCCCAAGCAGCGCGACACCGGCACGCAGCAACGTGCTGGCGCAAAACGCCACGCCTTCCGCGCACCGGGTCTCGGTGGCGAGGAAATTCAGGGCGATGCCGAACAGCAGCGCCAGCAGCATCGCCGGAGCACCGTAGTGCTCGGACACGAAACGACTGGCCATGGCGATGATGACCGCGACCAGAATGCCCGGCGCCAGCTCCTGTACCGCCCTGCTCAACCGCGATTGTGCCCCGGGCCCCGATTGGGCGTCCCGTGCCTCCGGCGCCTCCGGGTCACTCATGCGCCCGCCTCGCCGCCAACGGCGCGGATGAATTTCGCCGGAACACGAATGCCGTTCTGCCTTGACGCGGCGATGGCTGCCAGACGGCGCTCGCCGGGCAACCGCGTACCGTCCATTTCCGCAATGGACGTGAGCAAGGCTTCGAACCGCGCCACGAATGCGGCGTGGTCATGCGGCTTCATGGCAATCAGGAACTGGCCCACGCCCGGAGGCGGCCCCTCGGCATTGAAGAAAGACGACGCCTCCTTGCTGAGGTTTGCTCCCGTCATGACGGCCGCGAGCGTCTCCACCACCAGCGCCAGCACAGCGCCCTTGGCCGCACCGATCGGCAGCATCGAGCCCTGCAGGGCGGCATCCGCATCGGTCGTCGGCTGGCCGTCCTTGTCCAGCGCCCAGCCCTCGGGGATCGGCTGCCCCGACTTCTTGGCGTGCATGACCTTGCCGCGCGCCACCCGCGACAGGGACAGGTCGATGACCAGCGGATCGGCATCCGCGCGCGGCGCGGCGAATGCGATCGGGTTGGTGCCGAAGACCGGCGTCTTCGCTCCCCATGGGGCAATGGCTGCCGGCGCATTGGCGAACATCATCCCGACAAGACCCTGCCGGGCGATCTTCTCGACCTGTACCGACAAAGCCCCGCAATGGTGCGAGCGGGTGATCGCCATGGTCGCGACGCCAAGGGAGCGCGCGACCTCGACCCCTTCGGCGATTGCCCGATCGATGGCCGGGTAGGCAAATCCGTTATCGGCATCGACCAGCAAGGCCGCCGGCGCGACACGTCTGACGACGATCTCGGGCTTCGCCTTGACCTTGCCCGACCGCACCTGGGCGACATAATCCTCAAGCCGCGAGAACCCGTGGCCCACCTGACCTTCCGCCTCTGCCGCCACGAGCGCCTCGGCGACACTGGCTGCCGCCTCAGGCGACACATCAGCATTGAGAAAAGCCTTCATAATCACGTTCTTGGCTTCGACCAAGTCGAGGTCAATCACGTCCTCCGCTGTCGTCCCCGACACAACGATCTCCTGTATTTTCGACCCTGGCCCGCAGCTCCAAGCACTGGACGGGAACCCGGCCATTCAGCACACGCGATACTGGATATCCAGCATACCGTCATTGTCGGCAAGACTCATGTACCGCAGGTTGTAGAATCCAGACATCACATGCCTCATGCGGGATCGGGCCGGAGAACGATCTTGGGCTCGGCGACCCGACCCGCCTTGAGGTCGGCGAAGGCGTCGGCTCCCGCATCCAGCGGCCGTCTCGCGGTCCAGTCGAGCGTCCCCAGCCGACCGTCGAACATGGCCTGCGCCGCATCGCGGAAATCGCCCGCGGTGTATGTGTAGGTCCCGATGAAGGTGATTTCCTGCAACGTCATGCGGCGAATGTCGAGGCCGCCCGATGCGCTGCCGAGACCGATATGGACGATGACCCCGCCCGGGCTCGCCGCGCCGGAGGCAAACGCACGCGTCGCCTCGATGCCGACCGCATCGACAACAAGATGGAATTGCCGGTCGGGCGCAAGTTCATCGGGCGCGGTCACGCTCTGCCCGCAGTGCTCCGCCAGATAGGCGCGACGCGCGGGCTCCGGTTCCGAAACCGTGACATTCGCGAACCCGTTCGCCGACAGGCTCAGCGCCGCACCCAACCCGATGGCGCCGCCGCCGATGACCAGCGCAGCGGCATCGTCGCACGCCATCCTCAGAGCCTCGCTTGCCAGACGCACCGCATGCCAGCCGCAGGCGATCGGTTCGGCAAGTGCTGCCTGATCGGCACGTACATGCACCGGCACATCGACCAGATTGCGTTCGGGAATAGCGATCCGCTCGGCAAAGCCACCGGGCCGCGGCGGCATGGAGATGATCTGCCGGTGCGGGCACAGGTTGTCACGGCCGCAACGGCACGCCGCACAACGCCCGCAGGTGACAAGCGGATTGACGGTCACCGCCTGCCCGGCGCGCGGACCGGAGGCAATCGTGCCGGCCACCTCGTGGCCCAGCACCAGCGGCGCCGGCCGGCGCTCGTCGTGACCGAGATAGGCGTGCATGTCGGAGCCGCAGATGCCGACGCTGGCAACCTCGACCACGACCTCGCCGTCGGCGGGAACCGGCTCATCGACGGTCTGAACCGACAGCGACCGCGGCGCGGTGTAGACGAGCGCCTTCATTTCGCGGTGAAGCCTCCATCCACCATCAGCACCTGCCCGGTGACATAGTCGCTTGCCGGCGAGCACAGGAACAGCAACGGTCCGTCGAGGTCTTCCTGCGCGCCGTTGCGGCCGATGCAGGTCTGTTCGGCATTGCGCGCCGCGCGCTGCGGGTCATCGAAGACCGGGCCGGTCAGCTTGGTGGGAAAGAAGCCCGGTCCGAGCGCGTTGCAGTTGACGCCGTGCCGCGACCAGGCTTCCGCCATTGCGCGGGTCAACTGGGCGATGCCGCCCTTGGACGCGCCATAGGCTAGCCCACCTGGAAAGGCGCGCGTTGTCTGCAGCGAGGCAAACGTCACGATACGGCCCCAGCCGGCGTCCTTCATCGCCGGCACCAAGGCCTGGCTCAGAAAGAACGGTGCGGCGAGATTGAGGTCGATCGTCGCGTCCCAGCCCTCGGGCGTCACGTCATCGGAGGTCTCGCGGGTGTTGATGCCGGCCGCGTGGACAACGATCTGGGGCGGGCCGAAATGCGATATGACCTGCTCGGCCACCGCCGCCAGCCCGGCACGATTTCCGACATCCGCCGCAACCGCCGCCGTGCTGCCGCCGACCTCCGCGCGCCACTGTTCCAGCGCAACAGCTCGCCGCGCGACGCCAACCACATGCGCACCGGCGCGCGCCAGCACGCTCGCGGCGCGGCGTCCAAGCCCGGCGCTCGCCCCGGTGACACAGGCCACACGTCCTTCGACCGAGAACAGGCTGGCATCTGGTTGGGCGTCAGCCATCAGCGCTCAGGTCGAACTCCTGATCGGGAAAGTACTTCTTGAGCCGGATGTCGGCGGTGCGGGCATGGCCCTCCATGCCCTCCAGCCGAGAGATGCGCGCGGTGGCTTCGGCGATCGGCCGCGACGCATCGCGCGTGGAGCGCTGCCAGGTAACGATCTTCATGTATTTGTGCACCGAAAGCCCGCCAGTATAGGTCGCCGCGCCCGACGTCGGCAGCACATGGTTGGTGCCCGACGCCTTGTCGCCGAAAGCGACCGTGGTCTCCTCGCCCAGGAACAGCGAGCCGTAGCACGACAGCCGGTCCAGCCACCAGTCGAGATCGCCTGCCTGCACCGTCAGGTGCTCGGGCGCATAGTCATCCGCGGCAGCCGCCATTGCCTCTCGATCCGCACACAGGATCACCTCGCCATAGTCGCGCCAGGCGGCCGTCGCGTTCTCCCGGTTGGTGTCCGGCAATTCGTCGATCAGAAGCGGCACCAGACGCATCACTTCCTCGGCCAGGGCCCGCTCGTCGGTCACCAGCCAGACCGGTGAGTTGTAACCATGCTCGGCCTGTCCGACGAGATCGGCCGCGACGATCGCCGGGTCGGCGGACCCATCCGCAAGAATGAGGCTGTCGGTGGGGCCGGCGAACATGTCGATGCCGACGCGGCCGAACAGGATGCGCTTGGCCTCGGCAACGAACTGGTTGCCCGGCCCGACCAGGATGTTCGCCTTGGGCAGACCGAACAGACCAAACGCCATCGCCGCCACGCCCTGCACCCCGCCCATCGCCATGATGGTATCGGCGCCGCAGATATTCGCGGCATAGACGATGGCCGGGGCAACGCCGATGCCCGGACGCGGCGGCGAACAGGCGACAATGTTGTCACAGCCGGCGACCTTCGCCGTCGTCACCGTCATGATGGCGCTGGCGATATGGCTGTAGCGCCCGCCGGGGATGTAGCAGCCCGCGCCGTTGACGGGGATCGACTTCTGGCCGGCGACGAGGCCGGGGATCACCTCGATCTCGATGTCGCGGATGGTCTCCTTCTGCGCCTCGGCGAAGCGCTTCACGTTGGCGTGGGCGAAGTGAATGTCGCGCTTGACCTGCTCGGGCACCTGATCGGCAGCCGCCGCGATCTCCTCCGCACTCAGGATGACGTTACCGTCGTACTTGTCGAACCTGGCGGCGTATTTCAGCGCCGCCGCATCACCGCCCACCTCGATCTCGTCGAGAATGGCCTGAACGGTTTCGGTCACCTGCGAGGCATCGCTGGCAGCGGTATGGGTCGCCTTCTTGAGGTACTCTCGTGTCATCTTTCGTCTACCGGTAAATCTCGGGAAGCAGGGAGGTGGAAATCGCAGGCACGTAGGCGATCAGCAGCGTCACGCACAGCATGAAGAACACGAACGGTACCGCGCGCGCGGCTATCTTCAATATCGACTCGCCCGTCAGCCCCGACACCACGAACAGGTTGAGCCCCAGCGGCGGCGTGATGAACCCGACGCCGAGCGCGGTGATCATCATGACGCAGAACTGGATCTCGTTCATGCCGATGTTGTCAGCCAGCGGCTTCAGGATCGGCGCCAGGATGACGATGTTGGGTGTGGTCTCCATGACGCAGCCCGCGGCGATCAGGATCATCACCATCAGGAAGATCAGGATCGCCGGGTTCTCGGTGATCGACGTCACCGCGAAGACGAAGCCCTGCGGCACGCCGAGGATGGCCAGCGCCTGGGCCAGCGGCAGGGAGAAGGCGATGATCGGCAGGATGACGCCGTTCACCTTCGCCGAGCTCACCAGCATGGCCGGAAAATCCGACAGTTTCAGCGTGCCGAGGATGAACCCCATGAAGATGGTGACGACGACGGCGACCGCACCGGCCTCGGTCGGCGTCAGGCGGCCGGAAAAGATGCCGTAGAAGATGATGCCGGGCACGATGAAGGCGTACCAGCCCGACTTCAGCGCCTGGCCGAGATTGGCCGCCCATTCGCTGAACGTCATCAGCCCGCCGCCCTCGTAGGCGTAGATGCGGTTGACGACGATGTTGGTGATCAGGATCGACACCAGGATGCACAGACCCGGCACCAGGGCTGCGAGGAACAGCGTCGATGCGGAGATGCCCAGCACCAGTCCGATGATGATGTAGGCGATCGACGGCGGAATCAGGATGCCGGTGCAGGCGCCGGCGGCGACGAGCGCGCAGGCATAGGGCCGCGGATAGCCGCTCTCCACCAGCCGGTCGATGGTCATACGGCCAACGGCGGCGGCGCCTGCCGCATCCGATCCGGAGATCGCCGAGAACATGCCGCAGACGAGAACCGTCGCCGATCCGAACCCGCCCTTGGCCCAGCAGGTGATCGCCTCGGCGACATCGAGGAACTTGCGGCTCAGCCCGGTGCGCACCAGCACGTCGCCGGTCAGGATGAACAGCGGCACCGCGGTCAGCGCGAAATGGTCGATGCCGTGGAACAGGCTCTCGCCCACCAGCGACAGCGGCAGCGCGCCGGAGAGGATGAGCATCAGGATGGCGGCCGAGCCGATCGCCGCCCAGACCGGCACGGCCAATGCGACGAGCACGATGAACAGCAGCACCGGCAGGTAGAAATCCCAGCCCAGTTCGACCGTCTGCTGCTGTATCTGTTGCCAGAGCATAACGGTCCCCCTCAGTCGAACAGCTTGTCGCCTTCGTAGACGGGACGACCGCTACGAATGTCGGCGATATCGCGGAGGAAGGACTGCGCCAGGCGGAACATGACCAGCGCGAAACCGATCGGCACGGCCATCAGGAACCAGACCATCGAGACTCGCAGACCATGGCTGACGGAGCCGAATGTCCATGACACCAGGGCGGTCTCGAAGGACCAGTAGACGGCGACCAGCGCCACGGCGAACATGACGATGTCGCCGAACACATAGAGCCATGCCTTCATGCGCCGGCCCACATACTGCATCAGCACGTCGATGCGGATGTGGCCGCGCTCCTTGACGGCAGACGCCGCGCCGATCCAGGCCAGGTAGATGAACGAGTAGCGGACGATCTCCTCGCCCCAGATCGAGGAATAGCTGAACACCTCGCGGCGGATCACCTCGATGAACATCGTGGCCACCAGCATCACGTAGAAGACCAGCAGCGCCCATCGCTCGGCGTTGCGATCCAGCACTCTCAGCAATCGGGACATGAGCTTCCCCCCGGCCGGGCAATCAGGTGGCCCGCGCCCGTCGTCGCGCATCGACGGTCAGCTTGCGGAACGGGCCGGCGCCAGCGCGGCACCGGCCCTTTAGCGATCAGGCGTCGTGGACGTAATAGCGGCCCATGGTGTCGGCGCCTTCTTCCAGCTTGGCGAAGACGTCCATCGAACCGGCGAGTTCGGTCTTGAACTGATCCCACTCGGAGCGCTGATAGCCGCCGGCCTCCTTCCACTCGGCCAGTTGGTCCTCGCTGAGCGAATGGAATTCGACGCCCGCCTTGGTGAGCTCCGCCATGGCGTAGGCCCGCGCGGCGGGCACCTTGGCCAGGTTCTGCTGGGTGGTGATCTCACCGGCGAATTCGATGCCCTCCTGCACGTCCGACGGCAGGCCGTTGAACCACTCGAGATTCATCGAATAGACCTGACTGTCCGGCACGGCCTGGGTGAAGGTCACATGGCTCAGGATGTCCTTGAAGCCGAACACGAACAGCGCGCCGACGGACGGGTCGAGCGCATCGGCCACGCCCTGCTTGATGGCCGAGGGCGTCTCGCCCCAGGCGACCGGCGTGGGGTTGGCGCCGACCATGCGATAGTACTGCTGCAGCATCTTGGAGCCCGGCACGCGGAACTTCACACCCGACAGGTCGCCCGGCGTGATCACCTTGTTGCCGCCCTTGCGCACGGCGACGACGCGCGGATCGATGACCACGTAGAACAGCGCCTTGAAGCCGGATGCCTCCACCTTGGGATGGACCTCCGACTTCCAGGCATCGGAGTTCACCAGATTGGTGAAGCGCTGGTTGGCGCCGCAGAAATACGGCAGGTTGATCAGATCGACCGCCGGCGCGAAGGGCGCGAAGTTCGACAGCGAATGCTGCGCGCACTGGATGGTGCCGCCCTGCACGGCCTGGGCCAGAGCCCCGCCGGCACCGAGCTGACCGCCCGGCGCGAGCTTCACATAGACCTTGCCGTTGGTGGCGTTCTGGATGTTCTCCTTCAGGTCGAGCTGAAGGATCGGGTAGCTGCGCGACGCGCCCAGCACGTAGGCCGTGGCCAGCGTCATGGTGTGATCGGCCGCCTTCTCGCGCTCGCGCTCCTCCTGCGCGGTCTGCGCCGCGGCCTCATCGGACCACAGCACCCCGGCGGCCCCCGCGACCAACGCCGCGGTAAAACCGCCACCGGCGGTGAGTTTCAGAAAATTGCGTCGTTCGGCGGAAACGGTCTCGGTGTTGGATTTGTCCATGTCGTCCTCCCTGCTGAGACAGTTCGTTATTGATTGTCGTTCGGCGTGCGGGCCGCGGCCTCCTTGTTGAGGACGGCCACGACAAAGGCGATCGATGCGGCGAACAGCACGAGCATCTCGCCGACATCGCCGAGGAAGCTCGCGCCCGCGAACGACCCAAAACCCACATTGACGGTGAAGAGTGCGAAAAACGCCGCCGCGATGCCCAACGCCATGATTGCTCCCTCCCAATGTGTCGTTCTTTGTTTTGCAAAACTGTAAGCGCTTACATCGATGCATGCAAGCGTTTACATTCGCGTCATCGGGAGCCTTTCAGCCGGCAGCACAAATGGTAGAGTCGGCCAGCGCCGAAGCAGCCGACTGAGCTTGAACGCAGAACGGGAGCCTCCGGCAGGATGACCGAGCCGATCCGAAAATCCGAAGCGCCGTTGCCCACGCTGGAGGATGTCGCCCAGTCCGCCGGGGTATCGACGGCCACGGTGTCGCGTTGTCTCAACTCGCCTGAACTGGTGCAGGAGGAGACCCGGACCCGCGTGCTCACGGCCGTGCGCGATCTCGGCTACGCGCCCAACTTCGGCGCGCGAGCCCTGGCGGCCAAGCGCACCAATACGGTCGGCGCGATCATACCCACCATGGAGAACGCCATCTTCGCGCGCGGGCTGCAGGCGTTCCAGGAGGAGCTCGGCCGCCACCGTCTCACGCTCCTGGTGGCCAGTTCCTCATACCGGCAGGACCTCGAGGAGGAACAGATCCGCACGCTGATCGCCCGCGGTGCGGACGGCCTGCTACTGATCGGCCATGACCGCACCGCCGACATCTACGATTTTCTCGATCGCCGGGGCGTTCCCTATGTCATCGCATGGGTGTTCAACGAGACCGCGCCGCGCCTGTCGATCGGCTTCGACAACCATGCCGCCATGAAGACTCTGGCCTGCGAGGTGATCGCACGCGGGCATCGCCGCATCGGCGTGATCACCGCACAATTGACCGCCAACGACCGGGCACGCGAGCGCCTCGAAGGCATCCAGGACGCGATGCGCGAAAACGATCTCGATGCGGCAGGCCTGATGCTGTTCGAGACATCCTATTCGATCGAGAACGGCGCGCGCGGATTCGAGGAGCTGATGTCGGGCGAGGCACCGCCGACGGCGATCATGTGCGGCAACGACGTGCTCGCCGTCGGCGCCCTGAAGCGCGCGCAGCAGATGGGCCTGAGCGTGCCGCAAGACGTATCGATCACCGGTTTCGACGACATCGAGATAGCCGAGATCGCGACGCCGGAATTGACCACCGTGCATGTGCCGCACCGGGCGATGGGGCGGGGCGCGGCCGAGATGCTGGTCGGCATGCTGGCTGGCGAGGATCGCGCCGGGAGCATCCGGCTCGAGGCGGATGTGCGGCTGCGCGGTACGCTAGGCCCTGTGGGCAGTTAGGTTTCAGGAGCGGCGCCTGTCACCGCATCGTCATGGTGCGCATGGTGAAGTGTGTGATTGGCCCTCCGGCCGGTTTCCCGGCAACCGACCCCGACACCGCATGAAGACCCTCGGCACCAGGCCGCTCATCGACCCGTCCGCCACCGTCACCGACTGCACCTTCGGGCGCTATTGCGAAGTCATGGCGGGTGCCGCGCTGCTCGAAGTGGAGATGGACGACTACTCCTACTGCGCCGAGCGCGCCGACATCTTCTGCACCCGGATCGGCAAGTTCTCCAACATCGCTGCGGCAACCCGCATCAACCCCGGCAATCACCCGATGCAGCGCGCCAGCCTGCACCACTTCATGTACCGCTCGGCACAGTACTGGCCGGGCGAGAGCGATGAGGCAGGCTTCTTCGACTGGCGCAGGTCCTTCCCCGTGGAGATCGGCCACGACACCTGGATCGGCCACGGCGCCATCATCCTGCCGGGGCGCAGGATCGCCACCGGCGCAGTGGTCGGCGCCGGCGCGGTGGTCACAAAGGACGTGCCGGCCTACCAGATCTGGGCCGGCAACCCGGCCGCGCCGATCCGCCCGCGCTTCCCCGCCGATGTGGCCGACAGGCTGCTGGCGCTGGCCTGGTGGGACTGGGATCACGAGCGCCTGCACGGCGCGCTGCCGGATTTCCGGGCACTGTCGGCGGAGGCGTTCCTGGAGAAGCACGAAGCAGGCTGAAACATCCGGCAACACCGGACGTCAGTGCGACAGCACGACCTCATCACGGGGACTGCGGCCGAACTGCAGGCGATAGGCGCGGGAGAAGTGCGGCGCGGTCTTGAAGCCGCAGGCCACCGCCACCTCGATCACCGGCAAGTCCGTCTGCCGCAGCATGACGCGGGCGCGCTGCAGGCGCATCTCGCTGTAGACCTTGCCGGGCGAGCGCCCCACCGTGTCGCGGAACAGCCGCTGCAACTGGCGGATCGTGATGCCGACCTCGCGCGCCAGGCTTGGCGCATCGATCGGGTCTTCGATATGCGCTTCCATGATCCGGTAGGCCTTGGCGATGTGGGCATTGCGCACACCGAAGCGCGCGCTCACCGGCAGACGCTGCTCCGACTGGTCCGGCCGCACGCCGCTGTAGACCATCTGGTCGGCCACCAGTCCGGCCAGTTCGGTGCCGTGCCGGTCGCGGATCAGGTGCAACATCAGGTCCGAGGCGGCCGGCCCGCCGGCAGCCGATATGATCTGGTCATCGGCGACGAAGACGCAGCGCCGCAGTTCCACCTTCGGAAAGGCCTCGACAAAGCCGTCGTGAAACGCCCAGTGGATCGCGCAGGGGCGCCCGTCGAGCAGCCCGGCCTCCGCCAAGACGTGCGCGCCGGAGCAGATCGCACCGAGCTTGACCCCGTGCCGCTGCTGACGTCGCAGGTAGTTGGTGATGATCTCGTTGCAGTGGCGGCGCACGTTCAGGCCGGAGACGACGAACAGCCGGTCGACACCTTTCAGGTCCTCAAGGCCCCGATCCGTCCTGATGGTGATGCCGCCGGAGCCGGTCTCTCCCTCGCCGTCCTGCGACATCAGCGACCAGCGGTAGAGGTCCTCGCCACTCAGCAGGTTGGCGATGCGCAGCGGCTCGATGGCACAGGCAAGCGCCAGTTGCGTGTAGTCCGGCAGCAGCAGGAACGAGAAATGCTGTGCGCTGTTCATTTCAAGGTTCGATCGACAGTCAGGTTTCGGGCGTGGCGCGTGTCGGATTTTGGTCCTGACACGGCAAAGAGACCGACATGGTGTCCATCACCATCAGGGCTCTTCAACGCCGTCAGGGGCAAAATCCGCCGCGTCCCGCAGGGATATGGCCAAAATCGCCCATTTCGGCGTTGTAAAGCTCTAGAAAGGGCCAACCCTTGCGTCGGCTTTGCGCCTGGAACTGAACGATTTTGGCGCATACCACGCTCTAAATCCTGACTGTCGATCGAACCTAGCGCCTCCCGAAAGGGGGCGGCCGCGCCGGGGAGGACGACGCGACCGGCAGTTTGCGGAGGATCAGTTCGCCGCGGCCCGCGCTGCTTCCAGCCAACCGTCGTAGGCCGCCTGGTTTGCCTTGATCCATGCATCGACGTGCTTGTCGATGTCATCGGAGTCATCCTCGCCATCGGCGATCAGCTTGTTCTGCGCCGAGATGTCGTTGATGCTGATCTTGGCCACTTCGAACAGCTTGGCCGCGGCCGGATTCTCGGCCAGGAAGTCGTTGCGCGCGATAACGCGGATGCTGTCGACCGCAAAGCCGAGGTTCTTGCCCTTGAAGCTGGTCTCGCCTTCCTGCCCGTCCGGCAGCGAGGTGTAGGGAACCGCCAGCCACTCGACGTCCTCGCCGGGCACCAGCGCGCCCGACACCCAGTACGGCGTCCAGGTGTAGTAGAGGATCGGCTCGCCGGCCGAATTGCGCGCAATGGTGTCGGCAATGATCGCGTCATAGGCACCCTGATTGTGGGCGACGGTATCGCGCAGGCCGAATTCGGTCAGTTGATGCTCGATGACCTTTTCGCAGCCCCAGCCCGGCACGCAGCCGGCCAGGTCCGCCTTGCCGTCGCCATCGGCATCGAACTTCGCGGCAACCGCGGCGTCCTTCAGATCACCGAGATTGGTGATGCCACCGTCATAGCTCGCCTTGTCGATGAGATAACCCTGAAGCGCGCCCTCCACGAGCAGGCCGACCTTGGTCATCACGCCGGTTCCGCCGGCCTCCTCGAAGAAGTTGTGATGCAGCTCGTTCCAGTGCACGGCGGTGAAGTCACCATCGCCACCGCCAAGAGCAAGGTGAATGGTCTGGTACTCGACTTCCTGCGGATCAGCGATCTCGTAACCCAGATCGGAAAGCGCCCGGAACAGGATGCGATGCTGGAAGAACTCTCCCAACTGAGGCGCCATCACCGGGCGGATCTCCACGCCCTTGCCGGGCATGTCGTTGGCCAGCGCCGGGCCGGCGCCGAGCGCCAGCCCGAGTCCGAGCGTGGCTGCAAAAAGCGGTTTGAACATATTAGGCTCCCTTTTCCTGAACTTCGCTTGCGCCTGCGCCAACCCGGCGCAGCTCTTCTTCCTTGTCAAAAAACGACATCACCAGCCCGACGGGGCCGGTCTGCCACCATTTGCGGTGTCCGCGTTCACGTCCCGAACGGCCCAACCCTTGCGTGATGCGGTCGAGCACGATGGCCAGAATGACGATGCCGAGCCCGCCGACGATGGCCTTGCCCGCGTCGAGCCGGCCCATGGCCCGCAGCACCTCGTTGCCGAGCCCCTTCACCGAGATCATCGAGGCGATCACCACCATCGACAGCGACAGCATGATGGTCTGGTTGAGGCCGGCGAAAATCGTCGGCGTGGCCAGCGGCAGTTCGACCTTGAACAGGATCTGGCGTGGCGTCGCGCCGAACGCGCGCGCCGCCTCGACCACGCTGGGGTTCACGCCGCGAATGCCAAGCGAGGTCAGACGCACCAGCGGCGCCAGCGCGAAGATGATGGTGACGATGACGCCGGACACATTGCCGATGCCGATCAGCATGACGACCGGCACCAGATAGACGAAGGCGGGGATCGTCTGCATGGTGTCGAGGATCGGGCGGATGATCGCCTCGAAGGTGTCGTTCTTGCCGGCCAGCACGCCGAGCGGCAAGCCGATCGCCACGCACAGGATCACCGCGGAGATGACGATCGACAGCGTCGTCATGGCCAGCGACCAGGCGTTGGGATCGAGCAGGCCCAGCGCAAGCAGGCAGGCTCCCACCAGAATGGCGATGCGGTGACCGGCCGTCTGCCAGGCCATCAGCACCAGGATCGTCAGCATCACCAGCGGCGGAACAGCCTGCAGCGCGCCCTCGATGGCCACGATCATGTCGCCGAAGAACTCCTTGACCGGCTGGATGACGCCGCGATTGTTGATCGCCCAGGCCTTGATACCGTCGGCGTAGTCGGCAATGCCCAGATCGACCGTGGAAAACGGATCGAGCAGCTTGAAACCCTGTTCCTCAGCCATTCACACGCCCTCCCCCTCGTGGTGCATCTCATCGTCGCGCCCCTGGATGCCGCGTAGCAGCGCCCGCTTGGTGACCAGCCCGACGAACTTGCCGTCGGAGCGCACCAGGATCGGATGCTCGGTGCCAATGGCCAGATCGACGAGCTTGTTGAGGTTGTCGTCCGGCCGGGCGGTCTCCCAGGCCTTGCGGTCGACGGGCCCGTGCTTCTTTTCGTACTTGCCGATCGGCTCCATCACCCGCGCGGCGGTGACCAGATCGAGCTTGGAGATACCGGCCACGAAGTCGGCCACATAATCGTCGGCCGGCTCGGTGACGATCTGCTCCGGCGTGCCGATCTGCACCAGCACGCCGTCCTTCATGATGGCGATGCGGTCGCCGATGCGGATCGCCTCGTCCAGGTCGTGCGTGATGAAGACAGTGGTCTTCTCCATCTCCGCCGACAGATGCATGAAGGTGTCCTGCAACTGGCGGCGAATGAGCGGGTCGAGTGCGGAGAACGGCTCGTCCATCAGCAGGATCGTCGGATCGGCGGCGATGGCGCGCGCCAGGCCGACACGCTGCTGCATGCCGCCGGAGAGCTCATCGGGGTACTTCGACTCCCAGCCGGTCAGCTCCACCGCGTCGATGGCCCGTTGCGCCACCTCCCAGCGGGCGGCTTCCGCGATGCCGCGCACCTCCAGCGAGAAGGCGACATTGTCGCGCACCGAGCGGTGCGGCATCAGCGCCATGTTCTGGAACACCATGCCGATCTTCTCGGCGCGGATGGCGCGCAACTGGTGCTGCGAGATTTCGTTGACGTTGGTGCCTTCGATGAAGACGTTGCCGGCGGTGGGGTCGATCAGCCGGTTGATGTGCCGGATCAGGGTCGACTTGCCCGACCCCGACAATCCCATGATGCAGAATATCTCGCCGCGCGCGACCGAGAACGACGCATCCTGAACGCCGACGACACAGTCGAAACGCTCAAGGATTTCGTCCTTGGAAAGTCCCTCTTTGAGCACCGCATCCATCGCATCGCGACTGCGGTTGCCGAAGATCTTCCAGATCCCCTCACAGCGGATGACCGCCTGATCTTGTGTGTCAGTCATGCCGTCCTCCCTTTCGCAAAGGGAACACAAATCTTAATAATAGACAATATGTATTTTTTTCGAATAATGCGATCATTACACCGTTGAATCGTTGCGTTTGGTCCGAGGCAACGGTTGGGAGGCCCCATGAGCGACGACAGCATCAGCGACGACAGCAGAGGCAGGAAGGCGCACTGCTACGAGGATCTCAAGCAGCAGATCCTCACCCAGGCGCTCGAGCCGGGCTCGGACATCGATGAAGTGACACTAGCACGGACCTACCGGATTTCCAGGCCGCCGCTGCGTGAGGTGCTTCGCCAACTTGCCGGCGAAGGCTATGTGGTGCTGCGCAAGAACCGCGGTGCCATCGTGGCACCCATGACGCACAAGACGCTGCGCAATTTCTTCGTCGTGGCGCCGATGGTCTATTCGGCCGTTTCGCGTCTTGCCGCCGTCAACGCCACGTCCAGCCAGATCGACCGTCTCAAAGCCGTGCAGATGCAGTTCCGCGCCGCCATCCGCGACGGCGATGTATGCGGCCGCGCCCTGCTCAACGAGCGCTTCCACGCGGTGATCGGAGAAATGGCGGCAAACGAGTTCCTGGAACCCAGCCTGCGCCGCCTGCTCATCGACCACACCCGCATCGGCATGGCGTTCTATGACCCGCGCAATGCACGCATGGCGGAAAGCCGCGAGATCGCGGTCGAACACCACGAGCAGTTCATCGCGACCATCGAGGCCGGCGACGCCGACGCGGCGGCGGGGATCGCGGTCGCCCATTGGGAGCTGTCGCGCGCTGAAATCGAGCTCTTCGTGACACCGCCCAGCATGGACATTCCGCTCGGGCCCCTGCCCGGCCTGGAGCAAATCAGGGAACGCGCATGAAGTTCGAGGGTATCTACACGCCGGTGATCACGCCGCATGCCGACGATGGCGCGATCGACCGCGACGGCTTCGCGGCCATGGTCGCGTTTCTCGTCGACGCCGGCGTTCACGGTGTCATCGTCGGCGGATCGACGGGCGAGTACTACGCCCAGTCGATCGAGGAACGTATCTCGCTTGTCGAGGCCGCCCGCGAGGTGATTGGCGGTCGCACCGCGCTGATCGTCGGCACCGGCGCCATGCAGCAGCCCGACTCCATCCGCATGGGTGAAGCGGCGGCGAAACTCGGCGCCGACGCGATCCTGGTGGGTTCACCGCCCTACTCGGTGCCCACCGAGCGCGAAAACGCCCTCAACGCGCTGGCCATCGACCGCGCCACCGATCTGCCCATCATGCTCTACAACTATCCCGGCCGCATGGGCGTGATGATGGGCGAGGAATTCCTCGATCGGGTCGGCCGCTCGCGCAATTTCACCGCCATCAAGGAAAGCTCCGGCGACATCAACCGCGTGCACCTGCTGGCGCGCGACTATCCCCACATCCAGATGTCCTGCGGCATGGACGACCAGGCGCTGGAGTTCTTCGCCTGGGGCGCGCGTAGCTGGGTCTGCGGGGGCTCCAACTTCCTGCCGGGCGAGCACATCGCGCTCTACCGCGCCTGCGCGGTGGACGGCGATTTCGACAAGGGCCGGCGCATCATGTCGGCGATGCTGCCGCTGATGGGTTTGCTGGAGACCGGCGGCAAGTTCGTCCAGTACATCAAGCACGGCTGCGAGATGGCCGGACTGAAGGCCGGGCCGCCGCGCCCGCCGTTGAAGCCTTTGAACAAGGACGACAAGCGCCAGCTCGAGCAAGTGGTGCGGGTTCTCAAGACCACAATCGCCCGCATCGAGGCGGAGGAGTGACCATGTCGGATATTCTGACCGCGGACGAGTACCGCGCCATTGCCGCCTCTCTCAATCTGCCCAATCAGGCCTTCGTCGATGGCGGCTTTCGGGCCGCGCAATCCGGCGAGACATTCGAAACGCTCAATCCCGCCACCGGCGAGGTCCTGGCCAGGGTCGCGGCCTGCGGCGCTGCGGATGTGGATTTCGCCGTCACCAAGGCGCGCGAAGCCTTCGACGACGGGCGCTGGTCGCGCCTGCCGCCTGGCGATCGCAAGGCGATACTCATTCGCCTCGCCAAGCTGATCAAGCGCAACATCCACGAACTCGCCGTCATGGAGAGCCTGGATTCCGGCAAGCCGATCTACGACTGCCAGACCGTCGACCTGCCCGAGACGATCCACTGCCTGATCTGGCACGCGGAACTGATCGACAAGCTCTACGACCAGGTCTCGCCGGCCTCCGACGAGCACATCGCCATGATCGTGCGCGAGCCGGTCGGCGTCGTCGGCCTCGTGCTGCCGTGGAACTTCCCGCTGCTGATGCTGGCCTGGAAGATCGGCCCGGCGCTCGCCGCCGGCTGCTCGGTGATCGTCAAGCCGGCCGATGAGACCTCACTCACCGCGCTGCGGGTCGCGGAACTCGCCATGGAGGCCGGCGTGCCGCCCGGCGTATTCAACGTCCTGCCCGGCAGTGGCCCCGATGTCGGCGAACCGCTCGGCCGCCACATGGATGTCGACATGGTCTCGTTCACCGGCTCGACGCAGACCGGCGCGCGCTTCCTCGGTTACGCGGCCGAGTCCAACATCAAGGAGGTGGTGCTGGAGATGGGCGGCAAGAACCCCGCCGTCGTGCTCGACGATGCCGAGGACATCGACGCCGTCGCCGCCCATATCGTCAACGGCGCCTTCTGGAACATGGGCGAGAACTGTTCCGCCACCTCGCGGCTGATCGTCCAGTCCGGCATCAAGGACAAGCTGCTCAAGGCCATCATGGCCCATGCGCGCGAATGGCCCGTGGGCGATCCGCTGGACCCGGAAACCCGCATCGGCGCGCTCGTCTCGAAAGCGCATTTCGACAAGGTGTGCAGCTATCTCGACAAGGGCCAGACCGTCCTGCTCGGCGGCGAGGCCCGCGACGGCGCCTATGTCGAACCCACCATCCTGGAGGTGGACGACACGGCCGCGCCGGCGCGCGAGGAGATCTTCGGACCCGTCCTCAGCGTCCTCACCGTCGAGGGCTACGACGAGGCGATCGCGCTGGCCAACGACACCCGCTACGGACTTGCCGCGTCCATCTTCACCGCCAACGTGAAGCGCGCCATGCGCGGCGCCCGTGCAATCCGGGCCGGCACGGTGACCATCAACAGCTACGGCGAAGGCGACATCTCCACGCCCTTCGGCGGCTTCCGCCAGTCAGGTTTCGGCGGCCGCGACAACGGCGTTCAGGCGCACGATCAGTACACCCAGATCAAGACGATCTGGGTCGACCTGAGCGACAACGCCGACGCCAATGTCGACGCCAGCATCAACCGCTGATCTGCGGGAGCAAGCGAGGCAATGGCCGTTCACCGCGCACGCCGCCTGCCGCGACAGCCGGGACCGGCCGCCTGGAACCTGATCCTGCCCGAGCGCCGCCCGTGTCCGTTGCTCGAAGGGTCCGCCACGGCGGATGTCGCCATTGTCGGCGCGGGCTTTGCCGGACTGTCGGCAGCCCGCCGCATCACGCTGAACGACCCGAACCTGCGGGTCGCCGTGCTGGAGGCAAGCCATGTGGCAGACGGGCCGGCGGGCCGCAACTCCGGCTTCATGATCGACCTGCCGCATGACCTCTCGTCGGAAAGCTATGCCGGTGACGGCGCCGACAGCGACCGCAACGAGATCCGCCTCAACCGCCTCGCCATCGCATTCGCCGCCGACTTCGCGCGCGAAACACAACTGCCCGGCGAGGTCTTCGACCCGTGCGGCAAGGTGAATGCCGCCGCGACACCGGCCGGCGACGCCCTCAACCGCCGCTACGCCGGGCATCTCTCAGAGATCGGCGAGGACAGCACCCTGCTCGATGCGCGGCAGATGCATGAGCTGACCGGGTCGCGGTACTACATCTGCGGCCTGCATACTCCCGGAACGGTGATGATCCAGCCGGCGGCCTACATCCGCGCGCTGGCCGACAGCCTTGGCAGCAACGCCGCCATCTACGAGAACTCGCCGGTCAACGAACTGCGCCGCAACGGCGCCGGATGGCAGGTGAAGACGCCCCAGGGCTGCATCACCGCGCCGCGCGTCATCATGGCCAACAACGGCCATCTGGAGAGTTTCGGCTTTCTGCGCCGGCGGCTGATCCACGCGTTCACCTATGCCTCGATGACGCAAGCGCTGTCGGAAGACGCCACCAAGGCGCTCGGCGGCCAGCCACGCTGGGCCATTACGCCGGCCGACCCGATGGGCACCACGGTGCGCCGCATCGCCGGCACCGGTGGGGAACGTATCGTGGTGCGCTCACGCTTCACCTACGATCCGTCCATGGAGGCTTCGCAGGCGCGTGTCGCCGCCGCCGGCGAGGTCCACGACCGCAAGTTCCGCGAGCGTTTCCCGCAACTGGACGGCGTCGCCATGGAGTATCGCTGGGCCGGTCACCTGTGCCTGAGCTGGAACGGCGTGCACGCCTTCGGCGAACTCGAACCGGGCTTGATTTCCGCCTGCTGTCAGAACGGTCTGGGCACGGTCAAGGGGACGCTTGCCGGCATCGCCGCAGCCGATCTGGCGACCGAGCGGCACAGCGAGCCGGTGGCAGCCCTCTCGGCGGAGGCCGAACCGCGCCACCTGCCGCCCGAGCCGCTGGCCTGGCTCGGCATCAACGCCGTCATGCGCTGGAAGGAATGGAAGGCCGGCCGCGAGTGAGAGCCGCTAAGGCAAGCTGAGCCTGGCCATGCGTCCGCCATCGACCGTGTAGACCTGCCCTCACCCGAATGACGCAAGCGGTGCACCGAACAGCGTTTCGTCCGGCCGCACACCCAATCCAGGTCCCTGCGGCAGGGCGATGTGGCCGGCCTCGATACGCACCGGATTGTCCCCATCGTAGTGTCCCTCCACATAGGGTTGCGCCAGCCAGACCCCTTCGAGCAGGCGCGGTGCGACCGTTGCGCCGACATGGACGCACGCCGCATGGATGATGTCGCCGCCCCAGGCATCGTCGCACGAATGGGGCATGGCGCGCGCGTCGCAGATGTCACGAAACACCGACATCGGCTGCAGGCCGCCGATGCGCGTCAGCTTCATGCCGAACCCGTCACACAGGTTCGCGCCGATGGCCCGCAACACGCTCGTCAGATCGCTCCCGCTCTCGTCGAGATAGACCGGATGGCTCAGCTGGTCGCGGATGGCGGCGATCTCCTCAAGCGTGTTGCAGGGCTGCTCCACCACCAGGGGGATATCCCGGCAGGCATGGCTGAAGGTGAGCGCGTCGCGCGTCGTCCAGCCGCGATTGGCGTCGGCCACCAGACGTGCCCGCGCCCCGACAGCCTCCCAAACCTTGCGCACTGTCTCGATGTCGATCTCCAGCGGCCGGCCGCCGAGCTTGATCTGCAGGCGCGGATAGCCTTCGTCCACCTTGTCGGCGGCGATCCTGGCGATCTCGTCGGGCGTGCCGATGCCGGTTGCATAGTAGGACGGCACCCGCTCCGTCACCGCCCCGCCCAGCAGGTCCGCCACCGGCAGTTCGGTGTGCTGGCCGAGGATGTCGTAGCCGGCAATGTCGATGGCCGCCTTGGCGTAGGCATGGCCGTTGAGCAGCGAGTCCATCCGCCGCTGCAGGACACGCGGCTGCAGCAGCGGTGCACCAATCAGGCCCGGCGCCAGTTCGCCGAGAGCGGCACGCGCGCCGGCGCTGTGGGCGGGCGCATAGGTGGGGCCTACCGGACAGGTCTCGCCCCAGCCCACCAGCCCGTTGTCGGCGACCAGCTTGACCAGGGTCGTGTCCAGCGACCACACCTCGGCGTTGGCCATGGTGTAGGGGCCATTCCTGACCGGCAGCTCATGAGCGTAGATATGAACTTCGGCGATACGCATAGGCGGTTCCCTAACGCTCAGCGCCCTGGGGAGTTCGGCACATCAGTACTCCTGATTCAATGCGTCCGCCGCCGGAATTTCGCGTTCGCGCCGGGCGATGTAGTCCAGCAGAGCCTCGTTCTTCGCCTCGTCGAGCCTGGGCTCCTCGTAGTCGGCCAGCAGCTTGCGCGCGTATTTGAGCGCCCGCTCGGTGATCTCCTGCGATCCTTCCGCCATCCACTGCTCGATGGAGTTGTTGTCGAACAGCTCCGGCATGAAATACGCGCGCTGGAAGTTCGCCTGGGTGTGCGGATGGCCGAGATAGTGCCCGCCCGGCCCCACATCGCGGACCGCGGCGAGCGCCTCGTCGAAATCGTCCCAGCGCACCCCTTCGGCCATCCGGTAGGCCATGGCGCATTGCTCCGCATCGACGACGAACTTGGCAGTCGAGCAGTGCATGCCCGCCTCGTTCCAGCCGGCCGAGTGCCAGATGTAGTTGGCGCCGGAGTGGATCACCGCGGCAAGCGTCGTGGCACTCTCGTAGCCCGATTGCGCATCGAACGTCTTGGCGCCGCCAAGCGTGTTGGAGGTGCGCCACGGCACGCCGTAGAAGCGCGCCATCTGGCCGATCATGAAATTCATCAGGCTGATTTCCGGCGTCCCGGCCATCGGCGCGCCGGACTTCATCGACACTGTCGAGAGATAATGGCCGTAGATCGCCGGGCAGCCCTTGCGCACCACCTGCGTGTAGGCAAGCGCGGAAAGCGCCTCGGCGTTGAGCTGCGCCACCGTCGGCGCGACCGAGGCCGGCGTGTTGGCACCGCCGAGCACGAAGGGCGAGCACAACACCGGCTGGTTGCGGCGGCTGAAGGCGCGCATGGCACCGAGCATCGTCTCGTCCCACACCAGCGGCGAATTGCCGTTGCAGTTGCCGGTGGTGACCGGGTGGTCCTCCAGGTAGTCGGCGCCGAACAGGATGGCGCACATCTCCATCACATCCTCGGCGTTCTTCGGGCTCGTCGTCATGCCCATGAACGTCTTGTCGGAGTGCTTCATGGAGGAATAGGTGATGCGCAGATGGCGATGGCTGATCGGGTGGTCGTAGGGCTCGACGATGTGGTGGGCGACCGAGTGCAAAGCCGGCAACATGTGGCTGAGCTTGTGGAACATGGCCAGATCGTCGAGCGTGGGGTTGCGCCGCTGATCGTCGAGATCGCGCAGGTACGGCGCCCCTGTCATCGGCACGAAGATCGACTGCCGGCCGCCGAGCGCGACGTTCTTGTCCGGGTTGCGGGCGTGATAGGTGAACTGCGCGGGGATCGTCTTGATCAGTTCGCGCACCAGCCCGCGATCGAGATGCACCCGCTCGCCGCGCACGTCGGCGCCCGCCTGCTTCCAGTCGGCCAGCGCGATCTCGTCGCGAAAGACGACGCCGATCTCTTCCAGGATGTCCATCGAGGCCGCGTCGATGCGATGGACGTGCTCCTCGTCCATCGGCTCGCACAGCGGCAGCTTGCCGGTCAGTCCCGGCAGCATGGTGAAGTTGGGCGCGGTGCGTCGTGCCCGTCGCGCCGAGCGCCCACCGCCGCGCTGCGCCCGACCGCCTGTCTCCGTGGCAACCGCGTCGCTCATGCGTGCATCCTCCGCAAGGGATATGGTCACCTTGGAGGAAACGCTTGAGTTGTGTCCTGCGCAGTCGAACTTGCGAAGTAACGCGAGCAGAATCCGACATTTGCCGCCGGTGCGTTCAAGTCACCGCGATCAGCGTTGTCAGGCTCCGGCAGGTCTGCACGACCTACTGCTAACCCGGTGACACGCCTGATCCGTTGTCCGTGCACAGGCCCGTCATCCGGATCAGTCCGTGCCCGAAGGTGTCGTCGAAGCCGGGCTTGCCCAGATCCTCGGCGATCGCCACCAGCCTGGCCTTGGCCTGCTCGTACGTGCGCAATTCGGGGTTGTTGGTGCGCAGAACCGCCAGCGCGGCGGTGACAAAGGGCGTGGCGAAGGACGTGCCGGTTCTGGTGCGCGCGCCGCTGATGGAGGCCGCCGTCCAGACCCTGACGCCGGGCGCGGCGAAGTCGATGTGGTCGCCGCGTCCCGCGCGGCGGTAGATGCGCTTACCGCTGTCGATGGCGGTGACGGCGAACACCTGGTCGTAGGCGGCCGGAAACGCCGGTTCGGCCCGTGGTCCGGCGTTGCCGGCGGCGGCGACGACGAAGATACCGCGCTGGTTCAATGTAGAGATCATGTCCTCAAGCAGGGCATTGGCGGGTCCCGCCAGGCTCATGTTGATGACCTGCGCCTCGCTGCCCGCCAGGCTGTCGAGCGCGCGGATCAGCGTGTAGACATCGCTGCGGTCATCGCCGCGATCGCCCCGGTAGAAGGCATCGACGGCGACAATCTCCACCCCCGGCAGCAGGCCCGGCGAGCGGCTGTCGTTCGATCCGGCCAGGATCGCGACCACCGCGGTTCCATGCTGGCGCCTGGAGTCGCGCCGCTCGTCGTCCAGGGTATCGATCACCGTGAGATCGCTGTCCTTGAGCGCTTCGTGCTCGACATTGATGCCTGTGTCGATCAGCCCGACGGTGACATCGGCGAGGCAACTGTCGTTGGCCTTTGGATCCGGCCAGTCGATCAGGTTGGGGGCGACGCACCACAACTCGTCGCATTTCGGCTCCTCTCCAGGCCGATAGAAGTGATTGAAATCGGCCTGGCTGCCGGGTTGGACAGATTCGACGGCGGCACGCGCATCGTCGAGGCTGGTGCCGGACGGCACGCCCAGCCGGGTGACGAGGGTTCCGGCAAGAGCGACATTGTCGCGCTGAAGCACGGTGTATCCGAGCCCCTCCAGCGCCGTCACGCTGGCATCCGTCAGACCGAGCGCAACAATCTCCGCCGCCGCGAAACTGGGCAGGGGCGGCTGAGCGCGGCGGCCAACATTGCGCCGCGTCGGCCTGCGGACACTGCGCCTTGGCTGAAACAGACGTTCGAACACACCGCGCGGCGAATTACCGCGCACGTTGCCTCCGCCGCCGAACGATCCGCCGCCATAACCGTTGTCGTCGCCGTTATCGTCACCGTCGCCGCTGTCTCCACTATCTCCGCTGTCGCCGCCGTCTCCTCCATCGCCACCGTCTCCTCCATCGCCACCGTCGCCGCCATCGCCACCGTCATCGGCCCAGGCGATGCCGGGCGCTGTCTGGATCATCGGCGAAAGCGCCAGCCAGCCGACCGCCAGACCGGCGATCAGGCCCAGGCGCTGGATGAAATGCCGGACCGCAAGGCGGCGGACCGGCAGGCCCTGACGATCAATCATGGTCGACTCCCGTGGCGAATTGCTGATGGCGGCGTCAGTCATGATGCGTTAAACGGCCGGGGCGAATAATTATTCCACTACGGCCATGACTTTCGGAGCACGTATTGTCGGAGCATTCAATGCCGCCAACATTCGGGCAGCAACTGATTACACTGCTCCCCAACCTGCGGCGCTTTGCCCTGTCGCTGACCCGCTCGGCGCCAGCCGCCGACGATCTCGTCCAGATCACCTGCGAAAAGGCACTGGTCAACCAGGCGAGCTTTACCGAGGGCACCAGGCTCGACGCATGGCTGTTCAGGATCATGCGCAACGCATGGATCGATCAACTCCGCAAGAACAAGACGGCAGGGGTCAGCGTCGATGTCGACGCGCTGACCGACATCACCGGCGACGATGGACGCACGCAGACCGAGAACACGCTGATGCTCAAGGCAACGCGCGCGGCCATCGCCGAACTGCCCGACGACCAGCGCGACGTGCTGGTGCTGGTCTGCATCGAGGAACTGACCTATCAGGAGGCATCCGATGTGCTGGACGTACCGATCGGCACCGTGATGAGCCGCCTGGCGCGCGCGCGGAAAAAACTTGCAAGCGTATTGGGAATAAACCCCGGGCAGTGACGTTGTTCCCCCCAATAAGGGGCCTGACACATGACTGAAAAATTCAGCGATAACACGCTTATGGCATATGCGGACGGCGAGTTGAGTGCGCCGGAACGCGCGAAAATCGAACAGGCGCTGGAAGGAGACGCCACGCTCGCCTCGCGTCTTGCCGCCTTCTCCAGCACGCGCCAGGCCGCCTCGGACGCCTTCAAACCCTTGCTGGACACACCGGTTCCCGACACCCTCAAAAGCAGCATCGAGGACATGGTGGCCAGACACGAAGGCGCGTCCAAGCCCGACCCTGCACCGGCTGAGCATGACAACGTCGTCGCCATCGCGAGCAGGCCCCGGTTCATGGGTGCACGCCTCGATCTGGCACTTGCCGCGTCCATCGCACTGGTTGTCGGCGCGGCGGTCGGCTACCTGGTGAGCACATCGCAGACCGCCGCGCCACCGGCCGGACTGATGACGGCCGACCTCAGTGACCCCGCACTGGTGGTGGCGCTGCGCACGGTGCCGTCAGGCGAGGAACGGGCGCTTGAAGACGTCGGCCGGTTTCGCGCCATCGCCTCGTTCCGCGACGAGACCGAAGAGCTGTGCCGCGAGTTCGAACTCGACAAGGCGGATGCCTCGACGGTGGTCTCGGTGGCCTGCCAGTCCGCCGGGCAATGGCAGGTGCGGTTCACCGTCGTCGCCGGCAGCGCCAATGACGGCTACGCGCCGGCCTCCTCGCTCGACGCGCTCGACGCCTATCTGTCGGCGATCGGCGCGGGCGACCCGCTGTCCCCGGATGCCGAGAAAACCGCTCTGCAACAGTTGCGCTGATCGCCGGGCACCGGATGGTCCACCCTCCCGAATACCGCCATTTGCGGCGGTTCACGAAAAAAACGCCGACCACCGGGAATAACTGCACCGCCGCGACGTTCTCCTGCCATGGCTTCGCCAGGAAGCCGAAACGCAGGAGATCAGACATGGACACGTCGCGAGCCCTACTTTCGCAAACCCCCATTGTGGGTAGAGCCATGCCGGCACTTGCCGGTGCGCACTGGACGTTCACCACCCGCAGGGTCGATCGCAACGATGTCGCCGGGCTGTCGAAGCACTTCCCGGCCGCCCGCACCGGAGACCTCGTTCTGTGCGAGATCACGCGGATCGGCCAGCACAAGCGCCTTCAGCTCGCCTCCAAGCGCTACAAGAAGAGCTATGTCGGCGACCTGTTCGTTGCCTGTGTCGGCGATCGCTACGCGCCCGACCAGTTCCAGGGACGCGCCGAGATCACAGCCGAAGCGGGCGATCTTCTCGCCGGCGGCGGTGTCGTCGGCACGGTCGAATACGCCCACGACCGCATGGCGCCGCCGACCAGGGTACGGCCGCTGGGCCTTCTGGTCGATCTTGAGGGCAGCGTCATCAACGTCTCCCGCTACGGCCTGCCCAAGCGGAAAATTCCCGATGGCGTGACCGTGCTCGGGGTCTTCGGCGCGTCGATGAACGCCGGCAAGACCACGGCCGCCGTCAGCCTCGCCCATGGCCTGTCGCGGGCCGGATACGCCGTCGCCGGCGCCAAGGTGACGGGCACGGGCTCGTTCGGCGACTTCCTCGCCTTCGAGGACACCGGCATCGCCACCTTCGACTTCACCGACGCCGGACTGGCATCGACCTACCGGGTGGCGTTGTCGCGCATCCAGGAGAGCTTCGAAACGCTGGTCGGCCATGCGGCCGCGCAAGGCGCGCAGATCGTCGTCGTCGAGATCGCCGATGGCGTGTTCCAACAGGAGACCGCGGCGATCCTGGAAAACTCGGCCATCGGCAAGCGGCTGGACGGCCTGCTGTTTGCCGCACCCGACGCGCTCAGCTCCGCCGGTGGCGTCCAGGCGCTCGAGCGCTACGGGCAAAGGCCGTTCGCCATCTCGGGCATGGTCACCTGCTCGCCGTTGGCGATGCGCGAGGCCGTGGCCGCCACGGGCGTGCCGCACGTCACCTGCCAGCAGTTGTGCGACCCCGATGACATTGCCGAACGGGTGAGGCCCCTCCTGAGGGCAGGCAACCCTACGCGACGGGTGGCGGCCTGATCGGCGATCACGCCCCATCCGCCTTGCTGAACGTCGATCATCGCAAGAACCCGCGCACGGCAGCGGAATAACCGGCGCTCCCGTGCGTTTCCCAACCAGATCACAAGAAGACGAACGACAGCCAAGCAGCGGAGAGGACATCACCATGCAGTTCTTCAAACGCCTGAAATCGGATGTGGATCCGAAGCCGTTTCTCGACGAGATCGACGGCATTGACGACGCCTGGGCGCTGTCGACCGGTCGCCAGGACAAGATCGAGGTGCAGCGCGAGGCGCTCGCCATTCCGCTGCGCGGTCTGCGCAAGTCGGCCATCGGCGGACGCGAGCGGCGCGATGTGCACGAAAGCCGGTGGACGACAGGCTCGAAGCGCTTTGTCCTCGCCCGCCGGTTCCTGGAGGACTTCGCGCAGGAGCAGGACAGCATTCTGGGCCGCGCCAAGATCGTCTGCCTGCCGGCGGGCAAGCGGGTCTATCCGCATGTCGACCGCGGCGAGTACTACCGCGTGCGCGGGCGCTATCACTTCGTCCTGCGCTCCGCCGACGGCTCCTGGCTCAAGGCGGGCGATGAAGAGGTGCGGATGCGCGAGGGCGAAGTCTGGTGGTTCGACAACAACCAGATGCATGAAGCCCACAACGACGGCGAGCACGACCGCATCCACATGATCTTCGACATGCTGCCGAGCCATCTCGCCGAGGACGTGTTCGGCGCCGCGGCCTGAGCGCAGGCACGGAACACAGATCATGCTCCAGGCAGCCCCATATACGATGATCCCCTCCGAGCCGGTGACCCCGATTGTCTACCGGCCGGAGGCGGGCGCCGACGAACTGCCATGCTGGCTGGCACTGCCCGCTCGCATGGCGTCCGACACACCGCCCATCGTCGCCGTTCACGGCATCCGCCGCAACGCGCGCCAGCAGGCGGAACTGCTCGCCGAACGCGCAAGCGCTTCGGGACGCGCGGTCATCGCACCGCTGTTCGACCGGGGTCGCTGGCCGCGCTATCAGCAGGCCGTGCGGCGCGGGCGCGCCGATCTGGCGCTGATCGCGCTGATGGAAGCACTGCGCCGTCAGGGCATCTGGCGCACGCAGCGCTTCGAACTGAGCGGCTTTTCGGGCGGCGCGCAATTCGCCCATCGCTTCGCCATGCTGCATCCGCATCTGGTCGCGCGGCTGACCGTTGCCTCGGCGGGCTGGTACACCTTCCCCGACGCCGCACCTTTTCCCTACGGGCTTTCCGTGCGACCCGGCCGGCCGGATCCCTGGTCGGCCGTCGGCGAGAACAACATCAAGCGCTTCCTCGCCATACCGATCCAGGTTTGCGTCGGTGCCGATGACACATTGCGCGACCACAGCACCCGGACCGGCCCGGCGATCGACGCGCAGCAGGGCGAACACCGCCTGGTCCGCGCGATCCGATGGACGCGGGCCCTCAAGGCGTCCGCGCGCCTGCGCGACATGACGCCTCGCGCCACGTTTGTCGCTTTGTCCGCCTGCGGACACGACTTCCGACAATGCGTGCTTCGCGGCGATCTCGACCGGATTATTGTTCCCGACGGAGACCAACAGACAGAAAGAAGTCGATCGGAGCCCCATTGCGCCAGCGATTGTGACACCGGCAAACGGGCATCTGCGGCGCAAGCGCGGTTTCCGGGTACTCCGTCATGAGCGCGATGCCGCCCGTTCTCGGCAATGGCAGGGCCTGGGGCATCGCCACCATCGTCGGCCTGGCGCTGGGGCAAGCGGCATCGGCGGGTATCGCCGCCTTCGCGACGCGCGATGTGTTCGCCGCCTTCCGGGACGACTCGTCGGCCGTGCCATTTGTCGCGCTGGCGCTTGTGGCCTGTTCGGGACTGTCCATCGCGATCCTGCGCTACCGCGAGCGCGTCGTCGCCGAACGTGTCGGACAGGACTATGTCGGCGCCCTGCGGATCACCTTGTTCAAGCACCTGTCCCAGGTGTCGGCCCGCGATATCGCGCAGCGGCGCAGCGGCGCGCTGTCGCTGCGCTTCGTCGGCGATCTCGCCGCCGTACGCAACTGGGTGAGCCTGGGTCTCGCGCGGATGATCTCATCGCTGATCGTGCTTCCGCTGGCGACGCTTGCACTGTTCCTCCTCAACCCCGTCCTGGGGGCAGCGGCTGCGGGACCGATCGCGCTCGGCATGATCGCCATGGGCGTTGCCGGCCCCAGGCTTGGTCCGGCGCACAGGAGGCTGCGCAGCCGCCGCGCCAGGCTCGCCGCCGACATGAGCGAACGGGTTCCCCATGCGCCGGAACTGCGGCTGCTTGGCCGGGTCACGACCGAGACCCGGCTGATCCTGAAGCGTACCGAGAACCTGATCGACGCCGCGCTGGAACGGGTCCGCGGCACCGCGCTGTTGCGCGCCATACCCGACGCGGTCGCCGGCATCGCCGCAGCTCTCGTTTTCCTTGCGGCTCTGACAAGCGACACCACCGGCGCGGAGGCCGCAGGCGCGCTGGCCGCCGTCGCGCTGATGATCCAGCCACTGCGCGATCTGGCTAGCGTCTGGGACCGCCATCGCGGCTGGAAAGTCGCCCGCGAGAAATGCGCAAACCTGCTGTGCGTTCCAAGACTCGCGCGCCGGTCCGGCAACGCGGCGCCGGAGCTTGAGAACATTCCGCAGAGCCTTTCGTTCAACGGAGCGGGTGCCGGCGCGCTGTCGCCGATCGATGCCACCGTCCCGCCCGGACGCAAGATCGCGCTGGTCGGCCCCAATGGCGCGGGCAAATCGACCCTGTTGAGCCTGGCCGCCGGTCTTGAGCAACCCGAACAGGGAGAAGTCCTGCTCGCCGGACGCCGGACCATCGAGCTGTCCGCATCCGAACGCCGCCGGCTGATCTCGTTTGTCGGCACCCGTTCGCCGATCCTCGCCGGATCGCTACGGCGCGCCTTGACCATGGGCGTCGACGGTCGCTGCGACGACGAGGTCGTGCTGCGCCGCGCGGAGAGCTTCGGACTGGGCAATGTGATCGAGCGACTGGGCGGGCTGTCCGGCAAGGTCGCCGAGGCCGGGCGCAACCTCTCCGCCGGCGAAATCCGCCGGGTCCTGCTGACCCGCGCCGCGTTGTCGGGCTCCAGCCTGATGCTGCTCGACGAGCCCGACGACGCGCTCGATCAGCATGGGCCGGCGCTGGTCGAACGGCTGGTGTTCGACTCGCCGGCAACTGCCCTGGTGATCACCCACAACAAGGCGATCGCCGCGCGCATGGACGAAGTCTGGGTTATCGAGGACGGGCAACTGATGGCGAAAGGCCCTCCCGCCGCCGTGCTTCCCACCCTTGGTCGCAGCGTCGCCGCCACCGCACAGACGTGAACGCGACGAAGCGTCGGGGCCTAACGCATGACGAACGGATTGGCCATCGGCGCGTCGGATATGCTGATCCAGGTCGTCTTGGTACGGGTGTAGTCGAGGATCGCCTCGATGCCGGCTTCCCGCCCGTAACCGGACTGGTTCAGTCCGCCGAAGGACGCGATCGGCGAGATCATGCGATAAGTGTTGACCCAGCAGATGCCGGCCTTGAGCCGCGACGAGACCCGGTGCGCCCGGGCGACATCGCGCGTGAACACGCCCGAGCCGAGGCCAAAAGGCGAGTCGTTGGCAAGCGCGATCGCCTCGTCCTCGGTGTCGAAGGGCAGCAGCGACATCACCGGCCCGAACATCTCCACCCGCAGTGTCGCCGTGTCCGGCGTGGCGCATTCGACCAGCGTCGGCGCCATATAGTTGCCCGGCCGGTCGAGCGGCGCACCGCCGAAGCGGACGGTCGCGGCCTGGCCTTGCGCCTCGGCAAGCGTCGCCTCGATCCTCTCGATCTGCGCATCGGTGCATAGCGGACCCACATGGGTGGCGGCGTCGAGCGGATCGCCCACAACGATGCCGCTGGCCTTGTCGCCGATGCGCGCGATCAGATCCTCGAACACCGGCCGCTGCACGAGCCCGCGCGAACCGGCCACGCAGCTTTGTCCCGAGGCGCCGAAATTGCCGGCGATCAGGCCATTGGCGGCCGCATCCAGATCGGCATCCTCGAACACCAGGATCGGCGACTTGCCACCCAGTTCCAGCGTGGTCACGGCGAAGTTCTCCGCCGAGTTGCGCACCACATGGCGCGCGGTTTCCGGCCCGCCGGTGAAGGCAATCCGGTCGACATCCGGATGCCGGGTCAGCGGGATCGCGCAGTTCTCGGCATCACCGGTGATCACCGACACGACACCGGGCGGGAAGCCGGCGGCCTCGATCAGCCGGGCGAATTCCAGCATCGGCGCCGGCGCGATCTCCGATGCCTTCAGCACCACCGTGCAGCCTGCCGCAAGCGCCGGCCCGAGCTTGGTCGCCGACAGGAACATCTGCGCGTTCCATGGAACAATGGCCACCACGACGCCAATCGGCTCGCGCCGGGTGAAGACATGCATGTCCGGCTTGTCGATGGGCAGCACCGAGCCTTCGATCTTGTCGGCAAGCCCGGCGTAATAGCGATAGTAGTCGCCGATATATCGCGTCTGGGTGGCCGTCTCGCTCAGCAGCTTGCCGCTGTCGGTCGTCTCGGTACGGCCGAGGCTCTCGGCATGCTCCTCGACCAGTTCGGCCAGCCGATGGATCAGTTTGCCGCGCGCGGTCTGCGTCATGTCGCGCCAGGCGGGATCCGACAGGGCGCGGCGGGCCGCTGCGACGGCGCGGTCAACATCGCCCGGCGCAGCGCAGGCGAAGGTGGCCCACGACTCGCCCGTTGCGGGATTCTGCGAGGTCATCACCTGCCCGTCCGCGCCCTCGACCCAGGCCCCGTCGATGAAGAGCTGGAAGTGCTGCATCTCGTTTTCCTTCATGCGAATGCCGGCATGACATGATCGATGAAGCGCATCAGCGAGGCCTTCTTGCGCTCAAAGCTCATGCCGGAATCGATCCACAATGCGTACTCGTCATAACCCAGTGCCTCGTAGCGCTTGAGCCGCTCGATGACATGGTCGGGCTCGCCGATCACCAGATCACGCATCATGGCCTGCGGCGAGTAGAACGGATGCGCGGCGATCTCCTCGTCCGACAAGGGCGCGATCAGGCCCTGGCTGACGGAACGCTTGTTCATGAACCACGCCCCGAAATAGCAGTAGAACCGATTGAGTTCCTCGGCCGCCCGGTCTGCGTCTTCACCGCTGTCGGCAACGTATGTGTGCAGCAGCAGCATGATCTTCGGCCGGGGTGTCTGCGGGAAGCTGGCGCAGGTCTCGTTGAAGACGTCCATCAGATGGGTGATCTCGTCCTCGCCCTTCCACAGCGGCGTCACCTGAACGTGGCAGCCGTTGGCCAGTGCGAATTCATGGCTGTTGGGGTCGCGCGCGGCGATCCAGATCGGCGGCCCACCGGGTTGCAGCGGCTTGGGCGACGATGTGGTGCTGGGGAAGCTGTGAAACTGCCCCTCCTGCGCGTAATCGCCCGCCCACAGGCCCCGGACCGCCGGCACCAGTTCACGCATGCGTTGCCCTGCCTGCCAGGCATCGAGGCCCGGCACCATCCGCTCGTATTCGTATTCGTAAGCCCCACGCGCGATGCCCAGTTCAAGCCGCCCGTCGGTGATGATATCGGCCATGGCCGCCTCCCCCGCCAGCCGGATGGGATGCCAGAACGGGGCGACCATGGTGCCGGTTCCCAGACGAACGTTGCTGGTCTCGCGCGCAACATCGACAAGGTTGAGCAGCGGATTGGGCGCGATGGTGAAGTTCATTCCGTGGTGTTCGCCGGTCCACACCGCGTGGAAACCGTTCCGGTCCGCGATGCGGCACAGCTCGAGAAACTCGGCGTAGAGCGTGCGTTCCGACTGGTCGTCGGCAAGCCGCTCCATATGCGCAAACAGGGAGAACTTCATCGCCCCCGATCTCCTCCATGGTGCTGGCCGGCATCGGCCCGAGAGTGCCGGATGCGACCGACTTTCCCGTGCGCGTGGCTACCGAAATAGAAGCCGAACTGCCCCATGCTGCGCTCCTCCAGGAACCGCTGCAGCATGGCGCGGATGGCCGGATCGCCGACCTTCGCCAGAAGCATCGGGTCCAGCACGTTGAAGCGGTCGTCTTGCACCGCCTCCTCCGCGACCTGACACAAAAAGCAGATATGGCGGTGTCGCCGCCCGGCGTCTTCAAACACCGAGAACACGAAGCCGGGTGCGGCCGCGATTCCCAGCGAGGCCAGCAGCGCCTCAAGCGAGGCCGAAACGCTCGTCCCGTCGACCGCAATGGTGGGAATGGTGGGATTGCCGGCGCCGTCATCGACCAGCAGCACAGCACCGCCATGGTCAATCAGGGCGGAGACGACGAGCCCCATATCCGGCTGCAGGGTCGCGGCTTCCACCGTCGGCGTCACATAAGCGCCGCGCGCGTAGCCGAGCCCCGGCGCGGCAAAATTCTCGAATGCCCGCACCTCGCCGATCAGGATGGTGTGGTCGCCACCATCGACCGTCTTGTGCATCGCGCAATCGAACCAGGCCGAGACGTCCTGGAGGATCGGCGACCCGTGCGGACCACTACGCCACGACACCGCGGCGAACCGGTCCTCGACCGGGCGCGCGAAGGTGTTGGACACGTCGACCTGGCCCGCCGAGAGCACGTTGACCGCAAAGCCCCGCGCGGAGATCAGCGTTGCATGGTTGTGAGAGGTCCTGGCAACGCAGACCAGCACCAGCGGCGGTTCCAGCGACACGGACGTGAAGGAGTTGGCGGTGAAGCCGATCGGTTTGCCGTCGGCATCGCAGGTGGTGACCACCGTGACGCCGGTCAGGAAAGCGCCGAGCGCATCGCGCAGGGCCCGGGGCCCGTGCGCGCTCATGGATCGCCCCTGCCGTCGAGCGGCCTGTCCAGCCAGTCGCGCAGCGACCGGTTGACCGCGTCCGGTGCGGTCAGATTGACCATGTGGCGGTGGCCTTCGATCACGTCCGCCACCCCGCTGCGGGCAGCGCTCGCCATTGCCCGCGACATCTCAGGCGTCGAATTGGGATCATCCGATCCGGTCAGCGCGAGCAGCGGACAGGCCAGTGTCGCGAAGCGATCGGCATAGATGTCGTCGCCGCGGGCAAAGGCGGCATAGGCCGTTGCATAGCCGCCCTGGTCCACCTCGCTCAGCCACTGGCGAACGCACGCACACACGGACCGTTCTCTCGACGCATCGCCAAACCAGCGGGCAAGCGGGCTGTCGATGTCACGGCGTCCTTGCGCAATCTCGTCGGCGCGCGCCTCCACTTCGGCGCGCGCGTTGGCGCTGCGTCTGAACACGCCGTTCAGGAGGGCGAGACGCGAGACCTGCTCCGGGTGCTCGATGGCATATCCGGCGGCGATCAGCGCCCCCAGGGAATGTCCGACGAGATTGACCGGCCCAAGTTGCAGGGCGTCCAGCGCGCGACGCAGCCAGTCGACGAAATCCGGCAGCCGCGCGCCGCGCCCAAGCCCTGCACTCATCCCGTGGCCGGGAAGGTCGAGCGCCAGAACATGATGATCCGGCGCCAGCGCCGCGATCTGAGGCTGCCAGGCCGCCGATTGCAGGCCCACACCATGCAGCAGGACGACCGGCGCGCCGGTTCCCTGCGCCCGCACAGCGACGTTCCCGCCAGTCTCAGACAGCAGCCGGGTCTCGGCAAGCATCGCAAGTCCTCCCACACCGAAATGGTGTCGGGGAGGCAGCGCTTTTACAAACAATGGATTTTCCGGCTAAGGTATTACGTTCACTTATATCTTGCTTGTTTCATGTCGCGCGCGCTGCCCCCACTGCACTGGTTCCGCTCCTTCGAAGCCGCCGCGCGCCATCTCAACGTCACGGCGGCGGCCCAGGAACTGGGGCTGACGCAATCGGCGGTGAGCCAGCATATCCGCGCCCTGGAGGTCCGGCTCGGCGTTCAGCTCTTTGCGCGCAAGGCACGAGGGCTCTCGATCACCGATGACGGCCGCAAGCTGCTGCCGCAGGTTGGCGAAGCGCTTGCGTCGCTGCACGCGGCGACGGCCGCCTTCGAGACCGGCCCCAGCGAACAGCTATTGTCGATTGCCACATCCGTAAGCGTGGCCCAATGGCTGCTGGTGCCCAATATCGACCGCTTCCTGTCGCAGCACTCCGGACTGCGCATTCGCCTGCTCAGCACCATCTGGCCCGACGAGTTCAAGGCCTCGATCGCCGATGTGGAGATACGCTTCGGCGCCGAGAAGCAGGTCGGCGACGGCGCAACACGCCTGGGACCCGACCGCCTTGTCGCCGTCGCAAAGACTCCCCTTGATGGTCCCCTGGAACAGCAAATCCTGATCGAGACCGTGGGAACGTCGTCGGGCTGGCCGGCCTGGTCCGCCAGGGCCGCGGTCCCACACGAACTGGCGCCGAGCATCTACGTCGATTCCTATGGTCTCGCGCTGGACCTGGCGCGCAATGGCAAGGGCGTGGCGTTGACCAGCAGCCTCCTGGCACGCGCAGCGATTCGCAGTGGCGAGGTCACGCAGGTACATCCCGCCGCGCTGGAATCACCTGAAGGTTACTTCCTTGCCGCAGGCAAGGCGCCGCACGCGCAAGCCTTCGCGCAATGGCTTCAGGAGCTTGTGGGGTAGTAGCGCTCCGTCAGGCTCACGCCGGGCCGGTACGCCTCATGTCGTCCAGCCTGGCCAGGGCCATCTCCCGCGACGGCAGTATGCCCGTATCGGAACTGTCCTGTCCGGCGGACGCATCGGCATCGTCTTCGCCAGGCGGCAGTTCCGCGTAGCGCACGGTTCCCAGCGAGAAGTTGACATTGACCCGCTTGCCCCGGTGCGCGAAGGCCACCCAGGCTTCCGGCCAGATGCTGCAATCGCGGTAGTTGACGAGCAGGAACCACTTGCGGCCGGTCGCCTCGATCACCTCCTCGATGACATCGTGGAAGTGATTGACGATCTGGCTGCTGCTGAACTCGAAATCGCTGAAGTCGATCTCGACGATGTCCAGCGCGCGCATCACGTTGATGCGCTCGGCGTAGCGCTTGTGCTCATCGGAGGTGAAGTCCCGGGCATGGCCGGCCTCGGCTTTCTGTCCGGCGGAATAAACCGCCTCTCCAAGCTCCTTGACCGACTGTTCCAGCCGCGTGCACCCGCGCAGCGCGGCATCGAGGAAGCGCTGCCGTTCCTCGTCGCTCAACTCGGCGAAGTCCCGCAATATCTCCAGCGATCCGCGCACCGCCGTCAGCGGTGCGACGAAATCCTCCTCGACCTTCGTCTCCAGGGCGAGGGTGGGATAAATATTGGACTTGTCCGCGCTCATGATACCGGGCAACTGGCCGTGGGGACCCGATCAGATCGCCAGATACTGCTGGCGCAGTTCGGCGTTGTCGAGCACCTCCTGCGACACGCCGTCGAAGACGATCTGTCCCATGTCGAGAATGATCGCGCGATCCGCCAGGTGCAGGGCGGCGATGGCGTTCTGCTCGACGATGACGGTCGTGATGCCGAGATTCTTGATCTCTTCGAGCGTGCGCTCGATCTCCTTGACGATCACCGGGGCAAGACCCTCATAGGGTTCATCCAGCAGCAGCAGCTTGATGTCGCGGGCCAGCGTGCGGCCGATCGCCAGCATCTGCTGCTCGCCGCCCGACAACGTGGTGCCCTCCTGCGTACGCCGTTCGCCGAGCCGGGGGAACAGGTCGTAGATGCGTTCGATCGACCAGCCCTTCGGCGGCGCGATCTGCGCCAGCTTGAGGTTCTCCTCCACCGACAGGCCCTGGATGATGCGCCGGTCCTCCGGCACCAGACCGATGCCGTTCTGCGCCGCCTGGTAGGCGGACATGTCGTGCACCGGCTTGTGGTCGAGCCAGATCTCGCCGTGGGTGACCGCCGGGCTGCCGACGCGCGCGATCGAGCGAAGCGTCGACGTCTTGCCGGCGCCGTTGCGGCCGAGCAGCGCGACGATCTCGCCCTCGCGCACATCGAAGCTGACCCCCTGCACGATGTAGCTCTCGCCGTAGTAGGCGTGAATGTCCCAGCACGAGAAGAACGCGGGCTGGCCACCGGTCGTGAGCGTCGGCTTCTTGCCGGGCGCGCGCCCGCCCTCGAAGCTGACCCCCAGCCCGCCTGCCTCGCCGCCCGCCGCGTCGGTCTTTTCCATTGTCTGCTCGACCTTGTTCATAGGTGTGCCCCTCCAAGGTAGGCATCCTGGACCTTCGGATTGCCCTTGATCTCCTCAGGCTTGCCTTCGACGATGACATGGCCTTGCGCCATCACCGAGATCGTATCGGCCAGCGAGAACACGACATGCATGTCGTGCTCGATGACGACCTTGGTAATGCCGCGCGTCTCGCCGATGTGCTTGAGCAGCGAGATCGTGTTGTTGGTGTCGGCGCGCGACATGCCGGCGGTCGGCTCGTCGAGCAGCAGCAGCTTGGGGTCCTGGGCGAGCGCCATGGCAAGCTCCAGCCGGCGCTTGTCGCCGCGTGACAGCGAACCCGCCTCGAAGTCCTTGCGCGGCGTCAGCCCGACATCTTCCAGCACCTCATGCGCCCGCTCGGTGACCTCCGCATCCGCGTCGACCGCGGCGAACGGGTTGAGACGGAACGACCCCTGGTGCTTGGCGAAGGCGGGGATCATGACGTTGTCCAGCACGCTCAGGTCGGGAAAGATCTCGGGCGTCTGAAACACCCGGCACACGCCGATCTGGTTGATCTCGTGCGCCTGTAGCCCGAGCAACGACTTGCCGTTGAAGCTGATGGTCCCGGTATCGGGTTCCAGCTTGGCGATCAGCGCATTGAGCAGCGTCGACTTGCCGGCGCCGTTCGGGCCGATGATGGCGTGAACGGTGCCTTCCTGGACGTCGAGATTGACGTCGTCGAGCGCCTTCAGGCCACCGAAGTTCTTGTTGACGCCTTTGACTTCGAGAATTCCCATCGATCGTTCCTCACTCGGCCGGGCTTGCCGCCGGGGTTGCATCGCTACCGCCGCCTTCGGCCTTCTTGCGCGAGAAAAGCCGCCCGAGGCGCTTGCCGCCCTCGACGATGCCGCCGGGCAGGAAGATGACCACCAGCATGAACATGATGCCGAGCGTCAGGTGCCACCCCTTGCCGATGAACGGGTAGATGATAGTGACAAAGAAGTCCTGCAGCCCGCCGGGCATGAACGAGAACCACTCATAGAGAATGTTGTCGTTGATCTTCGAGAAGATGTTCTCGAAGTACTTGATCACGCCGGCGCCGAGCAGCGGACCGACCAGGGTTCCGGCGCCGCCGAGGATGGTCATCAGAACGACCTCGCCGCTGGCGGTCCATTGCATGCGCTCCGCGCCCGCCAGCGGGTCCATCGCCACCATCAGGCCGCCGGCCAGCCCGGCATACATGCCGGAGATGACGAAGGCCGCGAGCGTGTAGGGCTTGGGGTTGATGCCGGTGTAGTTCATGCGCTGCTGGTTCGACTTGACTGCCTTCAGCATCATCCCGAAGGGCGAGCGGAATATACGGATCGCGACATAGAACGAGGCCAGCATGACGATCGCCGACAGGTAGTAGCCGACATTCAGCGTGAACAGCCACGGACCCGCGGCGATCTCGATGCCGTCGCGCATTTCCAGCCCGAAGAAATTGGTCAGCGGAATGGAGCCGTCGGCGGTCTGCGCGACGCCGAATATGCGCGGATCGTCGAGGGCGAGTTGAAGACCCGTCTCGCCGCCGGTGATCGGCGTCAGCACCGAATAGGCCAGCGCGAACGACATCTGGGCGAAGGCAAGCGTCAGGATCGAGAAATAGATGCCGGATCTGCGCAGGGAGATGTAGCCGACGATCAGCGAGAACACTCCCGCGACGACGACCGAGACGATGATCGCCGGGATGATGTTCATGCTCAGCAGCTTGAGCATCCAGACCCCGGCATAGGAGCCCACGCCCAGGAACGCCGCGTGTCCGAAGGACAGGTAGCCGGTGAGCCCGAACAGGATGTTGAAGCCGATGGCGAAGATGCCGAAGATCATGAAGCGCTGCATCAGGTCGGGATAGCCCGCGTTGAACTGCGCCAGTTCGGAGTTCTCCGGGAACGGGTTGAGCAGGAACGGCGCCAGCGCGGTGATCGCGACCACGACCAGGAAGAGCGTTGCGTCCTTTTGTTTCAGACCGAACATGGGCTCACGCCTCCATCACGCCCTTGCGGCCCATCAGGCCACGCGGACGGGTCAGCAGAATGATGATCGCGACGAGATAGATGATGATCTGGTTGATGCCCGGGATCAGGGTGACCACCTGCGGCATCGAGGCGAAGCTCTCCAGAACGCCGAGCAGGAACCCGGCCGCCACCGCGCCCGGCAGACTGCCCATCCCCCCGACGACCACCACGACGAAACTGAGGACCAGGAAGTCCATGCCCATGTGGTAGTTGGGGGAGTTGATCGGCGCGTACATCACCCCGGCAAGCCCCGCCACGATGGCCGCGAACGCGAACATCAGCGTAAACCGCCGGTCGATATTGATGCCCAGCAACCCGACGGTTTCCCGGTCGGCCATGCCGGCACGCACCACCATGCCGAAGGTGGTGAATTGCAGGAAGGCGAAGACGACACCGATCACCACGGCGGCAAAGACGAAGTAGATCAGCCGCCAGTAGGGATAGATGACCGTGCCGGCGTCGAAGCCGACCAGCACGCCGAAATCGAGCGAGCCGACCAGCGCGTCCGGCGCCGGGGTCGGGATCGGATTGGCGCCGTAGAAGTACTTGACGATCTCCTGCAGCACGATGGCCAGGCCGAAGGTGACGAGAATCTGGTCGGCATGGGGACGCTTGTAGAAGTGCTTGATCAGGCCGCGTTCCATCGCCAGCCCGATCAGGCCCATGATGGGGATGGCGAACAGGATCGCCAGCGGCACCGACCAGTCCAGGATCAGCGACCCGACCTCTGGCCCGAACCACTCGATGACGTAGGGCGTCTCGACCTTGAGCGGATTGCCCAGGAAGTCGGTGCGCTCCGGATCGATGGTGACACTGGCGGTCTGCAGCAGCCGGCTCAGCGTCACCGCACAGAAGGCGCCGAGCATGAACAGCGCGCCGTGCGCGAAGTTGACGACGCCGAGCGTGCCGAAGATCAGCGTCAGCCCGAGCGCGATCAGCGCATAGGCCGATCCTTTGTCCAGCCCGTTCAGAATCTGCAGGATGATTGCGTCCATGATCCCTGTTTCCGTCGATCGTGTGACCGAACCGCCCACCGGGTGACACGCCGGTCAGCGTGGTCCAACGGGCTGCCGGCGCAACTGCCGGCAGCGCCGGAGCCGCGGGGGCCAGCCCCCCGGCGGCTCGCGGCAGTGTTGCGTTTACGGCTTAGGCGCCGGGGTTGCAGGCGCCGAGTTCGCCGCCGGCGAACTGCGGGTGATCCGGCGCGTAGGTCACCTGATCCACCGGCGTCACCTCGACGATCTCCAGCAAGTCGAACTCGTTGTCCGGGTTTTCCTTGCCCTTCACCACGAGCACGTCCTTGAAGCACTGGTGATCCTCGGCGCGATACAGCGTGGGACCGTTGCCCATGCCGTCGAACTCGAAGCCCTCGAGCGCCTCGACGACCGCGCACGGGTTGAACGAACCGGCCCGCTCCACCGCGTCGGCGTAGAGCATGGCCTGCACGTAGCAGGTGTGTGCGGCCTGGGACGGCGGGAAGCCGTATTTGGTGCCGAAGGACTTGGTGAAGGCCTTGGAGCCTTCGTCCGGCAGCGACCAGTGCCAGTTGGTGGAACCGAAGATGCCCTTGACGTTGGCGCCGGCACCCTTGGCCATCAGGCGCGAGTAGAGCGGCACGACGATCTGGAAGTCCTTGCCGTTGACCACCCGGTCACGCAGGCCGAACTGAACCGCATTGGTCAGCGAGTTCACCATGTTGCCGCCGTAGTGCACCAGCACCAGCGTGTCGGCATCGGAGTTCAGCACCGGCGCGATGTAGGACGAGAAGTCGGTGGCGGCCAGCGGCGTCAGCACCTTCTCGACCGTGTTCCAGCCGATGCCCTCGGTCGCCTCGCGGACCGCCTGCTCCGTCGTGTAGCCCCAGTTGTAGTCGGCCGTCAGGTAGTAGGCATTGCGTTCCGCGCCATAGGCGTTCTTGAGCACCGGCGCGAGTGCGGCGCCGGACATGTAGGAATTGAAGAAGTGCCGAAAACCGTTGCGGCGGCGGTCCTTGCCGGTCGTGTCGTTGGAATGCGTCAGGCCGGCCATGAAGATGATGCCCGCCTCCTGGCAGAGCGCCTGCACGGCGACCGCCACACCCGATGACGAACCGCCGGTGACCATGATCGCGCCGTCCTTCTCGATCATCGAGCGCGCCGAGGCCCGTGCGGCATCCGACTTGGTCTGGGTGTCGCCGGTGACGAACTCGACCTTCTTGCCGAGAATGCCGGTGCCCTTCAGCGCCTTGGACGAAAACGTGCTGAGCAGGCCGCCGTCGCCGCCGCCATTGAGGTGCTCGACCGCCAGTTCATAGGCGCGCAGTTCGTCGGCACCCTCATCGGCGTAAGGACCCGACTGCGGTACGTTGAAGCCGAGCGTCACGCTGCCGCCGGTCGGCTCGTTGGTGAAGCCGGCCCAGGCGCTGCTCGGAAAGATGGTCGGTGCGGCCAGCGCGATGCCGGCGGCAGCGCCGCCCTTCAGAAGGTCGCGGCGGCTTGTATAGAGTTTGCCCATGTTCAGAGACTCCGTTGAGGCGTTTCCACATAAATCGCCCGAAGGCCGACTGCGGCCCCTTCGCGGGGAGGCTCTCTGGCGGCTTCGAGATCAGGAGACTTGTCGCTCCTTGCCGAGACACTGTCCCGCTGCTGTAAAGAACACAATAGGCAGTTGGTATAATTGGATTTTTTTGTAAATATATTTGCGTTTTCTGTTGTCGATATTGTAAATTATTGACTCACGGCAGCCAACCAGCGGGAATCCAAGGACTATTTACCATGCAGCACTCGATCCTCGGCGCCCGGATTCGCCAGCGCCGCCGCGAGCTCGCCGTGACCCAGGCGGAGCTGGCGCGACGGATCGGCATATCGCCGAGCTATCTCAATCTCATCGAGTGGAACAAACGGCGCATCGCCGGGCGGCTGCTGCAACGCACCGCGCAGGCTCTCCAGCTACCTCTCGACGATCTGGAAGGCGCCGACGAGAGACCGCTCTACGACACCCTGACCGGGCTTGCCCACCAGCCCGTGATGCGCAAGCTGGGGGTGGAAGGCGAGCGCACCAACGAGTTGATCGGCCGTTTCCCCGGCTGGGCCAGGGCGCTCGGCGAATTATCGCGCACCGAGCGCCAGGCCAACGAGCGCGCCCAGCGCCTGTCGGAACGCCTGGCCAACGACCCGCACCTCAGCGAAACCGTGCACCGCATGCTGACCCGGATCACGGCGGTGCGCTCCACCACGGAAATCCTGACCGAATACGCCGACCTCCCCGAAGAGCGGCGGACGCGCTTCAACCGGATCGTGCACGAGGAAATCCGCACGCTGTCGGACGTCGGCGAGGCGCTGGCGGCCTATCTCGACCGCACCGACGACGCCGAGCCGGTTCTCACGCCGCTTGACGAGGTGGGCTCGCTGTTTGCCGACCGCGGCAATCGGTTCGTCGAGATCGACGAGGCCGCGCAACCGCTCAACGCCATGCTGGGGGACCCGCGGCCGGTCTCGCGGCGCCAGACGGCCAGACAGCTTGTGCAGGACTCGCTTGAGGGCCTCATCGACTCGCTGATCGCCAACCAGCCGCAGATCAGGACCGCCGCCGCGCGTGGACGCGCCCGCCGCGCGTTGCTGGACTATGCCGTCGCCGCGGTGCTCATGCCGGTGGACGAGTTCGCCCCGCGCGCGGCGCAGTCGCGCTACGACATCGAGGTCCTGGCGGAGGATTTCACCGTCGAGGTGGAAACGGTCTGCCGGCGGCTCGCCGCGCTGCCGCCGGCAGACGACGTGCCGCGTTTCGGCTATTTCCGCGCCAACGCCGCCGGAACCATCATCGAGATGCTCGGCCTGGAGGGGTTGGCCGTTCCCCGCTACACGACCGGCTGCCCGCTGTGGGTGCTGTTCCGCGCCCAGCAGTCGCCGGAGGCGGTGATCCGCCAGCGGGTCCTGTTTCCCTCCGGCGAGCGCTTCGTGTTCGCGGCCCGCGCCCGCCATACCGGTCCCAGCGGCTTCGGCAGGCCGCGCCACTACATCACCGACATGATCGTGACGAACGAGGCCGACGCACGCCACACCGTCTACGATCCCGACCCCTCCGCCACCGTGGAAGAGGTCGGTCCCGGTTGCCGGTTATGCCCCCGCGAAACCTGCCTGCACCGCGTCGAGGACCCGCTGGCCGAATAGGCCGGGGTTGCTGCATTGGCGACAAGATGGGCAAGATAAGGAACAAGCTGCAAAAACCTGCGACAGACGGGTTCGTATTTGGGGAGCGACCGAGGACCGATGACCAAGCGGGTGCTGTTGGCAGAGGATGAGCCCAACATTGTCGAGTCGCTCACGTTCCTGCTGGAGCGTGCCGGCTATCAGGTGAGCGTGCAGACCGATGGGCGCAAGGCGCTCGACGCGGCGCTGAGCGAGCCGCCGGACCTTCTCATTCTGGACGTCATGCTGCCGGAGCTGAGCGGCTACGAGGTGTTGCGCCATCTGCGCACCGACCGCCGCGGCGAAACGCTGCCGGTCGTCATGCTGACCGCCAAGGGGCAGCGGGCCGACCGCGAGACGGCGATGGACTGCGGCGCCGACCTGTTCATCACCAAGCCGTTTGCGAATTCCGACATCATCTCCGCCGTCGAAGGACTGATCGACGGCCGCAACGGCTGATCGCACGGGACATGCTCTAGCGTGAAGGACACACGCGACACGCCGCCGAACCGGCGCAAGGTGCGCGACCGCTCGATGGTCCACCTGCTCGCCGGCGTCGCCTTGCTGCTACCGCCGATTGTCGGTGTCGCCGCGGTCGACGACACGTTCGCCGGCATCCCCATCCCACTGCTCTACATCTTCGGCGTCTGGCTGGCGCTGATCGTCGTGGCCATGGTGTTGGCCGGACGTTTGAGTGAGGCCGACGAGACCGCCGACCCGGTGCAGCCGGGCAACATCGAAACCTGACGCGGTTTGCGATGCTGTCGGTCGATCTGCTCCTCGCGGTCTGTCTCGGCTACGTCGCGCTGCTGTTCGCGATTGCCTTCATCGTCGACCGCCGCACCCGGCGCGGGCCCATCGACTGGCTGCAATCGCCGGTCATCTACACCCTGTCGATCTCCGTCTATTGCACCTCCTGGACGTTCTACGGCGCCGTCGGCTCGGCCGCCCGCAACGGGCTGGAGTTCGTCGCCATCTATCTGGGGCCGACGCTGGTCTTCATCGGCTGGTGGTTCCTGCTGCGCAAGCTGGTGCGCATCGGCCGCGCCCACCGGGTCACCTCGATCGCCGACCTGATCTCCTCGCGCTACGGCAAGAGTTCCTTTCTCGCCGTGCTGGTCACCGCCATCGTGGTGCTGGCGACCACTCCCTACATCGCCCTGCAACTGCAGTCGCTGACCCGCACCTATCAGGTCATCGACACGGACGCGGACGCCTTCACCACCGCGTTCTGGATCGCCGCCGGCATGGCGCTGTTCACCATCCTCTTCGGCACCCGCACGCTGGACGCCAACGAGCGCCATCACGGCGTGGTGGCGGCAATCGCCCTGGAAGCGATCGTCAAGCTGGTGGCGTTGATCGCCGTCGGCGTGTTCGCCACCTATGTGGTTGCCGACGGATTTGCCGATGTGTTCGCCGATGTCGATATCGAGGCGCTGGGCGGCGAGGACATTTTCGGCCCGCGCTGGGCCGTGCTGATCTTTCTGTCCGCGACGGCCATCATCTGTCTGCCGCGGCAGTTTCAGGTCACCATCGTGGAGAACATCGACGAGAGCCACCTGAAGACCGCCTCGTGGCTGTTTCCCGCCTACCTGTTCGGCATGTCGCTGTTCACCATGCCGATCGCGCTGGTCGGGCTGAACACCATGCCGGAAGGGTCGAACCCCGATCTCTTCGTGCTGACCATCCCGCTCGCCAACCAGCAGTACGAGCTGGCATTGCTGGCCTATCTCGGCGGCTTCTCCTCGGCCACGTCGATGGTCATCGTCGCGGCCATTGCCGTGTCAACGATGGTCTCCAATCACATCGTCATGCCGATCCTGCTGCGGCTGCTGGCGCCCGACCGTGCGGTGAGCGGCGACGTGCGCGACCTGCTGCTCACCGCGCGGCGCTTCTCGATTGCCATCGTGCTGGGCCTGGGCTTTCTCTACTTCTGGCTGAGCGGCGGCTCCGCCGCCCTGGCGGCCATCGGCCTGATCGCCTTCGTCGGCGTTGCACAGTTCATGCCGAGCCTCGTCGGCGGGCTGTTCTGGCGCGGCGCCACGCGCACCGGCGCCATCTGCGGGCTGGTGACCGGGTTCATCCTGTGGGCCTACACGCTGTTCCTGCCGAGCTTCGAGGGTCAGGTCCTGATCGGTCCGCAGGTGCTTGCCGACGGTCCCTGGGGCATCGAAGCACTGCGGCCGCAGGCGCTGCTCGGGCTGCAGGGCATGGACCCGCTGGTGCATGCGGTCGTGTGGAGCGTGGGGCTGAACGCACTGGTGTTCCTGGTCGTCTCAAGCCTGACCCGCCGCGGCCTGGTCGAACGGCTGCAGGCCACCTTGTTCGTCGATGTCTTCCGCTCCGCCGGCGGCGCGCCCACCACCGTGGCCACGACATCGGCGGGCGCCGAGGACCTGTTCATCCTGGCGCAGCGCATTCTCGGCTCCGAGCCCGCCCGGCGGTTGTTCAACGAGATGGCCCGCACGCAAGGGTCCAGCAGCAACCTGCCCCACCCCACCGACGATGTCATCGCGCGCCTCGAACGCGAACTGGCCGGCTCGATCGGCGCCGCCTCGGCGCATGCCATGGTGCAGCGCATCGCAGGCCGCGAGACCGTCGGCATGACCGAACTCATCGACATCGCCGACGAGACCCATGAGCTGATCGTCACCTCGCGCAGGCTCGCGGAGAAGTCGGCCGAGCTGGAGCGCACCGCCGAGGAACTGCGCAGCGTCAACGAACGCCTGCGCTCGCTGGATGCCCAGAAGGACGACTTCGTCAGCCAGGTCAGCCACGAACTACGCACGCCGATGACGTCGATCCGCTCGTTTTCGGAAATCCTGATGGACGAGGACGATATCTCCATCGAGGACAGGAACCGGTTCGTCTCCATCATCCACAACGAGAGCCGGCGTCTGACCAGCCTGCTCGACGAACTTCTCGACATGAACCGCCTGGAGACCGGAATGGCGGACCTGCGGCTTGAGGCACTCGATGTCAACGACGCGGTCGGAGAAGCGCTCGACGCGGTGATGGGCATGACGCGCAAGGCCGGCATCGCCGTCACCAGCACGCTCGACCCGCAGCTCCCGCCGGTGCGGTCCAACAGCGGCCGCCTGCGCCAGGTGCTGATGAACATCCTGTCCAACGCAGTGAAGTACAACATCTCGGACACGCCCGAGATCCATGTGCGCACGACGACCAACGGCGAAGCCGTCCTGATCGATGTGATCGACAACGGCGGCGGTGTGAGCCGCAAGGATGCGGCGGTGGTGTTCGAGAAGTTCGCCCGCGGCGAACGGGCAGACCGCGATCAGGGCGCCGGGCTGGGGCTGCCGATCTGCCGGGCGATCATGCGCGCCATGGACGGCAACGTCACCGTGGAGTTCGTGCCCGACAATTCCAGCTTCTTCCGCATCACGCTGGTGCCGAGCACCGAACCCGTCGGCGACATGGTAACCGCCGATGCATAGGGCAACCTGCCCAAGGCGATGGCGCGGGCTGAGGCCCTGACTATCCGCCGGTTGCGCGCCGCAAGCCGCGCAGCACATCGTCCTTGCTGAGTTGGCCGACGAGGTTACCCTCCTCGACCACGCCGATCGGCGCGTCGGTGCCGATCATATCCTCCAGCCCGTCGCGCACCAGGCGGTCGGCGTCGACGGTGATGCTGGGCTTCTTCGCCGACGTCAGCGGCTGCATCAGATCGCGGGCGCGCAAGACGCCCAGCGGGTTCATGTGCTGCACGAATTCGGCGACATAGTCGTTCTTGGGATCGCTGAAGATATCCTGCGGCGCGCCGGTCTGGACGATGCGCCCGCCTTCCATGATCGAAATCCGGTTGCCGAGCTTGAACGCCTCGTCCAGATCGTGACTGACGAACAGGATGGTGCGCTTCAACCGTTCCTGCAGCTCCAGCAACTCGTCCTGGAGCTTGGTGCGGATCAGCGGATCGAGCGCCGAGAACGGCTCGTCCATCAGCAGGATCGGGGCCTGGGTGGCAAACGCGCGGGCCAGCCCGACGCGCTGCTGCATGCCGCCGGAGAGTTCGCCCACCTTGCGCTCGGCCCAGTCCGCCAGCCCGACCAGGTCGAGCTGTTCGTCGATGCGCGCGCGCGCCTCGGCGCGCGCCATGCCGGCCAGTTCCAGCCCCAGCCCGACATTCTCGCGCACCGTACGCCAGGGCAGCAGACCGAACTGCTGGAACACCATCGAGACGCATTCAAGGCGCAGCCGGCGCAGGTCCTCCGGCGAACACTGCGCCGGATCGCACGCCCAATCGCCGTCATGCACGGTGACGGCGCCGCGAACGACCGGATTGAGGCCGTTGACCGCGCGCAGCAGCGTGGACTTGCCGGACCCGGACAATCCCATCAGCACGAGAATCTCGCCTTGCTCGATGGTCAGGCTGCAATCGTGCACGCCCAGAATCAGACCCGTTTCGGACTGGATTTCCTCGCGCTCCTTGCCGGCATCCATCAGCGGCAGGCCGCGTTCAGGGTTTTCTCCGAACACGATGGAAACGCTGTCGATCGAGACGGCCGTGCTCATCGCCTTGTTCCCATGTTCAGGATGCGATCGAGCATGATCGCGACAACGACGATGACCAGACCGGATTCAAAGCCCAGTGACGTGTTGACCTGGTTGAGCGCGCGCACCACCGGCACGCCGAGACCATCGGCGCCGACCAGCGCGGCCACCACCACCATCGACAGCGACAGCATGATGGTCTGGTTCAGTCCCGCCATGATCTGCGGCACGGCATAGGGCAGTTCCACCTTGAACAGCGTCTGCCGCCCGGTGGCGCCGAAGGCCCGCGCCGCCTCAAGCAGCGATTGCGGCGTCGACGAGACGCCCAGATAGGTCAGGCGGATCGGCGCCGGCAGCACGAAGATCACGGTCGCGATCAGGCCCGGCACCATGCCGATGCCGAAGAACACGATGGCCGGTATCAGATAGACGAAGGTCGGCAGCGTCTGCATCAGATCGAGCACCGGCCGCAGGTAGGTATACAGCCTTGGGCGGTGCGCGGCGGCGATGCCGATGGGCACGCCGATGGCCATGCACATCATGCACGACGACAGCACCAGGGTGAGACTCTCGGTGGTTTCCTCCCAATAGCCCTGATTGATGATGAAGAGGAAACCGAGCAGCACGAACGCGCAGATCTTCCAACTGCGTTGCAGCCAGAAGGTGGCGGCCACGAACACCGCGACGACGATCAGCGGATTGGGTGTCTGAAACAGCCACAGGATCGCATCGATCAGCGCTTCCATGACGTCCGAGAACGCTTCCAGCAGCACCTCGCCGTTGTCGCGCACCCATTCGAAGACGGCGCTTGCCGCCTTGCCCACAGGGATTTTGTTGTCGGTCAGCCAATCCAAAACGCGATCCCTCCCATTCGCGTTTTCCCCAGCGCGCGTCCGGCGCGCCGCAGCGCACAAGCCGGACCCCCAGGGTCGAAACCCTCAAGGCCGGGACCTTCAGGGTCGAGGCCCTGGATACGATCTCGTGACGATAACGAAGCGGCCAACCGCCCGCTAGAGCAACCTGCGCCGGGATCGGCGCAGGCAAGTTGCTCTAACCCTATAGAAATCGATCATCTTTTCTGCGTCTGGGTTGAGTCAGCCCAAACACAGGGTGATGTAGGCGGGCGGCTGGCCGAAAGTCACCGGGTCACAGGCCCAGATGCGCTTTCACCGCGGCCATGGCATCGCCGCCATCGCGCGTCTTCACTCCGTCGAGCCAGGTGTCGAGGACGCCGGCATTCGCCTTCAGCCACGCCAGGGTGGCATCAGCGGGATCAGCGCCGTCGTCGAGGATTTGACCCATGATCTTGTTTTCCATTGCCAGGGTGAAATCCATGTTGGCGAACAGCTTGGCGACATTGGGACATTCGGCCGAGTATCCCGCGCGGGTCACCGTGTGCACGACGCCCTCGCCGCCGAAGAACTCCTCGCCGCCAGGCAGGTACTTCAGCGAGAAATTGGCGTTCATGGGATGCGGCTCCCAGCCCAGGAAGACGACGTGCTCCTGGTTCTTGTAGGCGCGCGCGACCTGCGCCAGCATGCCCTGCTCGGAGCTTTCGACCACCTCGAACTCGCCGAGCCCGTGCTTGTTTTCCTCGGTCAGGCTGACGAGATAGGCGTTGCCCTCGTTGCCCGGCTCGATGCCGTAGATCTTCTTGTCGAGATCATCAGCGAACTTGGCGATGTCGGCGTAGCTCTGCAGGCCCGCGTCCCAACTGTAGGTCGGCACGGCGAGCGTATACTTGGTACCTTCCAGATTGATGTTGATCTGTTCGATCTCACCGCTTTCCAGATAGGGCGTGATGGCGCTGGTCTGGGCCGGCATCCAGTTGCCCAGGAACACGTCGACATCGTCGCTTTCCAGGGACGCGAACGTCACCGGAACCGACAGAACCTTCACGTCCACCTTGTAGCCGAGCCCTTCGAGCACGTGCTCGGCGGTCGCGGTGGTGGTGGTGATGTCGGTCCAGCCGACATCGGACATGACCACGGTGTCGCAATTGGCATGGGCGGCACCCATGGCGCAAATCGACAGAACCGAGACGGCAGTAATCAACTTCATGGCTGTCTCCCTCTTCATTGACCCGAAAGGTCTTGCTCGACCCGAAAGGTTCTCGTTCGTTTTTTTGATTGACCAGTCAAACAATGAATGAATAATCCGAGAATGCAACTCCTTTCTGGAAACTGGCGATGGGCGTTGAACTCAAGCGCAGAGAGCAATTGGTGAACGCGGCGATCGTCGAGATCGGCGAGACCGGCTCCCTTGACGTTACGGTCGGACGCATCGCCAGGCGCGCAGGCGTGTCGCCGGCGCTGGCGTTCCACTATTTCGGCGACAAGGAGCGCCTCTTCCTCGCCGCCATGCGTCATGTGCTGAGGGTCTATGGCGACCAGGTGCGCGGCGCGATCGCCGCCGCGAATACACCGCGAGCGCGTCTGGACGAATTGATCGCCGCCAGCTTCAGCCCGCCCAACTTCCATCCCGGCGTGATCGCATCCTGGCTCAATTTCTACGTGCTTGCCTATCGCTCCGAAGAGGCACGCCGGCTGCTACGCGTCTATCACCGGCGCCTGCACTCAAATCTGGTCCATGACCTGCGGCCGCTTGCCGGCGCGCATGCCGAGGGAATCGCCGAGCGGATCGGCGCGCTCATCGATGGGTTGTACCTGCGTTTCGCCCATGCCTGCGACGACTCGGTGGATACCGCCGTGCCGCATGTCCTGGACGCCCTTGACCGTGAACTGCAGGCCTGCCCATGACCCCGCCCAACATCCTCATCCTGATGGTCGATCAGCTCAACGGAACGCTGTTTCCCGATGGGCCGGCCGACTGGCTGCACACCCCCAACCTCAAACGGCTGGCGGAGCGCTCGGTGCGTTTTGCCAATTGCTACACTGCCTCGCCGCTGTGCGCGCCGGGGCGGGCGAGCTTCATGTCGGGCGAATTGCCGTCGGTGACCGGCGTTTACGACAATGCCGCCGAATTCCCCTCCGACCTGCCGACCTATGCGCATCACCTGCGGCGGGCGGGCTATCACACCTGCCTGTCGGGCAAGATGCACTTTGTCGGCCCCGACCAGATGCACGGCTTCGAGGAGCGGCTGACCACCGACATCTATCCGGCCGATTTCGGCTGGACGCCGGACTACCGCAAGCCCGGCGAGCGGATCGACTGGTGGTATCACAACATGGGTTCGGTGACCGGCGCGGGCGTTGCCGAGATTTCCAACCAGATGGAGTACGACGACGAGGTGGCCCATTGCGCTATCCGCAAGCTCTACGATCTGGCGCGCCGCCGCGACCCGCGCCCCTGGTGCCTGACCGTCAGTTTCACCCATCCCCACGACCCCTATCTGGCGCGTCGGAAATTCTGGGACCTGTACGAGGACTGCGACCACCTGCTGCCGGAGTTCGGCGCGATCCCCTATGAGGATCAGGACCCCCATTCGCAGCGCATCTTCGATGCCAACGACTGGCGCAGCTTCGACATCACGGAAGCTCACATCCGCGATGCGCGCCGCGCCTACCTCGCCAATGTTTCCTATCTGGACGAGAAGGTCGGCCAGTTCCTCGACATCCTCGAAGCCACCCATCAGGAGGCCGCGATCCTGTTCGTCTCCGACCACGGCGACATGCTGGGCGAACGCGGGCTGTGGTTCAAGATGACCTTCTATGAGGGCTCCTCGCGCGTGCCGATGATGCTGGCGGCGCCGGGACTGGAGCCGCAGCGCATCGATCAGCCGGTCTCCACCATCGATGTCTGTCCCTCGCTGTGCGATCTGGCCGGCGTCAGCATGGACGAGGTGGCGCCATGGACGGCGGGCAAGAGCCTGTTGCCGGTGGTCGATGGATCGGCGCAGCGCGGCGCCGTTCCGATGGAATACGCGGCGGAAGCCTCCTACGCGCCGCTCGTGGGCCTGCGCGACGGCCGCTACAAGTATGTGCGCTGCGCGCTCGATCCCGAGCAACTGTTCGACCTGGAAGCCGACCCGCACGAGCGCGTGAACCTCGCCTGCGACCCGGCCCACGCCGAGGCGCTGTCGGGCTTGCGCGCCGATGCCGATGCGCGCTGGGACCTCGATCGCTTCGACGCCGACGTGCGCAAGAGCCAGGCGCGCCGCTGGGTGGTCTACGAGGCGCTGCGCAACGGCGCGTACTTCCCGTGGGACTATCAGCCGCTGCAACAGGCCAGCGACCGCTTCATGCGCAACCACATGGACCTGAACGAGGTCGAGGACCGCCAGCGCTATCCGCGCGGCGAGTGAGGAACGCCGATGGCCGATGCCCTACAGCCGACCGCCAGCCACTACGTGAACGGCGGCTATGTCGACGACGTGGCCGGCGAAGAGATGCCCGTCATCTATCCGGCCAGCGGCAAGACAATCGCCACCGTTCACGCGGCGACGGCGACGATCGTCGAGCAGGCGATTGCCTCGGCCGTCGCGGCGCAACGGGACTGGGCACACCTGCCCGGCCGTGAGCGTGGCCGGGTCCTGACCCGCGCGGCCAATCTGATCCGCGAACGCAATCGCGCGCTTTCGGTTCTGGAGACCCACGATACCGGCAAGCCGTTGCAGGAAACGCTGGTGGCGGATGCGACAAGCGGCGCCGATGCGCTGGAGTATTTCGGCGGCCTGGCGGCAAGCCTGACCGGCGAGCACATCCTGCTCGGCGAGGACTGGGCCTACACCGTGCGCGAGCCGCTGGGTGTCTGCGTGGGGATCGGGGCGTGGAACTACCCCACCCAGATCGCCTGCTGGAAGGCCGCACCGGCGCTGGCCTGCGGCAACGCGATGGTCTTCAAGCCCTCCGAGACGACACCGCTGTGCGCCCTGAAGGTCGCCGAGATCCTGACCGAGGCGGGCGCCCCACCCGGCCTGTTCAACGTGGTCCAGGGCATGGGCGAGGTGGGTGCCAGCCTGGTCGGCGATCCCCGCATCGCCAAGGTGTCGCTGACCGGATCGGTGCCCACGGGCCGCGGTGTCTATGCGGCGGCCGCCAAGGGCATGAAGCATGTCACCATGGAACTCGGCGGCAAGTCGCCGCTGATCGTCTTCGACGATGCGGACATCGACAACGCGGTGGGCGGCGCCATCCTCGGCAACTTCTATTCCTCCGGTCAGGTGTGCTCGAACGGCACCCGCGTCTTCGTGCAACGCAGCGTCAGGGAGGCCTTTCTTGAACGCCTGACCGAACGCCTCGCGGACGCGGTCATCGGCGACCCGCTCGATGAGGCCACCAGCTTCGGCCCCATGGTCAGCGAACGGCAGATGGAGATCGTGCTCGGCTATATCGACAAGGGCCGCGAGGAAGGCGCCCGGCTGGTGACGGGCGGCAAGCGCCTGGACCGCGACGGCTTCTTCGTCGCACCGACTGTCTTCGCCGACACGACCGACCAGATGACCATCGTGCGCGAGGAGATTTTCGGACCCGTGATGGCGGTGCTGGATTTCGACACCGAGGACGAGGCCATCGCGCGCGCCAACGCCACCGCCTTCGGTCTGTCCGCCGGCGTCTTCACCCGTGACCTCAGCCGTGCACACCGGGTGATCGGCCGGCTCGAAGCCGGCACCTGCTTCATCAACTCATACAACGACGCGCCGGTCGAAATGCCCTTCGGCGGCGTCAAGATGTCCGGTGTCGGCCGCGAAAACGCCAAGGCCGCGATCGAGCACTACAGCCAGCTCAAGTCCGTCTATGTCCGCATGGGCGACGTGGAGGCGCCCTTCTGATGCAGGCCGAGTACGTTGTCGTCGGCGCCGGCAGCGCGGGCTGCGCGGTTGCCTATCGTCTCGCCGAGGCCGGCAAGCGCGTGCTGATCATCGAGCATGGCGGCAGCGACTGGGGGCCGTTCATCCAGATGCCGGGCGCGCTCAGCTATCCGATGAACATGGCGCGCTATGACTGGGGCTTCCGCACCGAGCCGGAGCCGCATCTGGACGGACGCCGACTGGCGGTGCCGCGCGGCAAGGTCATCGGCGGCTCGTCCTCGATCAACGGCATGATCTATGTGCGCGGCCACGCGCGCGACTACGACCATTGGCGCGACCAGGGCGCGGCCGGCTGGGGCTACGCCGACGTGCTGCCCTACTTTAAACGCCTGGAAAGCTGGGACGATGGCGGCCACGGCGGCGATGCGGACTGGCGGGGCCGCAGCGGCCCCCTGCACGTCACCAGGGGGCGCCGCGACAATCCGCTGACCCGCGCCTTCGTGGAGGCCGGACGCCAGGCCGGTTATCCAGTGACCGACGACTACAACGGCCATCAGCAGGAAGGCTTCGGTCCGTTCGACATGACGGTGCACGGGGGCGAGCGCTGGTCCGCCGCCAAGGCCTATCTGCGCCCGGCGCTGAAACACGACAACTGCACGCTGGTGCGCGCGCTGGCCCGCCGGGTCGTCATCGAGGAGGGCCGCGCGACCGGTGTCGAAGTCGACATCGACGGGCGAACCGAGATGATCCACACGGAAAACGAGGTCATCCTCGCCGCCTCGTCGATCAACACGCCGAAGCTGCTGATGCTGTCGGGGATCGGCCCGGCCGCGCATCTCACCGAGCACGGTATCGACGTGATCTGCGACCGTCCCGGCGTCGGCCGCAATCTGCAGGACCATCTGGAGCTTTACATCCAGGCCGCCGCATCACAGCCCGTTTCGCTGTTTCGCTACTGGAGCCTGCTGGGCAAGGCCTATGTCGGCGCGCGCTGGCTGCTCTCGCGCTCCGGACCGGGGGCCTCCAACCAGTTCGAGAGCGCCGCCTTCATCCGCTCCGCCGCCGGTATCGACTATCCCGACATACAGTATCATTTCCTGCCCATCGCGGTGCGCTATGACGGTCAGGCGGCGGCCGAAGGTCACGGTTTCCAGGCCCATGTGGGGCCGATGCGCAGCCGCTCGCGCGGCGCGGTCACGCTGCGTTCGGGCGATCCGGCCGATGCCCCGCGCATCGTGTTCAACTACATGAGCCACGAAGAGGACTGGGCGGATTTCCGCAACTGCATCCGCCTGACGCGGGAGATCTTCGCCCAGCCGGCGTTCGCGCCGTACTTCGCCCATGAAATCCAGCCAGGCGCCGATACGCAAAGCGACGAGGCGTTGGACGCCTTCGTGCGGGAACATGTGGAAAGCGCCTATCACCCCTGCGGCACGGCCCGCATGGGCGCGGCCGACGATCCCGAAGCCGTGGTCGATCCGCAAACCCGGGTGATCGGGGTGGAACGGCTGCGCGCCGTCGACAGCTCGATCATTCCGCGCATCACCAACGGCAATCTCAACGCGCCCTCGATCATGATCGGCGAGAAGGCATCCGACCATATCCTCGGCCGCGACCCGCTGGCGCCCGACAACAGCAAGCCGTGGATACATCCGGACTGGCAGAACGCCCAGCGCTAGAGCATGTTCCCGAAAAGTGTGAGCGGTTTTCGGACAAGAACATGTTCAAAATCAAAGAGATAGGGCATTTCTGGTGACTCGACTTTCACCGGAAATGCTCTAGGCTGTATCGACAGGCCGCTCAACTGACGGGTTTGACGATCCGGGAATTGGCCTTCATGGCCTCAAGCGCCGTGGCGAAAGTGGAGATGCCCCTGGCCTCCAGGACCGGCAGCATCTTCTGGAAGATCAACGCGGTTGCTTCGGCATCCCCCAACGCCGTATGGCGCAATTCCGTAGGGATTTCGACCTCCAGGCGCTCCGCGATCGCATCGAGTGTGTGGGTCGCCTCGGCGCCGAACACGGCAGCCGACAGCAGGATGGTGTCGAACACCGGGTTGTCGAGCGTGGCGCTTGCCTGCCTGGCGTCGCGTTTCATGAACGCCATGTCGAAGGGTGCGTTGTGGGCGACGAGGATCGCGTCCTTGGCGAACTGCCGGAAGCGCGCGCCTGCTTCCGCCATGCATGGAGCACCCTCGACCATGTCATCGGAAATCCCGTGCACCTTGGTCGAGGTTGGCGGGATCGGCCGGCCCGGATCGACGAGCGTGTCGAACACCTCGCCCTCGACCTGGCGGCCATTGACCAGACGCACAGCGCCGATCTGCACCACGTCGTCCTTCTCCGGCAACAGGCCGGTGGTCTCCGTGTCGAACACCACGTAGGTCAGGTTGCGCAAGGGCGTCGCGGCGAGTTCGGGGCGTTCGCCACCATTCGCCAGATCGAAATCGAACACCAGCGGGCGTTCGGCCCTGGCGTCGGGCTCGGTCTTGAACGTCAGCATGTAGCCCGCGCCCGTTCCCAGACCGCGCAGGTTCGCTTCGAAGACGTGCGCTCCATCGGTCGTGGCGATGGTCAGCTCGGCGGTCCGCTGGCCCTCCGGCGAGAGCTTGTCCGCCGCTCGCTCGATCGACGCCCGATCAAGATGCTCGAAGATGGAATGGCCCAGGCACAGCGGCTTCAGCGGCTCGAGGGCGGCCGCCACCTGGCCGTCATACAGGACAATCCGGTGGTCCTCCGACAGCATCAGGACGGCGACCGGAATCTCCGACAGGGCCGCCGTCAGTTGCGCCCGCTCGGCAGACAGACGCGCCGTCTCGGCCGCGATCTGTTCCGCGGTGTCGACGGTATCGGCGCTCAGTTTCTCGCTGACCGCCGCGGCAGCCGGCCCCAGGTCTCCGAGATAGCGCAGGGTGGAATGATCAATGCTGCCCGAGACGCCGGCATGGGCGCGCGTGCGCAAGTCTGCCGACACCTTGGTGATCGGCTTGGCGACATGCTCGTCGAACAGATAGCCGATACCGGCCACAAGGCCGAGGATGCCGAAGCAGGAGATCAGCCCGGCGATCATGTAGCCGTTCGGATCGCCACCTGCGCGCGAATAGCCAACCCACAAACCGACGATGACGAACGCCAGCCCGCCCAGCACCAAGGCCAGAAAGAACAGGCAAATCCGAGCGCGAAGCGAAAGTCCCGTCATTGCCCAGCCTCCCTATCCTGCGTTTTTAATTGTCCTAATCAAAACACAGAAAAGTCACCGACTTCAAAAGGGCTGGGTCTCAGGACTCCCGACACGCGGTCTTGACCAACGGGTCGTCATGGCCGGCGTCGCGCCAAACAATACCGTCGATGGTGCCGTCCTGACCGAAGACCGCACCACGCGCGATATCGGCGCGGCGTCCACCCTCGCAGTCGATCATCACCAGGCGGCTCTGCGGCGACGTCCAACGACCGAAGGCATAGACCTCGACCATCTTCTGGCCGGGCAGTGCGTCGTTGGTACGCACCGTTGTCGTGTCGATGGCAAGAAAGCGCGAAACGAACGGGAAGACATACGCCCACGGCCGGTAGAACGCCTTGTTCTCGACTGTTATCGCGACTTCAAGCCCGTCGGGAAGCGCGGCGACGGTGCGCTCATACCAGCCATATTCGTTGGCAATCGTGGTCGCCAGCATGGCGAGCCCGGCCGCCACGGGCGTGACCCAGCGCGGCAGGCGCCCGCCCAGCACCTTGTTGAGCAGGAGCGCGACGCCAGCACCGGCGAAACCTGCGACCACGGTCGCGACAAGCTCAAACAGCATTTCGCTTTCCCGCCTTGCGATGACGGCCTTCGGATCAGGACCCTAAATAACCGTACCGCGGCCCTGTGCAACAGCTTCCTGCATGGTGCGGACGACCACGAAGGCGTCACGCAGATGGCTTCGCTCGAAGTCGGACAGGTCCGCCGGCGGCAGATAGTTGTCCGGGGCTTCGTTCTGGCTGACACGCCGCGCCTGGTGTTCAAGCCGCGCCTCGGCGATGACATCATAGGCGTCGAGCAGGTCCTGGCCGCCGCTGGTGCTGACGGCCTTGGTACCGGCTGCCGCCTCGAGCCGCTGGCGCGTGTTGACCGGGCGCAGTTCCGCCATCAGCGCGTAGAGCCGCGCCAGATCGGTGATCGGCACCACGCCATTGGCCTTCATGTCGATGGTGTTGCGGTGGTCGCCCGAGCGCAGCGTCGCAAAGCCGCGCAGCAGCCCGAGCGGTGGCCGGTGTTTCAGCGAGTTGGCCACCATGTGCGCCACGAAGATGGAGTTCTTCGAGGCCGCTTCGAGCGTTTCCTGCTGCAGCTTGTCCAGCAGGTCCGGGGCGCTGCCGCCGATGGCGCGCAGGTCGAACATCACCGAGGACAGCATCTGCGCTTCCGGGTTGGGCGTCGCGATCCAGCCGCGGAAGTAGTCGCGCCACACCGACAGCGGCTGCCGCCAGCGCGGTGTCGACGCCATCATCTCGCCGGGGCAATAGACATAGCCCGCAGTGTTGAGACCATCGGTGACGAACTTCGCCAGCCCCTCGAAATAGGCGAGATCGTCCTTGGTGGCGGTGTCGTCGAGAATGAGGCAGTTGTCCTGGTCCGACACGCCGGTCTGTTCGCGCCGTCCCTGGCTGCCGCAGGCAAGCCACAGATAGGGCACCGGCGCCGGCCCGAGAGCTTCTTCTGCCAGCATCAGCAGTCGGCGCGTGGCCGCATCGGCGATATCGGTGACCAGGCGCGTGACCACGTCGTGGCGGTTGCCCGCCCCCACAAGCTGGGCCAGTAGCGCCGGGATCTGAACCGTGATCTTGCGGATCGCCCCGGCATCCGCAGCCTTGGCCACATCGCCCACCAGAAACGAAGCGCTGAGTGCCTGTCGGCGTATCAGGTCAGTCTTGGTGACAATACCCACCGGCTCGTCGCGATCCGTGATCGGCACCTGGCCGATGCCGCGCTCCATCAAGGCGTTGAGCACGTCGGTGCCGATCGCTTCCGGCGGCAAGGTGTGCGGATCGGGTGTCATCACCTCGCCCACCGGCGTCTGCGGCGCCCGCCCCTCGGCCAGCACGCGGCCGGAGAGGTCGCGCAACGTCACGATGCCGATCAGCTTGCCGTCGTCATCAACGACGCACAGCGAGGAGACCCGGCGCTCGCGCATCTCCTGCGCGGCGTCGAGGACCGTCGTTTCCCGGCGACAGGTCCATGGATTCTTGCTCATCAGATCGGCCACACGGACCGTCGCAAGATCGTTGGGACGTGCAGCCGCGGGCCGGCGGGTGCCGCGGTTGAAGAACCGCCGGAAAGCCGGCTGGGATGTGTTGAGTTCGTCGAAGGCGTCTTTCGGCAGCACCCACAGCCGGCTGTCTTCTGCGGCGATCGCCGTGGTGACCGCCAGGCCGCCGCGCAACAGGCCACGCTCGCCGAAGCAGTTGCCGCGGCTGAGGGAAGAAAGCTGCGCGCCCTCTTCGTCGAACACGGTCACATGGCCGGACTCGATGAGATAGAGCCCCTCCAGCGGCTTGCCGAATTCATAGATCGTTTCGCTGGATTCAAATGTGACGGGGCGAAACAGTTTGGCGACGCGCGCCGTCTCGTCGCCCCCAAATCTGTCATAGGGGTGGATCGTCGCAAGGAAGCGGGAGAATTCTGCCTCGTCCATCAGCGCTCAAATATGAGGTTTGTATGCTCTTGCCAAGTAAGGCGCGGGCCGCCCTTTCGAGCGGCCCGCGTCAAGTTTCGTCAGGCGACCTCAGTGGTCGAGCGTAGCGGCTGCCGCGCCGCGCGGCACCCGGACACTTTCGACCAACTGCTTGATCTCCTCGGGCGTGTCTTCGGTCGCATTGGACACGAAATACGCAACCACGAAGTTGAGCAGCGCGCCGATGGACCCGATCGCCGTCGACTGGATGCCCAGCAGCGATCCCTGGATCGTATCCGGGAACTGATTGGTGCCCGGAATGAAGAACCAGCCCTTGTGCAAGAAGATGTAGACCAGCGTGAACAGCAGGCCGGCCAGCATTCCCGCGACCGCACCCTTGTTGTTGATGCGCTTGGAGAAGATGCCCATCATCAGTGCCGGGAAGATCGAGGCTGCCGCCAACCCGAAGGCCAGCGCCACGGTCTGGGCGGCAAATCCTGGTGGATTGAGACCAAGATAGGTCGCCACCACGATCGCCGCGGCCATGGCTATTCGCGCCGCGAGCAGTTCGCCCTTCTCACTGATGTTGGGGTTGAACTGCCCCTTGATCAGATCGTGGCTGACGGCTCCCGATATGGCCAGCAGCAGGCCCGCCGCCGTTGACAGCGCGGCCGCAAGCCCGCCGGCCGCGACAAGCGCGATCACCCAGCCGGGCAGACGCGCGATCTCCGGATTGGCAAGCACCAGGATGTCACGGTTCACCGACAGCTCGGAGCCGGTCCAACCACGCTCTTGGGCGGTGGCCGCAAAGCTCTCCGACTTGTCGTTGTACCACTGGATCTTGCCGTCGCCGTTCTTGTCCTCGAACTTCAGAAGACCGGTGACTTCCCAGTTCTTCATCCAGTCGGGACGCGCTTCGTAGTCGATCGGCGCCTCGGCTGTGCCGTTGGGATACACCGTGTCGATCAGGTTCAGACGCGCCATCGCACCCACGGCCGGAGCGGTGAGATACAGCAGCGCGATGAACACCAGCGCCCAACCGGCGGACCAGCGCGCATCGGCCACCTTCGGCACCGTGAAGAAGCGGATGATGACGTGCGGCAGACCCGCCGTCCCGATCATCAGCGAGAAGGTGAACAGCGCCATGTTGATGACGCTGGACGGCGTGCCGTCCTGCGCAGTGTACTGACTGAAGCCGAGCTCGGTCACCACCTGGTCGAGACGCGCCAGCAGCGGCTCGCCGGAGAAGTGGTCGCCGAACAGGCCAAGGCCCGGGATCGGATTGCCGGTGAGCTGCAGCGAGATGAACACCGCAGGGATCGTGTAGGCGGTGATCAGTACGCAGTACTGCGCCACCTGCGTGTAGGTGATGCCCTTCATGCCACCGAGAACAGCATACAGGAACACCACACCCGCGCCGATCAGCAGGCCGGTGGTGTTGGACACTTCCAGGAAGCGCGAGAACGCAACGCCAACGCCGGTCATCTGACCGATGACGTAGGTCACCGAAGCGACGATCAGGCAGAGCACCGCCACCATGCGGGCGGTCGGGCTGTAGAACCGGTCGCCGATGAACTCCGGCACCGTGAACTTGCCGAACTTGCGCAGGTAAGGCGCCAGCAGAAGCGCCAGCAGCACGTAGCCGCCGGTCCAGCCCATCAGGAAGGACGAGGCGCCGTAACCGCCGAAGGCGATGAGGCCAGCCATCGAGATGAAGGACGCCGCCGACATCCAGTCAGCCGCCGTCGCCATCCCGTTGGTGACCGGATGAACGCCGCGCGATGCGGCGTAGAATTCGGATGTCGACCCGGCCCGGGCCCACAGCGCGATGCCGATGTAGAGCGCAAAGGTCGCGCCGACCACCAGCAGATTGAGTGTATATTGATCCACCGTGCCTACTCCTCGTCCACGCCGTGTTCACGGTCGAGCTTGTTCATCCGCCAGGCGTAGAAAAAGATCAGTGCCAGGAAGACCAGGATCGAGCCTTGCTGGGCAAACCAGAAGCCGAGATCGGTTCCCCCGACGGTGATGCCCGACAGCAGCGGGCGAAGCAGGATTCCAAATCCGAACGACACGAGCGCCCAGATGGCGAGGCTGATGACAATGATACGGACGTTCGCCGCCCAATACCCACTGTCGGTTTGTGTTGGTTCACTGGACATGCAGTCCCTCCCCTAAATGCCGGGCGTAGTGTTGTTCCGCGCGTCCGCCCACAGCGCGGCCAGGAATTGCGCCCGGCCCCATGCGCGAACGCACGAAGCCGGCCGCGAGCCGCTATCTCTCAACGCGCGGCGACACTAGCGGGTTGGTCCGCATCAAGAGATTGGACGATGGTCTTAATGGGATTGGACGATGGTCGTAGTCCCCAGGGCGTATGCGCGATCGGGTCAGCCGGTCTGCTCATCGATTCCACGCATGCCGGATTTCGCCCACGACCACCGGGTGCCGCGTCTGCAACGAGCCGCGCCGGCGGTGGACACCTCCGACATAGTCGTGCCTCAACGCCTGAGATCACAGATCCGATGGTGGATTAATTGGACTAAAATTGGATCATAAATCTTGCCTAAATACCGATCTTTTCTGCATTTTTCTGCCCACTGATACGGCATTGGAGAATTTTTGGTACAAATTTCTCGCAATTCGGTCTAACGCGAATTAGAATGGTTCCGCCAAAAAGTCTTCGATCTACGAAGCCCCTGGGAGGAACCATGTCACACAAGCGAATTCTGTCTGCACTCACGCGCCGCGGCTTTCTCGCTGCCGCATCGACACTGATCGGCAGCGGCCTGTTGCCGGGCATCGCGACCCGCGTGCACGCAGCCGACAAGGTCATCAGGATCGGATTCCTGGCGCCGCTGACCGGCCCGGTCGCAGCCTGGGGCAAGCCCGGTCTCGACGGCTGTCAGATCTGGGCCGAGGGGATCAATGCCGCCGGCGGCATCACCATCGATGGCGAGAGCCACACGGTCGAGTTCGTCGGCTACGACAACGAATACGACCCGGCCAAGGCGAGGACCGGCGCCACCAAGCTGATCCGCGAGGACGAGGTCAAGTTCATCATGATGCTGGGCGGGGACACCTGGCCCGGCGTGCAGCCGGTGGCAGACCGCACCGGCATGCTGTTCTCCACCCTGCTGCCCTCCGACCTGTCGCCGGAGACGACGACGCTGATCGCCCCGGCCGAGGTGCATCCGATCTACAACGTCACCGGCGTCGAGTGGCTGGCGGAGAACAAGCCCGACCTCAAGACCGCTGTGATGTGCGCCCAGGACGATGCGCTCGGCCTGCCGTCGGTGGCGACCTATCTGGCCGCCTTCGAGGCCGCCGGCATCGAGATGCAGAGCGAGCCGCTGCTGTTCGACCCCGCGACCACCGACTTCGCGCCGGTCGTCACCAAGTTGATCTCAGGCAACCCGGATATCGTCTGCCTCGACACCTGCTACTCCGACTACGTGCATCCGATCTGCGAGCAACTCTTCCAGCAGGGCTACAAGGGGCAAATCATCTCCTGCACCGCCGACTTCTACGACCAGATCATCGAGAAGACGTCGAAGGAGTTCATGGAAGGCATGATCTTCCAGTTCCCCGATTTCGACGATCCAGCCCTCAATGCCGAAGGCATCAACTTCAAGGACCCCAACAAGTTCTTCGAGGTCTACAACGAGCGCCACCCCGGCGAGTGGGGCGCGGTGAGCTGGGAATACGCCTCCATCATGGACCTATGGAAGGCCGGCGCCGAAAAGGCCGGGTCCGTGGAGCCCGACGCGGTGCTCGCCGCCATGAAGGACGGCGGCACGGGCCTGCATGCCTTCGGCGAGGCCAAGTGGTGGGGCAAGGACCTGTTCGGTATCGACAACGCGCTGGTCGGCAACTGGCCGGTCGTCGTCATCGAGGACGGCAAGGCCGTCATCAAGGCGATGAAGTCGATCCCCGACTGGTACGACAAGCACGGCGAGCTGCTGAAGAAGCACATGACCGCCTACAACCAGATGTGGAACCAGCGCGGCTGATCCATCTGTTGGCAATCCGGCGGCGCGGGCCCGACAAGCGCCCGCGCCGCGTCCCGTCTCCGACATTGAGCATACGATGATCGAACTCCTGGCACAGACCGGGCTGAACGCGTTGTACGCGGCAAGCTACATCTCGCTTGTCGCCGTCGGCCTGGTACTGATCTTCGGCGTCATGGGCGTCATCAACTTCGCCCACGGCGAGCTGTTCATGGTCGGCGCCTACACGGTCGTCGCCCTGTATGCCGACCTGCAGATGCCCTTCCTGGTGGCGATCACCTTCGGGCTGATCTTCGTCGGCCTGCTCGGGCTGGTGATGGAGCGATCGATGTTCCGGCCGCTGCGCGACAACCCGCTCGGCGGTCTTGTCGCCTCGATCGGCTTCCTGATGATCCTCCAGGCTTTGGCCTCCATCGGCTTCGGCGTGCGCATGGAGCACATCCCGCCGGTGACCCAGGAGGTCATCGTGTTCTCCGAGAAAGTGCGCCTGCCGCTGCCGCGGCTGTTCGTCATGGTGGCGGCCGTCGTGCTGCTGGGGGCGCTGTGGTACTTCCTGCGCCGCACCCGCTTCGGCTGGGCGCTGCGGGCCTCCGCGCAGGACCCCGAAGCCGCCGCCCTGCAGGGCATCTCGATCAACCAGACCGCCCGCATCGCCATGTTCATCGGCGCAGGACTTGCCGGCGTCGCCGGTGCGCTGACGGCACCACTCGTCTCGGTCAATCCGCACATGGGCCACTCGGTCATCGTCACCGCCTTCATCGTCATCATCGTCGGCGGTGTGGGTTCTCTGGAAGGCGCGGTGCTGGCCTCGGTCGTCTACGCCTTCGTGCACACCGTCGTCACCACCTTCTGGGACGGGGTGATCGCCGACATCGTCGGCCTGTCGCTGATGCTGCTGGTGTTGATCGTCAAGCCCACCGGCCTGTTCGGGACGGCGGAACGTGCTTAAGGCGCTCTTCTGGATCGCGCTCGCCGCAGCGCTCATCGCGCTGCCGCACGCATTGTCCTTCTCGCAACAGGAAATCCTCGTCTTCCTGACCATCAACGTGCTGCTGGTCGCCTCCTACCGGCTGCTGACGCTGACCGGCGAATGGTCGCTGGCGCACGTGGTGATCATGGGGGTCGGCGCCTACGCCTCGGCCTTCTACACCAAGGAATTCGGCGTCTTCGTACCGGTCTCCATGCTGCTCGGCGCGGTGACCGCCGCGCTGGTTGCCATGGTGCTCAGCTACCCGCTGTTCCGCATGAAGGGCTTCTACTTCCTGATCGGCAGCTTCGCCGCCGGCGAGATCATCCGCCTGTTGTGGAAGCGCTTCCGCGACCCCTTCGGCGGGCCGAAGGGCCTGAAGGGCATCGAGCCGATGCCGGATTTCTCCATCGGCATCTACGACTTCGATTTCTTCGAGCCGGTCAGCTACTACTATTTCGCCGCCACCGTCGTCGCGGTGTGCCTGTGGCTGATGTGGCGCATCGAACGTTCCCCCGTCGGGCTGACCTTCCATGCGGTGCACTGGCAGGACAAGCTCGCCCAGGCCGCCGGCGTGAACGTGCAGGCCTACCGAACGCTTGCCTTCGTCATCGCCAGCGGCTTTGCCGGCCTCGCCGGGGCGCTGATGGCCCATTACATCGGCACCATCAATCCCAACAGCTTCGATGTGGAGGTGATGGTCTTCGTGCTGACCTGGGCCATCGTCGGCGGCACGGCCACCTTCTACGGGCCGATCCTCGGCTGCGTCGTGCTCACCATTCTCAACGAGATCGTGCTGCGCGAGATGGGGTTCGAGCAGATGCGCCCGCTGATCTACGGCGCGATCCTGATTCTCTCGATCCTGTTCCTGCCGAACGGCCTTGAAAGCCTCGTGGAACGGGCGCTCAAGCCCTTCAGGCGAACGCCCGCAAGCGGCACGCCCGCCGGCGATGCCCCGCCCGCCAGCCCCGCATCGGACACGCCATGACCGACTTTCTCCATGTGGACGGGCTGACCATGCGCTTCGGCGGGCTCACCGCCGTCGACAGCCTGAGCTTCACCGTCGACCATGGCGCCATCCACGGGCTGATCGGCCCCAACGGTGCCGGCAAGACCACCACCTTCAACGCCATCTCCGGCTTCTACAAACCGACCGCGGGCAAGATCCTGCTGCGCGGCGAGGAGATTTCGGGCCTCAAGATGCACGATGTCGCCCGGCGCGGCGTGGTGCGCACCTTCCAGCACTCCACGCTGTTCGCCGAACTGAGCGTGCTTGAGAACGCGCTGGTCGGCACGCATATGGCGTTCCGCCCGAACATCTTCGCGGCGATTGCCGGCTGGGACCGGGAGGACCGCCACGGCGCGCGGGCGCGCGCCAGGGAAGCGCTTGAGTTCTTCGGCCTGGACGCGCTGATGCACGAACGCGCCGGCGATCTCGCCCATGGGCACCAGCGCGCACTCGGCATGGCGGTGGCCTTCGCCGCGCACCCCGACGTCATCCTGCTGGACGAACCCTTCACCGGCATGAACCCGGAAGAGACCCGCGCGATGATGGAGCTGATGCGCAAGCTGCGCGACAGCGGCGTCACCATCCTCATCGTCGAGCACGACATGCACGCGATCATGGGGCTGTGCGACAAGATCACCTGCATGAGTTTCGGCAAGTTGCTTGCCGAGGGCGGCCCTGAGGACATTCGCAACCATCCCGACGTGATCGAGGCCTATCTGGGGGGTGCGCGCCATGTTGCTTGAACTCGATGGCATCAGCGTTTCCTACGGAAAGGTCTCGGCGATCCGCGACATCTCCATGGGTGTGCCCGATGGCGGCATCGTCACCATCATCGGCGCCAACGGCGCAGGCAAGTCGACGACGCTGCGGGCGATCTCCGGGCTTGAACCGCTGGCCAGGGGCGAAATCCGCTTCGAGGGCGAACGCATCAACAACCTGCCCGCCGACAAGGTCGTGGCGCGCGGCATCGCCCACGTGCCGGAGGGGCGGCGGGTGTTCCCCGATCTCAGCGTGGAGGAAAACCTGCGCACCGGCGCCTTCCTGCGCCGCAACGCACCGGAGGTCGAACAGGACCTGGAGCGCGTCTTCGAGCGCTTCCCCCGCCTACGCGAGCGGCGCACCCAGCTTGCCAAGACCATGTCCGGCGGCGAACAGCAGATGCTCGCCATCGGCCGCGCGCTGATGGCCAGGCCCCGGCTTCTGCTGATGGACGAACCGTCGATGGGGCTTGCTCCGGTGATCGTCGAGGAGATCGCCAGGATCATCGAGGAGATCAACGCCGACGGCGTGCCGGTCGTGCTGGTGGAGCAGAACGCCGAACTGGCGCTCGATCTCGCCGACCACGCCTATGTGCTGGAGACCGGTTCCGTAGTGCTTGAAGGGCCGGCCGCAGAGTTGCATGACAACGAGCATGTGCGCGCAGCCTATCTCGGCATCTGAACCCGACCCCTACGAACGCGACCTCAAGGCGGCGAAGGCGGCCGGCTGGCGCAAGGTCGATCTCGACTGGGAGCGGCTGCAGGAAGCCGGGCTTGCCGCCTGGCGCGCAGGCGACGAAGCAACCGCCATCGCCAAGTGGCGCAAGGCGCGCCGGCTCGCCTTCTGGCGCTTCCGGCGGCGCGATCCGCGCTATGCCACCAGCCTCGCCAACGCCGCCATGGCCGCCCGGCTCCACGGCAACGAGACCAAGGCGCACGCGCTCTACACCCAGGCGCTGGTGATATGGCGACGGGTGCCCGCACAGATCGAAACGCTTGAGTTGGCCCGGCGCGCCCGCAGCTCCATGTTCCATCTGCGCATGGAGGCGCGCCACTGGGACACCTTTCTCGCCAACCAGCGCAAGCGCATAGCAGGCTTCGTCGCGGATGCGCACGCCGCACTGGATGCACTGAAAGATGGACGCCAACCGGACTGCCGGCTCTACGAGCGCTGGAAGGGCGAGAAGCCCCCGGTCTTCGACGACTATCGAAAGATGCTGGCGGCGGCCCTGCTCATCGCGGCACCTATATCCCAGGCCATGGCCTCCTGAATGGGGCAAACATGGCCGGTGATGCACGATGATGATGGATGGCGGTATGTGGCTCCTCAAGCTGATCCTCGTCCTCGCCGCGCTCTACATCGCCGTCGTCGCGGTGATGTATGCGGCCCAGACCCGGATGCTGTTCCCGACAGGAATGGCGACGCCGGCCGGACCGCCCCTTCCGGCGACCGTAGGCCGGTATGAGGTCGAGACACCGGACGGCGAGCGCCTGACGGGCGTACATATCCCGCCCGCACAAGCCCGGCCGGGAGAGCGGCTGGTGGTCCTCGGCTTCGGCGGCAATGCGTGGAACGCCGACGACCTCGCCGCGTATCTGCACGAGCTGTTTCCCGACGTGGAGGTGGTCGCCTTCCACTATCGCGGCTACCGGCCGAGCACCGGCAGTCCCGGCGCCGCCGCGCTGCTCGCCGATGCGCCGGTCGTCTACGATCATGTCCGCTTGGCGCTGGAGACGGACCGCATCGTTGCGGTGGGTTTCAGCATCGGCGCCGGCGTCGCGGCGCATCTGGCAAGCCGCAGGCCGCTTGCCGGCCTGATCCTGGTGAGCCCGTTCGATTCGCTGCAGGCGATGGCGCGCGAACACTATCCCTGGGCACCGGTGGGATGGCTGCTGCGCCACCACATGTCCCCGCTCGACGACATGCGCGGCGTATCCACGCCGACCGCGTTGATCGCGGCGCAACACGACACGATCATCCCGCCGCGGCGAACCGATGCGGTGCGGCGGGCCATTCCAGGTCTCGTCCTCGACCGAACGATCGCCGATGCGGACCACAACGATCTGTACGGCCGGCCCGGCTTCCGTGCCGCGATGGTCGACGCGCTGACGCGGATCGGGCTTGCCACAACCCGATGACCTTTCGGCCAAGGGCGCGAACTGACCGGATACGGCATCCGTCGTGCCGTCGCGACACCAGCCTTACAGGAACCAGCCTGCCGGCAACGGCACCGCGAGAAGGTTCCGGAAGCCGAAGGTGAAGACCAGGATGGTGATAACGACACCAGCGGTCAGCGTCAGCCAGAACTGAGGCGATGCCCTGCCGTGCTGGGCGACGAACATCAGCGCCACACCCATCAGCAGACCGGCCACACCAAACCCGAGGGTCGATATCAGCGCCACGCCGCCAAGCATGATGGTCGGCACCGCGATCCGCCGGACAACCGATCCTTCGGCTGTCTCCTCGATCACATCGCGCGTCAGCACGAGCTTGATGAGCGCAGCGGCGACGAAAACCAGCATCCCCATGGCAATCGTTCTGGGAAAGACCGCGGCATCGGGGTTGAGCGAGGCGCTTTCCACGACGACGACCAGCGCGACCGCCCCGAAGATCAGGAACGAGATGCCGTCGCGCAGCACCGCGCTCATCGGAGCTGGATCGCGCTCGATCACCGGGTTGGGGTTCGATCGCATGACCAGCCGCTTGATCTGCGGCAGGAAGGGATAGAGGAAACTGACCAGGGTCATGGCGATGATGACCAGCGACAGCGGGCGTCCGAAGAACTGCCCCCAGAGATTGCCGACCGCGTCGCCGATCGTCCAGCCCTGCACGAAGCCCTGCTCGGCGATGCGCCCGAGGATCAGCCCGAGCACGATGGGCGAAACCGAAAAGCCCCGCTTGGTGGCGATCCAGCCGATAATGCCCAGCACCACCATGATGGCGATGTCGGAGATGCTGTTGCGGATCGCGAACGTGCCGATCACGGTCATGAAGGCGACGACCGGGACGAGCACCGCCTTGGGCGAACGCACGATCGCACCATAGGCGAAGCGCCCGATCATCAGACCGACCGGCAGCATCAGGATGGTCGCCAGCAGCAGGCCGAAGATGAACGTGTAGACGATGTTGGCGCCTTCGGCGAACAGGGTCGGACCGGTCTTGACCCCCTGCACCAGCAGCGCCCCGAGGATCACCGCATCCGGCGGCGTGCCGGGGATGCCGAGCACCAGGGTGGGAATGAAACCGCCGCCGACGGTTGCGTTGTTGGCTGACTCGGTGGCAACGATGCCACCAGGATTGCCTTCGCCGTACTTCTCGTCGCCCTTGCCCGTGCGCCGCGCCTCCGAATAGGCCACCAGGCCGGCAATCGACCCACCGGCACCCGGCAGCGCGCCGACCAGCGTACCGATCACCGAACTGCGCAGCACGTTGAACTTGTTGAGCATCAGCTTGCCGAACGCTTCGGGAAGCCGGAACCCACGGCCCTTCTCGGGCATTTCAAGATGGCGCGCCGGCGTGGCGACCAGGTCTATGAGAACGGGGATGCAATAAAGCCCGATCAGCGCCGAGACGATCTCGATGCCGCCCAGCAGCGTTTGCGAGCCGAAGGTGAAACGCACCTCCGCGCTGGTCTCGGAGATGCCGATCATCGAGATCAGCAGGCCGAAACACGCCGCGATCACGCCTTTCAGGAAGTCGCCCGTCGACAGGGCCGCGATCAGCGAAAGACCGAAGATCGCCAGCCAGAAATACTCAACCGGCCCGAACGCCAGGGCGGCCTCGGCCAGCGGCGGCGCCAGCAGCAGCAAGGCGATGGCCCCGACGATACCGCCGACGACCGAAGACAGACAGGCAACCGAAACCGCCAGATCCCCGTCGCCCCTGCGGGCCATCGGATAGCCATCGAAGGTCGTGGCGATGGCCGATGGGGTGCCCGGCGTATTGAGCAGGATCGCGGCATAGGCGCCACCGTAGATGGCGCCGGTATAGATCGCCCCCATCAGGATCAGCGCGCTGTCGGCCGGCATCGAGAAAGTGATCGGAACCAGAACCGCAACGGCCATTGTCGCCGTCAGTCCGGGGATCGACCCGATGATGGTTCCCGCCGCGACTCCGGCGAGAGCCAGCGCGATGTTCAGCGGCGTGAACGCCGATAGCACATATTCGAACATGGCAAATCCCCGTTGTACCCGAACTCTGGACGTTCAGGCACCAAGCATCGGCGGCAACCGGAGGGGGAACGGCCCCGAAGGGCCGCTCCGGTCGATGCTGGATATCAGTCGATGATGCCGGCGCTCTTCGCCGCGGCGACATAGTCCTCGGTCCGGGCCGCCATCCAGGCGTCCAGATCCGCGCCATAGCCGATGTCCATCATGGCGAAGCCGCCTTCGAGCATCTGCTTCTGGAAGGCCGGGTCGGCGTTGATCTCGGCGATCATGCCGGAGAGCTTCTGGCGAATATCCTCAGGCGTGGAACTCGGCACCGCGATGCCGCGATAGGCGCCCGACACCATGTCGAAACCAAGCTCCTTGAATGTCGGAACATCCGGGAAGGCCGGGTGACGCTCTTCCATGGCAACCGCCAGCAGGCGCACCTTGTCGCCCTGCTTGGCACCAACCGTCGTGTAGCCCCACTGGGCACTGACCTGGTTGCCGAGCAGCGCGGTCACCGACGCGCCGGTTCCCTTGAACGCCACGTAGGTCGTCTCGATTCCGGCCTTCTGGTCGAAGATGATCTGGGCCAGATGGTTGGCGGTGCCCTTGCCGGAGCCCGAGAAAGTGAGCTGCTTGGGGTAGGCCTTGGCGTAGTCGATCAGGTCCTGCAGCGACTTCAGATCGCTGTCGGCGTTCACGACAATCGCGTCCGGCGTGTAGTGGAACATGTAGACGGCGGTGATGTCGTCGGTCTGGAAGCCCACATCGCCCTGCCGCGGCTTGACGATGATATGCGGCAGATTGATGCCCATGATCGAATGGCCATCGCCGGCCATCGAGTTGAGCTGCGACCAGCCGACCGCACCGCCACCGCCGGGCTTGTAGGACACGACCAGTTCCTGGCCGAACTTGTCCTTGAAGAAGGACTGCTGGAAACGCGCGGTGATATCGGATTCACCGCCCGGCCCGAATGGAATCACGTAGTCGACGGACTTGGACGGAAATTCCTCGGCATTGGCCGACATCCCGGCCAGCCCGAGCGCAGCGACACCAATGGCCGCAAACAAAGTCTTTCTGATCATCGTAGCTCCTCCGCTATTTCACTCAGCCCCTGTTGGTTTCAGGGGGCATTTCAAGGCGAACTTCAGTTCCAGGCTGCCTGGTCTCCGTCGTTCTGTGTCTCTTTGCAGGGGCCAAAACCCCTCATCGCCAACACAATGGCAGCCGATCCATGAACCGTCCACACATGTTCGCCGAAACCGGCGCATGGACGGCAAAGGCACGTAAGGTCTGCAGTGCGTCACCGGCCCCGGACTTCGGCGTCATGACGCACCGAAGCGACGGTCGATCAATGGCCCTCCAGAACGCGAATGACATTTTCGACGGTCAATTGGCTGACCCGGACATTGCCCTCTTCGGTGACCCCCGCGACATGCGGCGTCAGTATCAGGTTGGGCGCGGATGCAAACAGTCGGCCCCGCTCCGCGCTCAGCGGCTCCTGCGCAAAGACATCTAGAGCCGCGCCCGCCAGCCGGCCAGTTTGCAGCGCATCGACAAGCGCCTCCTCGTCGACGATGCCGCCCCGCGCGGTGTTGATGAGGACGGCACCTGCCTTCATGCGGGCGATGACCTGCGCATCGATCAGGTTTTCGGTTTCCGGCGTCAGCGGGACATGCAGGCTCAGGACATCGGACGTGGCCAGAAGCTCGTCCGAGGGACAGCGCTGAACGCTCTCCCAGGCGGGATGATCACCCGGCAGGTGCGGATCGTAGGCCGATACCTCAAGGCCGAGGCCACCTGCCAGCCGCGCCACTTCGCGCGCGATGGCGCCAAACCCGAACAGGCCCAGCCGCCGCCCGGCAACCTCACCGCCCGTGCCGAGTTGGCCGCGCGGCCATTCGCCCGCGATCATCCGGGCATTGGACTGGAACGCGCCGCGCACCAGCATCATCGTCGTGGCGATGACGTATTCAGCCACCGACCTTGTATTGGCGCCGGTGGCCGGACAGACCGCCACCCCACGCTGGGCACACTGATCGAGATCGATGTTGTCGAGCCCGACACCGAGCCGGCCGACCACCTTCAGGTCCGGGGCGGCAGCGAGAAGCTGCGCATCGACTTGCGTGCGGTTGCGCACGATGATCGCCGAAGCCTCGCCGACAGCCGCCAGCGTTGCCGCCCGGTCGTCGACCAGGGTCGGCTCGTAGACCACCCGGACATGGTCGCCGAAGCGCTCCAGTGCCGGGCGATCCATGAACTCGGTGACAACAACCAGCATCCTCAGGCGCTACGATAGAGTTTGGTCATCGAGAACTCGCGATGACCGAGCGCTTCGGCTGCGGTGAACCGGCCGTTGGCCGTGCGGCGGATCGCCTCGATCAGGTCGTCGCCGGCCTCGTCGATGGTCTTCTCGCGGCGCAGGATGCCGGACACGTCGACATCGATGTGCTCGCCCATGGTGCGCACCGTGCGCGGGTTCGCGGTGATCTTGATCACCGGCACGATCGGGTTGCCGACGACATTGCCCTGCCCCGTCGGAAACGTGTGGATGACCGCGCCGCCGGCGGCCATCAGCGTGACGCATTCCGCCGCGGCCGAAGAGGAGTCCATGAAGTACAGCCCGTTGCCGGACTTGGGGCTCTCGGCGGGGTCGAGAATGTCGATGTACTGCGACGTGCGACCGATCTTCTCCAGATTGCCGAGCGCCTTCTCCTCAATCGTGGTCAGTCCACCCTCGATGTTGCCCTTGGTGGGCTGGCTGTCGGAGAGATCGTCGGTCTGGTGGGCGAAGATCACGTCGTCCTGATAGGCCTTCCACATCGCGTGCCAGCGCTCCCCGACCTCTTCGTTGATCGCCCGCTTCTGGCAGATGTGCTCAGCGCCGGTGATCTCGGAGGTTTCGCCGAAGAAGCCCGTGATGCCTTCGGGAAGCAGCTTGTCGTACATGTTGCCGACCGTCGGGCAGGAACCCAGTCCCGTGGTGGTGTCGCTCTCGCCGCACTTGGTGGAGACCCAGAGCTCGGAGACCGAGCATTCCTCGCGCTGCAGTTCGGTCGCCCAGTGGACGAAGTCCTTGGCGGCCCAGCTTGCGGCGCGGATGGTCTCGAAGTCGCCCTTCTGCTCGATGGAGAACTCGGCCACGCGCTTGCCGGTCTCGCGGATGCCGTCGGCGATGCGCTTGGTCCAGCCCGGCTCGATGCCGATGACCACCACCGCGGCGACGTTGGGGTTCGATCCGGTGCCGATCATGGTACGGAAATGCAGCTCAAGGTCCTCGCCGAACTGCAAGCGCCCGTAGGCGTGCGGAATGGCCAGCGTGCCCTTCACATTGTTGGCGACCGCCTCGCAGGCGGCGTTGGAGATGTCGTCCACCGGCAGGATGACGACGTGGTTGCGCACGCCGACCCGGCCGTTCTCGCGACGGTAGCCCTTGACCGTCATGTTCGCGTATTTCGATGCCATTGCCTTTACCCCTACCAGCGCTTGGTCTTGCAGTTGTGCGTGTGGACGTGGCCGCCCTTCGGGATGCCGGCGATGATCTTGCCGATGTCCTCGCCGTACTTGATCGCCGTGTCGCCCTCCTTGAAGTCCTTCAGCGCGATCTTGTGCCCGATCGGCACATCGGCACCGGCCTGCAGGCGGAAGGTGGAGTTGTCATGGGTGACACAGCACAGCATGTCGGTGCCGGCCGTCAGCCCCTCGACCACGACCACACCGACATTGTCGGCATGCTCATGCACGAGAAGATGGGGAATCTCGGACATCTTGTTTCTCACTCTTGGTTGGACGGTGTTGCCAATCTTATATGTTAATAATTATATAAGAGTCAAGCCTTGTCATTGAGCGCAGCAAGTTCGCTGTGGTATTGCGGATAAAAAGGAGCGCCAGCCCGTGTCGGAACCGCTATACAGGTCCGTCTACAAGGACATATTGAGCCGGATCGCCACGGGCGCCTATCCGCCGGGCGCGATGCTGCCCAGCGAATTCGAGCTCGGGGACGAGTTCGATGTCAGCCAGGGCACGGCACGCAAGGCCCTGACGGAGCTCGAGCGCAAGGGCGTCGTGGAGCGCCGTCAGGGACGCGGCACCTTCGTCACGCTGCGCACGCCGGAAAGCTCGCTGTTCCACTTCTTTCGGCTGCGCGATGCCGACGGCAACCAGATCCCGCCGGAGCTCGACCGCAACAGCGTCTTCCGCCGCCCCGCCCGACCGGAAGAAACGCACGCGCTCTTCGATCACCCCGCCGAGGTCTACGAGATCGCGCGCGTGCGCTCGTTCCAGGGGCGCGCCATCTGCCACGAGACCGTCGTCGTCTCGGCCGCGATGTTCCCCGGCCTGCAGGATCGTGCGCCGTTGCCCAACACACTCTATGTGCTGTTCCAGCGAAGCTACTCCTGCATCATCGTGACGGCGAAGGAGAACCTGCGCGCCGACGTGCTCGACGAGAAGCTGGCCACCGATTTGGGCTATGAGCCCGGCAAGCCATCGCTGATCGTGGAACGTAGGGGTTTCGACCTGCTCGACAGGTGCGTGGAGCTGCGCGAGAGCGTCGTGATCACCGACAATCTGTCCTATTCGATCACCCTGAGCTGACGCGTCTCGAAGCGCGCCAGGCTGTATCGGCAGTCAGAATCTAAGGAGCGACAGCGCCGCTGCGGGAGAGTTCATCCCAGATGCGGGTGTGCAGGTCCGTGGTGTCCTCGGCGCGTTTGCGGGCGACGATCTGCATGCCCAGACTGCCCAATTGCCCGCTGAGATCGCTGAGCCGCTCGTCGCCGAGATCGGCTTGCGCCAGCGCTTCCGGAACCCAGGCAACGCCGACGCCCGCTGAGGCCATCTGCTTGGCTGCCAGGGTCAGCGCCGTCTCCGCGACGATGTTGAGGCGGCACTCACGCTCGATGTGCGGGTAGATGTGCCGTTCCACGGCGATGCCCAGGAAGACGTCGGCGGGATAGGCAATCACATCGAGATTGCCCGCCTCGAAGCGCACGAGCATCTCCTCGACCGCCGGCGCCCGATAGACCGGAATCAGCCGTTCGTTGGCGATGAAGGCCTCGTCAGTCATCGCGGCCCGGTGCCCTGCCGCGTCGGCCTCCATACCGTAGGTGATGGAAAAGTCCGCCTGCCCGGTCAGCAGCAGCGCCTCGCATTCGTTGCGGTTGGCCGAACGCAGACGCACATGCGCCTTTCCCGCGCCGGCGATCAGCTTCACGATCTGCGGCCCCAGCGAGGCCGTGATCGCATGCTGGCATGCAACGACCACGAGCTCCGATCCCGAACGGCTCTCGGTCTGGATCTGCTTGATCAGGCTGCGCTGCTGGCGCGCGGCCTGCCGCAACGCTTCCTCGTGATTGCGCAGGGCGGCCGTCGGGCGGTTCGGCTTCGAGCGCCTGTCGATCAGCCCGACATCGAGCAGCACCTCCAGGGTCTGAATGCGCCGCGAGAAAGCCGATTGCGAAACATTGCGCATCGCCGCCGCCTCGACCACCGAGCCGGTGTCGAGCAGCGCGATGATGTCCTCAAGCCAGTCAATCCTCATGGCACACCGGGCTCAATATGCAGGTCCTGCATGATCTGCCACGAAAATTGCATTTGAACCTCGTGAAAGGCAATGCAAGAGTGCGCAAAAGAACGGACCCGGAGGTGACTTCCATGCATTTTTCGCGTTTTCCGCGGGTGCACCTGGCACATCTGCCAACCGCGCTCGAGCCCATGGACAGGCTGTCGGAAACGCTTGGCGGACCGCGCGTGTGGATCAAGCGGGACGATTGCACGGGGCTGTCGACGGGCGGCAACAAGACGCGAAAGCTGGAATTCCTGATGGCGGAGGCCGCGGCCCAGGGCGCAGACCTTGTCATCACCCAGGGCGCGACCCAATCCAACCACGCCCGCCAGACGGCGGCCTTCGCAGCGCGCATGGGCATGGACTGCCACATCCTGCTGGAGGACCGGACGGGATCGAACGACGTCGACTACAACACCAACGGCAACGTCTTCCTCGATTATCTGCATGGCGCCACGGCGGAAAAGCGCCCCGGTGGTCTCGACATGAACGCGGAGATGGAGGCGGTCGCCGAGACATTCCGGGCAAAGGGGCGCAACGTCTACACCATCCCCGGCGGCGGATCGAACCCGACCGGCGCATTGGGCTATGCCAATGCCGCCATGGAACTGGTGCAGCAAGCCAACGCAATGGGTCTGAAGATCGACCGGATCGTCCATGCGACCGGCAGCGCGGGCACGCAGGCTGGTCTCATCGTCGGCCTCAAGGCCATCAACGCCGACATTCCCCTGCTCGGCATCGGCGTGCGCGCGCCCAGGCCAAAGCAGGAGGAGAACGTCTACAACCTGGCCATCGCAACGGCCGAGAAACTCGGTTGCCCCGGCGTGGTTGCACGCGACGACATTGTGGCCAACACTGACTATGTCGGCGAGGGCTACGGCATCCCGACGCCGGAATGTCTGCAGGCCATTGAGATGTTCGCGCGGCTTGAAGGTATACTCCTGGACCCGGTCTACTCCGGCAAGGGAGGCGCCGGGTTGGTCGACCTGATCAGGAAGGGCGAATTTGCTGGCGACGAGAACATCGTCTTCCTGCACACCGGCGGCGCGGTCGCGCTGTTCGGCTACACCGGCGCCTTCGGCTACGACAGGCCGGCCGTGCAGGCCGCCGAGTAAGCGGAGGCGCTGTTGACCCCGTTCCGCGGCAACTTCACCCAGCAGGAAGCCATACCCGAAGCGGCCATCGCGGCCGCCGGCGAGGTGATGCGCGGCGGCCGCCTGCACCGCTACAACACCGATGGCGATGAGCCCAGCGTGGTCTCCCGGCTGGAGCGCGCCTATGCGGACTATCAGGGAGCCAGCTACTGCCTGGCCTGCGCGTCCGGCGGCTACGCAATGTCGCTTGCGCTGCGGGCTGCCGGCGTCGCGCCGGGCGACAATGTCCTGACCAACGGGTTCACGCTCGCGCCCGTACCCGGCGCGATCGCAAGCGTCGGCGCCAATCCGGTGCTGGTCGACATCACCGACGACCTCGTCATCGACCTCGACGATCTGCGCAGCAAGATCACATCGAGCGGCGCCAGGGTGCTGCTGTTGTCGAACATGCGCGGCCATCTGTGCGACATGGACGCGCTGGTCGCCCTGCTCGATGCGTCCGGCGTGCTGCTGCTGGAAGACTGCGCCCATACGATGGGTGCGCGCTGGAACGGAAGGCTCAGCGGCAGCTTCGGCCTGGCCGGATGCTTCTCGACCCAGACCTACAAGCACCTGAACTCCGGCGAGGGCGGACTGCTGACGTCGGATAATGCCGAATTCATGGCCCGCGCCATCGTGCTGTCGGGCTCCTACATGCTCTATGAGCGCCACGGCGCCGCCCCGCCCAGGGAAATCTTCGACACGATCCGGCTCGAAACGCCCAACATGTCCGGGCGCATGGACAACCTGCGCGCGGCGATCCTGCTGCCCCAACTGGCCGCGCTCGACGAGAATATCGCCCGCTGGAACGCGCGATACGACCTGCTCGCCAGCCACCTCGCCGATATCCCGGGCGTCGTCCTGCCGAACCGCCATCGCTCCGAGTTCTATGTCGGCAGCTCGATCCAGTTTCGTCTGCCCTGGGCCGAGCCGGGCGCGGCGCGGGCGTTCGTCGACGCCAACAAGGCGCTGGGCGTGGAACTGAAGTGGTTCGGCGATGACAATCCCGTCGGCTACACCTCCAACCACCACAGTTGGACCTATATCGAGCCGCAACAGCTTGCGAAGACCGATCGGCTCCTGGCCGGTCTGTTCGACATGCGCATCCCGCTCACGTTCACTCTGGGTGACTGCGAGCACATCGCGCGGATCATCGCCCATACGCTCTCGCAAATGTCGATGGATGGCGCCGCATGACACCGGCCAAGGCGACCATCGGCGTTCTGGGTGGCATGGGCCCGCAAGCCACCATCCTCTTCATGCAGAAGATGGTCGACATCGTGCCGGCGGACGACGACGCCGACCACATCCCGCTCATCGTCCACAACAACACGCAGGTGCCCTCGCGCATCAAGGCGCTGATCGACGGCGACGGCGAAGACCCCGGCCCCGTACTGGCCGCCATGGGGCGCGGCCTGGAGGACGCCGGCGCCGAAGCGCTGGCGATGCCCTGCAACACCGCCCATTGCTATGCGGACGCGATCACCGACGCAGTGTCCGTGCCATTCCTGAACATGGTCGAGCTCGCCGCCGCAAAGGCCCGCGCCCTGACCGGGGCCGGCGCGCGGATCGGCGTCCTCGGATCGCCCGCACTGGCGCAGACAGGCGTGTTCCAGCGTCCCCTGGAGTGGGCCGGACTGGTCCCGGTCCATGGCCAGGACGCCGAGGAGCGCCTCGCCATCATCCGCGGCGTCAAGAAACACGGCATCTCGGCGGATGCGGTCGCCGCCTTGCAGCGGGCCGCGGATCACCTGGCGGAGCACGGTGCAGACGTCGTCATGGTGTGCTGCACGGAGTTTTCGGTGCTGGCGCAAAACCTGCGCGCCGTCAATCCGCTATTCGATACGCTTGATGCGCTGGCCGAAGCGTGCGTTGCTTACGCGAGAGGTCATCATCCTGCCAGAGGGGCGGCGCGCGGGTCGAGCGCTGCCTCCATGCAAACCAAAACCGACCACCAGGGAAAGGAACAACTCCAATGCTGAACAGCAAAACCAGACTGCTGCTGGCCAGCGCCCTCGTCTCGATGGGCACGGCCGGGGCGGCTCAGGCCGCCGATCTTGTCCTGGGCGTGCCGAACTGGCCCGCCGCCAACGCCACCTCCAACATTCTCAAGGTCGTCATCGAGGAGAACTTCGGCCTTAAAGTCGAGCTGCAGAGCGGCACCAACCCGATCATCTTCGAAGCCATGGATGCCGGCTCGATGCACCTGCATCCGGAAGTCTGGCTGCCCAACCAGATCAACCTGCACAACAAATACGTCAACGAAAACAAGTCGGTGGTCATGAACGAAAATCCCGTTCAGGCCGTGCAGGGCATGTGCGTGACCAAGCACACCGCCGATACCTACGGCATCACCTCGATCAATGACCTGACCGATCCCGACAAGATGAAGGTCTTCGACAAGGACGGTAACGGCACGCCGGAAGTGTGGATCGGCGCACCGGGCTGGGCGTCGACCGTGATCGAGAAGATCCGGGCCAAGTCCTACGGCTACGACCAGACCATGGAGCTGAAGGAATACGACGGCACCGTCGCCTGGGGCGAACTGGGCGCCGCCGCGACCGCGGACGAGCCGTGGATGGGCTTCTGCTACGAGCCGCACTTCATCTTCGTCGCCTACGATCTCGTCTATCTGGAAGAGCCGGCGCACGATCCGGCGACCTGGACGATCATCCAGCCGACCGACGATCCGCAATGGCTGGAGAAGTCGGAAGCCTCGACGGCATGGAAAGGCGCAACGCTGCACCTGCACTATTCGGCCGCCATCCGCGAGAAATTCCCGGAAGTCGCCGCGATGCTCGACAACTACAAGATGCCGCCGGAAGTGCTCAGCGAGGCGGGTTACGAACTCTCCGTCAAGGATCGCGACGTTGAGGAATACGCAAAGGACTGGGTCGCCAAGAACCAGGACGTTGTGCTCAGCTGGCTGACCAACTGACTTCGTAGCGCGGCCGCCGCGGAATACAACGTTCCGCGGCGGCATTCCACAGGCTGTATCGACAGCCAGAGGTCGAAAGACCACTCCAGCTTTCCTTGCGAGGTCCCATGGCTGAGACCGTCGTCGAACTGTCCAATGTCTGGAAAGTGTTTGGTGAGCGCGCCGATGAGACGATCGCCGAAGCTGAACGCTCCGAACTGTCCAAGGCCGATGCACTGGAGAAGTACCAGACCGTCATCGGTGTGCGCGATGCGTCCTTCGCGGTCGCGCGCGGTGAGATCTTCTGCATCATGGGCCTGTCTGGTTCCGGCAAGTCGACCCTCGTTCGGCATGTGAACCGGCTGATCGAGCCCAGCGCGGGCTCCATCAAGGTGCTCGGCGAGGATGTCGGCGCCATGGGCAAGACCGAGCTGCGCCAGATGCGCGCCCGCCACATCGGCATGGTCTTCCAGCACATGGCGCTGATGCCGCACCGCTCGGTGCGCGAGAACGTCGCCTATCCGCTTGAGATCCGCCGAATTCCCAAATCCAAGCGCTGGGCGATTTCCGACTACACCCTCGGCCTGGTCGACCTGACCGGCTATGAGGACCGGCTTCCCAAGGAGCTCTCCGGCGGCATGCAGCAGCGCGTCGGCATCGCCCGCGCGCTGGCAAGCGACCCCGAAATCCTGCTCATGGACGAGCCGTTCTCGGCGCTCGACCCGCTGATCCGCCTGCAATTGCAGGACCAGTTCAAGGCGCTGGTGCGCGACCTGAACAAGTCCACGCTGTTCATCACCCACGACCTCGACGAGGCGATCCGCATCGGCCACCGCATCGCGATCATGAAGGATGGCGTCATCGTCCAGATCGGCACACCCGAGGAAATCGTCACCAAGCCCGCCGACGACTACGTGCGCGACTTCGTGCAGGGCATCTCGCGGCTGAAGCTGGTGCGCGCGCACACCATCATGGAGCCGCTCAAGAACGGCGCGGCCTCAGCCGATGCCATCCGTGTCGACGGCGAACAGGATCTCGATTCGCTGATCGACATCTCTGTTGGCAGCGACCACCCGCTCGTCGTCACCGAGGCTGGCAAGGACGTCGGCGTCATCACCAAGACGACATTGCTGCGCGGCATCCAGGGAGGCCGGTGATGAACATTCAAGCCCCGTCCACCGACGACACGAACCCGAACGCCACGGCGTCCTCGGTCAAGGACATCGAGGTCGACCGCCAGGAGCTGGACCAGTCCATCGCCGCGTTCGTCGACCGCAACCCGGCCTATTACGCAAAAGCGTTTCACACCATTCACGACACGACGACCGGCATCCCGCGCGTCTTCAACTGGGCGGCTGCCGCGTTCGGCCCGTTCTGGGCCGCCGCGCGCGGCATCTGGGGCTTCTTCTGGGCATTTCTGATCTTCGAGATCGTCGCCTGGGTGCAGATCGGACGCGGCACATGGGGCGAACTGGGCGCCGACGCCATGGCGCTGGCCGAACGCCAGACCGCCCGCGCCGAGGAGTTCCTGCGCCAGGCGCAGGCGGCCCGTGACGCAGGCGAGGACCCAAGCCGGTTCGAGACCCTGGGGGGCAACCTGATGCGCGCTGCCGAGCGCAGCCGCGAGACGGCGGAAGCAGCCGCCGCCGATGCCTTCATGATCCTCGTGTCCGGGCTGGTGCTTCTGCTCGTCCTGCGCGTGGTGCAGGGCGTCTGGTCGAACGTCGTCTACGAGAAGCAATACTCGCGCTGGCGCGTGGAGCCCGACGAGGTGCCCTCGGGCTTCCGCACGCCGAACATCGTCTTCGGCGTGATACTAGGCCTCGTCATCATGCCACTGACCGTCTACCGGTTCACCATCGAGAACGTGCCGGACTGGTTGACGGCGTTTCCCGCCAACCCGGACCACTACGGCGAGACGGCGCGCTGGCTGGAGGCGTTGATCGACGATGCCGCCCGCAGCGGTGCGGGGGCCTTCGATGGCATCGTGCTGGCGGTGCGGCAGATCCTCGACACCATCTCGCTCGCCCTGATCGGCACCCCATGGCCCGTGGTGATGGCGGTGATCTGCGTCTTCGCCTGGCGCGCGGCGGGGCCGCGCGTGGCGATCTTCACCGCCGCCGCGCTGGCCTATATCGCACTGCTCGGCTACTGGGAGATCGCCATGGAGACGGTGGCGCTGGTCGGCGCCGCGGTGGTGCTTTGCGTCGTTATCGGCATTCCGCTCGGCATATGGTTCGGCAAGTCACGGCGGGCCTACCGGTTCTCCGAGCCGGTGCTCGACCTGATGCAGACGCTGCCGGCCTTCGTCTATCTGATCCCGATCATCGCCTTTTTCGGCACCGGCAATCCTCCAGGCATTCTGGCAACGATCATCTTCGGCATGCCGCCGGTGATCCGCCTCACCGCGCTCGGCATGCGCGGCGTGCCAGACACCATCAAGGAAGCCGCGACCGCGTTCGGCGCATCGCGCTGGCAACTGCTGAAGGATGTGGAACTGCCGCTCGCCCTGCCCTCGATCATGACCGGGGTGAACCAGACGATCCTGATGTGCCTGTCGATGGTCGTCATCATCTCGCTGATCGGTGGCGGCGGACTGGGCAAGGTCATCCTGGAGGCGCTGCAATTCGCCGCCAAGGGGCCGGGCCTGCTGGGCGGGTTCGCGATCCTGTTCGTGGCGATGGTCATCGACCGGATCGTGCAGGGGGCCTTCCGCCGCGCCGATCAGAAGTAGGCATTCGGGGCCAGCTATCGGTGGCCAAAGCCGCCACCGCCGGGCGTACGGATCGTAACCTCGTCGCCCGGCTCGACCAGTATCGAGTCGTTACCTGCGAGTTCCTCCCGGCGGCCATCGCGCCGAACCACCGTGTTCTCTCCACAGGCCCCCGGCTCTCCGCCCTCCAGCCCGTGGGGCGGAACGATGCGATGCGAGCTAAGTGTCGTCACCGACATCGTGTCCAGGAAGTGCAGCGTCCGGCGAACGCCGTTGCCGCCGGCGTGCCGGCCGGAACCGCCGGTGCCTTGCGCGATCGAGAACTCCTTGACGCGCACGGGGAAGCGGCACTCCAGCACCTCCGGATCGGTCAGGCGCGTATTGGTCATGTGCGAGTGAACCGCATCGGTGCCGTCGAAATCCGGGCCGGCGCCCGAACCGCCGCAGATCGTTTCGTAGTTCTGGATGCGCTCATTGCCCCACACGAAGTTGTTCATGGTGCCCTGCGAACCGGCAATGACACCGAGCGCGCCATAGAGTGTATCGGCGATGGCCTGGCTGACCTCGGTGTTGCCGGCGATGACGGCAGCCGGATAGACGGGGTTGATCATGGTGCCCTCGGGCGCGGTGATCTCCAGCGGTGCGAAACAGCCTTCGTTCAGCGGGATATCGGCACCCACAAGTGTGCGGAACACGTAGAGCACAACGGCCCGGCAGACCGATAGCGGCGCATTGTAATTGCCCGGATCCTGCGGCGACGTGCCGGTGAAGTCGATCTGGGCGCTTTGCGTCTCATGGTCCACCCGGATCGCCACCTGGATCATGGAACCGTTGTCCAGCGGATAGGTGAAGCTGCCGTCCTTGAGCGCGGCGATGACGCGGCGCACCGAGGCTTCGGCATTCGCCTGCACATGCCGCATGTAGGCCTGCACGACATCCAGCCCGAACTGATCGATCATCCGGCCGACTTCGCGCACACCGGTCTCGTTGGCGGCGATCTGCGCGGTCAGATCAGCCATGTTCTCATCAGGATTGCGGCACGGCCAGCGGCCTGATCCAAGCAGGGCGCGCGCTTCGGCCTCGCGCAGTTGGCCACGATCGACGAGTTTGAAATTGTCGATCAGCACGCCTTCGTCCTCGATATGCGTGCTGTCGGGAGGAGCCGATCCGGGCGTCTTGCCACCGATGTCGGCATGGTGTCCCCGCGAGCCGACGTAGAACAGGATCTGCGTTCCGGCGGCATCGAAGACGGGCGTGACCACGGTCACGTCGGGCAAGTGGGTGCCGCCGTTGAACGGGGCGTTGAGCATGAACACGTCGCCGGGCCTGATCGCGCCGGCGTTCTGCTCGATCACGGTGCGCACGGATTCGCTCATCGATCCCAGATGGACCGGAACGTGCGGCGCGTTAGCGACCAGGTTACCGTGCATGTCGAACAGGGCGCAGGAGAAGTCGAGCCGCTCGCGGATGTTGACCGAATAGGCGGTGTTGGCGAGCGTTGCTCCCATCTGCTCGGCGATCGACATGAACAGGTTGGAGAAGACCTCCAGCATCACCGGATCGGCTTGCGCGCCGATATCCTCCAGGCCCTGCCGGTCCTGCGTGCGCTCGAGCACCAGATTGCCGAGAGCGTCGACGTCCGCCGTCCAGCCATCCTCGACGACACTGGTTCCGATGGCTTCGGCAATGATCGCAGGGCCCTGAATGCGCTGTCCGGCCAGCAACGTCTCGCGCTTGTAGATCGGCGTCGCATGGCGTTGACCACCCGATGTCATCTCCACGCGGGCGTCGGGCTCAGGCTCGGTCTCGGCGCAATCGACGCCCAGGGCATCGGGCCGGCTGGTCTGGCCGATGGCCTCCACGTCGAGCGTGTCGATGACCATCTCGCGGCCGCACGGCACGAAGCCGAACTGGGCCTTGTGCAGCCGCTCGAATGCTCCCGCCATGGCGGCCGGATCGTCGACGGCGACCTCAAGCGTCTGGTGCGATCCCGCGTAGCGAAGATGCGCCCGGCTGACGCAGGCGATTTGCTCCGCCTCGATGCCCTGCGCGGCGACTTCGGCGACCGCATCGCGCCGCAGCGCATCTAACACCGAATGCGCCGCCGCGATCTCGCCGAGCGGTCGATCGAGCTGATGCTGGCGCAGGCTGCGTATCTCGGCCAGCCCCATGCCGAGCGCCGACAGCACGCCCGCGAAGGGGTTGAGCAAGACGCGCTTCATGCCCAGCGTATCGGCGACCAGGCAGGCGTGCTGCCCGCCGGCGCCGCCGAAACTGTTCAGCGTATAGGCGGTGATGTTGTAGCCGCGCTGGACGGAGATCTTCTTGATCGCATTGGCCATGTTCTCCACGGCGATGCGCAGGAAGCCTTCGGCGAGCTGCTCGGGGCTCTTGGGCTCGTCGCCCGTCTCCTCGGCGATCTGACGGGCGAGTTCCCCGAACTTCTCGCGCACCACGGCCGCATCGAGCGGCTGATCGCCATCAACACCGAACACGGCGGGAAAGTAGTCGACCTGGATCTTGCCCAGCAGGATATTGCAGTCGGTGACGGTCAACGGTCCGCCACGGCGATAGCAGGCCGGGCCGGGATTGGCGCCGGCGCTCTCCGGTCCCACCTGCATGCGTCCGTTGCGGAACGACAGTATCGAACCGCCCCCGGCGGCGACCGTGTGAATGTCCATCATCGGCGCGCGCAACCGCACGCCGGCAACCTCCGTCTCGAAGCTGCGCTCGTAGCTGCCCGCGAAGTGGCAGACATCGGTCGAGGTGCCACCCATGTCGAAGCCGATCAGCCGGTCGAAGCCGGCACGCCGGCCGGTTTCCACCATACCGACGACACCGCCGGCCGGGCCGGACAGGATCGCGTCCTTGCCCTGGAACAGGGAGGCATCGGTCAGCCCCCCGTTGGACTGCATGAACAGCAGTTGCCGGCATGCGCCACGATCCGCGCCCAGTGCATCCGCCACCTGGGCCACATAGCGGCGCAGGATAGGACTGAGATAGGCGTCGACCACCGCCGTATCGCCCCGCCCGATCAGCTTGACCAGCGGGCTGACACCGGCGCTGGTGGAAATCTGCGTGAAACCGATCCGGCGCGCGATCTCGGCAACACACATCTCATGGACCGGATTGGTATAGGCGTGCATCAGCGCGATGGCGACCGACCGAATGCCGTCGTCATAAGCCGCACGCAGCGCCTCCTCCGCCCGCGCCTCGTCCAATGCGCAAATCACCTCGCCTGCCGCATCGAGCCGCTCGTCCACTTCGATGGCGCGTTCATAGAGCAACTCGGGCAGCTTGATCTGCAGGGCGAAGATGTCGGGGCGGTTCTGGTGGCCGATGCGCAGCAGATCGCGAAACCCACGCGTGATCGCCAGCAGCGTCCGCTCGCCCTTGCGCTCAAGCAAGGCATTGGTGGCCACCGTCGTGCCCATCTTCACCGACCCGATCATGCCTTCCGGCACGGCGTCGTCAGGGCCAAGACCAAGGATCGAGCGAATGCCGAAGACGGCCGCATCCCGATAGCGCTCGGGATTCTCCGAGAGCACCTTTTCATGCTGAAGGCTGCCGTCGGGGCGCATCGCGACGATGTCGGTAAAGGTGCCGCCGCGGTCCACCCAGAATTGCCAGCCGCCGCTATCGCTCATGGTGTTGTCTCCTCGAAGGAGATATTTTTATACTAGTTGTATATAAATTTTCAATCGGTGAATTGCGCGACGCGCAAACTGGCCAAGTTGGCGCTTGATCGCTCCCGGATAATTATATACAGTTTGTATATAGAAGCCTGAGGATACCCCATGCGCGCCTTCCTGATCGAAAGCTACGGACCGCCGTGCGGCCATGAGATTCACGACCTTCCCGATCCGGTTGCCGGTGCCGGCGAGGTGGTGATCGAGGTCGAGGCGATCGGTCTGAACTACCCCGACGCGCTGATGGTTCAGGGCAAGTATCAGAAGCGCCCGGAGACCCCATTCGTCCCAGGTCGCGACTGCGCCGGAAGGGTGCTCGCGGTGGGCGGGGACGTGCGCGAATTCAAGGCCGGCGACACGGTGGTGGCGCAGGTCTTCAAGGGCGCGTTTGCCGAGCGGGTCGTCGCGCCTCTGGAGCGGGTGTTTCACCGTCCCGAAGAGGTCAGCGCGGCCGATGCGGCCGGCGCGATCACCGTGTTCAACACGGCTTATGTGGCGACCGTCATGCGCGCCGGCGTTGCCGCCGGCGACCGGGTGGTCGTGACTGGCGCGTCCGGCGGGGTCGGCTCGGCGGCGACCCAGCTTGCAAAAGTGCGCGGCGCCGATGTCGTGGCCATCGTCTCCAATCAGCAGAAGGCCGAGCTGGCGCGGCAGAACGGCGCGGATCACGTGATCGTTCCAGGCGACAGCAGCGAGGATGGCCTCAAGCGGATGTTCAAGGAGGACGTCTGCGGGCTGTGGCCCGACGGTGAAGGTGCCGACGTCGTGATCGAGACCGTCGGCGATCCGATGTTCACCGCCGGTCTGCGTGGCCTGCGGTTCGGCGGCCGCATGGTCGTCGTCGGCTTTGCCGCCGGCGTCATCCCGGCGGCGAAGACGAACTACCTGCTCTACAACAATCTCGGCGTGGTCGGCGCGCCGCTCGACATCCAGTTCGAAAAGGCCCGCAGCCAGATCCGCGAGGGCGCGCAATGGTGGCTGCAACTGCTCGCCGAAGGCCGGGTCCGCGCCAACGTCTCACGCACGCTGCCGCTTGAGAGCCTGATGCAAGGGCTGCAGGACCTGCTCGACCGCAAGTCGATTGCCAAGACGGTCGTCACGCTCGATGGGCCGGGAGACTGAACGGGTGGCGGATCGCGGATGCAGCGGAGCGGATGCGCAGCGGCTCGATACAGCCGGCGGTTTGGCGGCTCGGGATGCACTCGAGCTGTTCCGAACCGACGATCCGCTGATCAACGTGCTGGGACCGATCCGCTGGCGGGCGTGCGACGACGGCGTTGAAATGCAGATCATGCCGAGCGAGAAATCGCTCAACGCCATCGACACGCTGCATGGGGGCGCGCACTCGGCATGGTTGGACATGGCCATGTATGAGCTCGCAAAGCGCCGCCTGGGAAGCTGTGTCGCCATAGCGCTGGACATACAGTATCTCACCGCCGGCAAACGGGACCCGATCACCGCCAGGGCGCGTTTCAACCGGGCCGGCCGGAGCATCGCGTTCTGCGCCGGAGACATCGTCCAGGACGGGCGAACGCTCGCGACAGGCTCGGCGATCTACAAGAAGACGGAACCGGCAAGCGGAACGTAGCCAACGGGCTGCGAAGGCGGAAACGAGGCCGACCATAGGCAAGTCATGACGACAGGGAAGTCATAAGGACCGGAGGTATCGGAACAATGATCAACAAAGTGACCAGTTGGGTGGTGGGTGCCGCCCTCGCATCGGTCATGGTGACCGGGGCACATGCGCAGAGCGATCCGATCAAGGTCGGGTTCGTGCTGTCGCTGTCGGGACCGGGCGCCGTGATCGGCGAAGACATGCGCCGCGGCGCCGACCTTGCGCTTGAAATGATGGGCGGCAAGATCGCCGGACGCGATGTGGAGTTCATCTACGAGGACGATCAACGCCGCCCCGAAGTGGGCCGCGAGGCGGCCGAGAAGCTGGTGAATTCGGAGGATGTCGACGTGGTCATCGGCGCCTCGTTCTCCAACGTGATGATGGCCATCGCACGCCCGGTGACCCGCAGCGAGACGCTGCTGTTGTCGCCCAACCCGGCGCCCGCGCCGCTGGCCGGCGCGCAGTGCTCGCCCTACTACTTCGCCACGCCCTTCCAGAACGACCAGCCCGCCGAGGCCATGGGGCTTCACCTCAACGCCGAGGGCATCAAGTCCGCCTATATCCTGGCGCCCAACTATCAGGCGGGCCGCGATCTGCTGGCCGGCTTCAAGCGCACGTTCGAAGGCGAGATCGTCGGCGAGGTCTACACGCCGCTCGACCAGACCGACTTCTCCGCCGAACTGACCGAAATCCGCTCGACCAAGCCGGAGGCCGTGTTCGTGTTCTATCCCGGCGGTCTCGGCGTCCAGTGGGTGCGCCAGTACGCCCAGGCCGGGCTGATCGACACCATCCCGCTGACCACCGCCTTCGTCGTCGGCGGCGCGACGCTGCCGGCCATCGGCGAAGCAGGTCTCAACGTGATCGCCGCGGGACAGTGGGCCTACAACCTGCCCAACGAGGCCAACACGGCGTTCGTGGATGCCTACCGCAAGGCCCATGGCGGCACGCCTTCGGAGTTTGCCGCGCAGGCCTTTGACACGGTTCGCCTCTACGCCAGCGCGGCCGAAAGCGTTGGTGGCAAGGTGGAGGACACCGAAGCCATGCGGGCCGCCATCGCCAAGGCGGACTTCCAGTCCGTGCGCGGCGATTTCGCCTTCAACACCAACCAGCACCCCATCCACGACATGCATCTGCTGAAGGTCGTGCAGGCGCAGAGCGGCGAGTTTGTCGCCGCCGCCCAGTCGGCCATCATCGAAGACATGCCCGACTCCTATGTGGGAGAGTGCAAGATGTAACCTCCCCGCCAGGCTGTTATCGACAGTCAGGGGATCGCACCAACAACCGGGGCGCGTGGCCTCACGCCACGCGCCCCCTTTTGGATTAGGCTGTATCGACATTCAGGATTTGGAGCGTGGTATGCGCCAAAATCGTTCAGTTCCAGGCGCAAAGCCGACGCAAGGGT
>JANQNT010000029.1 GCA_028279445.1 Tepidamorphaceae bacterium | reverse complement strand
GGCACCCAGGCACGCGACTGCGTGCCCGGCCGGTCAGGCCGCCCTCGCGGAGGCGTCTACCCCGGACGGCACAGAGTGCCTGATCCGGGGGAGACTTGCCGTGAGCGCTATAAAACGGCCAGAAACAAGTCGTTTCTGTTCAATTCGTGAACGTGCGCGTGTCCATTCGCCGTTGCCGGGCTGCTGACACAATCCCTATGCTACACTCCACTTGCCTCTGCGAATTGAGCGACGTGTGCGATTCGCAGGCTTGATGGCCGGTCCGCATCGATTGCCGGCAGTGGAGCGCCAATGGCCCGTAACAGCCCCGCGTCGGACGAGGAGCGCAGCCAGCCGGTGACCCGGCGTCTGGCGGCGCGCATCGCGCGCGCGCTGCTGGCGGCGCGGCTCGGCATTGTCTGGGAGCGTGTCTGGCCGGCGATCGTGCCGTTCGTATGCGTCGTCGGCGTGTTCTGCATCGTCTCCTGGCTCGGCCTGTGGCCACTGCTCAATCCCTGGCTGCGGCTGGTCCTGGTTGGAGCGTTCGCGCTCGTGGCGCTGGCCAGCCTCTACCCAATGCTGGGTGTGCGCCTACCGGTTGGCCGTGAGGCGGTCACCCGGGTCGAGCGCGCCTCCAATCTTGCCCACCGCCCGATCTCGACCATCCGCGATACGCTCTCCAACACCCCGTCCGCGGAAGCGCGTGCCTTGTGGGCCGCCCATCAGCGGCGCACCGCCGAACAGATCGGCCGGCTCAGTCCGGGCGGCCTGCACACGCCGATCAGTGAGCGCGATCCTTATGCGTTGCGCGCCGTCGTCGGCCTGTTGTTCGTCGTGGCCGCCATGTATGCCGGCGACCAGCGGCTTGAACGGCTGCAGCAGGCATTTCTGGCGCCTGCCGCGCAGGTGGCGGCGGAAACGCGGCTCGATGCCTGGGTTTCGCCGCCCTCCTATACCGCCCGTCCGCCGGTGCTGCTGACCCAGAACACCGGCAACCAGGACACCATCGTTAGCGTGCCGGCCGGCAGCCGGCTGATCGTGCGCAGCGAGGATGCCCGCGATCTGGCGCTGAGCTGGTCGCCGGACGAGGGTACTGGCGAGACCTATGCGGCCGAGAGCGCCGAGAGCGATGCGCGGCTTGCCGAAATGGCCATCGACCTTGAGCGCACCGGCATGGCCGAGGTGCGGCGGGGCCGCTATTCGGTGGCGCTGTGGCGCTTCGAGGTGGTGCCGGACGCGGCACCGACGATCCGGCTGTCGCGCGAGCCAGAGGCGTTGCCCTCCGGCGCGTTGCGGTTGTCCTACGAGGTCGGCGATGATTACGGCGTGATCGCCGCGACCGCCGGCATATCGGCGCTCAACGCGCCGGATGACGCCAACCCGCTGGTGCCCGCTCCGGAACTGCAGCTCACCTTGCCGCAGCTTCGCGCCCGCAGCGGCAGCGCCCAGACCGTCAAGGACCTGACTTCTCACCCGTGGGCCGGCGCGGAGGTTGTCGCGGTGCTGGAGGCGCGCGATGACGCCGGCCAGAGCGGTCTGAGCGAACCGGTGCGCTTCACCTTGCCGTCGCGCACGTTCCGCGAGCCGCTGGCGCGCGCGCTGGTCGAGCAGCGCCGCAATCTGGCGCTCGACCGCAACGCGGCGCGTGGCGTGTGGCGGGCACTGGAGATGCTCGCTGTGGCGCCGGAGCATTTCGATATGGAGGTCTCGGTCTATCTGGGCCTGCGTTCGGTCGCGTATCGGCTGCGCCTTGCGCATGACGACGATGGCCTGCGCTCGGTTCTGGACATGCTGTGGGACATGGCGCTGTTCATCGAGGACGGCGATCTTGCCGATGTGGCGCGTGACCTGCGCGCCGCCCAGGAAGCGTTGCAGCAGGCGCTGGACGAAAACGCGTCCGATCAGGAGATCGCCCGGCTGGTGGAGGAACTGCGCGAAGCGCTCAACCGTTTCATGCAGGAGATGGCGCGGCGCGCCCAGGACCCCGGCAACGTCACGGAACTGCCCAATGCGGAGAACCTGCGCACGGTGACGCCGCAGGACCTCGACCGCATGCTCGACTCGATCGAGAACATGGCCCGCTCCGGTGCGCGCGATGAGGCGCAGCAACTGCTGAGCGAATTGCGCAACATGCTGGAGAGCCTGCAATCGGGTCAGATGCAGCAAAGCGCGGAACAGTCGCAGATGTCGCGGAGCCTGGAAGAGCTCGCCGACATGATCCGTCGCCAGCAGGAACTGATGGACCAGACGTTCCGCCTCGACCAGCAGGGACCGCAGAGGTCAGGACAAGGTCAGCAGGGCGAGCAGGGCCAGCCCGGCGACCGCGATCAGCAGGGCCGCATGGGTCAGGGGCCTTCGGGCGAGCAACGCCAGGGTGGCGTGCGCGATGGCGCCGAAGGTGAACTGGACGGACTTGCCCGCGCCCAGGGCGAGTTGCGTCAACAGCTTGAGGAAATGCTGCGGCGGCTTCAGGAATCCGGGCACAACGGCCAGGAACAGTTCGGCCGCGCCGGTGACGCCATGGGCAACGCGGAAGGCTCGCTGGGATCGGGCGAAACGGGTGATGCAGTGCAGAGCCAGGCGCAGGCGCTGGACGCGCTGCGCTCCGGCGCGCGCCAGCTTGCCGACCAGTTGGCCCGGTCGATGGGCATGCAGGGCGCCAACGCGCCGGGGCAGGCGCGCACCGATCCGATGGGACGGCCGCTGCGCAGCCAGGGCCCCGATCTCGGCACGTCGGTTCAGGTGCCCGACGAGATTGATGCGGCACGGGCGCGCAAGATTCTGGAAGAACTGCGCCGGCGCCTGTCCGACCCGGCCCGCTCGCGCATCGAGCGCGACTACCTGGAACGGTTGCTGGGGCGGTAGGGTTTATTTCGCTCACGCCAGTTTGCTGCGCTCACGGCATTTTTGCCGGCCGTTCGGCTTTATCTCGCTCACGGCGAGTTCGCCCGAACAATGTCCGCGCTCACCGCCTCCGCGAGGGCGCCCTATCGGGCGACGCGCAGTCGCGCTTGCCGGCTTCGCCGGTTTTATTTCACTCACGCCAGTTCGCTGAGCTCACCGCTTGCGGGCGCACGGTCGTGCGCCGGGATACCCAACACGCAACTCAGTCTGTGCAGGATGATGCCGTGAGGTCCGAAAAGTGGGAACTGGTTTTCGGACAAGCCGAACGGCCGGCAAAAATCATAACAGCGCCTTGCGGACCCGCTGACAGATCTCCGCAAGCGTGAACGGCTTCTGCACGACGTCGCGCACCAGCGCGTCCAGCCCGTGTGCGCGTTCGCGCTGCTGGGCGTAGGCGGTCATCAGAACGATCGGCAGATCGGGGCGCTCGCGGGCCACGTTCAGCGCAAGCGCGATGCCGTCCATCACCGGCATCTGGATGTCGGAGAGCAGCAGATCGGCGCGGAAGTCCTCAACGTTGATCAGGTCAAGGGCCGCGGCGCCGTCTTCGGCGGTCTGCACCGAGTGGCCGTCCTGCTTGAGGGCGCGCGCGACGAAGGCGCGAACGGCTTCGTCATCCTCGACCAGCAGGATATGCGCCATGTCCCCCTCCCTAGCCCTTGTCAGCGCAGTTGGCCGACCCGTGTTGGTTCGGCGTCGATGAAGCGTACCGCCAGACCGGCCGCGTTGGCGGGTGGTGCGCTGAGCAGGCTGCGGAAAGGTGCGGTCGCGCCAGGCTCCAACGCCTCGGTCTCCGGCTGAACGGTCCAGCGATAGATCTCGATGCCCTCCGGAGAGCGCAGCGACAGGCGTATCGGCGGCACCGCCATCGCCACATCGCTGACATTACGGATGATGCCCTGCACGCGAAGGATCGGGATGCCCTGTTCGAGGCTTCGCACCGGATGCACGTTCTCGAAGGCCAGTCCGCGCAGGTTCACTTCCAGACCGACTTGCCGATAGAGGCTGCCCAGCGACGGAACGGCCGCGACAACGTCCTCGCGGTAGACGAACCCTGCGATGAGCAAGGCGATCATGGCACCAACGGACATCGCCTGAATGCGGCGGGCAGGTCCTGTCTGAGGTCCGGCCCTCGTGAACCGCCTTGCGGCGTTACGTGCGCGCGCCACCGTTTCGATCGATACCGCAGCAAAACCGCGGTCGGGACCATCGGTGTGTGCGTCATCGCCGGTGCCATCGTCGATGATGGCCGCGGCGGCCGGCTCGGCAGTTGCCTTGGCGGCCTTCTGCTGCCATGCGATGTCCTGGCCAGCGTTGGCGTCTCCGGCCGCTTCGGCGTCTTCGACCGGCTTGACGGCCGCCCGGTCCGTCTCGTTCCGGGCTTGCCGCGCCACGTCTTCGGTCGTAGCGGGAAGCTGGGCGTTCTCCACCGGCGGGTCTTCTGCCTCCGGCGTGGCGTGCCACACGCGCTCGCAACGGGCGCACTTGACCGAACGCCCCGAGGCTGGGAACACCTCAGGCGCCACCGTATAGCGTGTCGCACAAGCGGGACAGGTGATTATCATGGCGAATCAGCGCGCGCGGTCTTGCTCTCGAAAACCGTAGGGACGAAAGCGTTAACGAATTGGAAATCAATTGCCGACACGCAGGGCCTGAGAGGAGGCCCGCGGCACACGCCGCGGAGGGAGCCGCATGATCCGCTTTGAGAATGTCGGTCTGCGCTACGGCATGGGACCGGAGGTGCTGAGCGACATCAGCTTCGAGATTCCGCAAGGCTCGTTCCAGTTTCTCACCGGGCCGTCCGGTGCCGGCAAGACGACGCTGATGCGGCTGCTATTCCTTGCCTTGCGGCCGACCCGCGGCCTGATCAACGTGTTCGGCCAGGACTCCTCCGATCTCAGTCCGGGCGTGCTGCCGGCCATCCGCAGGCGCATCGGGATCGTGTTCCAGGATTTCCGCCTGCTCGATCACATGACCACCTACGAGAATGTGGCGCTGCCGCTGCGGGTCATCGGCCAACCGGAATCCGACTACCGCACCGATGTGGAGGAGCTGCTGCAGTGGGTTGGCCTGGAGGACCGGATGGATGCCTATCCGCCGGTGCTGTCGGGTGGCGAGAAGCAGCGCGCGGCGATCGCGCGGGCGGTGATCGCGCAGCCCGACCTGTTGCTCGCCGACGAACCCACCGGCAACGTCGATCCGACACTGGCGCGCCGGCTGCTGCGCCTGTTCAGCGAGTTGCACAAGCTCGGCACGACGGTGGTGATCGCCACCCACGATATCGGCCTGATGGACCAGTACGAGGCCGCCCGGCGGCTGGTGCTGAACGAAGGACGCCTGCATGTCTACGACTGAGCCATCGCAGGCCGCGCCGGTCGCGCTGGAGACCGGCGAACCGGTTCGCCGGAGGGGCAATGCCGTGGTGCCGGCATCGGGCATGTCCGGCACCGCGCTGGTGGTCGTCATCGCCATCATGGCGTTCCTGGCCGCCATCACCATCGGCCTGGTGATCGCGGTTTCCGACGCCGCCGATGGCTGGGCCGGCGAGTTGTCCAGCGAGTTGACGATCCAGGTGGTTCCCGTGGAGGGGCGCGACGTGGCGGTGGATGCGCAAGAGGCCGCCCGGATCGCAGCGCAGGTCCCCGGCGTGGTGAATGCCCGCGTGCTGGAGGAGGAGACGCTGCGGGCGCTGCTGGAGCCCTGGCTTGGCGCGGATTTCGACATCGAGGCGCTGCCGGTTCCACGGCTTGTCGTGGTGACGATCGACCGGGACAGCCCGCCTGCGTCCGGCAGTATTGGTGACGCGCTGGCCGATACCGTTCCCACCGCCAGCATCGACGACCATCAGGTCTGGCAGGAGCGCCTGAAGATCATGGCCAACACCATCGTCTCCGCCGGCACCGCGATATTCGTCCTGGTGCTCGCCGCGACGGTGCTGTCGATCGTCTTCGCCACGCGCAGCGCCATCGCCGCCAATCGGAATATCGTCCAGGTGCTGCATCTGGTCGGCGCGCGCGAGGGCTTCATCGCGTGGCAGTTCGTGCGCCACTTCCTGCTGCTCGGCCTGAAAGGCGGTGCGGCCGGCGGCGCCATCGCCGTGGTCGTCTTCGTGCTGGCAAGCTGGTTCTCCGGCCTGCTGATCGCCACGCCCGCCGGGGCGCAGCTCGAAGCCCTGTTCGGCAGTTTCGGACTGAGCGGTGACGGCTATATCGCGATCGCGGCGACCGTGCTGCTGGTGGCCGGCCTGACGGCGCTGACCGCTTATGTCTCGGTGCTGCGCGTTGTCCGTACCATGGTATAGCCCTAATCTCAGGTCATTGATGAGGATGATGTCTGGGGCGTGGGTCGGCCACCTTCTTGCCCCCGATCTGCCCGATTGGGCACATAGAGTGAATCGATGGGAGTGAAGTCCGACTGCGAAGAAACGGGCACCTCCGGCCGGGCCGGCAGACGGAACTGGCGGGCGACCGGGTGGGCGACATGCATGATTGCGGCGATCGCGTTGTTCGCTTTCGCCGTTGGTCTGGTGCGTTTCGCCGGCACCGTCAGCGAGCAGGCGCGACACGCGGCGACCGGCGGCGAGGCGGCCGACGGCATCGTGGTTCTCACCGGCGGATCGTCGCGGATTGCGGATGCGGTGGACCTGCTGGCCGACAATCGTGGCCGCCGGCTGCTGATTTCCGGCGTCAATCCGACCACGACACTGCAGGACATCCGTCTGAAGCTGGATTCCGGCGATCAATTGTTCGATTGCTGCATCGATCTCGGCTATCAGGCCCAGAACACCTTCGGCAATGCGATGGAGGCGGGGCGCTGGTCGCGCGCCAACGAATTCGGCTCGCTGGTGGTTGTCACCTCCAGCTATCACATGCCGCGCTCGCTGATGGAGCTCAATCGCGTCCTGCCGGATATCAAGCTGATCCCGCACGCGGTGGAAAGCAGTCGGCTGGACCTGTCGCGCTGGTGGGCGAGCGGGGATACGGTCTGGCTGATGCTCACCGAATACACCAAGTATCTGCTTGCCGCGGTGCATATCCGGCTCGGCGATGCCACGCTGTCCGGCGACGAGACAGGAGACGAGGTAATGCGCGCCCGGGCGGGTTGATTGGCCCGAATGTTGCCGCTATAAGCCGCGTTTCATATCAGGCAAGCAGCGCGAGGGCGGGTCCGGCCACCGAGGCCGGGTGATCGCGGCGGTGCTTGCGGGAACGGAATTTGCCCCGGCCGCGCCGGGTAGCCACGGAGAAGGCGAGATGGCCGTACCGAAGCGAAAAGTAACGCGCATGAAACGCGGCCACCGGCGCTCAAGCGATGCGCTGGCGAACCCCACCTATATCGAGGACAAGGACTCCGGTGAACTGCGCCGGCCGCACCACATCGACCTGAAGAGCGGCGAATATCGCGGCCGCCAGGTGCTCGAGCCGAAGGATTGAACGCGGTTCGCGTTCACGCAAACGCGCAAGAAGCAAAGCGGCCCGCCACGGGCCGCTTTTTGTTTTGGCGGATCAATCGAGTAGAGTTCCCGGACCAGTTGCCGCGTTGCGTCCGGAGGGTTGATCCCCATGCTGCTGAATTTCCCGCTGCTGATCGTTCCCGTCATCGTCTACAACATCTTCGCCTTCACAGGCGGTGGCGCGCCCGAGCTTGCCGGCACCGACATCTGGAGTGCGCCGGTCATCTCGGTTGCGATGGTCTCCGGCGTGAGCTGGACCATGACGGTGGGCGACCTGCTGTTGCTGGCGGCGCTGGTGCTGCTCTTCCTGGAGATTCTCAAGGCAACGCGCACCGGGCCGGGCGCGATCGTCGACCACCTGCTGTCCACGGCAGTGTTCATCGCCTGCCTGGTGCAGTTCCTGCTGTTTGCCGAGGCCGCGACTTCGACATTCTTCCTGCTGATGGCGATGACGCTGGTCGACGTGATCGCGGGTTTTTCCGTGACCATCCGCTCGGCGCGCCGCGACTTCGGCGTTGGCCCCGGTGTCGGTGTGTGACGGCGACAATCGGGTTCGGATCATGATGCGGGATTTCCATCAACCGGGGCGGTCCGCCGTGATTGCGCGGCGCGGCGCGGTCGCCACGTCCCACTACCTGTCCACCGCGGCCGGTCTCGATGTGCTGAAAGGCGGCGGCAATGCGCTCGATGCGGCGGTCACGGCGGCCGCCGTGCAGGCGGTCGTCGAGCCGCATATGACCAGCGTCGGCGGCGATCTGTTCGCGCTGATCGCATTTCCCGACGGGCGCATCGAAGGTGTCAACGCGTCGGGCCGTGCGGCGGCTGGAAGCGATGCCGAAGCGTTGCGCGCGCAAGGCTACACCAGCGTGCCCATTGAACACGGCGCTTCCGTTACGGTGCCGGGCGGCGTCGCCGGCTGGTGCCGGCTGCTGGCAAGCCACGGCACCATCGGCATCGACCGGGCACTGGCGGAGGCGATCGAGCTGGCCGAGCACGGCTATCCGGTGGCGCCACGGGTGGCCTTCGATTGGGCGAAGAACGTGGAGCGACTTTCGGCTAATGCCGGCGCGCGGCAGCACTACCTCAAGGCCGACGGCACCGCACCGGTGGCCGGCGACGTGATGGCCAACCGGGCGCTTGCGGGCGTGTTGCGGACCATCGCCGCGGACGGCGAGGCCGGTTTCTATTCAGGGGCAGTGGCCGAGGACATCGCCGCCACGGTGCAGGCGGCCGGCGGTGCCATGACGGTCGACGATCTCGCCGGCGTTTCGGTCGATCCGATGGCGCCGATCACGGCCGGCTATCGCGGTCACGACCTGATCGAGCTGCCGCCCAACACGCAAGGTTTCATCGCCCAGCTCATCCTGTGCATCCTGGAGGGCTTCGACATCGCCCGCCTCGACCCGCTGGGCCCGGAGCGCTTCCATCTGGAAATGGAGGCCGCGCGGCTGGCCTATGGCGTGCGCGACCGGCATCTGGCGGATGCCGATGCGCTGGAGGCGACGCCGGAGGAACTGCTGTCGGAGCGCAGCGTTGCGGCACTGCGCGCGCGCATCGACCCGGACCGGCGCATGGACCATCTCGGGTCGTTCGACACGCCGGGCAGCGACACGGTGATGATCACCGCGGTCGACGAGAACCGCATGGCGGTGGCGCTGATCAACTCGATCTTCAAGGATTTCGGATCGGCGATCGTGACCGAGAAGACCGGCATCATCCTGCAGAGCAGGGGCGGCGGGTTCGTGCTGACGCCGGGCCATCCCAACTGCCTGGCCGGTGGAAAGCGCCCGCTGCACACGCTGATCCCCGGACTGGTCAGCCGCGATGGCGTGGTGACCCATTGCTTCGGCGTCATGGGCGGCCAGTACCAGGCCTGCGGCCATGCGCACGTGCTCAGCAACATCATCGACTACGGTATGGACGTGCAGGCGGCGATCGACTTTCCGCGTATCTTCATGGAGCCGCACGGCGCGGACGCGGTGCTGTCGCTGGAGCGGACGATTCCCGAGGCGACTCGCGCCGGCCTTGCCGAACGCGGTCACCGGATGGTGGTGCGTGATGTGCCGTGGGGTGGTGCGCAGGCAATCGAGATCGACCGCGATCGCGGTGTGCTGATCGCCGGCTCGGACCCGCGCAAGGACGGGTGCGCGCTCGGGTACTGAGCGATTTTGCCCGTCAGAGACTGCGGCGGAAGGTGGCGGGCGTATACGCGGCGGGGCGCTGGTCCGACGCCGCATAGGCGGCAAGCGCGACAGCCGGTGCGGCCCGGCGCCGTGCGCGGGTGACTTCGAGGTTGAGCCCGGTGGCGATCAACTGGGTAAGGAACTGCGCGCCGGCGCGTCCCGAACCGCCCTGGCGTGGCGGCAGGACCTGGCTTGGCGTATGCGTATCGGTGGTCGATTGCGCCGGCACCAGTGCCCGACCGGTCGCACGCGCCTGTTGCGCGTCCAGCCCCTGTCGCTTGCCGCCGGTATCGGCAACGTCCCCGGCACGGGCGATCTGATGCCGCTTTCCCGTCGAGCGCGTCGGTGATGTGCTGCGTGCGATCCGCATTGCCTGATCCTCGGCCCTGATCCGTTCTCGTTCGGCCGGAATGTGCCGCCCCTTGCTGCCTGCCCTGCCTGGTTCATCTGTGTCCCAGATCGGGACAATCGGTCCCCGGCAGGGGCGCAATGAGGGCAAATCCGCCCGGTCCTGGCGTCAACGCCGCAAGAACCGCGCCGTGTCGGCTGATCCCGGATCGCAGGATTAAGTGAATCTTAAGGCAAACGGACCGATTCTGCGACACTACATCCAATCATGTCGTCCCCGGGGCCGAATGCTCTCACCGGACGACCGGCGCTCAAGAGTTTCGCCAGAACGGTGCAACAGGACACGCGCATGACGCTCGACGTACAGCGCCCCCGCGATGCGGAGGATGCGCCGGCTCAGCCAAAGTCCCACGGCCTGAGCGATATTCTCAGCGACCTCGACGTGGCGCTCTATCACTGGATAGCCGGTGATGACGGCTTGCGCTGGAGTGCCAACGCGCCAGCACTGTTCTCTGCCGTGGGGCTTGACCCGCCAGGCAGCGGGACGGCGTTCTCCGAGATGCTGCCGCAACGCGCTCAATGTGACCGCGATATCGCCATTGCCCATGCCGTATCCGGCAAGGTGGCGGGCTCGCACGGCTTCGACATCATCTACGACATGGGCGGCGACAACGGCCACGCCCAGCCGTTCCGGTTCGAGGAGCGCGCCCGGCTGATCATCGATGCGGACGGCACGTTGAGGGGAGCGCACGGTCTTGTTCGCCGTCTCGCGAACGCGCCGCGTATCGATTCCAAGCCGCGCAGCAGCCAGGGCGATGTCGATCCGCTCACCGGGACGCTGAACCGCACGACGCTGACGAACCGGCTTGCCTCGCGCATCGGCACCTGCCGCAAGGCCGGGCAGAGCTGCGGTTTCTTCGTTGCGGCGATCGACAATCTCGGCATGGTCAACGACTCGTTCGGCTTCGAGGTTGCCGACTCGGTGATCGCCGAGACGGCGCGGCGCATCTCCAACGTGCTGCGCCGTGGCGACGTGATCGGCCGCGTTGCGGGCAACAAGTTCGGCATCCTGCTCAGCGAATGCTCTCCGGAGGAAGCGAACCACGCCGCGCGGCGGATTTGCGAAGTGGTCGCGGCCGCCCCCGTCAAGACGCACAGCGCCGAGGTGCTGACCACCGTCTCGATCGGTTGCGTGATCGCGCCGCGTTTCGCGCCGGACGCCGAGAAGGCGGTTTACCGGGCAATGGAGGCGCTGCAGGAAGCCAGACGCAACCGGCGCTCCGGCTACAAGACCTTCGAGCCGGACACGCGCCGGGACGCCCGGCGCAAGAACAACCTGCAGGTCGCCACGGACCTGCTGAGCGCGCTGGCGGAAAACCGCCTCGGCGTCGCGCTGCAGCCTATCGTCGACAGCAAGACCCACGAGGTGGCGTTCCACGAGGCTCTGGTGCGGGTGCGCAGCCGCGACGGCGAGGACATTCCGGCGGGCAGCTTCATGCCGCTGGCCGAGCAACTGGGCCTGGTGCAACTGATCGACACCCGGATGGTGGATCTGTCCACCAGGATGCTGATCGCCGACCCCGATCTGAAGCTGTCGCTCAATGTCGGCGTGTCGACGGCGCTCGATCCGGCCTGGTTTGAACGCATCACCAATATCGTCATCGCCAATCGCGGCATCGCCAAGCGGATGATCATCGAGATCACCGAGACGGAGGCGATCCAGGACCTGCAGGAAACGGCCGCGCTGGTGGCCTGGCTGCACGATCTGGGGTGCCGGGTGGCGCTCGACGATTTCGGCGCCGGCTACACCACGTACCGCAACCTGCGCGACCTCGGTGTCGACATGGTCAAGATCGATGGCGCCTTCATGCGCAATCTGCACCGCAGCCACGCCGACCAGTTGTTCGTGCAGACGCTGGTCAACCTGTCCCACAATCTCGGCATCGAGACGGTCGCCGAGTGGGTCGAGGACGAGCGCGACGCAAAGCTGCTGCAGGACTGGGACGTCACCTACATGCAGGGACACCTCTACGGTCGCGCGGTGACGACCTTCATGCCCGGCGAGACGGAGCCGAAGGCGCAGCCTGGCCGTGTCGTCGCGCGAATGAAGAGCGCCTGACCGCGACCGCGTGTCTTAGTTCCACTCACGCCAGTTCGCCCCGACAATGTCGGTGCTCACGGCTCCGTGAGGGCGCGTTTTCACGCGGCCGTCAACCCTGCCGGTTCTGCCGGTTCTCGATCAGATCGTCGACCACGCCCGGATCGGCCAGGGTCGAGGTGTCTCCCAGGTTGGAGAACTCGTCCTCGGCGATCTTGCGCAGGATGCGGCGCATGATCTTGCCCGAACGGGTCTTCGGCAGCCCCGGCGCCCACTGGATCTTGTCGGGCGAGGCGATGGGGCCGATCTCCTTGCGCACCCAGGTGACCAGTTCCTTGCGCAGATCGTCGCTGGATTCCACACCAGACATCAGCGTCACGTAGCAGTAGATGCCCTGGCCCTTGATGTCGTGCGGATAGCCGACCACGGCCGCCTCGGACACCGCCTCGTGGGCGACCAGCGCCGATTCCACTTCCGCGGTGCCCATGCGGTGTCCGGAGACGTTGATGACATCATCGACGCGCCCGGTGATCCAGTAGTAGCCGTCCTCGTCGCGGCGGCAGCCGTCACCGGTGAAGTACTTGCCCTTGTAGGTCGAGAAATAGGTCTGCACGAAGCGCTCGTGATCGCCGTATACGGTGCGCATCTGGCCAGGCCAGGACGTGGCGATGCACAGGTTGCCTTCGGTGGCGCCGTCCAGGGGAACGCCGTCGTTGTCGACGATCTCGGGCTTGACCCCGAAGAACGGCTTGGTGGCCGAACCGGGCTTCTGGGCGATGGCGCCGGGCAGCGGCGTGATCATGATGCCGCCGGTCTCGGTCTGCCACCAGGTGTCGACGATCGGACAGCGCCCGCCGCCGACCACGTTGAAGTACCATTCCCAGGCTTCCGGATTGATCGGCTCGCCGACCGAGCCGAGCAGCCGCAGCGAGGCACGCGAGGTTTTGGTAACCGCATCGTCGCCGGCCTGCATCAGGGCGCGGATCGCCGTCGGCGCGGTATAGAAGATGTTGACCTGGTGCTTGTCGCAGACATCCCAGAAGCGCGATGTGTCGGGATAGTTCGGCACGCCCTCGAACATCAGCGTGGTGGCGCCGTTACACAGCGGCCCGTAGACGATGTAGCTGTGCCCGGTGACCCAGCCGACATCGGCCGTGCACCAGTAGATGTCGCCGTCGTGGTAGTCGAAGACGTATTGATGCGTCATCGACGCCCAGACCGCATAGCCCCCGGTGGTGTGCAGCACGCCCTTCGGCTTGCCGGTCGAGCCGGACGTATAGAGGATGAACAGCGGATCCTCGGCGTTCATCTCTTCGGGCGGACAGTCATCGGATACATCGGCAACGGCGGTGTCGTACCAGACATCGCGGCCATCGACCCAGCCGATATCGCCGCCCGTGCGCTTGACCACGATCACCTTGTCGACGCGGGCGCCGTCCTTGGTGGCGATCTCGATGGCCGCGTCGGTGTTGGCCTTGAGCGGGATCGAACGGCCGCCGCGCACGCCTTCGTCGGCGGTGATGACGAAGTTGGAGTCGCAGTCCTCGATGCGCCCGGCCAGGGCGTCCGGCGAGAAGCCGCCGAAGACGATGGAATGCACCGCGCCAATGCGCGCGCAGGCGAGCATGGCGTAAGCCGCTTCCGGGATCATCGGCAGATAGATGGTGACCCGGTCACCCTTCTTGACGCCTTGCGCCTTGAAGGCGTTGGCGAGCCGGCAGACGTGACCGTGCAGTTCCTTGTACGTGATCTTCGCGTCATCGGCGGGGTCGTCCCCCTCCCAGATGATCGCCACCTGATCGCCGCGGCTTGCCAGGTGCCGGTCGATGCAGTTGGCGCTGACGTTGAGCGTGCCGTCCTCGAACCACTTGATCGAGACGTCGGGATGCTCGTAGCTGGTGTTGCTGACCTTGGTATAGGGCTTGATCCAGTCGATACGCTGGCCGTGCTCGCGCCAGAAACCATCCGGGTCGTTGATGGAGGCGTTGTACATCTCGTTGTACTTGGCCTCGTCGACCCACGCTCTGGCGGCCCATTCAGCCGAGACCGGGTGAATCTTGTACTCGCTCATGTGACGTCCCTCCCAAGGCCGCTGCGCGATACGGCAGGCCATATTGCCGGGGCGCGCTCCGCACCGTTTTGTTCGCGGCGGATTATGCGCGACCGCGGCTCTCCACGGCAACGCCTGCAACGTCAGACTTTAGCCGGTACGCACAACGGCTTACGCAACGACCGCGCCGTTCCACGTTTCGGCACACAGCCGCATTGCGGTGCGATGCCACTCGGGGCTAACGTGCCTGCGCGCCAGCGGTCTGACGATTTTCGAACAATATGGGGTGGCACATGCGTTTGACACGCCGATTTGTCCTGAGCGGCCTGGTGCTGGGCATGACGCCGGGCGCGGTCGCGCAGGAGGCGGGCGAACAGTCCGGGACGCCGGACGCCGAAGACAACCGTCCGAACTGTCTTGACCTGAAGCTCGACGGGTCTTGGAGATTGTTGACCAGGGGCAAGGCTGACGGGACGGTCGATGCCTACCTTGCGTCGAGAGGAGAAGTTGTCTCGATGCTCGATGCTGGGTTCGGCGCGCCGGGCTACAGTTTCGCGACCATGCGGCACAGGTCTCTGCATCTGCGCCGGATCGCACACGAGAAGGCGGTGCATGTGGATTATCGGTTTCCGGCCGCCGGTTCGGATGCGGAGGACTGGAAGTGGGAAGACGCCGGTTTTGGCGAGACCACGCTACGCATCCTTTTTGACGGCAAGCCGCAGGCCACGGTCGGCGGTCAGGCGAACGGGACCTCTCGGTTCAAGGTTGACGGCCCTTTCCTGCCCGCTCTTCTGGCGGCGAGGACGATGACGCTCTACGCGCAGGGCGACGGGCGCGACGTTGTCGGCGAGCGCTTCGATGTCGCGGGGCTTGGCCAGCACTTCGAGAAGCTGGAGGACCAGCGCCGGACGCATGCCCTGAACATCGAGGCGGCTGGCGGCTGCAAGGCAGGCGACTGCATCATGACCTCCGCCGCGGTGGGGCTGCTGGGCCGGCCCGACCACTGTTTCGAGCTGACGCAGATGCGGAGGTTGCGCGCGCGGTTTCCCGACAAGGTGGATGTGGTCAACGATTACCTTGGCACCGGTGCGCGCTTGCTGGCCCAGCCGACTGGCCCGCTCTTCAAGGCAGCGCTCGTCGCCTTCTACGCGGCGATTGTCTGGCCGACGGCCCTGCTGGCGCGCGCCGGCCTGATGCATGCGGCGGGATACTATTATCTGGCAGGGTTCACCGCGTTGAAGGCGTCGTTCGCCAGACGCCTGCAGTGCGGCCCGCCGATCCGTTAGACCCCGAACGCGCCGATCACCGCGCCCATCACCAGCAGGACGAGCAGCCAGTGACCGGCGTCGATCAGCGGCAGTGACCAGCGCGACCCCTGGTAGGCGTTGTTGATCGCCACCGTTGTCGCCACGAAGCCGAGCCAGACGAAGAGCGCCGAGATCACGCCGAAGCGTATGGTGACATCGCCCATGTGGCCGATCAGCCCGGCCAGCACGAAGGCCATCACCAGTTCACCGACGAAGGCGATGATGAACGGGCCGGGCGAGGGCTTGAAGGTCTCCGCATCTCTGCCGAGCGCGGCCATCCATGCCTTGCCGAGTACGCCGTACCAGACCGAGCCGGCGATGAAGGCAGCGACGGCGGCCGCCAGTACCGCGATCAAGTTGACACCGGCAAACAGCATGGTCTTGCTCCGATTTGCCTTGGGCTCAGGCCGTCTACAGCCCGCCCATCCTGCAGACGATGGCCCATTCCTGCGCCGTCACCGGCTGCACGGACAGGCGCATGGATTTCACCAGCGACATCTCGGAGAGTTCAGGCGTCGCCTTGATCTCCTTCAGCGTCACCGGTCGCGGCATGTCGCGGACCGCCTTCACGTCGACGCAGTCCCAGCGCGGATCGTCGGTGGTGGAGTCGGGATGGGACTCGGCGATCACCTCGACGATCCCGACGATCTCCAGCCCCTCGTTGGAGTGATAGAAGAAACCGTGGTCGCCGACCTTCATCCGCCGCATGAAGTTGCGCGCCTGGTAGTTGCGGATGCCATCCCACTCCCCGCCGGCCGCGCCCTCGGCCTTCTGGTCCTCCCAGGACCACTTGTAGGGTTCGGACTTGAACAGCCAGTACTGCATTGCCTCTCCTGCCGCTCGATATCGCCTGCCGCGCAGAGCCTATTGCGCGCGGCCGGCGATCTCAACGTGTGGCGCCGCTTATTCGCCCTCGGCGCGGAATGGCCGTGACAGCAGCGCGCGGATGGCCTCGTCGATGGTCATCTCGCCGGCGAGGATCGCCGCGACCGCGCGGGCGATCGGCATCTCGACGCCCTTCGTTTCGGCCATGGTCAGGAGCGCCGGCGCCGTCCATACGCCCTCGCTGACCGCGGGCTGTTTCTCCAGCGCTTCCGTGACGCTCAAGCCGGTGCCGAGCGCATGGCCGAAGGCCATGTTGCGCGATTGACGGGAGTTGCAGGTCAGGATCAGGTCGCCGAGCCCGGACAGGCCGGCAAGCGTTTCGGGCCGTGCGCCCATGGCCTGGCCAAGGCGGGTCAGTTCGGCAAAGCCGCGCGTCGTCAGCGCCGCGCCGGCCGATGCGCCGAGGCCGCGCCCGGCGACGATGCCGCAGGCAATCGCCAACACGTTCTTTGCCGCCCCGCCGATCTCGGTGCCGATGACGTCATCAGTGAAGTACGGGCGAAACGCGGCGCTGCCGATACGTTCGGCCAGCCAGCGGCCTTCATCCACGTCGGCGCAGGCGAGCGTCACTGCGGTGGGCAGGCCGCGTGCGACATCGGCGGCGAAGCTTGGTCCCGACAACACGGCGATGCGGCAGCCGGGCAGCGTCTCGCCGACCACCTCGCTCATCGGTTTGCTGCTGGAGCGCTCGATACCCTTGGCGCAGATGACCGCGGTCGCGCCGCCGGCGACGTGCGGGGTCAGCGCCGCGCAGACCTCGCGCATCTGCTGGGCCGGCACGCTCAGCAGCAGCACCTGCGCGCCGGCGACTGCGGCGAGGTCGGTGTGCCCTTCGATGGCGTTGTCCAGGACGACGCAGGGCAGGCGACGCGTGTTGCTGTGGGTCTGGTTGATGTCATTGATGACCGCGGCGTCACGGCCCCAGATGGCGACCGTGTTGCCGGCGCGGCGCATCGCCGCCGCAAGTGCTGTGCCCCACGCGCCGGCGCCGATGACGCCAACGCTCAGGTTCCCTTGCGCGTGAGCCGGTGCGCTCATGCCGTGCTTGCCGGCCGGGCCCGGGCATCGAGCGGCCAGCGGGCGAGCGCTGGTGCCGCCAGGGCGTCGGGCGTGCCGGCACCGCCATCGTCCGCGAAGTGCTCCGCCGCCGCCCAGGCGATCATCGCCGCGTTGTCGCCGCACAGCCTCGCCGGCGGTACCACGAATGGAAGACCGTGTTGCTTGGCGATGTCCGCCAGCCGTGCGCGCACCGCCTGGTTGGCGGCGACGCCTCCTGCGGCCACCAGCGCCGTATGGGCCGGCTGGCCCGGCATGTTCAGCGCGTTGCCGGTGCGGTCGACAAGGCAGTCGATGGCGGCGCGCTGGAAGCTCGCAGCCAGGTCGGCCGTTGTCTGCGTGCTGAGCGGGGCTTGCCCCTCGGCTGCGAGCCGCACGGCCGTCTTCAGGCCCGCGAAGGAGAAATCGGCGCCCGCGCGGCCCTTGAGCGGGCGCGGCAGGTCGAACCGCGTGGCATTGCCATCCCTGGCGAGGTTTTCCACCGCGGGACCGCCCGGATAACCCAGTCCCAGCAGCTTGGCGGTCTTGTCGAAGGCTTCGCCGACGGCGTCGTCGATGGTGCCGCCGAGCAGGCGGTAGTCGCCAAGGCCTTCGACCGAGACCAGTTGAGTGTGCCCACCCGACATCAGCAGCAACAGATAGGGAAACGCCACGCTGTCGGTGAGCCGTGGCGTCAGTGCGTGGCCTTCCAGGTGATTGATGGCGTACAGCGGCGTGTCGGCTGCCCAGCAAAGCGCCTTGGCGGTGGTCAGGCCGACAAGCAGGCCGCCGATCAGTCCGGGGCCGGCGGTCGCGCCGACACAGTCGATGTCGCCAAGCGTCACGCTGGCGTCCGTGAGGGCGGCAGCGATCACCCGGTCGAGCGCCTCCACGTGGGCGCGCGCGGCGATCTCGGGCACCACGCCGCCGAAGGCTGCATGCTGGTCGACCTGCGACAGCACCACGTTGGAGACGACCTCCCCGCCGCTGGCATCGTCGCGGCGCACCACGGCTGCCGCGGTCTCGTCGCAGCTCGTTTCGATGCCAAGTGTCAGCATTGGTCCTGCGGCCTGATTCGGTCGGCGGCTTTACGCGGCGGGCGCTTCCGTCGGTGTGCGGATGTCTTCTATAGTCGCCGCCTCGCCCGTATGCCATCCCGGAGTTGCCTCGTTGTCATCCACACCTTTTCTGCGCATCGGAACCCGCGGCAGCGCGCTGGCCCTTTGGCAGGCCGAACACGTGCGCGATCGCCTGGCAGATGCCCACGGCGTTGCGTCGGGAGATATCGCGATCGAGGTGATCCGCACCTCCGGCGACCGGATTCAGGACCGGCCGCTGTCGGAGGCCGGCGGCAAGGGCCTGTTCACCAAGGAGATCGAGGAGGCGATGCTGGCGGGCCGGATCGATCTGGCGGTGCATTCTGCCAAGGACATGCCGACCGAACTGCCGCCGGGCCTTGTCCTGTCCGCCTTCCTGACGCGTGAAGATGTGCGCGACGCGTTTCTGTCGCCGAATGCTGCCGGACTTGAGGGCCTGCGCCAAGGTGCGGTGGTTGGCTCGTCCTCGCTGCGGCGGCAGGCGCTGATCCGCCGGTTGAGGCCGGATATCGAGGTTGTCATGTTCCGCGGCAATGTCGGCACCAGGCTCGACAAGCTGGCGGCCGGAAGTGTCGACGCCACGTTGCTGGCCTTTGCCGGATTGAAACGTCTGGGGCTTGCCGACAAGGTCACCGCGCTGCTCGACGCGGATGCCTTCCCACCGGCGTTGGGACAGGGCTGTGTGTGCATCGAGACACGCGTCGATGACACGCGCACCAACACGCTGGTCGCGGCAATCGACGATGCGCGCGCCCGCGCCGAACTGACCCTGGAGCGCGCCTTTCTCGGTGTTCTGGACGGCTCCTGCCGCACGCCCATCGCCGGTCTTGCGCGCGCTGAAGGCCCGGATGTGCGCTTTCACGGCCTGGTCGCGCTGCCGGACGGCTCGCAGTCCCATGAAATCCGCCTCGATGGCGCGGTGTCGGACGCCCAGGCCATCGGCCGCGACGCCGGCGCACAGGTCATCTCCAAGGCGGGGCCTGAGTTCATGGCGGCGATCCACAAGGCCGGTTAGGCAGCATGCGTCTGCTCGTCACCCGCCCGCTGCCGGAGGCCATGGCGACTGCCCGGACCCTGCGGACAAGGGGCCATGTGGTTCTGGTGTCGCCGATGCTGCGTATCCGTCGACTTCGGTTCGCTGTGCCGCAAACGGGTGTGCAGGCCTTCGTGGTGACCAGCCTCAACGGCGCACGCGCGCTTGCAGGTGCAATCCGCCCGAAGAATTTTGCCGGACAAGTATATGCCGTTGGACCCAGAACGGCCGACGCCATGCGGAATGCCGGATTCGACAATGTCAGTACCCCGGAACCAGCGGGCGGTTCTGACGTGCTGGCGCGCTTCATCGTGCGTCGCGCGCGGCCCGATGGCGGCGAGATCGTCCATGTGGCCGGAGAGGATGCCGCCGGCGATCTCACCGGAGCGCTCGGCGATGCCGGCTTTTTGGCGCGACGCGTCATCGCCTATCGCGCCGAACCGACGCGCGGGCTCAGCAAGCCGGCCACGCGGGCATTGGCGCGGGGCAGCGTCGATGCGGTCCTGCTCTATTCGCCGCGCACGGTGGAGGCGTTCTTTTCCTGCCTGCGCCAGCCCGGCGTGGACGGCTGGGTCGGGGAGACCCGTTTCCTTTGTCTTTCAGATGCCGTCGCGGCTATGATACCCGACGACATCGACTGCGGATCGGTCGAGATCGCGATGCGGCCTGACGAACCCGCCCTTCTGGCGCTTGTTGACGCCGCCCGAACCGCGTCTTGACCTGCCCGTGCCCCACGCCAACGAGGACCGCCGATGACCGCTGACTCAAAGCCGAAGGGGCGGCGCAGCCGCAAGCCGGTCAAGCCGCCGGTGATCGATCTGGAGGCCGAAGAGGTCAAGACGGACACGCCTGCCGGACCCCGCAGGAGCGGTGCGAAATCCGCAGCCACCAAACCCGCACAGGCACGGCGCGCGGCATCGGACGCGCCCGCCGCGAAGCAGGCACCGGACGATTCCGCGAGCGGTCCCAAACCGGATGCGAAGCCTGAAGATCCGGCAACCGCCGGGGCCGATGAGGCCACGCCGACCAAGCCGGCCGAGGCCGCCAGGGACAAGCCGCGCGCGGCTGCCGCATCATCTTCGGCCGCAGGTACCTCGCAGGTGCCCGAGCCGCCGCCTCCGCCCGGCCGTTCGAGCGGCGGGATCGCGGGCTATCTCGGCGCCGGCGCTGTTGGCGCGATTGTCGCGCTTGGCATGAGTTATTACGTCGGCTTCATGCAGCGGGATATGCCCATTGCCGCCGCTCCGCCGGCGGATCTGATCGCGCGGCTCGACGCGCTTGAGGCCACGCAGGGCGAGGCAGCGGCCAGGATCGATGCGCTGAGCGAGACGACCGCCAGCGGAAGCGGTGCGTCGCAGGATGCCATACGCACCGCGATCGCCCAGGCGCTGGAGCCTCTCGAGGCGGAACTCGATGCGACCATGGCCGTCCTGGGAACGCTGGAATCGGGCCAGCAGGAGGGTGACAGCGCGCTGCGCGAGGTGCAGGCGCAGACCGAGGCACTGCGCGAACAGCTCTCCGCCATCGCCGCGAGCGGTATCGAGGGAGGATCGCCGGATGCGCTGGCCGGCATCCGGGTACGCATCGATGCGCTGCAGGGCGAGGTGACCGCGTTGCGCGAGACACCTTCCGCGGACATCGAGGCCCTGGCGCGGCAGGCGGCCGAAGACGCCGCAGGCGTCGTTGCGCTGGAGGCGGCACGCCAGGCCAGCGAAACCGCGCTGGAAGACGTCAATGCACGTCTGCTGGCGCTTGATGCCGAGATCGCCGCGTTGAAGGCGGAGTTTGCCCAGACCGGTGGAAGCGGCGGGGCGGACGTCCGGGTTGCCCAGGCGCTGGCGCTTGCGGCTTTGCGCGACGCGCTGGCCAGCGGCCGGGAATTCGCCACCGAGTTCGAAACACTGCGCGCGCTGCTGCCCGACTATCGTGGCTTGCTGGCGCTGGAAGCCAATACAGGCGGGGTGGCGACGGCCGCCATGCTCGCCGAGCGGTTTGACGTGATCCTGCCGGACCTGCTGGCGGCGGCACGCCAGAGCGGCGAGGCCGGCGTCATGGCGCGGCTGATCGACAATGCCCGCTCCATCGTCACGGTGCGTCAGGTGGGTGCGGTCGACGGCGACACGCCCGAGGCGCTGGTGGCGCGCATCGAGGCCAGTCTCGCGGCCGGCGATCTGGCTGCGGCTGCTGCCGACTGGCAGCGGTTGCCGCAATCCGCTCAGGCCGTTGCGGCCGACTGGGGCGCGGCGCTGAAGGCCAGGGTTGCCGCCGAGACGGTGGTCGTCGAACTCGGCAACGAGCTGATCGGTGGCATGGAGCAGGCACATTGAGACTGCTGACGGTGAGGGCTGCTGCATGATCCGCGTCGTCGCATTCCTGATCGGCGTGCTGGCGCTTGGCGCCGGCCTGGCCTGGCTCGCCGACCGGCCTGGCGCCGTCGTTCTGACTTGGCAGGGCTACGAGATCCGCACCAGCGTCATGGCCATGATGCTCATGCTGCTGGCGGCGACCGCGGTGCTGATCATCCTGTGGACCATCTACCGCTGGATCGTCGACGGGCCGCGCGCGCTTGGCGACTACTTCCGCAGCCGTCGGCGGGTGCGTGGCTACGAGGCGCTGTCGCGCGGCATGATCGCGGTGGGCGCCGGCGATACCGCCTATGCGGGCCAGCAGGCCAAGCAGGCGCGCAAGCTGCTCGCCAGGGAGCCGCTGGTCGGATTGCTAATGGCCCAGTCGGCGCAGCTTTCCGGCAATCTCGACGGTGCCAAGGCGGCTTTCACCGAGATGCTCGCCGATCCTGATACGGCGTTGCTCGGCCTGCATGGGCTCTACGTGGAGGCACGACGGGCAGGCGATGCGGCGAGCGCCGCGCGCCATGCCGACGATGCGGTTTCGCGCGCGCCGGGCCTTGCCTGGGCGGCGGAGGCCGCGCTTGCCGCGCGTGTTGCGGAAAGCGACTGGGAGGGCGCCCTCAGCCGGCTGGAGACCAATTTCGAGCACCGCCTGATCGACAAGCCGACGCGTAACCGGCATCGCGCCGTGCTGCTCACGGCAAAGGCGCGCGGGCTCGAAGAGCGCGAGCCGGAGACCGCGCTCGCCGCGGCGCAGGAAGCCCACAAGCTGGCGCCCGCTCTGGTGCCCGCCGCCGTCATCGCCGGGCGGATGCTGGCCTCGGACGGCAAGACCGGTCCGGCCAGCAGCGCTCTCGAGAAGACCTGGAAGCTCGCCGCGCATCCCGATATCGCCGCCATCTACGCCCATGTGCGCAGCGGCGATTCCGTGCGTGATCGGCTGAAGCGGGTCAAGGCGCTGGCGGGCAAGAACCAGGGTAATGTGGAAGGCGCCGTGGCGCTCGCCAATGCGGCGATCGAGGCGCTCGACTGGACCGCCGCGCGTGGCGCGCTGGAGCCGCTGCTGGCGCGCGAACCGAGCCAGCGGGTCTGTCTGCTGATGGCGGAAATCGAGGACGGCGAACACGGCGATCGCGGCAAGGTGCGCGAGTGGTTCGCCCGGGCGATCCGCGCGCCGCGCGACCCGGCCTGGGTTGCCGACGGGCACGTTTCGGACGCCTGGGCACCCGCCTCGCCGGTGACCGGCGCGCTCGATGCCTACGAATGGCGCGTCCCCGACGAGAATGTGGCGCCGCCGGAGGCGGCCGTGCTGGACTGGCGGCCGGCCGGCACGCCGGTGGCCGCGCCGGACGACGTGCCGATGCTGATCGATGTCACCGAGGCCGCGGAGCCTGCCGGGACTGAGGAAGGGCCTCCGCTGGCTGACGATGCGGTGGTGGCTTCCGAAGAGACCAAGCCGGCATCAGCATCGCCGGGCGATGACGACGCAGCACCGGTTATCGCCGATGTCGATGATGTTGCCGAAGACACAAAGGCCGCAGCACTGCCGGACGAGACGCCGACGCGCCGGCCCGATGCGCCTGGTGCCGCCGCCGCGGCGGCGGTGATCGCCGCGGCTCAGACGGTGCAGGATCATGACGAGACCGCGGCGGACGACAAGGTTGTCGCTGCGCCACCGGTTGAGTCCGCCAACGGTGGCAACGGCCACGATACCGAAGCCGAGAGAATCGCGGCCTCCAGGAAAGCTGTCGCGGCGGCTGATGCCTCGGGGCCTGAGCCGGATACCGTCCGCGTGGACACGGTTCGACCGGAGGCTGCTCTCAAGGGTGGTCCCGCTGGCAATGCGGCGCGCCCCGGTCAGGCAGGCGAGAAGGCTACCGAGGAGAACCTTGATCAGGCACGCGGCGACGAGGTGCCCTTCGATGAAGCGACCCCCGAGGAGGATGCCGCCACCCCGGCGGATGAGGCAGCGGCCCTTGCCGCCTTTCCGACGCGTGCGCCGGACGATCCCGGTCCTCTGCCCGACGACGAGGCGCCCAGGCGAAAGTGGTTCGGGTTGTTCTGAGCGGCGGCGGGCGATGAAACTCCGCATGCTGCTCGTGTAGCGGGCGGATGCCGGCACCGGTGCTGCCGGCCTTATCCGCCTTGCATTCACGCCCGTCTGCGCGTATGTGCCGAGCAGGTGCGGTCGGACGCCACGTTCGACCCCCGGGCGAGTGGTGCGCCGCTATAGCTCAGTTGGTAGAGCAACGCATTCGTAATGTGCGGGTCCGCTCGCAATAGTCATGCAAAGCCAATGCGTTGGCAGGAACGAGTTTGAAATAGTAGGGCTATAGTAGTGCAGCCCTGCGTTTGGTGAGCCGCTTTAGCTCAGTTGGTAGAGCACGTCATTCGTAATGACGGGGTCGTCAGTTCAAGTCTGACAAGCGGCACCACTTTCCCAATCCCCGTTGACTGGAAAACACAAAACAATGACCTTCTAGTCTTTGAGGGGAGAAACTAACCTTGCGTACAATGGATCCCGCTTTAGTGCGCACCTCGTTCACTGATCAGGTGAATGATGCGATTTCGTTCTACCGAACTACGCGGACGCGATTATCTTCCGATGGCGATGTCACCAAGCTTTCGGCGCTTACGCTTGTGTCGCTGGCAACAAGCTGGGAGGGTTTTATAAGTGATCTTGTCATCGCCTACATCAATCGCGATCCTAGCCAGTTTGGTATACATCTTGAGAATGCTCTGAAGGATGGGCTTACCGCTAAGCAGATAGAAATCCAGTCTAGGTACGCAAAGTTTAGTCGTCCGACGAACGTCGATCGTGCCACCATCGCCGCTCTGCTAGATCCCTACGGAAACAACATCTCTTTTCCGAACACACTGGAACTGAAAAGCGCAGCTAACCGATGGCTGAGCGCAGGCAATCGCACAGGGATTGAGGCCATCACCGATCAGCAAGCTGCTGTGATCGACCTTTGGATCGCTCTGAGGAATCATATTGCCCACGATAGCGAACGTTCAAAGAAGGCGCTGAAGGCTGCTGTCTCCAAAGGAGTCTTACACGGAACAGGCCTTCACAGAGCTACAAATGCAATCCATGCTCCAGGCGTGTATCTCAAATCTAAGCACCAACAACCCGCAGGGCAGCCGAGGATCGAAGTAATAGCCAACCAAATGACCGTGATTGGCGGCTCGTTGTAGGAACCGGCTCTTCCTAGAAGCGGTCCAAGGGATGCCGTTCCACTGGTGTCATCCGGCGCGCTCGTTTCCCTAAGTGTCCGCCTTTGTGCCGACTGCTAATCGTCGTCAGACTTAGCGACGAACAACTCGCAGGGGTCGACGTGTAGCGCCTCGGCGATTCTACCGACGATCTTTACGGTCGGGTTGCGATAGCCCGTCTCGATTCCACTTACATAGGTCGGGTGCAGTTCCGCACGGGACGCAAGCTCCTCTTGCGATAGCCCGCGCTCCTTTCGCCACCGGCGAACATTGGCCCCAAACGTTTTCTCCAGCTTCATTGCCCAACCGGGCAACGTGAGCTATCGAAACACCATAGACTATGAGTAAGGTTTGGTTGGCCCCGGTGACCAGCTGCGCCGAGAGGTGAGGCGATGGAGAGCTACAACTTCTGGCAGGATTTCTTCGACACCTACCAGTCGCTATCGGACTGGATGAAGTTCGCATGGCTCGTGGTGCCGCCAGCGTTTGTGCTCGGGTTAGTGGCGCTTTTCCTGTGGTATCGCCTCGCGACCAAGCGGGCTGCAGAACCAGAGATCGGGACGCTCGCCTACACGGTCTTCTCGAATCAGAATGGCGATCTTCGAATTTACGCCCATGATGGGGCAGACGCCTTGACCGCAGAGCGGTCCGAGGCTGCCCTTTTGCCCCTGCCCGGCACAAAGCCTCCGGCCTTGGCCAAGCCGCCCCCCTCGGACGTCTGAGGCGGCTCTGAGGCGTGCCCAACAATAGCGGTAGGCAACCCAATGCGCAGCGGCACGCTCGTTGGAGCACACCGTAACTTGTAACTATAACTTAAGGTCGGAAACGCCCAAAGATGGGGGGGGTAGTGGTGCACCACCCCCGCCGCACGGCGCTGCAACGGGTTGTTAGGCTTATGTTGGCGTTACGGGTTACGGCGGCATCCGCATCGCGCCCGGTCAAAACGGCGGCTCATTTTCCGGGACGGAACCGTCGACGGGGAGAAGGGTCACGACGCCGAGTTCGAGCCGCTTCGCCAGCCATTCCGTCTTGCGTTCGTCAGGAGTGCCCATCGCAAAGCCGCGCCGGGGCTTCTTCTCTATCTGTGCTAGATCATGCAGCCGATAGATGTTTTCTACCCATCCCAAGCGATCCATTTCGGCCTTAATCCGCTGCACTTCGATAGGTGAAAGGCGACCACCCTCGAAGCCAAGCAGCAGCTTGACGCTATCCATCGAGACCCTCCCTGTCTTGTCGGAAAACGAGTCGCTCAACACCGTCGCGAAGGCGTCCTCGACAAGGCGCAGATCGGTGAGATCGTTTGCGGCTTCCCACAGGTGTTCGGAAAGGACGATGGACTCACCCGCCGCCTCCCGAACAACCGCCTCGGCCCATAGCTGATCAACGTCTTCGCGGAGTTTATCGAGCTGGATAACCCCAGCGCGGACCGGCCAGAAGCGCCGGTTGCCGGTCTGGTCAAAGAGATACTTTCGGTCGTTGGTGCTGCCCGCGATGACGCATTGGCGCGGATAGTTCCGCGCATCGTAGCCATATGCGCGGCGATACTTGTCACGGCGGGTCGACAGAAACCGCTTCAGTTCGTGCGTGGACGCCTTGCGGATGCCGTCCATCTCCTGCACCTCGACGATCCAGGAACCGGCCAGCAACTCTGCCTTTGTCTTGTCATCGCTCTTCAGAGTCAGACTCCCACAGAACCAGTCGTCGTTCACGGCGAGGATTTCCGCGAAACTCGATTTCCCTTTGCCTTGGATTCCCTCGAAGACAAGCATGGTGTCGAACTTGACGCCCGGTTGTTTGACCCGACGCACAGCGGCAATCAGGAACTTCGCTCCGAACTCCCGGTTCAGTTCCGTGTCCTCGGCTTCTGCATAGTCGCGCAGCATGGTATCGAGACGCGGGCTGCCGTCCCAGACGAGCCCGTCGAGATAGTCGATGACCGGGTGGTAGGTTTGCTCGTGGGCGATGGCTACGATTTCGCTCTTGACGGCCGCGCTGCTGGCGCGGAAGTCAAGATCGCGCCAAAACCGACTGCTGAGGATATCCGCAACGTCGCCCAGGTCGCGGGCACCTAATCCATAACCTTCCACGTCATTCATGAAGGTGAACAGATTTCGGTGAACCTCAATCCCGAGCCGCGCCAGCGCATACCGGATGTTCGATGGGTGGTCCTTCGCTGGCTGGAGCTTGTCGTTCAGCTCGGGCCAGTCTTCACGCTTGGCGTCGATCATCATCAGCGCCCGTACAACTTGTCGCTGACCATAGCGCAAGGGATTGGGATTCTCGCGCACATGCGCGCCGATGGCATATGCCGAATCGAGCAGGATTGAGAGGGCGTGACCCGGCTGCACCCCGTTCGCCAGCATCCAGCAGACGCAAGCGATCATCCGTTCTGATCGCGACGGATAGATCTTCCCCGGTGGATCGTCACCCGTGACGATTACTTCCACCCATTTCAGGTTGGACGGGATGATTTCGCCGAGGTCATCCGGCAACGGCAGCGGAGCAATCTCGGTTGGTTCGAGTCCCGTTGAACCGGACTTGGTGGAGATGGGGACCTTCTCCTTCAGTGCGGGGAGTTGAAAGTCTTCGATGCCGTAGGTTTTCGCGGCTGCATAGGTCATGGTTTCGTCATCCAGAATGAGAGTGTGGGTTCGCGACCGGCTTGGCGCTTTTGCGCGTTCAGCCAGTTCACGGTTCCTGGTAAGCGCAGCAGGCGGTCGGCATTATGGGTGCCGGGACCGCCTTGCAGGGCGACCAACAGCCGCCTGTTAAGGTCTTCGGCCACACCGATCTCGATAGGCTGATCCAGCTTCCAGATCGCTTGGTAGCCACCGCCGGTGAACCAGACGGCGGTTGGTTCGGGGACGCGCTTGGGACGCTCTTTGCCTTCAAGCAGCAAACCAATGATCTTGTTCTGCTGCTCGTCGAGCGTGCCGGGGTAGTCCTTGCAGTCCAAATCGACGTGCAAATACTGCGCATGCGAGAGGTTTTCCTTCCGACGCTTGCCGGAAAGGAACTTAGCGTTGGGCAGGAAGTAGACGTTCCGTCGTAGTTCCGGGCCGTTGTTCGCCTCGACGAACTTCTTGAACGAGGTGTGGTCGCTCGCCGGATATGTCTTGGCAACCGGACTTGAGGGTCCCTCGCTGTTCATTCGCTCCAAATAGTACGGCCCATCTGGAGCGATGAATTGTGAAAATGCCCAAGCCTCGTTCGCCTTGGGATGAAGCGCTTTACTCATCGTCCGCGCCCTCTGGATTCTGCTCCTGAGACGCAAGCCAGCGTTCAACGTCGCTGCTTCGGTAGAGTATCTTCCCAGCGCGTCGGCCCGAGCGAATTCGGAGGTAGGGCGGGCCGTAGCCGTAGATGCGGCCCTTCTCAAAGAAGCTTTGGCTCAGGCCTGTGACGCCCGGCAGTTGCTTCGTTGAGAGGAACTGATGTGATCGATTAGACATGCTGTCCTCCTGTTGTTGACAGGAGAACGGTGGCGAGTTGCCGTCATCTTAGGTTGCGAACAATCCCGGCGGAAATTCGCAGCCCGCTTCAGAGCTTGGTTTTAACGCCCCACTCGGCAAGTTCGTCGCAGATTCGCCTTAGTCCCTCAGCCTCGAGCGTCTCTGCCACATAGCCATGCTCGACAGCGCGATAGATGTATGTGCGCTCGTGGTCGACGGCCAAGCCTTTGCCTTGTTTACGCTGGTAAGTACCGCTGAACTTCTCTCGAAGCCTGTTCACGATAGCATACCGTGCTTGAGGGTCTGTGGAACCGAAGAAGTGCTTCTCAACTTGCTCGGCGAGGGCTTTGTGAGAGCGTATCTTGGGCGGCGGATCGGCGTCCGGATTATTGCGGTTCATGAAGGCATGCATGTTTTGTTGGCACTGATCCTTGTGAAGTTCGCGTGCCATAAAGAGCAGAGCTTCATCATCTCTGTCGTTATAAAGCGGGTGCGGTGTGGCCTTTTTCCCGATCAGTGCTTTCATGGCCGCGTTGAGGCGTTGCTGCCTTGTATCCGCTGAGACAATTGGGTTGGCATCGATGATTGCGAGAACGAGCCGTTCCAACACCGTCGCACCGAACGCCAATCCTGAACCGTTATCCTGACTTTCCTCTTGCTCAGTGTTTGTCATCGGCTAACTCCAGTATGCGCGCTGCGACCTGCTCCACCGGCTCGCGTAAGCGTTCCGCATTGACGACGATGTAACCGCCCGTCACGTCGCCACTGGCGCGATGGTTCAGCAGGCGCTTCAGGGCATAGTACGGCACGTCGAGGCTCTCGGCGATGGTGATAAAGGTGCGCCGCAAGTCGTGCAGCGTGAACTTGACCCCGGAGCCGGCCTCGACACGCTTAAGGAACTTCTTGGTCTCCTTCAGATGCCCGTCCCTGCCCGGTCCGGGGAACACGTAGGGCGAGCCGTTCGCGCGCCTTTTGCGCTCTGCCAGCAATTCCGCGAGGTAGGTCGAGAGGGGCAGGTTCAGTGGATCGCCGTTCTTGGTCTTGGGCAGATGAAGCGTCCGCGCGTCCAGATCGACATTCTCCCAGCGCAGCGCCATCAACTCACCCCGGCGCATGCCGGTTAGCAGGTTCATGCGAAGGAAGTCCCGGGAATAGTCCGGCTCGGCCTTGACGGCCTGCCACCAGAGAGGAAGCTGCTGCGCAGTGATCACCGTCTGCCGCCGCTGCTCGCGATGCCACGCCCGTGCCTGCGTCAGAACGGTAACGGGATTGGGCGGGAACTCATCGTGGGTTGCGGCCGTGAAATTGTAGACTGACCGCAGATGCCGCATGACGTTGTTGGCGGTGGTCTTGCCGATCTGTGTCGAAAGCTCCTGATGGCGATTCAGCACCATCTGCCGTGTGATCGCGTCGATCGGCTTCCTGCGCCAAGCCTTTAAGTAGATATCGGCGGTGCGCGAATAGTTCAGCACTGTGTGCGGCGACAGGTGCGATCGCGCTTCGAAGAACGCATCGAAAGCTCTCGCCAGCGTCACCGTAGCTTCCACATCCGGCTTCTTGTCGGCGTTGGGGTTGCGCCCTTCGGCCATCTCGCCCAGCAGGGTGAGCGCCTTCTTGCGGGCGATGTCGGCGGCGAACAGATCGGCGCGGCCGATGGTGACGCGACACGAGCGCCGGTCCACCTGACCCTCGGCGAAGTAGACCTTGGACTGCCGACCGACCCGCAGGCCGAAGCCCGGCAGAAGCGTATCGCGGTAGAGGACTTGTCCGTTCTCGGTGAATGGAAGCGCGTCAACGGACTGACGCGTTAGACGTAGATTGGGCATGCGAGACCTCCTTTCGGCCTCGAATCAACATAGGCATCAAACCTGGAAAAGACTCGAAAAATCATCGAGTTATCTAGGGTTATCTAGCGGCGTGAAAGACAAAGAAGCCGTAGGAAACCTGCTGAAACGCCACCGGCCTTGGGCGCCCGCGCGCGTAGGGGCGAAAGAGGGGATCACCAGTGTCAGGCTGCAACTCTGCTTGTCCGAGTATCAGGAGATAAAAATCTCTCTCCGATGATAGTCGAGGTAGGCGTTTTGCCTGGTGGAGAAGCCGGAAGCTCCCCAGGCCTTCGGCGCTTCGCAAAAACCAAGTCGACTACCGGCGATGTGTTCTAGCCCAAGGCGTGTTAGGTCGGCGCGATTGACGCGCGAGGATACAAGTACATCGCCATTCTCGGCGAAACTAACAAACCCACGATCAAATAGATGGTCTGCATCCGGCGTTAGCAGAAGACCGTTGTTTCCATCCAATCGCTCGCTGGCGGAAGCACAAAGCCGCCAAGGCTTGATATGACTTGCAATAAGGAGCAGTGGATCGGAGATCCCGGTGAGCCGGCAACATCGCTCTATCTGCGCCACATTTGAACGAAATTTGCCTTGTCCGCGTCTCGCCAAAACTAGGCTGTTTCTAACAGTGTCTTCTAGCTTGATATCGGCCTTTATCTGCCGTTCCATTGTGTCATCGAGAAGTTCCGAGGCGACCTCATATCTGAGACTGTTAGATCCGCCAGATGAAAGCCGCACTTCATCGAAGGCTGTGCCAGCAACAATCTCATTGAACGCGTCGCTGGATATTCGTGCGAGGTAGGCCTTTTGGTTCCCATAGCCAGTACGGGGATGGATGGGCGAATATCGATCTGGCAAATACGGTCGCAGCCTATCGATAATCGCCTTGGGCTGGATGGGAGAGGCAAGTGGTACCCAGTATACGGGTAGAAGCCATCCTTCCTCGTTCCAGTATGCGCCCGCGTTTCCGAATTCCTCCGGCTTCGGTGCTGTAAAAGCAAAATCAGCAACTCTTCCTAAGAATCGTATTTCCTGGTTAGCGTACGAGAGAACCAGTTCACCTGGGGAAGCCCGGCGCATGTTGTTATAGAACTCACTGCGAGCTCCATTGCGCTCGGTCTTCGGAGACCAAAGGTACTGACCGTCGATTTCCTGCCGGACAGTTTGATTGTGATTTACCCACCAGAACTGATTGGCCATAAGCCTCGCATCGTGCAAATTTTAGTCTTGGCCTTGCATCCTTGCATCAATCTTGGCTGCGATGTCAGTGGCAGCATGAGGTTCGCCAAGTTCACACTCCCAAACCACGACCAAATCCCAGCCTAGTTCAATCAGCTTGCGATCGTTTTTGCGGTCTCGCTCCACCGTCCGCAACAGCTTGGGTTCCCAATAGTCACGGTTTGAATCTGGTATGCGGCAATGCGGACAACCTGGGTGTTGGTGCCAGAAACAGCCGCGCACTTGTATCGCGAGCTTCTTGCTTACGAAGACAATGTCCGGAGTGCCAGGCAGTCTCCTGCGGTGGAGGCGAAACCGAAGCCCCCGCCGAAACAGAGCAGACCGCAAAAGCAGTTCAGGCCTGGTGTCCTGGCTGCGGATGCGCGACATGTTCCGGGAGCGCTGTTCTGGGCTTATTCTGTCGGCCATAGAGCCAGATTTTCTCGGAAGGCTTATGCGGGCAGTTTGTTGGCTGTCAGCAGCTCACACATTTCTTCCTTCGTAAGCTGACTGATCGTGTCCTTGTACTGCTCGTCGCCCAAGAGACTGCGCGCGAGACCAGACTTCCTCTCCAAGGCAGTTATGATGGCTTCTTCAATCGTGTCAGCGGCCAGAAGCCGCATATAAGTTACAGGCTGGTCCTGGCCAATCCGATGATTGCGGTCCTGGCTCTGCGCGTAGTGGTCGTAGCGCCAGGAAAGGGACTCATAGATCGTGTAACTCGCGGAAGTTAGCGTAAAGCCGGTTCCGGCAGCCGCCGGGTTAGCGATCAGGACGCGGGTTTTATCGTCCTGCTGGAACCGGGCTGCGATTTCTTGGCGCGTGGCCGAGGGTGTGCCGCCATAAATCGCGACGGCGCCGGCGCTCGCGAAGCGCTCCAGCAATGCCTCAATCGACCGCACATAGTTCGACCAGACAATCACCTTGCGCCCCGGTACAGACAGTATGTCAAAAAGGATGTTATCCAGCGCCTCGAATTTCGCCGGGGTCTGATAGGTTTCAGGAAAAAGGAGTGCGGGATTGCATGCGAGCTGACTGAGGCGAGTAAGCTGTGCCAGCACGGTCGAGGCATACGCGCGGTACTGTTCGCCCGTCATTTCCTGAATCTCGCAGACCATATCGTCACGCATTCCGTCGTAGAGCTTGCGCTGCCATTCCGGCAGCTCCACCTGGATATCCACGAAAGATTTCTCAGGCAGGTCGAGGCACTCCTCCTTTGTCCGCCGAAGGATCAGGCGATCAAAAGTCGGCCGGGCAAATTCGGCGCTTGGATCAGCTTCCAGGGATGCTGTAAACGATTCCAATGTGCCCAAAGGGCGCTCTCCGGGTGCAACAATCTCTATTTGTGTGAACAGGTCCGCAGCGGTGTTCGTGACCGGCGTTCCGGACAGCAGCCAACGGAAACTGCAGTAAGGTGCCACTGCGCGCGCGGCTGTGGAAGTCAGAGATTTCCAGTTTTTCGCAGCATGAGATTCGTCAAGAACGAGAACAGTACGCTGCCGTTGGGCAAAAGCGAGAAGAGACGTAATTTCGGATCGGGCGGTCTCGTAACTCGTGATGATGACCCTAGAACTTGATTCGCGGAAAGTGGTGCGCCGGCCCTTTGGTTTCCCTTCTGCAACATCCACTGAAACGGATGGCGCAAACTTAGCAAACTCGGCAACCCAATTCCGCTTCAGTGAATTGGGACAGATCACCAGAAGTCGATCAGCGCGGCCGGCATCCAAAAGCCTTCTGAACGCTTCTATCGCCACAAACGTCTTTCCGAGCCCCTGCTCGAAAGCCAGCAGCCCCGAGCCTTGCGCCGTCAGGAATTCAACCCCTTCATGCTGGTACTGGAGTAGCTGGAAGCTCACCGCTAAACCCCCGCGTGAGACGAGTGGCTTTTCACTAAGCTCGTGAAATACTCGTAGGCTTCAGCAAATTCAGACAGATCTGACGACGACAAATCCAGAACATCGGCCTTACTTGCTTTGTTCAAGGTTCGTGTGGCCTTCTTTATGGCCAGACGGTATGGATGCACACCTTCATGCACCTGATCTTCGATTAGGTCGATGGTATGCTGAAGCGCAGAAACATCCTCGTCATCAAATTCACCGTCTCCACGGTCGATTGTCCTTCGAACAAGCTGAGGTAGTCCTGCGATTTTCGCCTTTGGGCTACTGTGCTTGTCTTGTATCTGCCGCGCCAAACGATTTGCTACATGCTCCTCGCCTGACTTGAGCTGATCCCAGACATCGGGATCATCATGAAATTCCTTCAAGAAGCGGGCATCTCGATACTCCTTAAAGACATTGTTGCGCACCATCTCGAAGACCTCTTCGCGCAACTCATCATATGCCGAATTATCAAAGTCACGGAGATGCGGGCCGATCCCGCGCGCTTTGCTGAGTTCTTCTAGCGTGCTGAAGTTTTCAGCGGCGAGACGCCGGGGATTAGGGTCATCATCGACGTGCTCGACAAATTTCAGAGCGAACTCGTATGCATTCTTCAGCCGTGAGACCCAAGAAACGTTCTTACCCATCGCCTCTGCCAATTGCGACTGATTCATAACAGCGGGATGACCGGGGCGCCCAACCACTGTTTCGTGCACAAACTTCGCCTCGATGTACCGACCCCATGCGCGGACACCGGAACCTCGAACGTGAATTTGAGCCAGAAGGGTCGCTATTTCCTTCTCGCCAAAGTGAGAAGGAAGTAACTTTGCATCCACACGACGGAACACCCCCTCGTGTTTGCCGGTCTGATACTTCCGGTCCAGCTCGCGCAGAATTGTAACCCGCGTCGCACCCTCCAGGACCAGGTGCTTTCCAGTCTTGGTTCGCTGTACGTAGATTGGCTGCATCTGACCAATCTCAAGGATTGATTTCTTGAGATTGTCGTACCCCTTTGATGCTCTTAGGGCGTCCTCGAGCTCCAGCTCCGTAGAGAATCCTTCCATCATTGCAGTCTGGAGGCGGGGATTATCCGACCAAAGTGCGACTTCCTCGTGCACGTCGAGCTGAATCTCTGCGAGTTCCCACTCAGTATTCCCGATCCTCTCCCAGATCACCCGCTCTCCGCTTTGGGGTAGCGCCTCAAGCTCCATCGCACTGTCAGCCATGTCATTTGTCCTTTTCCGAATTTGTCTCCGCAAGAAATATCAAACGAAAACCATCTAGTCAACGAGAGCCTCACATATTCTTGTTTTGTTCTCCTCACACATATGCTATCCATCGAGAATCGTTAACGATTCACCGGCTAGTGTGAGAGTGGTACTGAGTTGAACGGAGTTGTGGATGGTCCCGACCAAGAATGAAATGGTCATTTGCCCGCCATCCGCTCCGCTACCGGATGGCCCCAAGTGCATTGACCTTTTTTCCGGCGCCGGCGGGATGGCGGTTGGTTTCCGCCAGGCGGGATGGGCAGTTTTGGCCGCGAATGACTTTGACCATGATGCTGGATGCAGCTTTAGGCTTAACTTCCCCGAATCGTATTTCTTTGAAGGGCCTATCGCCCAGCTGAACTCAGCCAAACTGATGCGGAAGTGCAGCCTTCGGAAAGGCGAACTGGATGCACTTATAGGCGGTCCTCCGTGCCAATCCTTCAGCTACAACAATCACCACCGGTCTGCCGATGGTGAAAGAGCTCGGCTTTTCGAGTGCTATTTGAGGTTAGTTTCGGAGTTGGCGCCAAAGTGTCTGGTTATGGAGAATGTGCCAGGGATTTTGACGATTGGGGGCGGCAGCGTTGTCGCAGAAATCCGGTCCAGACTTGAAAAGATGGATTACGACTGTGAGGTTGAAATTCTCTCGTCGGATGAGTTTGGAACGCCCCAAGTCCGCAGGCGGGTATTCATCGTTGCCAGCAGGATCGGGAACGCAGAGGAGCTTTTGCCTGATCCCACCCACAGGGGAGGCAAGGGCCGCAACTCCGAGAACATGCGTCTTGCGCGCCCCATAACAGTGCACAAGGCAATCGGAGACCTGCCCGAGATAGGCAACGGCGGCGGCGAGCGGGTTTCAAGCTACAAAGGAAGGCGCGCGACAACGCAGTTCCAAATGGAAGCTCGAAAGGGAAGCCGCAAGCTTTTCAATCACGCTTGCCACCAGCTGACCAAAGTGAATCTGGATAGAATGGAGCACGTCCCTGAAGGCGGCAATTGGCGCGACATCCCGCGCGACCTGCTTACTGATGGAATGAAGCGCGCGCGGCCATCGGACCACACGAAGCGCTATGGGCGCTTGGCACGACGAGGCTTGGCGTCAACCATTCTGACCAAATGTGACCCGCATTGGGGCGCCTATGTTCACCCCACGCAGGACAGAACAATCTCGGTCAGGGAGGCCGCCCGACTACAGGGCTTTCCAGACGAATTCCACTTCGCCGGCGAAAGCCTGGGGCCGCAGTATCAGCAAGTTGGGAACGCCGTTCCAGTCCCGGTCGCCCGGGCTCTCGGACTGGCGGCCGCGAACCACATACAGAATGCCGAGTGGCAAGTATTGTCGGAAGCAGCCGAATAAGCAGCTGACCAAAGCGACTCTCTAGGCCTCTTTCCGCGAGCCTCCGCCCCCGCCCCAACCGGTAAAACCCGTCGATGGGGCGGGGTCCCTGTCCGCTCAATGACACGACCGATGCGTGCGCTGTCGCAATCAGCGCCCCTATTTCTATTATGAAATCCGGCGGGTCTTTTGCCTGGACGAAGGGCCATGGAGCTTCGCGGCAATTGTAATGAACTGTGTTTTTGCTGCCCCTATATGGATGGGCAAGGAAAGAAACCAAAGTGCACCCCGATGACCAAACCTCTGTCCAAAGAGCGCTTTGACCTGTTCGCGATCGGCACTCGTCTGTCACCTACATCACTGGTCGCCGACGAACTGTCTTACTGGTCGGACCTGGATGAGAACGTTATCGGTGTTGTCTTCCGAGACAAGGTTGACAACGATTTCGGTTGGTCGCTGATGGTTCGTGATCGGCTTGGGCGGTTCCGCGGTGTGGAACTCGATGTGAGCCTAAGATCAGAGCGGCAGGCCGAGTCTAGGCTTCGCGTCAGAATTGCCGATGTGAGCAGGCACGCCGACTTGGAAGCGCTCGGCGTTCAGGGCGACGAAACCAATTCGCCGGTTGACCTACTTGAAGTGCTTCCCGGAACACAAAGATCGGAACTACACCCTTACTTCCTAGAAGTCTTGGAGCGGCCAGCACGAGCGCCTGCCCGAGCAGTACTGCGCGAAATTGGCCCATGGCTCACCGCCACCGATCCACATTTCGTGAGGGAGTTCCAAAGGCACCAATTCGATCAGCGTCTGTGGGAACTCTATCTTTGGGCTGCGTTCCGAGAGGGTGGCTATGACGTCGTTCATGCTGAAGCCCCCGACTTCATCTGCAGTGCGCCTTGGGGCGCCTTCACTGTGGAAGCGACCACGGTAGCACCCTCGACAACAGGCGCGTTGGCTCAACACCCCAATCCGAAGACTCCCGAGGAGTTGGAAGCCTTCTTGGCTGACTATATGCCGATCAAATATGGCGGTTCGCTCACCGGCAAGCTGAACCGACGGTCTGCCGCCGGACGCGCCTATTGGGAGGAGGATGACGCGGTCGGGTTGCCTTTCGTCATCGCGGTGGCTGACTTCCACAAGCCAGCAAATGACGCAGAACTCGGCTCGATGACGTACACACAATCGGCCATCTGGCCGTATCTGTATGGGTTCACGACGAAGTGGGAAATGGTTGATGGCCGGCTTGTGATCGAGGAGCAGCCAAACGCAAGTCATAGCTATGGCCCGAAGACAATCGAATCCGGCTTCTTTGGATTGCCCGGATCGGAGAATGTCTCGGCGGTGCTGTTTTCTAACGCGGGGACTATCGCAAAGTTCGATCGGATCGGAGTGCTCGCTGGCTACGCGCCACCTGGGCACAAATACCTGCGCGCCGGAGTTCGATTCGACCCAGATCCGAATGCAACCGAGGGTACGCGATTTTGCGAGGAGGTAGGAGCCGAAGGCTATTTGGAAGGTTGGGCGGATGAACTCCAGGTTTTTCACAATCCGAATGCGAAACAACCGCTGCCGGTAGAGTGCTTTGAAGGCTTGCAACAGCATTTCTTCGAAGACGGTAAAATGAAGACCTACTACGGAGGTGCAGAAGCAGTGATCGCGTCACATACGATCATTCTCCAACCGACCGGCACCGATACCCCGAAAACCAAAGCCTCTTGAAACATGCTTTCCAGCGGATGTGGCCGTCGCCTTCGGTGGCCAAGCTGGTCACCGCATGGGCGGGTCAATTCGCCCGATTAGTAGGGCGCATTGGGATTAGTAGGGTTCTAGTAGGGCAGAGAGAGAAGAGCCTGTCAGGTAGGGTGCAACACTGTCAGACTCGACATCTCGAAATTCGCAAGTCGGCTCAATGGCTTGTCCAGTAGGGTCCAACGCGGTAGTAGGACATCTAACTCTCTGAAATCATTGTGAAATACAATTCGTAATGCGTGGGTCGGGTGTTCGAGTCACCCTAGCGGCACCACTTCTTCGCCATTTCAAACGAGATCGAACTCTCCACCGAGCGGGTTTGCAGACGCGCGATCCAGCTTGGTGCGCCAATCGTCGCGTTCGCTGCGCCTCTTGCCTTGGGCGCCAACACCCGGCATCATATTCTAAAATGTGAATAACAATTCGGGAGGCACGATCATGGTTTGGACACGTGCGGCGATTGCGCTCGGCGCGGGCCTGTCGATCCTGGCCGGTCTGACGGGCATTGAGGCAACTGCAAGTCAGGCCATTCCCGACCAGTATCCTCAATCGGTTCTGTACCAGAAGCCGGTCGAGGTGATCCCCCATGTGTGGTCGGCGATCGGCGCGACGGCGCCGCCGACCTACGAGAATTCCGGCCACAACAACAATCTGTCGTTCATCGTCACCGGCGAGGGGGTGGTGGTGGTCAACGGCGGCGCGGCCTATCTGCTGGCCAAGGCACTGCATGAGGAGATCAGGCAGATTACCGACGAGTCGGTGGTTCTTGTGATCAACGAGAACGGCCAGGGCCATGCGATGCTCGGCAACAGCTACTGGGCCGAGCAGGGGGTGGCGATCCTGGCGCATGAAGACGCAGCCGCCGAGTTCGAGGAATACGGCGCCCAGATCCTCACGCGCATGCAGGGATACAACAAGGACAAGGCGGAAGGGACGGTTCTCCAGGGGCCGACCGAGACCTTCGCCGACAGGAAAATCATCGAGATGGGCCGTTTCCGCATCGAGGTTCTGAACCTCGGTCCGGCGCACAGCCCCGGAGATATCTCCGTCTGGCTGCCGGAGCAAAAGCTCGTCATCGCTGGCGACATGGCGTTTCACGAGCGCATGCCGCCGATCTTCGAGGAGACCGATACCGCCGCCTGGATCGATAGCTGGGTGAACGGCTTCGAGGCGCTGGGCGCGACCTATGTCATCCCCGGCCACGGTCACCCGACCAACGTCGCCCAGGTGCGCCGCTACACGCATGACTACCTGGTCTATCTGCGTGGCAAGATCCGCGAGCATATCGACAGCGGCGGCGACCTGGCCTCGGCCTACTATGTCGACCAGACGCCTTACGCGCATCTCGACACCTACGAGGAACTGGCGACGAGGAACGCGGGCCGTGTCTACGAGCAGATGGAGTTCGAGTGAGCGCCATCTGCGGTTTGCGGCTCGGGAGACACACTCTGGTGGCCGCATCCGCACAGGATTGGACCAGGCATTGCCATTTTGCCCCGCCAGGGCGACAGTCTGCGAATGTCATTGTTCAAGTCCATATCCCGCTTCATCGAGGATCTCTCCGGCGCGGAGCATGAGGAAGAGGCCTATGCCGCCGACGATGAGCAGCTCGCGGCGGCCGCGCTGGCCTTTCATGTCATCGCCGTCGACGGCATCGTCGAGGAGACCGAGAAGGACCGCATGAAGGTTGTCCTGGCGCAGCGTTTCTCGCTGCATGAACAGGAGACCGAAGAGCTTGTCGCGGCGGCGCGGGCGCGCAGCCTGGAAGCGGTCGATCTCTATGCCTTCACCAGCGTGCTGAACCGCAAGCTCGATGCCGACGGGCGCGCGCGCATCGTGGAGATGCTGTGGGAGATGGTGTTCGCTGACGGAACGGTGCACGAATTCGAGGACAACGCCTTGTGGCGGATCGCGGAATTGCTGCATGTGCCGGCGCGCGAGCGTATCCGGTTGCGCAAGCAGGTGGAACGCCAGCAAGGCGAGGAATGAAGTGGCGCCGTTGCCCTTCGATGCGCGACGGGATAGTCAGTCACATGTGTCTTGCGTGATGGATTCCCCGACATGAACAAGGCCGGACGGCTCGCCGGAAAGACGGCACTGATCACCGGAGGTGCCGGCGGCATCGGTCAGGCCATCGCCACCGCCTTCCTGCGCGAGGGCGCGGCGGTGATGATCTCCGATATCGACGCGGATGCGGCGCCCGCCGCCGCTGAGGCCCATGCGGCGCAGGGAACCGTCGATGCCTGCCGGCACGATGTCACCAGCGAGGACTCGTGGGCCGCGGCTCTGGAAGCCACCAGGAATTCGCTCGGCGGCCTGAGCGTGCTTGTGAACAACGCGGGCGTGTGGATTTCCGGCTCCGTCGAGGCGACCGATCTCGACACCTGGCGCAAGGGCATGGCGATCAATCTGGAGTCCGTCTTCCTCGGCACCAAGCTCGCCTTTCCGCTACTGCGCGAGAGCCAGCCGGCCTCGATCATCAATCTGTCGTCGATCGCCGGTCTGGTCGCCGGCCACAACATCGCCGCCTACAATGCCGCCAAGGCGGGTGTGTGGATGCTCACCAAGTCGACGGCGCTGCATGCCGCCCACAAGGGCGATGACATCCGCTGCAACTCGATCCATCCCTTCTTCATCGATACCGGACTGCTGGAGGATGTCTTCGCACGTGGCGGCGCGCGCAAGGCGCTCGATGTCGACCAGAAGGAACGCCTGGCCCAGCAGACTCCGCTCAAGCGTTTGTGCACCACCGATGACGTGGCCCATGCGGCGCTCTATCTGGCGAGCGACGAGTCCCGCTTCATGACCGGTTCGGAGATCAAACTCGATGGTGGCCTCAGTGCCATGTGAACGCCAGATAGGCAAAATCCTGGTCGTCGTGCACCAGCGTACCTCGACGCCCGGACGCATCGGCATGAAGCTGGCCGCGCGCGGCTACGCGCTCGATATCCGCCGGCCCGTCATCGGCCATCCCCTGCCGGAGCGGCTCGACGATCATGCTGGTCTCGTCATCTTCGGCGGACCGCAGAGCGCCAATGACGACGAGCCCTACCTGCACGACGAGATCGACCTGATCGGCCGGGCGCTGGATCAGGGCGCGCCGACGCTCGGCGTGTGTCTGGGGGCGCAATTGATGGTGCGCCAGCTCGGCGGCAAGGTGACGCCGCACCCTGAAGGGCGCGCCGAAGTCGGTTATTATCCGATCCGCCCGACCGCCGCGGGCATCGCGGTCACGCCGGACTGGCCGGATCACGTTTACCAGTGGCACCGTGAGGGCTTCGAGGTGCCGGCCGGCGCAACGCTGCTGGCGGAAAGCGATGGCGACTTTCCGGTTCAGGCCATCGGCGTGGGCGCTTCGGCCTTCGGCATCCAGTTCCATCCAGAGGTGACCAAGGCGATGATGCATCGCTGGACGGTGCTGGCGGAGGAACGCATGGATGCGCCCGGCGCCCAGCCACGCTCAGAGCACATCTCCGGCCGTTTCCTCCATGACGGTGCCATCGACGCCTGGCTGGAGGCGTTTCTCGACGCCTGGCTTGCGCGCGATGCCCGCGAGAGGAAGGCCGCCGCCGAATAGGCCGACTGCCGGGGTCGTGACCTGAACGACTGTGTCAAATTGCGAAACCGGATTTGCAATTTGCAAATCGAAATGCGTCTGGCTGCGCAGAAAATCCTGCATCTAGTTATTTGATAGGCTGGGAAGCACCATATCTGGCGTTAACCGATCTGGCTGCCCGCTTGCACCTGTTGTGTGCAGGCTGGCATCAGGTTGTGCGTAGCCAGCTCGTCTTGTCGGGGGAGAACCGGCACCGCGTACCCCTGGATTACCGGTTCTCCTTCCCCGACCCGCCCGTTCCCCGATAACTCAGCCATACATGCCGGCGACGAAGTCGCGGGTCAGGTCGTCGCGCGGATTGTCGAAAATCTCCTGCGTCGCGGCGAACTCCACCAGTCGGCCCAGATGGAAGAAAGCGGTGTGGTCGGCGATGCGATGCGCCTGGGTCAGGTTGTGGGTGATGATGATCACCGTGAAGTCGTGGCGCAGTTCGGCGATCAGGTCTTCCACGTGCTGCGTGGCGATCGGATCGATGGCCGAGCATGGCTCGTCCATGAGGACCACATCCGGATCGGTGGCGATGGCGCGGGCAATGCACAGCCGCTGTTGCTGGCCGCCGGAGAGGCCGAAGGCATCCTCGCGCAGGCGGTCCTTGACCTCGTCCCACAGGCCGGCGCGCCGCAGGCTCGATTCGACGATATCGCTTTCGTGCCTGCGGTTGTGCACCAGGCCGTGGATGCGCGGCGCGTAGGCGAGGTTATCCCAGATCGAGACGGGGAAGGGGTTCGGCTTCTGTGCGACCACGCCGAAGCGTCGGCGGATGTCCACCACGTCGAGGTCGCCGTCCAGGATGTCGCGTCCGTCCATCTCCAGCGTGCCGGTGAAGCGCGCCTGGGGGATCACCTCGATCATCCGGTTGAGGCTGTTCAGGAAGGTCGATTTGCCGCAGCCCGACGGTCCCATCAACGCGGTCACGCGATGCGCGTGGATATCAGCATCGACATCGATCAGCGCATGGTTGTCGCCATAGTGCACGTTGCCGCCGCGCATGCGGATTTTCACCTGCGGGGCTTCGTCGTCGGTCTTGCTCACTGCACACCTCCACCTTCCAAAGGGGGCATGCTGCCAAGCCAATGATTCGGAAATTTTACAAAGCGGCGGTGTTTTTCGTACTGCCATGCAGCAGTCATACGGCGGTGGCAACCTAACCGGTCACGTCCTGGCAGAACCGCCGACAGGGAGGGGCGCATGAGCAAGCTCGAACCGACACCGGAATTCCGCACCATCGAACGCGATGGCGATCCTTTCGTCATCTTCAAGCATTCCGGCGAAATCACCGAGGCCCGTGTCATCGACGCCCTGCCGGCGGACTATCTGGAAGGCGCGGTGCTGAAGATGCGCAGTGCCACCGAGGACGAGCAGGCGCTGTTCAACGATCACGCCGACGAGGAGACACTCGCCGTCGCCATGCATGTGGACAGCCCCGACGGGGAGATTTGGACGATCCACAAGGAATGGGCGTGAGCTGAGCTGGTCTTACTGCGCTCGCTTGTTTCGCTCACGGCAAGTTGCGCTGGCGCGCAACGCCTCCGCGGGGGCGCGCTTTCGCGCGGGCGCACGGTCGTGCGCCTGGGTTTGTCCCTTGCATCGACTTAGCGTTTAGCACCCGGCACGCGACTGCGTGCCCGGCCGGTCAGGCCGCCGCCGCGGAGCCGGCGAACGGGAGTGAGTTCGGCGTGAGCGGAATAATGCTGGAGCCACCCGGAGCGGCATCGAACGTGTTCGATGCGCGACCAGGCAGAGAATCCGAAGGCGAAACCATCGAACGAAGTGAGATGGTGGAGGTGAGAGGAGAAGCCTCGAACCGGAACCAGGCGCACAACCGTGCGCCCGCGCGAAGAGCGCGCCCTCGCGGAGCTGTGAGTGTAAGCGAACTGGCGTGAGCGGGATAATGGTGGAGCCGAGGGGAATCGAACCCCTGACCTCGTCATTGCGAACGACGCGCTCTCCCAACTGAGCTACGGCCCC
>JANQNT010000028.1 GCA_028279445.1 Tepidamorphaceae bacterium | reverse complement strand
CGGCGCCACGGGGGCTAGACATCGCGGTCCGCGCGCCGGTAGCTCAGCTGGATAGAGCACCAGACTACGAATCTGGGGGTCGGGGGTTCGAATCCTCCCCGGCGCGCCATCATTCCGCTCACGCCGATCTCACTCACGTTCGATGACGCCGCGAGGGCGGCCTCTCGGCCGGGCCTGCAGTCGCGGGTCGTGGCATGCGTTCGGACTTTCTCTTTCAAAGCTCACCGCGCCGGGGACTTGAATGTCGATGCAGCCTATTCGCTGCTCTTGTCGCGGCATTTGCCGATCAGGTGCCACAGCGCATTGGCGTTGAGAGGCGTACCGGTCACATCAAGATCAAGAGCATTGGCGACGGCATTGCCGATTGCGGCAGCCGGGCCGATCGCGCCCCCTTCCCCCAGCCCCTTGGCACCGAGCGGCGTCAGTGGTGTGGGCGTCTCGAAATGATGAACTTCGATTGCCGGAATCTCCGGCGCCAGCGGCATCAGATAGTCGGCGAAGGTAACCGTCAGGGGTTGGCCTTCGTCATCATAGATGAAGTGCTCGAGGATCGCCGAACCGATGCCCTGGACGACGCCACCGTGGATCTGGCCGTCGACGATCAACGGGTTCAGGATCGTGCCGCAATCCTCAACGACGACGAACCGCTTCAGCACCATCTTGGCGCTCTTGAGGTCGATCTCCACCACGGCGACATGGACCGCGTTGGAGTATGTGCCGTCACGCGGGCCATCGAGCGCGTGGCTGCTTTCAAGGCCCGGCGCCATGCCCGGCGGGAGCTGATCGACGTTGCGCAGCGCGGCGCGGGCCAGACAGGCGATCGCAATGTACCGGTCGGGATCATCATGCGGATAGGCCCGCCCATCCCCGAGCACGATCGACTGTGGGTCGGTCTGGAGGAGGTGTCCGGCGATCGCCTTGAGCTTTTCGGCGATGGGCTGTGCCGCTTCATGGACGGCGCCACCGCCCAGCGGGCCGCCGCGGCTGCCCCATGTGCCGACGGAATAGGGTGTCGTCAATGTATCGCCGTGGCGTACATGGACGTCCGCCGGGTCGATCCCCAGAGCGTCGGCGGCCACTTGCGCCATGGTCGTCTCGTGGCCCTGGCCGTGGTTCTGCAGGCCGATGTCGACCAGCGCCTTGCCGTCCGGCGTCATTTCGATCCGCGCGGCGATGTAACCTGTCTCGATGGGTACGCGCCGCCGCGTGAAGTCCGGCGTGCCATGGGCGGTCTGCTCCACGAAGCAGGCCAGTCCGACGCCGATGCGCTTGTCCGGGTCGCCTTTCGACGCTGCGGCGTCGGCCCGGTCGGCCGCCACAAGATCACGCGCTTTTTCGAGGGTTTGTGCGTATGTGCCCGGATCATAGGTGAAGCCGAGCGCGTTCTTGTAGGGAAACGCGCGGACGATGTTCTTGAGTCGGAACTCGACAGGATCAAGATTGAGCTCACAGGCAATCTCGTCCATCAGACGTTCCTGAGAGAATACCGCGGAAGGCCGGCCGACGCCGCGATAGGTGCCGATCGGGCACTTGTTTGTCGCCAGTGCCCGGAACGTGGCCTGGTAGTGCTGGAAATCGTAAGGGCCGGGCAGGACCTTGGCGGCCATGCCGGGATCGCCGGCGGCGGTGAAGGGGAAGGTCGAATAGGCCCCGACATCAACTGTGATATCCGCCTTGATGCCCAGAAGGCGCCCGTCGGCGGAGACATAAGCCTCGAGTGTATGGCTGTGGTCGCGGGCGTGGATGCTCGACGTCAGGTGTTCGCGGCGGTCCTCGATCCATTTGACTGGCCGGCCGGTGGTCATGGCAAGCCACGGGACGAGGACCTCTTCTGCGAACACCTGGCCCTTGACGCCGAAGCCGCCGCCGACATCAGGCGCGACGACGCGCAGCCGTGATTCGGGCAGTTCCAGTTCCTCGGCGATGTAGGTTCGCACAAGATGCGGTATCTGGGTGGACGACCACACGGTCAGGACGCCGCTGGCCGGGTCGAACTGGGCGGCAACGCCGCGCCCCTCCATGGGCACACCGGCCTGGCGCTGGGTGGTGTAGGTGCGCCGGATCACATGGGCCGCCTGGGCACGGGCCTCGTCGATATCGCCACCTTTCATCTGCCGCTCGACAAAGACATTGTCGCGCCATCCCTCGAAGAGGGTTGGTGCGGCCGGATCGCGCGCCTGGCTCATGGAGACGACGGGATCAAGCGGCTCGTAGTCGACGAAAACCGCTTCGGCGGCATCTTCGGCCAGATAGGCATCTTCGGCCAGAACAGCCGCGACGGCCTCGCCGACGAAGCGCACCTTGTCACGCGCCAGAAGCGGCTGCTCGGAGCGTTGCATCTCCGGGAAGTCCTGATGCGCCTTGATCGACAATTCACCGATGTCGGCGGCGGAAAAAACCTGGACGGGGAAGCCGATATCGTCGAGCGCCGCAGTGTCGATCTCGATGATCCGCGCATGGGCCAGTTCCGATCGCACGAAGCGCAGATGCAGGCAGTCCGGCAACACGACGTCGTCGATATAGCGTGCCGATCCCGACAACAGCCGCGTGTCCTCCAGGCGCTGGATGCGTGCGCCGATGTGCTTTGGCCGTTCCGCGTGCCCGGTCATGGCCGTTCGGTGTCCTCCAGGCTGTCTGCGATTGCCTTGCGCACGGCCGCCACGATGCCGTGATAGCCGGTACATCGGCAGATGTTTCCGCTCATCGCTTCGCGGATCTCGGCCTCGTCCGGCATTCTGCGTTCCCCGGTCATCTGCTCGACGAACGGCATCAGCGTCATGATGAATCCTGGCGTGCAATAGCCGCATTGCAGGCCGTGTTCGGTGCGGAAAGCTGTCTGCAGCATGTGCTCGGCCTTGCTCCCGCCGACGCTTTCGATGGTCTTGATGGCCTTTCCGTCGCACTGGACGGCAAAGGTCAGGCAGGACAGGCGCGGCGTTCCCTCAACATGGACGGTGCAGCAGCCGCATGCACCCTGCGCGCAGCCGATATGAACGCCCGACAGACCGAACTGCTCCCGCAGAACATCGGCCAGGAGGCGCCTGGGTTCGACCTGCACACGGCGGCTGACGTCATTGACCTCAAGCGTGATCGTTATCATGACGCTTCCAGTGCGCGCCGGCAGGCTTTTGTCATGGCACGATCGATGAGTTCGCCGATCAGGGCGCGCCGATAGGGCGCGCTGGCAGCATGGTCACCGGGCGGGTCCATGGTTTCCAGGAAGCCGGCAATCACTGCCGCCGCCCCAGGGCTTGCAAGATCGGCCCCGTTCAGGGCCTGCTCCACCGGCCTGGCACGCATCGGGGCCTGCGCGGCGCCGGAACAGGCTACTTTCGCCCCGGTGATCCGGCCGTTTTCGTGTCCGAGCACGACTCCCGCGGCCGCGATTGCAAAGTCACCCTTGCGTTCCGCCATCTCCTCGAACGCGCCCGCATGGGCTCCGCCCGGCACGGGCAGTTCGGCCGCGACGATCATCTCTCCTGCTTCGAGCGCTGTCATGTAAGCGCCCTCGAAGAAGTCGGTGGCGGCAATCCGGCGTTCTCCATTGCTCGATGCAACGACGATCGCGCCATCGTGAAGCATGCACAGGAGCGGCAATTCGGCGGTCGGGTCGCAATGAGCCAGGCTTCCGCCGAGCGTTCCGTTGCGACGGATTGTCGGATGGCCGATGGCGCGCACACCTTCGACAAGGGCGGGAAAATGCCTGGCGATGAGGGGGTCGCGGAGATGGGTTTCGTGGCGCACGAGGGCGCCGATCCGCACCACATTGTCCTGTTGGTCGATGTCGCAAAGCGCCAAGCCGTTGATGTCGACCAGATGGAGCGGGCGGGCAAGCCGCAGATTCATCATCGGCACCAGGCTCTGCCCACCGGCAATCGGCCGGCCATCATCGCCGAATTGCGCCAGCAGCGACAGCGCCCGCTCAAGGGTGTCGGGCCGGTGATACTCAAATGCCGTCGGTTTCATCAACACATCTCAATGGCGATCATATCTCCCGTCAAAGGCAATCGCCGGCAGGCTTGGAAGCATCTCTTGCTGGCCATGTCCGCAATCTGATGATGACCGTAGCGATCGCCTAATTTGTATGCAATCATAAAAAGATTGTAGACAAAAAAATAGATACCGTATTACATGATTGTGTCGTGTCGAGCGGCCGGCATTGGTTTGGAGCAGCGGAGTGGCAAGACAGGGCGGCCTCCACTGCGGGCTTTGCGAGATGATTATTATAAAGAGGGAGAACAAGATGATCAGATTAGCAACAAGGACGTTTGCCGCACTGATCGGCGGCGCGGCCTTGCTGGGCGCCGTCACCATCGGCAATGCGCAGGAGCAGGTGAACCTCAGGATGGTCGGGTCGTTCCCGATCGGACCGTCTCCAACCGCCGAAATCGGCAATAAGTTCATGGAAGTCGTCAATCGGATCGGCGAGGGCAAGGTCCAGATCGAGTATGTGGGCCACTCCAATGTCGTGCCGATCTTTGATCAGCCCGAGGCGCTTGTGAATGGCGTCTTCGATGTCTGGTATGGCGCGCCGAACTACTGGGCCGGTGTTGTCCCCGGCGGCGATTTCACCGAGCTGTCCAGCCTGCCTGTTCCTGATGGCGGGCCGGGGTCGGAGATCTATGAATTCCTTGTGAAGATGTTCGCTGAGAAGGGCGTTCGCTATCTTGCCCATGCGGCCGGCGAGGTTGGGGTCGGGACGCATATGCTCAGCACCCAGTTCGAGGTCGGCAAGATCGACGATCTGTCGGGCAAGAAGGTACGGGTCGCGCCGCTTCTTCGCCACTTCGTCGAGGCGGCCGGCGCTGAGCCGATCACCCTGCCGCCGAGCGATATCTTCCTGGCCATCGATCGCGGTACGGTGGACGGATTCACCTGGCCGGTCGCAGACGGTTACACCAACAACGGCTGGGAAGAAGTCACCAAGTTTCTGGTCGGTCAGCCGATGTATCGCAGCGGTGCCGGACTGGCCATGAATCTCGGCGTCTGGGAGAAGTTGTCGCCGGAGATACAGAACATCCTCCTCGAGGCGGTCGTGGAGGCGCAGGCGTTCGCCAAGGACTGGTTCCACAAGAATGAGCAGGAACAGCTCGAGAAGATGAAAGCCGCCGGCATGCAGATCCTGTCTCTCGGCGAAGAGGAATCCGCCCGCTGGTCGACCGTTGCCGACGATGCGCTTTGGGCCTACTACACCGAAGTGCTGACGGAAGATCAGGCTGCGGAAGTCGCGCGTCTTCTCAGGCGCGAGTGAGTCTGAAGTCGCATAAGAACCGCTCGGGGCCGCATCTTCGTCATGGATGATGCGGCCTCTTGCCGCCCGACACGACCCAACCCGAAACACGGCGCCGCCGCGGAGAAGGGCCCATGCGGCTGTTGGAAGAACTGTTCACGCGCATCGTCAATCTCTTCGCGGTCATAGCCGGCCTGCTTCTGATCGCGGTCATGGTAGCGACGGTGGTCAAGGTCGGGATGCGGGCCGGCCTGGGCGTCGGCATCATCGGCATCGACCAGCTCAGCGGCACCGCGATGGTCTACATGACATTTCTTGGCGCGGTTTGGGTGCTGCGCCAGGACGGCCATGTGACCGTGGATCTGGTCCTGATCACCGCCAGGCCAGCGTTCCGACGCAAGCTCGTCCTGATCAACTCGCTGATCGGCGCTGCGGTGTGTTTTACCGTCGCCTATTTCGGCGCCCTGACAGTCCAGACATCGATCGAGCGGGGCATCATGGTCGTTCAGGCGATCGAGATTCCGCGGGCCATCGGCCTGATCCCGATTCCGGTCGGTGCCTTCGTCCTGGGTATCGAATTCCTGCGCCGCGCCCTGGCGGCGGCCCGCGGCGCCGACGCCAACGATAACAATGAACCTGCCCTGGGGGCCTGACGAAACATGGATATGGAATGGTGGCATTTTCTCCTGGCCTTCTTCGCGGGACTGAGTTTCCTGCTGCTGATCGGCCTGCCGGTCGCCTTCTCCTTCCTTTTGGTCAACATGGTTGGCGTCTTCTTTCTGTGGGGCGGCACCACCGGGTTCAGCCAGTTGGTCATGAGCATGGAGAGCTCGATCTCGACCTTCGTGTTGGTCCCGATTCCCATGTTCATTCTGATGGGCGCGGTCATGTTTTATTCGGGTATTGCCCGGAAGATGATCGACGTTCTCGACCACTGGATCGGTTTCCTCGCCGGGCGCCTTGCCGTTCTTGCCATCATGACGGGTGCTGTGCTCGGCGCGCTGACCGGCGTTGCGATGGGCAGCGTGGCCATCCTGGGTTCGGCGCTGTTGCCGGAAATGCGCGAAAGGGCCTATGCCAAATCGATGTCGATTGGCCCGATCCTGGCCAGCGGCAGTCTCGCCATCCTCATTCCGCCGAGCACGCTGGCGATCGTGCTGGCGAGCCTTGGCGGGTTTTCCGTCGCCAAGATGCTTGTCGCGATCATCGTTCCCGGCCTGACGCTGGCGGTGCTTTATGCGACCTATGTGATCATACGCTGTGCGCTGAACCCCGAGCTGGCGCCAGCCTATGAAATCGAGCCGGTGCCGATGCGCACGCGCCTGCGCGATACCTTCGTCCACCTCGTTCCGCCGGTCCTGATCATCGTTTTCGTCATACTGGCGATCTTCTTCGGCGTGGCAACGCCCACCGAGGCGGCGGCGATCGGCACGTTCGTCACATGCGTGCTGGCCGGACTCTATGGCTATCTCAACCTGGAGATTGCCCGTAAGGCGGTCGCCTCGGCCACCGCACTGTCGGTCATGATCATGATCATCCTGACCGGGTCGGCCGGCTTCAGCCAGCTCCTGAGCTTCACCGGCGTGACATCGGCCATCACCAGCTTTGCGACCGAACTGCCGGTCCATCCCATTGTCCTGCTGATATTGATGCAACTGGTCGTGATGGTGCTCGGCATGTTTCTCGAGCAGACATCGATCGTGCTGGTGACGATTCCGATTTTCCTGCCGATCATCGAGGCCCTGGGATGGGATCCGATCTGGTTCGGAACCATCATGATGCTCAATCTGGAGATGGCGACCATCACGCCGCCATTCGGGCTGTCGCTGTTTGTCATGAAGGGCATAGCCCCGCCCGATGTCTCGATCGGAGATATCTACCAGGCAGCCATTCCCTTCATTCTGATCAATCTGTTCCTGATGGCCCTGATGATCATGTTTCCGCAGATCGTACTCGCCCTGCCCAGCATGATGGGTTGAGGGCGCAGGTCATGCTCTAACTCTATAGAATCGATCATCTTTTCTGTGTCTGGGTTGAGGCAACCCAAACACAGGATGATCTGGCGACCGGTCGAACGCAAGGAAGGGACACGTGGCTGAAATCAAGCAGGAATTCGTTGTGGCACGGCCGCGCAAGACGGTCTGGGCCACATTCAAGGACCTGGAAACGGTTGCCGGATGTCTGCCTGGCGCCGCGCTGACCGATCCGCCCAGGGAAGATCATGTCAAGGGCCGGATGACCGTCAAGCTCGGACCGATCAAGGCCAATTTCCACGGCGAGGCAGATATCGAACGCAACGAGGATGATTTCGCCGGCACGATCAAGGGCCTTGGTCTCGACAAGAACCAGGGCTCCCGGGCCAAGGGAACGGTCCGATACGTTCTCGAGGAGGCCGATAATGGCGCAGCCACGCGGGTCGTTGTGTCTGTGACCTATACGCTCTCGGGCGCACTGGCCCAGTTTTCGCGCGGCGGCGTGGTCGAGGCGGTTGCTGCCAGGCTGACGAAGGATTTTGCGGCCAATCTTGAGGCCGAACTAGCTGCACGCGACCCGGCTGCTTCCGGCGCGAACGCATCGCACACCGATGCAGCGCAGGCGCCGACGGCGGCCGAGCGCCCGCAAGGCGCAAATGAGCTCAATGCGCTGAGCCTGATTGCGGCAGTCGTCAGGGACTGGTTCAGAAAGCTGTTTGCCCGGGCATGACCCGGCTCGCCAACCGCCCCGGCCGATGCGGTTTCAGGCCGGATAGCGAGAGAAGGTCGGCATCACCCGCTTCCCCGCATCAGCGGGGAAGCGGGTGATGCACGCAGATGTTCTTGACCTGCTGGTAGGCGGCAAGCGCCTCAAGCCCCTTTTCCCGACCGAAGCCGGACAGTTTGTAGCCGCCGAACGGAAATTCGACATCGAGGCCCACAGCGAACGAATTGACCCAGACCTGTCCCACGCGCAGCCTTTCCGACATGGCGAGGGCAGCATCCACATTGGTCGTGTGAACACCCGCGACCAGGCCGAATGGCGAGTCATTCGCGATCCGTGCCGCGTCCTCGGCGCCGTCGAAGGGGATGACGGTCAGGATGGGGCCGAAGATTTCCTCGCGGGCGATCCGCGTTTCGTTGCCCGCACCCGTAACCAGCGCCGGCCGCACGAAAGCGCCGTTGGAAAGTGGTTCGGTCTTCGGCGTCTCCGCGCCCAGGATCAGCTCCCCTTCCTCGCGGGCGATCTCATAGAAGGCATCGACATCCTTCTTGTGGCCGAGATTGATCAACGGACCCAGATCCGGATCGTCGATGCCCGCACCCATCGACATGTCGCCGATCATCGCCTGCAGGCGGTCAACGACCGAATTGTGGATGTTACGTTCGACGACAAGGCGCGTACCGGCATTGCAGACCTGGCCGCAATGGGTGAAGACACCGGAGGCAATGATCGGCAGCGCACGGTCGAGATCGGCATCGGCGAACAGGATCTGCGCCGATTTCCCGCCCAGTTCCATACTGCACGGCACCGCGTGCGTGGCCGCTGCGGCCAACACGCTCTGTCCGGTTTCCACCGAGCCCGTGAACGTGATCTGGTCGACACCGCGATGGCGCGCCAGCATATCGCCGGCAACCGAACCGCGCCCGTTGACAAGATTGACCTGGCCTTCCGGAAGCCCGGCATCCTGGCAGATCTTCATGAATTCATAGGCGGTGACCGGCGTTTCGGCCGACGGCTTGATGATCACCGAACATCCCGCGGCCAGCGCTGGCGCGACCCCGCGCGCGATGAGCTGGAACGGATAGTTCCAGGGAATGATGTGCAGGCTGACCCCAATCGCATCCTTCACGGTCCAGTCCGACCAGTCGGGGCCGAGCGGTATCGAGTTTCCATGCAGCTTGTCGGTGGCGCCGGCATAGAACTCGAAAAAGCGCGCCGAGCAGTCAACTTCCCAATGAGCATCGCGCAGCGGCTTGCCGCTGTCGGCGCATTCAAGGCGCACCAGCTCTTCGCGCCGTTCCGTGATCAGTTCTGCGATCCGCATCAGGACCCGGCCGCGTTCAAATGGCCGCATGCGGCCCCACGGGCCTTCGTCGAAGGCCTTCCGCGCCGCCGAGACCGCGAGATCAACCTCCTGCTGTCCGGCACGAGCAAACTCGGCGACCACCTGGCCGGTCGCGGGATCGAATGTCTGGCCGATGCCATCGGACGCATCGGTGATAATCGTGTTCCCGCAAACAGTGGGGATGAGCGTTGGAGATTGGCGATTCACGAACTGTCTCCTATGGCCGAGCCGCCGGGATGGACGCGCGGAATGGGTTGGCAGAATGCCAGAAAGATCATTTCTGTATACAAAGCAAGTATAATTGTCCACATTATTTGACAGAATGTTCACCCACTGGTAGCTCTTGATTCAATAGTGATTTCAGACGGAGCCCCTCATGAATCTTGGTTTGCGCGGCAAGTGCGCTCTCGTCACAGCGGCATCGCGAGGTCTTGGCAAGGCGTCAGCGATCGCGCTTGCTGAGGAGGGCGCCAGTGTTGCCGTCGCCGGACGTGACCCAGCACGCGTCGAAGCGCTGGCTGATGAATTGCGTGCTGCCGGAGCGCCCGATGCGCTCGGCGTGGTCCTGGACCTGGCCAAGCCGGACGGATTTGCGCCGGCCATCGATCAGGTCGTTTCCCGCTTCGGCGGTATAGATATTTTCGTCGGCAATACGGGCGGACCGGCCTCGGCGGCGTTTTCCGATCTGCCGCGCGCCGCCTGGCAGAAGGCGCTCGACGAGACCCTGCTGGCGCTCGTTGATCTCTGCCACCTGGTCATCGGCCACCTCAAACGCTCCGATAGCGGGCGCATCGTGTTCATCACGACGGTCGGTGTGAAGGTGGTCCAGCCTTACATGGTCCTTTCCGATTCTCTGCGGCTGGCCATTGTCGGCCTGGCCAAATCGCTGTCGCTGGAGCTGGCAAGTGACGGCATTACGGTCAATTGCCTGTGTCCGGGACCGTTCAGGACGGACCGGATGGAAGATCTTGTGGCGGCAACCATGGAGCGCGAGGGGGTCGACCGGGCAACCGCTGAGGCCATCTGGCTGGACGAGGTGCCGCTCGAGATATTCGGCGACCCGGCTGATTTCGGAGCGATGGTGGCGTTTTTGGGATCGCCGCGTTCCCAGTTCACGACCGGCACGGCGATTGCCCTCGATGGCGGCAAGTCGCGCGCCTATTAGCCTCAAGCGGTGAGAGTGGGACAGCAGGAATGGTGCAGAATATGGACGGCGGCGCCGCTGTGGTCGGTTGGCTGAAACAGGCCGGTGTCGATCATGTATTTTCAGTGTCGGGCGGGCCGATCAATCCGGTTTACCGGGCATGTGCCGAATTGGATTTGCCATTGATTCATGCCCGGCACGAGGCCGCGGCCTGTTTCATGGCCGAGGCCTCGTCGCGCATCACCGGCAAGGCGGGGGCGGTCGTTGTCACGTTGGGGCCGGGCGCAACCAACACAGTGACGCCGGCGCTGGTTGCGACCATGGCCGGAACACCGATGATCATCGTCGCCGCTCAGGCGGCGACAGGCAGCCTTGAGCGTGGCGCCGGCATGTCACATGACGTGCTGCCGGTTCTCTCTGGTGTCACGAAATGGGCCGCTCGGGTGATCGATGTCGATCGGATCGGCGAGTATCTCGACATCGCGTGGCGCAAGATGTGGGCCGGCCGGCCCGGCCCTGTTTTCCTCGAGATACCCGCAGACATCATGGCGGCGTCGCTCACCGGCACGGCATCGCCGCTCGACAGGCCGGCGCCACCCGAGCCGGCTCGCCCCGCACCTTCTGCAGACAGCGCCGATCAGTTGCGGCAGGCGCTGGCCGAAACCAGACGTCCGCTGTTGCTGCTTGGCGATGATGTCTTCTGGAGTGGTGGCGAGGGCTGGCGCGAGGTTGCCGAACGTCATCACATGCCTTTCGCGACGTTGCGGCTTGCACGCGGTGTGGTTGATGAGAATCACGCGCTCAGCCTCGGGCCGGGATACGCCCCATGCAATGCCGCCCTGCGCACGGCGCTGCAGGAAGCCGACCACGTCTTCCTGATCGGCCACCATTTCGAGTTCGATCTGGAATTCGGCGACCGCTTGGGGGCGAACACACGCGTCGTGCAGGTCGCAAATGACCCGGAGATGCTGCATCGGAACCGCCGCGCGGATGTTGCAGTTGCCGCATCGCCGGCGCATCTGGTCGCGCTGTTTGCCGAAGCGCCGGTCGCCTCGGTTGACCATGCATGGGTCGACGCGATGCTGTCGCAATGGCAAGCCGAATGGGCTGCCCAGCTTGGCGAAGATGGTGAAGACGGCACGCTGCATCCAGTCGCCGCCATCGATGCGGTGACAGCCAGCGCGCCGTCCGAGACGGTCTATGTCTCATCGCACGGGAATGTCGATTTCTGGGCCGATGCGCGGCTGCGCATGGCCGCGCCCGGCCGCTACCTGCGTGCCGGGCAGTCCGGCGCGCTTGGCGCGGAGGTGCCGTACGGCGCCGGTGCCGCCTTTGCCGATCCGTCGGCGCCGGTCATCGTGTTTGTGGGCGATGGCGGCGTGGGCTTTCACGTTGCCGAACTGGACACCGCGGAGCGCTATGGCAAGCGGTTTATCGTCGTTGTCCTGGACGACGAGCTTTGGGGAGCGATCGCCCTGCCTCAGCAGGACAGCTACGGCACGAGCTACGAGATGGATCTGCCGCGCCGCGACTGGGCCAAGGTCGCCGAAGGCTTGGGCGGCAAGGGTTATGTCTGCCGCACCCGCGAGGAGATCGGCGACGCCATTGCCGACGCGCTGGCAAGCGGCAAACCGGCGATCGTCCAGGTGTCGGTGCGCTCGGTCATCAGCCCGTACATGGACTACATCTCATGAAACGATCAGCAAGGCAGGGATGACGGCGATGAAGGTATGGAAAGACGGCGACAAGAATGGCGTCACACCGCCAAATCATTTCGGCGGGCTCGAAGTGCTTGACATTGTACCCTTTTCCGGTAGCCCGTTCGCGGTGCAGGTCTCCAAGGCACCGCCCGGCGGCGGCGGCGAGATGCATCATCACGAGACCTGGTCGCAGGTCTTCTATGTGGTTCAGGGGCAACTGACGTTCGACACGGGGACTGAGCGGTTCACGTTGACGCAGGGACAGTCGGTTCTGTTCGAGCCCGGCGATCCCCATTACACGCTGAACGAGAGCGATGGCCCGAGCACATGCCTTGTCATCACCGTTGACCACGCCGCTGAAGGCGGGCGAACATGAACACGGTGAATCGCGGGTGGTTGTTCGCTCGGGGGGAACGAACATAGCCAGAGGCAGCGGGGTATTCATGATGCCAGGGGCGTGGTTATGAGCGCGAAGACACAGCGCCCGGCTGACTCTTCGGGCAAGGACAACTCCACCGCCGCGACCGTTGTCCGGGCGCTTGAGGACGACATCCTGCAGAGTGTTCTCAAGCCAGGCCATCGTCTCGACGAGCAAGCGCTTGCGAGACGGTTCCAGGTGTCGCGCACACCGGTGCGCGAAGCGCTGCGGCATCTTGCCTCCAGCGGACTTGTCGAGATCAAGCGCAATCACGGTGCAACCGTGCGCGCGCTGACCACGACCGAGCTTGTGGAAATGTTCCAGGTCATGGCGGAACTGGAGGGTCTTTGCAGCCGATTGTGCGCGCGACGCATGGGCGAGGCCGAACTGGCCCTGATCCGGGAGCACAACACGGTGTGCGAGGAACGCGCGCGCGCCAACGACCATGAAGGGTTTTTTGCGGCCAACAACCTGTTCCACGACGTCATCTATGCCAGCGCGCGGAATCAGTATCTGGAACAGGAAATCCGCAAGCTCCTCAACCGCATCAACGTCTACCGCCGCCATATCAGCTTCCAGCCGCGACGCATGGTCCACTCAGCCGTCGAGCACTGGAAGATCGTCAAGGCAATTGAGGACGGCGATGAGGACGGTGCGCATTGCTACATGCGCGAGCATGTCGATCTCTTGGCCGGATCTGCCGCCGACGTCCTGTTGGCGCTGGAGGCCAGCAACGACATCTAGTCGGGCCGAACGCACCTGTGTTTGCCACCTCCGAAGGGTCAGCCGAGAATACCCGGCAGGTCGAGCCCGTGCTCGCGCGCGCAGTCGATCGCGATGTCGTAGCCGGCATCCGCGTGGCGCATGACGCCGGTCGCCGGATCGTTCCACAGCACCCGCGCGATGCGCTCGGCCGCCGCGTCGCTGCCGTCGCAGACAATCACCATCCCGGCATGCTGGGAAAACCCCATGCCCACGCCGCCACCGTGATGCAGGCTGACCCAGGTCGCGCCCGATGCGGTGTTGAGCAGCGCGTTCAGCAGCGGCCAGTCGGACACTGCGTCGGAGCCGTCCCGCATCGCTTCGGTCTCGCGGTTGGGCGAAGCGACGGACCCTGAATCCAGGTGATCGCGGCCGATCACCACCGGCGCCGACAATTCGCCCGAGGCGACCATCTCGTTGAAGGCGAGACCCAGCCGGTGGCGCTGGCCCAGCCCCACCCAGCAGATGCGCGCCGGCAACCCCTGGAAGGCGATGCGCTCGGCGGCCATGTCGAGCCAGGTGTGCAGGTGCGGATCGTCAGGGATCAGCTCCTTCACCCTGGCGTCGGTCTTATGGATGTCCTGCGGGTCGCCGGACAGTGCGCACCAGCGGAACGGTCCGATGCCGCGGCAGAACAGCGGCCGGATGTAAGCCGGCACGAAGCCTGGAAAGGCAAAGGCGTCTTCGAGTCCCTCTTCGAGCGCCACCTGGCGGATGTTGTTGCCGTAGTCGACGGTCGGCACGCCGGCCTCGTGAAAGCCCACCATCGCGGCGACATGGGTCTTCATCGAGGCGCGCGCGGCCGCTTCGACACCTTGCGGATCACTCTCCTGGCGCTCGCGCCACTCGGCGACGGTCCACCCCTGCGGCAGGTAACCGTGCACCGGATCGTGGGCGGAGGTCTGATCGGTGACGAGATCGGGCCGGATGCCCCGTTCGAGCAGTTGCGGAACGATGTCGGCGGCGTTGCCGAGCAGCCCGACGGATTTTGCTTCACCGGCATTGGTCCACGCTTCGATCATCGCAAGCGCGTCGTCGAGGTCGGTTGCCTTCTCGTCGAGATAGCGGGTGCGCAGGCGGAAATCGATGCGGGTCTCGTCGCATTCGACGGCCAGGCAGCAGGCGCCGGCCATGACGGCGGCCAGCGGCTGCGCGCCACCCATGCCACCGAGCCCGGCGGTGAGAATCCAGCGGCCCGAAAGATCGCCACCATAGTGCTGCCGGCCGGCCTCCACGAAGGTCTCGTAGGTGCCCTGCACGATGCCCTGGCTGCCGATGTAGATCCACGAGCCCGCCGTCATCTGGCCGTACATCGCCAGTCCCTGCCGGTCGAGCGCGTTGAAATGCTCCCAGGTCGCCCAGTGCGGCACCAGGTTGGAGTTGGCGATCAGCACGCGCGGCGCGTCGGCATGGGTGCGAAAGACGCCGACCGGCTTGCCCGACTGCACCAGCAGCGTCTGGTCGTCTTCGAGGTGCTTCAGGCTGGCAATGATGCGGTCGAAGTCCTCCCAGGTGCGCGCGGCGCGTCCGATGCCGCCATAGACGACAAGCTCGTGCGGATTTTCGGCCACATCCGGGTGCAGGTTGTTCATCAGCATGCGCATCGGCGCTTCGGTGAGCCAGGACTTCGCCGTGATGTCGCTTCCCGTCGGCGGGAACACGTCGCGGACGTTGTGGCGCGGATCACTCATGTCGTTTCCTCCAGCACGATCAGCGGTGCGTGGCCTGTGGCCGATATCAGGTCGCCGTTGCTCACCAGCGTCGATGCGATGGCCATGTCCGGTGCCGGCGCGCGGTCTGCGCCGAGCGCGGGAACCTCGCGCCGCAGCCGCGTGATCGCCGCCTGTAGCGGCTTGCTCGTCTTCAGGGGCGCGCGGAACGCGATGCCCTGCGCCGCGCAGAGCAGTTCCACCGCGACGATATGGCCAAGGTTCTCGTTCATGCGCATCAGCCGCTGCGCGCCGTGGGCGGCCATGGAGACATGATCCTCCTGGTTGGCGCTGGTCGGCGTTGAATCAGTGGAGCACGGGTTGGCGAGGTGCTTGTTCTCGCTCATCAGCGCGGCGGCCGTGACCTCGGCGATCATGTAGCCGGAGTTGAGGCCCGGATCGGGGGTCAGGAACGGTGGCAGGTCGAAGGACAGAGCCGGATCGACCATCAGCGCGATGCGCCGCTGCGCGATCGCGCCGATCTCGGCAAGGGCCAGCGCGATTTGGTCGGCGGCGAACGCCACCGGCTCGCCGTGGAAGTTGCCGCCGGAGAGGATTTGCGCCGTCTCTGTGATGACCAGCGGGTTGTCGGTCACCGCATTGGCCTCGATGGCCAGTGTCGCGCCGGCCTGGCGCAGCAGGTCGCAGGCAGCACCGGCCACTTGCGGCTGGCATCGGATGCAGTAAGGGTCCTGCACACGATGATCGTCGTCGCGATGGCTTTCGCGGATTTCGGAATGCTCCAGCAGCGCGCGCATGGCCGCCGCCACATCGATCTGGCCGCGATGCCCGCGCAATTCGTGCAGTTCCGGGCGCAGCGGCGCCGTGGAGCCCATGATGGCGTCGGTGGAGAGTGCGCTGGTGACGGTGCTGGCTTGCAGATTGCGCCATGCCTCGAACAGTCCGGCCAAAGCCAGCGCGGTACAGAACTGCGTGCCGTTGATCAGCGCCAGCCCCTCCTTGGCGACGAGAGTCAGGGGCTGCAGGTTAGAGGCCGCCAGCGCTTCGGATGCGGCCATGCGCTGGCCGGCAAGCGTCGCTTCGCCCTCGCCAATCATGGTCGCCGCCATGTGCGCCAGCGGAGCGAGATCGCCGCTGGCCCCGACTGACCCCTTTTCGGGAATGACCGGCAGCAGATCGGCGGCCAGCATGCCCTCGATCAGTTCGATCACCTGCCAGCGCACGCCCGAGGCGCCGCGCCCCAGTGACAAGAGTTTCAACGCCATCATCAGTCGGACGATCTCGGAGCGTGCCGGCTCGCCGACCCCGGCGCAGTGCGAGCGCACCAGGTTGCGTTGCAGTTCGGCGGTGTCTTCGGGCGCGATGGCGACGCTGGCGAGTTTCCCGAAGCCGGTGTTGACGCCATAGACCGGCACGTCGCTGGCGGCAGCTTTGGCCACGATCTCCATGGCCGCCACGACGGCGGTCTGCGCCTCCCTGTCCAGGCGCACCGGGCCAGCCCCGCGATAGATGGCTTCGAGTTGGGCCAGGCTCACTTTGCCCGGTGTGAGGACGATGGCGCTCATGCCGCGCCACCGAAGATGCGCGCGTGCAGCGGGTTGAAGCCGATGCGGTAGGACAATTCCGCCGGATGCCGGACGTTCCAGATCGCAAGGTCGGCGCGCTTGCCAGCCTCGATGGTTCCGGTATCGCTCAAGCCGAGGGCCCGGGCCGCGTTACGTGTCGCGCCGGCAAGCGCTTCTTCCGGTGTCATGCGGAACAACGTGCAGGCCATGTTCATGGCGGTGAGGAGCGAGGTGAGTGGCGAGGAGCCGGGATTGCAGTCGGTGGCGACCGCCATCGGCACAGCATGGGCGCGCAGTGCTTCGATGGGAGGAGCCTGCGTTTCACGCAAGGTGTAGAAGGCGCCTGGCAGCATCACCGCGACGGTGCCGGCCTCGGCCATCGCCGTGACGCCTGCCTCATCGAGGTATTCGAGATGATCGGCCGAAACTGCGCCGAAGCGGGCAGCCATCGCGGCACCGCCCAGGTTGGAGAGCTGTTCGGCATGCAGCTTGACCGGGACGCCAAGCGCGCACGCGGCCTCGAACAGCCGCGCGATCTGTTCCGGCGTGAAGGCGATTCCCTCGCAAAAGCCGTCGACAGCATCGATCAGCCCGGTTTTATGAGCCGCCTCAAGAGTGGGGATGCAAACGGTGTCGATGTAAGCATCGGCGCGGCCTTCATATTCCGGTGGCACGGCATGCGCGCCGAGAAAGCTGGTCTGCACCCTCACCGGACGTTCGGCGCCGATACGCCGCGCCACCCGCAGCATCTTGAGTTCGCTCTCGGGATCGAGGCCGTAGCCCGACTTGATCTCTATGGTGGCAACGCCCTCACCGAGGAGGGTGTCGACGCGGGCCAGAGCCTGCTCAAGCAGGCTGTCCTCATCGGCGGCGCGGGTTGCCGCGACGGTCGAGAGAATACCCCCGCCTGCGCGCGCGATGTCCTCGTAGCTCGCCCCTTCAAGCCGCATCGCGAATTCGCCCGCCCGATCCCCGCCATGGACAATGTGGGTATGGCAGTCGATCAGCGCCGGCGTGACCAGCCGGCCGCCGAGGTCTCGGGATTGCAGGCTCTCAAGCTCCGCAGGTCGCTCGGTCATCCGTCCGCGCCAGGCGATCCGCTCGCCACGGATGGCGACACCACCATCCTCGACCAGCCCGTACGGTGTGCCCGACGGCGCCATGGTCGCGAGCGTCGCGTTGGTCAGCAGAACGTCCGACATTGCGGATTCCGGCCTTGAATAAGAGAATGTATATCAATATTATGTCTAGACATAATACGAGTCAATGTGAACCTTCAAGGTAGACCTTCAAGGCAAGCTTACAGGACGGGCGCGGGATGCAGACCATCTGGGCGAAGACAGCGCTACTGCCGCATGGCTGGGCAGATGGCGTGCGCGTTGATATCGACGCCGACGGCCGCATTGCGGCGGTTGACGAGAATGCCGAGCCCGGCTCCGCCACGCGTGTCGGCGTTCTGCTGCCGGCGCCCGTCAACCTGCACAGCCACGCATTCCAGCGCGCTTTCGCCGGCCTGAGCGAGGCCCGTGGCCCTGGCGGGAGCGACAGCTTCTGGACATGGCGTACATTAATGTACCAGTTTCTGGATCAGCTCGGACCCGATGATATCGAGGCGATTACCGGCTTCGTGCAGATGCAGATGCTGGAAGCCGGCTATGGCGCCGTCGCCGAGTTCCACTATCTGCACCATGCCGCCGACGGAACGCCCTATGCCGATCCCGCCGAGATGTCGGCGCGCGTCGTGGCTGCCGCCGCCACCTCCGGCATCGGCCTGACGCTGCTGCCGGTGGCCTATGAGCGCGGCGGCTGCGATGGACGCGCACTTGGCGCCGGTCAGGTCCGCTTCGGCAACGACCCGGACCGCTTCGCCGCGCTGGTCGAGGCAGCCGGCCGGCATGCGGCGGCGCTACCGGACGATTGCGGCCTTGGGGTCGCGCCTCACTCCCTGCGTGCGGTCAGCCCGGCTGGGCTCAAGGCGGCCACGTCCCTGCTGCAGGGGCGGCCGATCCACATCCATATCGCCGAGCAGGTCTCCGAGGTCGAGGAGGTGGTGAATGCCTACAAGATGCGTCCCGTCGACTGGCTGATCCTCAACCACGACGTCGATGCGCGCTGGTGCCTGATCCACGCCACGCATATGACCAGCGAGGAAACGCGTGCCGTGGCCGCCAGCGTCGCGGTGGCCGGCCTGTGTCCGATCACCGAGGCCAACCTGGGCGACGGCATCTTCGACGGCGTTCGCTATTTCGAAGCCGAAGGACGCTTCGGCGTGGGATCGGATTCCAATATCCGCATTTCCTTGAGCGAGGAACTGCGCACGCTGGAGTATTCCCAGCGCCTGCGCGACCGCGGCCGCGCGCTGATCGCCGCCGCCGACCGCTCCACCGGCCGCGCCCTCTATGATGCGGCCGTTGCCGGCGGTGCGCAGGCCGCCGGCCGTGACGCCGGCGCCATTTCGGTCGGCCGTTACGCCGACCTCAACGCGCTCGATGCCGATGCCATCGAACTGGCCGGGCTTTCCAGCGATACGCTGCTCGATGCCTTCATTTTTGCTGGCGACGACAGCCTCGTCACCGACGTGTGGTCGGCAGGACGCCATCTTGTTGCCGACGGGCGCCACCACGCCCGTGAGGTCATCGTGTCGCGCTACCGCGAAACGATGACCCGGCTGAAGGGGGCGCTGTGAGCGCCAGCCCCACCACCTCTTGGGCGGACATCAAGCGGGAAGTCATCCGCCGCATTTCCGAGCGCATCTGGCGGCCGGGCGACCTGATCCCCGGCGAACAGGAATTGGCGCAGGAGTTCGGTTGCGCGCGTGCGACCGTCAGCAAGGCGATGCGCGAACTGGCCGATGCGGGACTGCTGGAGCGCCGCCGCAAGGCCGGCACCCGCATCGCCATCAATCCGGTACGCAAGGCGACGCTCGAGATTCCGCTGGTACGCATTGACGTGGAAGGTCGCGGCAGCACTTACCGCCATGCGCTGCTGTCGCGCGAGGACGTGCCGCCGCCGGCCCATGTCGCGGCGCGTCTGCAATTGGATGCGGCCACGCCCATGCTGCATCTGTGCGCCTTGCATCTGGCGGACGAGCAGGCGTTCGCCTACGAGGATCGCTGGGTCAACGTCGCTGCCGTTCCGGAAATCGCCGACGCGGATCTGGAGACGCTCAGCGCCAATGAGTGGCTGATCCGCAACGCCGCCTTCCTGTCCGGCGAGCTGACCCTGTCGGCGGCGGAAGCAAGCACGGAAGACGCCGAGGTTCTAGGTGTCGCGCCGGGCGCGGCGATCTTCATCGTGCAGCGCATCACGTGGAATGCCACACAGCCCATCACCCTGGCCCGGCTCGCCTATGCGCCGGGCTATCGCATGCACACATCCATCTGATGGATGCCATCTGATGGATGCCGGCCGGCGGGTTGTGTCGGCAAAGCGGAATCCGGTAATGCTGTTGGTTCCGGGGGCAACGGCACTTACGCGGGAGCGCGCGCTCTGATTACACCTCACTGGCAACCTGGCTGCCGGCGGCTGGCGGTGCTCGTCCTCGGCGTTTGCGCCTTGGCCGCAAGCCCGGCATCGGCCGATGTGTTTTCCGGCTTTCTCGGCGAGTGGCGCGGTGCCGGCGCCGTCACCCTCGATGACGGACGCAAGGAACCGGTGCGCTGCAAGGTCGATGTGCTGCCCGAAGCCGGCGGGCGTGCCAACCAGGCGCTCAAATGCGCGGCGACCGGTTATGTCGTCGTGGTCAACGCCAGCATGCGCGTCGAGGGCGACGGGATCGTGGGAAGCTGGAGCAACGATCGCGGCAAGGCCGGCGCCTTGACCGGCAATCGCGACGGCGACGTTCTCGATCTGCGCCTGATGGGTCCCGAGATCAATGCCGCGATGGTGTCCACGGTGGATGATTGCGCGCTGAGCGTGCGCATCAGCGGCAGCATGGGCGGCATCGCCGACCTTGCCATCGACCTCACCAGGGCCTGCTGACAACGGTGCCGGCGATGTCATTGCGTGCGGGCAGGGACTGATGTTCGGTTTCGGCATCGAGCGGATCGGTCTGCTCTCGCTGCGTCACCCAGGCATCGTCTTGGCCGTGCTGGCCGTGATCACCGCCTTGGCCATTGCGGGCTTCACACGCATCGGCTTTTCCAGCGACATCCGCGAGGTGTTCCGCGCCGACACACCGGACTACGCGACGCTGGAGGACATGACGCAGCACTTCGCGGCGAGCGAGCGCGATATTTATGTCGTTCTGGACGGGGCGGACCTGTTCACGGCCAAGCGCCTCGGCGCACTACGCGACTTCGCGCTCGATGCCCGGCTTATCGATGGCGTTTCGGGTGTGTTGTCGATGTTCTCCGCCAGGCTACCGCCGCCAGGCCCGGAGGCAACCGCGCCTGAGCTGTTCCCCTTTGCCATCGACGCCGGCACCGATCTCGCCGCGCTGCGCGCCGAGGTCGCGGCGCATCCCTTGGTTGCCGGCAAGCTATTGTCGGAAGATGCGCGGCTCGCCCTCATGGTGATCACGCTGTCGGAAGCCTCTGCCGACCTCGATGCCATTCGCCGTGTCGGTGATGAGTTGCGTGCCGCAGCCCAGCCGCTTGTCGAGCGCCATGGTCTGAGCGTCGCGATGACCGGCCTGCCGGCGATCCGCTCGACCATCGTCGCCATCCTGACCAGCGACCAACTGGTGTTCCGCTTCACCGCCTTCGCCCTGTCGGTGCTGCTGTCCTGGGCCTATTTCCGCGACTGGCGCTATCTGCTGCTGGCGGTGCTTCCTCCGGCCATTGCCGGCATCTGGCTTGTCGGCGGCATGGGCTGGGCCGGTCAGAAGATCACCGTCATCACCAATGTGGTGCCGAGTCTCGTCATGGTGATCACCTTCTCCAACGCGATCCATCTGCTGCTGGCGGTCAGCCGCGCCTTCGAACGTGGCGAGGATACGAAAGGTGCGTTGCGCGCCGCGGTCACCCGGGTGGGACCGGCGACCGCCATGACCGCGGCGACTACGGCGATTGCCCTGTCGACGCTGTTGCTCGCCGGCCGCCCGGCGATCACCGGTTTCGGCCTGACCGCCGCTGTCGGCACGACGCTCGCCTGCCTCGTGGTACTGACGCTGCTGCCGGCGCTCGGCGTTTACGTCCTGCGTGGCGCGGGACCGGTCCGGCGCGGACATCGCTTGGCCGATCTCGCCGGATGGAGCGTCACCATCTCAGCGGCCACCGCGCGCCTCGTCAGGGCCCGCGCGGTACCGGTGGCGGCGGCGGGTATCGCGATCTTCGGTCTTTGCGCCGCCCTGTACGCGCAGAACCAGCCGCAATTCCGCTATGGCGCCAACCTGCCCAACGGGACCGAGGTGGAGCGGGCCTCGCGGATTCTGGATGAACGTCTTGCCGGATCCAGCACCTTGCGGTTGTTCGTGACCTGGCAGCCAGGCGACAATCCGGTCGGGCCGCGGACGCTGTCGATGATCGGCGACGCCCATGCGGTGCTCGAAGGCGAACCGTTGCTGCGGGACGTTTGGTCGCTGGAGCGCATCGCACGCTTCTACCGCGACAATGGGCATGGCGTGGAAGAGCTGCTGGCACTGGTCAATGGCGAGGGCGCGGACGCCTTTGCGCGCGTTGTCCTGCCGCGGCAGGGCGCTGCGCTGGTCACCGGACAGATGCCGGATATCGAGGCCAGCGAACTGCTGGCGCTGGAGGAGCAGCTTGCGTCCAAGCTCGCCGATCTGCGAGCGATGCACCCGCAGGCACGTTTCGAGCTCACCGGCATCGCGCTGCAATCGGCCCGCTCCGCCCATGAGATGATCGGCGCGCTCAACCGCAGCCTGCTGACCGCCATTATCGTCATCATCGCGCTGATCGGTATCTCGCTGCGCTCGCTACGCGCCAGCCTGCTGTCGGTGCTGCCGAACCTGCTGCCGATCTCCGTTGCCGGCGCCTATCTCTATCTGACCGGCAAGGAGTTGCAGTTCACCTCGATCATCGTCTTCACGATCAGTTTCGGCATCGCCGTGGACAGCACCATTCACATGCTGAACCATCACTACCGGGGTGTGCGAGACGGTGCCAACTGGCATGACGCGCTGGGCGACACGGTCCGACGCGTCGGTCCGGCACTGATCATCGCGACGCTGGCGCTGATGGCCGGCGGCGTGACCATGCTGAGCCCGCTGCCGATGGCCCAACTCTATGGCCAGTTGATGGTGTTGGTGCTGGCGGCCGCCCTGATCGGCGATCTGCTGTTCCTGCCGGCGCTGATCGCGGTCACGCGGCGCCTTCGCGGCGCTCGGGCCTGACTTAGAGCATGTCTTGCTCTGATTGAATCATTTGAGCGCCGGAGTTTTTCGTCCCAGCAAGGCGCGTGACGCGACGCGGTGTGATCACCGCTAGCTTCGCGCCACGCCCGAAACCTGACTGTCGATACAGCCTAGCCCCTCGCCCGACGCCAGAGCGTTCGTGGCGGAACCGCCAGCAGCACGGCAAAGACCACCGTCGCCAGCAGCACGATGCCGCCGGAAACGCCGAAATCGGCGTCCACCCGGTCGGCATAGACGAGGTCGGGTGGCGGCATCGATGGAGCGGCATGAGCGCCGCCGCCGCGCCATTGCAGCACCAGCCCGGCCAGCGGCCCGGACAGTTCCGAATGCGTGAACATGTTGGCGACGCTGCCCTCGCCGCCGATCATCTTGTAGACCTCTTCGGTGAAGTCGAGGCAGTTGGTGCCGAACAGGTAGCCGTAGTCGGAACGCGTCTCGCGGACCGAGTCAAAGTAGGTCTTCACATGCGCGTAGGTGGCATCGTCAATCACCACCGACTTGCGGATGTACTTGGTCGAGGCCCATTGGCGGAACTGCTCGTGCCGGGTGGAGTAGACACCCAGCGGCAAGCCGCTGATATCGGCGGAACTGCTCAGCGTCATCGCGCTTGAGCCGTCGGACAGCGTCACGCTGGCATGGCCGACGATGCCGCCCTTGAGGTAGTTGAAGGTCACCGTCTTGGTCATCACAGCATCTCGATGGTGCGCATGCGGTGACGGCCGTCGGCGCCGATGATGTAGAGCTGCACCTCCTGCGTGAGATCCAGCCAGGACCCTTCGCAGCCAAAGGCATGCCGTGCCCGGGCGGCGAAGTCGTCGACCGCCTCCTCGGCGCTTTCGGTGCCAAGGCGGGGATCGAAGAGCACCTCGCAGGGATGAGACAGGGCGCGCAGAATGCGTCCGCGCAAGGCGGGTTGGTCATAGATGGCCGCCGGCACGTAGTAGACGAAGCACTGGCGCCCCAGCCACCAGTAGTCGCAGTTGCGCGCCTTGCCGCCGAAGTCGCCACCGAAGAAGTCGCAATTGGCCGGGAACGCCACCGCATCCGGCGGTGCGCCGCAGGGCAGCGGATGGCGCGGAATCATCAGCTCGGCGTTGTTGAGCGCGACAATCGCCGCCCCGTCACTGTCGGCGTTGAGCGCACGCCAGGTGGCAATGTTCAAAGCGCCGGCATGGAAGAACTTCAGGGTGTATTCGTGATGCAGGTTCCAGCCTGCATAGGCGATCGCCAGGCCGATTCCGACCAGTCTCAAGACCCGTAACGCCACCCATGCCCCCGCAAAGCGCTGTCATCTCGTTGTCATATCGCAGCATGCGATAACCCGTGGGGCGTGTCGATGCAATGCACGTTCATCTGTTGGCAGCTTGGGGCCCTGACTGTCGAGACAGCCTAAGCCGTTTCAGGGCGCGCGCCATTCTGCCTTGACCGGCGACTGGCGCAGGTCGAAGCCTGCCCGGATGTGGCCGGAGTGCAGCAGATAGAGCCAGTCGAGCGTCTCGACCGTGACATCGGCGACCACGAAATTGCCGAACCCGGCCTCGTCGTCGAGTGCGCCGCGCGGAAACGACTGAGGGCTCTCCAGCACGCTGCCCGGAGCGCAGCCTTGCCGGTAGCACTCCCGCGACATCGCCCGCATCCCGGCCCAAACATCCGACGCACGCGCATCGCCCGCGCTGAGCGTCACGGCGCCGCTGACGCGCACCTGTGTCTTGCGCGCCGCGTCGTAGACATGCAGCGCGATGCGGCTGTCGGCCGCCATCTCAGAGTGCTTGGGCGCGCGCAGGTCGGTATTGAAACGCAACCGCTGCTCCTTGCGCACGGCTTCGCGCAGCACGACGGTGCGCGCCTGCGCGGTGCCGTCCCCGGCGACCGTCGCCAGCGTCGGGGTGTGGAACGGCGAGCTTCGCTGGCGGGTGCCTTCCTCAAGCAGCGACCATACATGCGCATAGACCTGGTCGAGTGTCTTCGCGGCGCCTGCGGATTCAGGGTCGCCGTCGGTCATGCCTTGAGCCGCTCGGCGTGCCAGGCGACGTGCTCCGACATGAAGCTGGAGATGAAGTAGTAGGAGTGATCGTAGCCTTCGCGCATGTTGAGGGTGAGCGGGATGCCCGCTTGCGCGCACGCTTCCTTGAGCAGCCACGGCCGCAGTCCGGACTCCAGGAACTCGTCGGCCTCGCCCTGATCGACCAGCAGCTCCCCGACACGCGCGCCATCCTCGATCAGCGCGACACTGTCCCAGGCCCGCCACGCCGTCTCGTCGGAGCCGAGATAGCGGGCAAATGCCTTTTGCGACCACTCGGTGCTGGAGGGTGCGCAGATCGGCGCAAAGGCCGAGACCGAGCGGAACCGCCCCGAATGGCGCAGCGCCGTGACGATTGCGCCGTGCCCGCCCATGGAATGCCCGAAGATCGACTGGCGGCCGGCGTCGATGCCGGCATGGTCGACGACGATCGCCGGCAACTCGTCGGACACGTAGGACGCCATGCGGTAGTTGGTATCGTATGGCGCCTCGCTCGCATCGACATAGAAGCCGGCTCCGGTGCCGAAATTGTAAGCCTCGTCATCGGGGATGCCGTCGCCGCGCGGGCTGGTGTCCGGGCACAGGATGGCCAGACCGTGCCGGGCGGCGGCGGCGCGGAACTCGCCCTTCTCCGTCACATTGGCGTGGGTACAGGTCAGGCCCGAGAGATAGATCAGCAACGGGCAGGGACCATCTTCCGCTTGCGGCGGCAGGAACAGCGAGAAGGTCATGTCGCATCGACAGGCTTGCGAAGCATGCCGATAGACGAATTGGGTGCCACCGTGGCTCTGCCAGCGGGATAGTGTCTCCAGATCTGCCGTCATCTCCGTTCCGCTCTCCCTTGATCCGTGCGTTGCGCCAAGCCATGCCGCATTCCCGGTAGCGAAGCAATGCATGTGGCCGGTCGTGCCGCGATGGCGCAAATGGTCACGTCCGGATCGCCGCGGAGCGGAAACCAATTGTTAACCATGTGAAGGTAGCAATGATGAAGAATTACAACCTGAGGTAGCAGATCGATGCTCGACTTCCTGAGCCGCAAGGTCAACTCCGGCCTTCTCGCCAATGCGCTGGACAGCATTTCCGCCAATGTGATGGTGGCCGACAAGGACCACATCATCGCCTATGTGAACGGCTCGTTGAAGACGTTCCTGAGCGGCGCCGAGGCGGACATCCGCAAGGATCTTCCGCATTTCAGCGTCGGCAATCTGGTCGGCCAGAGCATCGATGTGTTTCACAGGAATCCGGACAGCCAGCGCGCCATGCTGGCGGCGTTGACCGATACCCATGAGGCGACCATCGAGATTGGCGGCACGCCGTTCGATCTTGTCGCCCAGCCCATCATGGACGGTGGCGCGCGGGTCGGCACGGTGGTGGAGTGGCGCGACGCCGCGGAACGCATCGAAGGGACGGAAGCCAGGCGCCTGGTCGAAGCGGTCGGCAAGTCGCAGGCGGTGATCGAGTTCGAGCCGGACGGAACCATCATCTGGGCGAACGCCAATTTCGAGGCGGCCATGGGCTACAAGCTCGACGAGATCGTCGGCAAGCATCACCGGATGTTTGGCGAGGCCGAGCTTGTCAACAGCCCTGAATACGCCGAGTTCTGGAAGCGGCTCGGCTCCGGCCAGTTCGACACCGGCGAATACAAGCGGTTGAAGAAGAACGGCGAGGTGATCTGGCTGCGCGCCACCTACAACCCGATCAAGAACGACCAGGGCGAGACCGTGAAGGTGGTCAAGTTCGCAGCCGATATCACATCGGATATGGAGCGGCGCGAGAAGCGCGGTGAAGCGCAGCGTGAGATCGACGAGGATCTCGGCCAGATTTCACAGGCCGTCTCGACCACCAATCAGCAGGCCGCCAATGTCGCGGCGGCCTCCAGCCAGTGCACCGACAACGTGCAGACGGTTGCCGCCGGGCTGGAGGAATTGGTCACCTCGGTCAGCGAGATCAGCCGTCAGGTGACGGAAGCCGCCAGCATCTCGCAGCATGCGGCTTCCGAAGCGGAGAACTCGACGCGCATCGTCTCCGGCCTGTCGGCTGCCGCCGGCGAGATCGAGAACGTCGTCAAGCTGATTTCCGACATCGCCGAGCAAACCAATCTGCTGGCGCTCAACGCCACCATCGAGGCGGCGCGTGCGGGCGAAGCGGGCAAGGGCTTCGCCGTCGTCGCCTCGGAAGTGAAGGACCTCGCCAGCCAGACCGGCAAGGCGACCGAGGAAATCGGTCAGAAGATCGCCAATGTGCAGGGGTCGACGGGCGATGCCGTTGCCGCCATTCAGGCGATCTCCGACACCATCGTGAAGATCAACGAGATTACCGCCTCGATCTCCTCCTCGGTGGAGGAGCAGTCCGCGACGACCAACGAGATGTCGTCGAGCATGCAGGTTGCCGCCGACGGCGTGCGCGCCATCAATGACGGCATTACGGAGATCGCCGATGCGACCAAGCTGGTGGATGAGTCCACCCAGAAGGTGCAGGCACTCTCCGCCGGCCTGGCCTGACAAGCCAGGGCGGAGGCATGGGGAAGCGGTGGCCCTTCTGGGGGGGCCGATCAGGAATGGACGGAACTTTCAGGTTCCGCTCCGCTGCGCCTCACTCCTGATCCTGGCCTGGGCCGCCGCTTCTCCATCTTCCCCTTGGCTGTGGCTCAGCGCGGCTCGTCCATCAGTCCCTTGACGATGGCGTAGCAGGCCAGCAGCAGCACGATGGTGAACGGGAAGCCCGTCGACACCGACATCGCCTGCAGTGCGGTGAGCCCGCCGCCGAGCAACAGGGCGATCGCCACCAGCCCCTCGAAGGTGCACCAGAACACCCGCTGCGGCAGCGGCGCGTCGACCTTGCCCCCGGCGGTGATGGTATCGATGACCAGCGAACCGGAATCCGACGAGGTGACGAAGAACACCACCACCAGAACGATGCCGACGAAGGATGTCAGCCCGGCCAGCGGGTACTGCGACAGCATCACGAACAGCTTGAAGTTCTGGTCGGCTTCGGCGACGCCGGTGAAGCCGTCATTGATGATCTGGTAGATCGCCGTGCCGCCGAAGGCGGTCATCCACAGCACGCACACGGCCGACGGGATCAGCAGAACGCAGATGATGAATTCGCGCACCGTGCGCCCACGCGAGACCCGCGCGATGAACATGCCCACGAACGGCGACCAGGAAATCCACCAGGCCCAGTAGAACGAGGTCCAGCCCTGGCTGAAATTGGCATCCTCGCGACCGAACGGATTGGATAGCGCCGGCAGCGCCGCCAGATAGCTGCCGAGGTTGGAGAAGTAGCCGGTGATGATGTTCAGCGTCGGCCCGACGACGATGATGAAGCCGAGCAGCAGGATGGCCATCATCATGTTGATTTCCGACAGCCGTTTGACGCCGGCATCCATTCCCGCGATCACCGAAACCAGCGCCACGGCGGTGATGGCCAGGATCAGGAAGACCTTGGAGCCGTCGGTGTTGGGAAGGCCGTAGAGATACTCAAGGCCGGCGCTGGCCTGCTCGGCGCCGAAGCCAAGCGAGGTGGCGAGCCCGAACAGGGTGGCGAAGACGGCCAGCGTGTCGATGACGTGGCCGGTCCAGCCCCACACCCGCTCCCCGAAGATCGGATAGAACACCGAGCGGATGGTCAGCGGCAGGCCCTTGTTGTAGCTGAACAGCGCCAGCGCCAGCGCGACGATCGCGTAGATCGCCCACGGGTGCAGGCCCCAGTGGAAAATGGTCGCCGCCATGCCGAGCTGGCGTGCCGCTTCCTGGTCGCCAACGGCCGCGCCCAACGGCGCCCAGTCGGTGCGCACGCCGTTCTCCACCGTCGTGCCGCCGATCGATGAATTGAAGTGGGAGATCGGCTCGGAGACGCCGAAATACATCAGCCCGATGCCCATGCCTGCGGCGAACAGCATGGCGAACCAGCCCGGATAGCTGTAGTCGGGCTTGGCGTCCTTGCCGCCGAGGCGGACCTTGCCGAGCGGCGAGACCACCAGGAACAGGCACAGCAGCACGAAGATGTTCGCCGCTGACAGGAAGAACCAGTCCAGCGTCGAGGTCAGCCAGACCCGCAGATCGCCGAACAGTGGCCCGACGGCATCCTGAAACGCCAGTGTCAGGAACACGAAGGCGACGATTGTCAGCCCCGAGATCATGAACACCGGATTGTGGATGTCGAGGCCGAACGGCCCGACGCTGGTGGAGATGTTGTCCTGGCCGATCTCGTATTCGGTTTCGATGATGTTGGCCGGGCCATCCGGATTGCGGATGCCCACGCCATCGGGTGTCTGCTGTTCGCTCATGGAATTCCTCCTGCCGGATCGACGCGCCCCTTGAAGCGCGGTCCGGTATCGCTGTTCCTGATAGGGGTGTCCGCCGCGCCCCTAGCGCACGACGAAGACTGAGACCGCCGCGTGACTGGCGACGTAGCCGGCGTTCGACGCGAAGACGTGCTCCATCAGCCCCGGCATGTGCGAGGCCATCACCACCAGATCAGCACCGGTCTCCTGGACCGCACCGATCAGCTTATCGTCGAGGTCGATGGCTGGATCGTTGCTGACGATCGTGCGTGTCGAGACCGCCGCGCCGTGCCTTTCGGCCTGGGCGGCTCCCAGCGCCTCCAGCCTGGCTTCGAATTCCGCTGGATTGTGCGCCGCTTCGCCGGGCGCCGAGGTGGTGACGCCGACGTAGCACACAGAGGCGCCGTAGTGGCGCGCCAGGTCCGCGGCGGTGTCCAGTGCCTTGGCCAGGCGTTCCACATGCGCCAGGTCAACGGGCACCATGATGTTGGAATACATATGCGATGCGTCCTCCCTCGTGATCGCGTGGTGCGCCGGATCCGCAGGCATGTCGCCGGGTCTTGTTGATTGTTCGGTTCGCCCGGGATCATGCGCGCGGGCCGGTCCCGCACCCTGGCGACACTACGTCGCGTCTTCGTGCCGCGACCCAGCGAAAGCCGACCGGGGGTTTCCCTGTTGCGACACGGCTGTCGCCAAAAGGGCAGGATCACGTGTTCACGGAACAATCGCGTGGTGTCGTCCAGTGATCGGCTTGCGCGCGCTATCGCGGGTACCAGACCTCGGTCGCGACCTTGTCGCTGCCGCCATAGGTCCACACGCCTTCCCAGCGGCCGTCTTCGCGTTCGAAGTACATCGCCATGCCGAACGAGTTGCCCGACGCGTAGCCGATCGCCAGGGCGCTGTCATTCGCTTCGGCCGGCCCGATGAAGAAACCGCCATTGCGGATCACCGCGCCGAGGCCGGTGCCGACAAAGCGCGTGTTGCCGATCTGCCAGACCACCGAATAGGTCTCGCCGGTGCGTGTCACCGTCACCGTACCGCGGTACTCGCCGCCGCTGTCGGGATTGGTTCCAACGACCCGATAGGTGCCGGTCGGGTCGGCCAGCGCCGCCGGCGCGGCGAGCGCGATTCCCGCAGCCAGCAGCAGAGCGCCGGCCAGCAGCGCGCGTTGTGCCAGGATGTGCATCAGTACATCACCACGGATCGGATGCTCTTGCCCGCGTGCATCAGGTCGAAGGCGTCGTTGATCCTGTCGAGTGGCATGGTGTGGGTGATCAGGTCGTCGATGTTGATCTTACCGTCCATGTACCAGTCGACGATCCCCGGCACGTCGGTGCGCCCCTTGGCGCCGCCGAAGGCGGTGCCGCGCCAGTTGCGCCCGGTGACGAGCTGGAACGGCCGGGTGGAGATTTCCGCGCCCGCCGGCGCCACCCCGATGATGATCGAGGTGCCCCAGCCCTTGTGGCAGCACTCCAGCGCCTGGCGCATCACCTCCACATTGCCGATGCACTCGAAGGAGTAGTCCGCCCCGCCCTTCGTCAGATCGACCAGATAGGGGACCAGGTCGCCCTCCACCTCTTTCGGATTGACGAAGTGGGTCATGCCGAATTTCTCGGCGATCTCCTTGCGGCCGGGATTGAGGTCGACGCCGACGATCATGTCCGCGCCGGCGATGCGCGCGCCCTGGATCACGTTGAGGCCGATACCGCCGAGCCCGAACACCACCACGTTGTCACCGGGCTGCACCTTGGCCGTATTGATCACCGCGCCGATGCCGGTGGTCACGCCGCAGCCGATGTAGCAGATCTTGTCGAAGGGGGCGTCCTCGCGCACTTTCGCCAGCGCGATCTCAGGCACCACCGAGTAGTTCGCGAACGTCGAGGTGCCCATGTAGTGGTGGATCATCTCGCCGCCGGCCGAAAATCTCGACGACCCATCCGGCATCACGCCCTGCCCTTGGGTGACGCGGATCTTCTGGCACAGGTTGGTCTTGCCGGACGTACAGTAGTCGCACTCGCGGCATTCCGGCGTATAGAGCGGGATGACGTGGTCGCCCTTCTTCAGGCTGGTGACGCCGGGCCCGGTATCGACCACGACGCCGGCGCCCTCGTGCCCCAGGATCGCCGGGAACAGGCCTTCCGGGTCGGCGCCCGACAAGGTGAACTCGTCGGTGTGGCAGATGCCGGTCGCCTTCATCTCCACCAGCACCTCGCCCTCCTTCGGGCCTTCGAGATTGACGGTGGTGATCTCAAGCGGCTTGCCGGCTGCAACGGCGACGGCGGCTCGTACTTCCATGGCGGCACTTCCCCCTCAACAAACGCATCGGTTCTTTATTGGCCTGGCGGCAGGCTAGCGGTGAGTGGGGGTGGTGGGAAGGGGGTGATTTGGCGTGGCGGGCGGTCCTACAGCATCTACGGCCAGATGCGCTTGGCGTGATAGACCCGCAGCACTTCGATTCGGCCGGCCTCGATGCGATAAGGCAGGATGTAGGATGTTCCCGCGATAACCAGTTCCCGCGTCCCCTCCACGCGGCCCGGCTTTCCGGACCGGGGGTGTTCGGGCAACTGCGTCTCCACGATGTCGAGGATTTTCAGTACCAGGTCCCGTGCGGCCGCGGGATCGTCTTTGCCGACGTAATCGCGAAGCTGTTCCAGATCATCCAGCGCCAATGCTGTCCAGACGATCTTCATGCCTTCGGTTTGGAGCGCTCCCCGGGACCACCCCAGGACTCAACCCACGCACGAACCTCATCACCGGCGATTGTCTCGCCGGCATCGGCCGCCTCGATGGCCTGCCTGATACCGGCCAACTGGGCTTCCTGCACGCGCAGATAGTCCTCGATGGCCTCGTGCGCGATGAAGGATGCGCTGCGGCGCTGGCTCGCGGCAACCGACGCGAGACGCTCCTTCATCCGCTCATCGACGCGCAAGGTCATCGTCTTGGTTTTCGGCATTCCGCCAGCACTCCGATTGCAATTATACTACAATGTAACACATTGGCTTACGCGACGGCAAAGACCGGTTCACGCCCGTTTCCCGAACATGCCCGCCACCGGCGCGATGACGTACATCACCAGCGGGATCAGCATGAGCCCGAAGATCAGGCCGATCAGCCCATCGATCAGCGCGGTGACAAGCCAGGCGACGAAGCCCTGCACGCCGGCGGGCACGCCATGGGCGAGAGCCTCGGCGATATGGTGGATCGTCTGGTAGGGGGCCTTGAAGCCGAGTTCGGCTGCGCCGTGCACCATGATCGAGCCGCCGACCCAGATCATCGCCGCGGTGCCGACGATGACCATCAGCTTCAGCACATGGGGCATGCCGCGCACGATCCACTCGCCGATCCGCCGGATCGCCGGACCGGGTCCCTCGGTGGCCATGTGCAGGCCCACGTCGTCGGCCTTCACGATGACCGCCACCGCGCCGTAGACCGCGAGCGTGATCAGCACCGCGGCGACGGCGAGCGCGGAGGCCACCATCCAGATGTCGAGATCGTCGGGCAGGGCGGCCAGCGTGATGGTCATGATCTCCGCCGACAGGATGAAGTCGGTCTTGATGGCGCCGCGGACCTTCTCCTCCTCCAGATGCGGGTCCTTGCGCTTCTCCTCCAGCAGGTCCTCGCCGTGATGGTCGCCCGGCTGCAATACGTGCCAGACCTTTTCGGCGCCCTCGAAGCACAGATAGCTGCCGCCGAGCATCAGCAGCGGCGCGATCAGCCACGGCGCGAAGGCCGACAGCAGCAGCGCAACTGGAAGCAGGATGACCAGCTTGTTGAACAGCGAGCCCTTGGCGATCTTCCAGACGATCGGCAGTTCGCGCTCGGCGGAAAAGCCGGTGATGAACTTCGGCGTCACCGCCGCATCGTCGATCACCGCGCCAGCCGCCTTGGACGAGGCCTTCACCGCCTGGCCCACCACATCGTCAACCGAGGCCGCCGCCACCTTGGCGATCGCCGCCACGTCGTCCAGCAGCGCCAGCAGCCCGCTCATGGGGTTTCTGCTCCAGCAAGCGCTTCGTGCTCGCGGCGCAGGGCGAGCGCCGGTGTGTCGGGAAGCGGTTCGACGTCATCGTAGGTGAGTGCCGTATCCATGGCGACGGGACGCACCAGCCTCACCCCGTGCGCCAGCCCGATGGGCAGCAGTCCCCGCGCCACACTGTCGGCCGCCGGTGCGAGCTTGCCCCACACCGTGTAGCCGCCTTCGCCATCAAGAGTTTCACCCGACTTGAGATCGCGCTTGGCGACGGCGACGGCATCGCCCCTGAAGCCGCGCGTGCTGCCTGTCGGTTCGCCGCGCAACGCCGCGCTCAGCACGGAGATGCCGAGCTCCATGCCGATCAGGTGAAACGGCTTGTACATGGATGCGTATCGGCCGCTCCGGTCGGTATTGAGGCCGTACTGGCCAAAGCAGGCGGCGGAATAGTCGTTCGGTGCCTCCAGCACCGCATAGACGCCCCAGCGCAGGTCGCGCTCGACGGGACTGCCGTCGCGTTCCAGCGAGGAGACCACTTCCACAACGCCGGAGCGCTCCAGTACGCCGCCCTCGGCGCGCGGCCGCAGCACCTGGGCCAGATCGTCCACGCCGCAGGGCGGAAACAGCAGCCCGTCGCCTGGTACGGCAAGGTCGCAGGCATTGGCGATCGCCGCCATCTCGATGGCCGACTTGGTGCCGTCGAGGAACGAGTTGAACATCTGCGGGTTCATGCCCGCATCTTTTGCCTGTTGCGGCGTCAGTCCGTAATGGCCCCACACATCGTCCGGCGTGACGTGGTGGTAGGCCGGCAGGTACTTGGTGCCCTTGCCGGCGGCCGCGACGCCAAAGCCGCAGGCGCGCGCCCAGTCCACCATCTCGGCGACCAGCGCCGGCTGATCGCCATAGGCCATGGAGCAGACGACGCCGGCCTGTCCTGCGTGTTTGGCAAGCGCCGCACCGGCGAGAACGTCTGCCTCGACATTGACCATCACCACATGCTTGCGCGCGGCGAAGGCCGCGAGCGCATGCACGATGCCGGCGGTCGGGCTGCCGGTCGCCTCGATCACCACATCCACGTCGTCGCGCTTGGTGAGCGTTGCGCCGTTGTCTGTGAAGGCGGTCGCGGCGATACGATCTTCATCCCAACCCACGGCGCGGCACTGCGCGCGGGCGCGGTCGGTATCGAGGTCGGCGATCGCGGTGACTGTGAGGCCGGCGGTCGTGGGAACCTGTGCCAGGAACATGCTGCCGAACTTGCCGGCGCCGATCAGTCCCGCCCGGACGGGTTTCCCCGCCGCCGAACGTTCGGCGGCAAGGTGCGCCAGGTTCATGATCGTTTGCCGAGCTTGGCGACCAGACGGCTGGTGGAGTGGCCTTCCAGCAGCGGAATGAGTTCGACGCGGCCGCCGCGCGCCGCAACGACGTCGCGGCCCACCACCTCGTGTTCAGCGTAGTCGGCGCCCTTGAAGATGACGTCCGGCTGCAGCGCGGTGATCAGTTCCAGCGGCGTGTCTTCCTCAAACACCGTCACCAGGTCGCAGAACCGCAGGGATGCCAGCAGCCGCGCGCGGGTCTCGGCATCCTGCGCCGGACGCCCCTCGCCCTTGAGCGCGCGCACCGACGCGTCCGAGTTGACGCCGACGACGAGCGCGTCGCAGCGGCTGCGCGCATATTCCAGCGAATGCAGGTGGCCGGCGTGAAGCAGGTCGAAGCAGCCGTTGGTGAAGCCGACCTGCCGGCCTGCCGCCTGCCAGCCCGCGACCATCGCGGCGGCGCGCTGGCGCGAAACCGGCCGGTGCGGCGGATCGATGCCCAGGCCATGCCGCAGTTCCTCGCGCGACACGGTGCTGGTGCCCGCCTTGCCCACGGCGATACCGGCGGCGGCGTTGCCGAGCCGGACCGCGTCTGTCAGCGACAGCCCGGCGGCAAGGCCCGCCGCGATGGTGGCGATTACCGTATCCCCGGCGCCGGAGACATCGAACACCGAGCGGGCTTCCGCCGCCACATGGACCGCGTCGTCACCGCGCTTGAGCAGCGTCATGCCGGCCTCGCCACGTGTTGCCAGAACGGCGCCGATATCGCCGAAGCGCTCCAGCACAGCCGCGCACGCCCTGGCGGCGGCATCTGCGTCATCGACGGGCAGGCCGGTGATCGCCGCAAGCTCGCGCGCGTTCGGGCTGATCAGGTCCGCACCGCCATAAACGCCAAGGTCACTGCGCTTGGGGTCGACCAGGACCGGCACGCCGGCCTCGGCGGCGGCGGCGATCAGCCCGGCGCAAACGGCGGGCGTCAGCACGCCCTTGCCGTAGTCGGAGAGGATCAGCGCGCCGGACTCGCCGAGTGCCTTGCGTGCCGCGGCGATCAGCTTCGCCGACAGCGTGTCGTCGATGTCACCGCTTGTTTCCGCATCGAGGCGCATCATCTGCTGCGCCTGGGCGACGATGCGGGTCTTCACCGTGGTCGGCCGATGCGGATCGCGGATCAGATGCCCGGTCAGCCGTGTCTCGTCGGCGCAAAGCGTCTCCAGCATCGCGCCTTCACGGTCGTCTCCGATGACGCCGATCAGCGTTGCCTGCGCTCCGTAGGCGAGCAGGTTCATGGCAACGTTTGCCGCGCCGCCGGGCATTTCGTCGACGCGCGCCTGCCGCACCACCGGAACCGGTGCCTCCGGCGACAGCCGCGCCGCGCTGCCATAGACGTAGCGGTCCAGCATGACATCGCCGACGACGGCCACATGGACCGTGTCGAGGGCGTCGACGGCCTCGTTGAGGGTATGGATATGCGCGGGGCGCAGGATCATGCGGGTGGTCCGGGTGGCGCGGTCGGCATGAATCCGCGCGTGACATCAAGCGCGCTTGTTTCCCACAACCATCGCCCGCGCTCAACCATTGCCGGGGCGGCGGGCTTGCCGGATGCGCCGGGTGCGCCTATCACGACGCGCACTAAAAACCGGCACGGACCGCGTACCGGTCAAGCGACCTGCCCGTGGATGGCAATGCGCGTTCTACTGGTCAAACTGTCCTCGCTCGGCGATGTCGTGCACAGCTATCCGGCGCTGAGCGACGTGGCGCGGGCGCGCCCTGACGTCACCGTCGACTGGCTGGTCGAGGAAGCCTTCAGCGACCTTGCCGCGCTGCATCCCGCCGTTGCCGACGTGATCCCGGCACGGCTGCGCGCCATGAAAGGCCAGGGGCCATTGGCCATGATCGCGCATCTGCGCGACCTGCGCCGGCGGCTTTCGGGACGCTACGATCTGGTGATCGATGCCCAGGGGCTGATCAAGAGCGCGGTGATGGCCCGGCTCGCCTGCCGGGCCGTGGCCGGTCTCTCCCGCGCGCATGCGCGCGAGCCGGTTGCCGCGCTCGCCTACCGCACCACCTTTGACCTGCCGGTGCTGCAGAACGCCGCCATGCGCACGCGCAAGCTCTTCGCCGGTGCCCTCGGCTACGCGCTCGACGGGCTGCCGCTCGACCATGGCCTCGATGTCGACGGGCTGGCGCGGCAGGGTCGCGAGACGCTGCGCGATGCCGGTGTCTCAATTCCCCCGGTCGCCCTGCTGCATGGTAGCGCCTGGCCCAGCAAGACCTGGCAGCCGTCCCGCTGGCGCGATGTCGCGCAGCGGTTGACCGATCGCGGCATTCCGGTGGTGCTGACCGCCGGCGACGCGGCGGAGCGCGCCGTCGCCGAGGACATCTGCGCCGGGATCGCGGATGCGCGCGTCCTGCCGGCGCTGTCGCTATCGGACCTCGCCGGCGCGCTGGCTGCCTGCGCGGCCGTGGCCGGTACGGATTCCGGCCTGACCCATCTTGCCGAGGCGCTTGGCCGGCCGGGCGTCATGCTGCTGGGTCCGACCGATCCGCGCCGCACCGGCCCGCTCGGAGATGCCATGACTGCTCTGGTCTCGGATCATCCCGCCGCGCCGTGCTACAACCGCACCTGCACCCACGCGGCTACGGGCGAGGGCTGCATGGACGCCATCGCGGCAGACGCTGTTTCTGCGGCCCTCGACGCGGCGTTGTCGTCCGCTCCGCCTGCACAAGGACACGCGGCCAGATGATCATCGTTACCGGCGGTGCCGGCTTCATCGGTTCCAATATCGTACGCGGGCTCAATGCGCGCGGCATCGACGACATCCTGATCGTCGATGACCTGACCGACGGCCACAAGTTCCGCAACATCGCCGATCTGAAAATTGCCGATTATCTGGACAAGGACGATTTCCGCAGCCGCATCGCCGACGGCGGTGCCAAAGCCTTCGCCTCCGTGGATGCCGTCTTCCATCAGGGAGCCTGTTCGGACACCACCGAGTGGGACGGCCGCTTCATGCTCGACAACAACTACGAATGTTCCAAGGAGCTGATGGGCTGGTGCGCTGCGCGCAAGGCGCCCTTCCTCTATGCCTCCTCGGCGGCAGTCTATGGCGGTGTCCAGGGGTTCGCCGAAGACCCCGCCTGCGAAGCGCCGATCAACGTCTACGGCTATTCCAAATGGCTGTTCGACAACCATGTGCGCCGGCACGCCGGCGACCTGCCCATGCAGGTGGTGGGCCTGCGCTACTTCAACGTCTATGGCCCCCGCGAACAGCACAAGGGTGCGATGGCGAGCGTCGCCTATCATCTCGACGGGCAGGTGCGCGAGACAAGGACGGCGAGGCTGTTCGAAGGCTCGCACGGCTATGGCGACGGCCAGCAGCGCCGCGACTTCGTGCATGTCGACGATGCGGTGGCGGTCAACCTGTTCTTCCTCGACAATCCCGCGCTGTCGGGCATCTATAATTGCGGCACCGGCAAGAGCCAGACCTTCAACGACGTGGCCCTTTCGGTGATCGAGTGGCATGGCGGCGGGTCGCTGGAGTACATCCCGTTCCCCGAGCATCTGGAAGGGGCCTACCAGGCCTTCACCGAGGCCGATCTGACGAAGCTGCGCGATGCCGGCTGCGACGTCGCCTTCCGTTCGGTGGAAGACGGCGTTAGCGCCTATCTCGACGCGCTGCATGGCCGCAACGCCTGAGCGTCCGGCATGGCCCGCACGCTGGTGATAGGTCCCTCCTGGGTTGGCGACATGGTGATGGCCCAGGCCCTGTTCAAACGCATCGCCCGGCTTGATTCCGGCGGCGAGGTGCACGTGGTGTCACCGGGCTGGTCGCAGTCGCTCACCGAGCGCATGCCGGAGGTGACGCGCGCCTATGTGCTCGACGTGCCGCACGGCAGCTTCGGCTTCGCGCGCCGGCGCGACCTGGGCCGGGCGCTGGCGCCGATGGGGTTCGATCGCGCTTTCGTCCTGCCGCGGTCATGGAAGTCCGCGCTGGTCCCCTTTTTCGCCGGCGCCGGGCGGCGTACCGGCTATCGCGGCGAGATGCGCTACGGGCTGCTCAACGACATCGTGCCGCGCAACGCGGTGCCGGTGGAGGGTGGCGCCAAGCCGCGCACCGTGGATGAGTTCGTCGCGCTGGCCGATCCGTCCGAGCCGTGCATGCGGCCCGAGGAAATGCCCAGGCTGCGGCGTGATCCAGACAGCGAGGCGGCAACCGCCGGCGCATTCGCCGTTGCTGCGGCTGACGGTGCGGTCACGCTCTGTCCGGGCGCCGAGGCCGGGCCCGTCAAGCAATGGCCGATCAAGCGCTATGCCGCGCTGGCGCGTGCTCTGGGCGAGGCCGGCCGACCGGTCTGGATCATCGGTTCGCAGCGTGACCGGCACGACTGTGACCAGATCGCCGAGGCCGCAGGACGCCATGCGCGTGTGTTCGCCGGCGAAACGAGCCTTGTGCAGGCCATCGACATTCTGGAGATGAGCGCCGCCGTGGTCAGCAACGATTCCGGACTGATGCATGTGGCGGCCGCGCTACGCAAACCCGTCGTCGCGCTGTACGGGCCGACCAGCGAGAAGGTCAATCCGCCGCTGTCCGACACCGCGCGCGTGCTGGCGCACAGGCCGGAGGGGCGCACTGCCGGTCGCGGTTCGATGGACGCGATCGAGCCCGACCAGGTGCTCGACGCGCTGCGGACACTGGAAGCGGAGTTGGGCTGCTAGGGTCAGGACCCTAAGACAGCAGTCGCTACCAGCGGCGTTGCCTGTAGTACTTCTGCGCGCCCGCATGCAGCGGCGCCGACAGCCCGTCCACGATCATCTGCTTCTCGTCAAGCGTGGCGAATGCCGGATGCAGCGTCTTGAAGTCCTCGAAGTTGTCGAAAACCGCCTTGACCACGGCAAAGACCACGTCTTCGGAAACCTCCGTCGAGGTGACGAAGGTGGCGCCGATGCCGAACGTCGCGATGTCCTCCTCGTTGCCCTTGTACATGCCGCCGGGCACCATCGCCGCGCGGTAATAGCTGTTGTCGCGGACCAACTGGTCGATGGGCCCGCCGGTCACCGGGATCAGCTTGACGTCGCAGCGGCTGGTGGCCTCGGTGATTACGGCGGCCGGATGGCCGACCGTGTAGATCATCGCGTCGATCTTGCCCTCACACAGCGCGTCGGCCATGGCCGGACCTTTCAGCTCGGTGGTCAGCGCGAAGTCCCCCGTCGACAGGCCGAACACGTCCATCACCACCTCCATGGTGGCGCGGTGGCCCGAGCCGGGATTGCCGATATTGACCCGCTTGCCCTTCAGGTCCTCGAAGCGTTCGATGCCGGCATCCGCCCGGGCGAGCAGCGTGAAGGGCTCCGCATGCACCGAGAACACCGCCCGAAGACCGTCGAACCGGCCTTGCTGCGCGAAACGTCCCGTGCCGTTGTAGGCGTGGTACTGCCAGTCCGACTGCACGACGCCGAAGTCCAGTTCGCCCGAACGCACCGTATTGAGGTTGAAGACCGAGCCGTTGGTGGCTTCCGTCGCGCAGCGGATGCCGTGCTGCTGGCGGCTGCGGTTGACCATCCGGCAGATGGCGCCGCCGGTCGGGTAGTAGATGCCGGTCAGGCTGCCGGTGCCGACCCAGACGGACTGCTGCTCGGCGGATGCCGCGGTGAAGAGGCCAACGGCCAGCGCCGCGCCGGCGATCCAGGCAATCGTGCTGTTGAAACGCATGTCCGCTGTGTCCTCCGGATGATCAATCGGATCAGAAATACTGTGCGCCGGCGCTTGCTGTAAATCCGGGCTTGCCCCGACCGTAAACGGGTCGTGCTGGTCAACCTTCGGCCGCTCCGGGCCTGACCGGTGCAAAAATGCGGACCTATTGCGGATGCCGCACCGCAACATCAGTGCATTGCGGTTGCCGGCGCGGATGCTATTGTGCCGCCCCTTTCTGGCTCGTGGCGGGCGTTTGCGCCCTCGATCCGCCTGCCGCCGCGCACGGGCCTGTATTCCATTAGGCGGCTTATCAGGGAGATGTTCCCATGTCGATCCATCGCGCCGTCCGCGATGCTGTTTCGCGTCGCGCCGCGCTTGGCGCTATCGCGGCTCTCGCAGGTCTCGCGACCGCCATTCTGGGTATTGCGTCTGCTCAGGCGCAGGATTCGATCCGCATTGGCGAGCTCAATTCCTACAGCCGCTTCGCCGCGTTCACGGTGCCTTACCGAAACGGCTGGCAGATGGCGCTGGACGAGATCAATGCGGCCGGCGGCGTCAACGGCCGGATGATCGAGGTGATCTCGCGCGACGACGGTGGCACCACCGGCGACGCGGTGCGCGTTGCCGAAGAACTGGTCAGCCGCGACAAGGTCGATTTTCTTCTCGGCACCTTCCTGTCCAATGTCGGGCTGGCGGTGGCGGATTTCGCCAACCAGCGCAAGACCCTGTTCATCGCCTGGGGCCCGCTCACCGACGCGCTCACCATGGCCAAGGGCAACCCGTACACCTTCCGCATCCGTCCCAACACCTGGATGCAGGTCGGCATGCTGGTCGATGCGGTGAAGGACCTCGACACCAAACGCTGGGCCATCGTCGCGCCGAACTACGAGTACGGCCAGTCGGCGGCGGCGAACTTCAAGACGCTGCTGGCGCGCGTCAATCCCGATGCCGAGATCGTCGTCGAGCAATATCCCGCGCTTGGCAAGATCGACGCCGGCGCCACCGTTTCGGCTATCGAGCAGGCCCGGCCCGATGCCATCTTCAATGTGCTGTTCGGCGGCGATCTGGTCAGCTTCGTGCGCGAGGGCACGACCCGCGGGCTGTTCGAGGATCGCACCGTCGCCAGCATGCTGACCGGCGAGCCGGAGTGGCTGCTGCCGCTCAAGGCAGAGGCGCCGGTCGGCTGGATCGCCACCGGCTATCCCTGGCAGGGCGTCACCGAGGGGCCGCACGCCGCGTTCATCGCCGCCTACCGGGAGAAGTACGACGAGACGCCCCGGCTCGGCTCGATGCTCGGCTATGTCATCATGTACATGATCCGCGACATGCTGCTGGAGGCGGACAGCACCGACACCGATGCGATGGTCGCCGCGCTTGAGGACTTCAGCTTCGAGAGCATCGTGGGACCGGTGACCATCCGCAGCATCGACAACCAGGGCAGCTTCGGCGCCTGGGTCGGCCGCATCGCGGTGGAGGATGGCTCAGGCACGCTCACCGATTGGCGCTACTATGACGGCACGGACTTTCTCGCCAGCGAGGACGAGGTCGAGGCGATGCGCGGCGACTAGTCTGCGGAGCTGCGCGCAGCGCTCGCCCGTTCCTCGGACAACTTTCCGGGCAGCCTGATGGAGCCGTCCTTTTTTGTCGTCCAGACGCTGAACGGCCTTGCCTCGGCATCGGCCCTGTTCATCGCCGCCTGCGGCCTGACCATCATCTTCGGCGTCACCCGCATCGTGAACTTCGCGCACGGCTCCTTCTACATGCTGGGCGCGTATTTCGCGGTGCTGTTGGCCGACCGCCTGCTTGGCATCCATTACGGTCCTCTGATGTTCTGGGTGGCCGTTTTGCTGGCCGCGCTCGGCGCCGGCGTGCTCGGCGCGGTGATGGAACTGACCTTGCTCCGGCGCATCTACAAGGCGCCGGAACTGTTCCAGTTGCTCGCCACCTTCGGTGTCGTGCTGATCGTCCAGGACGCGGTGGTCTGGCTGTTCGGGCCGCAGGACCTGTTGGGTCCGCGCGCGCCGGGGCTGACCGGCGCAGTCGATATCCTCGGTCACCGGTTTCCCGTCTACGAGCTGATGCTGGTCTTCGCCGGTCCGGTTGTGCTCGCCGCTATCTGGCTTTTGTTCAACCGCACCCGCTTCGGCATCCTCGTTCGCGCCGCCACCCACGACCGGGAAATGTTGGCGGCTCTCGGCGTCAACCAGGCGGTGCTGTTCACGGCTGCCGTCTTCCTCGGTTGCGCGCTGGCCGGTCTCGCCGGCGCGCTGGAGATTGCTCGCAAACCCGCCACCCCGCACATGGACGTCAACATCATCGCGGAAGCCTTTGTCGTCACCGTCATCGGCGGCATGGGCTCGGTGCCCGGCGCCTTCCTCGCCGCGGTGCTGATCGGCGTGCTGCAGGCCTTCGGCATCCTGGTGTTCCCGAAGATCACGCTGGTGCTGGTGTTCCTGGTGATGGCGGTGGTGCTGGTGGTGCGGCCCTGGGGCCTGCTCGGCCGGCCCGAACCGCAATTGCGTGGCGAGCCGGCGATGATGCTGCCGCTTGCTCCATGGTCCCGGACCGCCAGCCTGTGGGCGCTGGCCGGTGTCGCCGCGCTGGTCGCCTTTCCGCTGATTGCCGATGCCTTCGCGCTGAAGCTCGTCATCGAGGTGATGGTCTTCGCGCTGTTCGCCATGTCGCTGAACCTGCTGCTGGGGCTTGGCGGGGTAATCAGCTTCGGCCACGCAGCCTGGTTCGGCCTCGGCGCCTATGGCGCGGCGCTGGCCGTGCGCCATCTCGGCGCGCCGATGGAACTGGCGCTGCTGCTGGCGCCGCTCACGGCTGGTGCGGTCGCCGCACTCGCCGGCGCCTTCATCGTGCGCCTGTCGGGGGTCTATCTCGCCATGCTGACGCTGGCCGTGGCGCAGGTTGTCTACGCGGTCGCCTTCCAGTGGGTCGAGGTCACCGGCGGAGATAACGGGCTGATCGGCATCTGGCCGTCGGACTGGGCATCCGGTCGGCTGGCCTACTACTACCTGACGCTGATGCTCGCCGGCGCGGGCATCGCGCTGCTGATCCGCGTCAGCTTCTCGCCCTTCGGCTATGCGCTGAGGGCGGCGCGTGATTCCGCCCTGCGCGCCGAGACGGTCGGCATCAACGTGCGCCGCCAGCGCTGGGCGGCCTTCACGCTGGCCGGAGCGGCGGCCGGTCTCGCCGGCGGTCTCTACGTCTTCTCCAAGGGCAACATCGATCCCGGCGCGCTGGCCATCCCCACGTCCGTCGATGCGCTCGCCATGGCACTGCTTGGTGGAGTGCAGACCATCACCGGTCCGATCCTGGGCGCTGCCGCGCTACACCTGATGAAGGACTTCGTCATGCCGCTGACCGACTACTGGCGGGTACTGCTCGGGCTCGTCATCATCGGCTTCGTGCTGGTCTTCCCCGGTGGCGTGGTCGGGACTTTGCGCGGGTTGGCGGCACGGCGCGGGGGTGAGGCAAGCCGATGAGCCCACTGCTTCAGGTCGATGGGCTGTCGAAGTCCTTTGGTGGCGTGTGCGCGGCCCACGAGATCGCGCTCTCGCTCGATGCGGGCGAACTGGTCGCGCTGATCGGCCCCAACGGTGCCGGCAAGTCGACCACCTTCAACATGCTCAACGGCCAGCTTGCGCCCGACAGCGGTCGCGTCGCGCTCGACGGGCGCGACATCACGGGGCTGAACCCCCGAGCGGTGTGGCGCCTCGGCGTCGGGCGCACCTTCCAGATCACCGCCACCTTCGCCTCCATGAGTGTCGTGGAGAACGTACAGGTGGCACTGATGAGCCATGCGGCCCGGCACTTCGACATGCTGTCCTGGGCGCCGGCGCGCGAGCGCGACGCCGCGCACGATCTGGCCGCGCGTGTCGGCCTTGAACACCTTGCGGCGCGTCCGGTCGGCGAACTCGCCTATGGCGATCTGAAGCGCGTCGAGCTTGCGCTTGCGCTTGCCGGCGAGCCGCGCCTGCTGCTGATGGACGAGCCCACGGCGGGCATGGCGGCGGGCGAGCGCGGCGCGCTGATGGAGCTGGTGGCGCGGATCGCCCGTGACGCACAGGTCGGCGTGCTGTTCACCGAGCACGACATGGACACCGTTTTCAGTCACGCCGACCGCGTCCTCGTCATGCATCAGGGCGCGATCATCGCGCGCGGCGCGCCCGACGAAATCCGTGCCGATGACAACGTGCGCGCCGTCTATCTGGGTACCGCGGCATGAGTCCGCCGAAGCCCGAAGCTGGCTTGCTGCGCATTGCCGGGCTCGATGCCTATTACGGCCGCGCGCAGGTGCTGTTCAGCATCGACCTGAGCCTTGGCGCCGGCGAGGTGCTGGCGCTGGTCGGGCGCAACGGCGCCGGCAAGTCGACCCTGCTCAAGGCGGTCATGGGGCTGGTGCGCACCGAGGCCCGGAAACTCGTTTTCGATGGCACCGACATCGCAAGGCGCCCGACCCATGCGATTGCCCGGCTGGGGCTCGGCTACGTGCCCGAGGACCGGCGCATCTTCACCAACCTGACAGTGGAAGAGAACCTCGTCGCGGGGACCCGTGCCGGACCGGGCGGGCAGGAGGACTGGACGCCGGAGCGCATCTTTGCGCTGTTTCCCAACCTCGCCGATATGCGGTCGCGCTCCGCATCGCAGATGTCCGGCGGCGAACAGCAGATGCTCGCCGTGGCGCGCACGCTGATGGGCAATCCGACCGCACTGCTGCTGGACGAACCCTCCGAAGGGCTCGCCCCGGTCATCGTCGATGCCATGGCCGAGGCCCTGAACGAGCTCAGGCGTCAGGGCCTGTCGATCGTGCTCAGCGAGCAGAACCTGCGCTTCGCGGGATTGATCTGCGACCGCGCCGCCGTCCTGGCCACCGGCGCCATCACCTATGACGGACCGCTGGCAATGTTGGCGGACGATCCCGCCTTGCTGGAGGCACGGCTGGGATTGTGATTTCCGCCCGGCTCGCGTAACGGATGCGGCGGGTTTTGTCTGAAAGGTCCCATCCATGAGCCGCATCGCTTACGTCAATGGCGATTTCACGCCGCTGGAGGACGCAAAGGTCTCGATCCAGGACCGCGGCTTCCTGTTCGCCGACGGCGTCTACGAGGTCACCGCGGTGATCGACAAGCGCCTGGTCGACTATGACGGGCATGTGCGCCGGCTGCACCGCTCCATGGGCGAACTCAAGATCGCGGCCCCTGTCTCCGATGACGAGTTGTTGGCGCTGCACCGTGAGCTGGTGGCGCGCAACAACCTGACCGAGGGTCTCGCCTATCTCCAGGTGACGCGTGGCGCCGCCGACCGCGACTTCACGTTTCCCGATGGCGCAACGCCAAGCCTCGTCATGTTCACGCAGGCGAAGACGCTGTGCGAGGCGCCGGCGGCAACCACCGGTATCAAGGTCGCCACCGTGCCGGACATCCGCTGGCAGCGCCGCGACATCAAGTCCGTCGCGCTGCTGGCCCAGGTACTGGCCAAGCAGGCGGCCGCCGAGGCCGGCTGTCAGGAGGCCTGGATGATCGAGGACGGGCACGTTACCGAGGGCGGTTCGTCCAACGCTTATATCGTCACCGAGGACGACAGGATCATCACCCGCCCGGTGTCGAACGCGATCCTGTCGGGCATCACTCGGGCCTCGGTGCTGCGGCTTGCCCGCGAGAGGGGTCTTGAGGTCGAGGAACGTGCCTTCACGCTGGACGAGGCACTGGCCGCGCAGGAAGCCTTTGTCACGGCAGCCTCCACCTTCGTCATGCCGGTGGTGGAGGTCGACGGGCACAAGATCGGCGGTGGCCAGCCCGGCCCGGCGGTGCGGCGGTTGCGCGAGATCTACATCGACGCTGCCCGCGAGACGGCGATCTGACCGGCGCTGCTGCGATGTCCGACGAAATCAACGACGCCAACGCCCAGACGGCGGAAATCCTCTCCAAGGCGCTGCCCTACATGCTGCGCTACGAGGGGCTGACGGTCGTGGTGAAGTTCGGCGGTCATGCCATGGGCGACGCCGAACTGGGCCGCGCCTTCGCCCAGGACATCACCTTGCTGAAGCTCGCCGGCGTCAATCCGATCGTGGTGCATGGCGGCGGGCCGCAGATCGGCGCCATGCTGGAAAAGCTCGGTATCGCCAGCGAATTCGCCGACGGTCACCGCATCACCGACAAGGTGACGGTGGAGGTGGTCGAGATGGTGCTCGCCGGCGCCATCAACAAGCAGATCGTGCAGTCGATCACCGCCGAGGGCGGTCGCGCCGTCGGCCTGTGCGGCAAGGACGGCAACATGGTCACCGTCTCGAAGCTGACGCGCACGGTGACCGATCCCGATTCCAATATCGAAAGGGTCGTCGATCTGGGCTTTGTCGGCGAGCCGAAAACCATCCGCCGCGAGGTCATCGACGTCATCGCCCGCGCGGAGACCATCCCTGTCATTGCGCCGATCGCCAGTGGCGAGGACAGCCAGACCTACAATGTCAACGCCGATACCTTCGCCGGCGCCGTCGCCGGTGCTCTCGCCGCCAAGCGGCTGCTGTTCCTGACCGACGTTCCCGGCGTGCTGGATGCAGACGGCAACCTGATCAAGGAACTGACGCGCGCCGATGCGGAAGCGCTGATTGCCGAGGGCGTCATCGCCGGCGGCATGATCCCCAAGGTCGAGACCTGCCTCAACGCGCTGACCAACGGTGTCGAGGCCGTGGTGATCCTCAACGGCAAGGTGCCGCACGCGGTGCTGCTTGAGCTCTTCACCGAGCACGGCGCCGGCACCCTGATCACCCGGTGAGCGCGCGATGATCCCCAAGCAGTTCGCGCATGTCGACACCTGGGTTTTCGACCTCGACAACACGCTGTATCCGCCACGTTCCAACCTGTTCGCCCAGATCGACGTGCGCATGGGCGAGTTCATCGCCGACCTGCTCGATGTGGACCTGACCGAAGCCCGCCGGGTGCAGAAGGACTATTACCGCACCTACGGCACCTCGCTGCACGGGCTGATGGTCCGCCACAATGTCAATCCGCACGCTTTCCTCGACTATGTGCACGACATCGACCATTCGCCGATTGAAGCCGATCCGGCATTGGGCGCGATCCTCAGCGAATTGCCGGGGCGCAAGTTCGTGCTCACCAACGGCTCGGTGGCGCACGCCACTGCGGTGACCGAGCGGCTGGGGATCGCCGAGCACTTCGAGGACGTGTTCGACATCGTCGCCGCCGAGTTCGTCCCCAAGCCCGATCCGGCGCCCTACGACAAATTCCTCCGGCAGTTCGACATCGCGCCTGGCCGCGCGGCGATGTTCGAGGACCTGCCGCGCAATCTGGAGGTTCCCAAGGCGCTCGGCATGACCACCGTACTGGTCATCGACGAGCATGATGCGCAGTCCGGCAGCCGCACCGAATGGGAGGTCGATGGCCGCGACGGTCCGCATATCGACCACGTCACCGGCGACCTTGCGGACTTTCTCGCCGACATCGTACAACCGCCCGCCGCGCGGACCTGACCGACGTCCCGCGCCTGTCCCCTGTCCAGGAAAGCCTGCCAACATGTCCCATGCCGAGCTTGCCGCCACCATCGATGCAGCCTTCGAGGATCGCGACACCATTTCGACCGACACCACCGGCGCGGTGCGTGAGGCTGTGAATGCAGCCCTCGGGCTTCTCGATTCCGGCCAGGCGCGCGTCGCCGAACGGGCAGCCGACGGCACTTGGCACGTCAATCAGTGGCTGAAGAAGGCGGTGCTGCTGTCGTTCCGGCTGAACGACATGGAACCGATCCCCGGCGGCCCGGGCGGCGCCACCTGGTGGGACAAGGTGCCGTCGAAATTCGCCGGCTGGTGCAATCCGGAATGGCAGGCCGCGGGCTTTCGCGCCGTACCGAACTGTGTCGTCCGCCACTCCGCCTATATCGCCCGGAACGTCGTGCTGATGCCCTCCTTCGTCAATCTCGGCGCCTATGTGGACGAGGGAACCATGGTCGACACCTGGGCGACGGTCGGTTCATGCGCCCAGATCGGAAAGCACGTACATCTGTCCGGCGGTGTCGGCATCGGCGGCGTGCTGGAGCCGATGCAGGCCGGCCCGACCATCATCGAGGACAATTGCTTCATCGGTGCGCGCTCGGAGGTCGTCGAGGGCTGCATCGTGCGCGAGGGTTCGGTGCTTGGCATGGGCGTGTTCATCGGCCAGTCGACCAAGATCGTCGACCGGGCGACCGGCGAGATATTCATGGGCGAGGTGCCGCCCTACTCGGTGGTGGTCGCCGGCACCATGCCCGGCAAGCCGCTGCCCGACGGTTCGCCCGGCCCCTCGCTCTACTGCGCTGTCATCGTCAAGCGCGTCGATGAAAGGACGCGCTCGAAGACGTCGATCAACGAACTGCTTCGGGACTGAGTATCGTGAGATCGGGCGCACGACCGTGCGCCCGGCCGGTCAGGCCGCCCTCGCGGAGGCGTTGCGCGCGAGCGCAACTGCCGTGAGCGGAATGAAGACCTCAATCAACGAACTGCTACGGGATTGAGTGGCGCTGCGCCATACTCTGGGCGTCACCCCGGACTTGATCCAGGGCCCATGCTGCGTAGCGACGTGTACCTTCGGGCGTTGTGTTTCGCCGCCAGGCCGACTGGACCCCGGATCACGCGCTTTCAGCGCTGTCCGGGGTGACGCAGGAGTGGTTTGGCCGGAATGCGGTTGGCCTCATCCTGAGGAGCGGCCGGCAGGCCGCGCCTCGAAGGACGAGGCCGATGCGCGTTCCATCCTTCGAGACGGCTTGCTGATGCAAGCCTCCTCAGGATGAGGGCCGAGGTTCTTGGCCGCACTCACTTCCCCAGTCCCAGCTTCGACCACACTGCCGGCCCCGGCTCGATCTCTTCCGCGTCGAGTCCCATGGCCTCGATGATCGGGGCGTAGACCGCGCGGGTGTCGCTTGGTCCCGGCGTCAGCGACAACCCGCCGTCGACGACGAGCGTATGGCCGGTCACGAACGAGCCGGCATCGCTGGCCATATAGGCGACGGCCTCGGCGATATCCTCCGGCGTTCCGGCGCGCGGCAGCGGCTGCGCGCGTGCCGCGGGGTCTGCCAGGCGCCTGGCGAACTTGGCGGAGGTCTTCTCGGTGAAACCCATCGAGCGGGCGAAGATCGCGGTGGGCACGAAGCCGGGGCACACGCAGTTGACGCGGATGCGGTCACCGGCGAGCTCCACCGCGGCGATCTCGGCCAGCTTGATTAGTGCCGCCTTGGAGAGCGAATAGGCGATCGGGGCGTAGCCCTGGCGCATCCCGGCGACGGATGTGGTGAACACCACCACACCTCCACCGCGCGCGCGCATCATGGGTACGCTGGCGCGCAGCCCGGCCACGGCGGCGCGCAAATGCACCTGCATCATCGTCTCGAGCCCCTCGTCGGAGAGCGTCTCGACGGTGTCGGAGGGGCCGCTGGCACCGGCGTTTGAAAAGAAGATATCGAGTCCGCCGAAGCGCTCCTGGGCGTGTCGGACAGCTGCTTCGATGTTGCCCGTTTCGCGCACATCGCAGGTGATGGTCGCGATGGCATCGGTGTCCGTGGCGAGCATACCGAGCCCGTCCGCGTCGATATCGGCCGCGACGACACGGCCGCCTTCGGTCGCGATCAGCCGCGCGGTCGCCGCACCGATGCCATGCGCCGCGCCGGTGATCAGCGCCACCCTGTTCTGAAACCGCTGCGCCAAGGATGCCTCGCCGGTTGCGTGTCCTAGGGTCCTGACCCCAGTTTCCTGCGGGTTTGTCTATCGGCTTTCGCGATGTACGGCCAGCGTGCCGCGTTGACGATGTCGGCGGCGGGGCATAGACCCCATCGGGCAAACAGGAGCCGCTTGCCTGATGACCGATACGACGGACCCAGTAGCACTGACCCAGGCGCTGGTGCGCTGCCCCTCGGTGACGCCGCGGGAAGGCGGCGCGCTCGCGGCCATTGAGGGCTGGCTGTCGGATGCCGGTTTCGAGGTCCACCGCGTCACGTTTTCCGATGCCGACACACCGGATGTGGAGAACCTCTATGCCCGCATCGGCTCCGGCGCGCCGGCGCTGTGCCTGGCCGGCCACACGGACGTGGTGCCGACGGGCGAGGAGGTCGCCTGGTCGCGCCCGCCGTTTTCCGGCGAGGTGGCGGACGGCAAGCTGTGGGGGCGCGGCGCTGCCGACATGAAGGGCGGGGTGGCTTGCGCCATCGCGGCCGCCTTGCGCCACATCAAGGCCCATGGTGCGCCGGCGGCCGGTTCGCTGTCGTTCCTCATCACCGGCGACGAGGAAGGCCCTGCCGTCAACGGCACCGAGAAGCTGCTGGCCTGGGCGGCGGAACGCGGCGAGGTGTTCAGCCACTGCCTGCTCGGCGAGCCAACCAATCCGGATGTCCTGGGTGACGCGATCAAGATCGGTCGGCGTGGTTCGGTGTCGGGGGAAATCCGCGCCGAGGGTGTGCAGGGTCACGCGGCCTATCCACATCTGGCCAGGAACCCTGTGCCGGCGCTGGCGCAGGCAATCGCCGCCGTCTCGGCCGATGTGCTGGACGAGGGGACCGAGCACTTCCAGCCTTCCAATCTGGAAGTCGTCAGCGTCGATGTTGGCAACGCCGCCTTCAACGTCATCCCGGCAAGCGCGGCCGCGCGCTTCAACATCCGCTTCAACGATCGCCATACGCCCGACAGTCTGAAAGCACGCATCGACGCGAGTCTCGCACCGATCGCCGAGGAAACGGGCGTGGTGCTGACCTGCGAACTGATCGGCAAGGTCAGCGATGTCTTCGTCACCGAACCGGGTGCGTTCGTCGATATCCTGCAGGACGCGATCCACGCCGAGACCGGCCGGCGCGCCGGGCTCTCCACCACCGGCGGCACCTCGGATGCCCGCTTCATCAAGGATCATTGCGAGGTGATCGAGTTCGGCCTCGTCGGCAGGACCATGCACCAGGTGGACGAACATGTGGCGGTCGCCGACATCGAGGCCCTGACGCGCATCTATGAACGCGTCATTGCCCGCTATTTCAACGCCATGACCTGAGGCGCGCGCGGTGTTCCTGACCCGAAAGGAGATTGCCACAGGGCTGACCGGCGCCTGGCGTATCTTCAAGGGCGATTATCAGGCCATGCAGAGCTTCGATCTCTCGTTTGAGGGTTTCTGGCGCTCGTTCTATGGCCTTGCGCTGGTGGTGCCGCTTGAGCTTGCCCTGATGCTGGCGGACCGGGGGTCTTCGATGGAGCAGGTCGCTGGCGCACCTGTGTCCTTTGCGGCAACGCTCCTGATCGGCATGTTCGCACTGGTGATCGGCTGGTTCATCGTGCCGCTGCTGATGCTGGCGCTGGCCGGGCCGCTTGGCATCCGCGAGCGTGTCGGCGGATTCATCATCGGCTACAACTGGGGATCGGTGCTAATCGCCTTCGTCTTCGCGATTCCCGATCTGCTGCTCGGACTGTTGCCGCTTGGGGCGGCGCAGCTATTGGCGTTCTTCCTGTTCCTGGTCGCGCTGCGCTACGTCTACATGCTGGCGAGCATCGCGCTCGATGCGAGCGCCGGCTTCGCCGTTGCCCTAGTGATCGGATACGTGATGCTGGGACTGCTCGTCGTCAGCGCCGTCACCTCACTGGTGCTGGCTTTCGCCTAGTAATCCACCTTCACCAGATAAAGCCCGCAGGCTGGCGCCATCGGTGCGCAGCGGGCGCGGTCCCTGGCTGCGAGCGCATCGGCGACATCGGCGCGCGTCCACTTGCCCTCGCCGACGGCTTTCAACGCACCGACCATGGAACGCACCTGATGGTGCAGGAAGGAACGCGCCGAGGCCTCGACGATGATCGCCTCGCCGGTGTCGGCGACGGTGAGCTGGTCCAACGTCTTCACCGGCGACTTCGCCTGGCAGGCAGCGGCCCGGAAGGTGGTGAAGTCATGGTTGCCGACCAGCACCTGCGCGGCTTCGGCCATGGCGACCGCGTCGAGCGGCACCGGCACGAGCCAGGCCCGGTCGCGCATCAGAGCCAGCGGCGCGCGACGTGCGACGATCAGATAGCGGTAGTGCCGCGCGGTCGCGGAGAACCGCGCATCGAAGTTGTTGTCGACGGGTTCCGCCGCGATGACCGCGATCGGATCGGGTCTCAGATGGGCGTTGAGCGCGTCGCGCACCGTGTCCGCCGGCCAGTCCTTTGTAAGGTCGATATGGGCGACCTGTCCGAGTGCGTGCACGCCGGCATCGGTGCGCCCGGCCCCGCTCGGCATCACATCCTCACCGCAGAACGCCGCGATGGCCTCGGCAAGCACGCCCTGCACCGTGCGTCCATCGGCCTGCATCTGCCAGCCCAGGAACGGCGTGCCGTCATATTCGATGGTCAGCTTGTAGCGTGGCATCGCGGCTTGCCTTACGCGAGCCTGGTGCCGGCGCCGAGCGCCATGCCCCGCAGGAAGGCATCCGCCGCCATCGGCGACTTGCCGGCGCGCTGCAATTCGGTGAGCCGCACGGCACCGCTGCCGCATGCGATGGTCAGCATGTCATCGAGTACGGCACCGGCGTCGCCCTTGCCGGCGACAAGGGTGCTGCGCAGCACCTTGATGCGCTCGCGCTTGCCGGCAACCTCCGCCTCGAACCAGGCGCCGGGGAACGGCGACAGGCCCCGGATCAGATTGTGCACCTCGCTGGCGGGGCGCGACCAGTCGATACGCGCCTCGGCCTTGTCGATCTTGCGCGCATGGGTCGCCTCGCCCTGTTGGGGATGGAAGTCCAGTCCGCCGCGCGACAGGGCTGCCAGCGCGCGCGCCATCAGGTCGGCACCGAGCCGCATCAGCGTGTCGTGGATCATGCCGGCGGTGTCGTCGGGACCAATGGCGATGCGCTCGCTCATGGCGACGGGCCCGGTATCGAGACCCTCCTCCATGCGCATCACCATGACGCCTGTCTCGCTGTCGCCGGCCATCACCGCGCGCTGGATCGGTGCGGCTCCACGCCAGCGCGGCAGCAGCGACGCGTGAAGGTTGAGGCAGCCGAGCTGCGGCACCTCGAGCACTGCCTGCGGCAGGATCTGTCCGTAGGCGACGACCACCGCGACATCGGCCTCATGGGCTTCAAACCCCGCGATCGTCTCCGCGTCGCGCATCGATGCAGGCGTCAGGACGGGCAGGTTGAAACCGCTCGCGGCCTCATGCACGGGCGAGCGCCGTTCCGCCTGGCCGCGCCCGGCAGGCCGTGGCGGCTGGGTATAGACGGCGGCGATCTCGTGGCCCTGACCGACGATCTCCAGCAATGTGGGGACCGCGAAGTCCGGCGTGCCCATGAAAATGACGCGCAACGACGGATGCCTTTCCTAGAGCATCCTGTGTTTTGATTGACTCAATCAAAACACAGAAAGATGCTCGATTCCAAAGTGTTAGAGCAACTCATCTGCGCCGTTCACGGCGCAGGTTGCTCTAGGCGCGATCAGGCTGGAACCGCTTTGCGCTTCTCGGCCTTGGCGAATTTCTTGATCACCCGGTCGCGCTTCAGCTTGGAGAGATGGTCGATGAACAGGACGCCGTTGAGATGGTCGATCTCGTGTTGCACGCATGTCGCCAGCACACCGTCGGCCTCGATCTCCTGCTCATTGCCGTCGCGGTCGAGATATGTGACCCGACAGGCGCTCGGCCGCTCGATCTCCGCGAAGTAGTCGGGGATCGACAAGCAGCCCTCCTCGTAGGTCGACATCTCCTCCGAGGTCCAGGTGATCTGCGGGTTGATGAGGAAATGCGGCCGTGGCGGCGCATCGTCCTTCGCCGTATCGATCACCACGAGGCGCTTCGGCACGCCGATCTGGATCGCCGCAAGCCCGATGCCGGGGGCGTCATACATCGTCTCCAGCATGTCATCGAGCAGCGCGAGGAGCTCATCATCGATGGTCTCGACAGGCTCGGAGATGGTCGACAGGCGCGCGTCGGGTATGGTCAGGATTTCGCGAATTGCCATGGTCGTCACTTAGAAAATCGCGCCGGCGCGGTCAATCCGTGTGTATTGCCTCGAAGCCGGCGACAAGAGCCTCATCGAACCGTGTCACCTCCGGCCCACCCGGCGCATCCGTCCAGATCAGCGCCGTCTCGACCCGCTTGTCCGGAAACACCGCGCCGAGCAGTGCGCGATAGGCGGCAAGCTGCATTACGTAAGGTGCGGGCGTGTCCTGGAGCCGTTCCGGTACGGTGCCGCTCTTGAAATCAGCGATCAGAACGCGGCTCTCCTCGATCAGCAGTCGGTCGATACGCCCGGCAATCGCTATGGGCACTGCATCTGGCTCGTCCACTTTGCGGACCATCCCGGCAACCGGTACTTCGGCGCGGGCGTTGCCGGAAAACAGTGCGGCGAGCGCTGGCGCATCGATGGTCGCGGTTGCCTGCGCCACCAGCATGCTCCGATCCGCCTCCGTCCAGTCCGGCGCGTTGCGCGCCAGCAGCGCGCGTCCGGCGGCATCGCGCCGTGCCGGATCGACATCGGGAAGGTGTTGCAGCAACAGGTGCATCAGCGTTCCCCGGCCGGGCGAACCGGCGGATGGGCTGGTCGCGACGGCCGTCGTGCCGCCGATTTGGCTGGCAGCCATCTGGCTGGCGGCGAGCTGCTCCGGCGCCGGGCGGCTCGTCATCGGCGCGTGTGCCCAAGGGGGAAGCGCGGCCGGCAGCGGCGCCTGGGTGCTTCGCTCCGTGGTGGTCACCGGCGTGCCCGGTGCGTCCGGCCGGTAGTACCGCACATCCTCAGTGATCGCTTTAAGCCGCTCTGCCAGCGCCGATTCCGCCAGCGCGTACCAGCAGCCGTCCGGCACCTGGTTCCTCTTGCCCATCGCCCCGCAGATGACGAGCCGGTCCTGGGCGCGGGTCATGGCCACATAGAGCAGGCGGTGATACTCGGCGATCTGCGCCGCGTGTGCCGCATCGCGCAATTGTCCAAGCGCCTCCGTCTCGTCATCGGCACGCGGCCGCCAGGCAACCGCTCTGGGCGGCGCGAAGACGTCGTCGTCGGCAACCACGCTCAGCGTGTCGAGGCGGCCCTTGTCGGGCACGCTGAGCGTGTCGGCGAGGTAGACCACCGGGGCCTCCAATCCCTTCGCGCCGTGCACGGTCATCACCCGCACCGCCCCTTCGCCTTCGGCCAGGTCGCGCTTGATCTCGCCGCTGGAACGCTCCAGCCAGTCCAGGAAACCGGCGATCGTCGGTACGTGATCGCGTTCGAAGGCGAGCGCCCGGTCGGCGAGTTCGTCGAGCACGTCGTCGGCCTCGTTGCCGAGCCGGGCGCGATAGGCCTGACGGCCGCCATCGGCGCCGAGGATGCGGCACAGCAGGTCGAACGGACGCAGCCGCCGTACCGCGCGTGCCCAGTCCGCGAAGCGCCCTGCCGCCGTCTCAATGGCCGCGTCGCCGCGATGGCCGCCAAGCGCTTCGGCGAGCGAGCCGGGACGGTCGATGGCGATGGCCATCAGATGGTCGTCGGTGAGGTCGAACAGCGGGCTCTTCAGCGCGCAGGCGAGCGAATGGTCGTCGTCGGGCATCAGCCCGGCACGCATCAGCGCCATCAGGTCCATGGTGGCGATGGACTGGGTGAGGTGCAGCCGGTCGGCACCGGCCACCGGCACGCCATGAGCCTTCAGCGCGCGGATGATCGGGGTTGCCAGACGCTTGCGGCTGCGCAGCAGGATCAGCACATCGCCGGCGCTCGCGGGTCGTCCGGTCGCCGCGATGACCTCCTTGTCGGCGATCATCCGCGCGATGTCCGCGGCAATGCGGTGGGCGAGTTTGTTCTCCGCCGAGTCCGGCCGCGCGGCGTCGAGCGGCGCGGTCCATGGCTGGTGGTCGGGCAACTCGGGCGAGGGCACCGGGTCCCACAACTCGACGCGCCCCGGCGCCGTCTCCCGCGCGGCTGTATGCGCAACCGGATCATCATCCAGCGCGACCCCATGGCGGGCGGGAGCACCGGCGAAAACGCGGTCGACGGCTTCCAGCACCGCCGGCGCGCTACGGAACGACCGGTCGAGGCGGATCGAGGTGAAGGTCCCGCCGGCCGCCTCGCCGAGCTGTCGTGCAAAGTGCCGGCGCATGGCCGTGAAGCCCGCTGGGTCGGCGCCCTGGAAGGAGTAAATCGACTGCTTCGGGTCGCCGACGGCGAACACCGTGCGCGGTTGCTTGCGCGCGCCGGAACCGGCGAAGAACTCCTCGCACAGCGCGCCGATCACCGCCCATTGCTCGGGGCTGGTATCCTGCGCCTCGTCGACGAGGATGTGGTCGAGACCCGGATCGAGCTTGTAGAGCACCCAGGCAGCACTGGGGCTGTGTTGCAGCAGGCTGCGGGCGCGGGCGATCAGGTCGGCGTAGTCGAGCACGCCGCGCGCCGTCTTCAGTCTTGTGTAGCGGTCGATGACCGCATCGCCGGTGCGCGCCAGATCGACATTGGCGCCGAGCAGGCGGGCGCCCTTGAGCGCGTCGAACAGCGGCAGCACGCGGTCGCGTTCTGTCTCAAGGCGCTCGACAAGCACCGGTTCGCCGGTCTCGGCATCCTTGTTCAGCAACCGCGCGCGCGGCACGCCGTCCTTGCGCAGGAACACCAGTGTGTAAGCCGAGAGCGCGGTATGATCGTCGGCCGCCGAGCCGACTTCCATCAGGCAGTTGACGGTATTCGTGGTCGCGCTCTGCGGATACTGCGCCAGGGTCTGCGCGATCGATGCCCATTCGCTGCGCGGCAGGATGTCGCCGCCGAGGATTTCGGCGGCAATGCCCTCGGCGGTTGCCGTCTCGTCGACGCCAATCACCCGCGCCACGTGGCGGCGCACGGAGGCCAGTCCGAAGCCGGCGCCCTGACCGGCCCAGGCACTGATGGCGTGGCGTTTGTCGACCACCTGCTTGAGCGTCTTGGTCAGGGCATTCGGGTCGAGCATGGCGGAGAGGCTGGCGAGCGCCTGCTGCAATTCCGGCGTGTCGGGAGCGGCCAGAACGTCGCGCAGCGCGGTCTCCAGCAGCGCCTCGGCCATATCCTCATCGAGCACGGAGAAGCCGCGCGGTACCTGTGCCTCGATGGCAAAGCGCTGCAGCAGGCTCTCGCAGAATGCGTGCACGGTCTGGATCTTGAGCCGCCCCGGCGTCTCGATGGCGCGGGCGAACAGGCGGCGCGCCAGTGCCTTCTCTGCGTCGTCGGGCGGGCGGCCAAGCAGGCCCGCCAGCGCGTCTGCCAGCTCAGCGTCGTCGCATTGCGCCCAGCCGGCGAGCTGCTCGAATACGCGGGTCGCCATTTGCGCGGCGGCCGCGTTGGTGAAGGTCAGGCACAGCACCGCGCCGGGATCGGCACCGGCCAGCAGTAGCCGCAGCACCCGGCGTGTCAGCACGAAGGTCTTGCCGGAACCGGCATTGGCGGTGACCCAGGCGGAGGTGGCCGGATCGCCTGCCGCGTGCTGGCGCGCGCCTGTGGCCGCGTCGATGACGAGCGCTGCGGGGGCGTTGCTCATGACGCATCGTCCTCGCCGGTGACCGCGCTCCATTCGCGAAACCGCGACAGGTGGTCGTAGGTCTCTTCGTCCCGGTTCAGCTTGGCGGCAATGCGCGGCCGGTAGGCCATGTCCGGATCGTCATAGGCGGCGATCAGCTCGCGAAAGCCGGCCAGCGCCTCGTCGGCCAGCGCGTCCGGCGCATCACCGCCAACCTCACGGGTCTGGCCGGCCGGATCGCCGCCCGACAGGCGAATGTAGCGAAGTCCGCTAAGCAGCCCCGCGGGCACGTCGCGGAAGCCGCCGGCGCGGGCAATGGCGCCCTCAAGCGTCATCTGCGGAGCCAGGCCGCTCGCCACCTGATCGCCGGTCGGCAGCGCGCCTGTCTTGTAGTCGATGATGAGCAGGCGACCGTCGGGGCCGCAGTCGATACGGTCGGCGCGCGCGGCGAGTTTGAATGCGCCGCCAAGGGCTTCGAAACTGAGCTCGCCGCTGACCTCCAGCGCATGTGCCGCATCGGGTGCCGCGGCTCTCCGCTCGGCCTCATCGTCGGCAAACCACGCCGCGATGCGCTCAAGCCGCGGCCGCCACAAGGCGCGCGTGTGCGCCGGCAGCGCCTGCTCCTGCATCAGGTTCTCGAACGCCGCCATCAGCCGCGCGGCGTCGGGCGCCGCGTCCCCGGCAACGACTTCGGCCAGCGCCGCATGCACCAGGGTTCCCCGCAGCGCTGCGTCGGCTGCTTCGCCGATGGCTGGCAGGGGTTCCAGCTTGAGGATGTGCCGCGCATGGATCGCGTACGGGTCGCGTACCAGCGTTTCCGCCTGGGTGACGCTGAGGCGGCGCGGCCGCTTGTCGAAGGGCGGCTTCGGCGCGGGTTCGCGCGGGGCTTCACCCGGTTCGGCCGCATCCAGCGCCTCCGCCCAGTCGAGATAGCGCTGTCCGCGCGCCGCCAGTTCATCGAACCGCTCCGGTCCCGCCACGGCCTGCAGCCGTTGCAGCCAGCGCGAGGCGACACTGGGTGCGCCGTCCTGCTTGAGCGAACGGGTCAGTATCACATCGCCGCCGGCCATGGCCTGCGCCACGTCATGGGCGGCCAGGCCGATGCGCCGCTCCGGCTGATCGAGACCCGCTTTCGCCCGCATCGCACGGCTGAGCCACGGGTCGGTCTTCGGCTCGGCCGGCCATGCGCCTTCGTTGAGACCGCCGAGCACCACGCGGCCGAAACGTTGCAGGCGTGCTTCCAGCGGCCCGAGGATGACGATGCGGCGGTCGCGCCGTGTGGGGCGGACCGTCACGCCGGCCATCAATGCGCGCAGCAGTCCGGCACAGGCTTCGGGGCGCAGAGCGATGCCGGCGTCGTCGCTCGTCGACAGCGCCTCGAAGAGCCGCTGCAACGCGGCCCCGTCCTCGCCTGCGTAGAGAAGCACCTCGTCGCCGTCCTGTCGTGACAGAGCTTCGGCTGCCTTGCGCAGCGCATCGACGTAGTCGCGGAAGCCGACGTCTCCGCCAGCCATGGCCATGAGCGGTGTCAGCGCGGCATCGAGTGCGTCGATCAGCCCGCGCGCCGCATCGCCGTGTCGGGCCAGCCGCGCCGACACGGGGTGGCGGATCGGGTCCTGCGACAAGGCAGTATCCAGCCTGCTCCGGAGGCCGGGGAAACCGGGCGCTGGCGGTGGGCCATGCAGACAAAGCGTCCTGAATGCCGCAACGGCGTCGTCGACGCTCTCCTGATCCAGACAGCCGAACAGGGTATGGCCGATCAGGTCGGCCAGCGCCGCCGGCGCGAGGTTCCCGGTTGCCGCCTCGGCGACGATGCGCACGAAGGCGCCCGCCGACGTGCCCGACAGCGGCCGTCCGGCGGAATCGTCGACATCGATGCGCCAGCGCTTCAGTTCGCCAGCGACACGACGCGCCAGCCCCCGGTCCGGCGTCACCAGCGCCGCATCGTCGAGGCCGGTCTCCACCGCCTCGCGCAGGGCGAGCGCGATGGCCAGCGCCTCGACCCGCGGCGTCGGCGACAGCACAACGCTGAGGCCTTCGGTGCCCGCCTCGAGGTCCAGCTTTTTCGCCGCGTCATGCCAGCATTCGGTGGTCGCGGTGGGCCGGAACACCTCGCTGACCAGTTGGCCGCGGGCCTGGTCGACTGGTGCGTCGCCGGTCAGGGTGCCGACATCGCGTCGGCTGACCCCGAGCGCGCCGATCAGACGCGCCAGCCCGAATTGCGGATGCGATGGCTGCGGATCGTGTTTGTCGCCGATCGCCGCCCAGCTTGCGTCATCGAGCAGACGGTCGAGCCCCGGCAGGACGACCCAGCCGCGCGGCAGCCTCGCCACCGCGGCCATCAGTGCGGCGGTTGCCGGCACAGAGCCGGTCGAGCCGGCAACGATGCAGGGCGTCTGGGGAGGTTCGGCCGCGAGTTGTTCCGCATGGCGGCGGATCAGCATGTTGCGCCGCGCGATGGGGTCGGCCAGGCCACGTTCGTGAAGAAACGCCGGCCAGTGCTCGACCACGATCTTCACGAACTGGTGCGCCAGGTCCCAGTAGGCGGCGTGGTTGTCGGGCACCAGGTCGTTGAAGGCATCGGCGCCGATCTCCTCGGTGGCCAGCGAATCCAGCAGTCCGGCGAGATCGCGCGCCAGCGCCACCGCCTCGACCGCGCTGGAGGGCACGCGCAGCGCCTCGTCGCGATCCGGCAGCACCGGGTTCAGCGTGCCGCGCTCGCCGAAGGCGATGACCAGGCGGGTCAGCGCGAGCTGCCGCTCCAGTGCCGTTGCCGCCGGCGGCAACTCGCCGGCGGCGAAGACATCCGCGAGGCCGTCGGCGGTGGTTTCCGCCAGCAGCGTCTCGTCCTCATCGACATCGCCGATCGCCGTGATGCGCGGCAGCAGCAGCGGTCTTCCGGCGCGCGCGACCAGCGTATTGCGAAAGGTGCGTGCGGCGCGACGGTTGGGCAGCAACACGCTCGCCTGTTCAAGCGGCAGCGGTGACGCGGGGCGTTGCGATGGACCGGCACACAGCGTTCCGTCGAGCAGGCGGTCGGCAAGGTGTTCGAGGAACGGCGCGCCCGCGGCAATGCTGACCACATTGGGAAAGGCGGGCGCGTCCGGCTCGGGCATGGCGTTCACTCGATGCTGTCGGCGATGGCCCGTTCGGCTTCGTCGACCGCCTCCGGCGTGCCCACGTGCATCCACAATCCGTCATGGCGCAAGCCGTACAGCCGTTCGGCCTCCAGCGACCGATCGAACAGCATCGACAGCGAGAAGGCACCGTCGGGCGTATCGGCAAAGAGCTTCGGGCGCAACAGCGACACGCCCATGAACACGAACGGCGCCACGCCGCCTTCGGTGCGCCTGGCGAGTTGTCCGGTCGCATCCATGGTGAAATCGCCACGCCCGTCATACCCGGTCGCGGCGGCGGTGGCGTGAAGCGCCAGCAGCATGTCCATGCGCCGCGCGTCCCAACGTTGCGCCATGCGTTGCAGCAGCGGCACCGTGCCGTTGATCCACAGCGAATCCGCGTTGGCCACGACGAACGGATCGGCGTCGATCAGCGGCAGAGCACGCTTGATGCCACCGCCGGTCTCGAGCAGCACATCCCGCTCGTCGGACACCGAGATATCAAGATCGTCGCGCGTCGCCACATGGGCTTCGATCTGGTCGGCGAGATGATGCACGTTGACGATGACGCGACGGATACCCGCGGCCGCGACGCGGTCGAGCGCGTGGTCGAGCAGGGCGCGGCCACGCACTTCGATGAGCGGCTTGGGTGTCTTGTCGGTCAGCGGGCGCATGCGTTTGCCGAGCCCGGCGGCCAGCAGCATCGCGGCGGCAGGTTGCTTTCGCGGGCTCATCAGACCGCCACTTCGTCCGTTGCCGGGGGCAGGTGCCGGGCGTACCAGTCGGCGACTGGCCCAAGTGCTGAATGCTTCAGGCAGCGCGCCAGATAACCGGCGACGCGGGGGATGTGACGCAGGTAGCCCGGCTTTCCGTCACGTGCGTTGAGACGGGCGAAGATGCCCAGAATCTTGGTGTTGCGTTGCGCACCCATCACCGCGTAGTCGATGAGAAAGGCGTCCTCGTCGAATGTGTCCCCCTGACGCCGCAGCGCAAGATAGCCGGCCACGATCCGGCGCTCCAGCGCCTCCGGGACGTCGACGCGCGCATCCATGGCCAGCGACGCGACGTCGTAGGCGGCGGGGCCCAGCAACGCATCCTGGAAATCGATGACGGCGGCCCGCTGCATGTCGCCATCGCTGCACCACACGATATTCGGCGAATGGTGGTCGCGCAGCACCCAGGTGGTGTCGCGTTCCAGCGTCCCGGTTTCGGCAAGCACCGCGCGCCAGGCTTGCGTGAAGCCGGTCCGTGCGTCCTCGGCGCAGGCCGACCCCAGCACATGGGGCACATACCAGTCGAGCAGCAGGCTCGCTTCCGCCTCGAAGACGCCAAGGTCGAATGGTGGAAGATGGTGGTTGGCCGCCGCGTCGACGGGCAGCGAGTCCGGCAGATCGCGCCCATGCAGGTGCGCCAGCAGCCGGGCGGAGGCGATGTAGCGCTCCGCGATCGGCGTAGGCGGATCGTCGTCGCTGATGATCTTGCCGGTTCCGAGGTCCTCCAGCACCAGCAGGCCGGCATCGAGGTCACGGGCGACGATCTGCGGTGCGTGGACGCCCACAGCGCGCAGACCATCCGCCATGGCGACGAAGGGGTGCACGCTCTCGGCCAGATGCGCGATACGGCTATAGCTCGGCGCGCCGTCCAGCCCGGGATCGGGGCGCGCTGGTGCATCCATCAGCACGCGCGGTCCCTGGTGCGTCCGCAGCCGCTCGTAGCGCCGTGTCGAGGCATCGCCCTGCAGGTGCGTGCGCTGCGCGTCGGCGAGGCCATTTGCGGCGAGGAAGCCGGATATTGTCTCCATGCGCTCAAGGCGTTGCGGCCAATCGCCCCGTGTCGCCGAGAGCGTCGCCATGCGTCCGCCGCCGGCGAGCTCAAGGGCGATATCCAGTCGGTTCTCGCCAGGCAGCGCTCCGCCGCCGCGCTCGGGCCATTCGACCAGCACAATGCCTTCCTCCAGGGCGTCCTCCAGGCCAAGCTCCGCCGTCTCGGCCGCATCGCCGAGGCGATAGAGGTCGCAATGGGTCATCGGTATGCGGGCTTTGCCATAGTTCTGCACCAGCGTGAAAGTCGGGCTAGGCACCTCGAGGCGGTCATCTGCGGCGAGTGCCCGGATGAAGGCGCGCGCGAAGCTGGTCTTGCCGCTGCCCAGGTCGCCGGCCAGCGCGATCAGGTCGCCAGGCTTTGCGAACAGCGCGATCTCGCGCGCCAGCGCCTGCGTTGCGCGCTCATCCGTGAGGCCACGCGTCCGACGAACCTGTTCAGGCATGCGGTTGCGCGTGCGCCCGCGCCGCCTCGCCGTTCAACGAAGCAGACGCCACGGTTCCCGCCTGGCGCATCGGCAGCCGGCAGGTGACGGTGGTTCCCTTGCCGGGCTCCGACTCGATCTCGATCGACCCGCCGTGCTTCTCGACGAAGCCCTTGGCCAGCGAGAGCCCCAGGCCGGGCCCGCGGGCGCGCTTCTGCTGGTCGCCTGCGCGCGTCTCGAAACTGTCGAAGACGCGGCCCAGATAGCGCGCCGGAATGCCCTGCCCGGTGTCGGCGATGCGGATCGCGACGCTGTCGTCCTCGGCGGTCGTCGAGACGTCGATCTTGTCGCCCTCGTCGCTGTGGGCGACGGCATTCGCGATCAGACCGAAGAGGATCTGGCGGATGCGCCGCAGGTCGCCTTCGATGCTGCCCGCCTCCGGCGGAACGGTGACCGTCAGGTCGATCTGCTTTTCGGCGACCCGGTCGCGCAGGGCTTCCGCGGCGGTGTTGATGGCATCGGCAAGGTCGACGTTCGTCAGATCGAGTTCGAGCACGTCAGCATCGATACTGGCCAGATCGAGGATGTCGTTAACGATCGCCATCAGCGACGTGGAGGAGGTGAAGATGTAGCCGGCATACTCCGCCTGACGCGCCGGGTCGGCCGACATCGAGCTGTCGGAGAGCAGTTGCGCGAAGCCGATGATGGTCTGCAGCGGATCGCGCAGGTGGTAGGACACGTTGGAGACGAAGTTGCTGCGCAACTCGGCCGCCTGTTCCAGCGCCTCGTTGCGTTCGCGCAGCGCCCGCTCCATGGTCTTGGATGCGGTGACGTCGGTGAACACGGCCAGTGTCGCCCCGTCCGACAGCGGCACCGTCGACAGGGCGATCGCCAGACCGTCGCGCCGGTCGATGGTGCGCGACATCGGCGCGCGCGCATCGAGGAAGCCACACACCGTCTGCTTCAGCGCCAGCCAGTCGTCGCCGCCCTTCAGCAGCGGTTCGCAGGCGGTCATGATGTCATCGATGTGCGGCTCGTTCTCCAGCGACTTTCCGTCGATCTGCCACATTGTCGCGAAGCGCGGGTTGGAGAGTTTCAGCTTGCCGTTCTGGCCGAACACGGCGATGGCCTCGGACAGGCCCTCCAGCGTCTGGCGCTGCACGCGGGCCTGGGCGCGCATGCGCGTCTGGAGGCCGATGTTCTCGGTCAGGTCGTGGAACATGTGCGTGCTGCCGCCATCGCGGTGCGGGATGGTGACCAGCTTCAGCGACAGCGAGGCATTGGGCAGGTCCCAGTCGTGGGTGCCGACGCTCTCGTTGCCGGTCAGCGCGCTGCGCCACTGGCGGTAGTCCATGCCGTCGGGCAGTGCCGGGATGCGCTCTTCGCCGCGCCAGCGCTCCAGTAACTCGTCGAAGTCCGGCTGCGTGGCGAGGAACCCGTCGTCGAGTTGCCACAGGTCGCGGTAGGCCTTGTTGCAGAAGGTCAGCCGGCGGCGGTTGTCGAAGACCGCCACCGCGGTATCGATCCGGTCGAGGATTTCCGCCCTGATATCGGCTTCGCGTTGCAGTGCCGCCTCAAGCTGCGCGTTCGCGTCGGCCTCGAACGCAAGGCCCGCCGATCCGGTTCGCAACGGCACCTCGTTGAGGTTGAGGCGGCGATTGTCCTCGCCGGCCTGCAGGGCGATCTCGCCGCGGTAGGGCTTCAACGCGCGGCGCGCCTCGGCCATGGAGGCCAGCGCGTCGGTGGTGGCGAGTTCGCGTTTCTCGGCCACCGCCTCGTCGGGCGAGGAGGCACCGGCGAGCCGGGCGAACGCCTCGCTGACCCAGGTCATGTTGCCGGCGTCGTCGCGCAGCCAGGCGGGCAGGTCGAGCGTGTCGAACAGGTTGCGCATGGCTTCCGCGTCACGCGAGGCCTTGAGCTGGCGCTCGCGCAGCTCGTTGAAGTCCCGGCGCTGCCCGGTGATGTCGCGCATCCGCAGGACGGCGCGCCCGCCCGCGGCCCGCCCGTCGGCCTCCACCGCCGCGCCGCTGCTCGTGCCCAACACCATGTCGAAGGGCGCGCCATCGATGCGCAGCTTGGCAACCGCGTGCTCGAGCCGTTCGGCGCTTTCGCTGGCGAGCCAATGGGAGAAGTTGAGCACCGCGTCGGCATCACCGGGCGCGTCCGGCACGATGCCCGCCTCGACATAGACTTCCGGCGTATCGTCGCCGATCCAGGCGACGATGATCTGGCGGTCGGCGCGCAGCAGGCTCTCGGCGCGTTCGGCGCGCGCGGCCAACCTGGCGCGTTCACCGTGCGCTTCGCCACGCATCCGGCCGAGCTCGTCGCGGGTGCGCAGATAGAGGATCGCGGCGATCACCGAGAACGCGATCAATGCCAGGGTCAGGCTGAGGGCGGCCATCTCCTCGGCCGTCATCGCGTCCGATAGCAGTGACCACAGCGCGGCGCCTTCGGCGGCCTTGGCGGGGGCGGGCACGAGCAGGAAGGGGGCGGCCAGAGCGGCGTTCGGCACAAGACGCGCAGCAGTCATCGAGGCTTTGCTGCCATGTGTGCTGCTGCGCGGCCGGTTCATCAAAGTCCCCCGAAACGAACGCTCAACAGATTTGACGGGCCGCGCCCACCCTGCTGGCGCGCGCAAACACGAACGGATCCTGAAGAACGCGATTACGGAACATACGCGCCGGCGGCGCCCGCAAGTTAAGGCGCGAGGAACAAGCCCACCCGGCTCACCGGTCCCCGGCAATCTGGCGTTTGCGCCCGTGTCGAGAAGAACCGATTGATTCGCGAAGAAATCTAACGGTTTGTGGGCCGACTGCCCAGCAGAACAAAACGGGGCCAGGGAAACTTGTTTGCCGCGTGCCCCGTCTGTCGATGTCGATACAGCCTAGTAGCGGTAGTGGTCTGGCTTGAACGGTCCGTGCACCGGCACGCCGATATAGTCGGCCTGGTCGGAGTCGAGCTCGGTCAGGTTGGCGCCGAGCTTCTCCAGATGCAGCATGGCGACCTTCTCGTCGAGATGCTTGGGCAGGGTGTAGACCTTATGCTCGTACTCGCCGTGGTTCTGCCACAGCTCGATCTGGGCCAGCGTCTGGTTGGTGAATGACGCCGACATCACGAAGCTGGGGTGGCCGGTGGCGTTGCCGAGGTTCACCAGCCGGCCTTCCGACAGCAGGATGATGCGCTTGTCGTCGGGGAACACCACATGGTCCACCTGCGGCTTGATCGGCTCCCATTTCAGGTTCTTCAGCGCGGCCACCTGAATCTCGCTGTCGAAGTGGCCGATATTGCAGACGATGGCGTTGTGCTTCATCGCCCGCATGTGGTCGATGGTGATGACGTCCTTGTTGCCGGTGGCGGTGACGAAGATGTCGGCTGTCTCCACGATGTCGTTGAGCCGCTGGACCTCATAGCCCTCCATCGCGGCCTGCAGGGCGCAGATCGGATCGATCTCGGTGACGATGACGCGCGCGCCGCCGTTGCGCAGGCTCGCCGCCGATCCCTTGCCCACATCGCCGTAGCCGCACACCACGGCGACCTTGCCGGCGAGCATCACGTCGGTTGCCCGGCGGATACCGTCCACCAGGGATTCACGGCAGCCATAGAGGTTGTCGAACTTCGACTTGGTGACGGAGTCATTGACGTTGATCGCCGGGAACGGCAATTCGCCGCGCGAGGCCATCTGGTAGAGCCGGTTGACGCCAGTGGTGGTCTCCTCGGAGACACCGCGTATCGCGTCGCGCGCCTTGGCGAACCAGCCGGGCGTTGCGGTGAAGCGTTTCCGGATCTGCGCGAACATCACCTCCTCTTCCTCGTTGCCCGGATTGTCGAGGACGGACGGGTCCTCCTCCGCCCGCGCGCCGAGGATGAGGTAGACCGTGGCGTCGCCGCCATCGTCGAGGATCATGTTGGCGAAGTTGCCGCCCGGCCACTGGAAGATGCGGTCGACATAGTCCCAGTACTGTTCGAGCGTCTCGCCCTTGGTGGCGAACACCGGCGTGCCGCGCTCGGCGATCGCGGCCGCGGCATGGTCCTGGGTGGAGAATATGTTGCAGGACGACCAGCGCACTTCGGCACCGAGCGCCTGCAGCGTCTCGATCAGGACGGCGGTCTGGATCGTCATGTGCAGGCAACCGGCGATGCGCGCGCCCTTCAGCGGTTGCGTTGCGCCGAACTCCTCCCGGCAGGCCATCAGCCCCGGCATTTCGGTCTCGGCGATATCGATTTCCTTGCGGCCCCAATGGGCCAGCGACATGTCGGCAATGACGTGATCGACGGCAATGTTCACGATTGGCACTCCTGTCGGCCGGCCCCCTCAGGCGGGTACGCGCCGGCGATTGTTCCGCGATGTTTCGCGTGCAGGTAGCAAAGCCTGCACGGCAATTCAATAACGATATAAAGATATTGTTATATTATGGCGTGTGTCTGAGTTTGTCGCGTGGTGGTTTCTACTTCGCTCACGGCGCGCTCGCTTTTTTGCTGGCCGCTCGGCTTGTTTGCTTCCCTGTCGCGGCTGCGCCGCTTCGCGCCTCTTGTCCGAAAACCGGTTCCCACCTCACACGAGTGTGTTTTGGGCCTCACGGCATCATCCTGCACCGAGGGAGCGTTGGGCACCCAGGCGTCCGACCGGACGCCCGGCCGGTCAGGCCGCCCTCGCGGAGGGTGAGGTCCGTCTTGACGATTGGTCCGGCGGACCGATCGTAGGACCGAACGCCCGAGACCCGAGTCGAGGGCTGGAGCGACAGCGCAACTGCCGTGAGCGAGATAGAACCGGCGAAGCCGGATCTCAACCATCCCCGTTCTCGCCGAAACCGTCCGCCACCAGGGCGCTGAGCGCGGCGACGGCATCCTCGGCGTCATCGCCGGTGGCGGCGATCTCGATGGTGGCGCCGCGCCCGGCCGCGAGCATCATCAGTCCCATGATCGAGGTGCCGCCGACCACGCTTGCCTCCCGGCGTACGCTGACGATGGCGTCGAAGCGCTCGGCCAGCTTGACGAACTTGGCGGAGGCGCGCGCGTGCAGTCCCTTGGCGTTGCAGATGGCCACGCTGGCGCGCGTCGCGTCGACGGCCTCGAAGGCATTGATCTCGCCGTTCACGATGCGCTCAGCTTTCGCTGGCCAGGATCTCGCTGGCGACGCTGATGTATTTGCGCCCGGCCTCGCCGGCGGCGCGCACCGCATCGGCAAGCTGCATGTCGGTGCGCACGCTGACGAGCTTGATCAGCATCGGCAGGTTGACGCCGGCCAGCACTTCCACCCGTGCCGACTCCATCACGGAGATGGCCAGATTGGACGGCGTGCCGCCGAACATGTCGGTCAGCACCACGACGCCGTTGCCGGCATCGGCGCGCGCGATCGCGTCGAGCATGTCCTGCCGGCGCTGCTCCACGTCGTCGTCGGGGCCGATCGATACCGTCTCGAAGCGTTCCTGCGGTCCGACCACGTGCTCGACTGCCGAGCGGAACTCGTCGGCGAGGTGGCCATGGGTGACAACGACAAGACCGATCATGTGTGGGTCACTGCTTTGAGGTTCGGGCGGAAGGCGTCATTGTGCACCGCAACATAAGCCGAGCACCCATATTGGGCAAGGCGCATGGTCGAGCGCAAGACGTAATCGGTCAACTGGTCGCGATCAGTTTCGCGCGGTCCGTTCAGTGGCCGTGCCGACGCCGTGTGCTTCCGGACGCAATGCGGCCGAAATCGCTGCGTGGTGCATGGCCGGCGTGGCGTGTGCCGGCAGCCGCAGTCGCGGCAAGGTGAGGCCGCACAGCGTCACTGTTCGTGTCTCTGGTTCGGGCATACGGTCGAAATCCTCGGCACCAACGAGTTCGACCACCAGCGAAACCGTGCAGCCAGCCAGCACGCTCGGCATTTCGACGATACCGATGCCGCGGATTTCGATCAGCCCGCCGATCGGCGCGGGCGCACGGGCGATCAGACGGCTGTTGCGGGCGGACAGTTCGGTACGGTCGTCGCTGACCAGCGCCGCGAAGCGTGCCGGGGATGCGCGCGCGATGAGATCGAGGGCGAGAGTCGATTTTCCGCTGCCCGAGGTGCCGCGCAGCAGCACGCCATCGGTGCCGATGATAAGCGCGGTCGCGTGGACTGTCTCGCTCATGACGGCTACGGCCGGGTGGCTCAGGCTTGCGGCAGCCGCACCACCAGCCGCGCTCCGGCGATGCTGCCGTCGTCGTTGAGGCGGTTTTCGGCGTGCAGCATGCCGCCATGGGCCTCGATGATCTGCCGCGAGATCGACAGGCCAAGCCCCGAGTTCTGGCCGAACGGCACATCGTCACCGCGGTCGGTGTAGAAGCGGGCGAAGATCTTCTCCAGGTTTTCCGGCGCGATGCCCGGCCCGTCGTCGTCGACGCGCACCTGGATGTGGCGGCGTGCCGTGCGGATCGATACCCGTACTTCGCTGCCGGCCGGCGCGAACGAAACAGCGTTGTCGATCAGGTTGTGGAACACCTGGCCAAGCCGGCTGTCGTGTCCGTGCACGCTCACCGGTCGGTCCGTTTCGGGCCAGTCCAGTTCGACGCGTACGCCCTCGTTCTCCTCGCCGCTCATCTCGTTCGACAGCCGCACCACGGTTTCCAGCAGCGTCTTCATGTCGACCTGCTCTGTATCGTCGCGGGCGAGTTCGGCGTCGAGCCTGGAGGCATCCGAGATATCGCTGATCAGCCGGTCGAGCCGGGCGACGTCGTGTTGCAGTATCTCCAGCAGCCGCTGGCGCTCGGCATCGGAGCGCGCGATCGGCAGCGTCTCCACGGCGCTCCTGAGCGAGGTGAGCGGGTTCTTGATCTCGTGCGCCACGTCGGCGGCAAATCGCTCGATCGCGTCCATGCGGGTGTAGAGCGCGTCCGTCATGTCACGCAGTGCGCCGGACAGGTGGCCGATTTCGTCCTGGCGGTCGGTGAAGTCGGGGATTTCGCTGCGCGACCTGACCGAGACGCGCACCCGTTCGGCCGCGTTCGCCAACCGCCGCACCGGTCCTGCGATCGTTCCAGCCAGCAGGATCGAGATCACCAGCGCCACACCCGAGGCGATGATGAAGGTTCGGAAGATGGCCAGCCGCTCCGCGTGCACGATGGCGTCGATGTCGCCGGCCTGGGTCGACAGCAGCAGCGCGCCGTGCACCGCCCGGAAGCGCTGGATCGGCACCGCGACGGAGACGATCAGCGCGTTGTCGGCGTTGACCCGCACGATGCTCGCCGGTGTGCCGTTGAGCGCCGCGCCGACCTCCGGATAGTCCCTGCCTTCCAGCGGTCCCAGTTCTTTGTAGGTCGGCAGATCGGAGGGCTGCAGCCATCGCTTCAGCCTGTCATTCAGCCAGTCGAGCCAGCTTTCAGCTTCCGTCTGCGGCGCCGGCAGGTCGAAGCGCAGGATCTGTCCGCGCGCGTAGAGATGGCGCGAATCGAGGATCAGGATGCCGCCGCCGTCATAGATGCGCGCCCGCGTGCGCGTCGGCGAAATCAGCCGCCGCAGGATCGGCGCCACCGTTTCCGGATCAATGGGGAAGTCGAGCGAAGCGCTTTCCTGCTCGCCCGGCGACAGGCTCTCCCCGGCTTCAAGCTCCAGCAGCCGTTCCGGATCGACGATCAGCGCATCGGTATCGACCGTCGCCGATGCGGCAATCGAGGCGGCGATGATCTCGCCCTGCACCAGCAGGCTCTGCACCCGCGAGTTGATCAGCCCCTCGCGGAACTGGTTGAGGTAGAGAATGCCCCAGACCAGGGCGATCATGGCGGCGAGGTTCAGCAGCACGATGCGCCGGGTCAGGCTTGAAAAGGCGATGTTGGCGACAAGGCGCAGGGGGGCGGCGAGGCGGCCGGCAAGGGGGCTGCGTTCGCGCGCAGCGTCGTCCCCAACCGGTTTCTCGCCGGAAGCTTGCTGCCCCGCCCAGCGGCTATGTGTCTCCATCGCCATGATGGCTCGTGTAGCGCCCCTTGCCCCGCCCGCGGCCGATCGTCCGGCTTACGTCACGCGGCTTCCTTGAACCGGTAACCGACGCCATACAGCGTCTCGATCATGTCGAAGCTGTCGTCGACAGCCCGGAATTTCTTGCGCAGCCGCTTGATATGGCTGTCGATGGTGCGGTCATCAACATAGACCTGATCGTCGTAGGCCGCATCCATCAGTGCGTTGCGGCTTTTGACGACGCCCGGCCGCAGGGCCAGCGATTCCAGGATCAGGAACTCGGTGACCGTCAGCGTCACGTTCTTGGCATCCCAAGTGCAGGCATGGCGTTCGGGGTCCATGACGAGTTTGCCGCGCTCCAGCACCTGCGCCGATTCCGCCTTCGCCTGACCGTTCTCGCGCGGCTGGGCCCGGCGCAGAACCGCCTTGACCCGCTCCACCAGCAGCCGCTGGGAGAAGGGTTTGCGGATGAAATCGTCGGCGCCCATCTTGAGGCCGAACAACTCGTCGATCTCCTCGTCCTTCGAGGTGAGGAATATCACCGGCAGTTCGGAACTCTGGCGCAGCCGCCGCAGCAGTTCCATGCCGTCCATGCGCGGCATCTTGATGTCGAAGACGGCCAGGTCCGGCGGGCTCGACTTGAGCCCGTCGAGCGCCGAGGCGCCATCGGCATAGGTCTGCACCCGGTAGCCTTCCGCCTCCAGGGCGATGGAAACCGAGGTGAGGATGTTGCGGTCGTCGTCGACCAGGGCGATTGTGGGCATGACGGTGGGTTCTTGACTGGCGCAGGCCGGCACCATGCCGGGCGCGGGTGATGGTGCGTGTTGTGCGCAACTTGCGCACAGGAAACTAACGCGGCGCGCCGCCTGCGGACATGTCCCGGTTCAGGGTTGGATTGGAAGCCAATAAGGGAACCGGGTCAATTCGACGCTGCGGCATCGCGCGAACGGCACTTCCGCTGGCGCTGCGGCAGAATTATGGCATGCTCGGCCGGTGATGTCGCCTTAGAACTTGGCGGGCGCGTTCGGGACAGGGAGTTGGCGGTGGCAGTCGAGGAAAGCGGCGAAGGCCGGAGGGGCGAGGCGTTCGATGCGGTCGCGGCGTCGAAGGCGTTGCTGCGCTGCTCGCTGATGGGGTCGCTGGGCACGCTCGACAAGGGCTCCGGCACGCCGTACGTGTCGATGGCCGCGGTTGCCCCCGACCATGACGGATCGCCATTGCTGCTGTTGTCGACACTGGCCCTGCACACCGTCAATCTGCTGCACGATTCGCGTGTCTCGCTGCTGCTCGACGAGCGCACCTTCGATGACGGCTCGCAGGACCCGATGACCCGCACCCGCATCAGCCTGACGGGCACCATCGCGGCCACCGACGATGACCTGGCGCGCGGCCGTTTCCTGCGCCATCATCCGGACGCGGCGGGCTATGCGGACTTCAAGGATTTTTCCTTCTACCGGATGACCATCGACGCGGCGCATCTGGTCGCCGGCTTCGGTCGCATCGTCGATCTGACCCCCGACCGGATTCTCGACGATGTTTCCGATGTCGCCGAACTGCTGGCGTTCGAGACCGGCGCCGTCGAGCATATGAACGAGGATCATCTCGACGCCATCGATCTCTACGCCGAGGTCTATGCTGGCGAGGAGGGCGGCGGATTTCGCTGCGTTGCCTGCGATCCCGATGGGCTGACGCTGCGCCGGGGCATGCGTCTTGTCCGCATCCCCTTCCCCAAGCGGGTCACCGCCGGCGGACCCATGCGCATGACGCTGAAGCAGCTCGCCGACGACGCCCGCCGCCAATAACCACATCCACAGCATGAACTTTCGATGACTTGTCCGGGCGCCCGGGATGGCGTACCAGCCCGTGCAAAGGGCCGATCGGTCCGGAATCGGTCAGGGAGGCACCGGTGGCGAGCCAGCAGACATCGCAGACGGGATTGCGCAACCACGATTTCGGCGCGGAGCGCTTCGGGTTTGAAGACCTGGCCTCGATCGCCTGGAACGAGACCGCGTCCGAACTGATGGAACGCGCGGTGCGGCGCGGCGAAGGGGCGCTGACCGCACACGGCGCGCTGTGCGTGGCCACCGGCCAGCACACCGGCCGCTCGGCCAGCGACAAGTTCGTGCTGCGGAGCCCGGACAACGAAGACAAGGTCTGGTGGGACAACAACAAGCCGCTCGGCCAGGACGCCTTCGACCGCCTGCACGCCGACATGGTGGATCACGCCCGCGGCATGGACCTGTGCGCCCAGGACCTCTATGGCGGTGCCGATCCTGACCACCGCATCGCCGTGCGGGTGTTCACCGAATACGCCTGGCACGCGCTGTTCATCCGCCACATGCTGATCCGCCCCGAGCGCGACGCGCTCAGCAGTTTCGTGCCGCAGATGACAATCGTCGACCTGCCGGGCTTTCGCGCCGATCCGGTCCGTCACGGCTGCCGAAGCGAAACGGTGATCGCCTGCGACTTCGAGCGCGGCATCGTGTTGATCGGCGGCACGTCCTATGCCGGCGAGATGAAGAAGTCCGTCTTCACCGCGCTCAACTACGCGCTTCCCGAGAAGGGCGTGATGCCGATGCACTGCTCGGCCAATGTCGCCGACGACGGGCGTTCGGCACTGTTCTTCGGCCTGTCCGGCACCGGCAAGACGACGCTTTCCGCCGATCCGGTGCGCACGCTGATCGGCGACGACGAACACGGCTGGGGCGCCGACGGCATCTTCAATTTCGAGGGCGGCTGCTACGCCAAGACGATCCGCCTGTCGCGCGAGGCGGAACCGCAGATCTTCGCGGCGACCGAGCGTTTCGCCACGGTGCTGGAGAATGTCGTCCTCGACAGCGACACGCGCCTGCCGGATTTCGATGACGGCAGCCTGACGGAGAACGCCCGCGCCGCGTATCCGATCGACGCCATCGCCAACGCCAGCACGACCGGCCGCGCCGGGCATCCCGCCGCCGTGGTCATGCTGACCTGCGATGCCTTCGGCGTCATGCCGCCGATCGCCAGGCTCGACGCCAGCCAGGCCATGTATCACTTCCTGTCCGGCTATACCGCCAAGGTCGCCGGTACCGAGAAGGGCGTCACCGAGCCGCAGGCCACGTTCTCCACCTGTTTCGGCGCGCCGTTCATGCCGCGTCACCCAAGCGTCTACGGCAATCTGCTGCGCCGGCTGATCGCCGAGCACGGCGTTCAATGCTGGCTGGTCAATACCGGCTGGACCGGCGGCGCTTACGGTGAGGGAGAGCGCATGCCGATCGCCGCCACGCGCGCCCTGTTGGCTGCCGCGCTGGATGGCGATCTTGCCTCCGCGCCGATGCGCCGCGACGCGGTCTTCGGCTTCGATGTGCCCGAGGCGATCGCCGGTGTCGATCCGGCGATTCTCGATCCGCGCGCGACGTGGTCCGACACGGCCGCCTACGATCGCCAGGCGGCGAAGTTGGCGCGCATGTTCAACGACAACTTCGACCAGTACGTGAGCCATGTCGACGCGCCGGTGCGCGATGCGGCACCTGGCCTGAAAGCGGCGGCGGAATAGCCGCCGGGAGCACGGAAAAGATGGTCCGCCGTTCGGGCAACGGGCAGGCCGCCGTTGCCGCAGGTCATGCGCTGACCGCCGATGCCGCCGCCGAGGTGCTTGCCGCGGGCGGCAACGCCGTCGACGGGGCAATCGCGGCGCTGTGGATGGCCTGCGCCTGCGAGCCGGTGCTCGCGTCGCCCGGCGGTGGCGGTTTCGCCACCATCCTGATCGACGGCAAGCCCTGCGTGCTCGACTTCTTCGTCGATGCGCCGGGTCACAAGCGCCCGCTCGAGGCAATCGAGTTCGCCGAGGTGCACGCGGATTTCGGCACCACCACGCAAGCCTTTCACGTCGGCGCCGGCGCCAGTGCCGTGCCCGGCTTCATGCCCGGCCTGTTCGCCATGCATGAACGCTACGGCAGCATCCCGATGCGTGAGTTGGCCGGACCTGCGTTCATCGCGGCCCGCGACGGGGTCAGCGTCAACGCCTTCCAGTCGCGTCTGTTCAACGTGGTCGGTCCGATCCTGACCTATACGCCCGAGGCGGCGCGGCTGTTCGGCAAGACCGACGAAACAAAAGATGTCTTCGCCGAGGGCGCCGTGATGCGCAACGGCGCGCTGGCCGATGCACTCGATGCACTGGCGCGCGAGGGCGAAAGGCTCATCACCCATGGCGAGATCGCCACCGCGATGATCGCCCAGTGCGACAGCCACGGCGGACATCTTTCGCGGGCCGATCTCGAGACTTTCGAGGTGGTCTGGCGCGAACCGCTCGCCGCGCGGATCGGCGGCTTGTCGCTGGCCATCAATCCGCCGCCGGCGCTCGGCGGCGCGTTGGTCGCGGCGATGTGCGCGGGTCTTGCGGTCGCCGATGAGGCAACGCACCCGCTGTTGCTGGCGCGCGCCATCGACACGGTCGACCGGTTCTGGCGCGAAGCCCCGCAGGATGCCGGCCGGCTGGTGGGCAGGGCCGGATCCCAGGGTGGTCACGTCGCCAGCCGGGGCACCACCCAGGTCAGCATCATCGACGGTCAGGCAAACGCCGTCGCGGTGACCGTCTCCAACGGAGAAGGCAATGGACGGCTGGTTTCCGATTGCGGCTTCATGATCAACAACATGCTTGGCGAGGAGGACGTCAATCCCGGCGGCTTTCACGCCTGGATTCCTGGCGAGCGCCTTGCCTCGATGATGGCGCCGGGCATCGCGCGCGGTCCCGGCGGTGATGTCCTGGCGCTCGGCTCGGGTGGCTCCAACCGCATCCGCACCGCGATCCTTCAGGTGCTCGCGAACGTCGCGCTGCGCGAGCTGCCGCTGGCCGATGCGGTGGCCGCGCCGCGCCTGCATGTGGAGAAGGGGTATCTCGACTTCGAGGACCTGGCTGTCGAGGGTCTGTTCGGCGAAGCGGAGCGTGCCGCACTTGTCGCCGCCTTCGAGGACCACACCGCCTGGCCCGAGCCGAGCATGTACTACGGCGGTGTGCACGCGGCGTTGCGTGATGCATCCGGGGCGGTGAGTGCTGCCGGCGATGCCCGCCGCGCCGGCGTCGGGCGGACGGTATCCGGCGAGATAAAACCTGGTTCTAGCCGCCGATGAGCTTCTGGATCGCCTGCCGCGTCGCCGGGCCGAAGCTGCCGTCGATCGAACTCGCGTAGAGACCGGCCTGCTTGAGGCGTTCCTGCAGGGCGCGGCGCATGTCCGGCGGCCATTGCGAGGCGTTCTCCAGCATCTGCTCCTTGGCCGTTTCGCTGCGTGCGCGCAGCGACAGGAACATGAAGCGCGCGGCTTCCTGCGGATTGCGTTCGGTGCCGCGGCCGAAGGCATGCGCGTAAGCCAGCGTGTAATAGCTCATCACCATGCCGGCATCGGCCGCCTGCTGCATCCATCGGACAGCCTCCGCCTCGTCGGTGGCAACGCCGCGACCGTTCATGTAGGCCGCCCCCACCTCGAAGAGGGCATTCGGATGGCCGATGCGCGCGGCATCGCGGAAATGCGACAGCGCCGCGGCCGCGTCTTTCTTCACGCCAAGTCCGTCCCGATGCAGCATGCCCAACATGTAATGGGCGCCGGGTGCGCCGGCGACGATAGCCTTGCTCAGCCATTCCAGCGCCTGAGCGCTGTCCTGCTCCAACCCGCGCCCGGAGGCATAGGCCTCGCCGACCCGCTGCATGCCAACCGGACTTCCCCTATCGGCTGCCTGCCGAAACAGCCGAAGGGCCTCCTCCTGATCCAGGGCAAGCCCAATGCCGCGCATGCGCAGCTCACCGAGCATGGCGATTGCGAACGGGTCGCCGGCATCGGCGGCATCCTTCAGCAGCGCGATGCCCTTCGCCTCGTCCTTGGCGACGCCTTCGCCGCGGATGTGCATCAGGCCGAGCTGCGCGCGCGAGACCATGTGGCCGGCCTCGGAGGCCTGCGTGAACAGCGGCACGGATTCTCCATGTCGGCCGGCGCGGTACATCGCCCGGCCAAGCTGGAACTTCAGTCGCGGGTTTTCGCTGTCGGCATCGACCGCTGCCATGCAGACGGCAATCGCCCGCTCGGTGTCGATCAGCGTCTGCCAGATGCCGGTGCCCTCAAGCGTGATGTCGTTGGGGCTGCCGGCATGGCGGTCGCAGGCGGCGATGGCGTCCGCACCCTGCGGTATCGGCGGACCGGCGGGCTCGGGCGGTGCCTCGGGCTCGGGCTCCGGGGCTGCGGCAGTCGCGCCGGCATCCTCGGCAGCATCGTCTTCGGAACTGTCGTCGCGGGCGGCGCGCTCGCGCGCATCCGCGTCCGCTTCGGTGCCACCGGTTTCGCCAGCGACCGCATCGCCCGACTGCGCCCTGTCCAGCAGCGCGGTGATCTCGGGAATCGAGATACCGGCAACCGTGCCGCCGCCGATCAGCGTCACCGCGTGGTCGGTCGACGGGTAGCGGGCGATGACCTCGTTGAGCTTGTCGAGCGCTTGCCTGAGCAGGTCCTGCGCGTCCGCTTCGCCGGCAAGCGCCTTGTCGTAGGCCTGGCGGGCCTCGACGACGAGGCGGTTCGCGGCGCGGCGCTCGTCCTCCGCCGTGGCCTGCTCCTGGGCGCTCGCCGGCGGGCTGCCCAGTGCGCCGACGCCCGCAACGGCCACCGCAATCAGTGCTGTCGCGATCAATCGCCACAGGTCGGATCGCACGGTTTTCACCTGCCACCTCCACGCATCTGCGCGGCAGGATGCGCGCTTCGCCGAACATGGTCAAATGCGTCGCAGCGACACCTGCAGGCAGGCGCTTTCCGAGTGCCCGTACCAGTGATATCTAGCCCGCCATGACAGACACGTCCCTGATCCGCAACTTCGCGATCATCGCCCATATCGACCACGGCAAGTCGACGCTCGCCGACCGGCTCATCCAGATGACCGGGGGCTTGAGCGCGCGCGAGATGAAGGAGCAGGTGCTCGATTCCATGGACATCGAGCGCGAGCGCGGCATCACCATCAAGGCGCAGACCGTGCGCCTCGACTACAAGGCCGCCGACGGCAACACCTACACGCTGAACCTGATCGACACGCCGGGCCATGTGGACTTCGCCTACGAGGTGAACCGTTCGCTGGCCGCCTGCGAGGGCTCGCTGCTGGTGGTCGATGCCAGCCAGGGCGTCGAGGCGCAGACGCTGGCCAACGTCTACCAGGCGATCGACAATGACCACGAGATCGTTCCCGTTCTCAACAAGGTCGACCTGCCGGCCGCCGAACCCGACCGCATCAAGCAGCAGATCGAGGACGTGATCGGGCTCGACGCCAGCGATGCGATCGAGATGTCGGCGAAGACCGGCGTCGGTGTGGATCAGGTCCTTGAGGCGATCGTCGCCCGCCTGCCCGCACCGAAGGGGGAGGCGGATGCGCCGCTCAAGGCGATGCTGGTGGATAGCTGGTATGACGCCTATCTCGGCGTCGTCGTGCTGGTGCGCATCATCGACGGCAAGCTCAGAAAGGGCATGAAGGTGCGCATGATGGGCACCGGCGCCACCTACGATGTGGACCGCGTCGGTGTGTTCACGCCCAAGCTGATCGACTGGCCGGAACTCGGCCCCGGCGAACTCGGCTTCCTCACCGCCTCCATCAAGGAGGTGGCCGATACCAGCGTCGGCGACACCATCACCGAGGAGAAGCGCCAGACATCCGCGCCGCTTGAGGGCTTCCGTCCCTCGCAGCCGGTGGTGTTCTGCGGCATCTTCCCGGTCGATGCGGCCGACTTCGAGGACCTGCGCGCGGCGGTGGGCAAGCTGCGGCTCAACGATGCCAGCTTCTCCTTCGAGATGGAGACCTCCGCCGCGCTCGGCTTCGGCTTCCGCTGCGGCTTCCTCGGGCTGTTGCATCTGGAGATCGTGCAGGAGCGGCTGGAGCGCGAGTTCGGTCTCGACCTGATCGCCACCGCGCCGTCGGTCGTCTACGAGTTGACGCTGACCGACGGCTCCACGCTGGAGCTGCACAACCCCGCCGACATGCCGGATGTGGTCAAGATCACGGAAATCCGTGAGCCGTGGATACGCGCCACCATCCTGACGCCGGATGAACATCTGGGCGCCATCCTGAAGCTGTGCGAGGAGCGTCGCGGCGAGCAGGTGGAGCTGACCTATGCCGGTGCGCGCGCCATGCTGACCTACGACCTGCCGCTCAACGAAGTGGTGTTCGACTTCTATGACCGGCTGAAATCGGTGTCGCGCGGTTATGCCTCATTCGACTACCAGATCACCGGCTACCGCGCGGGCGATCTCGTCAAGATGCAGATCCTGGTCAATGCCGAGCCCGTCGACGCACTGTCTGTGATGGTGCATCGCAGCCAGGCGGAGCGCCGTGGCCGGGCGATGTGCGAGAAGCTGAAAGACCTGATCCCCCGGCACCTGTTCAAGATACCCATCCAGGCGGCCCTCGGCGGCAAGGTGATCGCGCGCGAGACCATCGCTGCGCTCAGGAAGGACGTGACGGCGAAGTGCTACGGCGGCGATGCGACCAGAAAGCGCAAACTTCTGGAGAAGCAGAAGGAAGGCAAGAAGCGCATGCGTCAGTTCGGCCGCGTGGAAATCCCGCAGGAAGCCTTCATCAACGCCCTGAAGATGGGGGAGTAGGTTGGATTTTTCCGCGCCCAACTCCGCGCGTCACCCTGGACTTGATCGGCAATATTATAGTTGACAAACCCAAATGAGATGGCGGCTACGGCGGCTGACGAAAACCCCGCCTAAATCCGACAAAGGCAAACCCGCTAGCTGAGGCTGACAAATGTTCTTTATCCGTGTCGGCACGTTCGTGGCGTGGGCCATGGTTATCTTCGGCCTATTCAGGGTTGCCGCTGGAATGTTCGTCGCCCTGGTGTTTGAAGGCGACAGCATGTTTGCCGCTTCCAGACGATATCTTGCCGCAGCCAACTCCGGTGAAGCGATTAACGAGGGGATTATGACCTTTTTGGCGGGCATCGCTCTCGGCGTATTAGTCGAGATTGCGAAGGGCAGGCGGTCGTAAATCTCGCAATTCTTGGGTTTGTCAACTGTAACATCGCCGACTTGATCCGGAGCCCATAGGGCGTTTGCCCCACGCATCAAAGGCGGCCTTTGTCTGACACCATTTCAGCATGGACCCCGGATCAAGTCCGGGGTGACGACTTCTATTCGTCGTTGGGCCGGGTGACTGTCTCCCAACTACTCCGCCGCCGCGCGCACCTCCGGCAGCCGTCCCTCGATGACATAGGTCAGGATGTCGGCGACCTGACGCGGTTCGGAACATACCGCGAGCGCAGCCGCGTCCACCTCTTTCAGCGCGTGCTGGTGGTCGGGTCCGTGCACAATGATCAGCGACTTGCCGAGCGCAGAGGCGTAGCCGGCGTCGAAGGCGGCGTTCCACTGCTTGTACTTCTCGCCGAAGCGCACCACGACCACGTCAGCTTCAGCGATCAGCCGGCGGGTGCGGATGGCATTGACGTTGGCGCCCTTGTTGTCGTGCCAGAACTTGTCCGGCTCGGCGCCGAGGATTGCCACGCCGCAATCATCGCTGGCGTCGTGATCGGTGACGGGTGCCGAAAAGGTGACCGGCAGCCCCGTGCAGGCGGCCATGATCTCCTCGCGCCAGTCGGTGTGGATTTCTCCGGAAAGATAGACGTTCCAGCTATTCATCGGGGCCTCCCGCGTGGTGATTCTGGCGAGCGGCGCGCCGGCGTTGTCGCCGGCGCGACTGCTCATCTGGAGGCGCAATATAGACCATGCGCCCGCGGCAGGCATCCCGCCGCAAGCGCAACACAGTTTGTCGAACGGTATGGTACCTCAGCGCACCAGCACGATGCGCGAAGACCGCATGCCGTGGCGGCGCACCAGGTTGAACAGGGTGCGCGCGTTGCTGGGATGCAGCCGCACGCAGCCATGGCTGGCGGGACGGCCGAGCCGGCTGATGTGGCTGGTGCCGTGTACGGCATAGCCGCCGCGGAAGAACAGCGAGTGCGGCATCGCCGCGCCGTGATACTTGCGCGAGTAATAGGTGCGATGCATCCGCTTGACGGAGTACGAGCCCGTCGGCGTGCCGTAGCCGCGCCGTCCCGTGGAGACACGCCACGTATACTTGTGGCGTCCGTTCACGAAGACACGCATCTTCTGCTGGGAAATGTCGATTTTCGCGACCACACCGGCCAAGGCGGGCGCCGGCGCGTAAGCAATCAAGCCGGCAAAAAGCCCGGCCATGAGAACAACAACGTAACGCATGACTACACTTTCCTCTTCAAAAGGCACGCCTGTCCCGGCGGTCTGACTGCCGCCATTGACGCCAGGCGCATGTGCCGCCCCCTCGCGGTCCCCTGAAGTGACGGAACATCCTCCTGCGCCGTCTGCCGCCTGTAAAGGCTTGGGCCGACAAAACCTGCGACAACTCGCCGTGTCGGGACGCCCGTGGTAAGACAGGACAGGCGAATCACGCTGCAATCCCGACCCAAGGAAAGGCCCTGCATGATCCGCACAGGCGCAGCGCTGACGGTGTGGTTCGCGGCAAGCCTCGCCATGTTGATGGCAGGCGGAACGGCGCTGGCAGAAAAGCCGGCGAAACAGTATTTCGGCGCTGCCAAGGGCCCGGCCCCGCTGGAGGCGCGCGCCATCGGCAGCTATGCCCGTGGCTGTCTCGCCGGCGCGCAGCCGCTTCCCGTCACCGGTCAGCACTGGCAGGCGATGCGCCTGTCGCGCAACCGCAACTGGGGCCATCCGGTGCTGATCGCCTATATCGAGCGATTGGCGCGCGATGCCGCCGCTGCCGGCGACTGGCCCGGCCTGCTGGTCGGCGATCTGGCGCAGCCGCGCGGCGGGCCGATGCTGACCGGTCATAACAGCCACCAGATCGGCCTGGACGCGGACATCTGGCTGACGCCGATGCCCGATCGCGTGTTGACCCCCACGGAGCGAGAAGAGATCAGCGCGGTCTCGGTGCTGCGCGACGGGGGCCGGACGATGCGGGTCGATCCGGCGATCTTCACCGAGAACCATGCCAGGCTGCTGGCGCGCGCGGCGAGTTATCCCGAACTTGCCCGCATCTTCGTCAATCCGGCGATCAAGCGGGCGCTGTGCAACATGAACTGGACCGACCGGTCGTGGCTGCGCAAGATCCGTCCCTGGGGCGGGCACCATTATCACTTCCACGTCAGGCTGAGCTGCCCGCCGGGCATGGCCAGTTGCGCCAACCAGAACCCGCCACCACCCGGCGATGGCTGCGGCGCGGAGCTGGATGCCTGGTTCAAGCCCAGGGAAAAGCCGCGGGGTCCGCGTCGTGCGCGCCCCGACAAGATGATGGCCGATCTGCCGCGCGAGTGCCGGGTCGTGCTGAGCGCCGGCGACGGCATCGAGCCTCCGGCCCCCGGTGTGCAGGGAGATGCCGCCGACGTGTCGGTGGGCGGCGCGCCGGTACCGCGTCGCCGGCCCGTGCGCTGAGCGCCTCTCCGCTGCCGTAATGTGCAATGCCGCAGCATTCGCAATGCCGCAGCGTTAACGCCGCATTAGCCGGCGTGGTGCACGCTGGCTTAACGCGCTCGTTCAGTGCCCGGCCCGTGTGTTTGTGCCGGAGATGCATGTTGGGGACGGGCGCGGCGTAAGCGTAGCCTAGTGGAGTACCAGTGATGTTGCGTATCGGCCGTGCGCCCTCCGGCGCGCTTGAGAATTCGCGCGCCTTTTCCCATTCCCTGCACAACTTCGCCAACGACCGGCGCGGTTCCTCGACCGTCGCCACGTCGGCGTCCGCTGCAATCATCGCGGCCGGACTGTTCATGATGGCGCCGGGCCTTGGTCCCGTACTCGAGCGTACGGTTTTCGCCGAGTTTGCCGTGATCGAGGGTGCCGAGACCGCGGTGGATGCGCCGGTGCAGGTCGCCGTCAACGTACCGCGCATGGAATTGCCGCGCGTCGACCGTGGCGATGGGAGTCCGATCCAGACCGGGTCGGTCCAGGCCGACGACGACACCGCTGCGGCGCGTGCCGCGCGTGGGGTGATCGACGCGATCGACGATCTGCCGTCGCGCCGTCTGCAGGAAATCGGCCTGCGCGGCAGCCTTTATTTCGACGACGAGTAGCGCTGCCGGTCAGGCGGCGTTTGCCCCGGTGCCCACCGGGCAACTGACGCCGGTGCCGCCAAGGCCGCAATAGCCGCCCGGGTTCTTTGCCAGGTACTGCTGGTGGTAGTCCTCGGCGTAATAGAACTGCGGCAGCGCGAGGATTTCCGTCGTCACGACGCCGAAGCCCGCCTTGGCGAGGTTGGCCTCGTAGCGCTGCTTGCTGGCCTCGGCCAGGGCGCGCTCTTCGGGCGTATCGAGGTAGATGCCGGAGCGGTACTGCGTTCCGACATCGTTGCCCTGGCGCATGCCCTGGGTCGGATCGTGGCCTTCCCAGAACGTCCTCAGCAGCGTCTCCAGATCGGTCTTCTGCGGATCGTAGACGACCAGCACCACCTCGTTGTGGCCGGTGCGCCCCGAGCAGACCTCCTGGTAGGTCGGGTTGGGCGTATGGCCCGCGGCATAGCCGACCGCGGTGACGTGAACGCCCTCGAGCTTCCAGAACATGCGCTCCGCGCCCCAGAAGCAGCCCATCCCGAAGACGACCTGCTTCATGCCGTCGGGGAACGGCGGCTTGAGCGGTTTGCCGGACACATGATGGGTGGCGGCGGTGTCGAGGGGCTCGTCACGGCCGGGCAGCGCCTCGGCGGCGGTGGGAATGGTGCTTGGCTTGCGGCTGAAGAACATGGCACGTGCTCCTCGGGTTTGGGGGCGGGCGCCAGCGACGCGCCGGCTACCTGAGGTCGATACCGGCGACCAGCCGGCGCGGCCTGCGCCCGAAGAATGCAAATATAAGTGCTATCGCGATCAGCGCCACCGCGGCGGGCGCCTTGAGCACTGACAGCATCACCGGATCCCACAACGCCGGCACGGTGTATCGCTCGATCACTGCCTGGGTCAGGTTGAGGCTCGGCGCGCTGATCGAGAACCACAGTTCGCCAAGCGAGGTGACCACCACGCTGTCGGAGGCGATCGAACGCGCGCCGTCATGCACCATTGCCACGATGGCAGCGGCGAAGATCCAGAACCCCAGAAAGCGGAAGATCAGTCGGAACATGTCGATATGTCTGCCCGCGGACGTGGCCTGCGTCCGAAACGTCGTTTGCTCCTGCCCGCCTGGCGGACCGCGCGGACCCTAGGGTCCGTACTCAATTGGGTTATCCATTCTGCGCGTGTCGGATTTCGGTCCTGACAAGGCAGCGGGGGGCAGGAAACCTTGCTGGTTTTCAAGTCCCCGGTAACGCCGTCAGGGGCGAAACCCGCCGCGCCCTTCGGGTTCGCGATACGCCGTCCATCTGCAGCGCGAAGCCTCCTAGAACAGGCTTGGCCTGTCCATCGTCGGTTTTGCTTGCACCTGAACAGCGTCTTGCGAACAGAATGGCGTGACCCAATTGGGTCCGGACCCTAGTGCGCGCGGTCGCTGACGGCAAGCGTGACCGCGGCCTGTACGCTTCACAAGCCGGTGTTGCGTGCACAGCCCCACTCGCCTAAACACGAACGCCGCTGCCGCGCGGGTCGATATCTCACCGGCGGCAGCCTTGGAGGGGTGGCCGAGTGGTCGAAGGCGCACGCCTGGAACGCGTGTATACGGGCAACCGTATCGAGGGTTCGAATCCCTCTCCCTCCGCCACCCTGGAA
>JANQNT010000026.1 GCA_028279445.1 Tepidamorphaceae bacterium | reverse complement strand
GGTCCGGGCGCACGCCCGGCAAAAGGTCCGGTGGACCTTTTGAGGCCGGAACGCCCGCCAGGGCCAGGGGCGAAATCCGCCGCGCCCTTCGGGTTCGCGACAAGCCGCCCATCTGCGGCGCAAAACGTCCTGGAATAGGCTTGGGCCTGTCCGTCGTCCGTTTCGCTTGCATCTGAACGGTTTGTCGCAAACAGAATGGCGTGACCCAATTGGGTACGGACCCTAAAACAGGCCGGCGGTGCTCCCGCCGGCCTTTTGTTATGCGGCAAGACTGCAGCGCATCGCTGGCCGGGTCAGTGGACCGCCAGGTCGCGCGGTCGGTAGAAGCTCTCGTCGATGCGCTCGAACTCCTCGCCGACCATCGGGTGGCGCAGCGGCTCTCCGGTTTCGTCGAGCACCAGGTTCTGCTCCGAGACATAGGCGACGTACTCGGTCTCATCGTTCTCCGCATAGAGATGGTAGAACGGCTGGTCCTTGCGCGGGCGCACCTCTTCGGGGATCGACTGCCACCACTCCTCGGTGTTCGCGAACGTGGGATCCACGTCGAAGATCAGTCCGCGGAACGCATAGATGCGGTGGCGGACGACCTGGCCGATCTGGAATTTGGCAGCGTGTCTGACCATGGGTTTCGCGGTCGGTTGACGGTTGCGGCTTGCTCACGACGAGATGCGACGCCGAATCGCTGACCACCAGATTAGCCTTGTGCAGCGCACCAGCAAGCCAAATCACTTGATTGTGCAGAACCTTGTATCGTCCAGCGTTGGCTGCGCATCCGGACTACAGTCCGTAGGCTTGGGCCAGTTCGGGGTCTTTGTCGGCGACCATGCGCGCCAGATCGACGATCACCTTGGCCTGCTTCCATGTCGCATCGTCCTGCATCTTTCCGTCGATCATCACCGCGCCGGTGCCGTCCGGCATCGCCTCCAGAATGCGCGCGGCGAAGCGCACTTCCTCCACGTCGGGGCTGAACACCCGCTTGGCGATGTCGATCTGGCTGGGGTGTAGCGACCAGGCGCCGTGGCAGCCCTGCAGGAAGGCGTTGCGGAACTGCGCCTCGCAGGCCGCCGGGTCGGCGAAATCGCCGAACGGACCATAGAAGGCCTTGATGCCGTTCGCCGCGCAGGCATCGACCATGCGCGCCGTGGTGTAGTGCCACAGATCCTGCTGGTAGGCCGTGCGCGGCGCGTTCTCGTCGTCGCCCGAGGCATCCGCCAGCACCGCATAGTCGGGATGTCCGCCGCCGACGCGTGTCGTCTTCATACCGCGTGACGCGGCCAGGTCCGCCGGCCCCAGGCTCATGCCGTGCATGCGCGGGCTGGCCGCGGCGATGTCCTCCACGTTGTTGACACCCTCGGCCGTCTCCAGGATCGCGTGGATGCCGATCGGCCGGCTGACGCCGTGGCGGGCTTCCAGTTGAGCCAGCAACTGGTCGAGATAGTGAATGTCCCACGCGCCCTCGACCTTGGGCAGCATGACGACATCGAGCTTGTCACCGACCGCGGCGACGATTTCCAGCACGTCATCGAGCGCCCACGGACTGTTGAGGCAGTTGATCCGCGTCCACAGGCCGGTGGCGCCGAAGTCGTTGTCGCGCGCCATGGCGATGAAGCCGTCTCGTGCCGCTTCCTTCTGGTCGGCGGGAATGGCGTCCTCAAGGTTGCCCAGGACCACGTCGACCCTGGCGATCAGGTCGGGCACCTTGGCGCGCAGCTTCTCCACCTGCGGCGGAACGAAGTGGATCATCCGCTCAAGCCGGGCGGGCTGGTCGCGCAGCGGTTGCGGCGCGCCGATGGCGAGCGGTCGATAGAAGGCGGATGGGGTGCGGCCTGCGGGCATGATCGGCAAACTCCGTGACTAGCTGAACGCGCGGCGGGCCGTGCGACGACGGACACCGCTGTGGTGCGCAAACAGTGCTGCTGTGCGTTTGAGCGCATAGCGCTGCCACAATCAATCCGACATTGTGCGGTTTCCCCCGTGCGGGCGGTGTCGACGCTCATCGCTGTCCGGTCTATGAGTCGAAGACCCGGTCCGGCCACCGGGATCAGGAGGCATCGCGAAACGTGCTGGACATCATTGCGCTTGCGACGCCGTTTTTCGGCCTGATCGCGCTGGGGTATGTCGCCGCGCGGGCGTTCGGCCACCCGGAGTCGGGGCTCGCCTGGCTGAACACGTTCCTGGTCTATTTTGCGCTGCCGGCGCTGTTCTTTCGCCTCGTCGCGCAGACGCCGTTCGAGGAACTGAGCCGCTGGAGCTTCGTCCTCTCCACCACCTTCGCGACCTATTGCGCCTTCGCGCTGGCCTTCACCGTTGGCTACATCGTCACGCGAGGACGCATCCGCGAGGCGACCATCCAGGGGGTGGCCGGGGCCTATTCCAACATCGGCTACATGGGTCCGGGGATTACGCTTGCCGCGCTGGGGCCGGCGGCGACGGTTCCAACGGCACTGATCTTCTGCTTCGACAACGCACTGCTGTTCACGCTGGTGCCGCTGCTGATGGCCTTCGCCTCCGGCGGTAAGCTGCGGCTCGGCCCGCTGCTATTGGAAGTGGCGCGAAAGGTGTTCCTGCACCCGTTCATTCTGGCGACGATCGCCGGCGTCATCGCCGCCTATTTCCAGTTTCGCTTCATCGAGCCGGTCGACAATATCCTGACCTTCCTGTCGAACGCCGCCGCCCCGTGCGCGCTGTTCACCATGGGCGTCACCGTGGCGCTCAGGCCGCTCAAACGGGTGCCCTGGGAACTGCCCGGCCTGACCCTGATCAAGCTGGTGATCCATCCGGCGATCGTGCTGGTGACCTTGTCCGTGGTGGGCGATTTCGATCCCGTCTGGGTCTACACCGCGGTGCTGATGGCGGCCCTGCCGACGGCGCTCAACGTGTTCGTTCTGGCGCAGCAATACGACACCTACGTGGAGCGCGCATCGAGCGCGGTGCTGATCGGAACGGTCGTCTCCGTGTTCACGCTGACCACGGCTTTGTTCCTGACCACGACCGGCACTCTCCCGCATGATTTATTTCCATAAAAACAATAAGTTATATGTGTATTATCATGTATTAAATTAATTAATTATAATATGCGTACAAGATACTGATATGAAAACATTATCCGGAATAAAAGCCCTCGATCTGACGACACTCCTACCAGGCCCGCTGGCAACCCTGATCCTGGCCGAGGCCGGCGCCGACGTACTCAAGATCGAGCCGCCCAGCGGTGACGACATGCGGCGCTTTCCCCCGCTCGTGAATGGCGTCTCGGCGCTGTTCGCCCAGCTCAATCGCGGCAAGCGTTCGCTGGCGCTCGACCTGAAGTCCGAGGCCGGTCGCGACAGCTTCAAGGCGCTGGTCGGCGCAGCCGATGTACTGGTTGAGCAGTTTCGCCCCGGCGTGCTCGACCGGCTCGGATTCGGTCTGTCGGTGCTGAGCGACCTCAACCCACGGCTCATCACCTGTTCGATCTCCGGCTACGGGCAGAGCGGCCCGAAACGCGATGTCGCCGGCCACGATCTCAACTACCAGGCCGAGACGGGTCTGCTGGCGGTTTCGCCCGGCAGTTCGTCGCACCCGACCGTGCCCCCGGCGCTGATCGCCGATATCGCCGGCGGGTCCTATCCGGCCGTCATCAACATCCTGCTGGCGCTGCGCCACCGCGACCAGACCGGGCAGGGAACACATATCGACATCGCCATGGCCGACGGCCTGTTCACGCTCGCCTTCTTCGGTCTGGCGGAGCTCGAGGCCACCGGCCGTCCGCCGAGGCCTGGAGGCGAACTGCTCAGCGGCGGGTCGCCGCGCTACCGGCTCTACGCGGCCGAGGACGGCGCTCTGGTCGCCGTCGGTGCGATCGAGGAGAAGTTCTGGCAGCACTTCTGTGCGCTGATTGGGCTGCCTGACGCCCTGCGCGACGACAGCGACGATCCGGCCGCTACCATCGACGCCGTCGCGGCGATCATCGCGCGTCAGCCTTCGGCGCACTGGGCGGGCGTGTTCGCCGGTGAGGACTGCTGCGCCAACGTGGTGCGCGATCTTGGCCAGGCCGTTACCGATCCGCATTTTCGCGACCGTGGCCTGTTCGCCCGCAAGGTCGAGGGTGCGCAGGGTGAAATGACCGCGCTGCCGGTTCCCGTCATCGATGCCTTGCGCGGCGAAGATGCGGAGCTTCCCGCCCCCGCAGACCTGACCTTGATCGAGGAACCGCTGACTGGCTGGCCGGACTCAGACGGCGGCGGCTAGCCCCGGCTCGTCCGGCTCCGCGCGCATGATCGCCGGCTCGTAGGTGCCGCGTCCCGGCGATACGCCTTCGCGCATGGCCATCTGGCGCAGCGGCTCGATCCGCGACAGCGCGAACAGGCCGAGCGCACGGGCCGCCTGTGCCGGCACCAGTCCCGACAGCAGCGAGCGGTTCAGCACATCGATGGCGAAGGCCCGCGTCACCACATCGCCGCGCCGGCGCGTGTCATAGACCGCAAGCGCTGCATCCGCGTTGCTTGCGATACCGGGCGCGGGATCAGGAAAAGTGGAAGCCGGTTTTCCGCCCGGATTCCGCGCCAAGCCAGAAAGACATTCGCTGAGCATCGCCGCGTCGCGCAGGCCGAGGTTCAGACCCTGCGCGCCGATCGGCGGCACGACATGGCCGGCTTCGCCGACCAGCGCGATCCCGTTCGCTGCGAAGTGTTTCGGCAGCAGACCGGACAGCGGGATGCCGGCGCGCGGCCCGTCAATCGTCACCCGTCCGAGCAGCCGCTGGCTGCGATCCTCGATCAGCTTGCCGAGCGCCTGATCGTCGAGCGCCAGAACCGTGTCGGCATCGCGCGGGCGTTCCGCCATGACGATGCTGGAGCGCTTCCCGGGCAGGGGCACCAGTGTGAACGGCCCGGCGGCCCGGTGAAACTCCGTCGATGTCTCGTGGTGGTCGCGGTCGTGGCTGATCGTGGTGACGATTGCCGTCTGCGGATAGGACCAGCGCTCGGTGGCGATGCCGGCGGCCTGCCGGCACAGCGAGTCGCGTCCGTCGGCCGCCGCGACCGCGCTCGCCTTGATCGTGCCGCCTGCATGGACAAGCGTCACGCCGTCCATGCCCGGCTTGCACGCGGTGACCTGGTCGCGCAGCACCGTGATGCCGGTTTCGCTGACGCATGCCTCCAGCGCCGCCGACAGCGGCATTGCCGGGATGTTCCAGGCGAACGCGTCGAGGCCGATCTCGGAGGCATCGAAGGTCACCGTCGGCGCGCGCACGATGCGGTCCGTGGCATCGACGATGCGCAGCCGTTCCAGAGGCGCGGCCTCGGTCGCGACACCGTGCCAGACTCCGATCCGCTGCAGCATGCGCACCGCGCCGGCCATCAGCGCGAAGGTGCGGTGATCGGTTCCAGGCTGCGGCGCGACCAGAACGACCGACAGTCCGGCGCGCGCGGCGAGCAGCGCCGCCGCCAGTCCGGCGGGGCCGCCGCCGACAACGGCAAGATCGCAGTTGATGTTCGCGGCTGTTTTTGTCATCGGGCTTTCATCGAATGGAGCCATGCGCGTGGACCGATTGTCACGCCCGTTTCCAGATACGCAAGATGTCGCCAGCCGATGTACCATGGTGTGCGACGCTTCGTCCCGGCAACAGAGCCGCCCGACAATGAGGACCGATCAGATGACCAAGGCGATCCGCATCCATGAGACCGGCGGCCCCGAGGTGATGCGTCTTGAGGATGTCGAGCCGGGCGATCCCGGTCCCGGCGAGGTGCGTCTCAGCCAGAGCGCCATCGGCCTCAACTATATCGATGTCTATTTCCGCACTGGTCTCTATCCGGCGCCCCGTCTCCCGTTCACGCCGGGCATGGAGGGAGCCGGCACCATCGAGGCCGTGGGGGAGGGCGTCGAGACACTGATGCCTGGCGACCGGGTCGCCTATGCCGGAACCCTCGGCGCCTACGCGCAGACCCGCATCGCCCCGGCCGACCGGATGGTCAAGGTGCCGGGCACCGTGACCGACGAGCAGGCCGCCTCGATCATGCTGAAAGGCATGACGGCGCGTTACCTGCTGCGCGAGACCTATCCCGTCCAGGCCGGCGATACGGTGCTGTTTCATGCCGCCGCCGGCGGTGTCGGGCTGATCGCCTGCCAATGGGCCGCAGCCCTTGGCGCCACGGTGATCGGCACGGTCGGCTCGGCGGAAAAGGGCGAGCTGGCCAGGGCCCATGGCTGCCACCACGTCATCAACTACCGCGACGAGGACTTCGTCGCCCGCGTCAGGGAGATCACCGACGGCAAGGGCTGCGCGGTGGTCTATGACGGTGTCGGCAAGGACACCTTTCCCGGATCGCTTGATTGTCTCAGGCCCAAGGGCATGTGGGTCAGCTTCGGTAACGCATCGGGGCCCGTGCCGCCGCTCGACATGCTGATGCTCACCCAGAAGGGCTCGCTGTTCGCCACGCGGCCCACGCTGATGACCTACATCGCCGAGCGCGCCGATCTGGAGGCCAACGCGGCGGACCTGTTCAAGGTGGTGGGCGAGGGGACCGTGAAGGTCGAGATCAACCAGCACTATTCCCTGGCCGATGCTGCAAAGGCTCATGCCGATCTGGAAGGCCGCAGGACCACCGGCGCGACCATCCTGGTCCCCTGACCGCGAGCGGGCTCATCCCGCCGGCGGCTGATCGTCCTCCAGCAGCGCGTCGTCGATCTCCCGGGCGCGCTTGTTGGCCGGGCGCGCCATGCCCTGGGCCACGTAGCGCTCGAAACTCGGCCGGGTCTCGATGGTGCCGAACATCATGCCGAAGGCGATCTGGGAGCCGAGATAGATGTCACTGGCCGAGAAACCCGAGGCGAGAAAGTAATCGTTCTCCTGCAGATGCTTGTCGAGCACGTCGACGACGCGTTCCAGGCTGCCGCCGCCGACCATGCCCTGCTTGCCCTTGGGCACCTGCTGATCCAGCGCCTTCATCGTCACCATCTGTTCCACCGGCCCGGCACCGAAGAACATCCAGCGATAGTAGTCGCCGCGTTCGGGCGTACCCGGCGGTGGCGCGAGCCCTGCGTCCGGAAAGGCGTCCGCCAGATAGGCGCAGATGGCGGCGCATTCGGTGATGGTGGTGTCGCCATGGGTCAGCGCAGGCACCTTGCCCATCGGATTGATGGCCAGATAGTCGGGCTGCTTCATCTGCGCGCCGAACGGGACGATCTTCGTGGTGTAGGGCGCGCCGATCTCCTCCAGCATCCAGCGAACCATGCGTCCGCGCGACATGGGGTTGGTGTAGAAAACCAGATCATCGCCCATGGCGTGGCCTCCCGGAGCGGTGTTGCGACATCCGGCGTCAGGCTAATCGCGCGCTTGAACGCGCGCCAGACTGCAGGTCCGTTCGACATCTATTTGGCGGCACGGCCCAGCCGGCGCATGTCCTCCAGCCAACGCTTGCGGGTCGTTTCGCTTGCCGCCTCCGCCATGCCCAGCACGGTGGAGCGCACCGGCTTCATGCCGGCGAAGCCGAGGATATTGCGTTGCAGCGCCTTGAGCGAATGGGCCCGGTAGTAGAGCCGGTAGAAGAAACCCGGCATACCCATGGTGACGACGACGCGTGCGGACTTGCCGCCGAGCCTGCCGGCCCGCAGGCCCGGTTGGTCGTCGATGGCGAAGCCGTAGCGGAAGACCTGCTCCAGAAAACCCTTCAGCAGCGCCGGCATCATGCCGAGCCACAGCGGGTAGACCAGCACGATGTGGTCGGCCCAGGTGACCGCCTCCTGCGCTGCGCGCGTCGCCTCCGGCAATTGCTCGGAACGGAAGTCATCCTCGCTGCGGATCAGCGGGAAGTCGAGGGCGCCGACGGCGATCTCGCGCAAGTCATGGCCGCCCTCCCGAACGCCTTGCGCATAGGCTTCGGCGAGCGCCGCGCACAGCCGTTGCGGGCGCGCGTCCGGATGGCCGTTGATGACGAGGACCTTGCGCGGGGCGCTCATGGCAACTGCCTTCGCTGCTCGTGCCATGCCCTAACAGGCGGAGCGATTGCGAGGAAGCTGGTACGCCCTACGGGACTCGAACCCGTGTTTCCGCCGTGAAAGGGCGGCGTCCTAGACCACTAGACGAAGGGCGCTCGGGTAGGCGGTTATAGTGAGCGCGCCGGCGCGCTTCAACCCGCTTGCGGCGGCTTTTTCCACGGCATCGCTCGGCGGGCCGATGCCATTACCAGTGGCCGGTGTCGGGCATCGAATCCCACGGTGCCGCCGGCGCCAGCGCCTCGCCGCCCTGCAACAGCTCGATGGAGATGTTGTCCGGCGAGCGGATGAACGCCATGCGCCCGTCCCGGGGCGGCCGGTTGATGGTCACACCGGCATCCATCAGCTTCCGACAGGTGGCGTAGATATCCTCGACGCGGAAGGCCAGATGGCCGAAGTTGCGGCCCTCTCCGTAGCTCTCCGGGTCCCAGTTGTAGGTCAGCTCAAGCAGTGGCGCGCGCGTTGTCTCCGCCTGGGCCTTGTCCCGCGGCGCGGCCAGGAAGATCAGCGTGAAGCGGCCCTGTTCACTCTCCATGCGGCTGATTTCCTCAAGGCCGAGCTTGTTGCAGTAGAAGTCGAGCGATTGCTCGACGTCGGAAATCCGCACCATGGTATGGAGGTATTGCATCGCGGGCGTGTGTCCTTGCTGAACGGCGGCTGGTCCTGCGCGCCAACATAGACGTAAACCGTTTGCCGCCAAGCCCGACGATACCGCCTGCCCCAAGGATGCCGCGCCGCCATGTCTGTTGACGATTACAAGCCTGCACACGCCGCCCGCGAACTGGCCCGGCTGATCGACCGGGCCAGGCGGATCGTGGTCTTCACCGGCGCGGGCGTCAGCACCGATTGCGGCATCCCCGACTTCCGCAGCCCCGGCGGGCAATGGGCCAATGCCATGCCGATCCCGTTCCAGGACTTCGTCGCCGATCCCGAGGCGCGGCGCGAGGCCTGGCGGCGCAAGTTCGCCATGCAGCCTTATTTCGATACCGCAACGAACCAGACTGTGCATCGCAGCGGCGCGCATACGGCGATCCGGCGGCTGTTCGACACCGGCCGGGTGACGGCGGTCGTCACCCAGAACATCGACAACCTGCACCAGGCCTCGGGCATTCCGCACGACAGTGTCATCGAGCTGCACGGCAACGGCAGTTTCGCCACCTGCCTGGATTGCGGCGCGCGGCATGAACTCGATGCGATCTTCGAGACCTTTCAGGCGACCGGCGATGCACCGCCCTGTGGCGCCTGCGGCGGCATACTGAAGACGGCGACGGTGTCGTTCGGCCAGGCGATGCCGGAGCAGGAGGTGTTGCGTGCCCACGAGCATGCGCTTGGCTGCGACCTGTTTCTGGCGCTCGGCTCCTCGCTTGTGGTCTATCCGGCTGCCAACGTGCCGGTGGTCGCCAAGCAGGGTGGTGCCACACTGGTCATCGTCAACCGTGAGCCGACACCGCTCGACGAGATCGCCGACATGATCATTCAGGATGATATTTCTGCGGCCTTCGCACCCTGGATCGGTGAATGAGCGGCAGCCCCGGCTGTGCCCAGTTTGCAAGGGTCGCGGGAAATCGCGACAAATTTGCAATTCGCCCTTTGCGCCGACGAAAGCAATGCTATCCTCTCCCTCGAATCAGGCGCCGTGGAGTCCGGCTTCCGACAGAGGCTCGGCAAGGGTCCAGAAGCTGGCGCGGATCTGGTTTGGTCGAAGGGCGCGGATGGCATTGGTGCCTGAGCGCAGCGGAGCTATTGCGGCGGCATGGCCCGCCACCCATGTGCAGGAATGCACGCGCAGGATCGACGAGTGGCCTGCGGATGGGTGCTTGAGAGAAATGGCGCGCGACGCAGACCGTGCGGCAAAGGCGCGTGAGGGGGAGTGGTGTTGATGAGGCCGAAATCGGATGTCGACCTCAGCCAAGACACGGCAAGCGAAGCGCAGGACGTCGACGCGGCCGAGGATATGGCGGTCACCGATCCCCTGGCAGCCTTCACCGAAGAACCCGGAGAGGGTGACGCGCCGGTCGATGTCATCGAGATCGCCGGGCTCATCAAATGGTTCGATGTCGCAAAGGGTTACGGTTTCATCGTACCCGACAACGGCATGCCGGACGTGCTGCTGCACGTCACCTGTCTGCGCCGCGACGGCTACCAGACGGCCTATGAAGGCGCGCGCGTCGTTTGCGAGGCGCTGAACCGTCCGCGCGGCCTGCAGGCCTTCCGCATTCTCAGCATGGACGAGAGCACAGCCGTCCATCCCGCGCAGATCGAGCCGCGCACCCATGTCACCGTCAAGCCCGACGGCGAGTTCGAGCGCGTCGAGGTGAAGTGGTTCAACCGCATCCGCGGCTACGGCTTCCTGACACGCGGTCCGGGCACGCCGGACATCTTCGTGCACATGGAGACGCTGCGCCGTTTCGGCTTCACCGAACTGCGCCAGGGGCAGTTCCTGCTGGCTCGTTTCGGAAACGGTCCGAAAGGCCTGATGGCCGCCGAACTGAAGCCCGACGGTCCCGGCGGGTTCTCCTCGCACTGATCTTTTCCGGCAAGTTGTCCGCGCTTTCCACAGCCGCGGCGCGTACCGTTCGTCCGGTTCCGGGCGCCGTCGCGGTGTTGGTCTGTGTGATGCTGGCGGCGGCCTGCGCGCGCGTCGATCAGGATCGCCTGACCATCGAGACCGGGGCCGGTCCGGTCCCCTTCACCGTCGAGCTGGTCGATACCCCGCAGACGCGCGCTCAGGGGCTGATGTTCCGCAACACGCTGGCGCAGAACCACGGCATGCTGTTCGACTTCAAGCGTGTCGAGGCCGTCACCATGTGGATGAAGAACACGTTGATCCCGCTCGACATGCTGTTCGTGCGCGCCGACGGCACGATCCACCACATCGCCGCCAACACCGAGCCGCTGTCGACGCGCATCATCCCGTCGCAGGGGCCGGTCCTGGCTGTCTTCGAGATTGGCGGCGGCGAGGCGCAGCGCCTCGGCATCGAGGTCGGCGACACCCTGCGCCATCCGGTGTTCGGCAACGCCGACTAGGGACCGGATCCCAGCGCCCGATTCACTTCGCGTAGATGTCGTCGCGCGCCTGCAAATCCAGGGAAAGTGGGGACCGGTTTGCCGTCCGGATTTGCCGCCAGAAATCCGACCGGCCCCGCCACGACATCGTTCGTTCTTCGTCGGTTCCGGCAGCTCAGGACTTTACGTAGATATCGTCGCGGGTCGGCGGCTTGGGTGCGCGCCCGCGTCCGCGGCGGCTCGTCAGCACCTGATAGAGCTTGAGCGAGTTGCGCGTAAAGGCCGCCGAGACACCGGCCAGATACAGCACCCAGATCCGGTAGATGTCGTCGCCGGCCAGTGCTGCCGCCTTCTCGCGGTTGGCAGTCAGTCGCTCGCACCAGTGGTGGGTGGTCAGCGCGTAGTGGTCGCGCAGCGCCTCCACGTCATGCACCTCCAGCCCGGAGCCTTCCATGAAGCGCACCGTGTCGCCGATGTCGTCCAGTTCGCCGCCCGGGAAGATGTATTTGAGGATGGCGCGCTGCTCCGGCCGGCGGCCGAACTTGCGCTTGTCGCGTCGATAGCCGCGGGTGATGCCGTGATTGAGGAACAGGCCGTCAGGCGTCAGCAGGTCGCGCACCTGGGCGAAGTAGTCCGCGTAGGCGCTGATGCCGATATGCTCGTAGAGGCCGATCGCGGCGATCTTGTCGTAGGCGCCGTCGACCTCCTGGTAGGGCTTCAACTCGATCGCCATGCGGTCTTCCAGGCCAAGCCGCCTGATCTTGTCGTTGGCGTAGGCGACCTGCTGCTCGGAGAGCGTCACGCCGTAGCTGGTGACGCCGTAGTTCTGCACCGCATGGAACGAGAGCGCCCCCCAGCCGCAGCCCAGATCGAGCATCTTGTCGCCGGGCTTGAGCCGCAGTTTCCGGCAGACGAGATCCAGCTTGTCGCGCTGCGCGGTGTGGATGTCGTTGTCCCAGTCGGTGAAATAGGCGCAGGTGTAGACCATCTCGTCGTCGAGAAAGAGCTCGTAGAAGTCGTTGCCGACGTCATAGTGAAACTGGATGTAGCGCCTGTTTTCGCCGCGCTCGCGGGCATGTCCGCTGACGTTTCCGGCATAGGTCCGGCTCTCGCTGAGCGCGTCCGCCTCGGTCGCACCGATGCGCGCGGATGCGATGGCCAGCATCCTGCGGACAAGGCCCCAGCGGTCGATCGACTTCAGTTGCTTGCGGGTTCCCCCGCCGCCGGTGACGGCGATCAGGTCCATGAAGCTGCCGCCGTCGAGGTCGATGACGCCATTGGCATAGGCATGCAGCAGCCGGTCGAATGTCGGCCACCGCAACAGCCGTGTCAGCGCGTCGGCGTCGTTCAGCGTGATGGTCAGCGGACCGGTGACGTTGGCGCCGAGCGGCAGTCTGGTGCCGTCCCAGAGCCGAACGCTGAGGTCCAGGTCCAGAACCGTTGCGATCTCGGAAACGATGTCGGTAACGGCTCGAATACGCCGGTCACTCATGGCGAGCTCGATTGTATCGGGTGCATGGGCCGACCACTTGGCACGTCTTCGGTGCGAAGGGAAGGGGGTGGCGCGCGCGATCGCCACTGGCCGGCGGACCTCGCGCTAACCATATCCGGCAAGGCTGGTACCTGGCGGCCGCAGATGCTTGCTATCGGTCCGATTCGATGGCACGTAACAGACCGGCTTCGATGCCCGCGCCGCCGGAACGGGGCATGGCGCAGTCTGGTAGCGCACCTGCTTTGGGAGCAGGGGGTCGCAAGTTCGAATCTTGCTGCCCCGACCACGGCGCGAATGCGCGGTGAGTGTCGGAAGACCGGGGCCGCGGGCCAGAACAGAAACGCAAAGGTGCCTGATCGTGGTACGCGCACGTATCTACAGACCGGCAAGAACGGCGATGCAGTCGGGCAAGGCCAGGACCCGTCGCTGGCTACTGGAGTTCGAGCAGTCCAGCGCCCGCGAGATCGAGCCGCTGATGGGCTGGACCAGTTCCGCCGACACCCGCCAGCAGGTCAGGCTGCAATTCGACAGCAGGGAAGAAGCGCTTGCCTATGCCGAGAAGAATGGCATCGAGGCGCGCGTCTTCGTCGAACCGGAACGCCGCCGCCGGGTGATTTCCTACTCGGACAACTTCCGTTTCGACCGCCGCGGCCAGTGGACGCATTAGGGTCTAGACCCTGGCGCAATTCCAGGAAAAGTGGATACCGGTTTTCCGCCCGGGAATTGCGCCAGTTAAAGAGACACTCCGGCCAACCGCGGCCGCGAAGTCCTCGGCCCCGTAGCTCAGCTGGATAGAGCAGCGGACTTCTAATCCGCAGGTCGCAGGTTCGAATCCTGCCGGGGTCGCCATTATCTGTCTCACGCCAAGCTCACTGCGTTCGCCGGCTCCGACGGGGCGGCCTCTCGGCCGGGCACGCAGTCGCGTGCCGGGGCGCCGAACACTCGGTCCGCACCAGGAATGAAACCAGGCGTTCGACCGGACGCCCGCGCGGTCAGCGCGCCCCCGCGGAGCCGTGAGCGCGGACAATGTCCGGGCGAACTGGCGTGAGCGAGATAAAACCGAGCGGCTGGGCCAGGACGTCCGCCACTTGGGCTCTTAGACCACACCACCGCCCTTGGCGCGCCAGCGGGCCAAGCCGTCCTCGAGGTCGGCCATCAGGTCGGCCGGATCCTCCAGGCCGATATGCAGCCGCACCATCGGTCCCTCATGGGCAAACGTCGTCGCCGTGCGGTAGGAGGAACAGTCGAAGGGCACGGCGAGACTCTCGTAGCCGCCCCAGGAATAGCCGATGCCGAAGAAGCGCAGGTGGTCGATCATCTCGCGCAGCGCCTCGTCCGGGCCGGGCATCAGTTCGAAGCTGAACAGACCCGAGGCGCCGGTGAAGTCGCGCTTCCAGATGGCGTGGCCGGGATGGCTTTCCAGCGCGGGATGGATGACGCGGGCGACCTCGGGACGGGTCTCCAGCCAGCGCGCCACCTCGATGGCCGCATTCATGTGATGGGCGAGCCGCACATGCATGGAGCGCAGGCCCCGGTGCCCCATGTAGATGTCGTCGGGCCCGGCCACGATGCCGAAGATGTCGAACATGCGCCGCAAATGCGGCCACCAGTTGGCGTTGGCCGAGATCGTGCCCAACATCGCGTCGGAATGGCCGACGATGTACTTCGTGCCGGCCATCAGCGTGATGTCGACGCCATGGTCCAGCGGGCGGAAGTAGAGCGGCGTCGCCCAGGTATTGTCCATGATGACGCAAACATCGCGCGCGTTGCATTGCGCCGCGATCGCCGGGATGTCCTGCATCTCGAAGGTCTGCGATCCCGGCGCCTCCACCAGGACGCCAACGGTGTTGTCGCGCAACAGGTGGCCGATGCCGGCGCCGATCAGCGGGTCGTAGTATTCCGTCTCCACGCCGTAGCGTGCCAGGGCCTGGTCGCAGAACAGGCGGGTTGGCTGGTAACAGGAGTCGGAAACCAGCACATGCCCGCCAGCCTGTGCCACGGTGAGGAAGCTCAGCGCGATGGCCGACAGCCCGGAGTTGGGCAGCACCGTGCCGGCGGCGCCTTCCATCTCGCTCAGCGCGTCCTCGAGGGCTTCCGAGGTCGGCGAACCGCGCAGGCCGTAAGTGTAGCGCTGGTCGCGCGAGCGCATCGTCTCCACGTCGCGATAGAGCACGGTGGAGCCGCGATAGACCGGGGGGTTGATGAAGCCGTGATAGAGGTCGGTGTCGCGCCCGCCGGTAACCAGCCTGGTGCCGCTGCGCAAGGGCGCGCGGCCGGACTCTGCGGCCGGGATAGTCTTCTTGGTCATTCTGGGCGCTCTCCTGTAAAAATTGACCCGGCTGGTCCGGTAAGACTTCGGCTTTATCTAGCGGTTGGCGTTGCTTTGGCAGCGTTTACCCAAACGCATCACGTTCCCTCCAGCGATGCGTAAATTCCTTGACCTCTTGTTATCGTTCGCGCTTGGATGACTTTACTGTCGCCGGTCACGGCAAACAGGCGGGCAAACCGCCGGACAGATCAGACGGGAACGGGTGTCACAAATCAGACATCTCAGCGGTGGCCGTGCGCTTCGCGATCGGCATATCGCCGTTTTCGGCAAGATTGTCCACGCCTGCCGCATGGCCGATTGCTGTGACGCATCGCCCGGGCGGTGCGGCACGGGGCTTGGCCGCGCGGCAGTGTAACAGAGGTGATGGACCAAAGGTCGTACCGGGAGGGGAGTCCAGCAGCTGGCGTTGACGGCGTTACGAGCCGGTCGCGTCTTGGCCAAACGGTGCGATGGCCTGCATGGTCCGGAGCAGAAGCTATGGAAAGAAAAGGCTGCAATATGAAACACTTCCTTACGGTCGCGGCGGTCACTGCGGCGTTTGGTTTGGGTGTTGCCGGCGCTCAGGCCGCGACGCTCGACGACGTTAAGGCCAAGGGCTTCGTCCAGTGCGGCGTGAGCCAGGGGCTGCCCGGGTTCTCAAACCCGGACGATCAGGGCAACTGGTCGGGTATCGATGTCGACTATTGCCGCGCGGTCGCCGCGGCGATCTTCGGCGATGCCGATGCGGTCAAGTACCGGGCGCTGTCGGCCAAGGAGCGCTTCACCGCCCTGCAGACCGGTGAAGTCGACATCCTGTCGCGCAACACGACCTGGACCATGGGTCGCGACACCGCGCTGGGGCTGAACTTCGCCGGCGTCACCTACTATGACGGCCAGGGCTTCATGGTGCGCAAGTCCATGAACCTGACCTCGGCACTCGAGCTTGGTGGCGCCAGCGTGTGCACCAACACCGGCACCACGACCGAGTTGAACGTCGCCGACTACTTCCGCGCCAACAACCTTGAGTACGAGATCGTCGCCTTCGAGAAGGCCGACGAGGTCGTGCAGGCCTATGACGCGGGCCGCTGCGACGTTTACACCACGGACGCCTCGGGCCTGTATGCCCAGCGCCTGAAGCTCACCAACCCCGACGAGCACATGGTGCTTCCGGAGATCATCTCCAAGGAGCCGCTCGGCCCGGTGGTACGCCAGGGTGACGATCAGTGGTTCAACATCGCCAAGTGGGTTCTGTTCGCGCTGATCAACGCCGAGGAGATGGGCGTGACGGCGGCCAATGCCGAAGAGATGAAGGGGTCCGACAACCCCGGCATCAAGCGTCTGCTTGGCACCGAGGGTGCCTTCGGCGAGGGCATCGGCCTTGGCAATGACTGGGCCGCCAACGCCATCATGGCGGTTGGCAACTACGGCGAGATGTTCGACCGCAACGTCGGTCCGGACACCCCGCTGGGCATTTCCCGCGGCCAGAACGATCTCTGGAGCCGTGGCGGCCTGCAGTATGCGCCGCCGGTCCGCTAGGACCCGTTAGACACCACGGTCCGGCCGGGCCAGATCCGGCCGGACCAGCTTGCTGTTCCTGAGACACGACCCGCGCGAGATGGGCAGCAAGTCAGACCTTGGCCACCGGCTGCTCGGTGTGCCGCATAGCGGGCAGGGGGACCAGATCATCCTGTGTCTGGGTTGAGTCAACCCAAACACAGAGAGATGATCGATTACGAGGGGTTAGAGCAACGTGTCTGCGCCGCTCCCGGCGCAGGTTGCTCCAGGAAGGCCGCCGCACACCGTTACGGGGAGAGCGGACTGTGCGGCATGACAGGCCTGACGTGGCGCTTGATCCGCCGATACGACGCGTTCATGCGCACAGCACGCCGGCCGCACCGGCCTTCCGCTTGAGATGGCGGGCGACGCTTATGGCGGTTCAGGAGACACTCGAAGGCACGCCGGCGAAGGCGTCGCTGATCTACGACCCGAAGGTTCGGGGCATTTTCTACCAGATCGTGCTGGTTGCGGTGATCGTCTGGCTCGGCTGGGAGATCATCACCAACGCGGCGCGCAACCTTGAGGCGCAGAACATTGCCTCCGGCTTCGGGTTCCTCGAGAACACCGCCGGCTTCGGCATCATTCAGTCGCTGATCCACTACAGCGAGGAATCGAGCTACGGCCGCGCCATCAGTGTCGGGCTGCTGAACACCATACTGGTGGCCGTCATCGGCATCGCACTGGCCACCGTGCTCGGCTTCATGGTCGGTGTGGCGCGGCTGTCGTCGAACTGGGTGATCGCCAAGCTCTCCTACGTCTATGTCGAGGTCGTGCGCAACGTCCCGCTGCTGTTGCAGATCTTCTTCTGGTACTTCGCGGTGCTGCGCGCCGTGCCCAATCCGCGCGATTCGCTTGAACTCGTGCCAGGCTCGTTCTTCCTCAACAACCGCGGCCTGTTCATGCCCCGCCCGGTGTTTGAATCCGGCTCCTGGATGATCCTGGCCGGGCTGATCATCGGCGTGGTCGGCGCCATTGTCTTGTCGAACTGGGCCCGCAAGCGGCAGATGGCGACGGGCCAGCAGTTCCCGTCCTTCCGTGTCGGGCTCGCCCTGATCCTGGGTCTGCCGCTGCTCGGTTATCTGCTGAGCGGCATGCCGGTTTCCATGGACTTCGCCGAACTGCGGGGCTTCAACTTCCAGGGCGGCATGAAGGTGACGCCGGAGTTCATGGCGCTGCTGCTGGCCTTGGCGATCTATACCGCAGCCTTCATCGCGGAAATCGTCCGCGCCGGCATTCTCGCGGTCAGTCACGGCCAGACGGAAGCCTCCTATGCGCTGGGTCTGCGGCCAGGCCCGACACTTCGCCTGGTGGTCATCCCGCAGGCCATGCGCGTCATCATTCCACCGCTGACCAGCCAGTACCTGAACCTGACCAAGAATTCGTCGCTGGCGGTCGCGATCGCCTATCCCGATCTGGTGTCCGTCGGCGGCACGGTGCTCAATCAGACCGGCCAGGCGGTGGAGGTGATCGGCATCTGGCTGACCGTCTACCTGACGCTCAGTCTGCTCACGTCCGCCTTCATGAACTGGTACAACCGGCGCATGGCGCTGGTGGAACGCTAGGGCGGGGAGCGAGACAATGGCTGACACCACGCATACACCGCCTTCCGCCGCCGGCGTTGGCTGGGTACGCCAGCAGATGGTGCCGGAGATGGCGCCGCCGACGAGCGAGATCGGCGTCATCGGCTGGATCCGTCACAACCTGTTCTCCGGTATCTTCAACACGTTGCTGACGCTGTTCGGCGCCTATCTGATCTATCTGATGATACCGCCGATCATCGACTTCGCGATCGTCAACGCGGTGTGGACCGGCGAGGACCGCGAGGCTTGCGTTGGCGTCCACGGCGCCTGCTGGGCCTATGTCGGGGCCTATTTCAACCAGTTCATCTACGGCCGCTATCCGTTTCCCGAGCAGTGGCGCGTCGACATCATCTACTTCCTGCTGTTCGCCGGGCTCATTCCGCTGTTGATCCCCAAAGCGCCGTTCAAGCAGTTGAACACCGTTTTCATGCTGCTGATCTTTCCGGTCGCCTCCTTCATCCTGTTGACCGGTGGCAACATGGACCCCGGTATCTGGTCGTGGGGCGTGCTGCTCGTCGCGGGCCTGATCGCCGCGGGCTTCATCCTGCTGCCGGTGTTCGCCGGCCAGTCGGACCTGGCGTCGTCGCAGAACTCGCTTATCGCGCTTGCGGTCATCCTGGCGATCCCGGCGGCCATTCTGCTGGTGGTCTCGGTGGATTTCGGCCTGGCAGGCGTCGAGACCGGCAACTGGGGCGGCCTGCTGGTGACCCTGGTGATCGCCATCACCGGTATCACTGCGTCGCTGCCCATCGGCATCGCGCTGGCGCTGGGGCGGCGTTCGCAAATGCCGATCATCCGGCTGGTCTGCGTGGTGTTCATCGAGTTCTGGCGCGGCGTGCCGCTGATCACGGTGCTGTTCCTGTCCAGCGTCGTGCTGCCGCTGTTCATGCCCGAAGGGGTGACCATCGACAAACTGTTCCGCGCCATGATCGGCGTGGCGCTGTTTGCATCCGCCTACATGGCCGAAGTGGTGCGCGGCGGCTTGCAGGCGATCCCCAAGGGCCAGTACGAGGGCGCCGACGCGCTCGGCCTGACCTTCTGGCAGAAGATGGGGCTGATCGTGCTGCCGCAGGCGCTGAAGCTGGTCATTCCCGGCATCGTCAACACCTTCATCGGCCTGTTCAAGGACACCACCCTGGTGCTGATCATCGGCCTGTTCGACCTGCTGGGCCAGGTGCAGTCGTCCTTCACAGATCCGACCTGGTCGACACCGACGCAGGGGCACACCGGCTATCTGTTCGCCGCGGTGCTGTTCTTCGTCTTCTGCTTCGGCATGTCACGCTATTCGATCTTCATGGAAAACCGGCTCGACACGGGCCGCAAACGATAACGAGGGGACTTTCCGACCATGGCCGATACAGCCGCCGCCGACGAGCGCCACGTCGACCGCTCGAAGATGCAGGTCTCCGAGACCGACGTCGCCGTCGACATCAACGACATGCACAAGTGGTACGGCGATTTCCACGTGCTCAAGGACATCAACCTGCGCGTCATGCGCGGCGAGCGCATCGTCATCTGCGGTCCGTCGGGGTCCGGCAAGTCGACGATGATCCGCTGCATCAACCGCCTGGAGGAGCACCAGAAGGGCTCCATCGTCGTCGACGGCATAGAACTGACCAACGACCTCAAGAAGATCGACGAGATCCGCCGCGAGGTCGGCATGGTGTTCCAGCACTTCAACCTGTTTCCCCACCTGACCATCATGGAGAACTGCACGCTGGCGCCGATCTGGGTGCGCAAGATGCCCAAGAAGGAAGCCGAAGAGATCGCCATGACCTACCTGGAGCGGGTCAAGATCCCCGAGCAGGCGCACAAGTATCCAGGCCAGCTCTCCGGCGGTCAGCAGCAGCGCGTGGCGATCGCCCGCTCGCTGTGCATGAACCCGCGCATCATGCTGTTCGACGAGCCGACATCGGCGCTTGATCCGGAAATGATCAAGGAGGTGCTCGACACCATGGTCTCGCTCGCCGAGGACGGCATGACCATGTTGTGCGTCACCCACGAGATGGGTTTCGCGCGCCAGGTCGCCAACCGGGTGATCTTCATGGACGAGGGGCAGATCATCGAGCAGAACGAGCCGGTGCCGTTCTTCGACAATCCCCAGCACGAGCGCACCAAGCTGTTCCTGTCGCAGATCCTGCACTGAGCAGGCAAAACCGGACGGCTAGAGCAAGACATGCTCTAGCCGTCCGGACCTCCAGAAAGGCCCGGCCGCTCGCTTGGCGGTCGGGCCGTTCTATGTCTCCCGGCCCCACTCCGCCCACGAGCCGTCGTAGAGCGCGGCGGGCTTGGCATCGATCACCGCCAGGCCGAGCGTCAGCATCGACGCCGTGACGCCGGAACCGCACATGGTGATGACCGGCCGGTCGAGATCAACGCCGGCATCGGCGAATGCCTGCCGCAGCCCGGCCTCGTCCTTCATGGTGCCGTCGCCGTTCAGCAGTTCGGGGAAGGGCAGGTTCAGCGAGCCGGGAACACTCCCTGAGCGAACGCCCGCACGCGGCTCCGGCGCGTCGCCGGCGAACCGGTCGGCGGGCCGCGCATCGACGATCTGGGCGGAACCTTCTTTCAGATGGCGGTCGATATCGTCCGCGTCCGCGACCATGCCGGCATTGCGCCGCGCCGTGAAATGCCGCTCGCGCGGCTGTGGCGCGAGGTCCTCGACGGGGCGTTGCTCCGCCACCCACTTCGGCAGGCCGCCATCGAGCACCACCACGTCGCGGTGGCCCATGACGCGGAACATCCACCAGACCCGCGCGGCGGAAAACAGTCCCAACTGGTCGTAGACGACGATCTTCTGGCCATCGCCAATGCCGAGCCGGCGCACCTTTGAGGCGAATTTCTCCGGCCGCGGCAGCATGTGCGGCAGGTCGGTCTCCGTATCGGTGATCTCATCGATATCGAAGAACACCGCGCCGGGGATGTGGGCTTCTTCGTACTCGGCGCGACCGTTTCGCCCGGTCGGCGGCAGGTGCCAGGTACCGTCGACGACAACCACATCGGGTGTCTTGAGATGGTCCTGCAGCCAGTCAGTGGAAACGAGAAAGTGGGCGCGGTGCTCGGTCATGGGTTCTCCCACGTTTTGACGCAAGTTAGGGTCAGGTGACCGCGGGAGCAAACCCGGTCTGGGTGAACAACTGTTTTTCAGGCATTCGCACCTGCACCTGCCTGCAAGGAACCCTCGTCCAGCGCGATGCGCACGCGGCGGTTCTGGCGCCCCTTGTTCTCGATCTTGGAAACGCGCAATCGGCTGATCTCGTCGGTGGAGGCCACATGCGTTCCTCCGCAGGGCTGGCTGTCGAGCGCGCCGTCCTCGCCGATCAGCACCAGACGGACGCGTCCCGCGCCGCGCGGCGGACGCACGTTCTTGGATTTCACCAGGTCCGGATTGGCATCCAACTCGGCTTCGCTGATCCACCGGGTGAAGACCGGATGCGCGGCGGCGACCATATCGTTGAGCTGTGCGGTCAGCGTCTCCTTGTCGAGCACCGAATCCGGCAGGTCGAAATCCACCCGCGACTCGCGTTCGCCGACAGCCGCGCCCGTGATCGGATAGGGACATGCGACACTCAGCAGGTGGCAGGCGGTGTGCATCTTCATCAGGTTGTGCCGCCGCTCCCAGTCGATCTCGGCGGTGACGGTGTTCCCGGGTTCCGGCAGAGCCTGATCGGGCGCCGGCACATGCACGATCTCGTCGGGCGTCTCGCCCTTCACCGTGGTGGCGATGGCGATCTCGCGCCCTTCGGCAAGCCGCAGCACGCCACTGTCGCCGGGCTGGCCGCCGCTTGTGGCGTAGAACACCGTGCGGTCGAGCACGATCCCGCCGCGATCGTTCACGGCGATGATCTGGGCCTCGCAACTGGTGGCGTAAGGCGCGTCACGAAACAGGGGCTCAGTCACGCCTCACTCCATCACATCCGGCAGGGCCGGCGCGGGCCTGGTCAGGAAACCGGGCACGGGCAAACCCTTCTCGGCCAGGAACTGCGGATTGAACAGCTTCGACTGATAGCGCGTGCCGTAGTCGCACAGGATGGTCACGATGGTGTGGCCGGGCCCCAGCTCGCGCGCCATGCGCACCGCGCCGGCGATGTTGATCCCCGAAGAGCCGCCAAGGCAAAGCCCTTCGTGCTCCAGCAGGTCGAAGACGTAAGGCAACGCTTCCGCGTCGGAAATCTGGAACGGCATATCGATCGGCGCGTCTTCCAGGTTGGCGGTGACGCGGCCTTGCCCGATGCCTTCGGTGATCGAAGACCCTTCCGCCTTGAACGCGCCGGTCGTGTAGTAGCTGTAGAGCGCCGCGCCATGGGGATCGGCGAGGCCGATCTTCACGTCCTTGTTCCTGGCTTTGAGTACCATGCCGACGCCGGCCAGCGTTCCGCCGGTGCCCACCGCGCAGATGAAGCCATCGACCTTGCCATCGGTGTCGCGCCAGATCTCCGGGCCCGTCGTGTCGATATGGCCCTGCCGGTTGGCCACGTTGTCGAACTGGTTGGCCCAGATCGCGCCATTCGGCTCGCTCCTGGCGAGCGCCTCGGCCAGCCGGCCGGAAACCTTCACGTAGTTGTTGGGATCACGGTAGGGAACCGCCGGCACCTCCACGAGGTGGGCGCCCGACAGCCGCAGCATGTCCTTCTTTTCCTGCGACTGGGTGTCCGGGATCACGATAACGGAGCGAAACCCCATGGCGTTGCCGACCAGCGCCAGGCCGATGCCGGTGTTGCCGGCGGTGCCTTCGACGATGACGCCACCCGGACGCAGTGCCCCCTTGGCGACCGCGTCGCCAATGATCGCAAGCGCGGCGCGGTCCTTGACCGACTGGCCCGGATTGAGGAACTCCGCCTTGCCCAGGATCGTGCAGCCGGTTTCCTCCGACACCTTCTTCAGTCGGATCATCGGCGTATTGCCGACCGCCTCGACAATACCGTCACGGATCGTCATGCGCTTCCTTTCAAGATTCGTCTTGCCGCTGAGCTGCGAGCAAGTGCGGTTTGGGGAGAAATCGACCGGCACCTTCGACGTTAGCGATGCGGTCGGCCGCCGACAAGCGACCTATAACTATGCTGTCGGCTTGTGCGCAGGCTGGTCGTCGCTTGACCGATTGCGCCATGCGATATGGCCAGGTAAGGGCAGACGGGTGCTTCGGCGAGACCGGTTTGTCAGGGCCGCGAGAAAACCTGCATCATACGTTTGATCCGCCCGCGCCATGGGCGCGTACCACAGCTAGGCTGTATCGACATTCAGGATTTGGAGCGTGGTATGCGCCAAAATCGTTCAGTTCCAGGCGCAAAGCCGACGCAAGGGTCATCCCTTGCTAGGATTT
>JANQNT010000005.1 GCA_028279445.1 Tepidamorphaceae bacterium | reverse complement strand
AGCTTCTTGAACTTCACCAGCGCGAAGTCCGGCTCGATGCCGGTGGTGTCGCAATCCATCACCAGCCCGATCGTGCCGGTCGGCGCGATCACGGTGGCCTGGGCATTGCGGTAGCCGTGCTCTTCGCCAAGCGCCAGCGCCTCGTCCCAGGCGCCCATGGCGGCGGTGACGATGTCATCCTGCGGACAGGCGGCATGGTGAAGCGGCACCGGATTGGTGTTGAGCTTTTCATAGCCTTCTGAAAGCCCGTGCGCGGCGCGGCGATGGTTGCGGATCACCCGCAGCATGTGCTCCGCGTTCGGCTCATAGCCGGGGAAGGCGCCGAGTTCGCCGGCCATTTCCGCGCTGGTGCGGTAGGAAATACCGGTCATCAGCGCGCTGATCGCGCCACCCAGCGCGCGGCCCTCGTCGCTGTCGTAGGAATAGCCGCTCGACATCAGCAGCCCGCCGATATTGGCGTAGCCAAGGCCCAGCGTGCGATAGCGGTAGGACAGCTCGGCGATCTGGCGCGAGGGGAACTGCGCCATCAGCACCGAAATCTCCAGCACCACGGTCCACAGACGCGTCGCGTGCGAGAAGGCGGCGACGTCGAAGCGCTTCTCCTCGTCGCGGAACTGCATCAGGTTCAGCGAGGCCAGATTGCACGCCGTGTCGTCCAGGAACATGTATTCCGAGCACGGATTGGAGGCGCGGATCTCGCCCGATGCCGGGCAGGTGTGCCAGTCGTTCACCGTGGTGTGGAACTGGATGCCCGGATCGGCCGACGCCCATGCGGCATGGCCGATATGCTCCCACAGCTCGCGGGCATCCTTGGTGTCGGCGACTTTGCCGTTGATGCGGTTGATCAGCTCCCAGCTACCGCCGTTCTCGACCGCACGCAGGAAGTCGTCGGTGACCCGCACCGAGTTGTTGGAGTTCTGGCCCGAGACCGTGAGGTAGGCTTCCGAATCCCAGTCCGTGTCGTAGGTCGTGAAGGTGATGTCGGTGTAGCCCTGCCTGGCGAACTGGATCACCCGGCGGATGTAGTTCTCCGGCACCATGGCCTTCTTGGCCGCGCGCACCTCGCGCTTCAGCGCCGGGTTGCGCTTGACGTCGTAGCAGTCGGCGTTGTCCTCGCTGCCGCCGTCGCAATTGACGCAGGCGCGCATGATCGCGGCGAGATGCTTCTGGCAGGTCTTGGAGCCGGTGACGAGCGCGGCGACCTTCTGCTCCTCCTTCACCTTCCAGTTGATGTAGTCCTCGATGTCGGGGTGATCGACATCGACCACCACCATCTTGGCGGCGCGCCGCGTGGTGCCGCCGGACTTGATGGCACCGGCGGCCCGGTCGCCGATCTTCAGGAAGCTCATCAGGCCGGACGACTTGCCGCCGCCCGACAGCCGCTCGCCTTCACCGCGCAGCCGCGAGAAGTTGGAGCCGGTGCCCGAGCCGTACTTGAACAGCCGCGCCTCGCGCACCCACAGGTCCATGATGCCGTTCTCGTTGACGAGATCGTCCTCCACGGACTGGATGAAGCAGGCATGCGGCTGGGGATGTTCGTAAGCCGTCTTCGACTTGGTCAGCTTGCCAGTCTCGTGATCGACGTAGAAGTGGCCCTGGCTCGGCCCGTCGATGCCGTAGGCCCAGTGCAGGCCGGTGTTGAACCACTGCGGGCTGTTGGGCGCGCATTTCTGCGTCGCCAGCATGTAGGCGAGTTCATCGAAGAACGCGTGGGCGTCCTCGTCGCTGTCGAAATAGCCGCCCTTCCAGCCCCAGTAGGTCCAGGTGCCGGCGAGGCGGGTGAACACCTGACGGCAATCCGTCTCGGAGCCGAAACGCTCTTCCTCCGGCAGCTTCTTCAAGCCCTTGTCGTCGGCGGTGGAGCGCCACAGGAACGAGGGGACGGTTTCTTCCTCGACGCGCTTCAGCTTCGCCGGCACGCCTGCCTTGCGGAAGTACTTCTGCGCCAGGATGTCGCTGGCCACCTGCGACCAGGATGCGGGGACGGTGATGTCGTCGAGCTTGAACACGACCGAGCCGTCGGGATTGCGGATTTCACTACTCGTGGTGCGGAACTCGATGTCCGCGAAAGGCGATTCCCCAGCCCGCGTGTACCGCCGCTCTATGCGCATGCTCGTCCTCCAAACGTGACGCCGGACCCGTGCTTGCGGAATCCGACCAACAGTCCCCGCGACCGGGGACAACCAACCCGGCCCGCTGCCTCTACTCTGTTTATGACCCCCCCAAACGCGGCCCCGCACGGATGCGGCTTCGCGCTGAGATTTACGGCTCTTCCCGTTACGCGGGATCGCCGGATGCCCTGTCCGGCGGCTCATTCAATCCTGCGCGCGGTTCACAAAACTTCGCCGCGCCAGTTGACCGCCACTTGTCTGTTATCTGGGAGCCGGACGACTCAACCGATCACGTTCCGACCATCAGGACCCAACCCGCGAACGGTATGCCGACTCGTTTTCGCACGTCAAGGTCTAGTGGGTCCGAGTTACCAAACCCCTAAATCTTGTGGGCAGTGCCGGTGGAAAATGTGGAGAAGTGGGAAAGCTGCCAAGTGTCTGAACGGCTACGAGGAGCGTGCTCCCGCACTTTGGCTGCCAGCGGCGCGGACCCTCACATGATTCTCCCCCGCCGGGCAAACCCGCCATCCCCCTCTGGCATCCCGGTCAGTCATCCGGACCAGTCATCCCAGCAGGCTCCGTGATCACCGAACCCGACCGTGCGAATCAGTGGTTAACGGGATCGGTCGCATTTGAAGGAGTGTTTACGCGTGGACGTAATGGCCATGCCCTAAGGTCCGGCGAGTTGGAAATTCCGGCGCTGTCGGTTGGCGTGGTCTGAGGGGCTGCGCATGCGATGAGCGCACAACCGACCTTTATCAGGGGGACTCAATGTCGCATCACGACGCTTACGGCATGAAGTTTGCCGATCTCGACGTTGCGATCGTCGAGAGCAACCGGGTCATGCAGAAGACGCTGCGCTCCATGCTTGCCGCGTTCGGCCTGCGGCGCATGCGCGGCTACGACACCGCGTCGGAAGCACTGTCGGCCATGCTGCCCGATCCGCCGTCGGTGGTGATCGCCGCCTGGCAGCTTTCCGGCATGAACGGCGAACAGTTGATGCGCATTATGCGAGATCCCGAGTTTCCCTCGCTGTGCCGCGTGCCGGTGATCATCGTGACCGGTCGTACGACACTGAGCGTCGTCGACCGAGCGTTCTCCTCCGGCTGCACCAGCCTTCTTTCCAAACCGCTGAGCACCGCCATGCTGCGCTCGCGGCTGGAATGGCTGGTGCGCGATCCCCGTCAGATGATCGAGGAGGACGGCCGCATGGTCGTCGCCGGCATGGAGGCGATCCTGGAGACCCGCGTGCGCAACTCGCCGCTGGCCAAGGCCATCGAACGGGCCAGCGCGCTCGAAGCGGTGGTGCGCGATGCCACCGGCCAGCCCCCCGAGCTCGACGAGCCGGCACAGCAGCCCGCACGCCACTGGCACGGCTGGAACATGCATCCCGAGCGGGACTGGACAGCCGCCTGAGGCTTCCGCATATAAATCGCTTCAGATGCCCTGGTATCTCGGCGATGGTCGTCGCGATGGCGGGGTGCCGACGAGGCGTCCGGTTTGCAATGAAGCGATTTCTGCTGCAACTCGCCACCTGGTGGCACGGCCAGACCATGGGCACGCGCCTGTTCACCTGGCGCAAGGGCACCTTCGTCGGCGAGGACGAATTCGGCAATCGCTACTACCGCAACCCGGACGTGCCGCCGCTCGGCGAACGCCGCTGGGTGGTCTATGCCGAGATCGCCGAGGCGAGCGCGGTGCCAGCCGCCTGGCATGGCTGGCTGCACCACACGCTGGAGCTGCCCCCCACCGAGGACGGCCGCGCAGAGCACGACTGGCAACTGCCCCACCAGCCCAACCTGACCGGCACGGCCGGCGCCTACCGCCCCGCTGGCTCCACCATGACGCCCCAGTCGCGCCCTGCGGCAACTGGCGACTACGACGCCTGGACGCCGGGGTAGGGCGTTCGCACGCGGGACCCTGTCCCGCTCCGGGTGCGCTTCACACGGCGCTTTCGTGCGAATAGACCTCCACGCATGCACAGTCCAAGAGATGTCGCGATCACCGGCTTGATCGTCTTTGCCAGCATGTCGTTGATCGTGCTGGGAGATACGGCAGGCAAGATCCTCGCGGGTGACGGCGTCAGCCCGTTCTTCATCGCGTGGTCGCGGTTCCTGGTCGGTGCGCTGATCATCGTGCCGGTGCTTGGACTGACCCGCCGCAAAGCCGCGGAACTGATCAGTCCCGGCATCTTGCTGCGCTCGGCGTGCATTGCATCGGCCGTCTGCTGCATCCTCATCGCGCTCAGGACCGAGCCAATCGCCAACGTCTTCGGCGCGTTCTTCATCAGCCCGTTCGTCTCGTATGTCCTGGCCATCTGTTTCCTCGGCGAGAGGGTCTCCTGGATCCGTATCGCCTTGCTGGTCGTCGGATTCCTGGGCGTGCTGCTTGTCGTACAGCCTGGTCCGGGCGGCGGTGGCGGCATCCACTTCGCCTTCCTGGCCGGCGCGCTGCATGGCGCCTACCTCACGCTGACACGCCGATTTGCCTCGCGGTTCGATCCGCAGTTCCTGCTCGTTTCGCAGCTTGTCGTCGGATCGGTGCTTTTGGCGCCGATCGGCGTCCAGTACGTGGATTTTGATTTCAGCACATCCATCGCGCTGTTGGTCGTCGTCAGCGCGCTTGCCTCCGCGGTGGGGAACTTTCTTCTCGCGATCGCCTACAAGCGCTCCGACGCGGCGACCGTTTCGCCGTTTGTCTACACCCAGCTCATCTCGGCGGTGCTGCTCGGGCTGCTGGTGTTCGGCGACTGGCCCAATGCCCTGGCGCTCATCGGGCTGTTGACGATCCTGTTGTCCGGCGTCGCGACGCTGTTTCTGCGGCCCGCTCCGGCGCAGGAGATGCGGCGCGGGGGTAGCGGGCGCAAACTCTGAGCACGGGCGGTTGACATTGTGGTGGCTCGTGCGGCGCCCATAACGGGCCTTCCAGCAACTAGAGGCGGCGAACTAATGCCACGCGCCGACATATTAATTTATAACACGGCGTTACAATGCTTTGTACAAATTTCATAAAATGGATAGTTCAATAATATAATATTAAATTTATTGCGCTGGACGAATATTGAGAGTAGAGACGGCTTCACGAACATCATCACGCCAAATAAAAATACGATTCCAAGGGGCAACACGAAAATATTCGGTTGGCTTGTATAAAAGTCCAGTTTCAATATCGGCGCAATATCGAGTAATCCAACCATTCCACTGAGGAATTTTGATTTCTTCGCTGCTCTCTTGTTTTTGGAGGATTAGAACGAGTTTTTCAAGCATTCGATACTCGTACGCCAGAATGCTGAGTTCGTCGGCCCATAGACCCCGCTGCTCCTCAATGGCTGTACGGGCAGCAGACTGCAGCATAGGCAGGTCCAACTCTCCTGGGATTGACGGATAGATAATCAGCGTTGGAGCCCAGCCAAGTTCCACCATCTGGAAGTTAAAGGTGCGCCGGTCGTAACGGGTCATATTGCGGCGTTCTTCCCACTCATAACTCGGGGCAACATATGCCAGTAGTCGACCGTACCGATCGAAGCGCTCATCGGCCGCGCGCAAGAACAAGGCTCGTTCGCCACCACCTGGTTTCGTCAGCCGTTCTGACATGGCTTTTCTGAGAACTTCGGTTGCCTGAGCCCCCTGCTCCCAGTGGTTCTCAATTGGGGTACTGCGTTCCAAGAGAGGTCTGAGGTGCTCTGCGAGAGGAGCCGGCACCGGACTGAGGCCGCTATCAAACCAATTCGGTAGCCGAGGCGTAAATGTCAGCATTTCCTCCTTCGAAAGCCCGCGCGCGGTGACAGATTTTTCTGGGGTATCCATCGATAGCATGCGGATCGATACTTCGACTTTCGGTGTGTCGCCGTCTGAGATTTTCGCGTTTCCATCCTCGTCGCGAGAGGGCTGTGAGGTTCCCAGTTGATCGAGATTGATACCGGCAGGCTGCCAAAACACACTCAATGCCATCAGAAATGATCCATATTCATCTTTGCTCGATTCAAGAAAGCACAACAAAATGGAATTTGTGGCTTTCGGCTACAGCAATCAAAATCGATAATTAGAAGTACTTAATTTCTATCTTAACCAAATTATTCGCATTAATCCATGCAGGACATTCAAGAACTGAGCATGTCCAATTTGGTTCGGGATGATGCCGTTGGGCTAGTTGTCAAATGGGCACAATCATCTTGAAATTCAGATCTGCTATAAACTGACCAACTGAACCTGTAAGCGCATACATCAAATGTCCGTGTACTGGGTGCTGGGGCCCGGTCAGTTCCACACGCCCAGCAGGGTTCATCACCGAACGTTCGGATGGCTTTTCTGCCAAATGTCGAGGGTGTACCTACGCCAGGTCGATGATTGCGATCACTTGCTCCCGAGCCAAGGCATCCCACCCATGTCCCATTCCAAACAGTCCTGGTCGCCGGATGGCTACAGCCGCCACGCGCGGTTCGTGTCCGAACTGGGCGCGCCGGTGGTGGAGTTGCTGGCGCCTGAGGCTGGCGAGCGCATTCTCGACCTTGGCTGTGGCGATGGCGATCTGAGCGTCAAGCTGCTTCAGATGGGCGTCGAGGTCGTCGGCGTCGATTCAAGTCCAGACTTCATCGCGGCGGCTTGTGCGAAGGGTATCGATGCCCGTTTGATGGACGGTCAGGACTTGACGTTCGACGGTGAATTCCACGCGGTGTTCTCCAACGCCGCGCTGCACTGGATGACGCGCCCTTCGGACGTCATCGCCGGCGTTGCCCGCGCGCTCAGGCCCGGCGGGCGCTTCGTCGCCGAGTTCGGCGGTCACGGCAATGTGGCGGCGATCGTCACCGCCATCCGCGCCGTCGCGCGCATCCACGGCGGCGACGAGAAACTCGCCCATCCCTGGTATTTCCCGACAACAGACGAGTATGCCGGCCTGCTGGAGGCGGCGGGTTTCGCGGTCGAGGAGATGGCGCTGATCCCCCGCCCGACACCGTTGCCGACCGGGCTTGCCGGCTGGTTGGAGACGTTCCGGCAGCCCTTCTTCGATCAGTACCCGGACGATGTCCGCGCCAGGGTGCTGACCGACGTGGAGGAGCTGTTGCGTCCCGCGCTGTGCGACGATGCCGGGCAGTGGAGCGCCGACTATGTGCGCCTGCGGCTGCGCGCCCGCCTTACTTAGGACACCGGTTTCGCCGAGTTGTTCTTCCAAACCGTCCTTTGGTCACAAGCCGGTTGCGGTCGGCACGCGAACAGGGCAAAAGCGCATGTCGCGGGGCCACGACGTCGCCGGGGCGGCCTGAGGGCCATGGCGACGCAGAACGAGGAGGGCGGCATGCCCGAGGGCGCTATGCCCGGAGCTAGGGCGCATCGTTTGGCCCTGTGCTGTGCGATCTCGTGTCTTGGCCTGATGGTTGTCGCGCTCAGCGCACCGCCGGCGGTTGCCCAGCGCATCAACAATCCGATCGCCGAATTCACCGGTCTCGACAAGATCACCGGCCGCATCATCAAGTTCGACGTGCTGATCGACGAGACGGTGCAGTTCGGCGCGCTGCAGGTGACGCCGCGGGTGTGCTTCTCACGGCCGACCACGGAGACGCCGAAGACCACCGCCTTCGTGGAGGTGGACGAGGTGACGCTGGACTCCAAGATCCAGCGCATCTTCACCGGCTGGATGTTCGCCGCCAGTCCCGGCCTCAACGCCGTGGAGCACAGCGTCTATGACGTCTGGCTGACCAACTGCAAGCAGTCGTCGCAGGAACTGGGCATCTCCAGCGAGTAGAAGTCGGCCTCGACCTCGAGGGCCGCGTCGAGCATTGCGTGATAGGCGCGCCGTGTCACCTCGACGACACCGAACTGGCCCAGATGCGCGGTGACGAACTGGGTGTCGAGCAGCGTGAACCCGCCGGCCTTGAGACGGGCCACCAGGTAGGTCAACGCGATCTTGCTGGCGTCGCGCTCGCGGTGGAACATGCTCTCGCCGAAGAAGGCACCGCCAAGCCGTACGCCGTACAGCCCTCCGATGATCTCCTCGCCCCGCCAGACCTCGACCGTGTGGCAGTGCCCGGCCTTGAACAAATCGCCGTAAAGCCTTCTGATTTCGTCGTTTATCCAGGTTTTTCGCCGCCCCGTGGCCGGCTCGGCGCAGCCATCGATCACCGCATTGAAATCGTGGTCCACCCGCACCTCGAAGCCGCCTTGCCGGATGGTGCGGTGCAGGCGGCGGGGCAGGTGGAACTCGGCCAGCGGCAGCACGCCGCGCCGATGCGGTTCGATCCAGTGGAGCTGTGCGTCCTCGGCGCTCTCGGCCATGGGAAAGATGCCGCAGGCATAGGCCTTCAGCAGCACGGTCGGGGTGATCTCGAATGCGACTTCGGACGTTCCGCTCAAGGGGTGCGATACCTCTTCCGCCTGGGCGCTTTCGCCCGCAGGATCAGTCCTCGCCATCGGCCAGGTACGACTCAAGCCAGTGGATATCATAGCGCCCATCGACGATATCCGCATGATTGACCAGTTCCGAGAACAGCGGAATGGTCGTCTCGATGCCGTCGATGACGTATTCCGACAGCGCCCGGCGCAGCCGCATCAGGCATTCGTTGCGGTTCTTGCCGTGCACGATCAGCTTGCCGATCAGGCTATCGTAGAAGGGCGGGATCGCGTAGCCCTGATAGACGCCGGAATCGACCCGCACACCCAGTCCGCCGGGCGGATGGTAGTACAGGATGCGGCCCGGCGAGGGCGCGAAGGTGCGCGGGTTTTCGGCATTCACCCGGCATTCGATGGCGTGGCCGAACAGGCTCACATCCTCCTGCGTCACCGACAGCGGCGCGCCTGAGGCAATGCGGATCTGCTCGTGCACCAGGTCGATGCCGGTAATCATCTCGGTCACCGGATGCTCCACCTGCAGGCGGGTGTTCATCTCGATGAAGTAGAACTCGCCGTCCTCGTAGAGGAACTCGACGGTGCCCGCGCCACGATAGCCGAGATCGGCCATGGCGTCGGCGCAGATGCCGCCGATGCGCGCCCGATCCGCCTCGTTGATGCCGGGCGAGGGGGCTTCCTCCCAGACCTTCTGGTGGCGGCGCTGCAGCGAACAGTCGCGTTCGCCCAGATGAACCGCCTTGCCCTTGCCGTCGCCGAACACCTGTATCTCGATGTGGCGCGGCTTGCCGAGGTACTTCTCCATGTAGAGGGCATCGTCGCCGAAGGAGGCACTGGCTTCGGCGCGTGCGGTGGCCATGGCATCGGCGAGTTCGTCCGCGGAGCGGGCCACCTTCATGCCCCTGCCGCCGCCGCCGGCCGCTGCCTTGACCAGCACCGGATAGCCGATCTCCTCGGCGATCCTCCGTGCCTCCTTGTCGTTCTCCACCGCGCCGTCGGAGCCTGGAACGACCGGCACGCCAAGGGCTGAAATCGTCTTCTTGGCGGCGATCTTGTCGCCCATGATGCGGATGTGCTCGGCCGTCGGCCCGATGAAGGTGATGTCGTGGGCGTCGAGGATTTCCGCGAAGCGCGCGTTCTCCGACAGGAAGCCGTAGCCTGGATGCACCGCATCCGCCCCGGTGATCTCGCAGGCCGCCAGCAGGCCCGGAATGTTGAGATAGCTTTCACGCGCCTGCGGCGGACCGATGCACACGCTCTCGTCGGCCAGACGCACATGCATGGCGTCGCTGTCGGCGGTGGAATGCACCGCAACAGTGGCGATACCGATCTCCTTGCAGGCGCGCAGCACCCGCAATGCGATCTCGCCACGGTTCGCGATCAGGACCTTCTCGAACATCCGCCTGCCGTACCGCCGCTAGCTGATCACCAGCAGCGGCTCGCCATACTCCACCGCCTGGCCGTCCTCGACGAGGATTTCGCTGACCGTGCCGGCTTTCGGCGCGATGATCGGGTTCATGGTCTTCATGGCCTCCACGATCATCACCGTCTGGCCCTCCTTGACGCTGGCGCCGACCTCCACGAATGGCGGCGCGCCGGGCTCTGGCGCCATGTAGGCGGTGCCGACCATCGGCGAGGTGACGACACCGGCCGACGGTTTCTCAGCCGCCGCAGGCGCCGGTGCAGCGGCTTGCGAAGCCGCTTGCGGTTCTGCGGCTGATGCCGCCGGCGCGGCCATCACGGGCGCGCTCACCGCAAGCTGGCGCGCGACACGGATGCGCAGGCCCTGCTGCTCGATCTCGATTTCGCTCAGGTCGGTTTCCGACAGCAGCGCGGCCAGTTCGCGGATCAGGTCCTTGTCGATATCGGTATTGCGCTTCGCCATCAAAACTCCGCCACGGTCGTCTCAAACATCACTCGTCGTGCGCCGGCTCAGGCGCGCATGTCGGCAATCGCCTGCAGCGCCAGCAGGTAGCCGCGTGCGCCGAAGCCCACGATGGACCCTGCCGCCACCGGCGCGATCATGGAACGGTGCCGGAAATCCTCACGGGCATATACATTCGAAAGATGCACTTCCACAACCGGTACCTCGATGGCCCGGACGGCGTCGTGCAGCGCGATCGATGTGTGGGTGTAGGCGCCGGCGTTGAGGATCACCGCGGCGGCCTTGCCGTTGGCCGCGTGCAGCCGGTCCACCAGCACGCCTTCATCGTTGGTCTGATGGAATTCGACCGAAAGCCCGAGTTCGCCGGCGCGCGTCGCGCAGGCCGCCTCGATATCGGCGAGCGTCTGGGAACCGTAGGTGTCCGTCTCGCGCGTGCCGAGCAGGTTGAGGTTGGGTCCGTTCAGGATATGGACGATGCCGGCCAAGGGCGTGTCTTTCGGGTGGCCCCTGCCGCGAGTTTGTCGGACATGCGGGCAGGGACGTCATGTTGCCTGGCAGGCTTATAGGTCAGATGAAGGGCTGCCGGAAGACGCGGACGCGTCCAACCGGTGAATAACTGGTGGCCGGGTCTGGTTCAGCAGACCGCGCAGCCGGCTTCGCGAACCGCCTTGACCTGTTCCTGCAGCTCGGCCAGGGGCGCCAGCCCGACCAGCACCCGGTCGCCGACCACATAGGCCGGGGTGGCACGAATTCCCAGTTCGTCGGCCAGCATATGCGTGTCACGGACGTTGTTGGCGAGTTGCGGATCGGCGAGGTCTTGCTCCAGCCGCGCCATATCGGCGCCGAGCTCGCGCGCCACATCGAGCGCGATGTCCTTTGTGATGCGGTCCTGGCGCACCAGCAGCTTCTCGTGGAACTGCATGTACAGGCCCTGGCGCTGCATCGCCATGCCGACGAGGGCGGCCTCGTAGGACTCCTCGCTCAGCACCGGAAACTCCTTGAACACGACACGCACATTGGGGTCGCTGTCGAGCAGCGCCCGGATGTCGGCGAAGGCGCGCCGGCAATGGGGGCAGTTGTAGTCGAAGAACTCCACCACGGTGACATCGCCGGCCGGGTTGCCTGCGACATGGTCAACGGGTGAGTGGAAGATCAGGTCCTTGCGGTCCGTCAGCGTCTGGCGCTGGCGCGCCAGTTCCTCTTCCTGCTGGCGGGCTTCCAGCGCCACCGAGACCTCATCGATGATGTCGAGGTTGGTGACCAGCGTGTCGCGCACCAGTTGGCGCACCTGCTCCTGCTGCGCTTCGCTCAGCGCACCGGCGGTCTCCTGCGCCGCCTGGTCCGGCGTACCGTCAGCGTTGAGAGCGAGAAAATACCCGGCAAGGCCGAAAACCGCGGCGATGCCCGCGCCCGTCAGCAGGCTGCGAATGTCCATGTGGGATGTGCCTTTTGCGTTGTGTCGGCCGCCATCGGCGGCATTCAGTGCTGGACCTAACGCCCCCGCGGGGGGATGCGCAAGATGTCTTCCGCGCGCAGCCAGATCGGCGAGCCTGTCTTGGCGCCCTGTTTCGCCCGTGTGGCGAAATCCTTGGCCTGCCGGATGTCGCCGCGCGCCAGGGCCAGTTCGGCGCTGGCCAGATTGGCTTCGGGGATGCGGCCGAGTGCCCCGTAGGCCCGCGCCAGATACTGCTGGGCCTCTGCATGGTCGCGCCGCTCGCGGGTCACGCGGGTCAATTCCTTGACCGCATCGTCGGCGAGCGCCTTGTCGCCGGAGAAGACGTAGGCCTTGCCGAGCGCTACGCGCAGCGCGGTGTCGCCCGGTGCCAGCGATACCGCCCGACGCAGCGGCTCGATCGCCTCGCGCGGGCGTCCGGCATTGGTCAGGATTTCGCCCTTCATCTCCCAGAAGTAGGGGTTTTGCGGCTGCGCCTGGAGCAGCCGGTCGATGCCCTGCAGCGCGCCGCGATAGTTCGATGCGCGCATGCGCACGATGGTGTGGGCGTAGAGCGAGGGCAGGTCGGCATTGGCCTTGGGGTAGCGCCGCTTCACCGAGCCCGGCGGCAGCATGTAGGCGGCGACCTTGGCGCGCATCAGCTCATGGCGCAGTTGCAGCGCGGGCGGGTCGGTCTTGTTGAAGTGGGGGCTGGCGGTGGCGATCTCCTGCAGCGCGGCGATGCGGTCGCGCGGCATGGGGTGGCTCACCGCGTAGGGGTCCACATAGCGCGCGGTAAACATCTGCTGGTCGGCGAAGCGCTCGAATGTCCGCAACATGCCCTTGGACGATTGGCCTGTGGCATTGAGATAGTTCACCGCCGCGCGGTCGGCGGCGCGTTCCTCCGAGCGGCGGTAGGAGAGCAGCGTGCGCTGGATCGCCTGCTGACCGCCGGTGACCACCGCCGCGGCGCCTTCGCCGCTGCCGGCCGCCGCGGCCGCGCCGGCGAGGATCATCTGCAGGATCATCGCGGCCGACGCAGCGCGCATTTCGTTGCGCAGCCGCGCCAGATGCCCGCCGGCGATATGGGCGATCTCGTGCGCCATGACGCCGATCACCTCGTTCGGCGTCTCCGCCTGCATCAGCACGCCGACGTTGACGAAGATGCGCCGCCCGTCGGCGACGAAGGCGTTGAAGTCGCGGCTGCCGACCAGGTAGATCGTCAGCCCCTGTCCGCCGACACCGGACACCCGCAGGATCGGCGCGGTGTAATCGCGCAGCAGCGCCTCGATTTCCGCGTCCCGTACCAGCGAGATGCGCCCCTGTGCCTGCGCCGGCACCGCGAAGGCCGGCAACGCAAGCGCCAACGCCAGCAACGCGACGCACACAAGGCGCGCCGAGCGCCATGGGTCGATCCGCCTTTGGCGCACCCGCTCAGGAGGGGAGGCTGCGCGCATGCTGTCGATGTCCTCTTTCGCTATGCTGGTACTAGGTCACGATTGCCGAGGCCCGGTCAAATAGGCCGCAATCAAACAATCGCGATAACGCCCTTGCCGAACCGGTGTCCGGCGGGCGACAACGCGTTTCTCAACCCTGATGGTGCATTCGTCGGGCAACAATTTGTCGGCAGCATGGCAGTTCGCCTGCCGGCCGGCGTCCCCGTGTCCAGGAAAACGTCGATACAGCCATGAGCATTGCAGCCAGCCCCCGCGCGCGCGGCGTTTCACAGCGTGCCGATGTCGAACCGTTCCTGGCGATGGACGTGCTGCGCGAGGCCCATGCACGCGCGGCCGTGGGCGCCGACATCTGCCATCTTGAGGTCGGGCAGCCGGCGGCACCTCCGCCGCGCGCCGTGCTCGATGCCGCCCGCGCCGCGCTCGATGGCAACGGGCTTGGCTACACGGAGTCGACCGGCTTGCCGGCCCTGCGCGAGCGCATCGCGCGCCATTATGCCGACATCTATGGCGTCGAGGTATCGCCGCAGCGGGTGATCATCACGCCGGGGTCCTCGGGCGGCTTCGTGCTCGCCTTCCTGGCGCTGTTCGAGGCAGGCGAGCATGTCGCGCTGACGAGGCCCGGCTACCCCGCCTACCGCAACATCCTGAAGGCACTGGGGCTGTCGGTTGGCTGGATCGAGACGGACCTCGCCGATCGCGCGTCACCCACCGCGCAGGACATCGCGTCGCTGCACGCCTCCCACCCGCTCGCGGGCCTGTTGCTGGCCAGTCCCGGCAATCCCACCGGCACCGTGATTGCACCCGACCACCTGAGCGAGATCGCCGCCGAGGCACGGCGTCTCGGCCTGTGGCTGATCTCCGACGAGATTTATCACGGGCTCACCTACGGCGCGGCGACCGATACAGCGCTGAACCACGATGCGGACGCCATCATCATCAACTCGTTCTCGAAGTACTACTGCATGACCGGCTGGCGCATCGGCTGGATGGTGGTGCCGGAGTATATGGCGCGCACCTTCGAGCGCCTGGCGCAGAACCTGTTCATCTGCGCGCCCGCGATCTCACAGATCGCCGCCATAGCCGCCTTCGACGCGACCGAGGAGCTTGAGGTCAACAAGGCGGTCTACGCCAGGAACCGCGACATCCTGCTGGGGCGGCTGCCAGCCATGGGTATCGACCGCTTCTATCCCGCCGACGGTGCCTTCTACATCTATGCGGATATCGCCCGGTTCAGCAACGATTCGCGTGGTTTCGCGGCCCGCCTGCTGAGCGAAGCGAGCGTTGCCGCGACGCCGGGTCCGGATTTTGATCCCGTCGCCGGCGACCGCTTCCTGCGGCTGTCCTTTGCGGGATCGACCGAGACGGTCGAACGCGCGCTCGACCGTCTCGCCACGTTCCTGCGATCCTGATCGGCTCAGCCGAGCGGGCGGTTCCACCAGCCACGTTTCGGCGGCCCTTCGGACTTGGCCTCTTCGGGAACGGCGTCCGGTTCCGCCGGGATATCCTCGCTCCCGGCCTCCGCGTCAGCGGTTTCCGCCGGCGCGGCCTCGGCCGGAGCGGCGTCCTCGCCATTGGGCACCGGTTCGGCGGCCGTCTCGGCTGCATCGGTATCTGCCGGCTCGTCGGGCTCCGCTACCGCTTCGGCCTCCGGTTCAGCCTCAGCGGCCACCTCTTCGGTTGCCTCGACCTCCGGTTCGGCCTTCGCGTCCTGTTCGGCGGTCTCGTCCTTGTACGCGGCCTTGCGACGACGACGGCGCTTGGGAGCGGGTTCATCCGATACGGACTCATCTGATGCAGAGTCGTCTGATGCGGACGCATCCTCCGACACTGGTGTCTCGGACACTTGCGTTTCGACCTCTGGTGTCTCAGCGGCCTCATTCGCGCCGTCGGAGTCAGCCTCCACCGCGTCGGCATCGGTCTCCGATGGTGTCTCGGTGGCCTCGGCTGACGCTTGGCCGCGCCTGCGCCGTCCGCCGCGGCGTCCGCGCCGGCGGCGTTTGCGGCCGCCATCTTCGCTATCGCCATCGCCGGCCTCCGCGTCGGCTGCCGTCTCCTCGGCATCCGATGCGGCCTCCGCGCCGGCTTCGGCCGTTTCGCCATCGCCGCGCCGCTTGCGCCGCCGGCGCCGGCGCTTGCCGCCGCCTTCGCCGTCGCGCGCCTCGGCGCTCTCGTCGTCAGCCTCGTTGTCGAACACCGCATCTTCGGCGGTGATCGCGCGCGCCTCGCTCGCCGCGCCCCGGCTGGGCGCGTGACGCTCCAGCGTCATCAGCGAGGCGGCGATGGCATCGTCGCCATGCACGGTGACATGCACGCCGAAGCGCTGTTCCAGCGCGCTCAGGTGGTCGCGCTTCTCGTTGAGGATGTAGACTGCCGCGGCCGACTGCGTGGTGATCGAGAGGTCAGCCGGCTTGCGGCGCATTTCCTCTTCGATGGCGCGCAGCACATGCAGCGCAACCGAGGAGACCGAACGCACTACGCCGGTCCCCTGGCAATGGGGGCAGACCTCGAAGCTGCCTTCCATGATCCCGGAGCGGATGCGCTGCCGCGACATCTCCAGCAGGCCGAAGTGGCTGATCCGGCCGACCTGGATGCGCGCGCGGTCCGATTTCAGGCACTCTTTCAGCTTGCGCTCGACGGCCCGGTTGTTGCGCTTCTCCTCCATGTCGATGAAGTCGATGACGATCAGGCCCGCCAGATCGCGCAGGCGCAGTTGCCGCGAGATTTCCGCCGCCGCCTCGAGATTGGTCTTGAGCGCGGTTTCCTCGATGGAGTGCTCGCGCGTCGCCTTGCCGGAGTTGACGTCGATCGCCACCAGCGCCTCGGTCTGGTTGATCACCACGTAGCCGCCCGATTTCAGCTTCACCTCGGGGCTGAACATGGCGTCGAGCTGTCCTTCGACCCCATAGCGTACGAAGACCGGTTCGGGCTCCTTGTAGACGTGGACGTTCTTGGCATGGCTCGGCATGAGCATGCGCATGAAGTCCTTGGCCTCGCGGTAGGGCTGCTCGCCGGCGACCAGCACCTCGTCGATGTCCTTGTTGTAGAGATCGCGGATGGCGCGCTTGACCAGGTTGCCTTCCTCGTAGACCAGCGTTGGCGCCATTGAGGTCAGCGTCAGCTCGCGCACGTTCTCCCACAGCCGCAGCAGGTATTCGAAGTCGCGCTTGATCTCCGCCTTGGTGCGGCTTGCCCCGGCGGTGCGCAGGATCACGCCCATGCCCTCCGGCACATCCAGGCCGCGCGCCACGTCCTTCAGGCGCTTGCGGTCGGACGCTGTGGTGATCTTGCGCGAGATGCCGCCGCCGCGCGCCGTGTTGGGCATCAGCACGCAGTAACGCCCGGCCAGCGACAGATAGGTGGTCAGCGCCGCGCCCTTGTTGCCGCGTTCTTCCTTGACCACCTGCACCAGCAGAATCTGCTTGCGCTTGATGACTTCCTGAATCTTGTAGCTGCGCCGCCGCCGCGGTGCGCGGCGCTGCGGCACTTCTTCCAGCGCGTCCTCGCTGCCGACGGATTCAACGTTGTCGTCGTCGGCGACCTCGGTGACACCGTTGCCGCGTGCTTTTGCCTCGCCGTTGTCCTCATCGCCATCGTCCGCGTCATCGTCGCCGTCGGGGGCGTCGTCGCCATCCGCCGTGACCTCGTCGGACCGGGCGTCAAGCGCGGCCTGCTTGCCGTCTTCCGTATCGATATCGGCCTGGCCGTTCGGCTCATCGGCAGCGGCTTCCGCGGCGGCCTCCTCGGCCTCCTCGTCAAGCAGCGCCTGCCGGTCGGCGACCGGAATCTGATAGTAGTCCGGGTGGATTTCGCTGAAGGCGAGGAAACCGTGCCGGTTTCCGCCGTAGTCGACGAAGGCCGCCTGCAGCGAGGGTTCGACGCGCGTTACGCGCGCCAGATAGATGTTGCCGCGTAGCTGCTTCTTGCTGGCGGCCTCGAAATCGAATTCCTCGATTCTGTTGCCACGTACGACGACCACCCGTGTTTCCTCCGGGTGGGCCGCGTCGATAAGCATTTTGTTTGCCATGGTAACCGCTCAAGTCTGATCGACGCGGCTTCGCTCCAGGGCAGGGCGCAGGCGGTAACCGCCGGCCCCGCGGGATGCGGCGCGTCGAAGGGTGTGTTGCAATTGCCGTCCGGGCGGCGTGAATGCCCCCCGAAGGCCTGAAATGGTGCGCGCAAAGCTCCGCCCCGCGTTCGCCGCTTTGGGGCGGAACGCGGTTCAGTGTGTGTCGGGTGCGCGCTGATCATCACTATTGAGGTCTCAATGTCTCGCGTTGATGGCCTGGTCTCGCGTTGATCGCCCGATGGGCCAGGGCCTCGTTCCCTGGGGTTGTGGGCCGTCAGGGCCGGACGTTTCGCCGCCCGCCGGCCGAATTCCTCGTTCACGAACGCTGTGATGCCGGCACAATAGGTCCGACACCGGCATTCGAATCTGCCGCGACGCGTGGAACGCGCCATTATCAATCGTGACGCGCCGAACGCGTCACTTCCGTCCTGACGCGCTACGCACGTCATTCATGTGGTGAATTTTCCGCCGGAACTCAATGTGCACCGCGGCACGCCGCGATCACCGTCCGCCATACCGCTGTGGACGCGTCGGAACCTCAAGTCCGGGCAACGCTGCAGCTTGCGGGAGACGCCAACTCGGGCCGCCCTCCCACGCCACAATTCGAGCAGTCAGACCGTCGCGTACAAATCCTCGCCGAACGCCCGCAGCCGTTCTGCGCTGCGGCAGTCGGATGCGGATTGCGAGAAAAACGAGGCCATGGATACGATCTCGAACAAAACGAAGCCCTCGGTACCAGCTTGCGGGAGGCGGTTCGCCTCGCAGAATCTCCTTTTTCGGAGATGTCCTTGTTTCACAAGCACTTGATCCAAGCGGCGGAAATTCACCGGGACCACCTATAGCAGATGCGATTGTGGCCTTGGCAAGTGTTTTCCTTGGGGAAGGACAGCTTACTGCACATCACCCTTACCGGGCGGGTTGCGTCAACGCGAGATTATCGCCGCGAAGTACCGCGAAGTACAAAGCGTGACATTTTCGTGACGCCGGGAAATTCGAAGATCAGGTAAAGCACTGGTTAACGTTCTTAAACTTTAATCGATTCCATTGCTGCGATAGGGTCTGGCCACGGGCGCTGCACGGCCCGGCCGGCAAGGCCTGGTCAATATTGCCGGATGCGGCGACCGGGAATGCCGGATGCGGTGATTGGGGCTCGAGGTAGCGAGAGTGACGCAGGCGCAGAGCAGGGCGGACGGCATGGCCGTTGGCGGTTTTGTCCGCCATGGCGCCATCGCGCTTGCGCCGGTTTGCCTCGTCGTTGCGGTGTTTGCAGTCCTGCTGGCGGCATTACCGTCGCCTCCGGCACTTGCAGCGGCCAACGACCTTCCCGAGGCAAGCGCGGCGCGCCTGGCCGGCGATCAGAAGCGCACCCGTTTCGTCATGGATCTCGACCGCTCGGTCGCCTTCCGCATCTTCGCGCTGCCCGATCCCTACCGCATCATCGTCGATCTGCCCGAACTCAACTTCACCGACGAAACCGTCTCCACCGAGGCGCGCGGGCTCGTCACCGCGTTCCGGTACGGTCGCTTCGCGCCGGGCAAGTCGCGCGTCGTGCTCGACGCCGATGGACCGGTGAAGATCGACAAGGCATTCGTGCTCGAGCCAATCGAGGATCAGCCCGCGCGCCTGGTGATCGACCTGGTGCCGACCGGCCGCAAGCAGTTCATGCGCGATCTGGCACTGGCGCCGCCGCGTCCGCTGGAGCCCGCCGATCAGCCTCAAGTGCCGACGATTCCGGTCAATCCGGTGCCGCCCGGCGGCGCCCAGGGCCAGAAGCCCCTGGTGGTGATCGATCCCGGCCACGGCGGCGTCGATCCCGGCGCCATCGGCAGGGACGGCACGCTGGAGAAGGAAATCGTGCTGGAAGTCGCTCAACGCCTCGCCGAGGAGTTGCGCGCGCTCGGCAAGTATCGCGTCAAGATGACCCGCGACGACGACCGCTTCCTGCGCCTGGGCGAACGGGTGGACTTCGCCCGCGCCAATCGCGCCTCGCTGTTCATCTCGCTGCACGCGGACGCCATCCGCTATTCGAGCATCAGCGGTGCGACGGTCTATACCCGTTCGGATCGCGCCTCCGACGCGGCCGCGCAATTGCTGGCCGAGCGCGAGAACCGCGCCGATCTCATCGCCGGCGTCGACCTCACCGAGGAAACCGACGAGGTCGCCGGCATTCTGTTCGATCTGGTGCGTCGCGAGACGCGCAATTTCTCCGCCACGTTCGCCCGCGGATTGATCGACGAGATGCGCGGCAAGGTGAAGCTGATCAAGAACCCCCTGCGCTCGGCGCGCTTCCGCGTGCTCAGCGCGCCGGATGTCCCGTCGGTTCTGGTTGAGCTTGGCTATCTGACCAACCGCCGGGAGGAAAAGACGATGCGCACCCAAGCCTGGCAGCAGAAGATGGTCGGCGCGATCACCACCGCGGTGGACGGCTATTTCGGGCGCAACTTCGCCGCCAGCACGGTCCAGTAGCCTCGCGAGCCATAATTTGGCCGAATGACGCGTAATTGTTGTCGCAGCGGCGACAAACGCGCCTTGGATGGAGCGGTTGGCCGCGTTTTCGGTTGTACGGCGTGCTGCGCGGCTGGTAAGACAAATGGCGGGTGCGTGCGGTGCCTGTTCATTGGGGCCGCAGATGGCGCAGTGTCGGACCAGGGGGACGGTTCGTCCGGTGGCGCCTTGCGAACCTGCCGACGAGCAATGATTGGGGCATGTGGATGCGTTGCGGCCCGACCAGCGGCGGCAGCGGACGAATCAGGCGTGATGCCTTAGAGCATGTCTTGCTTGGATTGGAGCGATTTGATGCACGGGATTTTGCGTGCCCCACAAGCAAACACCGCAGCGCGATGCAGCGCATCGGGCGAGGATGTTTGCGCAGTGGGCGCGGAAAAGGTCGCCAAGCCGGAGGTTGCAATCGTTTGATGAAAAAAGATTTTTCGCAATCGTCCGAGCTTGTTCTTTTCCACCCCGGACGGCGTCGCGCGACGCTGGCGGTGGTCACACCGCGTCGCGTCACGCGCCTTGCCGGGACAAAAAACTCCAGTGCTCAAACGATTCAATCCAAGCAAGACATGCTCTAGACTGATCGAGAGCGCACCCTGCGCATACCCGGCAGAGCGGGACGGTGGGGTGCGACAGCAACGGTTGAAGACGGACGATGCTCCTCAGGTTCTTCGGTTTCTTGTTTGCCACCGGTGTCGTGCTGTTCGTGATCGGCGCGGGCGTGGCCGGCTATCTGATCTGGAAGGTCTCCGAGGACCTGCCGGAATACGCCGTGCTCAAGGAGTACGAGCCGCCGGTGATGACCCGGCTGCACGCCTCCGACGGCACCTTGCTTGCCGAATACGCCACCCAGCGCCGCCTCTATCTGCCGATCCAGGCGGTGCCAGAACGGGTCATCCAGGCGTTCCTGTCAGCCGAGGACAAGAACTTCTACTCCCACATCGGCATCGACTTCTTCGGCATCGCCCGCGCGGTGGTCACCAACATAGACAACTACCGCAATGGCCGCCGGCTGGTCGGCGCCTCGACGATCACCCAGCAGGTCGCCAAGAACTTCCTGCTGACCAGCGATCAGACGCTTGAGAGGAAACTCAAGGAGGCGCTGCTGGCGCTGCGCATCGAGCAGGCGTTCACCAAGGACCAGATCCTTGAACTCTACCTCAACGAGATCTTCCTGGGGCTCGGCGCGTACGGGGTCGCCGGCGCCGCGCTGCAGTATTACGGCAAGTCGGTGCACGAACTGACCATCGACGAGGCCGCCTATTTCGCCGCCCTGCCCAAGGCGCCCAACAACTATCATCCGTTCCGCCGCACCGAGCGCGCCATCGAGCGCCGCAACTGGGTGCTCGATCGCATGCACATCAATGGCTTCATCACCGCCGAAGAGGCGGAAGAGGCCAAGGCCAAGCCGCTCACCGTGACGCCGCGGGCAACCGGCGCGCAGATCGTTGCGGCCGACTACTTCGCCGAAGAGGTGCGCCGCGAACTGCTGGATCGCTACGGCCACGAGAAACTCTATGGCGGTGGCCTGTCGGTGCGCGCGACGCTTGATCCGCGCCTGCAGGTGATCGCCCGCCAGGCGCTGGTCAAGGGCCTTCGCGCCTATGACCGCAGACGCGGATACCGCGGCCCCGTCGGGCAGATCGACATTTCCGGCGGCTGGGCCGAGGCGGTCGCGGAGGTGGACGCGCTGGGCGATATCGAGCCCTGGCAGATGGCGGTGGTGCTTGAGGTGAACGAGACCGAGGCGCGCATCGGCCTGCGTCCGAAGCCCGGCCCCGACGGCGCCTTGCCCGACCGCCGCGATCTCGGCCGTATCCCGCTCGCCAACCTTTCCTGGGCCAAATGGGCCAGCGGCGAGCGTCGGGGCAGGGAGATTCGTGCCGTCGGTGATGTGCTGACGGTCGGCGACGTCGTCTATGTCAATGCCGACGCGCAGGCCGAGGAAGCCGGCGTCTACACCCTGGAGCAGGTGCCGCGGATCAGTGGCGCGCTGGCGGCCATCGATCCCTGGACCGGCCGGGTCCTGGCGCTCGTTGGCGGCTTCAGCTATGACCAGAGCCAATTCAACCGCGCCACCCAGGCGAAGCGCCAGCCCGGCTCCGCCTTCAAGCCCTTCGTTTACGCCACCGCGCTCGACAACGGCTATTCGCCGGCCAGCGTCGTGATGGACGCGCCGATCGAATTCCGCATCGGCGGGCGCACCTGGCGGCCGTCGAACTACTCTGGCAAGTACTACGGTCCCTCGACGCTGCGCACCGGCATCGAGCGCTCCCGCAACGTCATGACCGTGCGGCTGGCGCAGGACATCGGCATGCCGCTGATCACCGAGTATTCGCGCAACTTCGGCATCTATGACGACCTGCTGCCGGTTCTGGCGATGGCGCTGGGTGCCGGCGAGACAACGGTGCTGCGCCTGACGGCGGCCTACGCGGTGCTCGCCAATGGCGGCCGGCGCATCACGCCGACCCTGATCGACCGCATCCAGGACCGTCAGGGCAAGACCATCTTCAAACACGAGGAACGCCAGTGCCCGGACTGCCGCGTAGAGGGCTGGCAGGGTCAGGAAGAGCCGGACATCATCGACAACCGCGACCAGATCCTCGATCCCTACACCGCCTACCAGATCACCTCGATGATGGAAGGCGTGGTGCTGCGCGGCACGGCGCGTTCGGTGCAGGCGCTGGAACGCCCGATCGCCGGCAAGACCGGGACCACCAACGACGAGAAGGACGCCTGGTTCGTCGGCTTTGCGCCTGATCTGGTGGTCGGCGTGTTCGTTGGTTTCGACACCCCCCGCCCGATGGGTCGCGGCATGACCGGCGGTCAGCTTGCTGCGCCGATCTTCACCGACTTCATGCGCGAGGCGCTGGCCGGCGAGCCGCCGGTGCCGTTCCGCGTGCCGCCGGGGATCAATTTCATGCCGATCAACGGCAAGACCGGTCTGCGCACCGCTGCCGGTGCGCCGGGTGCCATCCTGGAGGCCTTCAAGCCGGGCCAGGAGCCGCCCGCGAGCTATTCGATCATCGGCTACGCCGACGAGTACGGCAATCCGCTCACCGTCAGTCCCGATGCCGACCGCGCCGTGGTGCAGGGCACCGGCGGGCTTTATTAGCGGTTTTTTGCTGGCCGCTCGGCTTGTCCAAAAACCGGTTCCCACTTTTTGGGCCTCGCGGCATCATCCTGCACTGGCTGAGTGTTTGGCACCCAGGCACGCGACTGCGTGCCCGGCCGGTCAGGCCGCTTGTCTATTCCGCTCACGGCAAGTCTCCCCCGGATCGAGTCCGGGGTCGACGCCTCCGCGGGGGCGCGCTTTCGCGCGGACACGCAGTCGCGTGTCGGGATCGGTTCCTCGCACCGATCTTGCAAGTCTGCACCCGGGCCTCCGTTCGGACGCCTGGATTCGTCCCTCGCACTGGCTGAGTGTTTGGCACCCAGGCACGCGACTGCGTGCCCGGCCGGTCAGGCCGCGCCCCCGCAGGCGGTGAGCGAAGCGAACTCGCCGTGAGGGGAATGAAACCCGCGAAGCCAACTGGCGCGAGCGGAATAGAATAGACCGTTGATCTTGCCGCCGGCGGACCCTAGGGTCCGCGGCCCCAGGGTTCCTCCTGTCATCGATTCTGGCCGCGTGAGCGGCCCTCAAGTCCTGTAAGGAGCGCTCCGACACCATGCGCGCGGAACATCAGTCGCTGATCGACGAGATTCGCGAGTCGCTGAGCCTCCTGAGGAGGCATCTTTGACTGGGACAAGGCCCAGTCGCGGCTGTCCGAACTCAACAGGCTTGCCGAGGACCCCGATCTTTGGAACGACACGGAAGCCGCCCAGCGCACCATGCGCGAGCGCCAGCAGCTCGTTGACAGTTTCGATTCCATCAAGGCGCTCGAATCCGAACTCGACGATGCGGTGACGCTGATCGAGCTCGGCGAGGAGGCCGAGGACGACGCCACCGTCAAGGAAGGCGGCGATCAGCTCAGGAAGCTGCTGGCGGTTGCCCAGAAGCGGCAGGTGGAAACCCTGCTGTCGGGCGAGGCGGACACCAACGACACCTACCTGGAAGTTCATGCCGGCGCCGGCGGCACCGAGAGCCAGGACTGGGCGGAGATGCTGCTGCGCATGTATCAGCGCTGGGCGGAAGCGCGTGGCTACAAGGTCGAGGTGATGGGTGTCAGTCCGGGCGAAGAGGCCGGCATCAAGTCCGCGACGTTGCTGGTCAAGGGGCACAACGCCTATGGCTGGGCGAAGACGGAATCCGGTGTGCACCGGCTGGTGCGCATCTCGCCGTTCGATTCAAGCGCCCGGCGCCACACCAGCTTTGCCTCTGTGTGGGTCTATCCGGTGGTCGATGATGCAATCGAGGTCGAGGTCGCCGAGAGCGACGTGCGCATCGACACCTATCGCGCGTCCGGCGCCGGCGGCCAGCACGTCAACACGACAGACAGTGCCGTGCGCATCACCCACGAGCCGACCGGCATCGTGGTGCAGTGCCAGAACGAACGCTCCCAGCACAAGAACCGCGCCACCGCCTGGGCGATGCTGCGCGCGCGTCTCTACGAAGAGGAACTGAAGCGGCGTGAGGAGGAGGCCAATGCCTCTGCCGCCAGCAAGACCGAGATCGGCTGGGGCCACCAGATCCGCTCCTACGTCTTGCAACCCTATCAGCTCGTCAAGGACCTGCGCACCGGCATCGAGAACACCAACCCGCAAGCGGTCCTCGACGGCGATCTGGATGGGTTCATGGAAGCAGCCCTCGCACAGCGCGTGCACGGCAGCGACGGGACCGAGATCGCCGATCTGGATTAGGGTTGGGGTCTCATCCTGAGGCGCGAGCCTCGAAGGGGCGAGGCCGGCATGCTGCACCAGGTTCGTGCGGTTTTGAGCTTGTCGTCCAGCAGATGCAGACTAGATACGCCGCCCGGCGCGCAGATAGGCGTCGGGGTTACGCGCGGTGCCGTTGCGGCGCACTTCGAAGTGCAGGTGCGGACCGGTGCTGCGCCCGGTGCTGCCGACCTTGCCGATGATCTCACCGGCGCTGATGACCTGTCCGGGCTTGACCAGGATGCGGCTCAGGTGGGCGTAGCGCGAGGTAAGGCCCTGGCCGTGGTCGATCTCCACCACCTTGCCGTACCCGCCGCGGCGGCTGGCCCCGATCACCTTGCCGGCGCCTGCCGCGAACACCTCGGTGCCGCGCGATGCCCGGAAATCGAGCCCCTGATGCATCGCCGGGCGCCCCAGGAACGGGTCCATGCGCGGGCCGAAACGGCTACTGACCGAGGCCTGCGAACCCACCGGCCGGCGGATCGGCAGGCGATTGATGATCTGGCCGATGTCGGTGAGGTGGGCGAGGGTCAGTTCGACTGCTTCGATACGGGTTTCGAAGGCATAGACGGCCGCCTTCGTGCCGCTGAGCGGGATCAGCGGGCCGCCAAGACCGGTCTCGTCATCGCTGGCCGGTTCGGGAGCCGGTACCGAAATACCAAGCGCGCGCGGCACCGATGCCAGCTCGTCGCGCTTGCCCTCCACCGCCTTTTCGATGCGGTCGAGCACGCCGAACTGACGGATCGCCAGTACATCGAGCTGCGTATTGGCGAGGTCAACGCGCGCGGCCGCGCGTTCCGGCGGTTCGGTCTTGGCCACCTGGATTTCGGCGCGCACGCTGTGGGCAAACCCATCCAGCGGATGGTTGCGAACCACCTGGCCATCGAGCAGGCGCGGTTTACCGAAGCGCAGCACGGGAACCGAGCGGGGAACCAGATCGCCGGACGAAACGTCGAGTTTCAATCCGCCATTGGCCAGATCGTCGAGCATCTGCGCCAGACGGTCGTGGCGCGCCAGCAGCGAGCCGACGCGGGCCTCGACGTCCTGCAATGCCTGGGCGATGGTCTCGTCGGAACCGGCTTCGCTGATACCCAGCCGCAGGTCGCCGGCGGGCTTCTTGCGGCTGGCGATATCCAGCCTGTCGGACTTGGTGGCGACTTCAACGATTGCTTGCGGCACCATCACGGGTTGCGGCGCCGGCGCGCGCGCCTGCTGCGGCAGGCCGGTCAGCGCGAAGATGGCAAGCCCGGTGATACAGGCTGCGGACATACACAACACCCAGGCACCGACGCCGTTGGCGCGGCGGCTCCTGGGTGCTCGTACGGGGGTCTGCAACGCGGTCAACACGATGGCTAGCGCAGGCTCTGTCCCAGACACTTGAACGTTGGCGTCCACGAGCGGGATCGCGGATGCACCTCTCAGGCGTGATCATCAATCGTTAGGGTTAATAATCGGCAAACCGCGGCGGTGGCCGTGCGTTTGCGCGCGAACTGTGCCTGTCACACCACGCTAACCATCCTTGTAATGCGGATGCGCAAGGCGCATCTGGTGCGTGTAGTATGGGCGGGTTGCCTCGCGTTCAGGGGCTTAGGCGGGCGCATGCATCGTCCCGCTGCCAAGACAAAAGCCCGGTGAGGAGGCACGCTTCCAGACATGAAGCGGTTCTACGTCGTCATCTACAATTCCACCGCCGGCCGCAGCAGGGCCGGCGTGCTGGCACGCATCGAACGCTATTTCGACGGCCGCGGCCTGCCGCATGTCTCCAGCGACATCGATCATTGCGATTTCGACCTGGTGCGTGCGCGCATCGCCGATCATGACGAGGTCCGCTTCGTTGTCGCCGGTGGTGACGGCACCTTGCGGCTGACGCTGGAGCGGCTCTGGCACGCAGGGCTGCTGAAGAGCTGCCCGGTCGCCTTCGTGCCGCTCGGCAGCGCCAACGTGGCCGCGCTGTCCTTCGGCCTGCCGCTTGGTCTCGATGCAGCGCTCAGGAAGGCGGTCGAGGGCACGCCCCGGCCTGTCGACCTCGGCCTGCTCAACGGCGCCAACGTGTTCTTCATCGCGGCGATCTTCGGCGCGGTGTCCAGCATCACCGTCAATACCCACCGGGGCCTGAAGAAGCGCTTCGGCGGGCTCGCTTATCTGATGTGTCTCGACCGCCTGCTGCGCATGGACTACCGCAAGGCCTTCCGGCTCACCTACGAGGAGGGCGGGCGCAGCCACGAGATCGAGAGCCACTCGATGATCGTCTGCAACCACCTCAATGTGGGTGCGTTGCGGCCGAGCCGGCAGATCAGCGCCGATGATGCCCAGCTAGACCTGATCACGCTGCACAACACGCGCTTCTGGGGCCTGGCGACGGCCGCCTGGGAGTTCTTCCGGGGAAAACGCGATTCACGCGTCCTGCGCCACAGGCGTTTCCGGGAAGCGATCTACAAGCTGAAGGGCTTCACCGGACGGGTGCATCTGGACGGCGACGAATGCGTCGACCTCAGCAACACGGTCGATGTGAAGGTGCTGCCAAGCGCGGCGCGGTTTGTGGCTTAGTTCCCCAGTCCACCAGCGATCTCCGACCCCATCTGCCGGGCGTGCGGCTCCAGGTAGTCGCGCTGCAGGTCGATCTCGTTCCAGCGCACCTCGTCCTTGAACAGGCCGAACACGTCGCCCGAGGTGAACGCTACCGGCGTCCGGTCGGGATCGAGCAGCCCCGGCCCATAGGCGGCCCGGACCATGTCGGCGTCATAGCCCATCAGCGCCAGCAGCGTCGGGGTGATGCGGAAGTGGCTGGTCCTGGCGTAGAGCCGAGCGGCGGTGAGGTAGAGCTCTTTGCGCAGTTCGGGCTGATCGGTGACCGCCAGCATCGGCACCAGCGCCTCGCGCGGGTCGGGATCGGTCACGCCGCAATGGGGCAGTTGCCCGACCTCGAAGTTCTGGCCGTGGTCGGAGGTGTACAGCAGCAGCGTGTCCTCGAAGGTGCTGGTGCCGATGAGCTGGCCGAAGAAGCGATCGACGGTCCAGCTCAGGTTGTTGCGGTAGGAGTTGATCAGGGTCGGTGTCGACGATCCCGAAATGTCCGTGTCCAGCGGCCCGAACAGCGCCCGATCGGCGGGATAGCCGCTGTCATAGGGGAAGTGCGCGCCGTTCTTGTTGGCGTAGATGAACACCGGCTCGTCGCCGGCCAGTTCCTCCTGGATGACCTCCAGCAGGCGGAAATCGAGATCCGGAATGGGCGCATCGCCGAACGATACCATCCGGTCGATCAGCGCGGTCTCCGTCGGCGTCATGAAGTTCTGCAGCTTCGCGCCGCCGGTATTGACGGCCGCCTGCGCGTCGATGAACACGGTGCGGTAGCCGGCCGCCTTGGCATAGGCCCAGATCGTCGGATTGGTCTTGACGCTGACGATCACGTCGTCCTGCGCCGCGCCAAGCCTGATCAGGGCGTTGGCGTAGTGGCTGCATGTGCCGCCCGACGCCGCCGGGCCGAAATTGACCATCCGCTTGCGCAGCAGCGCCAGCATCGGCGTGAACGGGTTGCCGGGCCGCCAGTCGAGATAGTCCGGGCGGATACTCTCATCGACGATCAGCACGATGTTGTTGACCGCGCGCTCGCCCGATGGGGCTGCGGCGACACCCTGGCGCGCGGGACTATCGTTGACGGCCAGCTTGGACAGCGTCACGGCACTGACCGCGAGCGGCGCGAAATGCTGCGGCATGCCTTGCGAGCCGCCACCTTCCTTGATCACCACGATGCCGCCGATGGCCACCATGGGCAGCAGCGGCGCCCAGCACATCAGGGTGGCGAACCTGCGGATCAGCGGCCGGCGCGGGTCCGGCCAGGACAGCAGTGCGGCCAGCGAGAAGGCGAAGATGGCCGATGGCCAGATCAGGTGCGCCGCATACTGCTCCAGCGCCCGCTCCGCCTCATGGCCGGCCTGCCACAGCGAGACCACGTCAAAGGCGCCAAGCTCGCCTCCGCTCACCGAGTGATAGAGCTGCGCGGACGCCGCCGACAGCGACAACACCAGCGCCCAGAACCAGCGCACCGCGCGCACCGGTTGCGTGGCGGCGATGAGCAGACAGCCGAGCGTGAAGCCCCAGATGCCGAGATAGACGGCCAGATGCAGCAGGCGCTCCTGCTCGATCAGCAGCGCGATGCGTGCGCCGAAGCCGATGGTGCTGGCGACGACGGCGGCGGCGAGCAGAAAGACGGCAATTCCCAGACGTACCTCGAAGCGCCGCCGGGGCGCCCGGTCAGTCGGTTCTTTCGCGTGGCAGGGATCCCTCATCCGAACCAACTCCCGATGGGGCCGCATTCGCTGCGGCTCGTGTTTCGAAACAAAACGGCATCGGGTAGGGGGTGAAAGTTCCGTGCCAGCCGGTCACGGCAACGGGCCCGACCAGTGGTCGGTCACGGAAAACACGTGTTTCCGGGGCGGAATCGGCTCTATTGGCGCTGGAAGGCGGCGTCCGCGATCATGCTGCGCATGCCGGACCGGCCGGATCGCGGCACAGTTGTGGCCCATGTCGGGACGCGCCGCGTGCGTTCTCAGGGTTGTGTCAGGAGACGTTACGGGGCGGGGCGCGATAGCGCAGCGTCGCCGCGTACATGCCCCATATGCAGCCCGCCAGCAGGTAGTAGTGGCGCCAGTGATCGGTGTCGATCACCAGGCCGAGCAGCGTCAGAACGCCGAAGGTCGACGCGAAGGCGATGGCGTAGGGCTGCATCGGCGTTCGCCTGAACACGGTGACGGCGGCCGCCAGCAGCGTGATCAGCGTGAAGGCCAGATAGGTGATGCCGCCGAGCCAGCCATAGGAGGCAAATGCGTTGATGTAGACGTTGTGGGGGTCCTCGCCGAAGCGGTAGCGGAACTGCAACGCGCCGTAGCCGTTGGGGTGTTTGAACAGGTCCGGGATCGCCGCTCGGTGCTTGCCGAAGCGGCCGCGCTCGCCGGCGTCGTAGGACTGCACCAGCTTGGCGCGTTCCTGGAACAGCTCCGCGACCTGCGGCACGCTCAGCATCGCCGCCACCAGCATCATCGCCGCCAGCACCGCGGCCAGGGCCGAGACAACGATCTTGATCCGTGCGCCCGATGAGGAACTGGTGACGAAGCTCAGCCAGCCGAAAGCGATGAAGGACAGCACCACATGGCCCCAGGCGCCGCGCGAGAACGACAGCAGCAGCGCCGTCATGATGATTGCGAGCGGGATCAGCGCGGCCAGCATGTCGCGCTTGCGCCCATTGAGCAGGTTGCCGAGCAGGAACAGCGCCGGCAGGATCAGGAACGGCCCCATCACGTTGGGGTCCTTGAAGGTGCCCCGCGCGCGATCGTTCTCGGTGAACAGTTCGGCGAGACCCGCGACGTTGAAGTAGCCGGCAATCCCCGCCAGCGCGGTGACCAGCGCCGCCACGATCGATGCCGAACGGATGATGCGCAGGCGGTCGGGGTCTTCGGCCACGATCAGCGCCAGGATGAAGGTCGTCAGCGCGAGATAGAACGAAATCGCGATGAACTGGACCTGGCGCGTGCTGGGGCTGTCGATCTCAAGCAGCGACAGCACCCCGCCGACATTGAACAGCGCCAGCAGAACGAACGGCACCACCAGCACCACCGGCACGGCCATACCGCGCATCAGCACCACGGCGGTCAGCAGCACGAAGGCGAATTCATACGGCGAGGGCTCGATGAACACGAAGGCGCCGCCGAACACCGTCACCCACAGGACAATCGGCAGCAGCGCGCCGGCCAGATGGCGCAAGCCTTGTGCGACGTCGGGGCGCGAGGCGGCCGTGGCGGTCAATACGCGCTCCGCGTATCCATCAGCGACACCGGCGTCATCGCCAGGATGTAGATGTCGAACCAGATCGACCAGTTCTCGATGTAGTAGAGATCGTGCGCGACGCGCTGCTGGATCTTCTCCTGCGTATCCGTCTCGCCGCGCCAGCCATTGACCTGCGCCCAACCGGTGATGCCCGGCTTGACCCGGTGGCGGGCGAAATATCCGTCGACCACGTCGTCGTAGAGATGATCGGCGGCCTTGGCCTGCAACGCATGGGGGCGCGGGCCGACCAGTGAAAGCTCGCCGCGCAGCACGTTGAACAGTTGCGGCAGCTCATCCAGGCTCGTCTTGCGGATGAAACGCCCGACCCGGGTGACGCGCGGATCGTCCTTGGTGACCAGCTTGGCGGCGTTGGCATCGCACCGCTCGGTGTACATCGAGCGGAACTTGAAGACCTCGATCAGCTCGTTGTTGAAGCCATAGCGTTTCTGTTTGAACAGCGCGGGTCCCTTGCTCTCCAGCCTCACCGCCGCGGCGACGGCGAGCATCACCGGGGCGGCGAATAGCAGGATGCCGGCCGCCACGAGCTTGTCGAACACGCCTTTCATGATCGCGTCCCAGTCGCGCAGCGGCTTGTCGAACACATCGAGCATCGGCACGCTGCCCACGTAGGAGTAGGAGCGCGGCCTGAACTGCAGCCTGTTGGTGTGCGCCGACAGACGGATGTCGACGGGCAGCACCCACAGCTTGCGCAGGATTTCCAGCACCCGCTTTTCCGCCGTGATCGGGATCGTCACGATCAGCATGTCGATGGATGCCGTGCGGCAGAATGCGACGAGTTCGTCCACCGTGCCGAGCTTTTCGTAGCCGGCGACTTTGCGCGGCGAGCGGTCGTCGCCGCGATCGTCGAAGATGCCGAAGATCTCGATATCGGCCTCGTCGGAGCCCTCCAGCGCATCGATGAGTTTCTCGCCGGCCGGCCCACCACCGACAATCACTGCGCGGCGGTTGAGTTCCTGCATTTTCGACAGCTTGCGCACGATGGGAACCAGCACGGCGCGAAAGGCAGTCAGGCTGACGATGCCGCTGGCCAGCCAGATGCTGATCCAGCCGCGCGAGTAGCTGTCGCCGATTTTCAGGAAGAACACCACGGCGGCCATGATGGCGAACGTGCCGATCCACACCGCCATGATGCGGCTGAGGCTTTGCACGTAGCGGCGGAAGGCGGAGACCGAGTAGATCTGCACCGCCTGGAAGCCCAGCGTCGTCAGCGTCGTTATGCTGACCACCGCCAGCACGTAGAGACTGGTGTCGATGTCTGGCGCGTTGCGTAGGTAGACGGCATAGGACAGCAGGGCGGTCGCGAGGACCAGCGCAGCTTCGATGCTGCGCACCACGCCGGACAGGATCACCGGCGACATACGCCGGTTGCTGGCAGCTTCGGCGATCTGCTCGGCCTGCGGGCTGAGCTGCACGGATTGCTGTCGCGGCCGGGCGCCTGCCGCACCGGCGGCGGCGTTCGCGGCTTCCGACAGAAGCTGCCTGGTGATGTTGTTGTCACCCATCGTGCGATTCGCAAGTATCGAGCTGCGCGGGCGGTGCACGCGCGTGAAACCCTCGGGCAAGGGGTATCAGGCTCCGATCAACAAACCGTTTAACGGTTCTGCTAAACGCACGTTAACCGGGGTTCGCGCGGGCCTGCTCGTAGGCCTCCAGCGCGCCGCGCGCCATGGCCAGCACGCTGAAGTCGGTATGCACCCGCGCCCGCAGCCGTGCCGCCAGCGCCTTGGCGTCCTCCGGCTCGCCGATCAGCCTCGATATCGCCTCGGCCAGTGCGCTCGTATCGCCCGCCGGGATCAGCCGCGTCGCGTCCGGGCCGAAGATCTCGTGGATTCCCCCCACCCGCGTGGCGATTATCGGCCGCTCCGCGGCTGCTGCCTCCAGGACCACGTAGGGCAGGGATTCAGCCCGCGACGGGATCACCACGGCCGGCGCCCGCGCAAAGGCGCGCCGGGCGTCTTCGGCACCGACGAAACGCACCTGGTCGCCGAGCGGTTCGGCCTGTCGCCTGAGTGCCGCCTCATCCGGCCCGTCGCCGACGATGGTCAGGGTCGGCGTATCGCCACGTTGCCCGAGCAACTCCAGTGCTGCGATCAGCACGTCGATGCCCTTCACCTGACGCAACTCACCGATGAACATCAGATCGCTGGCATCCTCGTCGAGCGTAACGGGCTCGAATTCGCTGTCGCGCACGCCGTTGTGGACCACCGCCACATGGCAGCCCGGTTCGCTCACGCGTTTGGCAAATGCGTCGCGGGCATAGGCGCTCTCGAACAGCAGCACGTCGGTGCGCTTCTCGAGCAGCCTTTCGACGGCCAGAAACACGAGGCCCTGCAACGAACCAGGGCGGAAGTGGAGACTGCCGCCATGCGGCGTGTAAGCTGTGACCGCGCGGGCGCCCAGGCGCGTCTCGACCGGCAGCGCACGCGCCAGCAACCCGCCCTTCGCGCCATGTCCATGCACGACGTCTGGCGCAATTTCCTTCAACTTCGCATGGGCTTGTCGGATCAGGTTAAAGTCGCCCAAGCCGGGCATCCGCGCCATGGCGAGACGGTGAATGCCGAGCGAGCAGGCCGGTTCGAGTTCGCTGAGTTGGGCGGCCGCGCGTTCGCCGCCGGTCGATGCATCGCAGATGATGCCGACCTGATGTCCGAGCCGCGCCTGTTCCCCGGCCAGATCGCGGACATGACGCCACAGTCCACCGACCGGCGCGCGCAGGCAGTGAACGATCCGCAGCGACCCGTGCCCCGGCCCGCTCATGGGTCTAGAACCAGCGTTCGAGGATGTACACCGTGTCGCCGGGCATGACGGGATGGTTGATGGGCACCTGCCGCGAGGTGACCACGCCGTCGACCTTGCGGGAGATCACCATCACGTCCTTGCGCGCCCGCGACGAGAAGCCGCCGGCGATGGCGACCGCGGTTTCACCGGTCATGTCGGAGACGTAGGAGAACTGACCGGCCGCGTTGACCTCACCAAGGGCAAAGAAGGGCCGGTAGCGTTCGATTTCGACCGAGACGTTGGGATCGCGGAGATACTGGGCACCAAGCCGAGCGCTGATCGACTGGCGCAACTGCTCGGGCGTGCGTCCGCGTGCCTGCACCGCGCCGATCAGCGGCATCGCCACCATGCCGCCATCATCCACCCCGTAGATATTGGACAGGTTCTCCTGGCCGAACACGATGATGCGCAGCCGGTCGCCGCTGTCGAGCGTGTAGGGCTGGCTGAAGGACTGCGCGAAACGCGCGTCCTCGTAGGTTCGCGAGGTACATGCCGCCAGCCCCGGCAACAGCAGGGCAAGCACGAAAAGCAACATCAAGCGGCGGGCCGGACACGCCATGCCACAACTCCTTGGCAAAGCAACTATGGTTTCGAAGTGGTAACCTTGCGTGGTTAAGAAATGCTGACCGCGCATATCGAAGAATGTTCCGGGTTTTACCGGGTTAACGGGATGGAAACCATAAAATGGCTTGATCCACGCAAGTTTGAATTTCAGGAACGCGCGTGATGAGTATGCAGTCCGCCATGTCTGCAGGCGCTGGCCAGCCGGCGAGCGAAGTAACCTTGTTCGGCCTTCTCGGCGCGCTTTACCGGCGCAAGGGCTGGATCATCATCCCCACGCTGCTGGCGACGCTGGCCGCCGTGGCCTACGTGCTGGTCACGCCGCCGCGCTACATGGCGACCACCACTGTCCTCATCGAACAGCAGGAGACGCCGTTCACCCGGCCCCAGGCCGCCGACACGCGCGAACGCATCGACCGCGAGGCGGTCACCAGCCAGGTCCAGGTGATCCGTTCCGTCGATGTCGCCAGAATGGTCGCCGACAAACTCGATCTCGATGAGCTGCCGGAGTTCAACCCTGCGCTGCGCCCGCGCGGCCTGCTGCAGAGCCTTCGCGCGCTGCTTGGCCAGGGCGGCAACGATTCAAACACCGAGAAGGCGGTCATCCGGGCCTATTTCGAGCGCCTTGAGGTGCTTCCGGTGCGCGATTCCCGCGTCGTGGAAATCAGCTTCTGGTCGCGCGACGACGAGTTGAGCGCGGCTGCCGCGAATGCGGTGGCCGAGGCCTATCTCGAGATACAGCGGCGCAATGCGGTGCAAAGCACGGCGGAGGCCTCCAGTTGGCTGGAAGGCCAGATCGCCGACCTGCGCGCCAAGGTCGCCGACGCGGAACGCAATGTGGAGCTGTTCCGCGCCGAGAACGGCCTGTTCACCGCCGCCAGCCCGGCCGCCGACGGGGTCGGCGGACGCACGCTCGCCGCGCAGGAGTTGTCCGAACTCTCCAGCCAGTTGACCCAGGCGCGGGCCCAGCGCTCCGACGCCCAGGCGCGCGCCCGGCTGATCCGCGAGCTGCTGGAAAGCGGCCGCACCATCGAGGCGCGCGATGTCTTCGATTCCGCCCTGATCCAGCGGCTGCAGGAAGAACGGGTGCGCCTCGGCGCGCAGATCGCCGAGCTGTCCTCCACGCTGCTGCCGGCTCACCCGCGCATGAAGGAACTGAACGCCCAGCGGGCCAATCTGGACCGGCAACTGCGCGCGGAGGCCGAAAAGCTCGTGCGCGGGCTGGAGAACGACGCCGCCGTCGCCGCCGCCCGCGAGCAGCAGATCCAGAAGAGCATGGAGGCGCTCAAGACGACGGTGGCGCTGGCCAACGAGAACGAGGTGCAGTTGCGTGCGCTGGAGCGCGAGGCCAAGGCGCAACGCGATCTGCTGGCCACCTACCTGACCCGCTATCGCGAAGCCGTGGGGCGTACCGACAACGCCATCGCGCCGCTGACCGCCCGCATCATCTCCCACGCCACGGTTCCGCTGAAGGCGTTCTTCCCCTCCAAGAAGCAGATTCCGCTGGTCGCCATGATCGCCACCTTCGCGATCTCCGGGGCCATCGTGCTGACGCTGGAACTCGCCGGCGCATATGCTGGCGCGCCGGTGCCCGTACCCGCCGGCACGGCAGCCGCCGGGCAGGGCACGCTGGCGCGTCGCGAACCGGTTCTCGACGATGCGCCCGAGCCCGCATCGCAGGAGCCCGCATCGCAGGAGCCCGAGTCTCCCGCGCCGGCACCGCAGGAAGCCGCACCGCCGCCGCCCCAACCGGTTCCTGACGAGCAAGCAGCAACGGACAAGGCGCCGGTGGCGGACGAGGAGCCAGCCCCCGAGCAGACACCCGCTGGCGACGCGAAAGCTGCTGACGATACCCCGGCGGAGACTGCCAGGCAGGTCCCCAAGCCCGCCCGGCCGGCAGAGCAATCCGTGCCCGCTCAGCCCCAACCGGCCGCCAAACCCGGCACCGGCGGCGGTGCGATCGCGGCGGCCATGCGCCGTGTCATCCGCGCCGATGTGGAGAGCCCGGACGGATCGTCGTCTGCCGCCGAGGCAAAGCCTGCGCCTGGGCCTGCGCCGAAACAGCAGCGCACAGCCGCCGAAGCCTTCGATGCGGCGATGGAGAAGGCCGGCCCCCAGGACGCGCAGACCTCGCAGGAGGCAGCGCCTCCCGCGGCAAAGAAGGTGGTTGCTCAGGCCAGCCGTCCGAAGCCGAAGAAGGCCACTCCCGACGCGCCGGCATCGAAGCCCGAACCAGCCAAGGCAGCACCGGCTGCCGAAAAGGACGACCTTGAGTCGCTGTTTTCCTGGCGGCCGGAAACCAGCGGCACCGGTGCCATCGTCACCGCCGCGAGGGTCGATACGTCATTGTTCGAGAGCGCCTTTGTGCTGGGCCGTCTTCTGGCCGGGCGCGGCCAGAAGGTGATCCTCATCGAGGCGACGCCTGGTTCGCGGCTGGTCGAACGCGTCGTCGGCGCGAAGGACAGTCCCGGCTTCTTCGATCTCCTGAACGGAACGGCCGGCTTCGACGAGGTCATGTTCGGCGATCCCGACAGCCGCCTGCATCTGATCGGGTCGGGACCCGACGCGGACCCCGAAACCGTTTCGCGCGATGCGGTGATGACCATCGCCGGCGCCATGGTCGAGGCCTACGACACGGCCATCTTCGTGGCCCCTGCGATGTACACGCGCGAGGAGAGCCGGCATCTGGCCGAACTGGTCGACGAGGTAATGGTGCTTCAGCCCGAGGATGGCACCGACCCCGCCAGCACACAGCTCGTCGCCGCCTTCGACATGGTGTCATCGGGCAAGGCGCGTCTCGTCAACACGACCTCGCCTGAACAAAACGAGCTTGCCGCCGAGTAGCTGCTGCGGCGTTTTCGCTCGGAAATCCCAAAATCGCCGTGCATTTGTCCGCGATGGTCGGCGCGCCGATCGTTGTCGGTGGCTCCGGGCCGTGCTAGCGTCCCATCCCATTCCGAGGGGCGCCGGTGGGCCGGCTGAGATCGCGTTTTCTTCTTCGCCCTGTGAACGAAGAGAAACCTGGGCGCGAGCACCCTTTGAACCTGATCCGGTTCGTACCGGCGAAGGGACGGAGTCGTGTTCCCCGTTTTCTCCTCGCCGGTACTCCGTTGGCAGCCCTGCCTCAAGGAGCAAAGGCGATGATCAAGCACATCCCGCAATCTGAATTCAAAACCCCGTCCGTCACCACCGGGCCGCTGCCGGCCTCGCGCAAGGTGTATGTGGACGGCACCCGGTTTGAGGACCTGCGGGTCCCGGTGCGGGAAATCGAGCTTCACCCAAGCGCGCTCGAGCCACCGGTGCCGGTCTACGATTCCTCCGGCCCCTACACCGATCCCGATGTCGGCATCGACGTGGAACGCGGCCTGCCGCGGCTGCGCGCCGATTGGATCGTCGAGCGTGGTGGCGTGGAGAGCTATGGCGGGCGGGAGATCAGGCCCGAGGACAATGGCGGTGCGTCCGGCAAGTACCTCGCCCGCGCCTTCACCGCCACGCATGATCCGCTTCGCGGTGTCGCGGACGCGCCGGTCACGCAACTGGAATATGCCCGCGCGGGTATCATCACCCGGGAGATGGAATTCGTCGCCATCCGCGAAAATCTCGGCCGCAAGGCAATGCTCCAGAACGCCGACGAGACGGTGGCGGCCGGCGAGAGCTTCGGCGCCGAGATTCCGCCGTTCATCACGCCGGAATTCGTCCGCGACGAGATCGCCAGGGGCCGCGCCATCATCCCGTCCAACATCAATCATCCCGAACTGGAGCCGATGATCATCGGCCGCAATTTCCTGGTGAAGATCAACGCCAATATCGGCAATTCGGCGGTTGCTTCCTCGGTTGAGGAGGAGGTCGAGAAGATGGTTTGGGCAACCCGCTGGGGCGCCGACACCGTGATGGACCTGTCGACGGGCCGCAACATCCACAACACCCGCGAGTGGATCATCCGCAACGCGCCGGTGCCCATCGGCACGGTGCCGATCTATCAGGCGCTGGAAAAGGTCGACGGCGTCGCCGAGGACCTGACCTGGGAAGTCTATCGCGACACCCTGGTGGAGCAGTGCGAACAGGGCGTCGACTACTTCACCATCCATGCCGGGGTGCGGCTGGCCTACATCCACCTGACGGCCGAGCGGGTCACCGGCATCGTCTCGCGCGGCGGTTCGATCATGGCCAAGTGGTGCCTGGCCCATCACCGCGAGTCCTTCCTCTACGAGCACTTCGCGGAAATCTGTGATCTTGCGCGCCGCTACGACGTCTCCTTCTCGCTGGGCGATGGTCTGCGTCCGGGCTCGATCGCCGATGCCAACGACAAGGCCCAGTTTGCCGAACTGGAGACGCTCGGCGAGTTGACCAGGATCGCGTGGGACCGCGGTTGCCAGGTGATGATCGAAGGGCCGGGCCACGTGCCGATGCACAAGATCAAGGTCAACATGGACAAGCAGCTCGCCACTTGCGGCGAGGCGCCGTTCTACACGCTGGGGCCACTGACGACTGACATTGCACCGGGCTACGACCACATCACGTCGGGCGTGGGCGCGGCGATGATCGGCTGGTTCGGCTGCGCCATGCTGTGCTACGTGACGCCGAAGGAGCATTTGGGCCTGCCGGATCGCGATGACGTCAAGACCGGCGTGATCACCTACAAGATCGCCGCCCATGCCGCCGATCTCGCCAAGGGCCATCCGGCCGCGCAAGTGCGCGACGACGCGCTGTCACGCGCCCGCTTCGAGTTCCGCTGGGAAGACCAGTTCAATCTGGCGCTCGATCCTGAGACCGCGCGGGACTTCCACGACCAGACCCTGCCGAAAGAGGCGCACAAGGTGGCCCATTTCTGTTCGATGTGCGGGCCGAAATTCTGCTCGATGAAGATCACCCAGGACGTGCGCGACTACGCCGAGAGCCTCACCGACAACGAGAAGAAGGACCTTGAGCGCATCGCCGAGGAAGGGATGCTCGCCATGTCGCGGAACTATCGTGAGATGGGCTCTGAGCTCTATCTGGAGGCCGATGCCGTCAAACGGGCGAACACGGACCTGGTGCCGGAGAAGTCTGGTAGTTAGAGCATGTTCCCGAAAAGTGTGAGCGGTTTTCGGGTAAGAACATGCTCCAAACCCTAAGCGGGCTTGCTGCGCATGCTGCCATAAAGCGCGCTGATGGTGCGCGAGCGTTTCGCGGCGGCCCTGAACCGGAGCCAGGCCCGGTTCAGGGGCGCGGCGACGAAGCGTCCCTTCAGCGTGCGCGTGGCGATCGCATCGAACAGCGGCTCGCGGTAATGGCACCAGCGTTCCTTGTAGGAGCCGCCGCCCACGCCGAGATCGAGCATCGACAGCCCGCGCGCGCAGCAGTCCTCGATCACCTTGCCGATCAGCAGCTCGCCCGGCGCGTATGTGCCGAAGGTGCCGATGTCGATGGAGATGAACACGCCGGAGGCGCGCCGTTCGTCGGTCACGCAGCCGAAGGTGGCGGCGACCTGGTCGCCGGCGACCAGTGTATAGATGTCCAGCGGAGCCGGGGCGCCATCGCGGGTTTCGGTCGCGATGTCTTCCAGGAACCGCACGACGCTGGTATCGGCGAAGATGGCCTTGTCGGGGCGTGTCTCGTCGAGCTGCGCCTTGTGGGCGACAAGCGCCTCCAGCGCGGCGCGGATGTCGTCTGGCTGTTCGGCGCGGATCAGGCGGACCGGGCCGTGGGCCTCTTCCATCCTGCTCAGGTTGCGGCGCATGTTACGGCGCGAAATGCGGCTGCGCAGGCGTTTGAGCAAGGTGTCGTAGTCGGTTGTCAGCGCGGCCCGGTGGCAGGGGTCGGTGCTGGCGGCCAGGCGCAGATGGGCCAGCGGATTGCTGCCGCCGCCATAGCTCTCCGGCTGGTTCAGCAGCACCGCCAGATCGGCTCCGGAAAGCTCCAGCGCAGTGTCCAGCAATGCTGTCCAGTCTTTCGGCGTCAACGCCCCCAGTACCTGCGGCGCATAGAGGCCGAAGCCGTAATTGGCGTGCTTGCCGCCAAGCCACGACAGCGTGCGCGCACCAAAGCAACGGCAGATGCCCAGCGGCCAGATGAACCCGGTCGCCGCGCCCTCGAACCGGCCCTCGACGATGCAAAGCGTGATACCCTCCTTGCGACCGAGCAGGCGGTACCACGGCTCGATGAAGTCGTGGCGGTGGTAGGGCGTGGTGACGCCGACGCGTTCCAGTTCGCGCCACCTGGCGGAAACCTCCGCGAAACCGGTGTGCACGGCCAGTTCGCATGTGCCGAACGCGGTGGACACAACGGCGCGCCGGGCGTTCCGGCGTGCCGCGCCTCTCGCGAGGCGGCCGCCGGCCGGGATCGGGATTGCTCCGCCGTGTTGTACTTCGAAGTTGTGCATCTATGCGCGCGCCTCGGAGACCATGAGCGCCCAATTTACCCGATGGAAACGGCGAATGGGTTAGCAAACGCGGATATGAACCGGCTTCGTATGAATATGATTAAGGGGGGCCTGACAGCCCTGGCCGCCACCGGCGCGCCGCATGTGCTGGCGCCGATGACGCGCGGGCGCGGTGTCATATTCACCCTGCACCACGTCTTGCCGCGAAGCAGGGACGCGTTTCAGCCCAACCGCATCCTCGAGGTCACGCCGCGATTTCTGGAGCGCGCCATCAAGCGCATCCGCGCTGCCGGCTATGACATCGTTCCCATCGGCGAGGTGCCGGCACGGCTGGCCTCGAACGCGTCGCGGCGCTTCGCCGTTCTGACCTTCGATGACGGCTATCGCGACAATCTGGAGCATGCCTATCCGGTGCTGAAGGCGCTGCACTGCCCGTTCACCATCTACATCGCCACATCGATGCCCGATGGCACGGCGGAGCTTTGGTGGCGGGTGCTGGAAGCGGTGATCGCCGGGCGCGCCGATGTCGATGTGAAGCTCGGCGACGAGCCGATGCGCTTCCTCACCGATACGCCGGAGGAAAAGTACATCGCCTACGAGTCGATCTACTGGTGGCTTCGCCGTCAGTCGCAGGACGACCAGCGCGCCTTCATCCGCGATTTCGCCTTGCGCTACGAGGTCGACATGGTGGCGATGACACGCGCCCTGGCCATGACATGGGACGAGATCGGCGTGCTGGCCCGCGACGAACTCGCGACCATCGGCGCCCACACCGTCAATCATTACGCGATAGCCGGGCTAGATGAGGACCGCGCTCTGGGCGAGATGGTCAACGGCGCCGATATCCTGGAAAGCTATCTTCCCGAGCGTCCGCGCCACTTCGCCTATCCCTATGGGGACACGGACTCGGCGGCAAAGCGCGATTTCGAGCTCGCCCGCCAGGCCGGCTTCGCCACCGCCGTGACAACGCGTCCGGGCGTGTTGTTCACCGCCCACCGCGATCATCTGCACGCGCTGCCGCGCATTTCCCTGAACGGCGATTTTCAGGCGATGCGCTACCTCAACGCCTTTCTGTCCGGCATCCCCTCACTCGTGTTCAACCGGATGCGGCGGCTCAACGTCGCCTGAGGCGCGCGCCCGCGCGCGCGGCGCGGCCATCCAGCGGATCAGCCAGTAGGCCGGCGGCAGCCAGGCGAAGCCGGCGATGATGTAGAACACGGTCTGAAGCCAGATCGCCTGGTCGCTCATCCAGCCGGCAAACAGCGCCATCACCAGCAGCGAATAGGCTGTCAGCAACACCATCAGTGCGACGATGCCGATCAGGGTGCGCGGATTGGGTCGGTCTTCGGGCAACGACGCCATGGTGGCTCCAGCCTGGATGCTGCCCGCCGAGGTAATGCACCGACGAGGTTCCGGCAAGGCGCCATCGTCCGCCTGCGGCAAAGCGGCATGGCCGCGCTGCTCCTCTTGCCCGTCACAGGTCAGCGCCCTTAGAACGATAATCATGACAACGACCGACATGACGCCGGCGATGGGCCGCGCGGACTTAGGCGCGGCCGGTGACCGCGCCGTGCGCATCTGGCTGCTGGCGCTGGCGCTGGCGGTGGTGGCGATGGTCGTCGTCGGTGGCGCCACGCGGCTGACCGATTCAGGTCTCTCGATCACCGAATGGCGTCCCGTGACCGGCATCATCCCGCCGCTGACCGAGGCCATGTGGTTGGCGGAGATGGACAAGTACCGCCAGATCCCCGAGTACCAGCAGATCAACAAGGGCATGAGCCTTGCCGCCTTCAAGGTGATCTACTGGTGGGAGTGGGGCCACCGCTTCCTGGGCCGGCTGGTGGGCTTCCTGTTCCTGGTGCCGTTCGTCTGGTTCGTCGTGCGCGGCCGGCTTTCGGGCCGGATGATCGCGCTGACCCTGGTTGCTTTCGCGCTCGGCGGCCTGCAGGGCTTCATCGGCTGGTGGATGGTGACCAGCGGGCTGTCGGTGCGCACCGATGTCAGCCAGTACCGCCTGGCGACCCATCTGGGTCTGGCGGTGGTGATCTTCCTATACCTGCTGTGGCTGTCGCAGCGTGTCGCCCCTGCTGCCTCGCCACCAACGCAAAACCGTCGCATCCGGCTGACCGCGCTGGCGCTCGTGCCGCTGCTGTTCGTGCAGATCGTGCTCGGCGCCTTTGTCGCCGGCCTTGATGCGGGTCTGGCCTATCCCACCTGGCCGCTGATGGACGGGCGTGTCGTGCCAGGCGGGCTTGGCACATTGCAGCCCTGGTGGCTCAATCCGTTCGAGAACATCACCGCGGTGCAGTTCAACCACCGCATGGCGGGCTATCTCGTCGCGCTCGTTGTCGTGCTGCACGCGCTCGATGTGTGGCGCAACGGACAGGGCGATGCGGCGCGCAAACGCGTCATGGCGCTTGTCGCCGTCACCGCCGTGCAGGTGGCGCTCGGGATCACCGCGATCCTTTACGCAGTGCCGTTATGGATCGCGCTGGCGCACCAGGTGGTCGCCATCGTGCTGATCGGCAAGGCGCTGATCCACGCCGACCGGATGCGGCTTTCGCCACCCGAGACGCTTACAGCTTCGCCAGCGCCTGCTCCAGATCGGCGATGATGTCGGCGGCGTCCTCGATGCCGACAGACAGCCGCACCACCTCCGGCCCCGCACCGGCGCTGACCTTCTGCTCGTCGGTGAGTTGGCGGTGCGTGGTGGAGGCGGGGTGGATGATGAGGCTGCGTGTGTCGCCGATATTGGCCAGATGCGAGAACATCTCCACGTTGGAGACCAGCGCGACGCCGGCATCGAACCCGCCCTTGAGGCCGAAGGTGAACACCGCGCCTGCGCCCTTGGGGCAGTACTTCTGCGCCAGCGCGTTGTACTTGTCACCCTTCAGGCCGGCGTAGGAGACCCAGTCGACCTTGTCGTGGCCGGCGAGGTATTCGGCGACTTCCTGGGCGTTGTCGCTGTGGCGCTGCATGCGCAGCGGCATGGTCTCCACACCGTTCAGCAGCAGGAATGCGTTGAACGGCGACAGCGCCGGACCCAGATCGCGCAGGCCCAGCACCCGGCAGGCGATGGCGAAGGCGAAATTGCCGAAGGTCTCGTAGAGCACCATGCCCTGATAGGAGGCGCAGGGCTCCGACAGGGAGGGGTATTTGCCCGGCTCCGACCAGTCGAACGTGCCGCCATCGACGATCACGCCGCCGATGGAGTTGCCCTGGCCGCCGATGAACTTGGTGGCCGAGTGCACCACGATGTCGGCGCCGTGCTCGAAGGGCTTGCACAGATACGGCGTCGCCATGGTGTTGTCGACAATCAGCGGCACGCCGGCCTTCTTGGCGATGGCCGCGATGGCTTCCATGTCTGTCACCCCACCGCCGGGATTGGCGAGCGATTCAACGAAAATCGCCTTGGTGCGGTCGGAGACGGCATTCTCGAAGCTGGAAATGTCGTCGATATCGGCCCAGACGACGTTCCAGTCGAACTTCTTGTAGGCTTCGCCGAACTGGTTGACCGAGCCGCCATAGAGCTGGCGGGCGGCGATGAACTCGTCTCCCGGCGACAGCAGGGTGTGGAAGATCAGGTGCTCGGCGGCATGACCCGACGCCACGGCGAGTGCGGCCGTGCCGCCCTCAAGCGCGGCGATACGCTCCTCCAGCACCGCGCAGGTCGGGTTGCCGATGCGGGTATAGATGTTGCCGAAGGCCTGCAGGCCGAACAGCGAGGCGGCATGTTCCACGTCATCGAACACGAACGAGGTGGTCTGGTAGATCGGCGTGGCGCGCGCGCCGGTGGAGGGGTCCGGCTGCGCGCCGGCATGCACGGCAAGCGTGGAGAACCCGGGTTCGCGGGAATCGCTCATCTCAATACTCCCTGACTGAACTGTCGTGTGCGGTGCCGCGCGGCCCCGATGCGGCGTGGTCGGAAAAACTGCTGTGACCGCAACTCATAGAGAGCGGGTGAGGGCAGGGCAACCGCAACGGGACAAAATCACAGGGAAAATCAGTCAGACATATAATTCAACAGACAGGACGAGCTATTTATCGCCGGTGATGACCCGGTGCTGCACGCCCCGCGCGGCGAGTTTCGGGCGTTTTGCCGACAGGGTGCGCGAGTTGACGCCGACCCAGCCGATCTCCCCGGACAGCCGGCCGTATTCGATCTTCGGGCAGCGATCCATCACGACGCGCATGCCGGCGGCTTCGGCGCGCGCGGCCGCGTCGTCGTTGCGCACGCTGAGCTGCATCCAGATCACCTTCGGTGACGGGTCCAGATCGAGCGCCTCGTCGACAACCGCGCCGGCCGCCTCGGAGTTGCGGAAGATGTCGATCATGTCGATTGGCTCCGGCACGTCGGCCAGCGATCCGTGGACCCGCTGGCCGAGGATGTCGCCGCCGGCCAGGCCGGGGTTGATGGGAAAGAGCGAATAGCCCTTGTCGATCAGGTATTTGAGGACGAAGTAGCTCGGCCGGATCGTCTTGGCGCTGGCGCCCACCATGGCGATGCTGCGCACCTCGTCCAGGATGCCGCGGATATAGGCATCGTCGTAGGTATCATGGTCCATGGGGGTACTTACTCGTCGCGCCAGTCGGGATCGCGCTTGTCGATGAAGGCGGCGAAACCTTCCTCGGCATCGGCCAGCATCAGGTTCTCCACCATCATCTCACTGGCCAGTTGGTAGGCCTCGTCGAGCGGCATCTGCACCTGCTCGTAGAACACCTTCTTGCCGAGCGCGGTGACGGCGGTGGATTTCGCCGCGATGGTCGCGGAGAGCGCCATGGTGGTGCTGGAGAGGTCTTCCGGCTCGGTGACGTGGTTGACGAGGCCGGCGTCGCGCGCCTCGGCCGCACTCATCATGCGGCCGGTCAGCAGCAGTTCCATCGCCGTCTTGCGGTCGATGTTGCGGGCAAGCGCGACCGAAGGCGTGGAACAGAAGAAGCCCACGTCGATGCCGTTGACGCCGAAGCGTGCGCTGGTGCTCGCCACCGCCAGATCGCAGGTTGCGACAAGCTGGCAGCCGGCCGCCGTCGCGATGCCCTGGACCTCGGCGATGACCGGCCTGGGACAGGCGCGGATCTGGCCCATCAGCCGTGTGCACTGGGCGAACAGCTCTGTGAAGAAAGCGCGGCCGCGATCGGGATCGTTGCGGTGCGCCTGCATCTCCTTGAGATCGTGGCCGGCACAGAAACCGGGTCCCTGTGCGCGGATGACGACGCAGCGCACATCCTCGCTGGCGTCGATGTCGGCGAAGGCCGCCTCCAGCGCGCCCATCATATCCACCGACAGTGTGTTGCGTGCCCGCGGGCGGTTCAGCGTTAGCACGCGCACGCCGTCATGATCGCCGATCGTCAGCGCGGCATTGCTGTCATGCGGTGCGGGGGCATCCATGCTCTGGTCTCGGCGGTACTTTCCGTGTCACATCGACGCGAACCATAACCAAGCCGCGCGCGCAACGCCACGCATCGGGAGACATTGCATGACGCACGAACCGGTGATGACGGTCGAGGAGTTGGAAGCGTTCATGGAGCGCGACTTCCCGCAGGTGCATCACGGCGGGCGCACCAATGTCATCGAAGCCGTGCGGCCGATGGGCGCGACGGTGCGCATGCACTATCACGAACGTCACCTGCGCCCCGGCGGCACCATCTCCGGGCCGGCGATGATGCAGCTTGCCGACTACACCATGTATGTGGCGCTGCTGGCCCAGATCGGCCCGGTGCCGCTTGCGGTGACGACCAACCTGTCGATCAATTTCCTGCGCAAGCCCGATCAGAGCGACATGATCGCCGAGTGTACCCTGCTCAAGCTGGGGCAGCGGCTCGCCGTCGGAGAGGTGGCGCTGCATTCCGATGGCGAGGAAGAACTCGCCGCCCATGTGGTGCTGACCTATTCGGTGCCGCCGCGCGACTGAACGGTATCGTCAGAAGAAATGTGGTAAAATAATACCGTATTTCTAATACATTGATTTTATTCGTATTTTTCGAGCGTAGATGGAATTTTGTGCTTGACGTTCACACTATGCGCCGGTAGATCACCGGCTTCGAATTCGGCGCACATGCACGCGCCATCATGAACAGGCAGACAGGAACGGCGAACGATGAAGACCTTTTCGGCAAAGCCGGCCGAGGTTGAGAAGGCCTGGGTGCTGATCGACGCGGAAGGCCTCGTGGTCGGGCGGCTCGCCTCGCTGATCGCGGCGCGCCTGCGCGGTAAGCACAAGCCAACCTTCACCCCGCATGTGGACTGCGGCGACAACATCGTCGTGGTCAATGCGGACAAGGTGGTGCTGACCGGCAACAAGCGCGACCAGAAGACCTATTACCGCCACACCGGCTATCCCGGCGGCATCAAGGAGCGCAAGGCGGGCCAGGTGCTCGACGGGCGCTTCCCCGAGCGCGTGCTGGCCAAGGCCGTGGAGCGGATGCTGCCGCGCGGGCCGCTTGGCCGCAAGCAGATGCGCAACCTGAAAATCTATGCCGGCGCCGAGCACCCGCACGAGGCGCAGCAGCCCGTGGCGCTCGACGTCGCGGCGATGAACACCAAGAATGCGAGGGTCGCATGAGCGAAGACACCATCCAGTCGCTTGAGGAACTGGGCGGCGCCATGGGCGCCGGCGAGGGTGAGGACGGTGGCGTCACCGAGACCGCGCCGGTCCATGTCCAGAAGCTCGACGAGCACGACCGCGCCTATGCCACCGGTAAGCGCAAGGATGCCATCGCCCGCGTCTGGGTGAAGCCCGGCGGCGGCCGCATCATGATCAACGGCAAGCCGTTCGAGGAGTATTTCGGCCGCCCGGTGCTGCGCATGCTGCTGCAGCAGCCGCTGGTGGTCGCCCAGCGCAACGGCCAGTACGACATCACCTGCACGGTGTCGGGCGGCGGCCTGTCGGGGCAGGCGGGCGCAGTGCGTCACGGCCTGTCCAAGGCGCTGACCTACTACGAGCCGGAGCTGCGTGGCGTGCTCAAGAAGGGCGGGTTCCTGACTCGCGACCCGCGCGTCGTGGAGCGCAAGAAGTACGGCAAGGCCAAGGCCCGCCGCAGCTTCCAGTTCTCCAAGCGCTAGCTCTCTCGGCATTTCGGCGAAGACACGAAGGGGGCTTCACGCAAGCCCCCTTTTTCGTGGTCACAAGACTCCTTCGCGCGCGGGACGGTGGGGCATTCGCCTTTCGGATACGTGCAGCAATTTGTCCGATACCATTCCCGGGCGTGATGCGCTTCCAACCCGTCTGGTCCTGTAGGCGTGGCCGGCGGGGCCTGGTTCCGATGGAGAGTCCGCCTTGCCTTTTCCGGATGGCCGCTGCCTGGCCGCGGTTGCCCGGCGTGCGCGCTGAGACGGCAAGGACACAAAGCGGCGGCATCATGAGTATCCCGACGGCGTGACGGCCACTGTCAGCGGTGAGTGCACAAAGCCATGGATGCGAACACAAACACGCAAGCCACACGGGCCAACCTGCATGCGGTGTCCAGGGACAGCGCGCTCAGTGTGCTGGATGCGGCGCAGACCGGCCTGACCAGCGACCAGGCAGCCGCCCGCCTGGCCGAATACGGGCCCAACCGGCTGCCGGAGCCGCCCAGACGCAGTGTCGTGCTGCGGTTCCTGGCGCATTTCCACAACCTGCTGATCTATGTGCTGATGGCTTCGGCCGCGGTCACGGCGGCGCTGCAGCACTGGGTCGATACGGGCGTGATCATGGCGGTCGTCGTCGCCAACGCGGTGATCGGTTTCGTTCAGGAAGGCCGTGCCGAGCGGGCAATGGAGGCGATACGCAGCATGCTCGCCCCGCACGCGGCGGTGCTGCGCGACGGGCGGCGGCAGAGCGTTGACGCCGATGAGGTGGTGCCGGGCGATATCGTGCTGGTGGAGGCGGGCGACCAGGTTCCCGCCGACCTGCGCCTGCTCGAGGCTCGCGGCCTCAAGGCCGAGGAGGCCATTCTGACCGGCGAGTCGGTGCCTGTCGAAAAGGACACTGCGCCGGTCTCCGAGGTGGCCATGCTCGGCGACCGCACATCGATGCTGTTTTCCGGCACGCTGGTGGTTGCCGGCGCGGGCAGGGGCGTGGTGGCGGCGACCGCAACCGATAGCCAGATTGGCCGGATCAGCGGCATGCTCTCGCAGGTCCAGACGCTGACGACGCCGCTGGTGCGGCAGATGGATGCGTTTGCCCGCTGGCTCACGGCGTTCATCCTCGTCGTTGCCGCCAGCCTTCTGATCTATGGCTATTTCGTCGGGCACCTGCCCTTCTCCGAGCTCTTCATGGCGGTTGTCGGCCTGTCGGTCGCCGCCATTCCGGAGGGCTTGCCCGCGGTGCTGACGATCACGCTGGCGGTCGGTGTGCAGGCCATGGCGCGGCGCAATGCCATCGTCCGCCGCTTGCCGGCGATCGAGACGCTTGGCTCGGTCTCCGTCATCTGCACCGACAAGACCGGCACGCTGACCCGCAACGAAATGATGGCGGCGACGCTGGTGGCCGCCGAGCACGTCTACACCGTCGGTGGCCACGGCTATGCGCCCGAAGGCGCGGTGCGCTGGAGCGAGGCCGACGCCGACCCGGCCGAGCATGCTGTCCTTGTCGAGTTCGCCCGCGCTGCCGGGTTGTGCAACGACGCGGTGCTGCGCAGTGCGTCGGACGGCTGGCGCGTGGAGGGCGACCCGATGGAAGGCGCGCTGATGGCGCTCGCCGGCAAGATCACCGGCGCGGGGCCGCAGCCCTTTCCCGACTGGACCCGCACCGATGCGATTCCCTTCGATCCGGAGTACCGCTACATGGCGGTGCTGCATCATGACCAGGACGGTCATGCCGGCATTCACGTCAAGGGCGCGCCCGAGGCCATCCTGGCCCTGTGCCGCGACCAGCGCTCCGCGGACGGCGGTAGCGAACCGCTCGACGACGACCGCTGGCAGGCCATGGTCGAGGAACTCGCCGCGGATGGTCAGAGAGTGATCGCGGTCGCGGTTCGGTCTGCGGCAACCGGCAGCACGATCCTGAACACCGCCGATCTTCCGGGCCAACTGACGCTGATCGGTCTGATCGGCCTGATCGATCCGCCCCGTGCGGAGGCCGCCGATGCCGTCGCCGAGTGTCATGCGGCCGGTATCCGCGTGAAGATGATCACCGGCGATCACGGTGCGACGGCCCGCGCCATCGCGGCGATGATCGGGTTGACGAACCATGACAGGGTGCTGACCGGCGCCGACCTGGAGGCGATGGATGATGCCGCCCTGGCCAGCGCCGTGGTCGAGACCGATATCTTCGCGCGCACCTCGCCGGCGCACAAGCTGCGGCTGGTCAACGCGCTGCAGGCGCGCGGTCTCACGGTGGCGATGACCGGCGACGGCGTGAACGATGCCCCCGCGCTGAAGCGCGCGGATGCCGGGATCGCGATGGGACGCAAGGGCAGCGAAGCGGCCAAGCAGGCGGCCGAACTGGTCCTGGCGGACGACAACTTCGCCTCCATCGCGGCGGCCGTGCGCGAGGGCCGGACCGTCTACGACAACATCAAGAAGGTGATCAGTTGGACACTGCCGACCAACGCCGGCGAGGCGATGACGATCATCGTGGCGCTGTTCGCCGGAATGGCGCTGCCGATCACCGCGGTGCAGATCCTGTGGATCAACCTCATCACGGCGACGACGCTGGGGCTTGCGCTCGCCTTCGAGCCCTCCGAGCCCGGCACCATGCGCCGGCCACCGCGACCGCGCGACGCGCCGCTGCTGTCGGGCGAACTGGTCTGGCATATCGTGCTGATATCCATCCTGTTCCTGGCAGCGGTCTTCGGCATCTACGCCTATGCCCTGGACCGCGGCTACGACCAGGCACTGGCCCAGACCATGGCGATGAACACACTTGTGGTGATGGAGATGTTCCACCTCTTCTTCATTCGCAACATCTATGGCACCTCCCTGACATGGTCGGCGGTGCGGGGCACGCGGGTCGTGTGGCTCTGCATCGCCGTGGTCACCACCGGACAGTTCGCCATCACCTATCTGCCGCCGATGCAGGCGGTGTTCGGCACCCGCAGCGTGCCGCTTGCCGACGGCCTTCTGATCGTGGCGATCGGTGTTGTGTTCTTCGCCCTGATCGAAACCGAAAAACAGATGCGTCTTGCGCTCTCGCGGCGCAGGCCGAGGGCCTAGGCTGTATCGGCATTCAGGTTTCGGGCCCTCGGGTCGGGCGCTCGCAGCCGCCTTTTCATTTTGCATGGTGTTTGGGCACCGTTTCCCGTTATAGCGGTGCCAAAGGAGTGATGTGATGGTCGATGCGATTCTCAGGGCCGGCGTGCTCGGTGCCTCCGGCTATACCGGTGCGGATGTCGTGCGCCTGGCGTTGACGCATCCCAACCTGGAGATCGCCGCGCTGACGGCCAACACGCACGCGGGCAAGCCGGTCGCGGAGGTGTTCCCGCATCTGGGGCTGTCGGGCCTGCCGGACCTCACCCGCATCGAGGACGCCGACTGGTCGGGCGTCGATGTGGTCTTTTGCGGCCTGCCGCACGGCACCACGCAGGACATCACCAAGGGCGTTCTGGAGGCGCACCCCCATGTGCGCTTCGTCGACATGTCGGCGGATTTCCGCCTGCGCGACCCGGACACCTATGAGGCCTGGTACGGCCGCGCCCACACGGCCACCGACATGCAGGGGGAGGCGGTCTATGGCCTCACCGAGCACTATCGCGATGCGATCTCCACCGCGCGGCTGGTCGCCTGTCCCGGCTGCTACCCGACGGCCGCGCTGCTGGCGCTGATCCCGCTCGCCAGGGCCGGGCTGATCGACATCGGCGACATCGTCATCGATGCCAAGTCTGGCCTGTCGGGGGCCGGGCGCGGGCTCAAGGAAGGCTCGCTGTTCTGCGAGGCGGGCGAGGGCATGACACCCTATGGCGTGTCGAAGCATCGCCACATGCCGGAAATCGAGCAGGAGCTTGGCATTGCGAGCGGGAAGCCGGTGACGATCAGCTTTACCCCGCACCTGGTGCCCATGAGCCGGGGCGAGTTGCTGACGACCTATGTGCGCACCCCCGGCGGGCAGAGGGCCGCCGATATCCGCGCCGCCTGGCAGCAGGCCTATGCGGACGAGCCTTTCGTGCATGTGCTGGAGGAGGGCGTGGTTCCGAAGACGCAAACTGTGCGCGGCTCCAACCACTGTCTGCTCAACGCCTTCGACGATCGCATCGCCGGGCGCGCCATATTGGTCTCGACGCTCGACAACCTGGTCAAGGGCTCGGCCGGCCAGGCGATCCAGAACATGAATGTGATGTTCGGTCTGCCGGAGACGACCGGTCTGGAGCAGGTGGCGCTGTTTCCGTAGCGGCTTGAGGCGCGTTCAGGCTTTCACCTTCACATACGCGCCCGGTGCGTCCTCGATCGGCGGATGCGTCTTGCTGCCCGGTGCGCGCGCGGCCGCGCGTTTGTCGTTGTGGTCCTCGATCCAGCTCTGCCAGTAGGGCCACCACGAGCCCGCCGTCGTTTCCGCCGCGCCGATCCATGTGTCGTAGTCGGCATCGTTGGTCCAGGGAGCCGGCCCGGTCCAGTACTGGTACTTGTTCCTGGCCGGCGGGTTGATGACGCCGGCGATGTGCCCGGAGCCAGCCAGCACGAAGTCCACCGGGCCGCCGAAGCACTTGGAGCCGAAGTAGACCGACTTGGCCGGCGCGATGTGATCTTCCCGCGTCGCCAGGTTGAAGATTGGCGTCTTGACCTTTGAAAGGTCTAGCTTTTTGCCGTCTATCGCCAGCTCCCCGGCGGACAGACGGTTCTCCAGGTAGCAGTTGCGCAGGTAGTAGGAGTGGTTGGCCGCCGGCATGCGGGTGGCGTCGGCGTTCCAGTACAGCAGATCGAACGGGAACGGTTGGCGTCCCTTGAGATAGTTGTTGATGACGTAGGGCCAGATCAGGTCGTTGGCGCGCAGCATGTTGAAGGCGGTGGCCATGCGGCTGCCGGCGAGATAGCCGGTGCGCTCCATCTCTTCCTCGAGGGCCGCGACCTGTTCCTCGTCGACGAACACCAGCAGATCGCCGGCGAAGGTGAAATCCACCTGCGTGGTCAGCAGCGTCGCGCTGGCGATCCGCCGGTCCTTGATCGCGGCCATGTAGGCCAGGGTGACCGACAGCAGCGTACCGCCGACGCAATAGCCGATGGCGTTGACCTTGCTCTCGCCGGTGATCTCCTTGATCACGTCGAGCGCGGTCATCGGACCTTCCTTGACATAGTCGGCGAACGACTTCGCGGCCATATTCTGGTCCGGGTTCACCCAGGAGATGGTGAACACGGTGTGGCCCTGCTCGACCGCCCAGCGGATGAACGACTTATCCTGGTTCAGGTCGAGGATGTAGAACTTGTTGATCCACGGCGGCACGATCATCAGCGGCCGCTTGAGCACCTTGTCGGTGGCAGGCGCATACTGGATCAACTGCATCAGGTCGTTCTGGAACACCACCTTGCCGGGGGTCATGGCAAGGTTCTTGCCGACGCCGAATTGCGAATCGTCGGACTGGCGCAGCTTCAGCTCGCCATTCCCCTTTTCGATGTCCTCGGCCAGCATGCGCATGCCGTTGACGAGGTTCTCGCCGTTGTGTTCCAGCGTCTCGCGCATCAGTTCGGGGTTGGTGAAGATGAAATTGGTCGGCGCCAGCGCCGCGGTGAGCTGGCGGATATAGAACTGGGCCTTGTGGCGGGTGTGGTCGTCGATCCCTTCGGTGTTGTCGACCATCCGCTCGACCCATTCGGTCATCAGCAGGTAGGCCTGCTTGATGAAGTCGAACAGGGGGTGGTCTTCCCAGTCGGGATGGTTGAAGCGCTTGTCGGAGGGCGCCGGTTCGATGGACGGGCGCGCCTGCTCGCCGGAAAGCCGCCGCAGCGTGCCCGACCACAAATCCATGTACTTGGTCGCCAGTGCGGACTGGGCCTCGACCATCCTGGCCGGATCGGCGGACCAGCGCTCGGCGATCTGCGCCAGCGTCTTCCAGGCCTGCGCGGTCTCGGTGGCCATCAGCATCTTGGCCTCGCCGCGCTCGCGCGGGCCGACCATCGCGGCGACCGCGCGACCGGTCTCCTCGGTCAGCTTCGCAAGATTGCGCGCCAGTTCCTCGGGGTCCCGGACCTGATAGCTGGCGATCTCGTGTGCGGGCGTATCCATGGCGTGCTCGCGCCTGTGCGCACTCCCTTCTGGCGTTGCGGTTCCTACCGCAATCGCATTCTTATTTAGGGCCGTGACCCTAATGATGTTCTGCCACAATGACCGCTTAGGGCCAATACAGCCAATAGGCAAAGCCAGTAGCGTTAATGTGTCATGCTGATATGTGCCATGCTGATCGAAGAACAACACAGTCGGGCAACACGGGTGCTGCGCAGCTTGCGGCGCTGGCGCAGCGGATCGGTATCGGCGCTGCTGGCGCTGGCCATGTCGGCGTGTGCGGGCGCATCGCCCATCGATGTGCCGCCACTGCGCCCGCAATTGCCCAATGACCTGCGGGAGCCGGAGGGTCCGGCCCCCGACTTTCGTCGGCCGCCCCGGCTGGAGGATCACCAGCCAAAGAGCGATGCGGAGGCCGACGCAACCATCGAAGAACTTGAAAAGCTGCGCGATAGCCACGAAAAGGACAGGCGACAGGCGATCGAAGCGCAGTGACGCGCACCCCCGCGCGGCAATATGCAAGACGCCAGCCCGGCTGAAGAGACATGCACGAATTCCACCGCATCAAGCGTTTGCCCCCTTACGTCTTCGAGGAGGTCAACCGCCTCAAGGCATCGGCGCGTGCGCGCGGTGCCGACATCATCGACCTGGGGATGGGCAATCCGGACCTGCCGACGCCGCGCCATATCGAGGAAAAGCTGATCGAGACGGTCGGCAAGCCGCGCACCAACCGTTATTCCGCCTCGCGCGGTATTCCCGGCCTTCGCCGGGCGCAGGCCGGCTATTACGAGCGTCGCTTCGGGGTAAAGCTCGATCCGGACACCCAGGTGGTCGCCACGCTGGGCTCCAAGGAGGGCTTCGCCAACATGGCCCAGGCGATTGCCGCGCCGGGCGATGTGGTGCTGTGCCCCAATCCCAGCTACCCGATCCACGCCTTCGGCTTCCTGATGGCCGGCGGCTCGATCCGCTCAGTTCCCGCCGAGCCGGGCCCTGAGTTCTTCCACGCGCTGGAACGCGCGGTGATCCACTCGATCCCCAAGCCCATCGCGGTGGTGCTGTGCTATCCCTCAAACCCCACCGCCGAGGTCGCCGATCTGGAGTTCTATCGCGACGTGGTGGCGTTCGCGCGCAAGCACGATGTGCTGCTGCTGTCCGATCTCGCCTATGCGGAGATCTATTTCGGTGACACGCTGCCGCCGTCGATCCTGCAGATCGAGGGCGCCATGGACGTGGCGGTGGAGTTCACCTCCATGTCCAAGACCTACTCGATGCCCGGCTGGCGCATGGGCTTTGCCGTCGGCAACGAGCGGATGATTGCCGCGCTCGCCCGGGTGAAGTCCTATCTGGACTATGGCGCCTACACCCCGATCCAGGTTGCAGCCTCCGCCGCGCTGAACGGACCCGATGACTGCATCGCCGAGGCCCGCGAGACCTACCGCCAGCGCCGCGACGCGCTGGTGGAGAGCTTCGGCCGGGCCGGTTGGGACATTCCCGCGCCCGAGGCGAGCATGTTCGCCTGGGCCCCCGTGCCGCCGGCTTTCGAGGCGCTGGGATCGCTGGAATTCGCCAAGCTGCTGCTGGAAAAGGCCGACCTGGCAGTGTCGCCGGGCATCGGCTTTGGTGAGCACGGCGAGGGCCATGTTCGCGTCGCGCTTGTGGAGAACGAGCAGCGTATCCGCCAGGCGGCGCGAAACTTGCGTCGTTTCCTTGCCACTGCGCCGGAAACGATGCACAACGTGATTCCGCTCGAGGGGGCGGGCTCCTGACTAGGGACGGCCGTTTGCGGCGTTCGGGGCATTCGCCAGGCAGCAATTGACGCCGACGCGGTCGGCCGGCGCGGGCAGCGCGTTTTCTGCGCTTCACCAGGCGTTTCACCAGGAAGGTCCATTCATGTCCGATGTCCTTCGGGTTGGCATCGCAGGTCTCGGCACGGTCGGTGCCTCGGTTGCCCGCATCCTGATCGACAGCGCCGATCTGATCGCCGAGCGCGCCGGGCGCCAGATCGCCGTCACCGGCGTGTGCGCGCGCGACGCGAGCAAAGATCGCGGCATCGATCTCGGCGACATCACCTGGTTCGACGATCCCGCCGCCCTGGCGCAGTCCAATGCGATCGATGTCTTCATTGAACTGATCGGTGGCGACGGCGATCCGGCGAAGTCGGCGGTTCAGGCGGCGGTCGCGTCCGGGCGGCACGTGGTGACCGCCAACAAGGCGCTGCTGGCCGTGAACGGCAACGAGATCGCTGCAGCCGCGGACGCAGGCGGTGTCGCCATCGGCTACGAGGCAGCCGTTGCCGGCGGCATTCCAGTCATCAAGACGGTGCGCGAGGCGGCCAGCGCCAACCGGATTGCGCGCGTCTACGGCATCCTCAACGGCACCTGCAACTACATCCTCACGCGCATGGAGGAGCACGGCGAGAGCTTCGAGGATTGCCTCGCCGAGGCGCAGCGGCTGGGTTACGCCGAAGCGGACCCGACCGCCGACATCGAGGGGCACGATTCCGCCCACAAGCTGGCGCTGCTGGCCGCGGCGGCCTTCGGCGTCGAGGTGTCGCTTGAATCGGTTTATCTGGAAGGCATCTCGTCGATCACCCAGGACGACCTGAGGGCCGCCGACGAACTGGGCTACCGCATCAAGCTGCTCGGTGTGGCGGTGCGCACCGACAGCGGCATCGAACAGCGCGTCACCCCCACCATGCTGCCCAAGTCGGCGGCCATGGCGCGCATCGGCGGCGTGCTCAACGCGGTCGCCATCGACGGCGATGCCTTCGGTGAAATCACGCTCGCCGGCGCCGGCGCTGGCGGTGATGCCACCGCGTCCGCCGTCATCGGCGACATCGTCGATATTGCCCGCGCGCGACTGTCGCCGGTCTTCGGCGTGCCGGCATCGAAGCTGAAACCCCACACCCGCGCCCGCATGCGCGCCCATGCCGGCGGCTACTACATCCGCCTCAACGTGTTCGACCGCCCAGGCGCCTTTGCCGGCATCGCCACGCGTATGGCCGAGGCGGGTATTTCGCTTGAGAGCATCGTTCAGAAGGGCGGTGAGGGCGAGGGCAACGGCCGCGCGCTGCCGGTCACCATCATCACCCACGACACACTGGAACAGAACATTCGCGAGGCCTTTGCGGGCATCGAGGCCGACGGCCATATCGAGGGCCGCCCGCAGATGATCCGCATCGAGAAAGCCTGACCTTGGCCTCGCGCAAGGCAAAACCGGGAAAAGCAATGTCAACACAGCCGCAATCGCTCAGCGCCGTCATCGACCGCATCCTGACGCTGGAGATCGTCCGCGTCACCGAACGCGCCGCCGTGGCCGCGGCGCGCCAGCGTGGCTGTGGCGACGAGCGTGCCGCCGACCAGGCCGCCGTCGACGCCATGCGCCGCGAGCTCAATCGGCTGCCCATCGACGGCACCGTGGTGATCGGCGAGGGCGAGCGCGACAAGGCGCCGATGCTGTTCATCGGCGAGAAGGTCGGGCTGGGCACCGGCCCGCAGGTGGATATCGCGCTCGATCCGCTCGAGGGCACCACGATCTGTGCCAAGGACCTGCCCAACTCGCTCGCGGTGATCGCCATCGCCGAGGCCGGCAGCCTGCTCAACGCGCCGGACGTCTACATGGACAAGATCGCCATCGGCCCGGACTATCCCGACGGCCTGGTCGATATCGATGCCAGCCCGCGCGACAACATCGAGAAGCTCGCCAAGGAAAAGGGCGTGCCGGTGCACGAGGTCACCGCGTGCGTGCTGGACCGGCCCCGTCACGCCAGGATCATCGAGGAAATCCGCTCCATCGGCGCCAGCATCCGCCTGATCGGCGACGGCGACATCGCCGGCGTGATCCACACCACCGATACCGAGGAGACCGGTATCGACATCTATATGGGCATTGGAGGCGCGCCGGAGGGCGTGCTGGCCGCGGCGGCGCTGCGATGCATCGGCGGCCAGATGCAGGGCCGGCTGGTGCTCGATACGGACGAGAAGTGCGAGCGCGCCAAGCGCATGGGCATCGAGGACCCAGACCGGGTCTACAGCATGGAAGAGATGGCCAAGGGCGACGTGCTGTTCGCCGCCACCGGCGTGACCGACGGCAACCTCCTCGACGGGGTCAAGTTCGGCAAGCGGATCATCGAGACCGAAACGGTGGTGATGCGCTCCGCGACCCAGACGGTGCGCACGATCCGGGCCGAACACCGGATGTTCGCCAAGTTTGGCTAGGGTCAGGACCCTGATGCTGCGAATGCCATGAGCGAAGCGGCCGAGCCGCGCGACTTTCTTCAGGTCACCCGTTCCGCGACGGGGCGGGTCTGGCGCGATCGGTTGCCGCAAACGGCCTTGCGCGATGTCCGCGCCATCGCCGAAGACACCGGCGTACCGGAGATCGTGGCCCGCATCATGGCCGCTCGCGGCGTCGCACCCGCCGAGGCGGATGCCTTCCTGATGCCGCGCCTGCGCGAGCTGATGCCCGATCCGCGCTCGCTGACCGATCTGGAGGGAGCCGCCACCCGCCTGGTCGCGGCGATCGAACGCAGCGAGACGGTCGGCATCTTCGGCGACTACGATGTGGACGGCGCCACCTCAAGCGCGCTGATGCAGCGCTTCCTCGCGGCGCTCGGCGTGACCACCCACGTCCACATCCCCGATCGCATCTTCGAGGGCTACGGCCCCAACGAAGCCGCCTTCGCGCAACTGGCCGGGGCCGGTTGCACGCTTGTCGTCACCGTCGATTGCGGCACGGCCAGCCACGACACCTTCGCGCGTGCCGCCGACATGGGTCTCGATGTGGTGGTCATCGACCATCACCAGACCGGCGAAACGCTTCCCCAGGCGCATGCCCTGGTCAACCCGAACCGTCAGGACGACCTGTCGGGGCAGGGACATCTGGCGGCGGTGGGTGTCACCTTCCTGGTGCTGGTGGAGGCCGCCCGGCAATTGCGCGAAGCCGGCCGCGAAGAACTGCCGGACCTGATCGGCATGCTCGATCTGGTGGCGCTTGGCACGGTCGCCGACATCGTGCCGCTCACCGGTCTCAACCGGGCCTACGTTGCGCAGGGGCTCAAGGTGCTGCACCAGCGGCGCAATGCCGGTCTGCGGGCGTTATGCGACGTTGCGCGCCTGCGCGATGCGCCGACGCCCTATCATCTCGGCTTTCTATTGGGACCGCGCATCAATGCCGGCGGGCGCATCGGCGATGCCGGCCTCGGCGCACGGCTGCTCGCCACCGACGACGCCGATGAAGCCATGACGATCGCCACGAAGCTCGACGAGCTGAACCGCGAACGCCAGGAGATCGAAAAGGCGGCTGTCGAAGAGGCGGTGGCCCAGGTGGAAGGTGGTGACGCGGATTGGGCGACAGCGGTGATCGTCACAGGCGAGGACTGGCATCCGGGCATCGTCGGTCTCATCGCCTCGCGGCTGAAGGAGCGCTTCCGCAAACCGGCGATGGCGATCACCTTCGCTGGTGGCGGTGAAGCCGGAACCGGTTCGGCACGCTCCGTCTCCGGGATCGATCTCGGGCAGGCGGTGCGGCGCGGTGTCGATGACGGCGTACTGATCAAGGGCGGAGGCCACGCCATGGCGGCCGGCCTGACGGTCGCGCGGGACAAGGTCGGCGACCTGCGGGCCTTCCTGCAGGGCGCGCTTGCAGGGGAGATGGCCGCGCTGCCGGCCGAAGACGTGCTCAAGATCGACGGCGCGCTGACGGCGGGAGCGGCACGCACCGACCTGATCGAGGCGATCGACCGCGCCGGTCCCTATGGCGCCGGCCATCCCGAGCCGATCGTGGCTTTGCCCGCCCATCGGCTGACCTGGTGCGAGACGACCGAGCAGGGGCATGTGCGGCTGGGGCTTGCCGGTCCCGATGACAGCAAGCTGCAGGCCATCGCGTTCCGTGCCGCGGACGGCGAGCTTGGCGATTTCCTCACCGCTTCGCGCGGCGCCAGTATTCACGCGGCCGGGACCCTGCGCATCAATCGCTGGGGCGGACGCGAGACGGTACAGCTTCAGATGCGCGATGCGGCTGCCGTCACACCTCCGTGACAACCGGTTTTGCCAATGTGCGCTTTTTCGGCAGTTCGCGGCCGACGAAACCAAGCGCTACATTGATCGCCGCGCGCAGGGGATCGGGGCTGAGGTCGGCACGATCGAGAACCACATGCGCCCCCGCGCACAGCAGTGCGTTGCGTGCTTCCTGATCGTTCTCGCCATCGCACAACCCCACGATGGCGGTTCGTCCGTCGCTGCTGACCTTGGCAATTGCGTCGGTAAAGCCGTCCCCGGTGGCCAATGCCAGTCCGTCGCTGCACACCACGATGTCGTGCAGACCTTCGCCTGCCGCGTGGTGAAAGTCCGTGTTGCGCGTCACGATGGTGACGTGCGCGGTGTCAGATGTCATGCAACTCAGCGCCAGATGGGTGAGAAACGCCTTGTTGGCGCAAGGATCGGCGATGAGGAAGCTCAGGGCGTCGGCTGGGGCTTCCGGGACGGGTTCGTCGGGCATGGGAGGTGCATCCGGCCGGCAAAGCGATGTCGAAGTCGGATTGCCGAGTCTGGCGACAACTCGTAAAAGTTGTATTTATATACAAAATAATATCGTGAAAGTTGTATAAAGGATCAGTCCGCCACACGCCACGGCTTGTGCAGGGCAGCGTCACAGACGACGCGGTTTTCCGGAAAATCAGGGTCGGCTGGAATGCACGCTGGGCTCAACGTGCCTTCAGCGTGGTCCAGGCCGAGCGTGTTGAATCGCTAGCGTGGTGCGAGCGGGCTGCGGCAAACGTCGTCGCGCGCGTCAACGGCACAGTAGCAGGGCCGATGGGCCGGGTTCGCGGGGTCGAGATTGGACACATCAAGCCCGGAGCAACTGCCGCCAACACGCTCGCCGGCGAGTGTGCTGAACAGCGGCGATGTATCGCCGCCGGCGGCTGCATAGAGGCTGATCGCGAGCACCGGAGCGACGAGCGCCGCGCCGGCAGCGCGGCGCAGGGGCTTGCCCCGGAGAATGGCAGGAATACGCGCCATGGAACAACGAACCAACTACGAAGATGTGTGCACCTTGATGCGCCTGTCGGCGTGCACCGTCACGACCACGACAATGCGGGTCGACAGGTTTACATTTCGCTAACGTTTGACTGATCCGTCGCGATTTTCCTGACGATTTGCCCCGGTTACATCCGGCCCAGCTCGCCGCCCTTGAAGCGCCAGCGCACCAGAAATGTCTGCAACGGCCCAAGCAGCAGCAGGAAGGCGGGGATGAGTACGGCCGCGAAGTGCCGCGTCGCGTCCCATACGGCTTGCGGAAAGTAGAGGATGCCGCTCGGCAGCCACGGCACCAGGCCGAAGTGGATCAGCGCCAGCACGAGGACGAACTCGAAGATCATCGAAGCCAGTTGATAGGCGAACGGCCAGTCATGGTCCCAGTGGCGCTTCTGGTACTGAACGTAGACCCAGTCCAGCGCCAGCCCGACCAGCAGGATGGTGGCGATGATACCGGCCGGGACCAGCGAGCGCCCACCGTCGCGCGCCGCCAGCACTTCGGTCCACCACCAGGTGACCGGGATGCCGACGATGACAAACAGCAGCAAGCGGGTCTGCCAGCGGCCGAGCAGGGTGGGTGTCATGGCGCCATCCTCCGTTTGCGCGCGTAGGTCATGGCGCGGAGCCCGTACACCAGCGCAGCCATTGGGTGAATGAGCGCACCGGCCCGAAACCGCTGACGCCCGGTGCTGACGCGGTGTTCAGGTCGTCGACCGAGCGCAGCGCCGCATAGGCCAGGCCAAGGAAGCTGTCGACGGCCGCGTAAGGCCCGTTCTGGGTAATGGTGCCGGCCGCGTAAGCCCGGCTGTTGCCGTTGCGCAGGCCCGGTATCTCGAAGCTGCTGGCCACGGCGATGCCCGCCAGCCGGTTTTCCGCACCGGTGCCTGAGGTGGGATTGCGCGCCAGCCCGTAGGTATCGATCAGGTCGGCCAGGAACGGCGACTGCGTCACATCGGCGATCAGCCCGGTGCAGTCGATGATGTAGTCGACCGTGTAGGCGGACATCTGTCCGTCCACGTCCTTGAAGGTGATCGCCACCTGTCGGTTGTCCGATGCGCCGGTCGGCTTCATCGAGTCGACGTTGCCGTAGGCCTTGATGTACCAGCCCTCGCGCGCGCCGTTGATGGCGATGTCCTTCCAGTCGGTGCGGTCGGCGGTGGTGGTGCCGCCAAGCAGGCTGAAGGATTCGGCGCGCTGCGCCGGCGTCATGTTCTCGATCTCCTGACGCAGATCGCCGCCCCAGCACGCCTTTGGCCAGTTGAACGGCTGCAACTCGACATCGTTGAACACCGGGCGTTTCGCGGGGCCGTTGCGCGTCCCGGCGCTATCGGGAATCCGCGAGCGCATCTGATGCACGATCTCGATCTGCGGGTTGCCGGCGCGCGCCTCGTAGAGCCGCTGGATGACGCGCGAGGCGACGATGCCGCGTCCGCGCACCATGACGCGTTCGGGCCGGCCGCTTGCCTGCACTTCCCGGTAGATCTGGTCGTGCGGATCGTAGGCGTTGACCACCATGTTGGCGTCGTCGCGATGGGCCGCGCGGAAGGCCTGCAGGTCGCCGGTGAAGCGGGTTGCCGGATAGCCGGTGCACACATGCACGTAGGATGCGATCAGGATGTTGTCGCGCCGCCCCCCGTCGGCGCGGTCGGCGGTGCGTCGATAGGCCAACGCGTAGCGCCCGTCATCGGTCATGCGCAGGCCCAGCACCCGGCCCTGTTCCAGCATCGAGGTCCAGCCGATGCGCACCATCTCCCGGTCGAGCGAGGAGAAGATGTTCTCCAGCAGTGGCGTGTAGCTCTCCGCCACCGCCGCCTCACCGAAAACCTGAAACACCGGCCTTGTGCCCGCCAGGTTGCCGGAGAGCAGCGCGCGCCAGGATTCGCGGCTGGCGTAGCCCGGAAAGCCCCAGATGTTATCGGGTGTCGAGATCGCGTTGGAGCGGATGCGTTCGTGCGGCGGAATCTGGCTGTTCTGGCAGTAGCGCCCCCAGTTGGAATAGCAGACCGGATTGACGCCCACGACGCGGATGTGTTCGGCCGGCACACCGAAGCAGCGCAGGTGATCGACCCAGATGAAGCTGCCGATACCCCCGCCGATGGCCGCGAAGGTGGTCTCGCCGGCGAGGCAGCCCGAAGCGCGGATCGCGCCGGTGGAAACCACCGGGCCAGCGAACAGATCGCCGGGGAACGGGCGCTCGGCGGACTGGGCATCGTCGATGCCGACAATGCGCGAGAACTCGATCGCGCTCGCCGCCGCGACCTTTTCCACCGGCGGCTCGGCGCCGGGGCTCTTGGTCTTTCCTGCCGCGGGGCCGGCGGCCGCCGCGCGGATCTCGAAGCGCGGCAGAACGATCGGCTCGTCCATCGACCAGCGCTCGCGTTCGATCTGCCGGTCACCGATGCGCGTGCCGTGGGTGCTGGCGTTGTCCTCAACCTCGATGCCGTCGGCATCGACGTGCAGGATCAGGTGCACGCGGGAGATTTCCGCTGCATCGAGCACGATCGTGTTGTCGCGCGAGCGCCCGACAGTGTAGCGCCCCGGCGACAGGGACAGCCGCTGCATCGGCACCGTTCCGTCGCTGGCAACGATGTCGATGGTGAGAGATTTGGGCGCCTTGGCCACGTTGGATCAGCCCCTCGCTGCTGTTGTCGTTGAACGCTTACTCGACCATCCGGCTGACACCCTCGATCAGCTTGTAGCCGCACCAGCGGCAGTTTTCCTCCGGCCGATAGGCGTTGAGCAGCCGGCACCGCGCGTTGACGCATTCGATCGCTCGGCTGCCGCTGGCATGGACCTCCAGCCGAAGGCCGCCGATGGTCAGCACATCGAGCGGCACCATCCAGTGCTGCCCGGGCGTGAGTTCGGCGCGGTTCAGACGGATGTCCGGCGGGTTGTCGATGCGCGGCAGATGCAGGGCCAGACCGCCGGGTTCGGGATTGAGGATCGCCAGCACCGCCTTGCTCGCCGAGCCCGGTTCAGCAGCGAAATCGTCGAGTGAGAAGCCGCTCGGGCGCTTCTCCAGCGCAGCACCCGCCGTTCCTTGCGCGAAGACCACCAGCGCCTCGCCGCCAAGCGGCACCTTGCGCGACGGTTTGGAGCCGACCCGCGCGACGATGTGGATGTCGGCTTCCGGTGCGCCGCCGACCCGCTGGATGTTCAGGCGAACGCCCGGCAGTTCCAGGTCCTCGCGGTCGCCGATGCGCAACGGCTCGCCACGGGTCAGCCGGTTGCCATCGCGCGAAACGCCGTTGGTGCTGGTATCGGTCACATGCAGCCGGCCGCCGCGCTCGGTCAGCTCCAGATGGATGCGCGAGAGCTGCGACAGCGTTTCGGGCAGCCGCAGGTTGGCCTGGTCGCCACGTCCGATCGTCACCGGGACCGCATAGCGGCCACTGGCCAGTGTCTCGCCGCTGTCGGCGATCGCCTCGATGTCGACGAACATGCCGGCCGACCCGGTCACGGCAGGATGATCCGCAGATGCGTGGCGCCGATACCGAATGCATCCTGGGGCGTCAGCGGGGCCTGGCCCTTCAGCACCACGCCATTGAGCGTCACCGGGTTGGTCTTGCCGCCGTCGTAGAGCGTGAACGCGGCGGGGCTGCCTTGCGCGGTGATGACGGCGTGGCCTTCGCGCGAGATCGATGCGTCGCCGAAGTTGAGCACGACACGATTCTTGTCCGGCTCGCGGCCGATGGCGTTGGTGCCGCCGCGGATCGGCAGCCGCACGCCCTTGCCAGCACCCTCGGTGATTTCCAGATAGGCGACGATCTCGTCGCTGGCGGCTTCGGGAATGTAGGTCGCCACATCATCGAGATCGGCATCGCGCGGCACCGGCACGACATCGGGCACCACCCGCGTGCCGCCATTCTTGTCATCACCGCCCATCTGAGTCTCCCGCCGCGATCACGAGTCCGCCTCGACCGAATAGAAGATGAAAGGTACCCCGCCGAGCGTCACCCGGTCACCGGTCGCAAGCTCGGCGTGCTCCTTGTATTCGCCGTTGACGGTCATCTCGTTCGGCTCGGAGCGTACCGCCGTCTGGTTGTGGATGGCAAAGCCGCCTTCGGGGTCTTGCACAAGCTGTGCGTGATGGCGCGAGACGCGCACGTCGGGGACGCGCACGCCATCGCCCGAATGCCGGCCGATGACGGTCTCCGATGCGCTGATCTCCACATCACCGGGATCGGATTCGAAGCGCAGGATGGCAATCGTGTCCGGCGATGTCGGCGTAGGCGGCGGGCGCACGCCGTCCTCGGACGGTGTTTCGTCCTCGGGCTGGCCGACGTCGAGGCTGTCGCCGGCAATGCGTCGGTAGGCAGTGGTCAACGGCAGGGTCAACGCGGTCGACACCAGCGCGACGATAACCAGCGCGGAATAGGTCTGCGTGGAGACCACGCCGGCGTCGCGGAACACCGTGACGATGACCAGTTCCATCAGTCCCTTGGTCTGCAGCAGGCAGCCGAGCGTGATGCCGAAGGGCAGTGTTTCCCCGGCGACCCGTGCGAACAACGCCGTGCCGACCACCTTGCCAACGACGCAGGCGAACAGCCCGGCGGCGAAGATGGTCCAGATCACCGGGTCGGTGAGGCTGAAATGCGCGTCCAGCCCGGTCGCCAGGAAGAAGAACGGCAGCAGCAGCATCGAGGTCGGCATGTCGAGCTTGCGCGCGGCCATGATGCGCACCTCGTCGGGCAGGAACACGCCGGCGATGAACGCGCCCATCACCGGATGCAGGCCGCAGATCGAGGTGACCGCCGAACACAGGAAGATGGTGACGCCGACCAGGATCATGACGACGCGTTCGGGCGCTTCCTGACGCAGCAGGCGGTTGAGCAGGGGCGAGGCCACATACAGACAAAGCCCCAGCGCCACCAGCCCGCCGCCGAAGGCAATCGCGGCTGCCTGGATAACGCCGTCGCCACCGGCGGCGAACGGCAGCACGATGGCCAGCGACGCCCAGAACAGCGCGTCGCCGATGCCCGCGCTGGCCAGCGCGATGGCGCCGAGCCGGCTGCGGTTGAGCCCCAGTTCGTTGAGCAGCACCGCCAGGATCGGCAGTGCCGGAACCGCGTTGCACAGCCCGAAGGCGACGGCGAACAGGATCAGGCCGTTGAGGGGGCCGAGGGCGGACGCGAAGGCCAGCCCGACGCCAAGCCCGATGATGATGCCGAAACCCCAGGTGAACATCAGCCCGCCGATGCCGATCGACACCACCGCCCGGCCAGAGCGGCGAATCAGGTCGCGGTCGGCCTCCGTGCCGGCCAGGAACGCGAACAGGCACACGGCGATGATGGCGATGGCCTTGATGCCGCCCAGCAGGTCCTTGGAAAACAGTGCGTCGAACGCTTCCGGCGCGACGGCGCCGAAGATCGTCGGTCCCAGCAGGATGCCGGAGAAGATCTGGATAACCGCGAGCGGAAAGAAGCGCTTCAGGCCGAACTGCCACCACAGGATGAACGGCAGCAGCACGACGATCGCCGCCTGCAGCAACAGGATCGATTTCAGGTCGATGGTGATCGGCAACAGGCTATCCAACTCGACGGATGCGAACGCCGCGAAGGTTTTCACGCGATCCGGACGGGGTCAACACGGCTTTGGCCGGATATAGCGGTCCTCAGCAGACACATGCGGGCGTGACACTGTTGTGTGCGTCACACTTGTGTGAATTGCGTTTGCCGCATTAGGTTCCAAGCTGGTTGTTCAACGCGTGACCGGCAGGGAGGTGTCGCGTGCATCACTCGCCGCCTTGGCAAACGGCATCGGAGCAGCGGACGTGAACGCGCCGTCGTCGCAGACGATTGAGCCCGGCGCGCAATTCCGCGCCCTGTCTTCGGGCCGCACCGGCCAGGTCGGCGAGATGCTGGGTGCCGGGGGTCAGGGCGCTGTCTATGCGGCCTCCTTCGACGGCGCCATGTTCGCGCTGAAGTGGTACCACGACCATGTGGCGCGGGTGGACGTGAACCTGCGCAACCGGCTGAAGCGCTCGATCAGCCGCAAGCCGCCCAGCGACGCCTTCCTTTGGCCGGTCGATCTTGTGGAAATGCCCGGCAGCCAGAGCTTCGGCTACCTGATGCCGTTGCGGGCGGACGGCTATCGCTGCATCCGCGACATCATCGCGCCGCCGCCGCGCCGGCTGAAGCTGTCGCTGTCGATGCGGCTGCGCATCTGTTCGGCCATCGCCGACAGCTTCCTGCAACTGCACGCCTCGGGCTTTTGCTATCAGGACATCAATCTCGGCAACCTGTTCGTCGACCCGGTCGGCGGCCACATCATGGTCTGCGACATCGACAACGTCGACGTCGATGGCGAGCGCGCCTCGGTCTACGGCACGCGCAAGTTCATGGCGCCGGAAGTGGTGCGCCGCGAGGCGCTGCCCACCAGCAAGACCGACCTGTTCTCCATGGCGGTGCTGTTCTTCTACATCCTGCACGGCTGGCATCCGCTCGACGGGCAGGCGGAAGCCGCCGTCGATATCCTCGACGCGGAAGCCGAGAACAAGCTCTACGGCACCGAGCCGCGTTTCATCTTCGACCCCGACGACCAGTCGAACGGTCCGGTGCCCGGCCATCACGACGGCATCGCGCGACGCTGGGAGACCATCAGCAAAGGCCTGCGCAAGCTGTTCACGCGCTCCTTCACGCGCGGCCTGCACGAGCCGCGCGACCGGGTGCTGGAGACCGAGTGGAAGGCGGCCTTCACCCGCATGCTGGACCGGCTGATCACCTGCAAGGAGTGCGACAACGACGTCTCCTATGACGCGACGCCGGGCTCGCCGCAGAAATGCGGCATCTGCGAAGCGCTCATCGCCGCGCCCGTCATGGGCAAAGTAGGGCGCGACTGGGTGGTGCTGGGGCAGGGCCGCACGCTGTACGCGCGCCATGCCGAGCAGGGCGCGAAGAACCCGACCGCGCGGGTGGGTATCGTCGAGAGTCATCCCGACGACGAAGCGATCGTGGGTTTGCGCAATCTGTCGCAGAAACCATGGCTGGTCACGCTGGCCGACGGGCGCGCCTTCAAGGTGATGCCGGACAAGACCGTGCGCCTGGCCGGCGGCATGACGGTTACCTTCGGCGCGAAAAGAATGGCGATCACCGATCCCGCCGATACGCCAGAGCAGCCCGCCGCGGAGCAACCGGTTGCGAAGGAAGCCTCGTGAGCGGACCACCGGACCATATGCCGTGGGAGGTCGCCGGCGGCACGCGGCGCGGCGCGGCGCATATCCGCCGCAACATCGTCAATCAGGATGCCTTTGCCTACAATCGTCTCGACGGTCCCCAGGGACCGGGCTTCGTGCTCGCCGTTGCCGACGGGCATGGCGCGGAGCCGCACTTCAAGTCGGATGTTGGCGCGCGGATTGCCGTGGAGGCGGCGGTCAACCTGTTCCAGCAAACACCTGCAGCCGATGCCGATCCGGCCCAGTTCATCGAACCGGTCCTCGGCTACTGGCGCCGCAACGTCATCACCCATGCGACCTCCAGCCTGTCGGAGGAGGATGGCTGGCTGGAGACCGACGCCGACACCTTCCTGGCCTACGGGACGACGCTGATCATCGCCGCAGGCAGTGCCGAACACCTGTTCGCGCTGCAGATCGGCGATGGCGATTGCATGGTCGGACTGGCCGATGGGCGGATCGTGCGCCCATTGCCCGACGACAAGGGCCTGATCGGCGAGCAGACATATTCGTTGTGCTCGCAGGATGCGCCGAACCGGTTCCGTTTTGGCCGTTTCTCGGCCGCGGACTACCGTGCGCCCATTGACTTCGTTATGCTTTCCACCGACGGTTTGGCGAAGTCATTCGTGTCCGACGATGCGTTCAACAACGTCGCCCGGCAGACACGAACGTCACTCAAGACGAACGGCACGGCTGCGGTGATTGCCGGGCTGGACGACTGGCTGGATACCGTTTCCAGCCGCGGCAGCGGAGATGACGTGACGATCTGCTTCGCGCACCGCTTCGACGAGGCCGTGACGGAGCAGTTGGGCGCCACCGTCATCGGCACAGGGTCGTGAACGGGCGAACAGGGCCTGCGGCGGCGGGCAGAGCAGGGGTTAGGAACGCGCCATGAGCCACGATCACCGCACCGACGCTCCGGTGCCGCGCGACCACGACAAGGCCACCTTCTCGGAGATCATGCCGATCCGGTCAGGCAAGATCAGCCTGCGCAAGAGTCCTTTGTTGTCACTGGGAATCGTCTCGGCGCTGGTGGTTGTGGCGCTGTTCGGCATCGCCGGGCTTCTGTTCGAAGGCGGCGCGCGGATGCGCCAGGAGGGCTTCATAACCCTCACATTCGTGCTGATCGCCTATTTCCTGTTCCTGATCCTGTGGATGGTGCGGTTCTACGCACGCACCGACCGCACGATGTTCTACTTCGCCTGGCCGTTCTTTGTCGTTTGCCTGATCCTCATCACTCCGGCCCTGGGTTGGCCGTTCTTCTGGTTTTTCCGTGAAGTTCTGCCGGGCAACGCGGTGTATTCCGATTCCAATGTCTTCCATGAGGCGTTCATCGGACACTTTTTCGGTGCCGGCCTGATGGAGGAACTGCTCAAGGGCGTGCCGATCCTGATCGGCGCGGCGATCACGATGTGGGGCCTGCGCGGCAAGGTCGCCGACTATTTCCGGGTTCGCGGACCGCTCGACGGCGTGTTGATGGGGCTTGGGGCGGGTGCCGGTTTCGTGTTCATCGAGACCGGCGGCCAGTACGTCCCGAACTTCACCGAGTTGGTCGCCCGCGAGGTCGGCAATGAGTTCGCTGGCTTCACGTTCGGTGCGACCTTGCTCATTCCGCGCGTCTTCCAGGGATTGTCGGGCCACATGGGCTGGTGCGCCATCTTCGGCTATTTCATCGGCCTGGCGCTGCTCAGACCCAACAGCCGCTGGCTTCTGCTGCTTGTCGGCTGGCTGCTGTCCTCGGTGATCCACGCCCTGTGGAACTCCGGCGGCACCATCCATGTTGGTGTTCAGTATGCGGTCGCGGTCGTCGGGTTCCTGCTGTTCCTGGCCTGTCTGCTGAAGGCGCGTCAGCTCGAGGCGTCCATCTTCGGGCGTGGCGCCGATCAGGCCGGCGGTTCCATTGTCGTGGGGGCGGGCGATCCGATGCCCGCATCGCCGATGCCCGCGTCTCCGATGCCGGCCTCGCCGACACCGCAGCCCGGTGCTGCGCCCGGTAACCAGTGGCCACCGGCCAGTCCGTCGCCGGGCGCGCCACCGCCGCCGAGCCCGACGGCACAGCCTTCGCCCGGTAATGCCCCGACCCAGCCGGTCACCGGTCCGGGCGGCGGGGCGACGCAGCCGATGACCAGCCAGATGGGCTATACGCTGTCGATCGGCGGCAACGCCCTGCCGCTGGCCATCGGGCAGGATGTCGACCTGGACGCGCAGAGTGGCCAGACCAGCGGGGTGCGCTTCGAGGTCACCCAGCATCCGCGCAACAAGGAGATTGTCGGGCTCAAGAACACCGGCACGGCGACATGGAACGTGACGCTGACGGACGGCAGCCAGCGCGAGTTGCCGCCGGGCAAGAACGTGCGTCTGGCGCGCGGCGTGACGATCGATTTCGCCGGTGTGTCAGGGGCAGTCGGTTGAGAATTGGGGCGTAAGGATGAGTAACCCGGTGGATCTGGAAACCGCAGGCCTGTCGCGGCGCCAGCTCAATCTCGTGGTCATGGTGGATTGTTCCGGTTCGATGACCGGCGACCGCATCGCCTCGCTCAACTTCGCCATGCGCACCGCGGTGCCGGCGATTCGCGAGGTGGCGGCCGACAATCCGGAGACCGACGTGCGTATCCGCGTGCTGCGTTTTTCCACCGAAGCGGAATGGCATGTCGGTGAGGCCGAACCCATCGACAACTTCACCTGGACCGATCTGAAGGCGGGCGGAGAAACGGCGATGGGCGCGGCGCTGATAGCGGTCGCGGAGATTCTCAACAACGAGCACATGCCGGGCCGGCAGCTTCCGCCGGTATTGGTGATGGTCTCCGACGGACAGCCCTCCGACGACTTCGAGGCCGGCCTCAGCGCGCTGATGGACTCCTCTTACGGCACCAAGGCCACCCGCGTCGCCATCGCCATCGGCCAGGATGCCGATATCGATACGCTGCAGCGCTTCATCGGCCACGCGCAGTTCAAGCCGCTGCGCGCCGCCAACGCCAAGGACCTGGTGGAGCGCATCCGCTGGGCCACGACGGCGCCGATCAAGACTGCCTCGACACCGACCAACAGCCCCGATCCGCTGGCCGATCTGTGGCACGAGGCATCGGAGCAGAACACCGTCGTCGAAGAGATGGTCTGGTAGGCGCAGGAGTGGCTCATGAGTAACGTCAACCGCCTTGTCGAGGTCCTGCGGCAGGCGCACCAGTCGCTTGGCGACGATGCCCTGAACAATCCGCGCCGCCTGGTTCCCTTCGTCAACGATGCAGCACCCGATGTGCGCGGTGCCATCGGCCATGTGGCCAAGGTGCTCGAACTGGGCGGTTTGCGCCGCTTGAGCACGGCGCAGGACCTGGCCGCCGAGCGCGCCGGCCTGAAGCAGCAGGCGATGGCCGGCGGCTTGAGCGATGTCCAGGCCGAGGAGGCGATCGCCGCCATTCTGGGCTTTGCCAACATGCCGCAAGGCGCCGGCGCGCCACCGCTTGGTCAACCTGCGCCTGGCCAGCCGGTGCCCGGTCAGCCAGTGGCTGCTCAGCCGGCCGGGAATTTCGGCGGCGCGCCGCAGGCGACACCGATTGCGGCGACGCCCAAGAAATCCAACACGGTCAGCATCATCGTCGGCCTTGTCGTCGCCGTTGTTGGCGGCGGATATGTCGGCCAGGTCATCGGCCTGTGGGACTTGAGGAACCTGACCGGTGGCGGCGGCGGCGGTTACGAGGCCATGCCGCAGCCGCGCATGCCCGATCCCCAGGAGCGCGGCGCGCCGCAGTCCAACCCGATGCCGCAATCGGGTCCGATCACCGCGGGCGGAAACCTGCCGCTGGTTTCGGGCAACGAGGGGACATTGCCGGTCATCCAGCGCGAGCAGATCGATGGTTTCCACCTCTACCGGTTCCTCGCGCCGGCCGGCAACAACCAGGTGCAGGTCATCATCGGCGTCAACCGGCAGGGCTGGGACGCGCCGGGCGGTATCCTGATCCGTCCGCCGGATGGTTCGGAGCGACCGCGCTCGGACAGCGAGGGCCGCTCCTTCATCGCCGAACGCGATGGCGACTGGGCGCTGCGGGTCTATCAGGCACGCTCGTTCGATCCCGACGAGATCGGCATCGGGCAGGCCTGTGTGGTTTTCGGCAAGCCCAATGTGCGCGATGTTCCCTTCGAGGGCGATGTGGGCATGTGCCTGTACAGCGACAGCAACTGTTCCAATCTTGTGGGATGCGCGCAGATTCGCTGAACTGGCCACCGGATGCGGTGTGAAAAATAAGCCGATTGTGTTCGCCAAGGCGCTTGCCCGCGGGCGGGCCATCGGCTGAAATGCAGCGCAAGCGCTTGCAGGAACGATAGCGCGCGCCGGGCGACGGTGGCGCGACGACGAACAGGAGAGGCACGCGGTGGCTTCCGACGGAATTTACGATCAACTTGCCGAACTGCTGGTTTCCTTCCGCGACCGCTTTGGCGAGACGGCATTCACCGACCGGCGGCGGCTGATGTCGCTGATTTCCGATCACTTGCCGGACGCCAAGCGCGAGGCGACGGTTCTGGGCTCGGCGCTCGACGAGGGCGCCATCGACACGCTGATGAACTGCCGGCCCGAGCAGTTGTCTTTCGAGGTCGAACGGCTCGTCGCGCGGCTCGACGAGAAGTACGGCATTCAACGCGACATCGCCGAGATGATCGTCGCCACCTGCGCCCACAGCATCGGCCGTGGGCCGCTTCCCTCCGAGATCAAGTCGCGAACGATTCAGCCGGATGCGCCGCCGGTCACCGGTGCGGACGGCGATAGCTGGATCGGCGATACCAACATGACCGACAATGGCGCCGCCGGGCAGGCGCCGGGCTGGAACCAGCCGCCGGCGGGTACGCAGCCGCCGGCGGGTACGCAGCAGCCGAACCCTGCGGCCGGCGCGGTCAGCCAGCCGCAGCAGACCGCTTGGGCCGGCGACCAGCCAGGCGCCCCGCCGCCGGTGCCTCCGCAGGCGCCCGGCGCCACCGGCGCTACGGGCGGTGGCAACAAGGGACTGTTCATCGGCCTGGGTGTCGGTGCGCTCGTTGTCGCGGGCGTCGCGTTCTACCTGATTTCGCAGGATGACAGGACGGTCATCGTCGCCGAAGATGCGCCGCGCGAGGAACCGGTTCGCGAAGAGCCGGTGCGCGAGGAACCCGTCCGTGAAGAACCGGTGCGTGAAGAGCCGGTGCGGGAAGACCCGCCGTCCGGCGATTTCGAGACGGCCGGCAACACCAACCTGCCGGTCCTGGTGCCGGAGAGTGCGTCGCGCTATCCGCCGATCGAGCTCGATACCGAGGAAGAGTACCACGTCTACCGCTTCGCCGTGCGCGAACGCTCCGGCCGCATGCTGGAAGGCGCCATCACCGTGAAGCGGGAAGGCTGGGACCAGGGTGGCCAGATCCACCTGGGGCGCATCGATGCCTCCGACTGGGCCAGCCTGTCGGAAAACAAGCCCTTCGTCAGCTACAACAGCGGCGAATGGACCGGCTGGTATCTCGATTCGCGCGGGCTCAATCCCGATGAGTTGAATTTCGGTGAGGCCTGCGTCGCTTTCTCCAAGCGCAACGTGAAATCGGTGCCGTTCAGCGGCGGCGTGCGGATGTGCCTGTATGACGATTTCGACTGCAGCCGCCCGATCGGCTGCGGCCAGGTCGAGTAGGTCCAAGGGCATATTGGATCGCGTTGCCCGCCACAGGCGGCGGGCGCTGACGTGCTCACACGAGCTGACCGCCCGGTCGGGCGTCAGGCAGCGGTGTTGCGCTGCGGCCTTACTGTTGCGTTGTCCTGACACACACGGCCTGAACACACGCTCCCCGATCCGAACATGACGGCCTGAGTGCCGCGCCAACCTGCGTGCCATGCGCGCGGAGCGCGGCAGGACCGCGGTGCGCACTATTGACAATTAATTGTCAAATTGACATTTAATTGGCATGATACAGAACGCATCGAAATCCCCCGATCCACTCACCGAATTGATTCTGACGACATTCCGGTTCAACGGCGCCTTGCTGGCGGCCGGCGACGCGCTGGTCGGCGATCTCGGGCTGACCAGCGCGCGCTGGCAGGTGATGGGGGCGCTGGCGTTGGAAGGCCGGCCGCTGAGCGTGGCGCAGGCCGCCCGCCGCATGGGACTGACGCGTCAGGCGGTACAGCGCACGACCAACGACCTGGTGGCGGACGGGCTGGTCACCTTCGCCGACAATCCCGATCACAAGCGCGCGCGCCATGTGGTGCTCACCGCCAAGGGCCAGCGCGCCTATGCGGCCGCCGATACGCGGCAACGCCAGTGGGTCGGTGAACTCGGTGATGGGCTTGAACCGGCCGAGATCGCGCGGGCGAGCGCGCTGATGCAGCGTCTGCTGGAGCGCCTGCAGGGCAACCAGGAAACCAATCACGACAGCAAAGGAGGCTGACAATGGTCCAGTTCGCCAATCTGGATACGAAGGTGGCGCTGACCGAGCAACTTGGCGAGGCGGATGCGCCGGTCGTCCTGGTCAACGTGTTTACGGTGGACGAGGCCGACACCGACGCCATGCTCAAGACCTGGACGAGCGATGCCCGCTTCATGCGGCGCCAGCCGGGCTTCATCTCTACCCAGCTTCATCGGGGCATCGGCTCCAGCACCACATTCATGAACTACGCCGTGTGGGACAGCGCGGCGGATTTCGCCCGCGCGTTCGAGCAGCCGCAGTTCCAGAGCCAGATCCGGAACTATCCCGCAAGCGTGGTCTCCCGCCCGCATCTGTTCGCGAAGATGGCGGTGCCGGGCATCTGTGTTGCCGGCTGAGGGGAGGGTGCTGTCATGCGCAGACGTATCCACGCCGCCGCCGGGATCATCGGCTTCGCCATCATTGCCACGTTCTGGACGTCGACGGTGATCAGCGAGCTGTTTGCCAGTCACCAGACCATCGCCATGGTCAAGAACGCCATCCTGTGGGGCATGGTCGCGCTGATCCCGGCGCTGGCCATTGTCGGGGCCAGCGGCATGATGATGGGCCGCCGCCGCCGCGATCCACTTGCCATGCGCAAGAAGCGCCGCATGCCGTTCGTCGCCGCCAATGGGTTGCTGATCCTGGTACCCGCGGCGCTGTTCCTTGCCTGGCGGGCCAATGCGGGGACATTCGATATGACCTTCTACGCCGTGCAGGCGCTGGAACTGGTCGCCGGCGCCGTCAACCTGACGTTGATCGGCCTCAACATCCGGGACGGGTTCGCCATGCATGGGCGCTTCTCCCGCAGCGACGGCATGGCGAGCGCCTAGATCAACTTATCTGTGCCGGTCCCGGTGCAGGTCAGGCTGACCAACAGTGTCCAGATCACGAATAGCGATCTTTGAGGATCGAAATAATGCGGACACCACTATCTCCATCACCGTATTCTGTAATGTTCCTGGGTTCAGATAAGTAATCTTTTTGCGTCCAGAGCCGGTTCCATCCGAAGTCTATTGTCTCTGTCCACTCGGTTTCGTCGCGTAATGTAACGCAGCGTACGCCGTTAAAATATGCCTCCTTTTGCAAGCCGCCGGAATCCGTAAGAACCATGTTACTTTGGCTGATTAGCGATTGCATTTCGAGATAAGACACCGGTTCGATTATCTGGATGTTGCCGAGATTGATGCCGTATTGTTCGATGCGTTGTCTCGTGCGCGGATGGGCTGGAAAAAGCAGGATGTGCTCGTCAGTGAAGTCCCGGCAATAGGCAATGATCTGTGCCAGTCGCTTGGCCGATGAAACCGTCTCTTGCCGGTGAATCGTCATCACGGCCAAGGGCCTTGACTGTCCGGCAAGGTATTTATCGACAATCCCTTGCGCCTGGGCGGAGGCGGTGAAAAGCCGCACGGCATCGTACATGATGTCGCCGACATGGTAGACGCCTTCGGTGATGTTTTCGCGCTGAAGATTCTCGACTGAGTGATTGGTCGAGCAGAATAGAACATCGGAAATATGGTCTGTCAGAATCCGATTTATTTCCTCGGGCATATGCCTATTGAACGATCGTAATCCTGCTTCGACATGACAGACTGGTATCGACAGTTTGGCGGCCGCAAGCGCGCCGGCGATCGTCGAGTTCGTGTCCCCGTACACGATGCAAAGGGTGGGTTTTTCTGTCTGCAGAATACTCTCAACGCGCTGCAGGATTTCCCCTGTCATGGCTCCATGACTGCGGCCCTGGAGCTCAATTCGATAATCCGGTGGCCTGATCTCAAGTTCCTTGAAAAACACGTCCGACATATTGTGATCGTAGTGTTGCCCGGTATGCACGAGTGTTTCCGAAATGCCGTTTTGCGGAAACAGGCGGCGCAACACGGCAGCTTTGATGAACTGTGGCCGTGCACCTACAATCGATAGCACTTGCATCCATGGCCCCCTCGTTATTCATTCAAATCTCACAATGCTCCTTTTGTGCATCGCACTCAAACCCCGTAGAGCGGCCATAATCTGCCGCCCGCTTCTCTCGCTTACCGCTGGCTTGTCGATCTCCGAAAACCGTCAGACCGATTGGTGAGCGAACCTCAGGGCGACACCACGACGTACGCTAGGGACCCGCATGGTTCGTAATGCCGCACGAGACATGAACGTGTTTGGCGACCGCAACTTCCGCCTTGTTGTTTTCGTGCTTCTTGGCTGCGTGCTGCTGGTCGGCTGGTATGCCCATACCGACGGATTCGCGCTTGGTCTTCGCATCGCGACAGACGGTTTCTCCGTACTGGAGGTGTTGGAAGCAAGAGCCAACCCGGACGGATTCGCGCGCGATTTTCCAGGCGGAGCGCGTCTCACGACCGCCAACAGCCTGACGATCTATCTCTATTTCCTGATCCAGGACCTGACGGGCTTGGACGGGTTGAGAATTCTCTACCTCATGATCATGGCGGAGCTGGTGACATTGCTCGTGGGAGCTTGGATTCTATGGGCTGCATTGGTGGCGCAATTCGATAGGGCGGTTGGAACAGATCCTGTCCAATTCAAACTCGCCTTCGTCTGGATCGCGCTTCTGCTTGTCGTCAGCAACCTGCAACGCGCCAATATGGCCAATTTCGGCTTCCCCTTCTTTCACGGCCAGTTCTACGGCTTCGCCGATGGGTTCCGACTTGCGGCACTGGGTTTGGCGTTAAGGCAGCAATGGGCCCGCGCAGCCATCGTTTTCGCGATCTGTTTTTCGATCCATCCGATCAAGGCAGTTGTCGGCATATCGATGGCCGGCGCCTTCGCTGTGTTTGTTTGGCGCTCGTTGGTGTCAACCAGGGTGATTATCGCGGCTCTTCTCGCCGGATGCGTGTGTGGCACGTGGTACTGGTTCCAGCTTCGAAGTGACGGCGCCCCGGTTCCGCTGAACGACTTCGTTGCCTACACCCGCACGCTGCAATCGCATTGGTATCCGGTCGATTTGCGCCTGTTTGACGAACTTCATCTGCGGGGATTGTCGCCATTTTCGGCCGTATTGGTCGCAAGCGTCTTGGCGCTGGCCCAACCGGGCTGGCAGCCGCTGGCCAGGAGGCAACTGCTTTTCGGGCTCGCCGCGCTGCTCGTGCTTGTGGTGTTCGGACTCTACGTTTCCGTTGATCAGTCTTCGGCCGCATTGATCCGGGTAAGTCTCGTACGCGCTTCAACCCTTATCACGCTGCTGGCTCCGTTTCTGCTGGTTGCCGGTGTTCTGCTTGCCTGGAAACGCGGCAATTGGGTCGTGGCAGCCGGATTGATCGCGTTTTCCATGGCCAGTTTTTCGTTCGGCAGCGGGCTTGTAAATCTATCGCTCGTCTTCGTCCTCGGTCTTGCGACATTCCACCTGGCGACCAGGAATGGCTTCGATGTCCCGTTGCTGGCAGCGGTAGTTGCCGGCACGGGTGCGCTTTTGTGGGTCACAATCAACACCAATCTCTCCCTTGATTCGGTTGAGGTCGCGGGTAGCGCGGTTGTGTTCTTCGGCGTCTTTGCCTTGCTGTTCGCGGTCACTGAGCGGTTTCGCCCGACCGCGATGGCCTGGATCATCACGTTTGCCGCAATCGGCGGTGGCGTGCTGTATGCCAATGACAAGGCAACCCAAGCCCGCTGGTCACACCCTGTGGCTGCGGCCTATCGCGAGGCTCAGCTTTGGGCCAAGGAGAACACAGCGCACGACGCGCTTTTCATGGTCGACCCTTGCCGTACATATGGCTGGCGTGATTTTTCCGGTCGCCCGTCAATCGGCACGATCCGTGAATGGTACATGACCTCATGGATCTATATCGACCGGTTCGATCTTCTCCAGAAGGGAAGGGCGTATGCAAAGTCCCTCGGTTTCGACATGGAGCCGTTTCGCAATGAACCTTTCGGCACGCCACGCATTTGTGACGCCGCGCGCAAACTGTATTACGATCCGACACTGGCTGGCCAACGGCGCATCGCTGCAGATCATGATGTTGATTTCTTCATGCTTGAGAAGGCGTTTGCGGACGACTGGATTGCCCAGATGAGCGCGCGCTTCGCTTTCGAGAACGAGCACTTTGCCATCATAGCCGCCACGAGGTTGGATTGATGCCCGCGAACATTCCAACGCTCACGCTGGCAATTCCTGCTCTCAACGAGAACGCCATAATTCTCGAGAACGTCGCAGAGTTGAAGGCGTGGATGCGCGAGAACATGGCCACGACGAGTTTCGAGATAATCGTCATCAATGACGGCTCGACCGACGGCATGGGAGAGCGGCTCGATGCGGCGGCGCTGGAAGATGACGAGCTTCGGGTCGTACATCATCCTTCCAATTTTGGCAGGGGCAGGGGGGTCAGAACCGCGATGCGGTCTGCAAAGGGCGATTTTCTCATCGTTCTCGATGCAGATCTCTCATATGCGCCTGACCACGTTCCGGCCCTGTTGGAACCGCTTCAAAGCGGCAAGGCGGATATGACCCTTGCCTCGCCGTACCACCCGGAAGGCTTGGTCGAAAACGTTCCGTTCTCACGCGCGTTGATGTCCAGAATCGGCAACAAGATACTCGCGCGATCTTTCCGAAGCGACATTCACACGGCGACGTGCATCGTGCGCGGATACACACGAGAGGTCATGGATCATCTGGAGTTGATCAGTGACGGGAAGGAGCTCCATCTCGAACTGCTTTACAAGGCGGAAATCCTGGGTTTTAGGCTCCAGGAGGTTCCCGCGAGACTGATATGGCGTGACGGCAGACGCGGAAAATCAAGCAATAGCCGGTTTGGCTGGCTTTCAGATTTGTCCGTCTTCAAAATGAGACATGTCATTGTCAGCCATTTCCTGTTCAATTTCCTGGCCAAGCCAAAATTCCTTTTCATGGGTCCGCTGCTGTTGGGCTTTTTGATCGCGCTGTATGGCGCGCTTAGCCTGATAATCGCGTTTTTCTCCCGGCTGTTCGAGGGTGAGGGAGATCTGCTGCGTCAGACGCTGATCGATGGGCAGCTAACGCTAATTCTGACCGTTATAAGCTTCGTCATATCGGTCTTCTTCTTGTTTTTCTTTTTCGCGGCCTCTCAAGCAAAGCAGTATTTTGAGGAGCAATACATCATTGCGACGCGTAGCAATCATCTACTGAAAAAAATCAGTCGTGAAATCGAGAAGGATCGTCGCGGCTAGGCATGTGCGGCATCTGCGGTATTGTCTCCCCACATTCGGCCTCGTGCGTGCCGCGTGTGGAAAGAATGCTGGATCGCCTGGCGCATCGCGGTCCCGACGGTCGCGGCATCTGGCAATCAAGCGACGGCCGGGTCACTTTGGGCCATGCGCGTCTTGCGATCGTTGATCTGTCGGACGCCGCGGCGCAGCCCATGACGCACCCGGCAGGCATCTCGGCTGTCGTGAACGGTGAGATTTACAACTACCCCGCCTTGCGCAGGAGCCTTGAGCATGACGCCTGCTTCGCTTCCGACTGCGACAGCGAAATCGTACTTCACGGCCATGTTCTCGAAGGCACCGGTTTCCTGCCAAGGCTCAACGGCATGTTCGCCTTTGGGCTTTGCGATGAACGCGATGGCAGCGTGGTGTTGGCGCGTGATCGGCTTGGCATCAAGCCGCTCTACTATCTCCTGCATGGCGGCGAATTGGTCTTCGCTTCCGAGATCAAGGCCCTTTTCGGTGCGATCGAGACGACGGTCTGGGATATCGATCCGCAGGGTTTGACCGAATACATGACCTATCAGTCTCCGCTTGGAGACAGGACGCTCTTTTCCGGCGTAAGACAGGTGACGCCCGGTAGCTTCATCCGGCTGGATTCAAAAGCGCCAACGGACATTGAAGTCAGACCATTCTGGTCGCTTGCCATCAAACCGGATCCATCAATCGATTTCCGTGAAGCCGTTGAGCGGTTCGACACTGTTTTCGAGAAGAGCGTCGACCGACACCTTTTGAGCGATGTCCCGGTCGCGTCTTATCTGTCCGCAGGTTTTGATTCTGCATCGGTCTTTGCGCGTGCCACTCAAAGATATCAACGTGAGACCGGCAATCCACTTGCAGCTTTCACCGGTCGTTTTGACGGTTACGATGGCTGGTATGACGAAACTGGCCCAGCAAGAATATTGGCTCGATCCCTCGGTGCGCCGCATCACACGGTGGACATTGATTCGAAGGCCCTGATTGCTGATCTCGATCACGTCATTGACGCGTTGGACGAACCCCGGATGGGCATTGGAGCCTTCTCCCAATACTGCGTGGCGAAGGCGGCGGCAAAAGACTACAAGGTGATCTTGACCGGTCACGGTGGCGACGAATTGTTTTCCGGCTATCCGGTCTTTGCCTATGCCGAGAACGGGCTGGCCGGCTTGCGAAAGCTCTCCGAGGTGCCCCATTTCGGGTATTTTTTCCTGTCAGCTCTCAGCAAGCGCTTTCGATCGGAAATGGGGTCGCATTTGCCGGTGCTTTGGCCTGTGGAACAACAGGCACAGATGACCAGTTTGGACAAAACCGTGTTGCAGCCGTGGACACAACTCGAAACGTGGCTCGAAGGGGCATCGAGCGCGTCAGATCGCGTTCTGCTGACATATTTGAAAGCCTATTTGCCCGGCCTCCTGCTTGTCGAAGACAAGATTTCCATGGCTCATTCGCTGGAATCCAGGACGCCTTTGCTCGGCAACGAGATGTTGGAACTCAGTCTTTCAATACCGCCATCCGTCAAGTTGAATGGCGGCGTCCTGAAGGCAATAGTCAAGCAACAGGCTCGCCAGATATTCCCCGAAATCTACTTCAGTCAGCCAAAGCGCGGCTTTCCGACGCCACTGCGAGGCTGGTTGCGTGGCGAACTGGCGGATATGATCACCAGGCGGCTGGGGGCGGATGACTCTCACCTCGGCGCGTTGTTTGATCCGCATATGATCACAACCTTCGTCAGCGAATACATGGCCTCGTGGCGTCGCCACGTGCGGCCACTCGACGAGATACAAAGCCATCGCATGTGGCAGTTGCTTAGCTTGGAAAGCTGGCTGAGGAACTGGTCGGAAAAATATGGCATCACGCTAAAACTGGCATGATCTGGGCGCGCGGATTTATTGCGTTTGTCGCCGGTGCAGGGCTTGTCTATCTGGTTTGGTGGAGCGCACGGCACCCGGAGATATCGCTCCTTGGGGCTTTCTTTGCCGCACAATTGCCATCTACCGCGGCGGTGCTGTTCATCGCTTTTCGCAGCCGTTGGCTTTCCAACAATTCGATACCCCTGCCTGTCGCGGTAAAGGCCAATGGCTTGGCGCTTGCGGGCACGCTGTTGATCCCGGCGCGCCTGAGCGAACTTGGCAAGCCGCTGTACATAAATGCGATGACCGGGTTCCCGATCGCCAGAGGAATGGTGATCGTCATCGAGGAACGAATTTGGGATTTTGCTGTGCTCGCGCTGCTCGCGGCGTTGGCTCTGTTGCTGGCCGGTAACGATATCGACAATTCCGCACTAAAGCTGGCCACGCTGGTGTTGGCGGGTATCGCGACAACAGGCGGGCTGGCACTCGTGGTGGCGCCGAAACTTGTGATGCGCCTGCCGTATCTCTCGCGGCTGCAGGAGAAACACGACGTATTCAAAGACTGGCGTCTGACCGGCTTGGCGGGCGCCTTCATGATCACGGTTGCGGCCTGGGCGTTCTCAACGGCCACCTTTTGGGTTGCATATGCCTTTAGTGGACTGCCGACGCTGAGCGCTGCACAGGTTATCGTTCTGTTTGTCGCCACCACACTTGGCTGGGTCATATCCATAACCCCCGGCGGTGTGGGTACATATGAAGGAGCAACGGTGGCGGTACTGGTTGCATTCGGTGTGGACTGGACGGCTGCGCTGGCCTTTTCGGTCGCGTTTCGTTTCTGCTGGCTGACCATACCGCTGGCAGCGGCATTCGTGGCGATATGGTTCGATGGTGACGTATTGAGAAGCGTGTCGTCAAAAGGAGGGGCCGGGTCGTGAGCACCGCTCGCGGCGCGATCGATATCGTCCTCGAGGCGGCGCGACGCCTGTTGGAGAAACCGGGGTCGGCAGACAAGCTCAGGACCCTGCCTGTTGCCAAAGCCGAACGTCCCGGTGAAGGCTGGATGTGGGTTGATCCTCCACCATGGGCTGCGGATCTGGTTCCCAACTCTGCAAGCGGCTTTTATCTGCCGGCGCAGCCACAGACAGCCGACTGGCGCAGCTATGACTGGTGGGATGGGGCCGCCGCACTGTTGCAGTCTCGCTACGAGCGCAGTCGCGAAGCACGCCTCGGCCCGGTCCATTCCTATGCGTTCAGGCTGGATGAGAGCTTTCAGCCGGCATGCGATCATGCCTGGGTCAACCGGATCGTGCTCTTCTTGCGGCGTTGGTGGTGCATGGAGAACAATGTTCCCGAGACCGAAGCCTTCGGCGAGCGCCCCGCCCCGGTCATACACCTCACACATGATGTGGATGCGGTTTCCAAGACGGTCGCCATCCGGCTCAAGCAGACTGCTTTCAGCCTTTACAATCGTCGATTCAGGGCCGGAGCACGATTTTTGCTGGGAGCGGCCGATTACTGGCAATTCGATATCATCGACCGGCTGGAAGCAGCCCACGGTTGGCGTAGCGTGTGGAATTTCTATGGAGGCCGAGGTGGCTGGCTGCGCCCGCCAAAAGAGCTTCTGATGGATCCCAGTTATCGGGTTTCCGTTCCGCGGATCGCGGCGCAATTGCAAAACCTTGCCGCCGATGGACATGTGATAGGCCTGCACCCAAGATACGATACTTGGCGTAATCCGGCGACCATGCAACGCGAGAAGGAAGCCATCGAGGAGGCGCTCGGATCGCAAATAGACACTGTTCGACAGCACTGGCTTCGCTTTTCGTTTGCACAAACGTGGCATGCGCAAAAAGCTGCCGGACTCCGTCACGACATGACATTGGGATTCAACGATCGACCAGGCTTCAGGAACGGTGCCGCCTTGACGTTTGTCGAGCCCGACAGCGGAATGGTCGTGACACCGATGGTGTTGATGGACTCACATTTGCACGACTATGCCGACTTGAACGAGACGGCGCGTTTTGCGGCCATTGACAGAATCCTCGATGAGTTGAAGGAGGTTGGTGGCGAGGCCTCCATCATCTGGCACCAGAGGGTTTTCCACCCGGATTATGGCTGGGGCAAAAGCTACGAGCATCTCCTCGACGGCCTGAAGAAACGCGGATTTGTGAGCGGTACGGAGACAGGATATTGCAGCGGGCGGACAATCCATACATCGCGATAATTGACCGCAATCTTCCCCGCCTGCTGGCGCTATTCAACGTGGATACAACCAACCGACTGTGCGGAGTTGGAGACAGGCGATATTGGGCCTGGAAGTTGATCGACTTCCCCAATGCGACATTCCAGGGCGCTTGCCTGGGTCTTGCGCGCCTGCTTGAGGCAGGCTTGCTACCGGAATGGTTGGGTGAGATGCACACACAGACGCGGATCGAGCAAATGGTCGCGGCGGTGCCGGTTCTGACCGACCGGAAGGGCGGCCTCGGCGAAGCTCTGCCCAACGAGGGTTCGTTCTGCGTCACCGGCCTCGTGCTCGGTGACTGTCTCGGTGCCATCGATTGTCTGGGGTCACGTTTGACCGACAAACGCCGTGACGATCTGATCGCCGGTCTCGCGCCGCTGGCTCGATTTCTCATGCGGCAAGATGAGACCCACGGGATTGTCTCAAATCATCTGGCGACGACGGCGCTTGGAATGGTTCGATGGTCCAAGATAACCGGCGACAGGCAAGCGTTGGATCGAGCCGAACTATGGATCGATCGCATCCGGCGTCATGCCAGTGCTGAAGGATGGATGAGTGAATATGGCGATGCAGACCCGGGCTATCAAAGCTGGTGCACTTCCTCGCTTGCCCAAATTGATGCCGAGATGCCTGAGCTTGGTGTCGATGACCTAGTTGAACGCAGCTTTGCATTTCTCGAAGCGTTTGCTGCTCCCGACGGTAGCTTCGCCAATGGCTGTGGTGCGCGCATGACCCGCTTCTTCATGCCGGGCGGCGCTGAAATCTGGGCGGACAGATTCCCTGCGGCCGCACGCCTTGCCTGCTTTTCCAGAACCCATGCTCACGAAAACCGCCATCTCGCACTTGATGCAATCGATGAGCCGAATTTGGTGCCGTTTTTCAACGATACTGTTCTTGCCGCCATCAGTGCATCTCCGCTGAAGAGCAACGAACTGCCACAAAACGGGCATCGGGATTTCCCGCAGGCGGGTCTGTTTGTCCGCAGCGCGCCCGTCGGCCTATTGACCGTCAACACAAGGCGTGGCGGCTGGCTGTCGATCAGCGAGGGACCGAACGATCGACGCCTGACGGTTACAGCCGAGCCGGCGGCCCGCTGCGCGCGTGGTGAGGTGTTGCGGCCGGTTCGGGGTCAGTGTGTGACGCTCACCGACGACAAGATCGTCGTTGAAGCGGAGTTGGAGCCCGTCGAACGGATGCTTCCTTCGCCGCTGAAATTCCTGATCCTACGGGTGCTTTCCCTGACCGCATTCAAATCGATAGCGTTGGGAAACGCTGTTAAGCGCATGTTGGCCAAGTTGCTGCTGCAAGAAAAAGGCAAGGTTGTTGGGCGGGTGCGGCGCACGATCAATCTGCAAACCGGGGAGTGTGAAAGCGTGGTGTTGTCGGGAACAGCACAATTGATCGCGAACCCCACCGGTTTTTCTCCACGGCATATGGCCTCCCAAGGATACTGGCAGGTGGGTGATGATACCCCGGCTGAAACCTGATCTTCGGCTTTCAGATCTGATTGCGCTCGTGCCCAGCGGAGACAGTGCAGAAGATATCGGGCGTTTTGAAAGAGGCTTCGCGGAACTCGCCGGACAGAAACACGCCATTGCCTTCCCCTACGGACGGACCGCCCAGATCGCCATGCTGAAGGCGTTGGGACGTCCAGGCAGCGAGGTCATATGCCCTTCCTATACATGCGTTGTTGTCCCGCACGCGATTGTCAAAGCCGGAATGCGACCCGTATTCGTCGACAGTGATCCCGCCGATTACAATATGGACTGGACGTTTGCGCATGACGCAACGGGCCCCGAGACCGCCGCGGTTATTGCCACATCGATCTTTGGCCACCCAGTCAATGGTGACGGCTTTCGCGCCTATCGCGCGGCGAACCCCGATGTGATCGTTTTCCAGGACTGTGCCCATAGTTTTTTCGCTGGCGACGCCCATAGAGATGGTCTAGCAGCCTTTTTTGGGCTGAACGTGTCGAAGATCATCACGGCCATCTTCGGCGGCATGGTCACAACGGACGATGACGCCTTTGCTGTAAAGGTGCGCTCGGCACGATCCAGCCTTCTCTCGCACGCCGGTATCGCGCAATCGCTGCGGCGCTCGCTTTACCTTGCCGCAGTGATCCCGGCCTTCTGGCGGCCTGTCTATGGGATCGTCAATCGGCTGGAGCGATGGGGCGCCCTTGACCGCTTTGTCAAATACTACGATCCATCCGTCATCGATCTGCCGGCGGACGCGTTCAAAACCATGACCAGTATCGAGGCGCGGACCGGGGCGCGTCAACTGTCGCGCTATGAGCGCATCGTCGCCCATCGCAGGCGCCTGGCCGATCTTTATCATCACGAGCTGACCGGCGTTGGTGACCTTCTCATGCCTCCAAAGCATGACGCAATGACCGTCTCCCATTTTGTCATCCGCACGGATCACGCCGAATACCTCAAGAGCGCCTGTCGTACGGCAGGTGTGCAACTGGGCGAGCTCATCGACTATGACTGTGCGAAAATGCCAAGCTATCGGGACGCAAAATACATCGGCGAACGCCGATCAAGCGCCTTCCCGGCGCAGGTGATCAATTTGCCCGTCCACATGGGCGTGACGCTTGATGATGCCTGGCGGATCTGCGGGGTGATCGCAGCGGAATTCGGGGCGTCGGCGTCTTGACGAAGACAATGTTCGTGATCGGGGACGACAAGCTTGGCCGGTTGGCCATCGCCGATATCGGTGAAGACCACCCTATCTACCTCAACAGATCGGCCGATTTCAGAAGGACGTTGCGCATCATTCAAAAGGGCGCGATCCGTCCTTTGGTGGTCGTGAAAATGGTGTTGGCCGATGTCTTCAGGGCGAAGGTCGACAGACCGCGACTGCCGATTATAGCCTCAAACGACGACATGATTGCCGCCATCGCGCGAGAAAGGCCGGCACGTGTGGTTTGCTTTCGCGCCGGGCTTGTTCTGACCAAGCGTGTGCTCGGCCTTGAGCCACAGTTCCTCAACATACATTGCGCAGAGCTTCCAAAGTACGGTGGTCTGGGAGCGCTGTCACGCGCGCTGCGCGAGCGGGCATTTGATCAGAATGCCTGTCTGCATGAGATGACAGTCGAGATAGACGGGGGAGAGGTGCTTCGGCGGCAGCCTTACACACTCTCACCTCATCGCAGCTATCGCAGGAACGAAGACGCCGCATATGCCGCAGGCCGGCAGATACTGCGCGACCTGGCCCGAGAAAACCGATCGTCATGACGCTGGCCGCGCGCTTCCTGCCGCGCAAACGTGACCGGCAACCAGTGGATCATACAGCTTTGACACTACCGGGAATTCAAAGATTAAATCTGTGTTGTTCGCAGTCAGTAAATTTGGAAGTAGCCGTTGTGAAAAGAATTTATCGTTTTCGAATGTTTGCGTAGATCATGAATGGAATTTGCTTGTCGAGAGTGCGATGCATTGCAACTGGGATTTTTACTGGAAGGCTCCGCGCCGGGAAAAAATGATAATAGACGGATTCAATATCAAAATCGGCACCAATCAGAGTTTCAAATTCTGATTCATCAAAGGCAACGCCAATCGGATTATCGGCACCATCGTATCGGCGGACGATATCATTGACATCATCGCTCGCATAAATGTTCTCGCGCCCGCGGCCCTTTAAGCCGGCACCGACATGGCTGAGCAGCTTGGAAAACCCACGAAACATGGCCCAATGCCTGATGATGATGTTCTTGAAATATACGGAAATTGAGGCTGTCCCGCCGGGCTTCAAGATGCGGCTGATCTCACTGATTGCTTTAGACGGGTCGGGTGTATGGTGGACGACACCTTGGCAGTTCACATGGTCAAACCAGGCGCTCTGAAAGCTGGTCGCTTCAGCATTTTGCTCGGAGAGATCGACCTCTAGCCCGTAGGACTGGCAGCGTTGCCGCGCAATTTTCAGTGAATTTGATGAAAGATCGGCACCGTACATATTCGTATAGCCACGATCGCAAAACTCCACCAACCAAAAGCCAATTCCGCAGCCAAGGTCGAGAATCCTGGCATCCTTGGCGATGTCTGGAAAGATGCCCTCATCCATTACACCGCCATAGCAATCTCGTATCACCGTGGCGCGATGTTCTTCGAAAAACGCCATCGTGCCGGGAGGGAAATCGGACTCGCCTGTCCAGAGCGGTGCTTTGTCCCAGAAATCGCGCACATCTTCGAGGGTCTTATCGACCGTGGGTAACGAATGTGGCACGTTCGTTCACTCAACTGGTATGGTCGAAAGTGGCCGCGAATCTGACGAAAACCCACCTAGAGGTTTCATGGACGGGCCGCCGAGTGGCATCCATACAATGCGGAACTGAAAGCGAGCCGTCGGTAATATTGGTGTCAGCACGACCTTGATGGTCCGAATTTGTCGTCAGTACATAGCCGATCGATACGCCGTCTCCTGAAATCAACGGTGAAAGACGCTTTGTAGCTTGGCGTAGGGTGACCAGCGGTTATGACGTTAGCAGCGCGCCTCTTGCCTCGCAAACTTGCGACCCCTCTTTTTGGGGACCGGCAAAAGTACGGATTGCGACCTGATCCGCACGATTCCGATTGGACGCGCTGGCAACGCGAGTACCTCAACTTCTATCAAACGACCCAGAAAAGGGGAGTTGGCCGTGTGGTCAACGACGCGGGATACAGTGTCCTGCGTGACATTTCGCTCGATGGTCTCGATGTGTGCGAAATCGGGCCGGGCACACTACCTCATCGCGGTTTCTGGAAGGGGACACCTGCGAATTTCACAGCGATCGACACCAAGGCTGAATTTCTCGCAGCGTCCAGGGAGCGCGCCCGGTGTCCCTTTACCGAGATTATCGTGAACCCGGATGAGCATCAGCTTCCGTTACGGGATGAGAGCATCGATCTACTGTTGAGCTTCTACTCCTTTGAGCATCTTCATCCGCTCGCAGATTACCTTGATGAATATGCCAGACTGCTCAAACCCGGAGGGCGGATTGTTGGCGCAATACCCAATGAGGGTGGCCTTGCCTGGGGTCTCGGGCGTTTTTTGAGTTCGCGCCGATGGGTGCATGCCAACACCGATATCGACTACGACAAAATCATCTGCTGGGAGCATCCGAATTTCTGCGATACCGTCATTTCGGAGCTCGAAAAGCGCTTCGTAGCGGAGAGAATGTCGCGTTTTCCGCCGATCGGGTTTCCGAGCAGAAACCTGACGCTTTTGACACGCTTCATATTCAGGAATGTATGAGACGGGCTGTTTCGGACTGCGCGAATGCTGCTTTATCCACCGCCGTCACGACAGATGTCGGGACTACGTCCTGGCGTCGGCATCTGCTAAAAGGGTCGGCGCGCCGGCCCCGTAGCTCAGTTGGATAGAGCATCAGATTCCTAATCTGAGGGTCGCAGGTTCGAATCCTGCCGGGGTCGCCAATTATTTCAGATAGTTATGGGGTAAAGCTCGGCGTCTTGGTCTCTTTTTGGTCTTATTTTTCTACGCCATTTGCGCCGGCATTGGTGCGCATTGGCGTTTCGGTGAAGAACCTGCTCCGTGGGGCGCGCTTCCATCCACGGAATGAGACTGCGCCACGATGGGCCGAGATCAAACACCTAGAGCATCCTGTGTTTTGATTGACTCAATCAAAACACAGAAAGATGCTCGATTCCAAAGTGTTAGAGCAACTTGTCTGCGCCGTTCAGGGCGCAGGTTGCTCTAGCGCCCGTTACCAGTGGATGCGCAAGCCCGCATTGAACCTGAAGGCGTAGCTGTCGCCGGGATCGGACAGGCTGCTGCCAAAGGACGCCTCGCCATACAGCGCGTATCTGTCGTCGTTCCAGTTGTAGCTGCCGCCAACGCCGATATCGCCGTTCAGAGCATCGGGTTCAGAGCGCAGCAAAGCGCCGGAAACGTCAACTGACGTGGCGTCCACGAACGCGTAACTGAGGTTGGCAATGCCATAGACACGCGCCCGGCTCAGTGTCCCGTTTTCGGCTTGCCAGCTTGACATATGCTCGACCGCCAGACCCAGGCGGGCCACAAGGCTGTCGCCATCGTCCATGGAGACAATTTCGCCATTGGGGCCGGTGAAACTCTCGAAGTCCACGGACGCGTAGACCAGTTGCGCCTGCGGGATGAAAGTCAGCGCCGACGAGTATGTTATCCGTTTGCCCGCTTCCAGCCCGAACGCATAGCCATCACCATCGACGTCGCCGGCAAGAGCGCCGAGAACATCGACGTTCAGATCGCTTTCAAACAGCGAATAGTGTGCCTGCGCGTCGACATAAAGGCCATCGGGACCATGCCAGGTCAGCGTGCCGCCGAGTGTATAGCCGGTCGTGTTGATCTCACCGCCACCGGAGATCGACGAGAGATCGAGGCGGGAGGTACCGTAGGCGACGTTCAGCCCGGCGAACACACGGCCCGCACGACCATCCGTGATCATGGCATCCAGCCCTGCGCGCAATTGCCATGTATCGACATCATAACGCGCCCATGACGTCGACACCTCAGGCCGCACAGCCCTATGGGAGGCCTCGATGCGCATCCAGATGGGGCTCTCCTCGGGGGCGGGCCTTGACGTATCAGGAGTGGGTGTCTGATCGGCATAGGGCACCAGTATTGCCATCTCATCGGCATGCCGATGGCGATTGCCGATGCGTTGCCGCAGGGTCGGCAGGCCGTTCAGTGCCGCCATGGCCGCCGGCAATGCTTCATGGACCGGCGCTGCGGGCTGGTAGATCCGCGTCTTGTCAAGGAGTATGGATTTGAGGAACCAATCCTGCGAACTGTCACCCCCCTCGCCATCGCCGCGCGCAAGCCTGTAACCATAAGCGCCCGCGATCAGCACGCCGCCAATGCCGTCAATGGTCGCATCCGGATTGGCCAGAACGAACACGCCGTCCGAACTGGATGTCTCATCCACATCAATGACCAGAATGCCGTCGTCGGTCTGAGCGCCAGTGCCGCCGGTGACGTTGAAGAACACGTCCGTCGTGCCTGCCGTATCGCCGCCCACGACCAGCCTGTCGGTCGGTGAGCTGTCGTCACCAAGAAACACATCCAGAATGAGCGACGAGCCGGCAACGTAACCGCCCGTGACGGTCAGCATGGTGCCTGCACCGGTGTCAAAGCCGGACAGGTCAACGGTGCCATAGTTGTTCAGATCACCACCGATAACGCCGACACCGGTTCCAAGATTGGTGCCGTCATGAACCGCAAGCGCGCCGCCCGCCTGAATCTCGAAGGGCGTGCCGTTCATGCTGAGCGTGATGTCATCGAAGCCGCCCCGGTCGAGCGCCAGCGTGCCGCCGGTGACGGTCGCTTCGTCAAAGCTGAGCGCCGTCGAGACCCCGCCTGCACCAGTGCTGTCGGTGATCACGAAGGTCGAGACATCCTCTTTCAGCAGGATGGGAGCAAAGCCGAAGAATTCGTTGCCCGCCTGGTCGGGTGCCCCCGTGCCATCGTCCCACAGGGCCAGGTCGAACGCGCCGTTCCGGCTCGTGTCATCGCCGCCGAACACCAGGCGTCCGTCCGTGCGCAGGGCAGGTGGCCCGGAGATATTGTCCCGCAATTCGGTCTCGCCGATTGTCCCTGCGCCGGGCTGCAACTCCAGCCTGACCAGCCCGGCGGGGCCGCGCGTCACCGACCGGATGGCCGTTCCATTGCCGCCGGTGACAAGGTCGGAGATGGTAAGGAACACTTCGCCCTGTTCGGAGGCCACGTCCATTCCGTAGCCATCGGTGCCGGTCACGGCCCCGTGTGCGGCGACCGATAGATCGCCCGAGGCGTAGTTTCCCGCGTGGATTCCGTAGTCGCCTCCGGTCACCGCCCGTGTCTGGATGATGACGTCGCCTTGACCAAGGTGAAACGCATGGAGGCCGGTTCTGTCGGTGCCGGTCACGTCATCTTGTGCCGTGATCCGGATATCGCCCAGGCCGAAATTCTCGGCCCAGATCCCGAAATGACGTCCTGTCACCGCCTGCGTCCGGATGATGATATGCTCGTTGTCGGCTTGGCCGAATGCGAAAATCGCGGCATTGCCGGTGCCGGTGCTGGTTATAATGCCTTCCGTTGTGATCTCGATATTGCCCGCGCCACCGTAGGCCGAGCCGAAAAAGCCAGAACCATTGACGACGGTGATGGCAAAATTGGTTCCGATGATCGCGCTGGAGGCCGGTTGCTGAACGCGGATACCGCCATTGCTGTTCAGTTGCAGGGCGCTTGCTGCGTCGATGCTGGAACCGGGCTGCATTTGGACATCGAGCAGGACACCCGGATCGGAGGAGTAGAGAAACTGGTCCGTCGTGATCGCGCTTGAACATTCATATGTCCCGGCATTCAGGACACAGCCTTGTGCGTGTGCCCCGCCGACAGTCGCCACCACCACGGGAACCGCCACCACCGTGGCCGAGGCCGTTCGGACCGTCTTCCGAAAGGCTTGCGAAAGAGCCGCCGGCGATACCGAACCGGTCAAGGAGACCAGTCGGGCAACCGGCGCTGGCATGTCGTAGCCGGTACGGCGCTTGAGCGACTGGCTGCCTCTTGGTTGGGGCTCTGGTTGCGGTTGTTCGACCAGTGCAAAAGCTTGGTGCATTCCGGACCCCGAAAGCGGACATCGTGGCCGGAATCACTACACTTTTATGGTTAATAAATTCTATTTATACACGTTAAACGTGTATCTTGAATGCGGCGTATGTGTGCTCTCACGGCGGCGAAGAAGGCGCGCGCCGGCCCTGTAGCTCAGTTGGATAGGACATCAGATTTATAATCTGAATATCGCAGGTTCGAATCCTGCCGGGGTCGCCAGCCCTTCGTTTGGCCAGCAAGATGTGCGCGATCGCCGACAGGCGCGCTACGGTCAGGTCAGCGGGTGACCAGCACCGCACATGTTGCATGCCGCACGATGCGTCCGGCGGTCGATCCGAGCAGATAGTCCTGTAGCGCGGGTTTGTGCGAGCCGACCACAATGAGGTCGGCCTCCATGGACTCCGCGGCGGTCAGTATCCCGGAGGCGGCCGTGCCCGTGCGCACCTCTGCATCGCCCGGTTTCAGACCGGCTGCGACCGCCAGTCCCCGCAACTGTGCTTCCGCGTTGTCGCGGATCTTGCCGCTGACCGAATCCGACAGTTCGACCGCCACGAAGGCTGGAATGTCCTCGATCACGCTGACAAGCCTGATCTTCGCGCCGTCCGCCGCGATGTTCATGGCAAGCTCGATCGCCGATTTGCCCCGCTCCGGATCGGCGAGGTCGATGGGAACCAGGATGGACGTGTACATGCTGTCACTCCCGTCTCATGAAGAAATCGCCGCCCGGCCCAGCGTTTCGTGAGGCGTCAGGGCAGCAGGTGCGTCGACCTATACATATAGGCCGGTGACGGACACCCTGCGGCGCCCGCCATCGAACTCATGTTGTTACCGGCGCGATGGTCACCCGCGACCACAGGCCAGCGAGACCGGGCGTCAGTGCACCTTGATGGTCTCGAACTTGCCGCCCTTGACCTCAAGTTCCTTATAGCTGCCAAAGACTTCTCCGACGTCGTTGAACTCGACATTGGTGGCGCCGACATAGTCGATATCGCCACCGTCCGCGAGGATCTTCAGCGCCTTGCCGATCTCGCCGGCCATGATCTTCTCGCCCGGCGCGTTGGCCACCTCCATCATCTTCGCCTGGATGGCGGCGCGGTCCGAAGACCCTGCCGCCTGCATGGCCAGCGCGATCAGCGCGGCGGCGTCGTAGGATTCCGGCCGGAACGGGCCATCGCCATCGAAGCCGGCCGCCTTGGCCAGCTCGAGGAACCTGGCCGCGCCGTCGCCTTCACCGCCGGGCGCGGTGCCGAAGGAGCCGACCAGATCCTCGCCGAAGGCATCCACCAGGGACTGACCGATCATGCCGTCGGCGAAGATGAAGCTGTCGAAGGCGCCGCTGTCGAGCGAGGCCTGAACGATGCCGCGGCCGCCCTGATCGAGATAGCCGAACACGACGAGCACCTTTGCGCCCGATGCCGACAGGGCGCCGACCTCGGCGGAATAGTCGGCCTTGCCGTCTTCATGCGCGGCGGTGATCAGCACCTTCCCGCCGGCACCCTCGAACGCGGTGGAGAACGAATCCGCCAGACCCTTGCCGTAGTCGTTGTTGGTGAAGGTGATGGCGACCTCGCTGATGCCGCGGCCCTTGACGATCTCCGCCAGCACCTGGCCCTGACGGGCATCCGACGGCGCGGTGCGGAAGAAGTAGCCGTTGTCCTCGATCGTCGACAGGGCGGGGGATGTCGCCGATGGCGACACCATCACCACACCATTGGGAACGCCGACGCTGTTGGCGACCGCCGTGGTGACGCCCGAGCAGTCGGCGCCGTAGATGGCGACGACCTTGTCGGAGGTGACGAGGCGCTCGGCGGCCGCGGTGGCGGCGGCGGAATCGTTGCAGGTGGAATCGGCGCGGATCGGGACGATCGTCTTGCCGCCCAGCAGCGCGCCGGAGTTGGAGGCTTCCTTCCAGGCGAGTTCCGCTGAATCGGCCATGGCCGGCGTCAGCGATTCGATGGGCCCGGTGAAGCCCAGGATCACGCCGGCCTTGATCTCGTGGCCGTCCGCCAGGACAGCGCCGGTCATGCCGGTAAGAAACGTCGTCGCGAGCAGGAACTTCTTCATAGCTGCACTCCCATGTCGTTACTTCGTGCTTTTCACGTCAATCCGGTGTCCCGACATCAAGTGTCCTGACACCAAGTGTCGTGGCACCAGCTTCGGGCAAAAACCCCCTCGAACTCAAGTGTTCCGATACCGCCAGACAGGTCTGGGGCGCCGATCAGGCGGTTTCCCGGCGTTCGGGCAGGATGCCGCCGGGGCTGAAGCGCAACACCGTCAGCAGCACCGCGCCCATCAGGATGACACGCATGTGCTGGGCACTGTCGAGCAGATGCGCCCGGATCGTGTTGCTTTCGTCCATGCTGGCGGTGATCAGGTTCATCAGCCAAGTGCCGGCCGGTTCCGCCTGGATCCAGACGAACCAGATCAGGAACCCTCCCAGCACGGCACCGAGATTGTTGCCGGACCCGCCGACGATCACCATGACCATGATCAGGAACGTGAAGCGCAGCGGGTTGTAGGTGCCTGGCGTGAACTGACCGTCGAGCGTGGTCAGCATCGCGCCGGCCACGCCGACGATCGCCGAGCCCAGCACGAAAATCTGCAGATGGCGCATGGTGACGTCCTTGCCCATCGCGGCGGCGGCGGTCTCGTTGTCGCGGATGGCGCGCACCATGCGCCCCCAGGGCGATTTCAGCGCCAGCACCAGCAGCGTCAGGATGATCACCAACACCGTTGCGAACAGGCCGGCATAGCTGAGCTTCACAATCACGCCGGCCGCATCGATCACCATCAGTTGGAGTGCTGCCTCGCGTGTCTCTCCCGACAGCCCGGCCAACGCGTCCGAATGCCATCGCTCCACCCAGGCGATGAACCCCGGACTCGATTGCAGATCGATCTCGTAGGGGACCGGCCGAGGCAGACCGGTGACGTTCTTGACGCCGCGGGTCAGCCAGTCCTCGTTCTTCAGCACGGCGACGATGATTTCGGAGATGCCGAGCGTCGCGATGGCGAGATAGTCGGCGCGCAGGCCAAGCGCGATCTTGCCGACGACCCAAGCAGCACCGCCGGCGAACAGGCCGCCGACCAGCCAGGAAACAAGGATCGGCAGGCCGAGGCCGCCGAGATATCCGGTCTTGGCGGGATTGACGGATTCGATCGCCGCGACGGCGGGATCGTAGAACAGCCGCACCGCGACGTAGCCGACCACGATGACGGCGCTCATGACGATGGCGCGCAGCGGCCCCTTGTGGAAGCGGCGATACACGATGGCCAGCAGCCCGCAGACGACGAGGGCGGCGAGTGCTGCAAGCGCCATGTCGGCGCCGCCGGCTGCCCAGGCGTCCGCGACCGGCTCGCTCGACACCAGTACCGCGGCGACACCGCCGAGTGCTGCAAAGCCCATGATGCCGACATTGAAGATGCCGGCGTAGCCCCATTGCAGATTGACGCCGAGCGACATGACCGCCGAGATCAGGCACAGATTGAGGATGGCGAGCGCGAGCGACCACGACTGGCCGAAGCCCACCAGAATCAGCAGCACGGCCATCACCGCGTAGGCCAGCAGCGTACGCACGGTCGCGACACTGAGCCCGGCGCTCATATCACCTTCCCCCGGAAGATGCCGGTCGGGCGCACCAGCAGCACGATGACCAGGATGATGAAGGAGACCGCGAACTTGTAGTCGGTCGACAGGAACTGCATCAGCCCGTCCGGCTCCAGCCCCTCGGGCAGCAGATAGGCCAGCAGTTTCTTGTAGGCATAGGTGATCGTCACCTCGGAGAAGGCGACGATGTAACCGCCGACGATGGCGCCGACCGGCTGGCCGATGCCGCCGACGATGGCCGCCGCGAAGATCGGCAGCAGAAGCTGGAAATAGGTGAACGGCTTGAAGCTCTTGTCGAGGCCGTAGAGCGCGCCGGCAATGGTGGCCAGTGCCGCCGCGATCAGCCAGGTGATGCGCACCACCCTTTCGGGATCGATGCCCGACAGCAGCGCCAGATTGGCGTTGTCGGAAAAGGCCCGCATGGACGTTCCGGTCTTGGTCTTCTGCAGGAACCAGAACAGCGCCGCGACGAGAATGATCGCCAGCACGATGGTCAGCGCCTGTGAGGTGCGGATCGCCAGGCCCTCGTCGAGACCGGTGATCTCGCGGAACTCGCGGGCGCGGATGATGAAGCGCTCGCCGTCACCAAAGCGCTGGTCCTCCGGCCCGATGACCAGCCGTACGATGCCGTTCATGATGAACATCACGCCGATGGAAGCCATCACGAAGACGCCCGGCGAGGCCCGCACCTTGCGGTAATAGCGATAGACCAGCCGGTCGGTCGCCAGGGCAAACAGCGCCGCGAAGGCGATGCCGAAGGGCAGGGCCAGCAGCGCCGTCGGCAAGACGCCAAGCCCGATTCCGGCCGATTGCAGCCACCAGGTGACCAGGATCGTCACCATGGTGCCGAAGGCCATCATGTCGCCATGGGCGAAGTTGGCGAAGCGCAGGATGCCGAACACCAGCGTGACGCCGAGCGCGCCCAGCGCGAGCTGCGAACCGTAGGCGAGGCCCGGCAGCACGACGAAGTTGGAAAACAGCACGATGGCGTTGAGCAGGTCCACAGTCGCCTAGAGCCTGTCTTGCTTGGATTGAATCGTTTGAGCGCCGGAGTTTTTCGTCCCGGCAAGGCGCGTGACGCGACGCGGTGTCATCACCGCTAGCTTCGCGCAACGCCGTCCGGGGCGGAAAAGAACAAGCTCAGACGATTGCGAATAGTCGTTTTTCATCAATCTACTACCACCTCCGACTTGGCGATTTTTTCCGCGCTCCACGGCGCAAAAATCCTCGCCCGATGCGCTGCATCGCGCTGCGGTGTTTGCTTGTGGGGCACGCAAAATCTCATCCATCAAATCGCTCCAATCAAAGCAAGACAGGCTCTAACCCCCAAGAAACGACTTACGCACGACCGGGTCGGCGAGCAGTTCCTTGCCGCTGCCGGTAAACCTGTTGGCGCCGCCGACCAGCACGTAGCCCTTGTCGGCGATGGCCAGCGCCTGGCGCGCGTTCTGCTCGACCATCAGCACCGCGACGCCGGTCTGGCGAATCTCGAGGATACGGTCGAACAACTCGTCCATCACGATGGGCGAGACGCCGGCGGTCGGCTCATCGAGCATCAGCACGCTGGGACGGGTCATCAAGGCCCGCCCGACCGCGACCTGCTGGCGCTGGCCGCCGGACAACTCGCCGGCGAGCTGCGCGCGCTTCTCGTGCAGGATCGGAAACAGCTCGAAGACCTGTTGCTTGGTCTCCTCGATATCGTCCTCGCGCAGGAACGCCCCCATCTCCAGGTTCTCCTCGACGCTCAGCGAGGTGAAGATGTTCTCGGTCTGCGGTACGAAGGCCATACCCTCGGCCACGCGGGCCTGGGGCGCCAGATCGGTGATGTCGCGGCCATCGATCGTCACATGCCCTTCGCGCAGCGTGAGCATGCCGAGCATCGCCTTCATGGCGGTGGACTTTCCCGCACCGTTGGGCCCGACGATCACCGAGATCTCGCCCTTGTCGACGCCAATGGTGCAGTTGTGCAGGATGTCGGCGCCGCCATAGCCACCGGTCAGGTCTTCGCCGACGAGGTAGGTCATGCCTGACACGTCATGCTTGGGCCGCCTCCGGCGGCCGGTTCTTCAGGCCACGGCCGAGATAGGCCTCGATGACCTCCTCGTTTTCCCGGACCTCGTCGGCCGTGCCCACCGTCAGCACCGCGCCTTCCGCCATGACGATCACCGGATCGCAGAGCCGCGCGATGAAATCCATGTCGTGCTCGATCATGCAGAAGGTGTAACCGTGCTCGTCGCGCAGGCGCAGGATGGCGTCGCCGATCTCGCCGAGCAACGTCCGGTTGACCCCGGCGCCGACCTCGTCGAGCAGCACCACCTTCGCGTCGACCATCATGGTGCGGCCGAGTTCGAGCAGCTTCTTCTGACCGCCGGAGAGGTTGCCGGCGCGTTCATGTGCGAGGTGGGCGATGTTGAGGAACTCGACCACGGAGTCCGCCCGCTCGCGGATGCGGCGCTCCTGTTCGCGGATCGAACCCCGCCTGAACCAGGTGTTGACGAGTGTCTCTCCGAGCTGCCCGTCGGGCACCATCATCAGGTTCTCCAGCACCGTCATGGAGGAGAACTCGTGGGCGATCTGGAAGGTGCGCAGGAGCCCGCGCGCGAACAACTGATGCGGCTTCAGCCCGGTGATGTCTTCCCCGTCCAGCGTGATGGTGCCGCCCGTCGGGGTGAAAAGCCCGGCGACGACGTTGAACAGCGTCGTCTTGCCGGCACCGTTGGGCCCGATCAGCCCGGTGATCGACCCGCGTTCGACTCGCAGGTTGGCATTGTCGACGGCCTTCAGGCCGCCGAAGTGCATGGAGACGTTCTCAACGCCGATCATGACCGCCACGAATCCGGACCGCGCGGCACCACAGATTGACTTGGATGCGTCATCGGCTGTGCAGCAGTCGCCCCGTGTTCCCTCGTGACGTGTGTCCGCCGTGCCCCGGCGGCAACACGAAACGGCCGCGAAAACGTTGTTCCGCGGTGATTGCCCGCCTGCTGACAATGAAAACTTGTGTCGCGAGTGTCCAGCCCCAAAGCGTTCGCCGTTTCCCGCGCTGCCCGCCCGCCTAGGGCGCCGAAAGCCAGTCGGCCGGGTCGTCGAGCTCGGGGCGGAAATAGGCGATCATGCGTCCGTCAGGTCCCGCGTGCGCACCTTGCGCCCAGGGCGCCATGCCGTGCAGCGCCAGGCGATGCACCAGATAGGCTTCGCCGGGTCTGGCCGTCAGCGGCACGCGCCGGCAGGTCTCGAAGATGCGCGTGCGAGTCTGCTTGTAGACATCCGTCAGATCGACATTGCCCCACTTGGCGGCTGGCAGGCCGGCCAGCAGCGTCGCGAAAGCGGCGCGAAACACCTCGTGCGAGCCTTCCCAGACGACGAACGGGCTGGCGTCAGAATCCGCGACGACGAGGGGAATGCCGAGCAGGAAGGCATGGTGCTCGCGCAGGAAGCGCCGCTTTTCCGGTCCTTCTCCCTTGAGCCCGTCCACATGAGCCGCATCGCGACGCACGCGAAACCGGTGTGCCACCTCGCTCTCGCCATCCATCGGCTGCGGATAGCCTGGATAGCAAACCGAAACCTGACCTGGCCCCCAGCCGGCACTGGGTAGTCCGATCTGGTCGCGCACCGCCCGAGTAGCGATGCTCGTTTCTGGAGGGCCTCCGGGTGCTTGCGCCGGATCGAGCACGTTGACCCCGGCAAACCAGGTACCGCCATAGCGCAGCCAGTGCGCGTGCGCCGGGTCGGCGACCGCCGCGCGGGCAACCGGTAGCACCTGCGCGACCCAGTCCGCAAGCAACGGGTCATGAGGGATATGGCACCAGCCGCGCTCTTCGAACTGACCGCTGTTCATCGGCTTTTTCCAAAGCGCCATGTTGGCATTATTCTCATATGCTAATGGGGATTCTCGATGGTGTCGTGAGCACGCCATGCGCCACTTGAATCGTCGATAGACGGAGAGGCTGATTGTCCGGCTCGTTTCTCATACAGGCTGCGGTTTTTCTCGCCGCTGCGGCGATCGCCGCGCCGCTGGCCAAGCGCCTGCAGATCTCTTCCGTGCTCGGCTATCTGGCCGCCGGCGTGCTGATCGGCCCCTTCGGTCTCGGCTTTGTCTACGCCGTCTATCAGGTCGAGGAAATCCTGCACTTCGCCGAATACGGCGTGGCGATGCTGCTGTTCCTGATCGGTCTGGAACTGCGTCCGCAACGGCTGTGGGCCCTGCGTTCATCGATCTTCGGGCTTGGCGCCATGCAGGTGCTGATCAGCGCACTGGTCATCACGCCGCTGATCATGATGCTGGGCGCCAGCTTGCTACAGGCGGCCTTCGTCGGCTTGGCGCTGGCGCTGTCGTCGACCGCCTTCGTGCTGCAGGTGCTGGAAGAGAAGGGCGAACTCAACACCCGCCATGGCCGGCCAGCTCTCGCCGTGCTGCTGTTCCAGGACATCGTGGCGATCCTTCTGATCGCCATCGTCCCCTTCCTCGGTGCCTTCGGCGCCGGCCGCGACGATACCGGCGGCGGCTTCTCGTTCGGCGCCGTCGTCATGGCTGTCTCCGCAATCCTGCTGGTGGTGCTGGTGGGGCGCTACCTGTTGTCGGGCCTGTATCGGCTGGTTGCCTCGACCGGCGTGCGCGAGGCGACCACGGCGAGCGCGCTGCTGACGCTGATCGGCATCGTGCTGCTGATGGAGGCGGTCGGTCTGTCTGCGGCGCTTGGCGCGTTCCTGGCCGGCGCGCTGCTCGCCGAATCCCCGTACCGCCATCAGATCGAGGCCGACATCGCCCCCTTCGAGGGCCTGCTGCTGGGACTGTTCTTCACCGCCGTGGGCATGGGGCTGAACCTGCACCTGCTGATCGACGAACCGCTGCGCATTGCCGCCGCGGTGATCGTTCTGCTGGCCGTGAAGGGTGTCATTCTGCTGGTGCTTGGCCGCATGCACGGTCTCAAACCGGCGTCGGCACGGCGTTTTGCGCTGTCGATCCCGCAGGGCGGCGAGTTCGCCTTCGTGCTGTTCGGCGCGGCACTCGGCGTCGGGTTGTTGCAGCGCGAGCTGACCGAGTTCCTGAGCGTCGTCGTGACCTTGTCGATGCTGTGCACGCCGCTGTTGCTGCTGGCCGACGAGGTTGCCGTCGCCCGCACCAGGGCTGACGAGCCGGACTACGACGAAATGCCGGACGAGGAGGGGCATGTGGTGATCGCCGGCTTCGGGCGTTTCGGCCAGATCATCGCGCGCATCCTGCGCGCCCGCGGCATTCCCTTCACCGCGCTCGACGGGTCGGCGGAGCAAGTTGCCTTCGTGTCGCGCTTCGGCAATACGGCCTATTTCGGCGATGCCACCCGCCTCGATATCCTGCGCGCTGCCCAGGTGGACAAGGCGCGCGCCTTCGTGCTGACGCTGTCCGATGTCGACCGTTCCATCAAGACTGCGGAGATCGTCCGCCGGCACTTCCCCCATGTCGAGATCTACGCCCGGGCGCGCAACCGCCGCCACGCCCATCAACTGATGGATCTGGGCGTCACCATCCTGCGGCGCGAGACGTTCCTGTCGGCGCTGGATCTGGGTCGTGAGGTGCTGCGCGGGCTCGGTCTCCCGGAGGCTGACGTCAACCACACCGTGGAGACATTCCGCGTCTCCGACCAGAAGCGCCTGGAGGAGGACCATGCCCACTACATGGACTTCGAGAAGGTCCGCGCCGGCGCGCAGCGTCAGCTTGAGGAGCTTGAGCAGGTATTCCGCGGCGACGTCGATCCGGACGCCGAGACGGACAAGCAGGACACCTCGGGCTGAGAATTACGCGCTTTTGGCCACGCGTGCGCCCTTGGTGCCATGGCCCGAGCACTCCGTGGTCATCGTGTGGTGCTGGCAGAACTGGCAATAGCGCTTCTGGTGAAGGACATGGTCGACGCGATCGACCAGGGTCGCCACCGAGAACGGGGTCATCAGGATGAGGTCGATGCCGTCGCGCTGGGCGTTGCTGATCTGGCCATGCGTCAGCTCGGTGCCGTACAGGATCAGCGGAATGCACTTGCCGTCCATTGATGCATGGCGGATGTCCGAAACGACCTCGCGGTAGTCAAGCGGCCCTTGCTGCGCATTCATGACGATCAGTTTGAACGCGTATTGCCGGACCTTATCCAGCGTGTCGGTATGGGATTCCGACTCCTGGATCTGCTGAATGCCCGTGGTGCGCAGCATCGAGACGACGAGGCGACGCAGATGGCGCCCCGGTTCGATGACCAGCGCCGCTGCACGCAGATTGCGCGATTGCGATCGAATTCGCGACATGTTCTGTGCCGTGAAAGTCGTGAAAGGACCAAACTACCAGCCCACATGATGCCGCATGGCTGCTTAACAGTTCTTGAAGCAAGGACGGCTAAAATACAAATACAATCAATGCGATAGTTGATGGTATAAAACTAATCTATAAGTTGTATTTCGATCTGTGTGACCACTGGCAATCGGAGAGTTCACCGCATGCCACTGCGTGGCATGTCAGCGCGCGGTGAAGCGCGTCGCGTCATAGGGCACGGCCGTGCAGATGACGCCGTCGAGCCTCAGCCGGGTGCACATTTCAACCGCCTCGGCTGCCGTGCTCACCGGTCCGGCCAGCAGCCGCAAGGTGGTGCCCGTGCTGCTTTCGCGCAGGCTGATCACTGGCTCGAAACCGCTCAACAGGTCGGGATGCGTACGGGCCAGTCGTTCCCAGCGTGCGCGCAGGTCGCTGACGCTCTTGCCGGCGCCGACCTCGATACCGAACATCGTTATGGTGATGCTGGTCGGGTCCAGCGCCTCGTCGGCCTGCAGGGCGACCGTCATGGCATCACGAATGGCGTCCTCCGCCTTGTCCATGGCATCCGCGATTGGAGCAGGCCGGGCCGCTTCGGGCGTTTCGACGATGGTTCCGCCGGAGGGAATCCCCGGCCGTTCGCCGGAGACGTCCGGCAGGCTTCCGGTGATCATCTCATCGACGGGGTCGCTTTGCGTCTCCTGCAGCATGGCAAGGCGGCGCTGCAATGCGTTGCGCTCGATCTGCGCGCGCCGCAGCGCCGAGCGCAACTGCGCGATTTCCGTTTTCAGCGCGATCACGTCATCGAGTGGCTGCGGTCCGTCCACCGCCGTGGCATCGCCGATGGACCCGGTGGCCATCGGAGCGCCGTCGCCGGCCACCACGCGTTCGGCGGGCACGTCGTTGGCCGCGATCGTCTGCGCCGGAGACTGGCCGAACAGCGCCATCAGGCGTGCCTTGCCATCCTCGCTCACCGCCGACGAAACCGCACCGGCGGCGGCAAGACCGGCCAGTGCGGCCCAGGTCATCACCATGCCGCGCCGCATCTTGGGCTTGCGCACGGTGACACCCTTGCCGGACTTACGTGGCCGCGACGAGTCGCGTTCGGAGGAGGAGAGGCTGGTTGTCTCGCTCATGGGGCCTGCTTCGTGGCGCCGGAATCGTTGCGTGACAGTGTCGTGCGTGACGGTTAACGAAGTGGTAACAATCACCCCCGAAGCGCATACAGCCTAGCGCCAACCATTGCTTTACCCGGCGCGGATTGAATGGCGGACATGACCGACACCTTGTTCATCGTACTCGCCGCGGGCGAGGGCACCCGGATGCGCTCGGCCACGCCGAAAGTGCTGCACCCGCTCGCCGGCCGGCCGATGCTGGCATGCGTTCTGGCGGCATGCCGGGAGGCAGCCGACGCCGACATCGCGGTCGTGGTCGGACCCGACGGCGACAACGTCGCCGAATGCGCGCGCAAGACCGCGCCCGGCGCGCAGGTGTTCGTGCAGGGCGAGCGCCTCGGCACGGCGCACGCGGTGCTGGCCGCGCGCGGCGCGGTGCGCGCCGAGCACAAGCGCGTGCTGGTGCTGTTCGGCGACACGCCGCTGATCACCGCCGCGACGCTCGCACCACTCGCCGATGCCGTGACTGACGGGACGGCCGTCGCCGTGCTCGGCTTTCAGGCCGCCGACCCGTCCGGCTATGGCCGGTTGCTGACGGATGGCGGCGAACTCGTCGCCATTCGCGAGGAAAAGGACGCGACCGAGGCGGAGCGCGCCGTGACGTTCTGCAATTCCGGCGTCATGGGCTTTGCCGGCGCGAGCGTGCTTTCGCTGCTGGAGACAATCGGCAACGACAACGCCAAGGGCGAGTACTACCTGACCGATGCGGTGGAGATCGCCCGCGAGCGGGGCCTGCGGACGGTCGCGCTGGAGGGCGACGAGACCGAGGTGGGCGGCATCAACGACCGCGTGCAGCTCGCCGCCGCCGAGCGGGTCTGTCAGCAGCGGCTTCGCCACGCGGCGATGGCCGCCGGCGCCACGCTGATCGATCCCGAAACGGTTCACCTCAGTCACGACACGCAGCTCGGTCGCGACGTCGTGGTGGAGCCCAATGTCGTCTTCGCGCCGGGCGTCACGGTGGAGGAGGGCGCGCGCATCCGTGCCTTCTCGCATCTGGAGACCGCTCACGTTGGCGCTGGCGCGGTGATCGGTCCCTATGCGCGCCTGCGCCCCGGTGCCGACATCGCCGAAGATGTCAGGATCGGCAACTTCGTCGAGATCAAGAACGCCGAGATCGGCGAAGGCGCCAAGGTCAACCATCTGGCCTATGTGGGCGATGCCGGTGTCGCCGCCGGTGCGAATGTCGGCGCGGGTACCATCACCTGCAACTACGATGGCGAGCGCAAGCACCGCACCGAGATCGGCGCGAACGCCTTCATCGGCTCCAACACCGCGCTGGTGGCCCCGGTGAGGATCGGCGCAGGCGCCTATGTCGGTTCCGGCAGCGTCATCACCAAGGACGTGCCCGATGGCGCGTTGGCCATCGCCCGTGGCCGCCAGACCGAGGTACCGGGCTGGGTGGCCAAGCGCGGCGCCGGTAAGGATAAGGGTAAGTAGCGCGGGACCTTTGCCCTCCGTCGCCGTAAGATTTGGCAACAAATCGTCAGTTGGCCCGCCCGGGCGTGACGGTACACATTCCCGAGCTGATTCGACGTTCAGGAGGCCCGAACACGATGTGCGGGATCGTTGGTATTATCGGCAAGGAACCGGCCGCGCCGGGTCTGCTCGACGCGCTGCGCCGGCTTGAGTATCGCGGCTACGATTCCGCCGGCATCGCGACGCTGGAGGCCGGCCGCCTCGAGCGCCGCCGCGCCGAAGGCAAGCTGCGCAATCTGGAACAGCGTCTGGCCCAGTTGCCGCTCGCCGGCACCATCGGCATCGGCCATACCCGCTGGGCCACCCATGGCGCGCCGACCGAGACCAACGCCCATCCGCACGCCATCGGCCGCGTCGCGGTGGTGCACAACGGCATCATCGAGAACTATCGCGAGCTCAAGGCCGAACTGAACGGCAACGGCGCGACCTTCGAGACCGACACCGACACCGAGGTCGTGGCGCAACTGGTCGCCCACGCCATGGACCAGGGCGCGACGCCGCAGGACGCCGTCGCCTCTGTGTTGCCGCGCCTCGACGGTGCCTTCGCACTGGTGTTCCTGTTCGAGGGTTTCGACGATCTGCTGATCGCCGCCAGAAAGGGCAGCCCGCTGGCCATCGGCCATGGCGACGGGGAGATGTATTTCGGCTCCGACGCCATCGCGCTCGCTCCCTTCACCAGCCGCATCACCTATCTGGAGGACGGCGATTGGGCGGTTCTGACCTCGGCGGGCGCGACCATCCGCGACGAGAGCGGCGCTGAAATCGATCGCCCCGTACAAACATCGCTCGCCTCGGCGCTTCTGGTCGACAAGGGCAACCACCGCCATTTCATGGCCAAGGAAATCTACGAGCAGCCCGAGGTCGTCGGCCACACGCTCGCCAACTATCTCGACATGGCCGCCGGCACGGTGCAACTGCCGGAGGACCTGCCGTTCGACTTCGCCGCGCTGGAGCGCATCACCATCACCGCCTGCGGCACCGCGTCCTATGCCGGACTGGTGGCCAAGTACTGGTTCGAGCAATACGCCAGGCTGCCGGTCGATATCGATGTGTCGTCGGAGTTCCGCTACCGCGAGCCGCCCTTGACCGAGGGCGGGCTGGCCATCGTCATCTCGCAATCGGGCGAGACCGCCGACACGCTGGCGAGCCTGCGTTACTGCGCAGCCCACGCCCAGCATACGCTGGCCATCGTCAATGTGCGCGAGTCGACGATCGCGCGCGAGGCGGAGACCATCCTGCCGACCTATGCCGGCCCCGAAATCGGCGTCGCCTCCACCAAGGCCTTCACCTGCCAGTTGGCGGTGCTGGCGGTGCTGGCGATTGCCGCCGCGCGGGCCCGTGGCATGTTGAGTGCCGAGGAGGAGCGCGATCTGGTCGCCGCGCTGACGGAGGTGCCGCGCCTGACTGCCCAGGCGCTCAAGGTCGAGCCTCAGATCGAGGCGATGTCCAAGAACCTCTCCCATGCCCGCGATGTGCTTTATCTCGGCCGTGGCCTCAGTTTTCCGCTGGCGCTGGAGGGGGCGCTGAAGCTGAAGGAAATCTCCTACATCCACGCGGAAGGCTATGCCGCCGGCGAACTCAAGCACGGGCCGATCGCGCTGATCGACGAGGACGTGCCGGTGGTCGTTGTCGCGCCGAGCGACGCGCTGTTCGAGAAGACCGCATCGAACATGCAGGAGGTGGCCGCCCGCGGCGGGCAGGTCATCCTGATCACCGATGCGGCCGGCGCCGAGGTCGCCGCCGATCACGCCACGCAGCTCATCGTCATGCCGGACATGGCCCCCTTCGTGCAGCCGCTGGTCTATGCGGTGCCGATCCAGTTGCTCGCCTACCACACGGCCGTGTTCATGGGCACGGACGTGGACCAGCCACGCAACCTGGCGAAATCGGTGACGGTGGAGTAGGGGCTCTTGGCTTTGCCGTTCGGCTTGTTTGCTTCCCAGTCGTGGTTGCGCCGCTCCACGCCTCTTGTCCGAAACACACGTCATGTGAGGTGTGAACCGGTTTTCGGACAAGCCGAGCGGCCGGTAAGAATGCCGTGAGCGGAGTAAACACATCAAGCCTTCGGCCGGGTGACGATCCAGAATGCCACGCCGGCGCAGCAAAGCGCGGCCAGCGCCCGCCAATGCGATGCCAGCGGCACCGTGAACCAGAAGATCGCAACCCCGAGCACGATGCCGATGATCGCCGCGACCTTGGCGTTGGTCGCGATGGCGCGGCGCTCGCGCCAACTCCGGATCGCCGGGCCGAAACGTGGATGCGCCAGCAGACGCGCCTCCAGCTTCGGGGACGACCGCGCGAAGCATCCCGCCGCCAGGATCAGGAAGATCGTCGTGGGCAGCAGCGGAACGAACGCGCCAACGGCGCCGATCCCGACAAACACCGTGCCCGCCGCGCGATAAGCAGCGCGCTGCCAGCGCGGGACGGTCGGTACAGGACCATTGTCGTCTGACATGGACGTCACGTGAATCTTGAGGCTTGTCGTACGGCGTGCCGGATGGCCGTCATCGGTGTGGTTATCGCCGATCCCGGGACAGTGCGTCAGCATGTTCGGTGAATCGAGCGTTTTTTGCACGGATCTGGCTGGAATACGGGCGGCGCGTGACTATCTGGCGCAGGCGGGTGGCTGAATTCGGTAACGATCGCCGGACACAATTCGCATCGCACAGTCGGCGCAGTGGGCTATGGTGGATGGCATGGACGAGACGGACCCCAACAAGAAGGCCGCAGGGCCGAACGGCGACTCGCAATCGTCCGGCCAGGAAGATCACCATGAGCCGACACTGGGCGAGGCGCTGCACCTCGACCAGCTTGCGGCGCCGCCCAAGAAGGTCGGCTTCGGCTCGCGGCTGCGCACCTACTTCCTGACCGGCATCGTCATCGCCGCCCCGATCAGCATCACCATCTACCTGACCTGGGCGTTTGTCTCCTGGGTGGACAACTGGGCCAAGCCGCTGATCCCGCCGCAGTACAACCCCGACAATTATCTGCCGTTCACGGTGCCGGGTGTCGGGCTGCTGTTCGCCATCTTCCTGCTGACCGTGCTGGGCGCGCTGACGGCTAACTTCTTCGGCCGGGCGGTAGTGCGTTCCGGCGAGGGCATCCTCGACCGCATGCCGCTGGTACGCTCGCTCTACAAGGCCCTGAAGCAGATATTCGAGACGGCGCTCAACCAGTCGCAGTCGAGCTTCGACAAGGTGGGGCTGCTCGAGTTTCCCCGTCGCGGCGCCTGGGTCATCGTCTTCATCTCCACGGCGACGCGCGGCGAGATCCTGCATCGCGCGGGGGACGGCGAGGATATGTGGACGGTGTTCATGCCGACGGTGCCGAACCCCACATCGGGCTTCCTGATGTTCGTGCCGCAGGAAGACGTGATCCTGCTCGACATGTCGGTTGAGGAGGCCGCCAAGCTGGCCATCTCGGCAGGCCTCGTGGTGCCGCCGTTCGACGATGGCAAGGACGCCAAGCAGATGGTCGAGAAGGTCGTCGACAAGCGTCGCCAGCGCAAAAGGGAAGACGCCTGAAACCTTTCGTTAACCATATCGAATGGCATTGTTTCGATATCGAAACGATATCAATTTAGCTTTAACTTCCAAGCGATTCGCGCCGCGTCATCCAGCCGCGATGAGCCGCACCGCATGGTCACGATCGAACAGATAGAGCAGGCTGCGTAGCGCTTCGCCGCGCTCTCCCGTCAGGTCCGGGTCGGCCTCCAGCGTCAGCCGCGCCTCGTCACGCGCCATCTCGATCATGTCCAGATGCACGCCCGGCAGCGCCATGCGGAATCCCGGCATGCCGCTCTGCCGGGTGCCGAGCACGTCGCCTCCGCCGCGCAGCTTCAGGTCCTCCTCGGCGATGCGGAAGCCGTCCTGGCTCTGGCGCAGAATGTCGAGGCGCGCGCGCGCCGTTTCGCCGAGCGGCGCCTTGTAGAGCAGCAGGCAGGTGGACGGCCGGGTTCCCCGGCCGACGCGGCCGCGAAGCTGGTGCATCTGTGCCAGCCCGAAACGTTCCGCGTGCTCGATGACCATGACGGTTGCTTCCGGCACATCGACGCCCACTTCGATGACCGTCGTGGCGACCAGCACCGGCGTCTCGCCGCCCTGGAACGCCGCGAGCGCCGCCTGCTTGGCCTTCGTGTCCTGGCGCCCGTGCACCAGCGACACCTTGCCCGGAAAGGCCATCGAGAGCGCCGCGTAGCGATCCTGCGCGGCGGCCGCATCGAGCGCCTCGCTTTCCTCCACCAGCGGACAGACCCAGTAGACCCGGTCGCCATTCTCGATCGCCCGGCCGATGGCTGCGACCACATCGTCGAGACGCTCCAGCGGAACCGCGCGGGTATCGATCTCCGATCGTCCCGGAGGCTTCTCGTCGATGCGCGAGACATCCATGTCGCCGTAGAGCGTCAGCAGCAGCGTGCGCGGGATCGGCGTCGCGGTCATGACCAGAAGGTCGGGGCGCTCTCCCTTGCCGGCGAGTGCCAGGCGCTGATGCACGCCGAAACGGTGCTGCTCGTCGACCACGACAAGCCCCAGGTCCTTGAAGGCGACATCGCCCTGGAACAGCGCATGCGTGCCCACGGCGATGTCGATGTCGCCGGATTGAAGCCCCTCGCGCGACTGTCGCCGTTCCGCCGCGCTGTCCTTGCCGGTCAGCAGCGCGACGGTGAGCCCCGCCGCGCCGGCATGTTCGCTCAGCGTCCTGAAGTGCTGGCGGGCGAGGATTTCCGTCGGCGCCATCAGGGCGGACTGCGCGCCGCTCTCGGCCACCTGCGCCATGGCCATCAGCGCGACCAGCGTCTTGCCGCTGCCGACATCGCCTTGCAGCAGCCGCACCATGCGCTCCGCCGAGGAAAGGTCCGCGCCGATCTCCGCGATGGAGCGCTGCTGCGCGCCTGTGAGTTCGAAGGGCAGGGCATCACGGATCGCGAGCTGCCGCGCCTCGTCGCCTGTACGCGCGATCCCCGTCACCTTCACCGTGCGGGCCCGCACCAGCGACAGGGCAAGCTGTCCGGCGAGCAATTCGTCATAGGCGACGCGCCGCCAGGCAAGCCCTTCTGGGGCTGCGTCCTGCGGCACCTCGGGGCGGTGCAGCCGGCGCAACGCGGTCGAGAAATCGGGCCAGTCCATCTTCTCGCGCACGCTTGGGGCTTGCCACTCCGGCAGGTCGGGCAGGTTCGTCAGCGCTGCGTCGCCTGCCTTGACCAGCGTCGCGCGCCGCAGGCCCGCCGTCAGCGGATAGACCGGCTCGACGGCAGGGAGTTTGGCGAACTGCTCTTCGTCGACGATGAAGTCCGGATGCACGATCTGTACCTGATCGCCATAGGCCTCGATGCGCCCGCTGACATAGCGCACTTCGCCCACCGGCAGCGTGCGTGCCAGGTAGTCCTCGCGGGCGTGGAAGAAGACCAGCGTCAGGCTGCCGGTCTCGTCATGGCACAGCACGCGGTAGGGCGCGCGCCCGTGTCGCGGGGAAGGGCGGTGCTTGTCGACGGTCAGGCGGATCGTCGCCAACGCACCGACGTCCGCGTTCGCGATGGTCGGACGGTGGCGGCGATTGATGATGCCGGACGGCGCCAGCAGCAGCACATCGATGACCCGCGGCGATACGCCCTCGGGCGGCGCCACGAGGCGGGCGAGCGCATCGAGCGTCTTGGTTCCGATGCCTGGCAGCGTCGAGGCATCGGCGAACAGCGGGTTGAGCACGGTCGGGCGCATGGGATTTGTTGTAGCGCCGCGCGCAGCAAGACGCAGCCATGCGGGCTTCAGAAAAGCGTATTCGGGGCTGGCGTGGGGACAATCCGGTGGATATCTCTTTGCCGCAGAGAATACGTCAGACCCCTTTGAAATCCTGCAAAGGGGCGCATACGCACGAGTCATGACCGGAACCACGATCTCCAGCGCAACGCTTAATCCGCGACGCCGGCGGCTGCTGTTTCGCGCCTGGCGGCGCGGCACGCGCGAGATGGACCTGATCATGGGCCGCTTCGCCGACGCGCGCCTGCCGGGGCTCGACGCGCGCGATACGGACGATTTCGAGCGCCTCCTGGAGGCTCCCGACACTGACCTGTTCAACTGGGTCACCGGGGCGGCACCGGTGCCGACGGAGTTCGATACGCCGGTCTTCCACGCTCTTCAGGCGTTCAGCCGATCGGAAACATCATGAGCTCCGTTGCCCGCACCGCGATGACTGATCGCGCCCCGCTGGTGCTTCCCGGCGGGCCCGGCGAAAGCGTGATCTGCGGCGTGCCGGAAGGCCATGACGCGCTGCTCGTCGCCGACATCGCCAGCCAGGCGATGGCCACCGACGCAACGCGCCCGGCGGATGCGCTCTTCATCGCCCGCGACGCGCCGAGGCTTGCCGCCTTCGCTGAAGCCGTCCGCTTCTTCGCGCCCTACGTGCGTGTCATCGAGCTGCCGGGCTGGGACTGTCTGCCCTACGACCGGGTGTCGCCATCACCGGCGGTGCTGTCGCAGCGCCTCGCCGCCATGGCCGAACTTGCCGGGCCGCGTGCCGATACGCATCCGGTCATTCTCGCGGTCACCGTCGGCGCGGCGATGCAGTTGATGCCGCCGCGCGATCACATCCGTGGTGCGGCGACGCATCTCAAGCCCGGTCAGATCGCCGACATGGAGGAGATCGTACGCTGGCTGGAGGCCAACGGCTTCCTGCGCACCGGCACCGTGCGCGAGCAGGGCGAGTATGCCGTGCGCGGCGGAATTCTCGATCTCTTCGCGCCGGGTGCCGACCAGCCGGTGCGGCTCGACTTCTTCGGCGACACGCTGGAAACGATCCGCCACTTCGACGCGGAAACTCAGCGCAGCACCGATCAGGCGCGCGATCTCAATCTGGTGCCGCTCAGCGAGGTGTTGCTCAACGAGGAGACGGTGGCCGCGTTCCGGACCGGCTATCGGGCACGCTTCGGCGCGGCGACGTCGGGCGATCCGGTCTACGAGGCGGTATCCGCCGGCCGCCGCCATCAGGGTATGGAGCACTGGCTGCCGCTGTTCCATGAACACATGGAGACGCTGTTCGACTATGCCGGCGACGCGCCTGTCTGCTTCGACCCGCTGGTGAGCGAAGCCTTCGGCGAGCGCCACGACCAGATCGTCGACCACTACGAGGCACGCGTGGCGGCTCTCGAGGCCGGCAGCGCCTTCGAGGCCGCGCCCTACAAGCCGCTTCCCCCGGAGACGCTCTATCTGGACCGCGATGCCTGGGCGGACGCGCTGGCCGACCGTCGCACGGTGACCTTCAATCCGTTCCAGACGCCTCCCTCCGAGGGCGGATCGCACCACGTCGTCGATGCCGGCGCGCGCCCCGGACGCAGCTTCGCACCCGAACGCCAGACCGAGGACACCAACGTCTTCGACGCGCTCGTTGCGCATCTGAACGCGCTTTCGGCCAAGGGCATCAAGTGTGCCATCGCCTGCTGGAGCGACGGCGCGCGCCAGCGCATGGGCGACATGCTGCGCGACCACGGCTGGCAGGCGGTGCGCGAGGCCGACAGCTTCGCCGAGATCGCAACGCTCAAGCCCCGCGAGGTGGCGCTGGTGGTGCTCGGCATCGAGACCGGTTTCGAGACACCCAACTTCGCCATCATCGGCGAGCAGGACATTCTCGGTGACCGCTACGCGCGCCCGAAGAAGCGCACCCGCAAGGCCTCCGACGCGCTGACCGAGGTCGCCAGCCTGATGCCCGGCGACTTCGTCGTGCATGTGGAACACGGCATCGGCCGCTTCGTCGGGCTGCAGACGATCACGGCCGCCGGCGCGCCGCACGATTGCGCCGAGCTGCGTTACGCCAACGACGACAAGCTGTTCCTGCCCGTGGAGAACATCGAACTGCTGTCGCGCTATGGGGCGGAGGAGGCGAGCGTCCAGCTCGACCGGCTCGGCGGCGTTGCCTGGCAGGCGCGCAAGGCGCGGCTGAAAGAGCGCATCCGCGAGATGGCCAAGCGGCTGATCGACGTTGCCGCCGCGCGGGAGTTGCGCACGGCGCCCGCGCTGGAACCCGCCGACGGGCTCTATGACGAATTCAGCGCCCGCTTCCCCTACGCGGAGACCGACGACCAGTTGCAGGCAATCGACGCGGTGCTGGAGGATATCGCCAGCGGACGCACCATGGACCGGCTGGTCTGCGGCGATGTGGGTTTCGGCAAGACCGAGGTGGCGTTACGCGCCGCCTTTGTCGCGGCGGCCGCCGGCAAGCAGGCCGCCGTCGTGGTGCCGACAACCCTGCTGGCGCGCCAGCACTTCAAGACCTTCACCGAACGCATGGCTGGCTTCGCGCTCAACGTTGCGCATGCCTCGCGGCTGGTCGGTTCAGCAGAGCTTTCCAGGGTCAAGGCCGGCCTGAAGGACGGCAGTATCGATATCGTGGTGGGAACCCACGCGCTGCTCGGGAAATCGATTGAATTCAAGGGTCTGGGGCTTCTCGTCATCGACGAGGAGCAGCATTTCGGCGTGCAGCACAAGGAACGCCTCAAGCAATTGCGGGCGGATGTGCACGTGCTCACCCTATCGGCGACACCGATCCCGCGTACGCTGCAACTGGCGCTGACGGGTCTGCGCGATCTGTCCATGATCGCCACGCCGCCGGTCGACCGCCTCGCCGTGCGGACCTATGTCAGCCCGTTCGATCCGGTCATCCTGCGCGAGGCGCTGCTGCGCGAGCGCTATCGCGGCGGCCAGACCTTTTTCGTCTGTCCGCGCATCGCCGATATTGAGGAATGCGCGGCATTTCTCTCCGACACGGTGCCGGAGCTGCGCGTCGCGACGGCGCACGGCCAGCTCTCGGCGGGCGATCTCGACACCGTCATGTCGGCCTTCTACGACGGCAAGTACGACGTGCTGCTGTCGACCGCGATCGTGGAATCCGGCCTCGACATTCCCACCGCGAATACGCTCATTGTCTACCGCGCCGACATGTTCGGGCTGGCTCAGCTCTATCAGCTTCGCGGCCGGGTGGGGCGGTCCAAGGTGCGCGCCTTCGCATACTTCACAACGCCCGCCAACCGCATGCTGACGGAGCCTGCGGAACGGCGCCTCAAGGTGCTTCAGTCGCTCGATACGCTTGGTGCCGGCTTCATGCTGGCGAGCCACGATCTCGACCTGCGCGGCGCCGGCAACCTGCTCGGCGAGGAGCAGTCCGGCCATATCCGCGAGGTCGGTTACGAGCTCTACCAGTCGATGCTGGAGGAGGCGGTCGCCGCGCTTCGCTCCGGTGACGTGGAGCTTGACGAGGATCAGTGGTCGCCGAACATCTCCGTCGGCGTGCCGGTGCTGATCCCCGATGGCTACGTGCCCGATCTGGAAGTACGCCTGCAGCTTTATCGCCGGCTGTCGCAACTGACCGAGGACGCGGAGATCGACGGTTTCGCCGCCGAGCTGGACGACCGCTTCGGCCGCGCGCCGGAAGAGGTCGACGATCTTGTCCAGGTGGTCCGCATCAAGCTGCTGTGCCGCCGCGCTGGGGTCGAGAAGGTGGAGGCCGGGCCCAAGGGCGTCGTGCTGTCGTTCCGTGGCAACCGCTTCGAGAATCCCGCCGGCCTTGTCGCCTTCGTGTCCGACGAGGGCAGTCTCGCCAAGATAAGGCCGGACCATTCCATCGTTCTCAAGCGTGACTGGCCCGGTGCGCGCGAGCGCCTCAACGGCACCCGCCGGCTGCTGCTGCAACTGGCGCAGATTGCGGAAAGTGCGTCCTGACGAGTGTCAGTCGGTGGGCCGTTCCGGCTCCAGGTCCGCGGTGGCTTCCGCCTTCTCGATTGCCGACAGCAGCACGTCGGGCTCCTGTGCGCCCATCACCGCGACCCGCGCGCCGATGATGAAGCAGGGCACGCCGTCGATGCCCATTTCCTTGGCCAGCGATAGTTCCTGCTCGATGGTGGCGACGTCGGCATCGCTGTCGAGCACCTCGCGCACCAGGGCCGCATCCATGCCGGCATCGCCGGCGATGTCGCCCAGTGTCTCGTGGTCCTCGATATCGGCGCCGTCCATGAAGAACGCCTTGAACAGTCCCTCCACGACGGCGTCCTGCACCTTCTGGCCGTAGGACCAGCGGATCAGCCGATGGGCGTCGGTGGTGTTGGGGGAGCGGCGGATGGCGGGGAAATTGAAGGCAAGGCCTTCCGCCTCGCCGGCCTCGGCGATGCGCGCGTAAACCCCCGCGGCGCGCTCGGGCCCGCCAAACTTGTTGGAGAGATAGGTTTCCCGGTCGATACCCCCTTTGGGGATGGTGGGGTCCAGCTTGAAGGCACGCCAGCGCACGTCGAAGGCGATATCGCCGCGCATGGCCAGCGCGGCATCGAGGCGCCGCTTGCCGATATAGCACCACGGGCACATGACGTCGGAGACGACGTCGATGGTCATTGGGGTCATGGGACTGTTCCGAGCCGCGATTGCCGTTCAGCCAACGACGAGCGTACCGGCGGCGTCAAGCGGGCCGATCAATCGAGCCCCTCCAGCGTGCGCGCAAGAAGGCTCTCGGCGGTGTCGCCGGCCCGGTAGCTCGCAAGACTCATGCGCACCTGCGCGGTGATGTTCATGCCGTCCTCGGTAAAGCCGAAGTCGGTCGTTCCCAACACGCGTTCGATACGGTCGCGTACCACCCGCGCCACATCCTCGTCGGTGCCCGGCAGCAACAGCAGGAACAGCCGCTCGTCGAGTCGCGCGCCCATATCCTCGCCGCGCACCATGCGGGTCAAGGTGCTGGCGAATGCGTTCACGACCTTGTCGGCACCCGCGGCATCGTCGACCGCAACCGCGATCAGCGAAACCGCATCGCCCTGGCGATCGCAACTGTCGACCAGGGTCATCAGGTGCGCCACGGCGAACGCGCGCGTGGCAAGCCCGTTGGTGCCACAACTGGGAATATGCCGGTCGTCCCGGAACACCGCCTGCATGCTGCGGGCGTAGCGGTACTCGCGCATCAGCAGTTGCAGCCGCGCCATCAGCCGCTCGTTGCAGCTATCCAGTCGGCAGACGTCACCGGCCCCGACTTCATGGAACGCGGCGGTGCGCGCGTCGTCGTCGACAATCACCACCACCGGCAGGATCGTCCAGGTGGCGATGCGTCGTAGCGTCTCCAGCGCGTCCTGCGCGGTCTCCGGGCGCGCCGTGGCATCGATCACCGCCGCGTCGACCTGCTCGGTCTCGAGGATGTCGATGGCCAGATTGGTGACCGGCGCGCCGATGAAGCTGGCATTGGCGCCGTAAGCGTTCTGTATTTTCAGCGCACCGCGTCCTGCTCCGATGATCAGGATGCGCGGAGAATTGACGAATGTCGGCGGCTTCACATCGAAGCTGACCGGCAGCTCGAGCTGGCGAAGCGTTTCGGCGCGCCGTCGCACCTCTGCGCGCATCACCGACAAGCGCGCGACCGCACGGATGCGATGGTCGAGCTCGGCCGGCAGCGCGCTGTCGCTGAGGTGATCGACCAGAAGTGCGGCATCGCCCGACGGCGGGCCGTCGTCGTCCTCGCCGAGCACGATGAAAGGCAGTTCCCGCCACAACTGCGTTTCGCGCACCGCGTCAGCCAGCATCATGACGTTGTCGTTGGCCACCGCGCCGGTGTCGTCGAACAACACCACGTCCGGCCGCCGGGAGGCGAGCAGTTCGGCAAGCGCGCCGTCGCCGGCTGCCGCGCGCACGTCGAATCCGCGCGAGCGCAGCACGTCGGCTGTCTCGCTCGCCTCCTTGATCGTCTCGCTCACCACGAGAATGCGGGCAGCACGCAGCATCGGCGTCTCCAAAGGGAGTGTCGAGTGCCGCAATATGGCGCGATTCGCGAAGTGTTGCGCCGGTTTCTATCATTGCGTGTGTAGCGAGGGGAAAGCACGCTCACCGTGCGGGCGGGCGTCTGAGGCGGGCACGTTGGATCTTGCCATTGGCAGTGCGCGGCAGCGCATCGATGAAGGCGATCTCGCGGGGGCGCTTGTAGGCGGCAAGGCCTGCGGCGACCGCGTCGAGCAGCGCTTGCCCGCCGGCATCGCGCCGCGCCTTGTCGGCGACCACGAAGGCCTTGATGATCGATACGCCAGCTTTCGGCGAAACGGCGACGACCGCCGCCTCGCTGATACCCGGACAGGCCGTCAGCGCGGCTTCCACTTCCGCCGGCGACACCCGGTAGCCCATGGCGTTGATGACATCGTCGGCGCGCCCCTGCGGCCAGACGTAGCCGTCCGCATCCATCGCCGCGATATCACCGGTGATGAACCAGTCGCCGAGGAACGCGTCCGGTGCATCCGGCCGATGGTCCAGGTAGGCGAGCATCATGCCGGGATCGCCGCGATGCACGGCCAGCAGGCCGGCCTCTCCATGCGGCAGCGGCACCGCCGCGTCGGCGTGCGGATCGAGCACGGCGACCGCGCGGCCGTGTTGTGGCCGCCCCGGCGAACCGGGCCGCTGGACCATGCCGGGTCCGGTGGAGATGTAGGTGGAGATCTCGCTCATGCCGAAGGCCTCCAGCAGCGGCCGCCCGGTCAGCCGCGACCAGTCGTCGAGCAGGGCAGGGCGCAGCGCCTCGCCGGCCGTCAGCGCGTGGCGGAAGCCACCCGGCAAGAGGCGCGCGGCATCGCGGTGCACGAGCTGGCGGTAGAGGCCGGGCACCGAGGCCAGGATCGATGCGCCCGAAGCGGCCAGCAGCGCTCCCCACGCATCCGCTTCCGGGGTGGCATCGAGGAACGTCGCCGTGGCGCCCAGCACAAGCGGATCGATCAGCCCGGTTCCCAGCGAATAGGTCCAGTTCATCGCGCCGGTATGCAGGAACACGTCATTGCACGATGCGCCGTACCAGTCGGCATACATGGGCCGGCGCCCAACGACGGCGTGGTGGGCGTGCAGCACGCCCTTGGGGTCCGCGCCGGTGCCGGAGGTGAACACCATGAAGGCGGGATCGTCGGCGGCGGTGTCGGCGAAGCGGCCGGGGATATCGCTGCGGCTCTCAAGCTCCTCGATCACAGGCGCGGTTGTCGTGTTGACGGCGTTCCCGCAGGCGAGCGTGCCGTCATGGATGAGCACCGCGATACCGGCCAGTTCGGCGATGCGTTCCACTTCGCGCCCGGTGAGCTGGGGCGACAAGGGCAGCGCAACGTGACCGGCGCCGGTCACCGCGAGGAAGGCGACCGCGTAGTTGAGACCGGTCGGCAGGCGCAGCGCGATACGCGCGGCGTCGGGCACGTCCAGCTTGTTCAACCCGGCAATGAGCCGGCGCACGCGCGCATCGAGCGCGCCGTAGGTCAGCGTCTCGGCAGGGGCCTGCGGATCGGTTGCGCGCAGCAGGCGCAGGGCCTGCTTGTCCGGCGTGGTGCGCGCTGCGGCGAGGGCCGCTACAGCGAGATTGAACCGCAGCGGCGCCGCCGGTCCGGCATAGCTCGGCGCGCTGATCGAGTACATGATTTAGGGTTCGCCAGTCTTGACGGTCAGCCGGCCTTGCGGCCGTCGAGCAGCCAGGCGCGATCGACACCACCCTTGGCGTCGCGGGGAACCCGGTCCACGCGATACAGTTCGACCGGAAGCAGATGCGCGCCGCAGCCCAGCGTCTGAAGCTCTGCGACGATCGCTTCCAGATCGATCTCGGCATCGCCGCAATAGGCCATGCCGAACACGCTGCCCAGCACGGCGTGGGGAATCTCGAAGGCGGCGGCATCCCTAACCTCGCCGAGGCCGGCATAGAGCACGTCCAACTCGCCGAGCTCGATGGCGAACGGCCCGCTTCTCGCCCGCGTTTCCACATCGCCGATGACGCGGATGGCAGGACCGTCGGCCTCAACGATCTCGGCGCGCAGACCGGTCAGCATACAGCCGCCTTCGAGCATGCGCGCCGCGCCGGCCTCGTCTCCGGGATAGGCCATCAGGGGCGTCGCGGGGCCGCGCACCGCCAGCGGGCCGCGCAGCAGGCTGCCGGGTTCCATCGCTTCGCCGGCGCGGTGCACGACGCCTCGCAGGCGCGGCTCCAGGATGGCCGGTTTGTCGTTGGCAATGCGCAATCCGCCGGCGGGGATGGTGTCGGCCGCCTGTCCGCGCGCCACCATGATGCCCGCTTCCCCGAGCGCCATCACATCGACCGCGTGGACGCGCGGCGCGGCGACCTGTTCGGGCGCCCGCCAGACGCGCAGCAAGGTCATGCCGTCGCGCGGCCCCGTCTCGGCCAGCGTGCCGGGCAGCGCCAGGTGGCTGGCGCCGGCCTTGCGGGCGAGCGTCATCATCTCGGAAGCACGCCAGGCCGGCAGGGTCACCAGACAACTGCGCGCCGTCAGCCACGGCACGATGATGCCGGCGATCGCGGCGAGCGATGTCGGCGCGAAGGCGGTCGCCAGAACGCTCTCGGTGTCGAGGCGCGCGCAGGCCGACACCGGCAGGCTCGCGGCGATGAGCTGACCGTGATTGCGCGCGACGATGCCCGCGGTGTCGCCGGCGCCGTCGAAGGTCAGGACCGCGACATGGTCGCCCGCCCGTCCGCCGCGCAGCGCTCCGTCGTGCCTCTGCCCGGCGGCGTCTGATGCCGGGACGACGGCATCGAGCGGCATGACGCCGTCGGGCAGATCAGTCCCGAAGCCGAGCAGGAAGCGGATGCCGGGGCTCGAGAATGCGGCAAGCGCCGCGATCTCCGCGGTTGCCTGAGGGCCGGTGCGGGCTTGCGTCACGATGGCCCGCGCGCCGGTGCGCTCGGCGCGTTGCGCCGCATCGCGCGGCCCCAGTACGGGCGCCAGCGGCATCGCGATCATGCCGGCCCGTGACAGCGCCAGGATCGCCGTCAGCGTGTCGGCATCGATGCCCGCCATCACGATGACCCGGTCGTCGGGCTTCAGGCCGATGTCGAGCAGATGGTTGGCCAGCCGGTCGACGCGCGCGTCGAGCTCCGCCCAGCGCAGAGTGCGCGGGTTGTCGCCGGTGACATCGCGCAGCGCGGTTTGCTCGCCCGTCGTCGCAGCGGCAGCGCGCAGCAACGCGTCCAGCGTGTGTTCGCCGTAGACGCCCTGCGCGGCGAACGCATCCCATCGCTTCGGATCGCCGAGGATCATCGCGGACCTACTGTGCGTCTCCCGCCCACCACGTGTTGAACTGGTAGCCGAACAGCGAGGTGGTCTCCGGCCGGCCGAGCGTTGACTGTCGCGCCACCCACTGCTGGGGCAGATGGAACAGGGGGATGACGTAGCTGCCGGAGATGAGCGCGCGATCGAGCGCCCGGGCGGCGGTGACGAAGTCGGGCCGCTCGCGCGCTGCCAACAGCGCATTGATCATCGCATCCACCGCCGGACTTTCGATGCCGGGATAGTTGCGCGTGCCGTCGGTCTTCGCGGCGGCCGAACCCCAGTAGAACGATTGTTCGTTGCCCGGCGACAGCGAGGCGTACCAGAAGTTCTGGATCATATCGAAGTCGTAGACCAGCCGCCGGCGTTCGTACTGCGCTGCATCGACGAGCCGCACGCTGACATCGATCCCGGCGCGCTTGAGCGTGCGCCCGTAGGACAGCGCCAGGCGCTCCTGTTCCTTGTTGGCCACCAGGATCTCGAAGGCAAACGGCTCGCCGGTGGCCAGATTGACCAGCGTGCCGCCTTCAAGGCCGTAGCCGGCGTCCTTCAGCAGGGCGAGCGCCTGTCGCAGACCCTTGCGGTCGCGCCCCGAACCGTCCGTCACGGGAAGCGCGTAGGTGCCGTCCAGCAGGTCGGGGCGGATGTCCTTGGCGTGGGTGGCCAGCAGGGATTTCTCGGCGCCGGACGCGGGCACACCGAGCGCGGAAAGCTCCGAGCCCTGATAGAAGCTGCCCGTGCGGGCGTAGAGACCGTGATAGAGTGTCTGGTTGATCCATGCGAAGTCGAACAGGCGGATCAGCGCATCGCGCACGCGAATGTCGTCGAAGGGCGGCCGTCGGGTGTTGAACACCAGCGCGGACATGCCCTTGGGCACGCCGGTCTCGAAGGTCTCCAGCACGATGCGCCCGTCCTTGACGGCGGGAATGTCATAGCCGGTCGCCCAGCGTGTCGGATCGTCCTCGGGGCGGGCGTCATAGAGCCCCTTCTTGAAGGCTTCGAACAGCGTGTTGTTGTCGCGGTAGTACTCGTAGCTCAGCGTGTCGAAATTGTCGTGGCCGCGCTTGATGGGCAGATCCTTGCCCCAGTAGTCCGGGTTTCGCGTGAAGGTCACCTTGCCGCCCGCATCGACCTCGCTGACCATATAAGGTCCCGACCCGGTCAGCGGCGTCAGGGTGGTGGCCTCGAACGTCTCCGGATCGATGGCGTGTCTGGCGACGATCGGCATCAGCCCCATGATCAGCGCGATCTCCCGGTCGCCGCTGCCGTCGAACGTGAAGCGCACGCTACGCTCGCCGACCCGCTCCGCCGTGGTCACCTTGGAGTAATAGGTGCGGTGGTTGGGCCGACCCTTGTCGCGCAGCAACTGCCAGGAGAACAGCACATCGTCCACGGTCACCGGCTTGCCGTCGGAGAACCGCGCCGCCGGATTGAGCGTGAACTCGACCCAGTTGCGCGTGTCATCGGTCTCCACGGTCTCGGCCAGCAGGCCGTAGAGCGTGAACGGTTCGTCGAGCGAGCGCCCGAGCAGCGACTCCAGCGTGTGTTCGCGGATGCCCTTCGCTGAAACGCCCCTGACGATCAGCGGGTTGAGACTGTCGAAACCGCCGATGACGCCGAGCGTCAGGCCGCCGCCTTTCGGTGCCTCGGGGTTGACGTAGTCCACGTGCGCAAAATCCGGCGGATAGGCCGGCTCGCCATGCATGGCGATGGCATGGCGCGGTTCGCCGTGCACCGGCGTTGCGGCCGATGCCAGGACGCCCGCCAGTGCGATCCCGACGATCAAGACCATGTTCCGCGTCCACGCGGCCCAAGCCTTCAGCAGCAAGTGATTCTCCATGACCGCAATCTTATCGCTTTTGAGGGTTTGGGGTCAGTGGCGCGCCGCGCCGAATCCGCACACGCTATCATCGGCGCAGACACTGAATTGCCGCATTCTCCGCGCATCTCCCGGACGATACGGTTGGTTGCCGGTGCGATGAGCGCATCGAGCGCGTGCTGTCCGCCTTCAATCTTCAACCGGCGATGGATTCACCGTGTTTCGGGCAGCAGTTGAGTTTTGCGGCTGAATTTGGCAAGTCAGCGACCAATGCCGACACGGTTCGCTTAGCCGGCCCACGATCCGGCCGAATCCCGTTCATGAAGGAAGTCACCTCGATGTTGTTTGGACAATCCATGCGTTGGGCCGGCCGATCCGCAATGGCCCTGACGTTGTTTGCGGCCTTCGGTCTTGGCGCCCCGGCTCTTGCGCAGAGCGAAGGCGAACAGCCGGCCGCTGCCGAGGGCGAGGCCCCGCCGCAGGGCGCCGACGTCGCCAGCGGCTGGCGCAAGGTTGCCGTTCCCAATCCGCAGGATGCGAGCAACCCGATCGTGCTGGTCTCCCAGGAGGCGCGCGACGACAACAATGTGCCGATCGCCGAGGTGACGATCGTCATGGAGCCGGGCAAGGACAAGCGCATGCTGATCGTGGTGCCGCAGGGCTTCTTGCTGCCGCCCGGCATCCGCCTCCAGGTCGATCAGAACGAGCCGCTGCCCGGCCAGTACATCACTTGCATGGCCAATACCTGTCAGGCGGAAGCGCAGGTCAACGATGACTTCATCACCCAGATGAAGAAGGGCGCGAACCTCGTCGTGGCCGTTGCGACGCTGCCGGAAGGCAAGGGGCGCGGCGTTGGCCTGAGCCTGAAGGGCTTCACCGCCGCCTTCGACGGCGAGCCGCTCGATATCGAGAAGTACAAGGCGGAGCGCCAGGCTTTCAACGATCTGCTGAAGCAGCGCGCCGAGGCCAATCGCCGCCGGCTGCAGGAGCAGCAACAGCAGCAGGCCGCCGGCAGTGGTGGCGAGGGGCCGGCCGAGGAAGCCGCGCCTGCGCCGGAAGGCCAGTAGCGCGCGACACCGTTACATCGGGCGAACTAGGGTCCGTACTCGATTGGGTTATCCGTTCTGCGCGTGTCGGATTTCATTCCTGACAAGGCAGCGGGGTGTAGGAAACCTTGTTGGTTTTCAAGTCCCCGCTAACGGTGACGGTCGGTCCGGGCGCACGCCCGGCAAAAGGTCCGGTGGACCTTTTGAGGCCGGAACGCCCGCCAGGGCCAGGGGC
>JANQNT010000010.1 GCA_028279445.1 Tepidamorphaceae bacterium | reverse complement strand
ATCGAGTTTCCCAACGACCTGCTGCAGGAACTCGACCGCATGGAGTTCTTCGTCTACGAGACCGGTGAGACGGTGCGCGCCAAGGCGCGTCCCATCGTCATCATCTCGTCGAACAACGAGAAGGAACTGCCGGACGCCTTCCTGCGCCGCTGTTTCTTCCACTACATCCGTTTCCCCGACGACGAGACCATGCGCGCCATCGTCGATGTGCACTTCCCCGGCCTCAAGGGACGGCTTCTCAACGAGGCCCTGAGCCTGTTCTTCGAGGTGCGCGAGGTGCCGGGCCTGAAGAAGAAGCCGTCCACCTCGGAGCTGCTCGACTGGATCAAGCTGCTGGTTGCCGAGGACATCGATCCGCAGGTGCTGCGCGAGCGCGACCCCAAGAAGCTCATCCCCCCGCTGCACGGGGCACTGCTGAAGAACGAACAGGACGTGCATCTGTTCGAGCGTCTCGCCTTCATGACCCGCCGCGAGCGTGGCTGACCCGCACCGGCAACCAACCACGAGGAGTTTCCCGATTGGCCACCCTGCTCCTCTTTCGCCACGCCAAATCCGCGTGGGACAGTCCCGGCCTGACCGACTTCGACCGTCCGCTCGCCCCGCGCGGCCAGCGCGCCGCCCCGCGCGTCGCCAATGCGCTGACCGATGCAGGCCTGATCCCCGATCACGTCATCTGCTCCACCGCGCGGCGCGCCCGCGAGACGCTGGCGCTTGCATTGACGCAATGGGCTGCCGATATGCGCATCGACATGACGCGCGAAGTGTATGAAGCACACGACGGCGATCTCCTCGACCTGATCGGCGAGACGATCGACAGATCGCAGCCCGATGTCCTGGCGGTGTTCGGACACAATCCGACCATGGAGGATCTGGCCGATCTGCTGGCCGGGGAAGGCTCCGATGCCCATGCCCTGCGACGCCTGCGGGTGAAGTTCCCGACCTCCGCCGTCGCGGTGCTCGAGGGGGGCTCCGGCGGCTGGAGCGACCTGAAGCCCGGCGGCATGCGGCTCACCCGTTTCATCGTGCCGCGCGACCTGCCGGACGGGTCCCGCCGCGGGTGACAATGCTCTCCGACATTGCCGAGGAAGCCCGCCTCGCCGCGCTCAACGTCGCCGACTTCGCCTCGGACCTGGTCGAGCCGACGCTGCGGCTCGGCGTCACCGGCCTGTCGCGGGCCGGCAAGACGGTGTTCATCACGGCGCTGGTGCACAACCTCACCCGGGGCGGAAAGCTGCCACTGTTTTCAGCCCACGCCTCCGGCCGCATAGGGCGCGCCTACCTGCGCCCCCAGCCCGACGACACCGTGCCGCGCTTCGACTACGAGGCGCATCTGGCAGCACTCACCGGCGGTGGCGACATCGACACGCGCCATTGGCCCGACTCCACCCGCCACATTTCCGAATTGCGGGTGACACTGGAATTCGAGTCCGAGACCTTCATCGGGCGCAATCTCGGCCGCGGCCGGGTCAATCTCGACATCGTCGATTATCCCGGCGAATGGCTGCTGGACCTCTCCTTGCTCGACCTCGACTACGCCGGTTGGTCGGCGCGCGCCATCGCGCAAAGCCGTACCGGCGCGCGCGCCAAGCTCGCAAAACCGTTTCATGCGCTGCTGGAGACGCTTGATCCGGCAGGCGCGGAGGATGAAACGAAGGCGCGCGAGGCGGCCACCAGCTTCACCGCCTACCTGCGCGCCTGCCGCAGCGAACGCTACGCGCTGTCGGCGCTGCCGCCGGGGCGCTTCCTGATGCCCGGCGACCTGGAAGGTTCCCCGGCGCTGACCTTCGCGCCCCTTGACGTGGAGGCCTGGCAATCGGCGAAACGCGGCAGCCTGCAGGCGATGATGGCGCGCCGCTACGAGGCCTACAAACAAAGCGTCGTGCGCCCCTTCTTCCGCGATCACTTCGCCCGCCTCGACCGGCAGATCGTGCTGGTCGATCTGTTGCAGGTACTGAACGCCGGCCCGTCCGCGCTGGCCGATCTGGAGACCGCGCTCGCCGACATCCTTGCTGCCTTCCGGCCCGGCGCGAAGTCGTGGCTGTCGCAGATCCTGAGCCGGCGCATCGACCGCATCTGCTTTGCCGCCACCAAGGCCGACCACCTGCACCACGCCAATCACGACCGGCTCGAGGACCTGCTGGCGCATATCTCCGAGCGTGCCATCGCGCGAGCCGATTTCGCCGGTGCCGAGACCGATGTGGTGGCGCTGGCCTCGGTGCGCGCCACCCGGGAGGCGACCGTCAAGCGCGGCCGCGACACCCTCGACTGCATCGTCGGCGTGCCCGAGAAGGGCCAGAAGGTCGGCCGCGAGACCTATGACAGCAGTGATGAAATCGCGCTGTTCCCCGGCGACCTGCCCGACGATCCACGCACCGCGCTGGCCGATCCGGCGAAAGCACTGATGGCACCCAAAGGCATCACCGCGAAGGAATGGGACGCGTATCGTTTCCTGCGATTCCGGCCGCCGGTCATGGCCGATGAAACACCGCCCGTGCTGCCCCACATCCGGCTCGACCGGGCGCTTGAGTTTTTGCTGTCGGATAGGTTGGCGTAATGGCGCGCTTTCAGGAAAAGTGGGCACCGGTTTTCCGCCCGGAAAGCACGCCGAGCAAAAGTCAGGCATGAGCAAGAAACCGACAGCCTTCCGCCTCGACGATCCCGACGTGCTGGTCGAGGAGGCACCTACTCCAAAGTCGCGCGGCAAGACCAGCAAGCCCAAGGCCCTTGTGGCGCCGGACACGGAACTTGAGAAAAACCTGTCGCCCGACGAGACCGGTACGGCGCTAGCCCCTGCCCCGGAACCGGCGAAACGCGGCTTCCGTTGGGCTGGTCTGTTCGGCGTAGCCTTCGGCGCGCTCGTCTCGCTCGCGCTGGGCTTGTGGGTCACCGAGCTGGTGGAAGCGCTGTTCCTGCGCGCGCAGTGGCTAGGCTGGTTTGGTCTGGGACTTGCCGGACTGACCGGGCTCGCATTGCTCGTGCTCGTGCTACGCGAACTGATCGGCATCCGCCGCCTCACCCGCGTCACCGAACTGCGCGAGGCCGCCGAGACGGCTGCCGCCAACGACGACATGGGCGCGGCGAAACGCGTCGTCGCGCGTGTGATGAACCTCTATCGCGGCGACGCCACCACCGCGAAGGGCCGCGTGGAGCTCAGCAGCCACGCCGCCGACATCATCGACGGGCGCGATCGGCTGAAACTCGCCGAGCGCCACCTGCTCACGGCCAAGGATGCCGAAGCCCGCGGGCTCATTCTCGGAGCCGCCAAGCGCGTCACCGCCGTCACCGCGATCTCGCCCCGCGCGCTGGTCGACATCGTCTATGTCTTCTACGAATCCCTGCGCCTCATCCGCCGCCTCGCCACGCTCTATGGCGGACGGCCGGGCGGACTGGGCACCGCAAAACTGGCTCGCATGGTGTTGGGGCATCTGGCGCTGACCGGCGGCGTCGCCATGACCGACAGCCTGGTGCAGCAGCTCATCGGCCACGGGCTGGCCGCGAAGCTCTCCGCGCGCCTCGGCGAAGGCGTCGTCAACGGGTTGATGACCGCGCGCATCGGGTTGGCGGCGCTGGACGTCTGCCGCCCCCTGCCGCATCTTGAAAGAAGCGCGCCGGCACTCACCGACATCATGGGTGAGCTGACGACGTTCGGATCGGCGGACAAGCAGGACTGACGGCACGATGTTCACCGCCTTTTTCGCCGAATTGAAGGATGCCGGCCTGCCGGTCACCCTGCGCGAGTTCCTCACGCTGATGGAGGCGATGGAGGCCGACCTCGCCGACAAGAGCGTCGAGGAATTCTACTACCTCTCCCGCGCCGCGCTGGTGAAGGACGAGCGCAATCTCGACAAGTTCGACCGTGTCTTCGGCCACGTCTTCAAGGGGCTGGAAGCGCTGAGCGAGGCCATCGAAGCCGAAATCCCCGAAGAGTGGCTGCGCAAGATGGCGGAACTGCACCTGAGCGAGGAGGAGCGCGCCAAGATCGAGGCGCTCGGCGGCTGGGACAAGCTGATGGAGACGCTGAAAGAACGTCTCAAGGAGCAGCAGGGCCGCCACCAGGGCGGCTCCAAGTGGATCGGAACGGGCGGCACCTCGCCCTTCGGCGCCTATGGCTACAACCCGGAAGGCATCCGTATCGGCCAGGACGGCAACCGCAACTTCCGCGCGGTGAAGGTCTGGGACAAGCGCGAGTTCAAGGACCTCGACGATTCCCGCGAACTGGGCACCCGCAACATCAAGATGGCGCTGCGCCGCCTGCGCCGTTTCGCGCGCAACGGCGCTCCGGAAGAACTCGATCTCGACGGCACCATCCGCGAGACCGCGCGCAAGGGCTGGCTCGATCTGAATTTCCGCCCCGAACGGCGCAACGCCATCAAGGTGCTGCTGTTCTTCGATGTGGGCGGGTCCATGGACTGGCACATCCAGGCGACGGAGGAGCTGTTCTCGGCTGCGCGCATGGAGTTCAAGACCATGGAGTATTTCTACTTCCATAATTGCCTCTACGAGGGCGTGTGGAAGGAGAACCGCCGCCGCTGGCAGGAGCGCATCGACACCTGGGACGTGCTGCACACCTACCCAGCCGATTACAAGGCGATCTTCGTCGGCGACGCGTCCATGAGCCCCTACGAGGTGGCGGTGCCCGGCGGTTCGGTGGAGCACATGAACGAGGAAGCCGGTCAGGTCTGGCTGAGCCGCGTGCTGGATGTCTACCCAAGCGCGGTCTGGCTCAATCCGGTGCCCGAGGACAACTGGCGCTACACCCAGTCGATCGCCATGATCCGCCAGCTATTCTCGGATCGTATGTATCCGCTGACGCTGGACGGCCTCGACCGGGCGATGAGCGAGCTCAAACGCTAGCCGCAACGGCCTCGCCCTGCCCCTCGTCGCGGGCGACGCGGTCGACCAGCTTCAGCCCGAGCACCATGCCGGTGACGATCGAGCCAAGCGCGATGAAGGCGGCGATCGACAGCGTCGACACGCCGGACAGTCCCTGGCCGATGGTGCAGCCAAGCGCCGCGACGCTGCCAAAGCCCATCAACACGCCGCCGGTCAGATAACGCGTCATCTGGCTGGCACTTTCAAAGCTCTGCGGAACCATGCGCCCGCCGGCGATGGCCGAGACCGCGACGCCGATGAGCGTTCCGGCGAACAGCGCGACGCCGAAGCTGATCGTCGAACCGGTGAAGGTCATCAGATACAGCAGGCTGTTGGCGACAGGTGCGGAGAAAGTCAGGCTCTCGACCGGCTGCGGATCGAAGTCGTCCGCGCCGATGTAACCGGTGACGTACCAGCCGGCGACAACCGCACCGCCGATGACGATGGCGGCGATCCAGTGACCGGGATTGCGCGTCACGTTGAGCGTGTAGGCCACCGCCAGCAGCGCGATGGGCAGCGCCGGCGCCAGCCGCGCCACCGTTTCGCCGAAGCCGGCACTTGCAAACACCGCATCGAGTGTCGCCAGCGGCGCGGCGATGGTCGTCGCCGACTGCAACAGATCGCGCGGGAAATACAACACGCCGCGCAGTGTCGCGTAGGCGGTGATACCAACCACCATCAGCACCACCAGAGCGCGCAGGTTTCCGGTCGCCGAAAGCACCGTCAGGCGGCTGACGCAACCGCGCGTCAGCACAGCACCCACGCCGAACAGCAATCCGCCGATCACCAGACCGCCCAGCGACAGCGTGTCGCCGCGATAGATCGACTCGTCCAGATCAACGTAGCCGGCAAGCTGCAGCCCCTGCGCGCCGAGCACCGCCACGGCGGCGGCCAGCGCGAACATGGCAAGTTTCGGCGATGTGCCCCGCGTGAGTTGATCGCGCACGCCACTGAGCAGGCAGAAGCGCGACGCCTCCATGGCAATGCCGAATACCAGGCCGATTGCTCCAGCCAGCAGCGCGACCAGGATGTGGGGTTCCAATTCGCTCATGACGGCGCCTCCAATTTACCGAGTAAATGGTGGATGACGCCAAAAAAGTCAACTTCGATCTGTATAAATATTTATATCACAAATAATATTTGTGTAATTGAGTCTTTGCAAAACACATGGCACAACACTAATACACCCCCGCCGGATCGGCCCTGAGCTTCTTTTTCTCGCAATCCCGAATGAACGTCAGGTCCCGGCGGCCATTTGACGGGAGCGCGCGCAGCAAACAACGCGCATGAACGCACCGATGTCGACCAGCACCACCAGGAAGCAGCCACGCCCGGCTGGCGAAAAAGCGGCCCGCCGGCGCCCCGCAACCGACGCCGCGAAGAGTCAGCGCACCGTTGCAAAGCCCAAAGAAGGGCAACGGTCAGAGGGGCTGCGCGCCGAGGATCGCGCCCGGCTGCGCGAACTTGGCCGCAGCCGCAGCAAGGCCGACAAGCCGGCCGAGCCGCCCCGGAAGAAGCCCGCCCGTATGAGGAAGCCGGCAGAGACCACCGCAGCAAAACCGAAACCACAAGCAGGCAATGCCAAGCCCGCGAAATCCGCCAAACCGGCAGACAAGACCAAGGCGGCCGAAGCCGCGGCCGAGCCACTGCGCCCCGCGATTGCCCGCGCCGACACCTGGCACGGCCGGCTGATCGCGGGATACGAGACCTTCACCGAGCTGACCAGCAAGACGCACGAGCGCGTGCCCACCGGCCCCGACCAGAAGCGCGACGGCGGCGCCATCGATCCAGCCGATCTGGCAAGCCCGCGCTGGCTGATCAATCTCGCACTGGACCTGCTGCCCGACCCCCCGTCGCACCAGACCTTCATCGATATCGGTTCTGGCCGCGGACGCGTCGTCTTCGAGGCGGCGCGCCGGCCGTTCGAGGCGGTGCTGGGGGTTGAGAACAATCCGCAGCGTCTCGACGACGCCATGCTCAATCTGCGCCACTGGCCGCGATCGGTCATGGCCTGCCGGGAGACAGAGTTCCTGCACGCCGACGCGCGGCGCTGGAAGCTGCCCGAGACCGACCTGGTCGTCTATATGTTCGCGACACTGCAGGAAAAGGACCTGGTGTCCTTCGCCCAGAAGCTGGTCCGCCGCATGGACCAGGGCCACCGGATCACGCTTTTGTTACTCGAACCCGCATCGACCCTGCCCTTCACCGAAAGTCCGTACTTCGAAGCCGTTCCCCACGATGCACGGGTACAACGCAAGCTTGATCTGCTAAGCGCTTACAAGCTGTGCGTGTTCAAGGGCCACAGACCGGCCAGGGCGACACGACCGAAAGCGGCCACACACAGTCGCAAAAGCAAGTAACGGTCCGTAAACGATACCCCCGAGTTAACCTACCCGCTTAACCCGCATGCGCCCGCAAACGCTTAGATTGCATCGTCGTCCGGGTCCATTCAGACCCACACGGCTCGCAATCAACAGGCAGTCGCATGCGTGCAATCGGCCTCGATACCGGCTTCATCGTCACAACCCCGGAATTGGCACGGGCCAAGGCCGCGACAGGCGTCAGTGTCGACATACTCTGGGACAAGGCCATCGACGCGCTGGAGCACGACTGGCGGGCGCTGGAGATGCGCGCCGCGGGTGTCCTGCCGTTCAACCGCTTCGATGTCCTCAAACACTGGCGCGCATCCTTCGCGGTCGGGCCGCGCGCTGTGCGGCCGTTCGCGGTGGCGGTGCACCATAGCGGCCAGTTGGTGGCGCTGCTACCGCTCTCGCTGCGGCGCGCGGGACCGCTGCGCATCGCCGAATGGATGGGCGAGCCGATCGCCGAATACGGCGATGCGCTGATCGCGCACGGCCCCGGGCGGGAAGCATGGCTCGACGCCGCGTTCACGGCGCTGCAGCAATGCAAGCGGATCGACGCGGTGTGCCTGCGCAAGGTGCGCGCCGACGCGGCGATTGCCCCGATGCTGGCGCGGGTGGCCAGCCAGGCCGGGCCGCAGCGCATGGCCCCGGTGATCGAACTGGCCGACCTTGCCACCCACGAGGACCTGCATGCGTCCCTGCGTCCCAAGTTGCGCAAGGAAATCCGTCGCCAGCGCAACAAGCTGGCAAGCCTCGGCGCGCTTCACCTGGACGTGCGCCGCGGCGGACCGGAAGCGGGCAAAGCAGTGCAGGATGCGCTTGCGTTGAAGCGCGACTGGCTGCAGGCGCGCGGCAAGATCTCCCGCGCTTTTGCCGACACCCGTTCCGAGCGGGCGCTTGTCGCAATGGCGAGTGACCGCACGCTTGCAAGCAATATCGTGACCTCGCGGCTGACGGTCGATGGCCGTACCGCGGCAGTCGAGTTGGGCTTCGTCACCGCCGGTCGCTACTACGCCTTCATGGGCGCCTTCGAGACAGAGCTTGCCGCCCATAGCCCCGGCACCGTGCAGATGGACGAGACGCTTGCCTGGTGCATCGGTGAGGGACTTCAGGCCTACGACCTGTTCGCGCCGGCCGACGCCTACAAGCTGCGCTGGACGCAGGACGCCGTCGGCGTGGCCGACCATGTCCTCGTCCGCAACCTGCCGGGACGGGCGTGGTTCGTGTGGAGCGGCCGGGTTCGCCCCTACCTGAAGCAAGTGCACGAGGCCATGCCCGGCAAGATGCGGCGCTTGGCCAATGTGCTGATCAGCGCAGTCTGACCCTAGGGTCCAGGGTCCGGCTCCTAGTCCCGCCCGCGCAGGACCATCACCGAACAGGGCGCGTGACGCACGATGCGCGCCGCGTTCGATCCCAACAGATACGTCGCCATCGCCGGCCGGTGCGATCCCATCACGATCAGGTCGGCGCCATGCTCTTCGGCGTCTTCGAGAATCTCGTGGTAGACCGGCCCTTCCCGCACTTCGGCCTCGCCCTTGCCCGACCCAAGATCGAGATCGGCGAGGATGCCGTTCAACTGTGCCTGCGCGTCGTCGGCGATCTTGCTGTGGGCGTCGGCCGGCACGAAATCGGCCACGACGCTCGGCATAACCGGCAATACGGTGACCAAGCGCACCGTGGCGCCATACTGGCGCGCGAACAGCCCGGCGGTCTCCAGTGCATCCGCGTAGTGCGCCGGATCGGCAAGATCGACGGGAACGAGAATGGTCTTGAACATCTTGATGGTTCTCCCTGAGGCGACACTCGGATCGGCACACCAGCCTGTCGGGAACATCGTCCCCGCCCCGTCTGGTCCTGTTCCGCAGGCCACATGCTAGCGGCAACACCGCCATATGGTTTGATCTGGCGCAAGCGCGCCGCGGATTTGGATCAGGACCGGACAGTCAGAACCCTAATTGCGGCCAGCCCCGGTTACGGTCTCGATCGCCGTTCGCGGCAACCGGATCAGCAGACTGCCGGCGCTGCCCGCCTCACGCACCGTCGTTGAGGACAACTGGTTCTCCCGCGCACTTTGCAGGGTCCCTTCCAGCTTGCCGCTGCGCGCCATGCGGATCAGCGTCGGCGAATTGCCGAACGTTCCGTGCCCGCCGCGATCGATATTCGAAACATCGAGCACGGTGATGCCGTTGGCCTGCAGGAACTCGACATTCCGGCCTTCACCGACGCGCGGACTGCCGCCGCGCACCCGGCTCGACAGCCGCAGGGCCCGGTCGCGCCGCGAAACCATCACGACGAACGGATCGGGCCGCTGGGGGCCAAGTTCGCTGAGCATGGTGTCGAACACATCGACATCGACGTCCGGCGCCGCCAGAACGACGATGTCGAGACGCTCCAGCGTGCCGGTGTCACCGGCCGCCGCCAGCAGCCGCAGCGCCTGGGTGGCGATCAGCGATCCCATCGAATGGGCAAACACCATGATCCGCCGGGCATCGGTGGACGCGGCCAGAACGAGCAGTTCGGCCAGTCCGTTCTGGGCGAAGGTCGCGCTGTCGCGGTCATAGGCGTAGCCGTCCGGTCGCCCCGCCGATGGCCACGCGTAATGAATGGATATCCCCGGCGCATCGAAATCGTAGGCCATCTGCGCCTGACGGAAGACGCCGCTGACGAAATTGTTGTTGTAGCCGTGAATGAACACGAACAGTTCGCGGTCTTCCGGCTTGCGCGTCTGCAGCACGGCGTTGATATCGCCGCGAAACGCGGCCGGGTCGCCGATCGGGCGGCTGGCGACCAGCGAGAAATGGCGGGCGGGATCATGGCCGCCGGCCACCGCCTCCACCTGCCCCGGCCGGTGGTTGGCGGGCACGCCGATGTCAAGTTCGGCAAAACTCAGCCGCTTCGAGCGCCCCGAGGAGAACATGGTCCGAGGGTCGCTGTCTGGTTGCCGGCTGGTGGCGACATAGATGCGCTCGACTGCGGCTGTCTGCCGGATATCGGCGGGGACCGTGTTGAACGTGTCGTCAACGCCGCTGCAGGCGCTCACGCCAACGCCGATGGCCATGACCAGCAAGAACCGCAGCATCCGCCTCTTCCAGCCAACCTCAATCACGCAACGCAACAACCGGAGCCTGAATGTCGATACAGCCTAGCAATCCGGCATGACATCCCGCCAGCTCCATAGGAGAGACGGCGTGACTGCGTCAATCTCCGCGCCCGGACGGCGCCTCCGCGCTCACGCAACGCCGAGCTTCTTGTGCAGGCTGGGCGAGGAGGTCGTGTACTGGAACGAGATGTGCTCGTCCGGCGAGACGATCCGCTTTGCCGCCTGCGACATCAGCGCCGCCTCGTGGAAGCCCGACAGGATCAGCTTCAGCTTGCCGGGATAGGTGTTGATGTCGCCGATGGCGAAGATGCCGGGAACGCTGGTCTGGAACTTCTCGGTATCGACCTCGATCAGGTTCTCGTCGAGATTGAGACCCCATTCGGCGATCGGCCCCAGCTTCATGGTCAGGCCGAAGAAAGGCAGCAGCCGGGTGCAGGGAACGCGCTCCTCGCCATCGGCGGTACGCAGCGTCACCGCCTCCAGCACGCCCTCCGTGCCCTCCAGCGCGGCGAGCTGACCGAGTTTGAAGTCCATCTTGCCGTCGGCCACCAGCGCGCGCATCCGCTCCACCGTATGGGGTGCGGCGCGGAACGCATCGCGCCGATGCGCCAGGGTCAGCGAGCGGGCGATCGGCTGCAGGCTCAATGTCCAGTCCAGCGCGGAATCCCCCCCGCCGACGATGACCACGTCCTGGTCGCGAAAGACCTCCATTTCGCGCACCGAGTAGAACACCGAAGTGCCCTCGTAGGCCTGGATGCCGGGGATCGGCGGGCGCTTGGGCAGGAACGATCCCCCGCCCGCGGCGATGACGATCACCTTGGTGGCGAATTCCAGTCCGTCGTTGGTGCGGACCGTGAAGCCGGTGTCGACGCCGCCGGTCAGCTCCGCGACCATCTGCTCACAGGTGAATTGCGGATCGAACGGCCTGATCTGATCCATCAGGCGGTCGATGAGTTCCTGTGCGCCGATAACCGGATAGGCGGGAATGTCGTAGATCGGCTTTTCGGGATAGAGCTCGGTGCACTGGCCACCGGGCCGGTCGAGAATATCGACTAGGTGGCATTTCAGGTCGAGCAGCCCAAGCTCGAACACCGCGAACAGTCCCACCGGGCCTGCCCCGATGATCAGCACATCGGTCTCGATCCGCTGGCTCATGAGCGACTTCCCTGAAAAGCGCACCGCCGCGAGGCGCCGCACACCACCGCGCCGCGGCAAAGGGTCCGGGTCAGCCCTGCTGTTCGGGCACGTTCACCACCAGCCCGTCGAGCTCCGGCGTCATCTTGACCTGGCAGGACAGCCGCGAATTCGACCGCACATCATAGGCGAAATCGAGCATGTCCTCTTCCATCTCGCTGGGACCGCCCACCGCTTCCCTCCAAGCCTCATCCACATAGACATGACATGTGGCACAGGCCAGCGCTCCGCCGCATTCCGCCTCGATGCCGGGCACCAGGTTCTTCACCGCGACTTCCATCAACGTCGCTCCGGCGTCGCCGTCGATTTCGTGCCGGGTTCCCGATGGATCGATAAAGGTGACCTTCGGCATGCTGCGTGGCGATCCAGAGGTTGGCGGGTTGTGCGCTTACACCAACGCGCGAGCTGCTTGTGCGAACGGCTGCGCGTGGGTTGCGAAGACGCTGGCGACATAGCGCGCGACCGCGACCGTTTCAACCGGCTTTCGCACGATCAGGCGCGTGCGAAAGCCGCTTGCGCGGAGGCTGCGGAAATCAGCCGTGCGCGCCGGCGAACAACGATCGGATGAAGGTGTTGGTGGTGGCGATTTCGTCGCCGAGCCGCTGCATCGCCTGCTTGTGCGCCTTGCTGCGCACCGAACCGCTGAGGGTTTCGGCGCTCTCCGCCTGCCGGGCCAACGTCCAGGCGCCGATGCTGCGCGCCGAGCCCAGGATGGTGTGCGCCGCGCTGGCCCAGTCATGCCGGCAGGTCGCCGCGCTGAGACGCTCCATGTAGACCTGGCTCTGCACCAGGAACAGGTTGAGGATCTCGCGCTGAAGCTGATTGTCGCCCAGCGACTGCCGCGCCAGGTGACCAAGATCGACCGGCCCGCCGTGCCGGCGATTGCCCCCAACGCGACCGACCTCGCGATCCATCTCGATTTCCTGAGCCCGTACCATGCTCCCCTCCTCGGGTTTCTGCTCCGGAAACCAGCTTAGAGAGCCCGGCGGCAAAGAGCGGTTAAGCGCAGGCCTGGGATGGCACGGATTTGTCCGGCACGGTCAACGAGGGGTTAACCGTGCAACGCGCCCGGTGCGAGCGCCCGCCGGCCCGCACGGGTCAGGCGGCACACACCCCAGTCCGTCTTGGTCGGATTTGTACAGGAGGGCTCCGCCCAGCCGTGCTCCAGACAGGCCCGCACGGTTCGCTGCGAGATGCGCTGACCGTCGCGATCAAACAGCGGCAGCTTGCCGCCGGGGCGCGCCAATCCGCGGGCAAGCCAGGCCCGCTGCGCGCGCGTCGGGTGCGCCGCGGAGAGTGCTGCTTTCGGCAGCCTTGCGATCCTGGCCGCCGGGCCTCGATCCTGCGTCATCGCCGAGCCTCCCGGATGGTGTCATCGGGGCGAAGCCAGCGCGCCGCGGCTCGTTAACGATATTTTAACAGGCCCAGCCTTGCGGCTTCTCACGTCAGCAGTTTCTCACTACACTGTTTCGCCGACAAGCTAGGAGCGGTAAACAGGCGAATTGCGTGCTGCACTGCCGGCCCGATCACCCAGGACACGATGCCGCGCCATCGGCATCGCGGCGGAGGGTTTGGCCGGCGGCAGCTATAGGCGTCACAATATGCGCATCAATCGATGCGACAGAACGCCGAATAAAAAGATGCGGCTGATGGTGTAGTCGCTGCTCGCCGACCGGCCACGAGCCGGCGGGTAGCGCACCCAGTAACGAGTATGGATGCGAGGCGATCCAGATGGCGAACAAAGGCAAGACGACGTCCGACGCGGCCTTGTCGGCAGTCGAAGACGCGCTGGAGCTTGACCACGACCTGGAGGTCGATGACCTCGGGGTCGATGCGGAGCTGACGGCGGACACGTCCAAGGCCACCGGCAAAAAGGCTGCCGACGGCACCTCCTTCGACGCCGCAGATGGCGCGCCCGCCGGCGACAGCGCGGCGGACGCCGACCTTGATGATTTCGCCGCGCGCATGGTCGACAGCGGCGACCCCGACCTGCTCGGCAGCCTGCCCACGACGCCAGCCGCCAACGACGACCGCCCCAGCCTCGAACATCTGCTTTACCGGCTGCAGCAGCGCCCCTCCTCCGCGCCGTTCATGGTGGCCGGGCTGCTCGCCGTCGTCTGGGCCTTCATCGGTGTCGTCATCGGCCTTGGCCTCTACGGCCCGAGCGTTTTCGAGATCACCAACCCCAGCGTCGTGCGCGACCAGCCGGGCATTGTCGTCGTCTATGCGGCGATCATCGTTCCGATGTTCCTGTTCTTTGCTGTCGGGCTGATGGTCTGGCGCGCCCAGGACATGAAGCTGGCCGGCCGCACGCTGGCCGAGGTGGCGCTGCGGCTGACCGAGCCGGAATCGCAATTGGTGGAATCGGTTTCGACCATCGGCCAGGCGATCCGTCGCGAAGTGGCGGCCATGAGCGATGGCGTGGAACGCACCATGGCGCGCGCCGGCGAGCTGGAAGCCTCCGTCCACAAGGAAGTGACCCAGCTCGAAACCGCCTATCACGACAACGAAGTGCGCATGCGCGCGCTGGTCGAACAGATGCAGAGCGAGCGTGAGGCGGTGATCGGCAGTGCCGACATGCTGCGTGAGTCGCTGATCGGCGCCCACAAGAACCTGTCCGAGGACATGGAGTCGGTCGGCTCCAAGCTCTCCGAGATCCTCGGCGTCGCCAGCACGCAGGTGACCGAGAACCTGGAAGAGCGCTCGCGCGCCATCGCCGAGTCGATGACGGCGACCAGCGAGACCCTGATGTCCTCGCTGAACGAACAGAGCGAAGACTATCTGCGCAAGATCTCCGACACCGGCAGCGAGATCAGCGCGACGCTGGAGCGCACCGGCGCGGCCGTGGTGCACGAGATGGTCGCCCGGGTCGGGCAGATCGACGATCAGCTCAATGCCAGCGGCGCCGAACTGGTCAACAACCTCACCGAGCAGACCGAACGGGTGGGCGAGGACTTCGCCGCCGTCGGTGCCTCGATTGCCGAGCAGATCGCCTCCGCCGGCAGCGAGATCGCGCTGCGCCTGGACAGCACCGGCGAGCACATGCACCAGTCGGTGGTCGTCGGCGGCAACGAACTGGTGGATCGCCTGCACGCGGCCAGCGACAGCCTGTTCAACGAGGTTGCCGTACGCGCCACGGACTATGTCGACCAGCTCGGCACCGTCAGCGCGGAAGTGGCACGCGCCATCAACACGCGCGGCGAAGCGATCAACACCGCCCTCAACGAGACCACCGCCGGCGCCGTCGATGCGCTCACGGCGCGCTGCGACCAGGTCAACGACCTGCTGACCGAAACGCTGAACACCACGCATGAACTGATGAACGTGCGCGGCCAGGAGCTGTCCGACACGATGTCGCGCCATGCCTCCGAGATCAGCGATGCGATGCGCAACGAGACCGCCACGCTCGACGAGATCATGGTGGCGCACAACACCACCATTTCCGACACCCTGCATTCCCATGCCGACGGCATCAACGAGACGCTGTCGGCGCGCGCCGGAGACATCGCCACCTCGATCGAGGCGACCAGCGATGTGGTCAAGGAATCGCTCGCCGTTCGCGCCGACGAGATCGTCAACCTGATGGTCGAACAGGGCGAGATGGTCAGCACCACCATGCGTGACCAGTCGACCCTGCTGCTGAACGCCATCGACGAGCGCGCCCGGGTCGTCGACGAGACCCTGGCCAGCCGCACGCATGCCGTTGAATCGACGCTCACCGAGCGCGTCGACGGCTTCACCAGTTCGCTCGCCGAGCGCGCGTTGGTGCTCGACCAGACGCTCGACATGCGCCTGTCGGACCTGCGCAACGTGCTTGAGGAGAAGGGCGGCGCGCTCGATGAGTCGCTTGCCCTGCGGGTCACCAAGCTGACCGAAACGCTCGCCGCCGGTGTTGCCGGCGTCGAGACGACGCTGGGCGTGCGTGGTGAGCAGTTGATCGCCGACCTGCACGACAGCGGCGGGCGCCTCGAGGATACCGTGACGCGCGCCAGCGAGGCGCTGGTGTCCGGCATCAACGATCACCGTAACTCGCTGGAAGAGATTTTCCGGCGCTCCAACGATGCGCTGACCAACGGCATCGAGCAGCATCTCTACCAGGTCGACACCACCGTCAGCCGCACCCATGAGGTGCTGACCGAGGGTCTGGAACGGCATCGCTCGCTGCTTGAGGCGACCACCAGCCAGACCAACGATACGCTGATCTCCGGCATCGACCAGCACCGCCTGGTGCTGGAGGACATGGTGGCCCGCGCCACCGACGCCATCGGCCAGGCGGTCGAGCTCAAGGGCGGCGAGGCAGCCCGCCAGATCGCCCAGCAGGGCCTCGACGTCACCACCGCCCTGTCCAAGACCAGCGAAGCCGCCGTGCAGAGCATCGAGGAGAACGCCCGGCGCATGGTCGACGAGGTGCAGACCACCAGCACCGAACTGTCCACCAAGGTGGAAGGCGTCTTCGATCGGCTCAACCAGTCGAACACCGTGCTGCGCGAGGTGCTGTCGGGCGCCAGCGACAACCTGGCCAGCATCGAGTCCAACCTGACCGAGCAGGTCACCCAGTTCCGCAACGCCCTCGACAGCGCCATGCGCGTGGGCGAAAGCTCCAACGAGCGCATCGCCACCCAGGTGAGCGTGCTGGAGCAGACCACCGCCAAGATGCTGGCCGATCTGTCCGGACTGGGGGCGCATTTCGATTCCCAGCGCGCCTCGCTGGAACAGACCATCTCCAAACTGTCGGAGACCGACAGCCAGATCGACGTCAATCTCGAGGACCGGCGCGAGAAGCTGCAGGCGCTGGCCACCATCGTCAGCTCCACCGCGATGGAAATCGACGAGACCATGCAGACCTATCGCAGCCTGGTCGACGATGCGCTGTCTGCCGCCGAGGGCCGCGCCCGGGAGATCGGCGAGACGCTCGGCCGCAACGCCGCGGAATCGGCGCAGAGCGCGCTCGATCAGTTCGAGCGCGTGCGCAACCAGGCGGAGACCACCGCAGAACTGGTCGGCGCCCAGGCCAAGGCGGCAAGCGAGAACGTGCTGGCCGAGATCAGCGCATTGCAGGGATCGGCCGATCAGGTGGCGATCCTGGTCACCGACCGCACCAAGACCGCCACCGGCGACGTGCTCAAGCAGATTTCCCTGCTTGAGGAGTCCGCCAGCAGCGTCACCGACCGCATCGGCGATCAGATCAGGCAGTCGAGCAGTTCCGTTGCCGAGGAAATCCTCACCCTGCGCGACAACGCCAGCCAGGCGACCACCACCGTCGTGGAGAGCGCCAAGCTGGCCGGCGAGAAGCTGGTCGACGACCTGGCCTCGGTGCACGAGGCCGCAGACGCCGTCGCGGCAAAGGCCCAGCAGGCCGGCAACCAGTTGATCGGAGATCTGACCTCCGTGCATCAGGCCGCCGACGCCGCCGCCGGCAGCGCCAAGCAGGCCGGCCACAAGTTGATCGCCGACCTGGCTTCGGTGCACGAGGCGGCCGATGCCGTCAACGCGAAGGCCCAGCAGGCCGGTCATCAGTTGATCAGCGATCTCTCCGCGGTCCATCAAGCCGCCGATGCGGTCACCGGCAGCGCCAAGCAGGCCGGCGAGCGCATGATCAGCGAGATGTCGGTGGTCAAGGATACCGCCGCCGCCGTGGCCGACATGGTCGGCGACCAGGCCAAGGTTGCCGGCGACCGGATCATTGGCGATCTGACCTCGGTGCATCAGGCCGCCGACACCATCGCCGACAGCGCCAAGCAGGCCGGCGAGCGCATGGTCAGCGAAATGTCGATCGTCAAGGATGCGGCATCGGCCGTGGCCGACATGGTCGGCGACGAAGCCAAGGCCGCGACCGACCAGATCAGGAGCGAGCTGTCGGCCATGCGCGACGCGGCCGCCTCGGTCGCCAACCTCATCGGCGACGAGGCCAAGACCGCCAGCGGCCAGATCCGCAACGAGCTCTCCGCCATGCGCGATGCCGCCGCTTCCGTCACCAACGTGGTCGGCGACGAAGCCAAGGCCGCCGGCGACCACATGCGCAACGAGCTGGCCGCCATGCGCGATGCCGCCGCAAACGCCGCCGGACTGGTCGGCGAACAGGCCAAGATCGTCAGCGACCGCATGATCGTCGACATCGCGGCGATGCGCGAGGCCGCCGACGAGATGTCGTCCGACATCGGCGAGCACGCCCGTCTGGCCAACCAGACCCTGCGGGGCGAGCTCGATTCGATGCGCGAGATCGCCGATTCGGTCGCCGACACGCTGGGCAGCCGCACCAAGGCGGTCACCAGCGAGATGCTGACGGACATCGAGACGATGAAGGAAGCCGCCAGCACCGCGGCCGACTTCGTCAGCGATCGGGCCCGCATGGCTGCCGACCGCCTGCTCGGCGAGATCAACGCCTTGCAGGAAGCCGCCGGCAGCGTCGCCGGGCTGATCGGCGAGAATGCCAAGAGCGCCAACAATCAGTTGCTGTCGGAAATCGCCACCCTGCAGGCCAGCGCCGACGAGGTGGCACGCACCGTCGGCGAACGCGCGACCGCATCGGTCTCGCAGGTGCAGCGCGAACTGGAAGTGCTGCGCCGGGCCAGCGAGGAGATTTCCGAATCCATCGCCGAGCGCAGCATTTCCTCCACCGACGCCGTCGTCTCGCAGATCGAACGGGTGCGCGGTTCGGTGGAAGAGGTGCGCACCGCGCTGTCCCAGACCGCCGATATCGCCGGCGAGACGGTCAGCGAGCAGTTGCAGCGCATCCGCACCATCGCCAGCGAGGAAAGCAACAACGTCGCCGCTGCGCTGCGCGCCAACTATGAGGAAGCCAGCCGGGAGATCGCCGATCTGATCGCGTCGGCCGGCAACCACCTCACCGAGAGCAACGACAGCATGCGCAAGTCGGCGCGCGAGATCATCGACGAACTGCAGTCGGTGCGCAAGGAAGTGCAGCGCGGCGCCATGGACCTGCCGCGCGAGATTCGCGACAACTCCGAGGCGATGCGCCGCGCGGTTTCCGATCAGATCAGCGCCCTCAACGAGCTTTCGGGCATCGTGACCCATCACGGCCGCAACCTGGACGTGGCGACCCCCGAGCAGCACGCCGGCACGACCGCCACGCCGGAGCGCTCCTCATCGCGGGCCTCGGCCAGCGAACGCGCCTCGCTGCGCGACACCAGCAGCCATCGCAAGCTGGAAGCGGCAGCGGAGCGTGACACCGCGTCGGGCGCCAGCGAGCGCCCGCCGCTGTCGGACGTTTTGAGCCGCCTGCAGGAAGAACAGCGCATGCCCACGCCGTCGCCGCGCAATCCCGATCACATCCTGGAGACACTGAACGCCACGGCCGTCGACATCGTCCGCGCGCTCAACGACGGTTCCTACGCGGAGCTTTATGACCGTTACCGCCGTGGCGACCGCGACATCTTCGTGCGCCGTCTCTACGCCCGCCGCGACAACGGCGTGCTGGACGAGTTGCGCCGCAAGTACGGTCACGACCGTGAGCTGCGCGCCGCCGTGGATCGCTACATGAACGAGTTCGAGAGCCTGATCGGCGAAGTCGCCGCCAAGGACGACGACGGCTCGCTGCGCCAGACCTACCTGACGTCGGAGCCGAGCAAGGTCTTCGCCATGCTGGCCGAGATCACCGGGCGGGCTTGAGGCAGGCAACGGCCACCTGAACGACATCCGCGCGCGTATGGCTGGTAACGCGGCCAACGATCTGCTGCTGATCGAGGAATAGGCGCTGGCTTTTCAGGTCCTGCGCGTGAAGACCGGTCACGAGAGACCGGTAAGGACCTCTAAATCCGCCCCAGTGTCCAGGCCACCAGCCGCTGCATGGCCGCTTGCGAGGCCGCATCCAGCGCCAGCACGATCTCGTCCTTGCCGGAGCCGGCAATCGAGGCCTGCCCGCCGATCAACCGCGTCGCGACGACCCGGCCGTTGCGGTCGTTGAGCAGTTTGGCGGAGAACTCCACGATCGCCAGGCCGGAGTTCGTATCAGCCTCGAAGCGGCGGACATCGAGCACGAGCTGATAGTCGATCAGCAGCCCCTCGCCCGGCCGTCCCACGGCGCGGATGCGCGCGGTGTTCTCGAACGCTTCCACCAGGCGTATCTGCACCAGGCGAGGCAGCTTGTCGGCCCACTGCGCGCCGCGCAGATAGGTGATCACGGCCGGGTCCGGCCGCAACACGATCCGCTCCGTATCGAGCACACCCACCGCTGACGGGTTGGCGATCAGGAGCTGCGCGCGGCTGGAGCCGATGCGACCGAAGTCGCTGGGCGCGGTCAGGTCGTAGGTTTCCGGCGCCGGGCCAGGCGGTTGCAGCAAGGCACACCCCGCCAGCAGCAGTGCACAGGCGACCACCGCGCCGATGCTCCTGACACGCCCCATCTGCCGCTCCCAGCCCTGTTGTCTACGCACGTACACATCCGACGGGTTAGACCGCGCAACCGCTACGTGTCAACGACGGTTGCCTGAAGATTCCCTGACCTGGGATTGCCCGCTGAGGAAGCCGGTGGGATTGCGTTCCAGATTGCTGAGCACCCGATTGATGTTGTTGAGGGTTTGCCGGCCGTCGCTGACCAGCGCGTCGATGCTGCGCAAACCCTTGCCGCTCAGTTGCTCCGACAGCCTGCGGAAAGCGCGCGCCGCCGCCGTCACCTCGGTGATCAGGCTGCCGCCCTCGCTGTCGGAGAAGCCCGAGACGATGCCATCGATGCGCTTCGCGGTCTCGCGGAACTGTGCGGCGACGGCGGTCGCATCATCGAAGAACTTCTCGATCTGCTCGGTGCGTTCGCCGAGCGTCGTGGTGAAGGCCTCCATGTTCTGGACGGTCTTCTCGATCGAGTCCGGATCGATCTTGTCGGCGATCTCCGTCAGCCGCGTCGCGACCTTGCTGGCATCGGACAGGAACGTCTGCAACTCGTCGGTATTCTCGGCCAGGCCCGCCGTGAAGGTGCGCAGGTTCTCCGCCGTTTCGCGCACGGTTTCGGGGTCGATGACCTCGAAACGCTCCTGCAGCGTGTTGGCCAGCGTTTCCAGCTTCTCGCCAAGCGCGTTCAGGCGGCGCGCCGCGGCAGCCGCGTCATCCATGAAACTGCCGATGGTGTCGGCGCGTTCGGCCAGCGCCGCGGAGAAAATCTCGATGTTGCTGATCGCCTTGTTGATGCCCTGCTCGTTGCCGGCCAGGATGTTGTCGACCCGCGTCACCGCGCTCTCGATCTTCGACATCACCACCTGCGCCCGGTCGATCAGGCTGCCGACGCCGGACGGCTCCGCGACGATGATGGGGATGCCCTCCCCCTGCCAGGTCTCGACCAGGGGCGGCGAATTCGGTTCACCGCTGACAAGCTGAATGAAAGGCAGCCCGGTCAGCCCCTGGCTCTGGATACGCGCGCGCGTGTCTTCGCGCACCGGGGCATTGGCCTCGACGCGGACCTCGGCCACGACCTTGGTGGGGTCGATGGGAGACAAGCCCAGACCGTACACCGTGCCGATGCGAATGCCGCTGTAGAGCACCGGCGCCCCGATCGACAGGCCCGTCACTTCATCGGCGAACACGACCCGGTAGTCCTGCGTCGGGCCGGTCTCGCCGGTGCGCGAGTACCAGTAGATAAAGGTCAGCGCCAGCACCAGCGTGCCCAGCGTGAACAGGCCGACGACGAATGGGCTGGCACGCGTTTCCATCTGGCAACTACACCCTCGGGTCCTGACCCTGAACCTCAGCCAGCGCTGACGGTGCCTTGTTGGAGATACCCCTGGCCCGAATGCCGTGGAAGTAGGCCCTCACCCACGGATGATCGAACTGCAGGATCGTGTTCAGGTCGCCCTCGACCATCACCTTCTTGTCGCCCAGCACGGCGATTCGCGTACAGGCACGGTACAGGCTGTCCAGGTCATGGGTTACCATGAACACGCTCAAACCCAAAGTCTCCTTGAGCTTGATGATGAGATCGTCGAAGGCCGCCGCTCCGACCGGATCGAGCCCGGATGTGGGCTCGTCGAGAAACAGGATATCCGGGTTCAGCGCCAGGGCGCGGGCCAGCGCGACGCGCTTGATCATGCCGCCGGAAAGCTGCGCCGGCAGCTTCGGTCCCGCATCGCCGGGCAGGCCGACCAGTGACAGGGTGAGCTCGGCCAGCTCGTCCATCAGTTCCTGGGTGATGTCCATGTGTTCGCGCATGGGCACCTGGATGTTCTCCTTGACCGTGAGCGAGGAGAACAGCGCGCCATGCTGGAACAGGATGCCCCAGCGCCGCTCGATCTTGCGCCGGTCTGCCGTGCCGATACGGTCGATATCCCGGCCGAAGAACTTGATATGGCCGGCGCGGCGCGGCAGCAGGCCGACCAGGGCGCGGGTCAGCACCGACTTGCCGGCACCCGACGGCCCGACGAAACCCAGGATTTCGCCGCGCCGAAGCTGGATCGACAGGTCCTCCAGGACGGTCACATCGTCGAAGCCGACCGTCAGATCAGTCGCCTCGATGAGATATCCCGTCGTCTTGATCGCGCGCGGATTGATCGCCATACGGCCGTACTCCTACCCGTCCACGACCGCGTAGTAGAGCACGAACAGCCCGTCGATGACGATCACCAGGAAGATCGACTTGACCACCGAGGAGGTGGTCCGCTGGCCCAGCGATTCCGTGGAGCCGGTGACCTGCAGCCCTTCCACCACCGCGACCATGCCGATGATGACGGCCATGAACGGCGCCTTGACGATGCCGCGGGTGAAATTGACCATCTCGACCGTATCGCGCAGCCGCTCGATGAACAGGTCGATCGGCACCCCACCGTAGAAGAAGGCAACGATGGCCGCCGCCGTCAGCGCCGACATGTTGCCGATGAAGGTCAGCAGCGGCACCGCGATCACCAGCGCGGTCAGCCGTGGCGCGATGATCACCTCGATGGGATCCAGCGCCAGCGTGCGCACCGCGTCGATCTCCTCGCGCATCTTCATCGCGCCGACTTCCGCGGTGAACGCGCTTCCCGATCGCCCGGCCACCATGATGGCGGTCAGCAGCACGCCCAGTTCGCGCAGGATGACGATGCCGACGAACTCGACCGCCAGTTGCTCGGCGCCGAAGTCGCGCAATTGGTAGATCGCCTGCTGCGAGACGATTGCCCCGATGACGAAGGTGATCAGCGCGACGATGGGGATCGCCCGCACGCCGGTCTGCTCCAGGTGGTAGAGCACCGCCGTGGGGCGGAAGATCGAGGGTCTCCTGAACAGGCCGGCGCCAATCGTGATCAGCGAGCCGATCAACGCGGTCAGCGCGCGCATGTCGCCAAGCGAGCCAAGCACCGACTTGCCGACGTCCTCGATCAGGGTTCGCGCCTTGGAGGGGACTGGCGGAGGCTGGTGCAGCGGCCGCTCCGCGTCGGCGACCTCGGTCAGCAGGATGCCGGCGGCCCGCCCCACCGACTCATAGCTGACCGGATGATCGTCCGCGCTGAGCTGCCTGGCGGCCCGGTGGATCAGCCAGGCGCCCGCCAGGTCGATGCGCTCAAGATCGGACAGGTCCATGACGACGGGCGCGTCAGAGCGCGGCAGCGCAAAACCGCCGAGCTGGCGCTCCACCTCATCGAGGTTGCGGATGATCCACGACCCGAAGGGGCGGAAACGGAAGACTCCTTCCGCCTCGTCGAGATAGAAGCCGTTGTTGATGACTTCTGCTACCAAGCCACTCGTGCTCCGCGCGCGTTTCCGCAACTGTCCTTGTCAGACCGGCATGTAGACAATAATCCAATATCAGCCTCGCGCGGGCGGGTCATCACTCCCGCGCACAGGTTGCAGGCACGCAAACGCGCGGGACCTGTCAAGTCTGGACGCTAGGGAGCGCGAGACATGGAGATTGATCGGCCGTACCTGCTGTTTCTTGGCGACGTCAAGGATCAGCTCGCAGCCAAGACCGCCCAGGGCATCGTCGATTGGCGCCGGGAGTGGTGTATCGGGCAATTACGCCTGCCCAACTGCGGGGCGGATTGCGGGGTCCCCGACATGGGGCTTGAAGAGGCGGGCGCGGCGGGCGTGCGCACGCTTGTCGTGGGTGTGGCCAATCCGGGCGGTGTATTGCCGGAACATTGGGTCGGCACCATCGTGGCCGGCATGGATGCCGGTCTCAACGTCGCCACCGGGCTGCATCAGCGCCTCGCCGACGTGCCGGCGATTGCCTCGGCCGCCGACCGTAATGGCGTCAAGCTGTTCGACGTGCGCCACAGCCACGAGATCTTCGCCACCGGAAACGGCAACAAGCGCGCGGGCCTGAGGCTTCTCACCGTCGGCACCGACTGCTCGGTCGGCAAGAAGTACACCGCGCTGGCGCTGGAGCGCGGCATGCGCGAGGCCGGTCTCGACGCGGACTTTCGCGCCACCGGCCAGACCGGGGTGTTCATCTCCGGGCGTGGCATCGCCATCGACGCGGTGGTGGCCGATTTCATCTCCGGCGCCGCCGAGTGGCTGTCGCCCGAAGCCGATCCGGCGCACTGGGACGTTGTCGAGGGCCAGGGCTCGCTGTTTCATCCAAGTTTCGCCGGCGTCAGCCTGGGGCTACTGCACGGCAGCCAGCCGGACGCCTTCGTGGTCTGTCACGAGCCGACCCGCACCACCATGCGCAACGTATCCGCGCCGATCCCCGACATCGCCGAGGTGATCGACATGACGGTTGCGCATGGCAAGCTGACCAACCCGGCGATCCGCTGTGTCGGGCTTGCCATCAACACCGCCGAACTGGATAACGCGGCCGCCGAGCGTTGCATCGCCGAGCTCGGGGACCGTTACGCCCTGCCCGCCTGCGACCCCGTGCGTACCGGTGTCGAACCGATTGTCGCCCGGTTGATGGACCAATTCCCCTCGTGAGCGGCGTTTCCCTTTCGGTGGCCATCGAGCGCTGGCCGATCGCCGGCAGCTTTACCATCGCTCGCGGCAGCAAGGCCGAGGCGGTCGTGGTGGTCGCCACGCTCGACGATGGTACGCATTCCGGCCGGGGCGAATGCGTGCCTTACGCGCGCTACGGCGAAACCGTGGTGGATGTTGCCGCGACCATCGACGCGCAAGCATCGGCGATCGCCGAGGGTCTCGACCGTGCGGGATTGCAGCAGGCACTACCCGCCGGCGCGGCGCACAACGCCCTCGACTGCGCCTTCTGGGACCTGGAGGCCAAACGCGCCGGCAAGCGCGTTTGGGACCTGGCCGGCCGGCCGGCCCCGGACAATATCGTCACCGCCTACACCCTGAGCCTGAAGTCCCCCGAAGAGATGCACCGGGCGGCCCGCGCGGCGGCCTCGCGTCCGCTGCTCAAGGTCAAGCTCGGCGGCGACGGCGATCCCGAGCGCATCGCCGCGGTGCGCGAAGGCGCGCCCGGCGCGCGCCTCATCGCCGATGCCAACGAGGGCTGGTCGGCCGGCGTGCTCGGCGCAAATCTGGATGCCTGCCGAACGGCGCGCGTGGAACTGGTCGAACAACCCCTGCCCGCCGATGACGACGCTGCCCTGCGCGACTGCGACCGCACGGGCGTGCTGATCTGCGCCGACGAGAGCGCGCACGACACCGCGACCCTCGAAGCCCTGATCGGCCGCTACGACGCAATCAACATCAAGCTCGACAAGACCGGCGGCCTCACCGAGGCGCTGGCGCTCGTGGACAAGGTCCGCGAGGCGGACATGACTGCGATGGTCGGCTGCATGCTGGGTACGTCGCTGGCCATGGCGCCGGGACTGGTCATCGCCAGTCAGGTCGCCTTCGTCGATCTCGACGGCCCGTTGCTGCTTGCCAAGGACCGCGAACCCGGCCTCGTCTTCGAGGGCAGCACCATCCTGACGCCACCGCCGGAGCTATGGGGCTGAGCGCGCACGCACGACGCGCGCAAGCCCAAGCCCGGCGATGCACCACCCTGCCCCCGCACTCAATGCGACCGCCGCATAGGCCTGCCCGGCAAAGGTCTCGTAGAGCGGTCCGGCGGCAAGCATGACCGCGCCGGTCGCGATGCCCAGGATCATCGAATAAAGCCCGAGCCCGCTGCTTTCGCGGCTCGCATCGCCGTGTTCGACAAAGAAGCGCATGACGGCCAGATGCGCCGCCCCGAAGGTCAGCCCGTGCAGCGCCTGCAACGGCCACAGCAGCGCCAGCGGCGGATCGAACGCCATGATGCCCCAGCGCAGCACCGCCGCCGCGCCCGCCGTGACGACCAGCCCGCGAACCCCGAGCAGACCGGACACGCGGCCGGAGAACGCGAACAGGCCGATCTCGGTGACGACACCGATCGCCCACAGCATGCCGGCGATGTCGGTGCCGATGCCAAGCCGCGTCCAGTGCAGAGTGCCGAAAGCATAGTAGAGCCCGTGGCTTGCCTGCATCAGCGCGGCACCAAGCAGAAAGGCCAGGACCGGCCCCGCACCGACGGCGCGAAGCGCGGCCAGCGGCGTCTCGCGGCTACGCTCCATGTCATCGCGCTTGCCGACGCCAGGCAGCACCAGACCGCTGGCCACAAGCGTCAGCGCCGCCGCGATCAGCAGCCAGATCGCAGCCTCCGGCCCGTGCCGCGCCAGCACCGCCCCGCCAGCGAGATTGGCGAGAATGAAGGTCCCCGAGCCCACCAGCCGCATACGCCCGTAATCGAGCGCGTGAACCCGCACGCCGCGCAGCGCCAACGCATCGGTGATCGGAATGATCGGGTTGAGGAAGACCGCCTGCACCGCGGAGATCGCAACGATCACCAGAAAGTCGCGGGTGGTCAGATAGGCGGCGATCGCCACCAGGGTTCCCAGCGCATAGGCGATCAGCACCGGTCGCGGCTCGCCGACGCGGTCTGCGACCCAGGTCAGCAGCGGTGTCGCCGCGATTCGCACCACCAACGGCAGCGCGACAACGATGCCGATCTGCCATTCGTCCAGCCCGCGAGCTGACAGATAAAGCGGAAAGAACGGCAGATAGACGCCAATCAGCAGGAAAAGCGCCCCGTAGAAGCCGCCGACACGCAGCGCGAAACCTGTCCTTGTCATCACCTTATCCGCTGGCCGCTCCCCGCGACGGAAACGAGTTGATAACCATTTGTTGACACACTCCCCAACCGAAATCCGAAGAACCGGTTCGCGTCGGGCGCACCCGCCGCGGTGAAAGGGACAGGGAATGTCCGACGATCTGCCAGCCCCGATCAGCGAGGCTGACTACACGGCAATCGAGGCAGCCGTGATGGAAACTGCGCGTGGGCGCTGGTTTCTGGCGGAGTTCGCGCGCCGCAACCGGAATTCCGATACACAGCTCGTTCTGGACGCCATCGCCCGCCTGGAGTCGGCGCTCGATGTCGAGCGGGCGGCCATGCAATCCGCCCCATCGACCTCCATACCGCTCGCACCGGCCGAAGAAACGACGACCATCGACATCGCCGACGACGACGAGGGGGCCGCTCCGCGCGTCTGCCCCGAAACCCAGGGCGAACGGCCCGTTGCCGGTCCGATCATCGCCAGCGAACCGGGCGCCGCGGAGGCCGATGTGCTGGCCGATCCGGGCATCGTCGATCCCGAAGCCATGCTGCTGGAGTGGACCGAGGATGCGGTGCCGGCCATCGTGCTCGACGAACCAGCCAGGGCTTACCCGCAGCCCGAAGACGCACCGCCGCAGGCCAAAGCGAGCGCGCCGAGCGTTCCCGACGAGGACCTCTTCGACCTCGACGACATTCTGGAACCGGGCATCGAGTCCGCCGTCCTGATCCAAGAGCGGCCCGGCGTCGACAAAGACGACGACTGTCCCCGTGCCGCCGCCGGCATGAGCCCCGCCCAGTCGATGGTGCTGTTCAGCTAGGGCGGAACGTTACGCCGCCTCGGCGCGCGTGCGGCCGTCCTGGAAGCGCTTGAGGTGATCCAGGAAAATCCGCGCGCATTCCGGCCACGAGAACGTCAGCGCGTGTTCCCGACAGGCCTCACGCGACAACGTCAGTGCCTTTTCGACGCCGCCGGCCAAATCCTCGGTGAGAACGCCCACCGGCGCGTCACCGATGGTGTCGCGCGGGCCGGTGACCGGGAACGCAACGACGGGCACACCCGAGGCAAGCGACTCCAGGACGACCAACCCGAGCGTGTCGGTGAGGCTTGGAAAGACGAAGACATCCGCCGAGGCATAGATCGCTGCGAGCTCCTCGCCTTCCTTAACGCCAAGGAACTTCGCGTCGGGGAACTTGCGCTCGAGTTCGGCGCGCTGCGGCCCATCCCCGACAACCACCTTGGTGCCGGGCACGTCGAGCGACAGGAACGCCTCGATGTTCTTCTCCACCGCGATGCGCCCGACATTGAGCAGGATCGGCCCGGGGAAATCGAGCACGCGCTCGGCATGCGGACGGAACAGTTCGTGGTCGACGCCGCGCGGCCAGCGCACCACCGAGCGGAAACCCCGTCCGCGCAGTTCCTCCGCCAGCGTATCGGTGGTCACCATCACCGCCTCGCCAGCATTGTGGAAGCGTGCCAGATAGCGGTAGCTCAGCCCCACCGGAACCGGCAGCCGGGCACGCAGATACTCCGGGAAGCGCGTGTGATAGCTGGTGGTGAAGGGGCGGTTGTTGCGGATGCACCAGCGCCTGGCGGCATGGCCGATCGGCCCTTCCGTGGCGATGTGGATGTATTCGGGATCGATCTCGGAGATGCGCCGGGAGATGGCACCGGGTGCCGTGATCGCCAGCCGAATCTCCGAATAGGTCGGCAGCGGCACCGTCGTATAGCCCTCATGCGAGAGGACCTCGACGCTCGCGCCCAGATCGGAGCAATCGCTGCGCAGCCGGTCAAGACAGCGCACAACGCCGTTGACCTGAGGGTACCAGGCATCGGTGGCAAGCAGTATTCGCATGGGCTGCGCTCTTTCACATGAAGCGGGAAGGGAATGGCGGCCGCGGGACCGGCGGATCAAGCCGCCGCCGGCTCCTGTTTGATCGGTACGATGGTCTCGGCGCGCTTGACAGCGCCCCAGTCGATGATTTCGAGCCGTCCGTCATGGTGCTCCACCAGACCGGTGCAACTCTCCACCCAGTCGCCGCAGTTGAGGTAACGGATGTCGCCGATGGGCCGGTCGCTGGCGTGGTGGATGTGCCCGCAGATGACCCCATCAACCCTGGACTGGCGCGCTTCGTCGCTGACCGCATTCTCGAACTCTCCGATGAAGTTGACGGCATTCTTGACCTTCAGCTTGAGCCAGGCCGACAGCGACCAGTAGCCGAAGCCGAGCTTGCGCCGCGCGACGTTGAAGTAGGTATTGAGCATCAACGCGAAGACGTAGGCCCAGTCGCCAAGCAGCGCCAGCCACTTGGCGTAGCGCACGACGACGTCGAACTCGTCGCCATGGATGATCAGGAAACGCTTGCCCTCGGTGGTGGTGTGCACGGCCCGGTGCACCACCTCGATGCCGCCGAAATGGGTGCCGGTGTAGTCGCGCAGTACCTCGTCGTGATTGCCGGGCACATAGACGATGCGCACACCCTTGCGCGACTGCCGCAACAGCTTCTGGACCACATCGTTGTGGCTCTGCGGCCAATACCAACCGCGTTTCAGCCGCCAGCAGTCGACAATGTCCCCCACCAGGTAGATGGTATCGGCCTGATGGTGCTTCAGGAAATCCAGGAACATCTCGGCCTGCGCGCCGCGCGTGCCCAGATGCAGGTCTGAAACGAACAAAGTACGGACGCAACGCGGTTGAGACTCAGCGCTCACGATGCACCTCGTGTCCAAGATTAGGGACCGTACCCAATTGAGTCCGGACCCTAAAGGGCTACGCGTTTGACCGCGCTGGATCGCTTGACATGCCTCATCTGCACGAAGCCCTACCTAGATTCCGGTTGCACATTTATGACAGCGCAGGAAGGCGGCGCAATTGGGGTAAACGCCGCAGCGCGTTTGGAACACACAGGAGACGGCCATGGATTTGGGGATTGAGGGGCGCGGCGTGATCGTGTGCGCGTCCAGCAGGGGATTGGGACGCGCCTGCGCGATGGAGCTTGCGCGGGCCGGTTGCCGCGTCGTCATCAACGGCCTCGACGAGGCGCGCCTGGCCGCGACGGCGAAGGATATCGCCGATGCGACCGGCGCTACAGTGATTCCCGTTCCAGGCGATGTCAGCGACGGCGCGGTTCAGCAGGCGATGATCGCCGCGCTTGGCGACGTGGATATCCTCGTCAACAACAATGGCGGGCCGCCGCGCAAGGATTTCCGCGAACTGGGCCGCGACGCCATGCTGTCGGGCGTGGTCCAGAACATGGTCACGCCGATCGAGCTGATCCAGAAGGTGATCGAACCGATGGCCGAACGCGGCTTCGGGCGCATCGTCAACATCACCTCGGCTTCGGTGAAGGTGCCGATCACCGGGCTTGACCTGTCGTCGGGGGCGCGCGCCGGACTGACGGCATTCCTGGCCGGCGTCGGGCCGAAGTACCTGGCCCGCAATGTCACCATCAACCAGTTGCTGCCAGGCATGTTCGACACAGACCGGTTGCGCTCCGGATTCGCACCGACGGCGAAACTGGAGGGCACCACGCCGGAGGCGGTCGAGCAACAACGCCGCGACTCGGTTCCCGCCAGACGCTTTGGCGAGCCGGAGGAATTCGGCAAGGCCTGCGCCTTCCTGTGCTCGGCGCATGCCGGCTACATCACCGGACAGAACCTGCTGATCGACGGCGGCATGTATCACGGCTGCTGGTGAGCCGCCGTGGCGATGCGATGACTTACTTCGTCACCGCATAGATCGGCCCGCCGCCGAAGGTGCGCTTTAGCCCCACCGTCAGAATGTGGACATTGGCGTCCACATCGGCCTGGAACGTGCCCTGAGCCGGGTTGAACCAGGGATTGCCGGGCGACAGGTCGATGGTCGTGTCAAACGACGTGATGAAGGTATAGGCGGCGTTGAAGGTCCACTTCTCGTCCTTCATGTAGGTCGCGCCAAGCGACAGCCAGAGCCGGTCGTCGTCCGGCAGACTGAGCGAGCGGGAATCGTCGGCGATGGGCGAGAGTTCCCATGCCACGCCGCCGCGGAAGGTCCACTGATCGTTATACCGGTATTCGCCGCCGAGCGCGAAGAACCAGCCGTCATCGTAGTTGAACGGGAAGGACACCGGCCCGGTCGCCAGGGCAAGCTGGGCGCCCGTTAACTGGTTGATGACGAGAACATCCTGCAGCCGGCTCCAGTTGGTCCACTCCACCGTTCCCAGCAGCGTGAAGGTGTCGTTGATGCGCTGGCGCAGGCTGAGCGTGACGACTTCCGGCGTATCGAGATCGGCCCGGATCGGGATGTTCGTGCCCGTATTGGTATCGAAGGCCCCTTCGAGCGTATGCGCGATCGTTGAGCGGAAACCGATGCCGATCTCGGTGTTCGGGCCAGGCGTCAGGGTCGCGCCGAGCGTGAAGCCGATGGCGATGTCGTCGCCCGACAACCTGGTGATGACGGCGTTGTTCGCGCCAAGTGCGGCGCGGCGCGAAAACTCCATCAGATCGAAGTGCTGAATCTGCAGCCCTGCACCTACCGACAGAAAGTCGTTGACCTTGTAGCCGACGGTCGGAGTGACGTTCAGCGAGAAGATCTCGCCCTTGAGAAAATAGGTGTCGCCGTTGTGCAGCGTGGGTGTCTCCAGCGCCAGGCCGAACGGCCCGTTGTTGGTCACGCCGAGATAGATGCGATCGTTGAAGGCATAGGAAAACGAACCCGATGGCACGATGCCGATCTCGCCGATGTCGCCGGGATCGGCCTTGGTGGCGGTTTGCGTGCCACCGGTCGCATCGACGTCGGTGTTCAGGAAGATGAACGACAGGCTGTTCTCGGCAATTGCCTTGGCATCGTTGCAGGTGACCGCGGCGGGGTTCCAGAACATCGCCTGGATCGAACTGCCGCAGGTCGCGCTGCCGGCGAAACTGGCGCCCTGACTGTAGGCGCTTTGTTCACGGATCGCGAAAGACCCCGCGAGCGCCTCGCTGGACAGCGTTGCGGCCCCAACCAAGGCGGTCGAGGCTGCCAGTGCAATGTTGATGCCTCTGGAGAGTGTGTGATCGCTCATCGCGCTACCCCCTTCTCAGCACACGAACCCGGTTCTTTCTGGGTCAGGGCGCCCGGTGTTCGCGCCGCGATTCATCCCGTTACAGAATTTCTATAGAAGCGTCACAGTCGACTCAATCATCGATTGCGTTGAATGCTGGATGCACAATTCGGGAACTGCATTGTTGTGCGGCGCAAAAACTGATGACGCGAGTGATGACTCGCGCCGGATACACCTCAATTGACGACACAAACGGAGAAATTGCGTTTCGAACGGCATTGAATGCTGTGGATGCCTGCACAGCAGGCCGATTTACGCTGCGCTGCAGCAACGAACATTTCCGACAAGCTGTTGCGACGATGGCACAGGCTCAACGTGCGGCCGCCGTCAGCCTTTGCAATGCGCTGGCAAGCGCCGGACCGGCACAGACGATCTCCGCCACGGGTACGTGGATACGCTTTTCGGGGGGAAAGCGGGCGGCGATCAGCGGATGGGTCAGTAGGCTGGCGCCCCAGTCGGTGGCATCTCCGTCGGCGCGCTGGCCCTGCCCGTCAACGATCAGCAGATCGGCCTGAATGGTCGCCAGCCGCTCCAGGCCGACCTGCGCGTAGCCGTGTGTCTTGATGGCGTTCTCCAACCCGGCGATGCGCATCAGCGCGTCGATCATGGTGCCGCGACCTAAGACCACCCCCCGCCGCTGCAGGTAGAACGCCCTGAGCGGTTTGGCTGGCGCTTCCGCCGCTGCGGTGGCGATCTGCTCACGCAGCGTCGCGGCGGCCGCGGCACCGCGTTCGCGTTGACCGATCAGCGCGCCGAACTTCTCAAGCTGGTCGGCAGCCTCCAGCGGTGTGGTCGGGGTGTCCAGGTCGTGCACCCGCAGACCGGCGCGACGCATGGCGACCTTTGCCGGCCCGCCGGCAAACCGCCCGGCCACCACCAGATCGGGTTCGAGCGCGACGACCTCTTCCCCTTCCCCGCGCGTGGTGCGAAACGCCGCCGCCTTGTCGGCATAAAACGACATCACCGGCCGCACCGCGTTCCAACTGATCGCCGCGATCTGCTGCGGATCGGCCAGTGCCAGCAGCAATTGGTCGGCGCACAGGTTCACCGAGACGATGCGTTGCGGCCGCTCGTCGGCTCTGGCGAGCGAAGCATCCGTCAGGCCGGCAATGGCAAACGCCGCGACGATGGCGGCGATGGACCGTTTGGCTTGCCGCCGGCGCTGCGATTGCGCATAGTCCGCCGCCGAAGCCATACGAGCATTCCCCAGCCGGTTGAACGCTCGCCCGCAACGTGCCGGCCAATCGGGAGAAATCTCCATGAAACTCGTCCGTTTCGGGCCCAAAGGCTTTGAGCGTCCCGGTATCGTTGCGAGCGACAACACGATCCGCGATCTGTCACATGTCGTCCCCGACATAACAGGCTCGGCACTGCGCAAGGAAGGGCTTGAGCGAATCGCGCGAATCAAGCCGGAGGACCTGCCCCGCGCGCAGGAGGACGCACGCATCGGACCGTGCATCGCGATGCCGTACAACTTCGTCGCCATCGGCCTCAACTATTCCGACCACGCAGCGGAGACCAACCAGACCATCCCCGACGAGCCCATCATCTTCAACAAGGCGCCGACCTCGATCAGCGGCCCTTATGACGATGTGGTTCTGCCGCCAGGCTCGGAGAAGACCGACTGGGAGGTGGAACTCGGCATCGTCATCGGCACGCCGTGCGACAATGTTCCCGAAGGCACGGCGATGGACTACGTCGCCGGCTACTGCATCTGCAACGATGTCTCCGAGCGCGCCTACCAGGTCGAATCAACCGGGCAGTGGGTGAAGGGCAAGAGCGCCCCGAGCTTCGGCCCCGTGGGCCCCTGGCTCGTCACCAAGGACGAAATCGGCGACGTGCAGAACCTGGACCTCTATCTCGACGTCAACGGCGAGCGCATGCAGACCGGCAACACGTCGAAGATGATCTTCCCCGTGGTCCATCTGGTCAGCTATGTCAGCCGCTTCATGGCGCTGATGCCCGGCGACATCATCATCACCGGCACGCCGCCCGGCGTCGGCATCGGGCACAAACCGCAGATATTCCTCAAACCCGATGACGAGATGATGCTCGGCATCGAGGGGCTCGGCGAGCAGCGCCAGCATGTGGTCGCCCATCGCCACGACACCAAGCTCGCCGCCGCGACCGCCGCGGCCATGGCGGAGATGGAAGAGGCCGCAGCGGAGTGGGCCGGAGCCGGCGATACCGATGACACCTCGGCCGACGACGATGACTGGCTGGACACCGAGGAAGACGAGACCACCGAAGAGGCGGACCTCGACGAGGCCGGGGATGATGCCGACGATGAGTCGGCCGACGACAGCGACGACGAAGTCGATGACGACGAAGACACCGACGCCGAGGTCGGGACAGCCAAGTCCTAGCTCAGACCCACCCTCCGCAGCCTATCGGGCCGCCAGATAGGGCTGGGTGCCCGCCCTGGTCCAGGCCGCAAGGCGGCTGCGTGCAGCGCGGTACGAGTCGAGAATCCTGGCGAACATCGCATCGTCTGCGGCCGCGTCATCCATCACCAGCTCCGCCGTCTCGCGCGCCGCTTCGATCACATCCTCGGGGTAGGCCCGCAACTGCACGCCCTCCTCGGCGACGAGCGCATCGAGCGCCGCGCCGTTCATCCAGTCGGATTCAGCCAGCGCGAAGGCGTTTTCCGCCGCACAGGCCTGTTCAACGATCTGCTGCAGGTCGGCAGGCAAGGCGTCGAAGGCATCGCGCGCGATCAGGCACTCGCCGGTGCCGTTGGGCTCGTGGAAGCCCGGCGCATAGTAGTAGGGCGCGATCCGGTAGAAGCCTTGCGCGCGATCCGACCACGGGCCGAGGAACTCGGTGGCGTCGACCAGCCCGCTCTGCAACGCCGGGAAGATCTCCGCCGGCGGCAGCGCGACCGGTGCAGCACCCAGCCTGCGCAGCACCTCGCCGCCAAGTCCCGGCATGCGTATCTTGAGCCCCTTGATGTCCTCCAGGCCGTTGATTTCCTTGCGGAACCAGCCGCCCATCTGCATTCCGGTATTGCCCGCCATGTAAGCGCGGATGCCGAACGGCGCGTAGAGTTCGTCCCACAGCGCCTGACCGCCGCCATGCATGATCCATGCGGCGTGCTCCGGGGCCGTCAGCCCGAACGGCATGGCGGTGAAGAACACCGATGCCGGGACCTTGCCCTGCCAGAAGAAACTCGCCGTGTGCGCCATCTGCGCGGTGCCGCCCTGCACCGCATCGAAAACTTCCAGTCCCGGCACGATGTCGCCGGCGGCATACACCGTGACAGTGAGCCGGCCGCCGCTGGCCTTGGTGATGCGCTGCGCCAGACGCTCGGCGGTGACGCCGGGTCCGGGCAGGTTCTTGGGCCAGGACGTCACCATGCGCCACGAGATGGTCTCGCTGGCCTTGGTCACGGCCGGCGCCGCCAGCGCGGCCGATCCCGCCAATGCGCCGGCCAGTGCCGCACGGCGGCTGATGCTCGATGAGGTCATGTCACGGGAGGTGTTCATCTTGTTCTGTCTCCTGTCCACTGGGCGTGAAAATGGTGCACCGGCCCATGCCCGGTGCCGATTGTGAGGCAATCAGACGCCTTCAGGGCAGCGGTGAGATAGGCCTTGGCGGCATCAACGGCGGTTTCGAGTCCGTCGCCATGGGCCAGCCGGGCAGCAATCGCCGATGACAGCGTGCAGCCGGTTCCGTGCGTGTTGCGCGTCTCGATGCGCTCGGCGGTGAAGACCCGCGTACCGGCCGCACCGACCAGCACGTCGGCCGCCTCTCCGTCGAGGTGCCCGCCCTTGACCAGCACGGCGCGCACACCGAGGTCGCGCAGCGCTTGCGCCTGCGCCGTCATCTCCTCGCGGCTCGTCGCGACCGGGGAGCCGGTCAGCACGGCGGCCTCATGCAAATTCGGCGTCACCAGATCCGCGCGCGGCAGCAGCATGTCGCGGATGACATCTTCGGCCTCCTGCTTGAGCAGCCGATCGCCGCTGGCCGCCACCATCACCGGATCGAGCACCACGTTGCGCGCCCGATGCACCGTCAGCCCCTCGGCGACCGCACCGATGGTCGCCGGGTCGCTCAGCATGCCGATCTTGGTGGCGGCGACATCGAGATCGGAATAGACCGCATCGATCTGCGCCCGCACGAAGTCCGGCGCCACGTCGAAGACACCCGTCACGCCGCGCGTGTTCTGCGCCGTCAGCGCCGCGATCACGGACGCCCCGTAGACCTCCAGCGCCGAGAACGTCTTCAGGTCGGCCTGGATGCCGGCGCCACCGCCGGAATCCGACCCCGCCACGGTGACCGCGATCGGGATCATGACGTGCCCGCCCGCACGGCCAACGCCGCATCGACCGCCTCGCGCAGCCGGGCGGCTGCCTGCTGCGGCGCATCCGCCGCGCTGATCGCCGACACCGCGCAGATGCCGTCCGCGCCGGCGCCGATGACGTCGTCGATGCGCTCAGGTGTGATTCCTGCGATGGCGCAAACCTCGCCTGCAAACCCGCGCCCCCGGATGCGAGCGACCAGGTCCGCCAGCCCGTCGACACCGATGGGCGGGTCCGGATTGACCTTGCTGGAGGTGGTGAAGACACCGCCGACGGCGAGGTAATCGACAATCTCCAGCGGCGCCGCATCCACATGCGCGCGCGACTTGATGGTCAGCCCGATGATCGCGTCATCGCCCAGCAGCCGCCGCGCGTCGGCCGGATGCAGGTCCTCCTGCCCCAGATGCACACCATCCGCGCCAACGGCCAGCGCCACATCGACAGCGTCGTTGATCAGGAACGGCACACCGGTTCCCTCTAGCGCGGCGCGCACCGCATTGGCCCGCGCGGTGATCTCGCGGCGGTTGGCGGACTTGTCGCGAAGCTGGATCAGCGTCGCTCCGCCCTCGGCGGCTGCACGAGCAAGCTGGGCAATATCGCGCCCGCCGGAGACATCCGGATCGACCAGCGCATAGAGCCGGGTGTCGCAGCGCCCGCGCGGTGAGGAACGATGTGTCGCGATGGATTCTGGTGTCATCCGAGACCCTTGTGATTGCAGCATGAATTCAATCGATCCGGGCGCGCCGGGCGATCTCGCCGGGCGACAGCTCATGGATCGCGTCGATCAGGCGCCAGGCGAAACTGCCCGGACCGCGCGCGGCGACCGCGGCACTCTCTGCCGCCAGCCCGATTGTCGCGAGACCGGCGACAGCAGCAACAAAGCGGTCCGCCGTCACCGCCAGAAACGCCGCCGTCAGCGCCGAGCCGGCGCAGCCCGAACCGCTGAGCGCGGCCAGCAACGGGTGACCGTTGCCAACGCTTGCCTGACGGGAACCATCGGTGACGAGATCGTTCTCGCCGGTGACGGCAACCGTTGTCAGCGCCTCCAGCGCCACCCGGGCGGCGATCTCCGGCTGGTAGGTCTGCGCGCCTGCCAGCACCGCGATCTCGTCACGGTTGCCGCGCAGCACCCATGGTTCGCGCTGCAGCAGGTCGCGGGCGAAGTCGAGCCGTGGCGGCGAAGCCTCGACAAAGACCGGATCGAGCACCCAGGGCCGGCCCTCCTCGGTGGCGACATCGAGGGCGGCGGGGATGGCGCTGCGCCGCATCGCGTCGAGCGTTCCGAGATTGACGGCAAGCGCGTCGGCGCGCGCGGTGAAGTCCGGCACCTCTTCCGGTGCGACGGTCATGGACGGCGTTGCGCCGACCGCCAACAGCAGGTTGGCGGTGAGCGGCTGGGCCACCGAATTGGTGATCACATGTACGCGCGGACGCCTCGCCCGCAATGCCGAGAGCGCCTCGGCCGCGGCTTCCGCCAGATTCGCCGGCTCAGCCATGTCGGCCACCGCGCGGCACAGAGCGGTCAGCGCGTAAGCAAACGGAAAAGCAATAGGGAGAAAGGCCCGGTACGATCATCATCGTTCCCTCCGCCGGCACAACCCGGATCAGGTTCCATGGGTTGGCGTACCTGGCGTCCGCCTCTCAGTCGCGCGATGTGCGACACCCCAACGATTGTCTGCAAGCTAGGGGGGCGTCGGTGCTTTGGCAAGTCGCATGACGCTTGCGCCCGACGACACCGGCAATCTAGGTTGCCGCCAAGCAGCCACCTGGAGCCTCCCGATGATCCCGTTCTTCGTCATGATCAAGTGCCAACTCGGCCAAGCCTACACGGTGGCCAACGCAATCGCCGACGCCGAGATCGCCTCGGAAATCTACTCAACCGCCGGCGAGTTCGATCTGCTGGTGAAGTTCTATGTCGAGCCCGGCACCGACATCGGCCAGTTCGTCAATGCCGAACTGCACCACTTCGAGAGCATCACCGACACCCGCACCATCATAACGTTCAAGGCTTTCTGACGTTCTGATGGAGCTTAGGCCGTAGCTCTAGACCAAAGGCGTAAGTGTTTACCGGGGCTGCCGATTAACCGGCTGTTTTCCTTTGCCCAGCAAAGTAAATCGCGACAGACCCGCCCCGGTTGTTTTCCCCATGGGAAGGCCACTTGCACAACAGCCAGTCAATCCGCCTCGATCGTCTGGAAATCCTGATCGCCGAACCGAATGCGTGGGAACGGCGGCAGGTGGCATCGATGTTGCGCGCCTTCGGCGCCGTGGATATCCGCTCCGCGCGCGACGCGGACGAATCGATGGAGATCATCGAAACCTCGCCGCCTGACCTGGCGATCATCTCCGAGGGGATGGCCGGCGAGACATCGCGCTCCCTCATCCAGTCGATCCGCACGCACAAGTTCCGCCGGGTGAACCAGTTGCCGATCGTCTATCTGGCGAGCATCCTGCGACGCTCCGACATCGAGGCGATCGCCCGGCTTGGCGCGCACGAGATCGTCTGCCGGCCGTTCTCCACAAAGACGCTGATCGACCGCATCTACTGGACCATCATGGTGCCGCGCCCCTTCGTGCGCACGGTCAGTTATTACGGCCCGGAGCCACGCACCCGCTTCTGGGAATCCGCCCTGGCCCTGAGCCAGCGCGAGCCCGCACCCGAGACGCATGAAGCGGATTCAGAGCTTCACTTCACGGAAGACGACGTCGTCGAGCTTTAGGCTGTATCGACAGTCAGGTCACGCCATTCTGTTCGCGACCAGGAAGCTGACGCGGCAGCCGCAAGGCGACGACACCGCCGCGTCCAACCGCATGGCTCACAGCAGCGGCTCGTCATAGATACGCTGGCCGTCGATCACCAATCCCTTGACCGCCGCCTTGCCTCTATCGGCGACAGCCACGATGACCGACACGCTGCGCTCGCGCACCTTGTCCTCGAGGGCCTTTCCGGTGCCTTCGGGCACGAAATAGGATTCGATGCCGTAGTCGATGCGCACCGTCCGGCTGTCGCCGGTGCCCCGCACGAACCTGACGCGGGCAGCGATGACGACACCACCCTCGGACAGGGATTGGGGATGGTCGACATCGATCGCCGCCACCTGCCAGTCGTCCTCGGTCGGCCTCAGGGTGACAAAGACCTGATCCCCCTTTCGGAGGCCCTCGGGCGCGTCGAGACCGGCAAGCGATACGCGGCTGACGTCGTAGTTGAGGATAACGTAGTCGCCACGGAACAGGTCGCGTGGATCGACCGGAACGGTTCGCAGCACGATTTCGCGGCCCTGCGACAGCACCACGGCGCGTTCGGCGATCATCGCGCCGACCACACCGGCCTGGACCAGCACGACGGCAACTGCCGCGACAGCGACGCGCCAGAATGTCGGGCGGGATGCTTGCGCCGTCATGTCCGCGCCTCCGCCCTGCGCGTCAGCTTGAGCGCGAGCCACGCCAAGCCGATGACGACGATCCCGACGGTGAGGAAGAACACCGAGGTGTTCAGCAGCGTTCCCACGGTCTGGAAGTAGATGCCGATGACCTCGACGGAAAAGCCGATATAGGCAAGCCACAAGGTCGGTGCGTGGTCGCGAGCGCGGCCGATCACCAGCACGCCGATGGACAGCGCGATGGTGAACACCGCCAGGACGATGAAGGCCGACAGTTGCGACTCGTCGAGGAATTGCAGCACGAAGAGCGCCCCGAAGGCGATTACGTAGCCGCTCAGCATGGTGACAGGTGCGAGCAGGCGCACGCTCTCCGGCACACCGTCGCGCAAGAACATCGCGGCCGCACCGGCCGCCGCAATGACCAGCCCGATCGCCAGCGTGACGTACTGGCCCTCGTAGGCACCCTCCAGCGGCGACAGCAGCAGCACCCAGGCACACACCGCCAGGGCCACCAGATAGCGCGCCGCGGCGAATGGCATCCACCAGGCGAGGCCGGCCATGCCGGCGAGCACCGCGAGATAGGCCCAGTGCACGGCCTCGGTATCGCGCACGATCCACAGCGACCACAACGCAAACAGCGCGAAGGCGAGCACCCAGACCGCCGGCGCGCGGAAGGCGGCAGCCGCCAGCGTCGTGCCGAGTGCCCAGGCCAGCACCGCATCCACCGGGTTGCCGGAGACGTGATACATCTGCGCGACCAGCATGATGCTGGCGCCGTAAACGCCGCAGCCGACCAGAAGGGCCACCTGACCGAAAGCGGAATGGTCGCTCAGATAGAAACGCACCGCCGCCGCGTAGGAGACGACCAACGCGGCGCCCAGCAGGAGCAGGCGAACCAGGCGCGGAATCTCCGTCCAGTTCGCGCCGACAAAGGTCAGCGCCGCCAGCACCAGCAGGATGCCGCCGAGCAGCGCCAGCGCCTGAGGCAGGTTGAAGCCGGACCGGCGCGCGGCGAGGTCGGCGCGGATCGCCTCGACCGCATCCGGCGCGATCAGGCCGCGTTCGGCCCAGCGCATGACGTCGCGCATCACCTTGTCGCGATAGCCTGGCATGGCCGCGACTCCCTTGCGTCGATCCCCGCGGCCGGGACGATACTCTCACCAGCCGCCCCGCGACAATGGCCGATCCCACCTGCCCTTCACAGACGCCCGCGAAGTTGCGACGCTGGAGCATGCACGCACGAAGGCTGAGCGCGAGGGCGCGCATGGTGGCGGTCGCCACACTGCTGCTGGCGGTCGTCTGGCCGCCACCGGTCACGCATGGCGGCGGCGCTGCCACCGCGCAGATCGCAAGCCCCATCGCCGACGTCGCCATCGTGCTGGCCATCGATTGCTCCTACTCGGTCTCCACGGCGGAGTTCGAATTGCAGGTCAAGGGCACCGCGCGCGCCTTTGCCGACCCGGAGGTGATCGAGGCGATCACGTCGGGGCCAGCCGGCTTCATTCAGGTGGCGGTGATCCAGTGGTCCACGGAGGAAAGCCAGGTGCTGGCGGTGCCGTGGACGCGGGTGGGATCGGCGCAGGACGCGCTGGCGCTGGGCGCACGTATCGCCGTGCAGCGGCGCCAAACGGCGGACGGGGCGACCTCGATCTCTGGCGCCATCTCCGCCGGGCTCGAAGTCCTGACAAGACTGCCCGGTCCGGCGGCACGCTATGTCATCGACATTTCCGGCGACGGCACAAACAACCGCGGCGAACCGGTGAACATTGCCCGCGACCGGGCCATCCGGGCGGGCGTCACCGTCAACGGCCTGACCATCCTCAACGAGGTGACGTGGCTGCACTACTACTACCGCAATCACGTCATCGGCGGACCCGGCGCGTTCGTCGAGATCGCCGACCACTACGAGGCCTATGCCGCCGCAATCCGCCGCAAGCTGCTGCGCGAAATCCGCGGCCTCCAGGTCTCCCAGCCGCAAGCACGCTGATCTCCGCCGGGGCGCGGTGGCCTTTGGAAACCGTGGGTTCTATAAGCCTGTCGAGCGGCTCACGACACGGAAACACATCTCTGCGATGACCGAGGACAACACACCCAAGGCAGACGAAGCGCCGCGCGGCGAACTGACCGTGCGCACCATCGCCATGCCCGCTGACACCAACGCCAACGGCGATATCTTCGGGGGCTGGGTGCTGGCGCAGATGGATGCGGCCGGCGGCATCCGCGGCGTGGAGCGTGCGCAGGGGCGTGTGGTGACGGTCGCCGTCGACGCCATGACCTTCATCCGCCCGGTCTGGGTCGGCGATGTCCTGTGCATCTACACCGACATAGAGAGCGTCGGCCGCACCTCGTTCCGCGTCTACATCGAAGCCTGGGCGCGCCGCTTCAAGCAGCGGGTGCGCGAGAAGGTGACCTCGGCCACCTTCACCTTCGTCGCCATCGACGATGACGGCAAGCCGCGCCCAGTGCCACCGGAACAGGTGGAGTAGCGCCACTCAAAGGTGAATGGCGAAACGCTCGCGGATCGCGGCGTCCAGATCCGCATCGAATTGCGGTGTCGCGGCTGACAGGATCGCCTCCTTGCGCGCCCGCGCGTTGGTGAGGAGATCGGGGCGGCCCTTCTCCTCCCACTCCTTCGGGCTCGTCCGGTCGGCGACCACCGGATAGATGTACTCGGTCTGCATCAGCCCCAGTGTCTGGGCATGGCCGAGATAGTGTCCAGGCCCCTCCAGACACACCGAGCGCATGGCATCGAGCCCGATGGTGTCTTCGGTCACCTCGATGCCGCGTACACAGCGCAGCACCTGGCCCAGCATGTCGTCGCCGAGCACCAGGGAGTCGTGCGAGAAACCGAGCAGCGAAGCGTGCATGCCGACGCTCTCGTAGACCATGTTGAGGCCGGCAAGCCCGGCCATGACATTGGAAATCGCCTGCTCCCAACCGGCCTGCATGTCGGGCAGCTTGGCATCGGCGATGCCGGCCGCTGCACCGCCGGGAAGCCCGTAGAACTTGTGCATCTGCGCACAGCCCGCGCTCAGCAGCGCCTGCTCGCCGGAACCGCCGGACATGGCGCCGGTGCGCAGGTCGGAGACGAACGGCCAGGTGCCGAACACCGCCGGGTGGCCGGGGCTGACCGCGTTGACGTAGACGACGCCGGCGAGGCACTCGGCGACCGCCTGGACGATGGCGGTGGCCAGCGGCGCCGGCGCGGTGGCACCCGCCTGCCCCGCCGACAGCAGCAGCACCGGCATGCCGCCGCGAATGCAGCCTTCCATGGTCTCGCAGCTTTCGGTGGCGAACTTCATCGGCGGCACGACGAAGCAGTTGGTGTTGGAAACGAACGGCCGCGCCCGCCAGGCGGCCTCGTCGCCGGCGATCATGTGCAGCAGGTCAAAACAGCCGGGCACATGCGACGGCTCCACGATGCTGGTGCCGATGTGCTTGGTCGTGCCCGCGCAGGAGAGATAGATCGTGTTGATGTCGAGATCGTAGTTGTCGGCGATGTCGCGGCACACCAGCACGCGCTGGAAAAAGTGCACGTTGTCCAGCGCCTGGACGATGCGGGCTGCATCGAGCAGGTCCTGCGCTGTGGACTCACGGTAAGTGCCGGTTTCCAGATCGACGGTGTGCACGGCGGCACCCGCCGTGCCGAAATAGACCCGGCCGCCACCGACATTGAGGTCGAATTTCGGATCGCGGCCGTGAAGCGTGATCTCGCTGGGCGCCAGCGCCACCATGTCCTCGACCAGCGAACGGGGAAAGCGGATGCGCCCGTCATCGCCGAGTTCAGCACCAGCCTCCGTGAGCACCTCAATGCCGGAGGCCGGCGCATCCGCCAGACCGATGGTCTCCAGCGCATCGAGCGCGGCGTGATGGATACGTTGGACGGAGGCTTCCGAGAGCGGCTTGTAGAAGCCGCCCTCCATGCCACCACGCACCGGGCGGATCGCCTCGTCCAGCGGGCGGGCGCGCGCCGCGCGCCGTGCCGCGCGGCCACCGCCGCGCTTTCGTTCCACAACCTCGACCATCGCGCTCCTCCTTCGAGATGGTGTCATCGGCATATAGCCGTTTGTTTTCGTTAGATTTTCACCCGTTCCGATTTGGCGTCATAGAGCGGCTTCAGCGAGGCGGTCGCGGCAACCCGCGTGCCCGCCACCTCGATCTCGTAGCTGGAGGCCAGAACCTCATCGACGCTCTCGCCGGTGCAGGGCACGTAGCCCATGCCGACGGCAGCGCCGAGATGATGGCCGTAGCTGCCCGATGTCAGATGCGAGACGATCTCGCCGTCGCGCAGCACCGGCTCGTTGTGGAACAGCAGCGGCTCCGGATCGGCGAGCAGGAACTGCACCAGCCGCATGTCGAGCCCGGCCTGCTTCTTCGTCAGCACGGCCTCGCGGCCAACGAAGTCGCCCTTGTCCACCTTCACCGCGAAGCCGAGGCCGGCTTCCAGCACATGGTCTTCGCTGGTGATGTCGTGGCCGAAATGGCGGAACGCCTTCTCGATGCGGCAGGAATCCATCATGTGCATGCCGCACAGCTTCAGCCCGAGATCCTGCCCGGCCTCCCACAGAACATCGAAGGCGTGCACCGCCATGTCGGTCGGCACGTAGAGCTCCCAGCCAAGCTCGCCCACATAGGTGACGCGGTGGGCACGCGCCAGCCCCATGCCGAGCTCGATGTCGTGCGCGGTGCCGAAGGGATGGGTGTCGTTCGACCAGTCGTGCGGACTGACCTTTTCGAGCAGTGTGCGCGCGTTCGGTCCCATCACCGCCAGCACGCCCTCCGCCGAGGTCACATCGACGATGGCAACGGAGAAATCGCCCTGATGCCGGCGCAGCCAGGCGAGTTCGCGCTGGATCGTCGCGGCCGGCGTGATGACGACGTAGCCGGTCTCCGACAGGCGGGTGACGGTGACATCGGCCTCGATGCCGCCCCTGGCGTTGAGGAACTGGGTGTAGATGATTTTTCCGGCGGACACCGCGACATCGTTGCCGCAGACGCGGTTCAGGAAGCTCTCCGCGTCGCGCCCCTCGACGCGGATCTTGCCGAAGGAACTCATATCGTACATGCCGACATTCTCGCGTACGGCCATGTGCTCGGCGCGGGCATTGTCGAACCAGTTCTGCCGCTTCCAGGTGTAGCGATATTCGCGCTCCTGGCCATCGTTCGCGAACCAGTTGGCACGCTCCCAGCCGGCGAGTTCGCCGAACACCGCACCGTGCGCGGCAAGCCGCTCGTGGAACGGCGTGCGGCGGATACCGCGCGCGGTGGCCATCTGCCGATACGGGAAATGGTCCGCGTAGAGCAGGCCGAGCGTCTCGGTGGACCGCGTTTCCAGGTAGGTCCTGTTGGCCTGGAAGGGCTGCATGCGGGCGATGTCCACATCGCCGAGGTCGAAGGGCGGGATGCCGTCCTCGATCCACTGCGCCAGCGCCATACCTGCACCGCCGGCGGACTGGATGCCGACCGAGTTGAACCCGGCGCACACGAAGAAGCCCCGCAAGTTCGGTGCTTCGCCCAGGTGATAGGCATCGTCCGGCGTAAAGCTCTCCGGACCGTTGAAGAAGGTGTGGATGCCGGCCTCAGCCAGCATCGGCATGCGGTTGACGGCCATCTCCAGGATCGGCTCGAAGTGGTCGAAGTCCTCCTGCAACTGATCAAAGCAGAAATCCTCCGGGATGCCGCCCATGCCCCAGGGCTTGGCCACCGGCTCGAAGGCGCCGAGCAGCATCTTGCCGGCGTCTTCCTTGTAATAGGCGCACTCGTCCGGCACCCGCAGCACCGGCAGTTGCGTCAGGTCGGGGATGTTCTCGGTGACGATGTAGAAGTGCTCGCAGGCCTGCAGCGGCACGGCGACGCCGGCCATCCGGCCCAGCCCGTGCGCCCACATGCCGGCGCAGTTGACGACGACGTCCGCGTCGATGCGGCCTTCGCCCTCCGCGCTCTTCCATGACACTCCGGTGACACGCTCGTTTTGCTTGTGGATAGCGGTGACAGCGACGCCCTCAAGCACGCTTGCGCCGTTCAGCCGGGCGCCCTTGGCGAGCGCCAGTGCGATGTTGGCCGGGTCGCCCTGCCCGTCCTTGGGCAGATAGACGCCCGCCGTCACGCCATCGATGTTGATATGCGGGTAGCGCGCCTTGACCTCGTCGGGCGCGATCTCCTCGATCTCCACGCCGAAGGCGCGCGCCATGGATGCGCCGCGCCACAGTTCTTCCTTGCGCTCCTCGCTGAGCGCCACGGTGATCGAACCGCAACGCCGGAACCCGGTCGCCACACCGGTTTCCTCCTCCAGCTTGCCGTAGAGCTCCTGGCTGTACTTCGCCAGCCGCGTCATGTTCTTGCTGGCGCGCAATTGCGCGATCAGCCCCGCCGCATGCCACGTGGTGCCGCAGGTGAGCTGCTTGCGCTCCAGCAGCACCACATCGCTCCAGCCGAGCTTGGCCAGATGATAGGCGATCGAGCACCCGGCGACCCCACCGCCGACGATGACGGCTCTGGCCTTGGTGGGTGGCGTCTTGCTCATGCCCGCAGTCTCTCGTTGTCCGGGTCCCAGAGCGGCTGGTCCGGTTCGACGGTGGCCGCATGGCGGTCACCGAAAATCTCCACGTCGATCCTGGTGCCGGGCTCGGTCAGATCAGCACGCAGCATGCCGAGCGCGATCGACTTGTTGACGCGGTAGCCCCAACCGCCGGACGTGGTCTCGCCAACCACCTCATCGCCGTGCCACAGCGTCGACATGTACGGCGCGTCGATGCCGTCGGCCTCCACCGTCAGCGTCACGAAGCGTTTGGCGACACCGCGCTGTTTCTCGTTCAGCAGCGCCGCCTTGCCGGGGAAATCCTGCTCCTTGTCGAGCCGGGTGAAGCGGTCGAGCCCGCCTTCCAGCAGCGTGTAGTCGGTGGACAGATCGCCCTTCCAGGCGCGATAGCCCTTCTCCAGCCGAAGCGCGTTCAGCGCGAACATGCCGAAGGGCTTCGCCCCCGCGCCGAGCACGGCGTCGTAGAGCGCGGGGATATGCTCGTTGGCAGCATGGATTTCCCAGCCGAGCTCGCCGGCGAACGACACGCGCGCCAATGCGGCGGGACATCCGGCCACGGTGGCGGCCCGATGCGTCAGCCATGGCAGCGACAAGTCCGCATCGGTGATGCCTGCGAACAGGTCGCGCGCCTTCGGACCGGTCACGATCAGGGTGGAATACTCCGCCGTATGATCGGTCAGCGTCAGCGACCCATCCGCCGGCAGTGCGACCTTCAGCAGTTCGAAATCGTGCCACTGTGCCGGTGCGGCGGTGATCAGCGTGAAGTGATCCGCGTCGTGACGCATCACCGACATCTCGGTGACGATGCGCCCGCGCGCGTCGGGGAAGTAGGCCAGCGACATGCGCCCGGGCTTCGGCAATCCACCGGCAATGCGCGTGCGCAGCCACTCGGCCGCGCCGGCGCCGGTCAGGTTGAAGCGCGAAAAACCCGGCAGGTCGAGCACGCCGACAGCATCGCGCACCGCCTCGCACTCTTCGCGTACGCGCGGCTCCCACGGACCCGACCGCGACCAGGTATGGGTGGCCTCTTCGGAGGTGTCATCGCCGTCCTTGGCGAACCAGTTGGCCCGCTCCCAGCCGTTGTAGGCGCCCATCTGCCCACCGAGCGCCACGACCTTGTCATGGACGGCTGAAAGCTTCTTGCCGCGCCCGGCCGGCCATTCGTGATGCGGGAAGTGCATGGCGTATTCGTGGCCGTAGACCTCCATGCCCTTGGCGATGCAGTAATCGCGGTCGCAATGGTCGGTGAAGCGGCGCGGATCGCAGGACCACATGTCCCATTCGGTCGCGCCTTCGGTGATCCATTCCGCAAGCACCTTGCCCGCGCCGCCGGCCTGGCAGATGCCGAAGGTGAAGACGCAGGCCTCGAAAGCGTTGGGAACGCCGGGCATCGGCCCGATCAGCGGATTGCCGTCCGGCGTATAGGGGATCGGACCGTTGATGACCTTGGAGAGCCCCGCCGTGCCCAGCAGCGGCACCCGCTCCATGGCGTCGGTCAGATACCATTCCAGACGCTCCAGATCGTCGGGGAAGAGCTGGAAGGAGAAGTCCTCCGGCATCGGATCGTCGGGCGTGATCCAGTGGGCGCGGCAATTGCGTTCGTAGGGGCCCAGATTCATGCCGTAGTTTTCCTGGCGCAGGTAATAGGAGCTGTCGACGTCGCGCAGCAGCGGCAACTTCGCCCCCTCGCCCTTCGACCAGGCCTCCACCTCGTCGATGTCCTCGAACAGGATGTACTGGTGGCTCATCACCATCATCGGCACGTCGCGGCCGAACATCGCGCCGACCTCGCGCGCGTAATAGCCGGCGGCGTTGACGACGTATTCGCAGCGCACCTCACCTTGCGGCGTCGTCACGACCCACTCGTCCTTGTCGCGCCTGACCCCCATCACGGGACAGAAACGGACGATCTTCGCTCCCATGTCGCGGGCGCCCTTGGCAAAGGCCTGGGTTAACTGCGCGGGATCGATGTCGCCGTCATAGGGGTCGTAGAGCACACCGGTCAGGTCGTGGGTTTCCATGAACGGATAGCGCCCACGCACCTCGCCGGGCTCCAGGATGTCGATATCCATGCCCTGATAGCGGCCCATACCGGCGACGCGTTTGAACTCCTGCAGTCGCTCCTTCGAGTGGGCAAGCCGGACCGAGCCCGTGACGTGATAGTTCATCGGATAGTCGACCGCCCCGCCGAGACTGCGATAGAGCTCGGTCGAGTAGCGCTGCATGTTCATCACCGACCAGGAGGCCGAGAAGGTCGGGACGTTGCCGGCCGCATGCCAGGTGGACCCGGCGGTCAGCTCGTTCTTCTCCAGCAGCAGGCAGTCGGTCCAGCCGGCCCTGGCGAGATGGTAGAGCACCGACGCGCCAACCGCGCCGCCGCCGATGATGACGACGCGCGCCTGCGCGGGCAGTTTGGATTGGGGTGTCTCGCTCATGACGTCCTCGATAATGGCGCGGCGTGCTCAATAGACCGGCGGGCTGACGACCCAGATCACGATCGCCGGCTCGCTGCCGGTGTTCTTCCAGCGGTAGGGTTTGCGGTTGAAACGGAAGGAGTCGCCGGCGTTCAGCTCGTGCCAGACGCCCTCGATCTCCATGCGCAGCACACCGGCGGCTACGAAGCCGGCCTCCTCGGTGTCACGCAGAACCGGTTCGGGCAGTTCCGCGCCCGGCTCGAAGACGGAGCGGAACATCTCGAAGCTGCCGCCGAGATCAGGCGACAGCAGTTCTTCCACGATGCCCGTCTCGCGGGTGCCGAGTTGACGGCGGCTGCCGGCGCGCACGACATGGCCGCGCTCGGCATCCGGCGCGTTGTCATCGCCGAACAGCAGGCTGACGGGCACGCCCATGGCGCGGGCAAGCGCGCGCAGATCGCCAATTGACGGGGACGACAGGCCGCGTTCGACCTGGCTGAGATACCCGACCGAACGCCCGACCATCAGCGCCAGTTCGGCAAGCGTCAGCCCACGCGACTTGCGCAGCGCGCGCAAGTCGGCGCCAAGCGCGCTGATGTCGTGATCGCCGTGCTGGCGAACGGCGGCCTCGGCCATATGATTTCCTCCCTCGCGTGAAGGAAAATCATATTCGTGAAAATTTCAAGTGAAATTTCACACCCGCATAAATTTCCAGCGATCCCACTCGCGACGCGCAGCACGGAAGGTCAGTGCGAGAACAGCACCGGCACAGTCATGTTGGCCAGCAGATGAGAGGTGGCTGCTCCCATGACGAAGTCATACAGGCGCGAATGGCCGTAGCCACCAGTCGCGATCATGTCGGCGCCGACCTCCAGCGCCTCCTGCAGCAGTTCCTCACCGACGGCCCTGGTGCCGCGTTCACGGCTGACCACCTCGGCGCGCACGCCCTGGCGGTCCAGCGTCAGGGCGACCTCGTTCGCGGTGTGGGCGAGGTAGGCCTCCTCGCGCCCCGCGCCGGCGACGCTGAAGACGACCGCCTCGCCGCCACCGCGCATGAACGGCACGGCGTCGTGCAATGCACGAGCGGACTCGCGCGCCGCGCTCCAGCCGATCACCACCTTCTTGCCGAACGTGTCGAACTCCCCTTCCGAGGGCAGCACCAGGACAGGCCGCCCGCAGCCCTCGATCACCTCGCGGTGGATGGTGTGCTGGTCGGGCCGGTCGCTCTCCGCGTCCGGCTGCATCATCACCACGAGATCGGCGCAGCGCGCGTGTTCGGTCAGCCGGCCACCGGCACTGGTCGCATCGGCCCGCACCAATCGCCACTCGGCGACGAAGTCCTGGGCCCGGGTGGCTTCCTCGAACACCTGCCGGACGTCTTCGGCCTGACGCTCCTGACCGGTGTTGAAGCTCTCGAACACGTCGCCTGGAATATGCATGGCGATACCGGGATAGATGGTGACCGCCTGCAGCGTATGGATGCCGATCAGATGGGCGTCGAACTTGCGCGCCAGTTCGCATGCCGCGCGACTGAGCTGGCGTGCGTGCGCGGGCGTCGTCAGGCAGGCAAGGATCGTCTTGTAACTCATGGTGTTCCCTCCCCGATTGTTGAGGTTATCGTGACACGATCCGGCAGACGGCCGTTTGACCCCCGTCAAACCGGAACGCGACCTGCCGGTGAATATGTCCGGGATGCTCGATTCCCTCACCGTGCTGCTCGTCTACCTGATCAGCCTCGGCCTATTCTATGTGGTGCGCTGAACGGCCGCGGCTTGATGGACATCAAAGCGCCGAATCATGGTGTTCAGTATGCACAGCCACACAGCTCGGCAGGCGGCCCGCTGTGGCGTTCCCCGTTCTTTCCTGCCCAAGCGATGCTCCATGGCGACGCCAGTCTTCGAGGCCCGGAATGTCACCAAGGTCTACCGGACCGGGGATGTCGAGGTGCATGCGCTGCGCGGCATCGACGCGACCCTGTACGAGGGCGAGCTGACGGTGATGCTGGGCCCCTCGGGTTCCGGCAAGTCCACCTTCCTCAACATCATCGGCGGCCTTGATACCGCGACCTCCGGCCAGGTCCGTTTTCGCGACTGGGACCTGACCGACGCGAGCAGCCGCGAACTGACGCGCTTCCGCCGCGACCATGTCGGCTTCGTGTTCCAGTTCTACAACCTGATCCCGAGCCTGACCGCGCGAGAGAACGTCTCGCTGGTGACGGAAATCTCGCCCCGGCCGATGAAACCGGCGGACGCCCTGGACATGGTCGATCTCGGCGACCGGATGGACCATTTCCCGGCCCAGCTTTCCGGCGGCGAGCAGCAGCGCGTGGCGATTGCCCGCGCCATCGCCAAGCAGCCGGAGGTACTGCTGTGCGATGAGCCGACCGGCGCGCTGGATTCCGAAACCGGCGTCACCGTGCTGAAGGCGCTGGAGCACATCAACGCGGAGTTGGACACTTCGACCGCGATCATCACCCACAATGTCGGCATCCAGCAGATGGCGCACCGGGTGTTCAGCTTCCTCGACGGTCGCATAGCCGAAACCCATGTCAACGACCGGCGCGTTGCCGCCGAGTCCCTGCACTGGTGACGCGATGGGTGCGCTCGACCGCAAGGTACTCCGCGACTTCGGCCGGCTCTGGGCGCAGGCGCTGGCGATCGCGCTGGTGATGGCCTGCGGCGTGGCGAGCCTGGTGACCTTCATCGGTGCGGCCCGAAATCTCGACGAGACCCGGGCCGCCTACTACGAGCGGTATCGTTTCGGCGACATCTTCGCATCCCTGAAGCGCGCGCCGGCCAACGTCGCCGGCAAGATCACGGCAATCGACGGGGTGGCCGCGGTCGAAGCGCGGGTGCGCGATCTGGTCATTCTCGACATCACCGGCATGCGCGAACCGGCATCCGGCATGGCGATCTCGCTGCCCGACTTCCGCGAGCCCTCCGTCAACCGCCCATTCCTGCGCGACGGCCGCCTGCCCCATCCGGGAAACCCCGACGAGGTGGCGGTGACGGAGGCCTTCGCCAAGGCGCACGGCTTTTCGCCCGGGGCGCGCTTTCAGGCCGTCCTCAACGGCACGAAGCGCACGCTGACGATCAGCGGCGTGGTGCTGTCGCCGGAGTTCATCTATGCGCTCGGGCCCGGCGACATCATGCCCGACGACAAGCGTTTCGGCATCCTGTTCTTCTCCCAGCGCGCGCTCGCCGGACTGCTGGACCTGGAAGGCGCGTTCAACGATGTGTCCGTGCGCCTGCTCAAGGGCGCCAACGAGCAGGCCGTGCTGGATGCGCTCGACCGGATCCTAGAGGTCTATGGCGGTGCCGGCGCGATCCCGCGCAAGGACCAGCAATCGCACGCCTTCCTCGACAGCGAGCTGGAACAGCTCCGCTCCATCGCCGGCATCATCCCGCCGATCTTCCTGGCGGTATCCGCCTTTCTGATCAACATGATCCTGTCGCGGCTGATCGCGCTTGAGCGCGAGCAGATCGGCCTGTTCAAGGCCGTTGGCTACTCAAGCACCGCCGTGGCGGCGCATTACATCAAGCTGGTGGTCGCCATTTCAGCGCTCGGCATCGCCGGCGGCTTCGCGCTCGGCACATGGCTCGGCAACGGAATGTTCCGGCTCTACGGCGACTTCTTCCACTTCCCGTTCCTGATCTTCCGCACCCATGCGGACGTCTATCTCATCGCTGCGGCGGTTTCGCTGCTGGCCGGCGTTGCAGGCGGGCTCAATGCGGTCTGGAAGACCGTCCGGCTGGCACCTGCTGTCGCCATGCGCCCGCCCTCGCCGACCGTCTACCGCAAGCTGGCGCCCGAACGCCTCGGGCTGCTGAAGCCCTTCTCAAGGCTCACGGTGATGGGACTGCGGCACCTGATGCGCCATCCGGTCCGATCCGGCCTGACCGCGCTCGGCACGTCCTTTGCCGTGGGGCTGCTGGTCATCTCGATGTTCTTCGCCGACATCACCAACGCGCTGACCGCCTGGCTCTACGACCAGCACCAGCGCCAGAGCGCGACCCTCATCTTCTCCGAGGAACAGGGACCCGGCGCGCTCCAGGCGGTGCGGCGTCTGCCGGGCGTGCTGGATGCCGAGCCGATGCGTTCGGTCTCTGCCCTGTTGAGGCACGCCCACCATGAGCGGCGCATGTCACTGACCGCGGCCACCCCGGACGCGCAACTGGTGCGCGTCGTCGATGACGCCGGCCGGCCGGTCTTCATTTCAAAGACCGGCCTGACCCTGACCGAGCGCGCCGCCGCGATTCTCGAGGCACGCCGTGGCGATCTGATCGACGTGCAACTGCTGCAGGGCAAGCGGCGCAGCGCCAGGTTGCCGGTGGCGGAGATCGTCCCCAGCTATTTCGGCTATGCCGTCTTCATGCACGCCGATGCGCTGGACCGTCTGGCCGGTGAAGGCCCGCGCATCGGCGGCGCTAATCTGATGGTGGACGCACATCAGGTCGACGCGCTCTACGCCGCCATCAAGCAGACGCCGCAGATCGGCTCGCTGACACTGCAGGATGCCAGCCGTGCCAAGTTCGACGAGACCCTGGAACAGAACATCGTCATCGCGACGACGGTCTATGTGATGCTGGCGGTGATCGTCGCCTTCGGCGTGGTCTACAACGCCGCCCGCATCCAGCTTTCCGAGCGGGCCCGCGAACTGGCCAGCCTGCGCGTGCTGGGCTTCACCGAACGGGAGGTCTACTCGGTCCTGCTGGCCGAACTCGGCGCCATCGTGATGATCGCCCAGCCGCTCGGCTGGCTGATCGGTCTTGGCCTGTGCTGGCTTGTCGTCAACGGCTTCGATTCCGATCTGTTCCGCATGCCCTTCGTGATCGAGGCGGACACGTTCGCCATCGCCAGCCTTGTCACGCTTGCCGCGGTGGCGGTCTCCTGCATCATCATCTGGCAGCGGATCCTGAACCTCGACCTGATCCGCGTGCTGAAGACAAGGGAATAGTCCGATGGCCTACACCTGGCCCAAACGCATTGGCCTTGCCGCCGCGGCGCTGGCGGTTGTCGGCGCGACGGTCTGGGCGCTATCGCCCAAACCGGTCGCTGTCGACCTGGCCGAAATCGACACCGGCCCGCTGGAGGTGACGATCGAGGAGGAAGGCGTCACCCGCATCCGCGACGTCTACCAGGTGTTCGCGCCGATCGGCGGGCAGATCGACCGTTCCGCGCTGGAAGTCGGTGACGCGGTGACGCGCGGCGAGACCGTCATCGCACTGATCCATCCCGGCGACCCGGCCTTTCTCGACACCCGCACGCAGGCCGAGCTGGAAGCCGCCGCCGAAGCCGCCAACGCCGCCGTCAGCCTGGCCGAGGCCGAGGTGGCCCGCGCCCAGGCACAGCTCGGCCTGGCGCGATCCGAACTCGACCGATCCGAACAGCTTCTCGAACGGCGCATCATTTCGCCCAAGGCCTATGAACTCGCCGCCGCCGATGTGGACATCCGCGAGGCGCAACTGACCCAGGCGCTGGCCACCCTGAACATTCGCCAGAGCGAGCGCGCCAGCGCCCGCGCGCGCCTGATCCAGCCCGGCCGCTCCGGCCGCGACGAGACCGACGAGACGTGCTGCATCCGCGTCCTGGCGCCCGAAAGCGGCGTCACGCTGGCGGTACCCGCCAAGAGCGCGCGTGTCGTCACCGCCGGCACGCTGCTGGCGGAGATCGGCGATCCGGACAACCTGGAGGTCGTCGTCGACCTGCTGTCGGAGGATGCGGTCAGGATTTCGCCGGGCACCAAGGCGCGGCTGATCAACTGGGGCGGCGCGGGCGAACTGACCGCGCGGGTGCGCCGCATCGATCCGGTCGGCTTCACCAAGGTCTCCGCCCTCGGCATCGAGGAACAGCGCGTCAACGCCGTGCTCGACTTCACAGCGCCTGTGGAGGCCTACGCAAGGCTCGGACATGACTTCCGCGTGTTCGTGCAGGTACTGGTGGAGGACATCGCCGAAACGACACGGCTGCCGCTTGGCGCGCTGTTCCGCTCCGGCGAGACCTGGGCCGTGTTCCGCGTCGCCGATGGCACCGCCCGGCTGACACCGGTGACGCTGGGCGCGCGCAGCGCGCAGCATGCCGAGGTGCGCGAGGGGCTGCAGCCCGGCGATACCGTGATCATCCACCCCAGCGACAGCATCGCCGACGGCGTGGCGGTCATGCCCCGCGAGGAGTCCTGATCGAACCGGTCGGTTCAGCCCTTGGTGTCGTCGTCGTCCAGCGCGTGCTTGACCTCGTTCTCGGCGTTGG
>JANQNT010000014.1 GCA_028279445.1 Tepidamorphaceae bacterium | reverse complement strand
GGCCATATCCCTCTCGGGACGCGGCGGATTTCGCCCCTGACGGCGTTATCGGGGACTTGAAAACCAGCAAGGTTTCCTACACCCCGCTGCCTTGTCAGCCACGAAATCCGACACGCGCCTTGAGCCTGTCCTTGGGCGGGCGAAGCCCGACCCGAGGGCCCGAAACCTAAATGTCGATACAGCCTAGCCGGCCCGTTCAGGCAGGCAGCAGGAACGGCCTGATCAGGCCGCGTCGAGCCGTTCGCGACCGTGCGGCGCGTCCCAGTCGATGCGCGGGCCGGCGGGCACGATGCGGCTCGGGTTCACCAATACGTGGCTGGCGTAGTAATGCCGCTTGATGTGACCGAAGTCGGTCGTCCCTGCAATGCCGGGATGCTGATGGATGTCGCGCGTATACGCCCACAGGTTGGGATAGTCGACCAGGCGGCGCAGATTGCACTTGAAGTGGCCGACATAGACCATGTCGAAACGCAGCAGCGTGGGGAACAGCCGCAAGTCCGCCTCGGTCAGCGTATCGCCGGTGAGATAGCGTTGCCCGGCGAGCCGCTCCTCGAGAGCGTCCAGCGTCTCGAACAGCGGCATGACCGCGGCTTCATACGCGTCCTGCGAGGTGGCGAAGCCTGACTTGTAGACGCCGTTGTTGACGGTGTCGTAGATGCGCGCGTTGAGTGCGTCGATCTCGTCACGCAGGTGCTCGGGGTAGTAGTCGCCAGGCAACGCGCCGACGCCATCGAAGGCGTGATTGAACATGCGAATGATCTCGGCGGATTCGTTCGAGACGATCGTGCCGCGCTGCTTGTCCCACAGCACCGGGACCGTGACGCGGCCGGTATAGTCGCGATCGGCGGCCAGATAGACGTCGCGCAGGAACCTCGCGCCGTTGACGCTGTCGGGGATGACGCCGTCCGCCTCCTCGAACGTCCAGCCGTCGGCGTCCATGAACCAGTGCACCGCCGACAGCGAGATCATCTCCTCAAGACCCTTGAGCTTGCGGAAGATGAGGGCGCGGTGCGCCCAGGGACAGGCATAGGACACATAGAGATGATAGCGGCCGGGCTCGGCGGCAAATCCGCCCTCGCCGCTCGGCCCGGGCGCGCCGTCCGGCGTGACCCAGTTGCGAAACACCGAGGGCTTGCGGCGAAACGCACCGCTTTGCTCGTCACTCCAGCGCGCCTCGGCGTGCCACTCGCCGTCGATCAGCATTCCCATTGCATTTGTCCCTCGGTTGAGGCTCATTCCCGGTGCAAACCGATTTAGGCTCGCCGGCGACCTGCGCAACCGGCGCGAACACAGCGTTCGGGTTTGACGTTCAGCGGCGGAGCGCAGACGAGGAGGAGTAACACATGGCCAAAAAACCGGCACCCAAGCAGGCTGTGAACCGGCAACCGAGCACCGTGTCCACGCATGTGCGGGACATTCCCATCGATGGCGTCGATGGCGTCTACTTTCACTCCGGCACGGTGCGCATGAACCTGTATGTCAACAGCTTCGACCCGCCGTCCGGGGCACAGGGGCGCACCGTCACCCACCGGGTCGCCATGCCGTTGCTCGACTTCGTCGCCTTCGCCGAGACGCTGAACCGCATCAAGACGGAGATCGCCCGTGTCAGCGCCGAACAGTCGGAAGCCGCGGCGACCAAGGACCAGGCTCCACCGCAACGCGTCAACTGACACAGCATCGACCGCAATCGATTCCCCTTCCCCGACCGCCGGCGCTGCATGGGTTCATCCATTCGCGCGATTTTGCCGTAGACTGTCGGGAAGCCGGCAACAAAGACCGGCTCGGCAGTCGCAGTGCGGGCACGCACCTGCGTGCCTGGTCCTGCGACGAAAACGGGAGGATCTTGCACATGAGACGTTTCATTCGCGCCGGTGCGCTCGCCGCCCCGGCCCTCGCACTTGCCCTGCTCGCCGCCCCGGCCATGTCGGACGGCCATCGCACGCCATCGCCGGACGGCGCCATGGCCTACATCGTCAACATCAGCGATGGCGATACCGTCTCCAACCCGGTCACCATCGTGTTTGGCCTGAAGGGCATGGGCATCGCGCCGGCGGGCGTCGAGAAGGATGGCACCGGCCACCATCACCTGCTGATCAATCTCGATGGGTCGACAATCAACATGGATGACCCGCTGCCCGCCGACGACAACCACAGGCACTTTGGCGGCGGCCAGACCGAGGTCACGCTCGAGCTGCCGGCCGGCACGCATACGCTGCAATTGCTGCTCGCCGACCACAACCATGTGCCGCATAACCCACCGGTCTTGTCGGAACAGATCACCGTGACGGTGGAGTAGGCGGCAAGCACCGCTGCAAGGCAACGCGGATGGGGTTTGCCGTGGTGGACCCCATCCTGCTCGGCTGGTGGGCCCGACCAGGAGGGCGGGATGCCGGAGCCGCATCGATGACCTTTCCAGGGTGACCCGGCGGACCGCTTTCGCCATAGTGGCAGGCGACGCTCTCCTGGAAACGAGTCTCCCCAATGAGCAATGCCTTCTATCAGCCGGTGTCGGGCATGGATCTGCCGCGCTTTGCCGGCGTAGCCACGTTCATGCGCCTGCCGCATGTGTCGCCGGACGATCCGCGTATCGGCGAGGTCGATATCGGCCTGATCGGCGCGCCCTGGGACAGTGGCACGACCAACCGGCCCGGGCCGCGCCATGCGCCGCGCCAATTGCGCGATCTCTCCACCATGATCCGCGCGCAGAACGGCGCCACGGGCGTGCGCCCGTTCGAGCGGGCCAATTGCGCCGATCTTGGCGATGTCGGCCCCAACCCCGCCGATGTGATGGACAGCCTGACGCGCTTCACGGACTTCTACAGCCGCGTCCGCAGGGCCAGCGTGCGGCCGCTGACGGCTGGCGGCGACCACCTGTGCTCGCTGCCGATCCTGCGCGCACTGGCAGCCGACGGACCGCTCGGCATGATCCATTTCGACAGCCATACTGACCTGTTTCACAGCTACTTCGATGGCTGCATGTACACCCACGGCACCCCGTTCCGCCGGGCGATCGAGGAAGGACTGCTCGACCCCACACGCGTCGTGCAGATCGGCATTCGCGGCACCACCTACGACCGCGAGGACCGCGACTTCGCCGACAGCGTCGGCGTGCGGGTCGTTCCCATCGAGGAGTTCTTCGCCCGCGGCATCGATGACGTGATGGCGGAAGCGCGCCAGATCGTCGGCGACCGGCCGACCTACGTCTCCTACGACATCGATTTCGTCGATCCGGCCTTCGCGCCCGGCACCGGCACGCCGGAGGTGGGCGGCCCGAACTCCTTCGAGGCGCTGGAAGTGGTGCGCGCGCTGGCGGGCCTCGATATCGCCGGCGCCGACATGGTGGAGGTTTCGCCGCCCTTCGATCCGACGGGCGCGACCGCCTGGCTCGGCGTCTCCATCATGTTCGAACTGTTGTGCATGATGGTGTCGGCCGACGATGCATGACCGGCGCACGCTTCGCGCCTGGCTGCCCTGTTTTCGCCCTGCTCGTGCGTATTGATGCGAATCGTGCCGGGTTGTGCGGCAATGTTTGATTTTCGGCCGGCCGAACAGTGGGGAGTTCCATGACCAGATTTCTGACCAGGCGCCGCCTCGGCGCCGTCGCAACCGGCGCGCTGTTCTCGACGCTCTTTGCCAGGCCATCGCTTGCCGCGACCGGCAGCGTGCGCATCAAGGTCATCAAGGGTGGCTGGTGGTTCGGCGGGCAGGGCGGCAGCGGCACGCTCAGCCTCAACGGCCGGACCTATGGCTTCACCGTCGGCGGCATCAGCGCGGGACTGGTCTTCGGCGGCTCGGTGACCGAGTTCGTCGGTACGGCTGAGAACGTGTATAGCGCCACCGACATAGAGGGCGTCTATGCTGCGGTCGGTGGCGGCGCCGCCGCGGCGGGCGGCGTGCGCAGCATCAAGATGCGCAATTCCAACGGCGTCATCCTGCATCTCACGGGTCACCAGATCGGACTGATCGCCAATCTCGACCTCAGCGGAATGGCCATCCACCTGCGCTGACGCCGATCCCGGGTTCACAATGACCGACCAATAGGCCGGGCGGGCGCACCAATCGCGTTGTGCGATGTGTGGCTGTGCCCTCGTTTGTCTGCTTATCTGTGGCGCGGAGACTCGTGCTCAGACAAGGAGAAAGACGTGAGCGGGGACGGTATTCTTGAAGGCCGCGTGGCCATCGTGACGGGCGCGGGATCGGGCATCGGCCAGGCCGGTGCGATCGCCCTGGCAAACGAAGGCGCGCATGTCGTCGTCGCCGACCTGTCGGCCGACCGCAGCACCGAAACGGTCGAACTGATCGCATCGAAGGGCGGCCGGGCGGAAGCCTGCCCCACGGATGTACGCGACGAACCGGCACTGACAGCGCTGATCGCGGGAACCGCCGAACGCCATGGCCGCCTCGACGTCCTGCACAGCCATGCCGGCATCCAGGTCGCCGGCACGCTGGAACAGGTGGAGTCCGGCGGGATGGACGCCTCCTGGCAGCTCAACGTGCGCGCCCACTTCATGGCGGCGCGCCTGGCGATGCCGCACATGCGCGCACAGGGCGGCGGCTCGATCATCGTCACCTCGTCGAATTCCGGCGTCTTCTACGACCACGAGATGATCGCCTACACGACAAGCAAGCACGCGGTGATTGCCATGGTGCGGCAGATCGCGGTGGATTACGGCAAGCACAATGTGCGGGTGAACGCGCTGTGTCCGGGGTGGGTCGATACGCCGTTCAACGAACCGTTCATCGCGCAGATGGGCGGGCGCGAGGCGATCGAGGCTTACGTGAAGGAGAAGATTCCGCTCGGACGCTGGGCGAGCGCCGAAGAGGTGGCTGAATCCATCCTCTACCTGGCCTCCGACCGCTCCGCCTTCATGACCGGCCACGCGCTGGTGCTGGATGGCGGCGAGGCGATTTATTGAGTGCGGACCCTGGAGCAACCTGCGCCGGGACCGGCGCAGACAAGTTGCTTTAACTTATTAGAATCGATCATCTTTCTGTGATTTGATTGGATCAATCAAATCACAGGATGATCTAGCCGAACCGGGTCATGTAGGTGCGGCACAGATCGACGGTCTGGGCGGTGTATTCCACACCCATGGACTGGGCCAGCTCGGTTTCCGAATGGCTGCCGATCCAGGCGACCAGCAACAGCCGGCGCAGCATGACGAAGGTCGGAATCTCGTCCTCGTCGGCCTGCGGCAGGTCGATGATCCTGCGGTAGCCGGCCAGCCAGTGATCGATCAGGTCGGGCACCTCCGGCAGGTGTTCGTAGAAGGAGACCGGCGTCGCCGCGTCGTACATGAACCAGGAAAAGCCGCAGTCGTCGAAATCGATGACCTTCACCTGGGTGCCGTCGACCAGCAGATTGGCCAGCCGCAAGTCGCAATGGATGAGGCCGAAGCGGTCCTCGCCCTTGCCGTAGGTCTCCAGGCGGCGGCCGATCAGATCGACGGTCTCGCCGAACAGCGCCTGCTTGGCATCATCCATGCCCATGCCGTCGCGCCAGCGGCCCCAATGCGGCCGCTCGCCGAGGCTGGTCTCGAAGTCCCATGTCAGGCGCTCGAACCACTGCGGCTGCTGCCATGAGCGTACGTGGCGATGCATCCGCGCTGTGATCTCGCCCAGCATCTCGAAAGGCTTGCGCAGGTCCTCGTCGACACCGGGCTCGACGCCGCTTTCCCACTCATACAGCACCACGTTGCGCGCGCGCGGCAGGGCATCATGGCCAACCTTCTGCATGAACTCCCCGTCTAGGCCGGGCACCGGGACGGGTGTCGTCACCACGTTCTGCTGCCTGAGGTCGATCAGCCAGGAGAGTTCGGATGCGATCGCGGTATCGGAATGGTAGCCGTCGCGGTGCACGCGCAGCGCCCAGCACGTGCCGTCGGGCGCCTCGACCTTGTAGGTGGCGTTTTCCGACAGGTTGATGAGATCGACCGAGCAGCCGGCGGGAAGCGCGTAGCTTGCAAGGGCGGACCGGCTCACCTCGGCCAGGATCGCCAGTTGCCGCTCATGCGGCAGGGAATCGAATTCACTGATTTCCAGTTGCACGGCCATCTTGCTCCTCCCCGCCATCAATCAGCCATCGAAGGCTATCTGTCAGCCCTGATGGCGACTTGACAACAGGCAGGTGCGAATTGACACCGCCAGCGCGACAGGGTTACGCGTCGCGGCCGCCGATCGCGTTCAGCACCGTCTCGATGCGCTCCTGTGCGACACGCACGTCAGCGGTGCTGCCGGACAGGAAGATGCGTCCCGCCGCGCCGATGATCTGGGCGTCGTTGAGCGTCAGACCGGGTGCGGCCTTCTCCGCCTCGTTGGCGGCGATGGTGGCGTAAAGCGCCGGCACCATCTCGCAGATCAGCAGCGTTTCGCCGGGCAGGATCATCGATGCCTGGCGGTTGCGGTTGAGGATCACCGCATGCTGATCGGCGATGTCCTCGATGACGTCGGAGTAGAGCACCCTGGGCTTGAGCTGATCGCCTTCCCTGAGGCCGATGCCCTTGAGGATGGCGCGGCCCACGGACAGGAGCTTCTCAGCGTCGTCATCGTGCAGTTCGAGAATGCCGAACTGGCGCTCGACGAACAGGATGCCGGGCTCCAGGTCGGGGTCTTCCTTCAGCGCGATGTCGATGACGCGCTCGATCATCAGCGCCGGCGCGACCTCCATGATCAGCGCGTGCTGGCCGGCAAGCGGGGGATAGCCGCGGGCGCGGGTCGGCGTGCCCATATAGGCGGCGAATTGCGGCTGCAGGTCCTCGACCGTCAGATAGACCCGCAACTCGCCACGCCCGGCGCCAGCCGCCTTGGCGGCCGGCTTTGCTGCTCGCGTTGCCACGTTAGCTTCTCCCGCGAGCGGTTACTTGCCGGACGGCGCCGTGAAGTGCTTGGAAACGTCGGCGTGGGGACGCGGGATGACGTGCACCGAGACGAGCTGGCCAACCTGGCCGGCAACCTCGGAGCCCGCTTCCGTCGCCGCCTTGACCGCGCCAACATCGCCGTTGATGACAACCGCCACGAGGCCGTCGCCCACTTCCTCCCGGCCGATGATCGTCACATTGGCCGCCTTGACCATGGCGTCGGCGCCGGCAAGCGCGGCGACGTAGCCCTTGGTCTCGATCATTCCGATGGCATTGCTCGACATGTCTGCCCTCCTTTCAGGGTGATACGCAATCGTGGATCTACTTCGACTTTCCAGCGGGCCTGGCCGCCTCGTCGACAATGCCGATGATCAGCGCGTCGATGGGGGGCGGCTTGCCCGGGAACCAGGCCGCGGCGACGGAACCCGTCGCCACGATGACACGTTCGCCTTCGCCGCAGCCGAGCGGATCGAAGGCCAGCAGGTGGCTTGAGGACTCATCGACGATCACATCGAGGATCGAGCCGGCAGGCACCTCCTGCACACGTTTCGTCGACCAGATGCGGCCGGCAACGGTTGCGCACAGCATCAGCGTCTCCTTTCGATTTTCACGCCGAGCGCCCTGGCCCGGTCGCGCCCCAGCGGGGTGATGACGGCGTCCGGCGCCAGCATGATTGCCGCAGCGCCGGCGCATTTGTTGATCTTGGCCTCGGTGACGGTGCCATCCAACTCGATCGTCGCGCCGTTCGCGCCATGCGCGGCGCCCGAGGCGGAAGCTGGCCTGGGCGGCGCAGGCGATTTCGATGGTGCAAGCGTGAAGCGGTGCCGGCCGGCACGAACGGCCGCGCCTGTGGCCGGATCGTCGAGCAACGCGACCAGGCGGCGCACGAAGGCCACCAGGTCCGCGTCATTGGCGATGCGCACCTGTTCCGGAGCCGACGGCGTTGACGATGCTGCCGGTGACGCAGCAGCGCCGCCGGAGCGTGCCTGCTTGCCAAGTGCCTCGCGCAGCACCTCGCGGACCATCGCCCTGAGATCAGCTTCGCTCATGCCACCAGCTCCAGTGCCTCGCAGGCCGCGCTCGCCGCCGCGCGCACCTCGGATTCGGTTCCCGACAGATACAGCCGGCCGGTGGCGCCGATCATGCGGTAGTCGACGACCTTGATGTTGGCCGCCTTCTCCGCTTCGTTGCAGGCGAGGATGGCGTAGGCCGCCGGCTGGGTCTCCAGCACGAACAGCGTCTCGCCGGCGAGGATCATCGATCCGAGCTTGTTGCGGTTGATCAGGAAGGCGTGCAGCGGATCGATGCGGGTGACGATCTTGGAGGCGAGGATTTCCGGCCGCATGGCATCGGCCGCCGTCACCTCCAGCGTGGCGAGCACCGCGTCGGCCGCCGCCTTGACCGCCGAGGTGGAGCGCGAATGAAACTCCAGGTAGCCGAACTGGCGTTCCACCACCAGGATGCCGCCCTGCACCTCGGATTCCTTCAGCGCGCAGTCGGTCAGCGGCTCGATATCGAGCCCCGGCGCGACCTCGATGATCTGGGCGGCCATGCCGGTGCGCGGCAGCGAGCCGCGTATCCACGTGCCGAGGTAGCACATGGTCTGCGCCTGTAGCTGATCGATGAATATGAACGAACGTAGCGTCGCCATGTCTTGCCTCAGGCCGCCAGGACGGCGTTCAGTTCCTCAAGGATGATCTTGCGCAACTCGCGGCGCACTGCGTCGCTGTCTGCGCCCCCGCCGCCGGCCAGCAGGGAAAGTTGCGGCTGCGCGGTCGCGATGGAAGCCAGTCGCGGCAGGTCGTGGGGGTCGAGCCCCTCGAAGGCGCCGAAGGCGACATCCGCCTCCTTGTTGTAGGCAATGCGGGCGAACTGGACGAAGTGATGCGGCGTCAGGTTGTCGCCGATGGAGGAGCCGCCGGCAAAGCCCGTGCCGATGGTCATCGACGGGCCCAGATGGGTCTCGAAACCCGATGCACCCAGCGAACAGCCGGCATTGACCGCCACGCGCAGCGCCGGCACGGCGGCCGAGAAAGCCATGATGTTGCGCTCGTCGCTTGAGTGGATGGCCGCCGAGTGGCCCTTGCCGGTATGGCGCATCATCGAGCGGGCGGCCGAAATGCCCTGGTCGATGCCGGTAACGCGGGCAAAGGCCAGCACGGGACACAGCTTCTCGCGGACGAGCCTTTCCTCCGGCTGCACCAGATCGACCGGCGTCACCAGTATCTTCGCGCCGGGCGCGCTGAAGCCGGCCTCGCGGGCGATCCAGTCGGCGTCCTTGCCGATGACGGCGGTGTTGAAGCCATCGTCGGTGAACAGCAGATCGCGCAGCTTCTGCGTCTGTTCGGGGGTGCAGATGTGGGCCTTCGCAACCTTCATCTCGTCGAGCAGGCGATCGGCGATGCCGGCGAAGGCGAGCACCGTCGACTCGTTGGTGCACAGAATGGAGTTGTCGAAGCTCTTGGAGGCGACGATGCGCCGGGCGGCCGCCTTGAGGTCGCAGGTGTCGTCCACCAGCACCGGCGCGTTGCCCGGGCCGACACCGAGTGCCGGCGTGCCGGAGCGGTAGGCGGCGCGGACCACGGAAGGACCGCCGGTGGCGACGATCAGGTCGACGCGGCTGTCGGCCATCAGCTTCTCGATCAGCGGGATGGTCGGCTCCTCGATGACCTGGATGGCGTTTTCCGGAGCGCCCGCCTTGTGGGCTGCGTCCGCCAGCGCGTGGGCGGCCTCGGCACAGACCTTTCGCGCGGCGGGGTGCGGACACAGGATCACCGCATTGCGCGTCATCAGCGCCAGCAGCGTCTTGAAGAACACCGTGGCGACCGGGTTGGTCACCGGGATGAGCGCCAGCACCACGCCGGCGGGGCGCGGCAACTCGACGATCTTGCGCGCGTCGTCGATGCGCGGGGCGACGAAATCCTCGTCGCGATACAGATCGACGACGCCCCTGGAGCAGGCCTCGTTCTTGATGACCTTGTGCTCGACGACACCGTAACCGGTCTCGCTGACAGCGGCTTCGGCGTAATGGCGGGCGCGGGCGTGGCCGGCATCGGCGACCGCATCGACGATGCCCGTGATCTCGGCACGCCCGGTAACCGCCAGCTTGCCGGCGGCCCAGCGTGCGCCATCGAGCTTCATCGAGGCGCGCTGCCACACGACGTCGGGGACATCCAGCAGCGGCTGGTCGGTGACTTTCGCGGCATCGGCCATGACGGTTACTCCCTCCCGGCCTCAGGCGGCCTTCGACAGTTCGTGCAGCAACGCGCGCGCACGCGGCATCGCGGCATCGAACCGGTCGAGGATTTCCTGGCACATGTCGGCGCTCAGCAGGACGCCGGGCTTGAACTGCAGCACGCGCTTGTCGAGCGAGGAGAAGATCGCCCAGACGCCGTGCTCGTAGAGTGCGCGGGACACGGAGACCGCGCCTTCGGGGTGGTCGAACTCAAGGCCGAGCACCACGCCCTTCTGGCGCACGCCGACGAAGATGTCGCCGTGGCGTTGCATCATGTCGGCCATGCCGTCGGCGAAGAAACGGGTCACCGCGTGCACGTTGGCGACCAGCTCTGGCCGGCGCAGCATCTCAAGCGCCTTGTGCGCGACGATACAGCCGAGCTCGGCACCGCCGGAGGTGCTGATATGGGCGGCGCCGTCGACCTCCAGCCAGCCGCCGCACTTCTCGTTCACCACCGCGGCGCTAATCGGATAGATGCCGCCGCCGAGCCCCTTGGCGGTGACGAAGATGTCCGGCTCGACGCCGTAGGTCTGCCAGCCCCACATCTCGCCAGTGCGCATCAGGCCGGTCTGCACCTCGTCGGCGATGTACATGGTGCCGTATTTCTCGCACAGCGCCTTGCAGGCATTGAGGTAGCCTTCCTGCGGCATCGGGAAGCCGTAGGTGGCGGGGATGGTCTCCATGATCAGCGCGGCGACGTCGCCGCCGGCCAGCGCGCGCTCCATGGCGTCGATGTCGTTGAACGGCACCTGGACGAACTCGTCCGGGCGGTCGGCCAGGAACAGCTTGGTGAAGCGCTCGTCGCCGGTGGCCACCGAGAGGCCGGAATGGCCGTGGTAGCCCTTGATGATGGAGACGATCTTGCGGCGCTGGGTGGCGTAGCGGGCGCTCTTCAGGGCGATCTCGACCGCCTCCGCGCCGCCGGCACCGAAGATGGCGTATTTCATGCCCGGCGCAGTGCCGATCAGTTCCTCGGAGAGCGCGGCGCGGGCGACCGAGGGAAACCAGTGGTTGCCCATGTCGAAATAGTCGAGCGCGCCCTTGAGGGTATCGACCAGCTCGGGATGCCGGTGGCCGAAGTTGTAGGTGCCGCCGTTCAGGTGCAGATCAATCAGGCGACGGCCGGACATGTCGTAGAGGCAGTAACCCTCGCGCCGGTCGATCACCAGGTCGACGCCGACGCCCTGCCAGAACTTCGTCTTGTCCGGGTTCCAGAACCTGATCGACTTGTCGAACAGCTCCTGCTTGTCGGCGAACCGGAACAGACCGTAATCGAACATGGGACCCTCTTTGCCCAACTTGTCGCTTTTTATGACTGTATCCCAACATATAAATGTTGTAAAGCGGTCAAATTCGGTTGCGGTTACCGAATTGCATGGCAAGTGTTGTGGGATTCTGGTCAAATGTTGTGGATGGTGCCGCGTACCGAGTGCGTGCACACGGGCGGATGCACACAAAGGGCCAACGCAGGGAGGCCGGAGACGCAGGCAGGTGCCGGTGCTTCGTGAGGAAGGCGCCTCGCCTGGACGGCGCCTGGCCTGGAAGAAGCAAAGCGGTTGGACGGATGGACGGCGAAACGGGGCGGCGCAGCGGCAAGACCGGCCGGCAGGAGCAGATCATCGCCGACCTGCGGCTGTACCCGGCCATGCGGGTCGGTGAACTGGCCGACAGGCTCGGCGTGTCGGCGGAAACGATCCGCCGCGACCTGGCCGAACTCGACGAGCGCGGGCTGATCAACCGCACCTATGGCGGCGCCATGCGGCCGGTGGTCTATGAACCGGGGCTGGCGGAGCGCGAAGGCCTGATGATCGCCGAGCGCCAGCGCATCGCCGCGACGGCGGCCGGCGAGATCGCCCACAACGACATCCTGATGATCGGCGGCGGCGCCACGACGCTGCACTTCGCCCATCGCATCGCCGCCGTGCAGCAGCCGCTGACGGTGATCACCCATGCCTTTTCCATCGCCATGGCGCTGTCGGTGAACCCGCTGATCAAGATCCTGATGCTGCCTGGCCAGTACGACGGTCGCGAAGGGCTGATCCACGGCGCCGACACCATCGACGCCCTGCAGCACTTCCGCGCCAACACCGCCGTGCTCGGTGCGTCCGGCCTGACCGTCGAGGGGCCCAACGATGCCGCTGTCGGGCCGGGGTTGATCTACGGCGCCATGATGCGCCGCGCGGCGCGCACCCTGGTGCTGGCCGACCACTCCAAGTTCGACCGCCCGTCGCTGACGGTCTACGGACCTTGGAGCAGTCTGGTGACGCTGATCAGCGACGCCGCTCCGCAAGGCGACCTGGCCGATGCCATCGCCTCCTGCGGCGCCGCGGTCAGCCTTGCATGAGCGCCCGCCATCACTGCCCTCGCCTTGCTAATTCCGCTGCCGGCGTGCCAAACTTCCCGATGCAAGCCTTTGGAAGCCTGCTTTCGGACCCAACGGACCGCGACCGGCGGCGTTACGGCAGTCGATGATGAACCTCGGCATGCATCGGCACGACGACACATCCGTCGAGCCCGCCATTCTGGCGGCGGCGGCGACGGGTATTGTCGACTTCATCGAGCGCCAGGGCGGCGACATCGACAGTGTGTTCGGCAATTCCGGTATCTCGCCGGAGATGGCCGGCGCGACAACCCTCAAGTTGCGACTGGCGGACTTCTGTACCCTGTTCGAGCAAGCCTCGCAGCGCACCAAGTGCGACAATTTCGGCCTGTGGTTCGGGCATCAGTTCCAGCCGCGCGACCTGGGGCTTTGGGGCTATGCGGCGGTGTCGGCGCCCACACTCGGCAGTGCGCTGGAAAACCTGGTCGGCCTGTTCGGCTTCCACCAGGAACAGTCCTTCATGCAGATGGTGCGTGGCACCAACGGTCTGGTGCGGCTGCAATACCGCATCGAGGCGCCCGACATCATGCACCGACGACAGGACGCAGAGCTGTCGCTGGGGATGTTCTTCAATGTCATGCGCGAGGCGCTCGGCACCGGCTGGACGCCGGAAGAAGTGCATCTGGAGCACGCCCGCCCGATCGACAGCGACGAGCACGAACGCGCCTTCGGCGCGCCGGTCTACTTCGCCCAGCCCTACAACGCGTTGCTGTTTTCCAGCGACCTGCTGGAACGGCCGATGCCCAATTGCGACCTGACGCTGATGGCGCTTATGCGCAATTGCCTGCAACAGCTTGGCGAACGCAGCGAGGGACCGGTGGAACTGATCGACAGGGTGCGTGCAGCAGTGCGCGCGCGCCTGCCGGAGGGCTATCCGGCGCTGGAGAGCATCGCGGCGGAACTGTGCCTGACGACGGGCATGGTGCAGCGCGGCCTGGCCGACAAGGGCACCTCGTTCAAGGAACTGGTGGAGACGACCAGGCGCGAGATCGCGCTGTCCTATCTGGAACAGCGCCACCTGCCGATCTCGGAAATCTCGTTCCTGCTCGGCTACTCGGAGCTATCCGCCTTCTCGCGCGCCGTGCGCCGGTGGACCGGCACCTCGCCAAGCGCCCTGCGCGAGCGCCTGCACAGGCGTTGATCAGGCCTCTTCCAGGGCCTCCAGCGACTCCGGCAGGATCTGGCCGCCGTCGACGATGATGGTCTGGCCGGTGATGTAATTGGCCTCCTTGGAGGCCAGGAACAGCGCCGCGTTGCCGATGTCCTCCACCACGCCGAGCTTCTTCAGCGGGATCGAGGCGGCCATGGTCGCCAGATAATCTTCGCCGAGCCCTTCCAGGCCCTCGGTGATGATGTTGCCCGGCAGCACCGCGTTGATGGTGATGCCGTATTTGGCAAGCTCGATGCAGGCGGTGCGCAGGAAGCCCAATTGGCCGGACTTCGAGGCGCCGTAATGCGACCAGCCCGGGAAACCGGTGACCGGCCCGGTGATCGAGGAGGTCAGCACGACGCGGCCCTCGCCGCTCTTCTTCAGCCACGGCAGGCAGGCCTTCACCGACAGGAAGTTGCCTTTCAGGTTGGTGCCCATGACGAGGTCCCACTCCGAAGGGTCCATCGCCTCGATATTGGTCTGCGGATAAACGCCGGCATTGGCGCACAGGATATCGATGCCGCCGAAGGCATCGGCGGCCGCCTTGGCCATCGCCTGCGACTGCTCCCAGTCGGCGACGTCGGCGGAAAAGCTGATGGCGCCGTTGCCGATCTCTCCGGCCGCGGCGGCCGCGTCATCGGCGTTGCGCCCGACCACCATGACCTTGCCGCCCTGGTTGGCGAAGACGCGCGCGATGCCCTTGCCGATGCCCTTGCTGGCGCCGGTGACGATGACGGATTTTCCGGCAATTGATGTCAGCATGTGTCTCTCCCGGTTGTTGCAAGCAATAACCCGCCCGAAGCGAGCATGGATCAGTCGTCCGGCGCCGTCATCTGCCGGCGACGGCGCGCCGCGACGGCCAGCCAGGCCAGATAGATGACGAGGATGAAGACGGCGGCGCCCGACATGGTCAGCGAGCCCAGCGTCGGCACCATCGGCGTGTAGCCGGAAACCATCTTGGAATAGAGCCACTCCGGCACGGTCTGGTCGGCGCCGGTGGTGAACAGCGACAGCGGGAAATTCCCCCACGACAGCAGGAAGGCGAATATGGCGCCGGAAACGATGCCCGGCGCCAGCACCGGCAGCGTCACTTCGCGCAGCACCTGCCAGCGGGTCGCGCCGAGATCGAAGGCCGCCTCCTCCAGCGCCGGGTCGAAGCTGTAGACCTGGATCGACATGATCAGGATGACAATCGGGACGATCCAGATCATGTGGGCGAAGACGGCCGTCTGCCAGCTCGTGGTCACGCCGAGCACGGAGAACCACAACAGCAGCGCCAGGCCGAGCACCGCCTGGGGAAAGAAGATCGGCAGCAGCACCAGGCGCTGATAGACCTTGCGCCCCTTCCAGTCGTAGCGGGCAAAGGCGAGCGCGCCGAAGAAGGCGAGCACCACGGAGAGCACCGTCACCAGGGCCGCGACCGACAGCGACGTCCAAAGCAGGTCGCGCACCGACAGCGATTCAAGCGTCCGCGTGTACCACTCCGTCGTCCAGCGGGGGATGGGAAAGCGGAAGTACCGCTGCCTGGAGAACGAGGCCAGCACCACCGCGATCATCGGCAGGTAGAGGAACACGATGACGGCCACCGTCCATACGGTGATCAGGGTGCGGCTGGTGCGGTTTGCCTGACTGCTCACGGTTCACCGCCGTCCGATGATCTGGTCGAGGTCGATGCGCCGGAACAGCGCGTAGACGATGATGCCCGACAGGGCGATCAGCAGCACCGAGAGCACCGCGCCCTTTGGCCAGTTCTGGGCGAAGGTGAAGGAGGATTCGATGTCGTCGGCGATCATCACGATGGCCTGGCCGCCGAGAATCTTGGATTCCGCCAGCGATCCGAGCGCCAGGATGAAGGTCAGGATGCCGCCGATCAGGATGCCGGGCATGGCCAGCGGCAGCTCGATCTCGCGGAAGATCTGCCAGCGGCTGGCGCCGAGATCGGAAGCCGCCTCCTTGAGCGTGTCCGGAATCATCGAAATGCCGATCACCAGCGGGAACAGCATGAACGGCAGATAGACGTAGACGAGACCGAGCACGATCGCCGGCACCGAATAGAGCAGCCCCGACATCGAGACGCCGAACAGGGTCTGCAGGCTGCCGTCGGCGATGCCGTTCTTGACCAGCACCAGGACCCAGCCGAACAGCCGGATGTTCTCAGATATCAGAAGCGGCACTGCGACCAGCACGGTGACCAGCGTGGCCCACTTGCCGAACAGCTTGGCCATGCCATAGGCGATCGGATAGCAGATCGGAAACAGCAGCAGCACGGTGATCGCCGCCAGCGTCACCGACCAGGTGAAGGAGATGTAGTAGCTGTCGGTGAAGACCGAGATGTAGTTCTCCACCGTCGGCGGCTGCATCAGCGAGAAGGTCTTCGGCGGCATGAAGGAGTAGCCGAAGACCATCGCCAGCGGGCCGGCGAACCCCAACAGCAGAAAGATGGCCGCCGGCAGCGCCGCCAACACGCCTGGCTGACGCAACCAACTGACGCGATCGTGGCGGGAAGCGCTCATCGGCTCACTCGCTGACCAGGATGGAATCGGCCGGCTGCCAGCCGATCGACACGGTGTCGTCGACCTTGCCCTCGTAGGGGTCGTCCTGCAGGCGTTCGACGAGCCAGTGCTCGTTGGTCGCGGTGGCGCGCACCTGGTACTGGATGCGCGAGCCCAACGCATAGTCGTTGAACACGACGCCCTTGACGCGGTTCTTCAGCCGCTCGGCCGCCTTGCCGATCTTCATCACCTCGGGGCGGATGATGAGAAAGCCGGACGTGAAGCCCTCCGGCATGCGGGAGACCTGATAAGTCGCCCCGTCCGCCTGGCCGCGTACCGAACGCGCGCCGGCCTTCTCGACGGCCAGTGTGTTCACCTCGCCCATGAACTGGGCGACGAATTTGTCGACGGGATTGTTGTAGATCTCGTGCGGCGAGCCGACCTGGACGATACCGCCGGCCTTCATGATGGCGATGCGGTCCGACATCACCATCGCCTCCTCCAGCGAATGGGTGATGTAGACGAAGGTCTTGCCGGTCTCCTTGTGGATGTCCTTGAGCTCCTTTTCCAGCGTCTTGCGCAGCCGGAAGTCGAGCGCGGAGAGCGGCTCGTCGAAGAACAGTATCTGCGGATCGAAGGCCAGCGCGCGGGCCAGCGCGATGCGCTGGCGCTCGCCGCCCGAGCACTGGTTGACGCCCTTGTCGTAGTAGTTGACCGGCAACCGCAGTTGCGTCAGCAACTCCTCGGCGCGCTGGCGCCGGCGTGCCGGATCGACGCCGGCGATCTTCATCGAGAACTCGATGTTCTCGCCGACCGACTTGTGCGGAAACAGCGCCAGCGACTGGAACACCATGCATGTCGGCCGCTTGTTGGCCGGCACGTCGTTGAGCACCCGCCCCTGCAGCCGCATTTCGCCGCTGGTCGGCTGTTCCATGCCGACCAGCATGCGGATCATCGTCGTCTTGCCGGAGCCGGAAGGGCCCACAAGCGTGAAGAACTCGCCTTCCCTGATCTTCAGGCTGATGTCGCGGACGGCCGTGAAGTCGCCGAACTTCTTGGTGATGCTGTCCAGCTCAAGGAACGAAGAACTGTCCTCGCTCATGGCCCCTCCATGTTAAGCCAGCCCCGGAACGCTGTCGGCCAGCGGCCGCTCAGCCTTCGCGCTCGCGCTTGGCGGCAGCGTACAACTCGTACATCTCCGCGTAGTCCGGGTTGATATCGTAGTCGACGGAATTGGCCATCTCCTCTTCCAGCGAATCCCACTGGATGGCGTCGAGCTCCTCGGCGCTGAACGCGTCGAGCACGGCCTTGTCGCCCATCTGGGTGACCGGGTTGTAGGTGCCTTCGGCGAAGGCCACCTTCTTTGACACGTCGGGACGCTGGATGTAGGCGAGGAACTCGTCGGCCAGCCCGGAAGGATCGGGGTTGTTGACGGCAGACGTCAGCTCGATCCACACGATGCCGCCCTTGCCGCCCATCGGCCCGGACTTCGGCGTGATGCCGCGCACGTTGGTGGCACCGTCGAAGCGGGCCGGAGACGCGGTGTAGGTGCCGCCGGTGAAGTAGGCGTCGATCTCACCGTTGATCAGCGCCAGGTTGAGCTGCACCAGATCGTCGGAGAGGATCTTGGCGCCGTTGAACACCTGCTTGGCGACCTCGCCGAACTTGGCCATCTCTTCCTTGGAGTGCGTCTTGAAGGGGTCGATGTCGGCGGCCACGCACATGTGGTAGATGTTCCAGTTGTCGTAGGTCAGGACCGCGTACTTGTCCTTCATCGCCGGGTCGAGGAACAGCTTGAAGCCTTGGTCCTCGGCCATGGCGCGGCTGATCTTGTCGGTGTTGACCACGAAGGAGAACGGCCCGAAGCGCTGCGTCATGCCGAGCAGCTCCTTGCCCTCCTTGTCCATCGCCCAGGAATACGGCGGGGCGAACTGCGGCATCATCTGCTCATAGTAGGGCTCGAAGCGATCCTTGGGGATCGGCCGGATCAACCCTTCCGGGTACATCATCTCACGCGCCCAGGGATTGTTGACGTTGATGAGGTCCCAGATCTTGGTCTCACCGGCGCGCAGCCGGTTGACCGCGTCGGGGTCGGAGGTCAGGCCCTCGGCGCGCACCTTGGCGTCGAACTCCCGGCGGAAGGGGTCGAGCACGTCGTCGGAGTTGTAGCCCTCCCAGCAGTAGATGTTCAGTTCCTTGTCACGCGCGGCATGGCCAATGGTCGGGATCGAGGCCGTCGCTGCGGCAGCGGCCCAGACACCGGTTTGCTGCAGAAAATTACGCCTGTTCATGCGAAACATGTCCTGTTCCCTTTCTTCTCTCTGGTGCCCTCTGGTTCAGGTGGTTTGTCCGGTAACGCCGGCGCTTTCTTTGCGGCACCCGCCACATGCGACTGCCACGACACGAGCCCTTCGAACCTGAACCGGGGACGAAGCCTGATCGTGGCGCAAACTGCAAAAGGTGAGCTTGACCGGAGACGGATCAGACTTGACACCAACGCTGGCGGTACGGGTGAGCTATCCCGACCCCATCATGGTCTTCGCCTCGTCGCTGGACATGACGTGGCAGTAGATCATGTTCAAAATCTCCAGTTCCTTGTCGTGCAGCTCCTGCGAACCCGCCGCACAGCAGTCTTCCAGCACGACGACATTGAAACTCTCGTCGGCGAGACTGCGCACCGTCGAAGACACGCACTGGTCGGTGAAAATCCCGCAGCAGACGACGTTCCTGATGCCGATATTGTGCAGAATAAGCCGCAGGTTGGTGCCCGTCAGGGCGGAATCGGTCGTCTTGATGACGCAAATTTCATCACCGATCGGCTGAAGTTCAGGCACAAGCTGCGAGGGATCGCCGTCCTTGGGCAGCAGCAGGTTGTTCCAGCCCGGCATCTTCTGCGACAGGGAGCGCTCGCGTCCGTCCAGTGTGTGGGTGGCGATGCGCGCGAAGATGCACTCGACGCCGGCCGACCGGCAATCCTTTAGCAGCTTGCCAATGCGCGGGATCACCTGGCCGTTCATGCGCTCGTGGAAGGGTGTCCAGGCATCGTAGCTTGCCAGCTCATCGCCGCTCAGCGTGTCGCGGTCGGGCCGCTCCAGGTAGGTGTTCTGCACGTCGATGACCAGCAGCGCGGTCTCCGCCGGCTTGAGGTCCATGTCATCGGGCTCCGGCGCGCCCTGGTAGTAGATGGAGCGGTATGACGTCTTCCAGTTCATGCGGATTTTCTCTCTTGCTTGGATGGGATCGGCGCAGGCCCCACGGCGGGGTCCCCAGGGTCAGACCCTAGTATCTGAACGTGAACAGGCCCCGCTTCTCGTAGACCTCGGCGGCCTCCTCGACGAATGCTGCCATATCATTCGCCGCGTAATCGCGCCGCAGGCGCTCGGCCGCTTCATGCAGCACCTGCCTGTCCTGCGCCCGGCCAGGCCGCAGCAGCTCGTAGATCTCCATGATCACCTCCTGCGGCACGCTCGCCAGCTCCGCGCCGCGGCGGAAGTTGCCGGCAAGCGCCGAGCGCCCGGCCGCCTCGGCGATCTCGGCCTGCGCGCGCAGCGCCCCGGCGGTAATGCGCAGGTCGGCCATCTCCACCTCGCCGGCCATGACGGCCTCAAGCGTGATGTCGTCGAGGCCGCGGCCGCGCGCGCCGCTCACCGTTTCGGGCCGTTTCTCGGCCAGCGGATAATCGTCGATGCCAAGCTTGCCCTTGCTCACGGCCTTGCCCCACCGGTCTGTTTGCCGAGAAAATCGATGCCGATGTCCTGCGGCACCGCGCCGTCGGACGTGAGCCCGGTCTCGATGGCATAGATCAGAGCCACCCGGGCATGGTACCGCGCGCCCAGGGCTTCGCCGTTGGTCGGCACCACGACCGGCTCGACATCGCGGCCGGCGGCATAGCGCACCGCATTGCGCCCCAGCGCGCGATAGTGGTCGAGCGTGGTGATCGGCGCATTGGAGAACAGCTCCAGATTGTTGTGCGGCAGCCGGTCGCGCTGATGGATGACGGCGGTCCCCTTGGCCTGCAGGCCGATGCCGACACCGGACCCCGACAGCCCGGCGGCACTCAGGCCCAAGAACGAGGTGTCGGCGGTGTGCGTGAACCGCACGAAGCGCGCCGTACCGCCTTCCTCCGCGACACCGTCGCCGACCGCGCGCAACACATCGGCGAGCGAGTGACCGGCCAGGGTGCGGAACAGTTGCGTGCCGAACGCGGGACTGAGCCCGATGACGACCTCGCTGTCATCGGCACCGCGTTGCGCCGGTCCCATGGTGCGATAGGCGATGCGCTGTTGTTCGGCGGCGGCGAAACTCGCCTCGGCGCGCAGCACCTCGCGCTGATCGAGCTCGCCGCGAATGGCCGCGATTTCCGCGCGCCGCTCGGCGCTCAACCGATAGCCCGACCCCGGCCCGTCATACGCATTGGGATCGTTGATCGCGGAGATGACGTGGCCGCCGCGGATCACCGCAGAGGTCTGCAGGTAGTCGCCGGACAGCCGCAGCTTGACCAGGAACAGCAGGTTCTCGGCTTCCTCGACGAAGCCGCGCGTGTGCAGGGCGCGGATGACGTCGAGGACGGTGATGCAGCGCTCCGAAATCCCGCCGCTGATGTCGCTGACCTCGCCGGGCAGATAGCTGCGTGTGTCTTGCGAGCCAGATGCCGCGACGACGGAGCCCTTCATGTCGTCATCGGGCGAGCCGAGATCGAGCTCCTCGAAGACCGCGGCGATGGCGTCGACCGCCCGGCGGCGGATCGACAACAGTTCGTCCTCGCCGCGCGGCGTGAGGCCGCCGTCGGCCTCGAAGTCGCGCTGCAGCACGAGATAGTCCTCCAGTTCCTCGCCGTTGAAGGAGGACGGGTTGAAGGAGTTGTCGTATTTCAGGATCGAGCCGAAGCCGGAGCAGATCAGGTCCGAACCGGCGATCAGGAAGGGCAGGATCTTGGCGCCGATGCGGATTTCCGATTCCGAGGAACGCGCGTCGTTGCCGGAGGCGCATTCCAGGTCGAGCCACACGGCGATCAGGTTTTCCGCCATCAGCTCGCGCACGCCCCCGGTGATGGAGGAGGCCAGCGGCGCCCCGTCGATACCGCCGTTCTGGGTTCCCTGCACGCCCATGGCGCGCTGCATGCACAGGCAGCGCGCCTCCAGATAGAGCAGCGACTTGGCCTCGTGGAAGCCCATCAGCAGCTCGGCCGCCGCGCCCGACGTGCAGCGCATCTTGATGCCGCGCGAGGCATAGGCGGCGGCCAGAAACGCCTTCGACCACGGCGTGTCGTCGCCATCGATGAAGGACTTCTCGGTGCCGTAGACCGACACCGTCTCCGCATAGGAGGTGAAGCCGGCCATGCCGATCTGCAACTCCTCCGCCTCCTCGCTGGAGCACTGGAACAGCGTGCCGGCGCGCCCGACGCTGGACCCCACGCAACAGGCCAGCGCGTTCGACCAGGCATTGCGCGAAACGCGCATGGTGGTCTCGATCTCGTCGAAGCCGAAGGCGACCGCCGTCGCCGCGTCGGCGGCCAGTTGCAGCGGATCGTCCTTCGCGTTGGTCACATGCGCCTGATTGCCCGGCGTCGCGCGGGCACGCATCTTGGCGTAGGCGAAGGCGATCTCCATGGCGTTGAGATGGGCGACCACCTCGGCGAGCTTGGCCGGCGTCATGCCGTGGGCAAGCCGCACCAGGCGCTCGCGCGGTACGTTCATGTCGACAAGCATCCGGGCGACCTCGGCGGAGGGCAGCGCCATCGCCTCTTCGACCCTGTCGGGATCGAGGTGATAGCGGGCGATGAACAGGTCGATGATGTCGAACTCATCCGCCGCCGTGCCGTCCATCTCGGTGATGGAGCCGCCGGAGCACCGTACGGACGATGCGGGATCGTTCGATCCGTTCATCGCCGAAAAGCCGTTCCGGGGATCGTCCTTGGCGAAGTTGTCGAGACGCAGGGGACGCTCGTCCCAGTCGTCGAACCGGCGCCACCGATTAACCCCGAAATGCTCCGACTTGCTCATTCTCGCCCCTTTTCGGTCGGCGATGGTGCCGCCTTTGGCCGAGGCTTGCAAATGCGGTCTATGAAACGACGTGGCACGCGGGTAGCGCCGTCCCACCCGTCAGGTGCTGCCGGTACGCTTCGCGGAATCGTTGCCACGCAAGACGATCGGCGCGCGCGCATCCATGCGACAATAGGTGCTGCCTGGGTTTGTTGACACGCGCCGCCGCTGCCGTGTTCAGATGCCGTCACGGGAGGCATGATTGAGCAAGCGCGGGCGTTTTTTTCGGTTTTCGGGGCGATATCTGGCGATCCTTGCGGTTTTCGCGCAAGTGATAGCGCCGGTTGCGCTCGCGGCGCGTCCGGGCCTCGATATCGCCGGCTTCCTCTGCGCTCCGCTGGAAACGCTGTCCCAGGAAGAGCGCGCCTTAGTCGAAGCACTGCTGGCCGATCTTCTCGGCGAGCAGCCCGACGACAGCTCCAAAACCGGGCATTGTGCGTTCTGCGTTCTGGTCCACGGCGTTCCATTGCCGGAACACCATGTGGCGCCTCCCGTCCTTGTTGGACATGAGGACATCCCGGCGCGCGTGCGCGAAACGCTTGTCGTCCATCCCCCGCAAGGGCCGCCGCTGGGCCTGCGCGCGCCTCCCCTGCTCTCTCTCTAGAACCGCTCCCTAGAGCCACTCCACCGCCTTTGGCGTTCATATCGCGCGCCGAACCGGCCCGTCCGTTTGCGCGCGGCTGAGAGAGACAAGTACCGTGAACAGAAAAGCCGCTTTTTTCGCGGCCCGCACCCTTGCGGGCGCCGCGACACTCTCCATGCCTGCCAGTGCCCTCGCCCAGGGGGTCGGGCAGCAGATCATCCTCGATGAGGTAACCGTCTTCGGAGAGGAATCGTCATTGACCGCGCCGAGCGCGGCGGAAGCCCGCGAAACCCTGGAACGTGTGCCGGGCGGCGTCGGGTTCGTCGACTCCGATGTCTTCGAGGACGATTTCGCGCAGAGCATCGGTGATACGCTGGTCTTCACGCCGGGCGTCTACGCCGATACCTCCGCCCAGCGCGAAAGCCGGATTTCCATTCGCGGATCGGGCCTCAACTCCAGCTTCGAACGGCGCGGGATCACCGTGCGCCGTGACGGGGTGCCGATCTCGCGGGCGAGCGGCAGCACCGAATTCCAGGAAATCGACCCGCTGACGATCGACTACATCGAGGTCTTGAAGGGGGCGAATGCTCTGCGCTACGGCGCGACGTCGCTGGGCGGTGCCATCAACATCGTCACCCCGACGGGCCGCACGCGAGACGAGAAGTTCACGTTGCGCGTCGAGGGCGGCAGTTTCGGCACCGGGCGCTCGAGCGCCAGCATCGCGCATGTCGACGGCCAGTGGGACTTCTATGGCGGCCTGACGGGCCTGCGCTCGGACGGGTATCGCGAACACAGCGACGTGCGCAGCCTCTACGGGCATTCCAACATCGGCCGGCGGTTCGACAACGGCATCGAGACGCGGGTGTACCTGACCGCGCTCAGCGACAATTTCGAGCTGGCGGGCAGTCTGTCGCTTGATGACGCGCTCGCCAACCCGACGGCCGCAGGCCGCCCCGTGACAATCGGCCCCTTCTTCCCGGGAGGCCCTGTGACGGTGCTCGACCCGGGGCCGCAGGCCGATGACTGGGACCGCAATCTGGATGTGTTCCGCATCGCCAACAAGACGGCCATTCCACTCGACAGCGCCACCCTGGAAGTCGGCGCCTGGTACGCGTTCCGCGATCTCGACCATGCGATCACCCGTTTCGCCGGCATCATCGTGCACGACGAACACGAGGTCGGCGGCTTCCTTCGCCTCGCCGGCCACGACGATTGGGCGGGGCGCAAGGTCGATTGGGTGATCGGCGCGGAAATCGCCGCGTCCGAGAATGACGCCCGCCGCTTCCAGAACAACTTCGGCGCCAGCGGCGCCCTGAGGAGCCGCAGCGACCAGGATGCGCGCAATCTGCTGATCTACGGACAGGCGGACGTGTCACTGACGGACAGGCTGACCGCAATCTTCGGCCTGCAGTATCTCGATACCCTTCGCCGCAGCGAGAACGTCTTCAACGCCGTGGACGGCGAAGTGACCGAGTCCCAGGTCAATCCGCGGTTCGGCCTGCTCTGGGACATCGACGACAGCGCGCAGCTCTTTGTCAACGTCAATCGCAGCTTCGAGCCGGCCGGCATCTCCGATCTCACCGCCGGCGGCATTCTCGACTTCACGCCGCTCGAAGCGCAGGAGGCCTGGACGCTGGAGTTCGGCACACGCGGCCAGCGCGACTGGATCGCCTGGGACTTCTCCATCTACCGAAGCTGGATCGACAACGAGTTCATCGATCTGGCGCAGCCCGGATTCGGCGGCGGCACCGTGTCGGCCACCTTCAATGCGGACAAGACCGTCCACCAGGGCGTCGAACTCGGTGTCGACCTGTTTCTGACACCGCCGGCCCTGAAGGAACGGGGCGGCAGGCTGATCTGGCGCAACGTCTACACCTATAGCGACTTCCTGTTCGCCAGCGACCCAAGCGACCTGAACGGACAGGCGTTCGCCTTCGACGGCAACCGTCTCGCCGGCGTGCCGGAGCATGTCTACATGTCGGAACTGCGCCTGGAGATGGACCGCTGGTACGCGTCCGTCAATCTGCGCTGGGTTCCGCAGGGAGCTTTCGTCGACTACGCCAATACGGTGCGGGTCCCAGGATATGCGCTTCTCGGCGCCACTGCGGGCTACGACGTCGCCGACAACATCCGCCTCTTCGTTTCGGCGGAGAACCTGACCGACGAGACGTACATCTCCAACATTTCCACCGTTGCCGATCAATCCGCCGAGAACGCCCGGGTGTTCGTCCCGGGGCAAGGGCGCGCCGTCTTCGGCGGCCTTTCCGCCTCGTTCTAGTCGACCCGGCCGTAAGCGGAGAGAACCATGCGCGCTTTTTCGATCAGGCTGCACCGTGTGTTGGCGATCCTTGGCGGGATCGGGCTTCTGCTGTGGGGCGGCTCCGGCCTGCTGCATCCCGTCATCGCGACCTGGGGGCCCCAGCAGGCGGTGTTTTTCCCGCCCTCGCACCCGGTCGATCTCACGGGCATCCGGCCCCTTCACGAGACCCTGGCGCAAGCAGGCATCGCGCAAGCAGCCGCCATTCGCATCGTCCCGGGCGACAACGAAAGCCTGCTGCAGGTCACCGAGGATCCCGATACGCCAAGGCGCTACTTCCGGCTCCATGATGGCGCGGAACTGCCGAACCATGACGCGGCGCATGCGGTGTTCCTGGCGCGCCACTACACGCGCGAAACCGCACCGGTGCGCTCCGTGGAGTGGATCGACGACTTCACACCAAGCTATCCGTGGGTCAACCGCCTGCTGCCGGTCTACAAGGTGACGTTCGAGCGCCCGGACGATCTCGCCATCTACATCTATACGGAAACCAACGCGGCGGCGGGCGTCGACAACAGGTTCAAATCCGTCCTGCAAACCGGCTTCCGCTGGTTTCACACCTGGAGCTGGTTTCCCGCCGAGGCCGACTGGGCCCGCGTCGTCCTGATGGCGCTTTTCATCGGTTCGCTGCTGGCGCTGGCACTCACCGGCATCGCGATGATCGTTCTCATCCGCCGCAAGGCACGCGCGCCGGGCATCCGCGGATGGCACCGTGTTGCCGGCTACGCGGCAGCCCTGCCGCTGCTGATGTTCACCTCAAGCGGCCTGTTTCATCTGGTCCAGTATGCGGCAACACCGCCGACCAAGAACCTCACCCTGTCGGCGCCGATATCCCTTGCCAGCGCCGTATTCCCGCTTCACGCGCAATGGGCGGACCTGAGCGCCGGGCTTGATGTATCGACCGTCTCCATCATCGAGGATGCCAACGGGCGGCTGCTCTATCGCCTGGGGCTTGCGCCGCCGCGGCGCGGCCGCCCCGAGACCCCATCGGACATCCGCAACGCGCGCTTTGACGGCGTCGCGCGCACGGGGCCGGCGCTCTACATCGACGCATCGACCGGCGCAACGTTCGAAGACGGCGACCGGGAAATCGCGTTGCAACTGGGCGAGCGCTTCACCGGCGTCCCGCGGGAGGCGATCCGCAATGCCGAACTCGTGACGCGGTTCGGGCCGCAATACGACTTCCGCAACAAGCGCCTGCCCGTCTGGCGGCTCGACTACGGCGAGCCGGTCAATGCGACGATCTTCGTCGATACCACCAGCGGCGTTCTCGCCGACCGCACGCCGGACCATGCGAAGGCGGAGCAGTGGAGTTTTTCCTATCTCCACAAGTGGAACTTCCTGTTTCCGCTCGGCCGGGAGGCACAGAACCTCATCGTGTCCGTCGCGGTGGCCTTCAGCCTTGTGTTCATGGCCGCTATCGGCCTGACGCTTGATCTGCGGCGCAGACGCAGCGCCCAGCGCTCCCGCCACAGACGCACACATCCCGCGCAATCCTGAGTGCTGGCTGATCGGTGTTGGATGAGACCAGCGACGATGTCGGACCGGGTCGGCGAGCGCTCGCCGTACATGGCCGATCCCAATGGACTTTTTGAGGCGCTATGTTCAGCTTTGGGGAGGGGTACTGGTGCCCAGGGGCGGAATCGAACCACCGACACCGTGATTTTCAGTCACGTGCTCTACCAACTGAGCTACCTGGGCATCCGGCCGGGCCGCGACGGATATGCGCCGCCTCAAGCGGCGGCCAGCGGCACGGCTCGCGGGTTATAGATAAGCCCGTGGACAGTGTCCATAGAGCGGCGGGACGAAACGGCACCAACCGGTGAGACCGGATGGGGACGCCGGTCAGCCACGCTCCGGGGGAGCATCGGCCAGCGCTTCGGCCGCGGCCAGATCAGCCTCGCCCGGGTCCTCCTCGCTGGCGGGAATGGCGTAGGAGCCGTTGAGCCAACGGCCGAGATCGACGTCGGCGCAGCGCCTGGAGCAGAACGGACGGTAGGCCGCCTGGCGCGGTGCACCGCAGATCGGGCATTTGCCGGTGACCGGCTTGCCGGACGCGCGCGCGGTGGTGGGCGCATCGGGCATGCCTGCCGGATCGTTGTCATTCGCCGCCATTGCCACGCTCCCGATCAGCCGTTCTCGGTTCAACTGTATTTCAGGGTGATGCCGCCGTCGACGAGCAATTCGATGCCGGTGACATAGCGCGCCTCGTCGCTGGCCAGGAACAGCGCAGCATGGGCCACATCCCAGGCATCACCCATGTGCCCCATCGGCACCTGGGCATCGCGCGCCGCCCACATCGCCTCCACGTCGCCGTCGCCATAGGCACCGGCCAGGCCGGCGGAGGTCTCCACCATGGGCGTCTTCATCAGGCCGGGCAGCACCGCGTTGACACGAACCTTGCGCGCGGCGTACTCGGCCGCCGTTGTGCGCGTGAGATGGTTCAGCGCCGCCTTCGACGCATAGTAGGTGGCATAGGGCACGCCGGTGTAGCGGATGGCGGCGATGGAGGAGATGTTGATGATCGATCCGCCGCCCCTCACCACCATGTGGGGAATGACGTGCTTCATGGTCAGATAGGCGCCTTTCAGGTTGATGCTCATCACCCGGTCCCACTCGGCCTCCGGCAGCTCCACCACGCCGCCGACCTCGGCCAGACCGACATTGTTGTCGAGCACGTCGATGCCACCGAAGGCGTTCATGCAGGTGGCGACCATGTGCTCGACGCTGGCGGCGTCGGCGACATCGGCCTGAACGGCGAAAGCCTCGCCGCCCTCGGCGCGGATGATGCCGGCGGTCTGCTCGGCCGCATCGAGATTGATGTCGGCACAGCACACCCTGGCGCCCTCGCGCGCGAACAGCGCCGCGGCCGCCTTGCCGTTGCCCCAGCCAGGGCCGACCGATCCGGCACCCACCACCAGCGCCGCCTTGCCTGCAAGCCTGCCACCCGTGCGATCGCTCATCTGTCCGTCTCCCGCTTGCCTGTCTCTTGCGCGTCGCAGGCGCGCAGTTCGGTCTTGAGGATCTTGCCGTAATTGTTCTTCGGCAGTACCTCGACCCGCACATAGTGCCTGGGCCGCTTGAAGCGTGCGATGCGCTCAAGGCACAACGCATCGAGGTCGTCCGGCGCGGCATCGCCCACCACATAGGCGACGACGATCTCGCCCCACTCCGCGTCCGGGCGGCCGATGACGGAGACCTCGCTGACCTGCGGATGGGTCAGCAGCGCCTCCTCCACCTCGCGGGGATAGATGTTGGCGCCGCCGGAAATGATCAGGTCCCTGGAGCGGTCCTTCAGGGTCAGGAAGCCGTCCGTATCGAAACTGCCCATATCGCCGGTGTGCAGCCAGCCGTCGCGGATCGTCGCGGCGGTGGCGTCGGGATCGTTCCAGTAGCCAAGCATCACCGTATCGCCCCTGACCGCCACCTCCCCGGTCTCGCCTGGCGGCAGCGCGTTGCCGTCATCGTCAAAGACGCGCACATCGACGACCGTGTTGGCATAGCCGGCGGACCCGATGCGCGCCTCCCAGCGCGGATGATCGCGGCCGGCGATGACGTGGCGCGGTAGAACCGTGGTCGTCATCGGTGTCTCGCCCTGCCCGTAGATCTGCGCGAAGACCGGGCCGAAGCGCGCAAGCGCCTGCTTGACGTCCGGCACGTACATCGGCGCGCCACCCCAGATGACGGTGCGCAGGTCGTCCGGCGCGATGTCGGCTTTGGAAGTGACCATACGCTTGATCATGGTCGGTGCCGCGAACATCGAGGTGCGCCGCCAGTGCCGGGCGAGTTGGGCGATCTCGTCAACATCGAAGCCGCCGGACTCGGGCACGACATTCAGACCCATGCGCGCCACATGAGCCATCGCATAGAGGCCCGAACCGTGGCTCATCGGCGCGGCGTGCAGCAGGCGATCACCGGGTTCGGTGGGATCGACCTCGCTCAGGTAGGCCAGCGACATGGCCGTCAGGTTGCGCTCGCTGAGCATGGCGCCCTTGGGGCGGCCGGTGGTGCCGGAGGTGTAGAACAGCCAGGCGAGGTCGTCCGGCGCGGCATCCGCGCGTTGCGCCACCTCACCGGCGAATAGTCCCTCGTAGTCCGACCCACCCACGGCAATCAGGCGCTCAAGCCCGTCCGGGTCCTGCGCGGCGATGGCATCAAGCTGCGCCTCGCCCGCGAAACACACGCGCGCACCGCAATGGGCGGTCATGTAGGCGAATTCCGCAGCATGCAGCTTGGCGTTGACCGGCACGGCGGCGCAGCCGGCCCACCAGACGCCATACAGCATCTCCAGATAGTGCGGCGTGTTGGCCGCCGCGATGACGATGCGTTCGCCCGGCGCGCACCCGGCGGCCCGCAGACCCGAGGCGAGCTTCGCGGCCCGCAGGCCAAGCATGCGGTAATCCTGGAACACGACCGTACCGTGGGCGACCGCTGGCGCATCCCCGGCGGCGCGCGCACTGCGTTCCAGCCAGGCGGCCATGGTCATGATCCATGACCCCTTGGCAGTCGATTGGCGAAGATCAGACGGCGACCGATGTCCATGCCAGGCGCACCGGATATCCGGCGCTCTCCAGGAGGCTGGTGGTCTCGTAGAGCGGCAGGCCGACGACGGCGGTGTAGGAGCCGACGAGCTTGACCACGAAGCTGCCGGCGATGCCCTGGATGGCATAGCCGCCGGCCTTGCCGCGCCATTCGCCGGTGGAGAGGTAGGAGTCCATTTCCTCCCGCGACAGCCGCTTCAGACGCACCCGCGTCTCGACGATGCGCTCGCGCACCCGCATGCCCTCGCCGCCAACGCAGATGCCGGTGTAGACGCGGTGCGAACGCCCCGACAGCAGCCGGATGCAGGCCTCCGCCTCTTCAAGCGTTTCCGCCTTGGGCATAATGCGCCGGCCCACCGCCACCACCGTATCGGCGGCGATCACCATGCTGCCGGCCACCTCCGCCTCGCGTTTGATGCCGTGCAGCGTCACCTCGCACTTGGTGCGTGCAAGCCGCAGCGCCAGCGTGCGCGGAAGTTCGCCCTTTTCCGGCGTCTCGTCGATGGTGGTGGGCCGCAGGAAGTCCGGCTCCACGCCGACCTGCTGCAACAGCGCCAGCCGCCGGGGCGACGCGCTGGCGAGGACAAGGTTGGGCCGGGCGCTCATGACAGCGTGCGGCGCGCGGTTACTTGAAACGGTAGGTGATGCGGCCCTTGGTCAGGTCATAGGGCGTCATCTCCACGAGCACCTTGTCACCGGCCAGCACGCGGATGCGGTTCTTGCGCATGCGCCCGGCGGTGTGTGCGATGATCTCGTGTTCGTTTTCCAGTTTGACGCGAAAGGTCGCGTTGGGCAGCAGCTCGATGACAGTGCCAGGAAACTCAAGCAGTTCTTCTTTCGACATGCGGGTCCGTCGGTCGGTGATTGGCAAAAGTGGCCGGGAACCTAACCGATCCGAGCAGCAAAGTGAACAACCGCCATGACCATCATATTGTTTGCTACCGCGCCTTGATCCGGTAGTCCTCATGGCAGGCCTTGCAGCTCTCGGCGACCTCGCCGAAACGCGCGCGCAGAACCTCAATGGCAGCGCCCGCATCGGCGTCTGCGGCGAGCGCGTCGGCCTGCTCGGCGAGGCTATCGGCCAGAGCGACGAAGTCGTCCCAGTCCTGCCAGATCGCCGGCACCGCCTCGGTGGGATGATCGAGCGATCCTTGCGGAAACAGCGCCGGCATGTCGCGCGCGTGTCCAGCGATCGTCGATGCCGAGGCGCTGAGCATGTCGCGGTCGAGCGGCGCCTCGCCCTTCATCATCGGACCAACCGCCTTCATGGCGTCGGCTGTGTCCTTCATGGCGTCCATGCGCTGCTTGACGATACCGGTGGCGCCTTGATGCGCGAAGGCCACGGCGGCGGTCAGGGCGGTCAGAAGAAGAGCGAGGGCCAGGCGCATTGGCGCAATCCACCGGTGTGTCATCGTTCACATGCTCGCCGGCGGCTGCCAGCCGAAACGCTGCTTGATGCGCTGGGTCAGCATCTCCCGAACCCGCCGATAGGAGTCAAGCCGCTGGTCGCGCGTACCCATCTCGACCGTGGGATCGGGGGTCGGCCAGTACTCCACGGCGATGTCCATCGTGTGCGCCATCTCCAGCGCGTGGTGATGGGCCTCCGGCGCCAGCGAGATGATCAGGTCGAAACTCGAATCGTGGATTTCCTCGAACGTGCGCGGTTCGTGATCGGAAATGTCGGCGCCGACCTCCTCCATCACGGCGGCCACGAAGGGATCGGTGGTGCCTTGATGCACGCCGGCGGACTGCACATAGACCTTGAAGGGGAAAAGCTGCTTCATCAGTCCTTCGGCCATCGGCGAGCGCACGGCGTTCAACGAACAGGCGAACAGAACCGAGGAGGGCAGCTTGTCGGGCCCCTCAACCATCCCGGTCAGCCCTTCCAGTGCAGCACGCAGATCAGCGTGAACAGACGGCGCGCGGTGTCGTGGTCCACATCGATCTTGCCATCGAGGCGTTCGCGCAGGATGCGCGAGCCTTCATCGTGCAAACCGCGCCGTCCCATGTCGATTGCCTCGATGCGGCTCGGGCTGGCCTGTCGGATCGCCTCGTAGTAGCTCTCGCAGATCATGAAGTAGTCGCGGATCACCTTGCGCAACGGTGTCAGCGACAGGATATGCGTGGTGACCGGCGTGCCGTCCTCGGCGGCGATGTCCATGACGAGGCGCTGTTCGCGGATCGAAATGTCCAACGCGAATGCCGCCGGATCGATGCCGGCCGGCTCGAAGCGGTTTTCCTCCAGCAGATCGTAGATGGCGACGGCGCGCTCATGATCGATGTCCGGTGTCGAGCGGCGGATCGACGCCTCGTCGAGATTGACCGACACCAGCCGGCCATGCGTCTTAGGGTCCGTACTCAATTGAGTTGCGCCAATCTGTTCGCGAAATACGGTGCCGCTGCCAAATGCCTGTATGGCACCGGCCCGGCGCGAACACCAGTTGGCAATCGCCAGTATGACCTCAGGCGCCCCCGGCCTAGGCTGTATCGGCGCAGATAAGTTGCTCTAAACTCTTAGAATCGATCATCTTTTCTGTGTTTGGGTTGAGTCAGCCCAAACACAGGATGATCTAGTCGTGGTGCGGCTTGCTGGCGGCTGCCCAGACCGGTCCCAGATCGGTCATGCGCGCCTCGATGCACTCCACCTCGAGGCGCATCGTCGCATCGCCGGAAAAGACGAGTTCGATGGTGCCAGCAGGCTCCTGTGAGCCGGGCTCGAAGCGGATCGCCAGCAGATTGAGCACCTTGGCCCGATCGCCCGGAGAGACGCCGCGCGCCTTGACGGTGCGGACCCGGTCGAAATGCAGCGCGGTGCGGCGGCGACGATGGGTGGTCGCGTCTTGCGCTTCGCTCCAGTCGAAACGGTTGACCAGAACGATGAAGGAGTTCGCCCGGGCGCGATAGGTCATGTCGCCGACACTCAGGACGGCGTCCTGAGCGTGGGCGGAGATCACCTCCAGATCGTCGGTATCGAGTGCGGCGAGCCGCAGCCCGTCGCCAGCATCCTTGGTCATCGCCGTGCCGGTGATTGTGGTGTTCGCCGAACCCATGTCGTGCGCGGAGGAGCCGACGTCAAGCGCTGATGCGTTCGATGGCCGCACCGCAGTTGCCGAGCTTCTCCTCGATGCGCTCAAAACCCCGGTCGAGGTGATAGACGCGTTGCACCATGGTCTCGCCCTCCGCGGCAAGCGCGGCGATGATCAGCGATACCGAGGCGCGCAGGTCGGTCGCCATGACCGGCGCGCCGATCAGCTTGTCGACGCCGGTCACCGTCGCGGTGTCGCCGTCAAGCGCGATGTCGGCGCCCAGCCGCGCCAGCTCCTGCACATGCATGAAGCGGTTTTCGAAAATCGTCTCGGTGATGGTGGAGACACCGTCGGCGCGGGTCATCAGTGCCATCAACTGGGCCTGCAGGTCGGTCGGAAAGTCCGGGAACGGCGCGGTCGCCACATCAACCGGGTGCAGCGCAGCACCGTTGCGCGCGACCTTGAGCCCATTGTTGGTCGAGGTCACCTCGGCGCCGGCCTCTTCGAGCACGTCGAGAGCGGCCTGAAGCAGATCGCCGCGCGCGCCCTCCAGCAGCACCTCGCCGCCGGTCATCGCCACCGCCATGGCGTACGTACCGGTCTCGATGCGGTCCGGCAACACGGCGTGTTCGGTGCCCGTCAACCGATCGGCACCGCGGATAACCAGCGTGTCCGTATCGATCCCGTCGATCTCGGCGCCCATGGCGACAAGGCAGCGGGCGACATCGCCGACTTCCGGCTCGCGCGCCGCGTTCTCGATCACCGTGGTGCCCTTCGCGCGGGCCGCCGCCATCAGCACATTGTGGGTGGCGCCGACGGAGACCTTCGGGAAGCGGATCGTCGCACCGGTCAGCCCGTCGGGCGCGCTGGCGACGACATAGCCGGCATCGAGCTCGATCTTCGCGCCAAGCGCCTCAAGTCCCATCAGGTGAAGGTCAACCGGACGGGTACCGATGGCGCAGCCGCCGGGCAGCGATACTCGCGCCTTGCCGCAGCGCGCCAGCAGCGGACCCAGCACCCAGAAGCTGGCGCGCATCTTCGCCACCAGCTCGTAGGGCGCGGTGGTGTCGACGATCTCCGCGGCACTGAGATGCATGGTGCGCGCGTAGCCCTCGCCCTGGCCGGCGCGCTTGCCGGCAACCGTTACGTCAATGCCGAAATTGTTGAGAATCTGGGCGAGCGAACGCACATCCGACAGGCGCGGAACGTTGTGCAGCGTCAGCGTCTCGTCGGTGAGGATCGCGGCAATCATCAGCGGCAGCGCCGCGTTCTTGGCGCCCGAAATGGGGATGGTGCCGTTGAGCCGGTTGCCGCCGACGATGCGGATACGGTCCATGCGGAGCCCTTGCGTCCTCGTGCTGTCGCGCGGCGCGGCGCCGGCGCAAGCGGCGAGATGTACCGGGGCGTCAGGGAGAAAACAAGGCGCGCTTGCCACGCCCCGCAGTCACCATGATTGCATTGCTATGAATGCCCGGTCTTGCCCGCACCGGCCGGGCCGGTCTTGTCGTCGGCGACATCCGCCTGACGCTCGCGTGCCTGCTGCTTGCGCCGGCGCAGGTTGGCCTTTAGCGCCTGCGCCAGCCTTGCGCCGCGTTCGTCCTTGCCGCCCTTCTTGCCGTCGCGCTCTGCCACAGTGCAACCTGGTTCTGCCGCCATGCCCGGCCGCTGCCTCGAGCGCGCCGGTTTGCCCATATGGCCATAGCACGGACGGGGCATTCAGCGCATGGTTTTGCGCCGCCAAAGGCCGCTTGCGCAGGACTGGGGGCTATGGCAGTTTCCGCCGCGCATTCACGCGAACCCTCCGTGCGCTCGCGGGCGATACGGTTCGACGATACGGTTCAAGGTGTGGCAACCAATGCCGCTTACAGTTCGCGCAGATGCTGCCGTAGCTCAGGGGTAGAGCACTCCCTTGGTAAGGGAGAGGTCGTGAGTTCAATTCTCACCGGCAGCACCATTATTCCAACAAAAACAATGTTCTATTACAGGGTCGCAATAAGCGGACGAGTTATCCCGTCGTTACCCTAGAGCATGTCTTGCCTTGATTGAATCGTTTGAGCGCCGGAGTTTTTCGTCCCGGCAAAGCGCGTGAAGCGACGCGGTGTGATCACCGTTAGCTTCCCGCGACGCCGTGCGGGGCGGAAAAGAACAAGCTCGGACGATTCAATCAAGGCAAGACATGCTCTAAGCCCCCCACTCGCAGGTGGCATCAATCCGGCCAAACCACGGGGTCCGGAACTTGAACACCAGCAAGATCCTGGTGGAGAGACGTCAGATTTGGTGGTGAGTTTGGTTACATCGTCATCCACCCCGCAATCGATCGCGGGGGCGCTACCTTCATCTGCCGACCGTGACACGAAATCGACTTGAAATTTACCGATGCGGGCCGAGCGTCACCAGGGAGGCTGGGCGAATCCTATGCAGCGGCGCCTGCTTCTGCTGCATCGGCAAGCTGTGCCTGCTCTGAGGCGATGCGCTTGAAATCACTCTCACTCCAACCAAGCATGCGCGCAGGCGTGTCACGGACCATTTTCCGGATATCTGCCTCACTCATGCCCAGCATGAGGAGACTTCCGATCATCATGCGAAGCGTTTCGGAAGCCGGTGGCGCCCATTCGAAGAAATAGTCCGTCGTGAGAATGGATTTGTCGGCGCTTATGTCGGACACGATTTCGGCGAAGTCGCCAAGACGGATGCGTTGAAAGTACGGCAAACAGCCAAGCGCACAGAACTCCGCCACGGCGCCGAGCTGGGCCATGTCGCGGATCTCCTCGCGCGTTGCGCCAACGGAATTGCTGTCGGGGTGCGAGAAAATGACCTCGTCGATGCCATATTCCTTGGCGCCGTCGGCGAGTGCGATCGCTTCTTGAGGCGATACGTGGGCGCTACACACCACCATGCCGAACTGCCGTGCCGCATCCAGGCATTCCTTGGTCTGCTGGGTGAGCTTGCCGTCGGAACCCGTGAGCCGAATCCCCGTTTCGGATTTCAACCCCTCTGCGCGATCGATGAGATGGCGCAAATGCTTGCTCATGCCGCCGCGTTCCATGTCGTGGGCAGCACTCCAGGTTGGCATGAACAGCATCTTCGCACCCTGGCGCGCCGCAAATTCGATTGCCATCGGATTGAGGCCGCCGACGGCGTAGTTGAGCGTGATGCTCGGAATAATCTCGATGCCCGGTACGAGGTTCTTCAGGTGGTAGGCACGCCCGACGGTCGGAAAAACATGAGACTTCAGCACAACGCCCGCCATCCCGGCGTCACGTGCAATCGCCATTTCGTCGACGTCCTCCATGCGTGTGCGCACGTCGAAGCTGATCTCGGGATAGCCATGATGGTGAAAGTCGATCGCCCCTTTCAGAAGCTCATCTGTAACGGTCGGGCCGCCGGGCGGGGGTGGAAAATGATGGTTGCGTGGCATCAGTTCAGTTCCTTGTGGCTATCGATTGGTCAAACGCGTGGATCGCGTCCAGGCCGAGCGCACGGTTTGTGCTTTCAAGTGACGCCATTCTCTCGACCCATTGTCGCGAATCGCCGGTCGCCTTCAGGTCTTTGAGAAAATCCTCAACCGCGCGGACGGTGAGCCTCACCGTGCTGCTTGGGAACAGCGCGATCGCGAAGCCAAGTGCTTCGAGCTCGCCGGCTGAGTGCAGGGGCGTTTTCCCGGTCTCCGACATGTTGGCAAGAAGCGGACCGGGCAGTTGGTCTCCAATCCGGGAAAGCTCTTCGTCCGTTTCGGGTCCGTCGACGAACAGCACGTCGGCGCCGGCCTCCTTGAACATCAGGCAGCGCTCTATCGCGTCGTCGAGGCCGTGCGGGCCGCGAGAGTCCGTTCTGGCGATGATGAGCGTGTCCGGGTCGCGGCGTGCAGCAATCGCTGCCCGCACCTTTCTGACCGCCACCTCTCGAGGCTCGACAATCTTGCCGTCCATATGACCGCATCGCTTGGGCCAGGTCTGATCCTCGATTTGTATGGCGGCTACGCCCAGTGTCTCCATGCCCTGCACGGTACGGCGGATGTTGACGACATCGCCGTAGCCGGTGTCGCAATCGACGATGAGCGGTAAATCGGTAACGCGCCGCGAAGCGAGTACGACATCCTCAATCTCGGCATAGGCCACAAGACCGATGTCCGGCACGCCGAAGCGCGCCGCTGCAGTGGCATATCCGCTGATGTAAGCAGCCGCAAAGCCGCCCTCCTCGATCAGCCGGAGCTCAAGCGGCGATCCGCCACCCGGAACGACGATGATTTCGGGCTTGTCCAACAGCGCGCGCAACTGCTTTGCATGACTCATATGGCTCTGACCTTCTGTGGATACCAATCGGCAGCCCGGCGCTCGAATACGCTGACCAGCCAGTCGATGGTGCCGGCAAGCACCACAACCAGCAGCACGCCGAAATAGACTTCCGCAGTGTTGAACATGGTCCGGTTCTGGGTGATCAGAAAACCGATGCCTGCCGTGGCCGCCATCATCTCGGCAACGACGACTCCGATCGCCGTCAGGGCGCTGCCGATGCGCACGCCCGAAATCACCGATGGCAGAGCAGCGGGCAACATGACGTGCAGAATCACCTGGACGCGCGTCGCTCCCATGCTGCGGGCAGCCAACATGTAGCGGGAATCAACTGTTCTTATCCCTGCCGCGGTGGCAAGCAACATGGGGAAGAAGCCATAGAGTCCGCCAAAGAGGACCTTGGATTCCACACCGATGCCAACCCATGCGGTGAATACCGGATAAACGACCACCAAAGGCACCGCATAGATCGAAGACATGATCGGCAGGAGCGTGTTGCGCAGCGGGCGAATGCTGCCAAGCAACACCCCCACGACCGCGCCACCGCCGAGCGCAATGACCAGCGCGAGCAACAATGAACCGAGCGTGACGCCCAAGTTGGCCAGGAACACATCGATATTGGCGAACCCGATCATCACCGTGGACGACAGGGTGGACAACATCACCGGTGATATCCACTCCATGCGGGGTGCCAGTTCCCAGAACAGCAGGATCGCGCCAAGACAGGCCAGGCGCATCGTCAGAGGGCTGGCAACCACGGCAAGCCAGAGTGGACGCCCATCATTGGCTTTGTCGGCGCCCGCACTCATTTTTGCTGGGTCCTGCGGATCAGTTCCCAAATCCGGGCGCGAAGCCTTCCGAATTTCTCGGTGGCCATCATGTCGTAGGTGCGTGGACGTGGCAGGTCGATATCGACGATGTCGAGTATCTCACCCGGGCGCGCACTCATCACCGCGACCTTGTCACAAAGATAGACCGCCTCGGTCAGACTGTGCGTGACGAACACCACCGTTTTCTTGTTGCGATCCCAGAGGTGCAGGAGTTCGTCGCCGAGCGTCATTCGGGTCTGTTCGTCAAGCGCAGCGAACGGCTCGTCCATCAACAGAATGTCTGGGTTCTGGCAGAACCCCCGAGCGATCGCCACGCGCTGCTTCATTCCACCGGACAATTCGTGCGGCCGGCGGTTGGCGAACTCGCCAAGACCGACCAGTTCCAGCATCTCGAGCGCGGCCCGTTCGCGAACGCGGCGGTCAACGCCGCGCAGATAAAGTGGAAACTCGACATTCTCACGCGCCGTCTTCCAGGGCAGAAGGCTCGATTCCTGGAACACAACTCCGATGTCTTCCGGCAGCGGCTTGCTGACCGTTTCATCGCCGATGGCAATACGCCCTTCGCTGGGCTGTAGGAGACCGGCCATCATCAGCAGCAGCGATGACTTGCCGCAACCGCTTGGCCCGACGATTCCGTAGAACGTCTCGGCCTCGACTTCGAGCGATACGCCATTGAGAGCCATGAGCGACTCTGCGCCGGTCTCGAAGACATGCGTCACGTTTTCCACCCGTAGGCCGGCTCCGGCAGACACCGCTGTTTGCTCAGCCTCAACCACGCTCAACCCCGCCATGCGCCTACCCTATTCTCATACCAGCGCAGCAATTCGTTCACGGCGATGCTCAAAGACGCCGCGAGCAGAATGCCCGCAAACAAATTCACCATCTGAAAGCTCATGCCCCACGTCGACACCAGGTGGCCCAACCCGGCACGCGAGACATACATCTCGGCAAACAGGACGCCGGTGATGTTGAAGATCATGCCGAGGCGCAGACCCTCGACAATCACCGGAAGCATAGCCGGCAAATAAATATCGACATAAATCTGGCGGCGCGACGCGCCATAGGCCCGCGCCATCTTGAGGTAGTCGGGAGAGACGCTTTCAGCTGCGGCAATCGCGCTGATCACCAGCACGAAGATGGCCTGAAACATCCCGAAGGCGACCTTCTGGGTGAACCCGATACCGAACGCCAATATGAAAACCGGCAGAAAGACGGATTTGGGCACACTGGCGACGAAAAAGAAGAACGGCTTGAAAGCCCGACCGAAATAATCGCTCTCGCCAAGCAGAAGACCGATGGCCACGCCAATCGGCGCGACCAGCACAAAGGCGAGCATCACCTGCGCCGAGGTGATCCACAGATTGTGCAGGACGACAGGATCGCCCAGCATCGTGATGGCGCGCGGCAAGACCTCGCTGGGTGGCGGCACGATCCGGGCATTTGCCAAGCCCGTCCGCACCGCCATTTCCCAGAACAGAAACATGGCGGCCACAATCGCAAGCTGCGCAAGCAGCCGCCCTGCATTCTTCATCGAAATGATCCCCGAGCCCTTACGGCGTGATCGTATCGACCGGCACGAACTTGTCGGTGAACATTGATGATGCTTCCGGCAAATCATCCATGCCAGCGAGCGATCCGAGCTTCAGGGATTCTGCGACCCACTCTTCCTTGAGATCGCCGTCGGACGAAAGGCCCTTGAAGGTATTATTGTATTCCTCGGTGGCGATATCTTTTGGCAGGCCCGTTTTCTGGGCAATGAAGTCAATGGCCCATTCCGGGTTCTGCTGCATGTGGACGATTGCGCTGTACAAGCCGACCAGAGCCTTTTGCAGACCCTCGGGATTGGTTTCGATCAGCTTGTCGGATGCAATCCACACATCGGGAAGATTCGGCGTCATGGCTTCGCCCAGATGCACCAGGCTCTTGCCGTCACCTGCGCCAAGCACGTTGTAGCTCAGTGGCGGATAGGCCACGATCGCATCGACATTGCCGGAAATCAGATTCGGCACCAGCCCGGCACCACCGAGTGGAACGCGCGTCATCTCGCCACCAGCCTGGTCGGCAACCCATAGCGCGAAGAAATCCGTCGTGGAGCCGTTTGACGTTACGCCGATCTTCTTGCCGGCGAGATCCTCCAGCGCCGAGATATTCGAATCCTTGCCGACCACGATGTGCCAGCCACGCGGGGTCAACGTGCCGGCGCTGACGATGGTCGCCTCCACGCCCCGTCGCTTGGCGAGCGCATGGCCGGGAGGAAAGAAGTTGATGAGGTCGACTTCTCCCGCGGCCAGACCTTCCATGGACGCCGAACCGCCATTGAAGTTGGTGAACTCGACATTCACGCCGGCTTTCTCGAACAGCTTCAGTTCCTGGGCCGCGAGGACCGGCAGGACCGGGCCATAGTTGGCGACGCCGCCAATTCGCACAACACCGTCGGCGTGCGCCACTCCGAAGCCGGCCGTGGCGAAGATGGCCAGGCCGAGCGCTAAAATCCTTCTGAGACCTTTCACAGTATCCTCCCTGAAGTCTGGGAACGCACATCGCGGGCTCCGCATGACCGTGCGGCAGTCTCTCCCCTCCGGCCAAACCCGCCACGATGGGCGTGCGCCAAACATTGTTGGTCGCGCGAGGCGACAGCATCGCTTCTGAGGCGACGGCGAAGTATCCGCGCCCACCGAGTGGGTGTCAAGATATGTGCAAACGTTTTAGATCAGAAAAATGCCGTAAAAACAGTATGGATAGGATAGATTATGGCGGTGGATGAATAAAATTGTGCAATCGTGTGCGCTACAGGGTTGTGTTTTGCCGTCGCGCACAGGCTTGGACGGCGGTAGATTGGATCGAAGATTCGAGGCGAATCCGTCCATTGTCTCAGGATCAGGGGCTTCATGAATAAGATGAACGACAAGACCGAGCCCGCACCGGCCCCTTCGGCAAAACCGACCGTACGGACAATCTCCAAACTCGCGGGTGTGTCACCCTCGACAGTCTCGAGAGCTTTGAAAGGCGATCCGCGTATCTCCGAGAAGACCCGTGCTGGCGTCGTCGCTCTGGCCGCCGAGCATGGCTACACGCCGAACGCGATGGCGCGCGGTCTCGTCACGCGAACCAGCGGCGTCGTCGGCATTGTCCTGGGCGACATGAAGAACCCCTTCTACGCCGAACTTTTCGAATTGCTGCATCAAAGGCTGGCGGCGATCGGCAAGTATCCCATGCTCTTGCATGTCGGTGGGGAGACGCTTGATTCGGAGGGAATCAAGCCGATCCAGCAATATCAGATGGATGGATGCATCATCGCCGCGGCGCGACTTTCCTCGAAGGCCGCGGCAACCTGCGCCACCAACCAGTTGCCCATGGTGATGATCAACCGGGTGCCACGCATCCACTCCTGCACGGTTTCCTGCGACAACTACGCGGGCGGTGTCATGGTCGGCGAATTGTTGATCCGCGCCAAGCACCAGCGCATAGCCTTTATTGCCGGACGGGAAGACACCTCGACAAGCGAGGATCGCGAAAGCGGATTGCGGCAGGCGTTGCGCAAAGCCGCACTCGATCTCGTTGGCTGGTCGCGCGGTCACTACACCTATGAAGGCGGCTTCGCGGCAGCCGAGGAGTTGCTGGCGGAGTCTCGCCCGGATGCCATATTCGCGGCAAATGACATCATGGCACTCGGCGCCATCGATGCGATACACAAGCGCGGACTTCGCATCCCCGATGACATCTCGGTGATTGGTTTTGACGACATCCGCCAGGCGCGTTGGCGACACTATGAATTGACGACAATCGCGCAGCCGGTCGAGGCAATGATCACGCGCGCGCTGGCGCTTCTCGTGGAGCGTATGGAAAATCCCGATCTGTCCGGCGAGAGCATCTCGATACAGGGCGAGGTGCGACTGCGTAGATCGGCCCGTTTGCCGGCGGAACCCGACGCCGACTGACGTCAGGCCTGCCCCCCTGCTATTCGGCTTGCTGGCGTGTCCGGTTCGGCCGGCCATAGCGGCGCACCCTCAAGTCCGCCTGCTCCTTGTGGCCGGCAAACCGCTCGATCTCGCAGAGCCGCGAGCAGTATTCGCCCACCAGAGCACTCGCTTCGGGCGTACAGCGCTGATAGGTGACGGTCTTCAGGAACTTGCCGACCCACAGACCGCCGGTGTATCGGGCGGCTCCGAGCGTCGGCAGGGTATGGTTGGTTCCGATTACCTTGTCGCCATAGGCGACATTTGTTTCCGGCCCGACAAAGAGCGAGCCGTAGTTGCGCATCGATTTCAGGAAGAAATCCGGGTCGCGGGTCAGCACCTCGACATGCTCAAAGGCGAGCCGGTCGGCTTCGGCGAGCATTTCTTCGTCGTTGGCGCACAGGATGATCTCGCCATAGTCGCGCCAGGCAACCGACGCGACTTCGGCCGTCTCCAGTTCCTCGAGTTGACGTTCGATTTCCTGCGGCAGCTCCCTTGCGAGCCGCTCCGAAGTGGTCACCAGTATGGCCGGCGACGTCGGGCCATGCTCGGCCTGACCCAACAGGTCTGTCGCAACCATTTCCGCGTCCGCCGTCTCATCGGCAATGACGAGGACTTCGGTCGGCCCGGCGAGCAAATCGATTCCGACACGACCGAAGAGCTGGCGTTTGGCTTCCGCGACATAGGCGTTGCCGGGACCGACCAGCATATCCACCGGGCCGAGGCCCGCCACGCCGAGCGCCATGGCGGCGATCGCCTGAACGCCTCCGATCAGATAAATCTCGTCGGCACCGGCCATGCTCATCGCGGCAATCGTCTCGGCATGCGGCTGGCCGTCGGTCGGTGGTGTGCAGGCGATCACCTTGCGGCACCCTGCGGCGCGCGCGGTAACAATACTCATGTGCGCCGATGCGACCATGGGATAGCGCCCGCCGGGCACATAGCAACCAACCGACTCGATGGAGATATTCCTGTGTCCGAGCACAATCCCCGGAAGCGTTTCAACCTCGATATCGTTTAACGCCTCGCGTTGTGCGAGTGCGAAACGACGGATTTGTTCTTGCGCGAACGCGATGTCGTCGATTGTCTGCTGTGGCAAACTGTCCACCGCATCGCGGATTTCTGAATCACTCAGGCGGAAACTGGGCGGGTTCCAGTTATCAAAACGCTCTGACATCCTCCGCACGGCGGCCTCGCCGTTTTCTTCGATATCGGCGATCAGTGCTTCAACTGTCTTTCGAAGCTCTGCCTCGTCCTGCCTGTGGGTGGATCGTCCTGGTGCGGATTTCAAATGGTGCGGCATGGCCCTCTCGCGTTGCTCCATGGTTTCGTGTGGTTTGTGAGTCCACGGGAAATGCTGATCTGAACACCTCGTGAGAGGCATTGTTCTTGAGAAACAGCCATTCCGTGGACATTGTGGTGAGACGCCGCCTGTGCGGCGGTCGAGATCATCTCTTCCGCTCCTTCGTCACGTCTGCGGGAGTTGTTTCGGGCGCCCTTTATGGGCCGCCAGTGCCATTAGCTGGCGGTCGCGCCAGGCCGCACGCTCGCCAAGGGCTGAGGCAGGCAGGCTCGCTCGCCGATCCGCTTCAATCCTTGCAACGAGTTCCGGACCCCATGGACGTGCGGCACCCCGCTGCTGCGCGAAGCGCAGATACATCGGTCCAAGCCGATCCACATAGTCTGAGATCCCGCCGGGCGCATTCAGATCGATCGTCTCGAACGGCCCCATGAACGACCAGCGCAGGCCAAGGCCATGGCACACCGTGCGGTCCACATCCTCCGCAGTGGCGATGCCGTCCTCGACAAGACGAAAGGCCTCGTGGAGCAGTGCGCCCTGGAGCCGGTTGAGGACGAAACCGTCAATTTCCTTTTTGAGTCGGACTGTTACCTGGCCTGCTCCGGAGAGAATCTCATCCGCAACCGCAATCGCTTTCTCGCTGGTCCATGGCGCTGGGACGATCTCGACGATCGGGAGCAGATAGGGTGGATTTGCCGGATGCGCGACAAGGCAACGGGCGCGGCCACCAAGCGCCTCCGCGATCACGCTGATCGGGATGCCGGACGAAGACGTGGCGAGAATTGCCTCGGGTGCCGCCAGTTGGTCGAGTTCAGCGAATATCTCACGTTTGGCCGACACGCTTTCGGGGCCGCTCTCCTGGACATAGCCGGAGCCTTCCACCGCGGTTCTCAGGGACCCATGTGCTGTTATGCGGGCGCGCAGATCGCTGTCCGGTTCGATCAGGCCGAAGGAAACGAGTTCAGGGAGAATCGTGTCGATGCGCTGAAGCGCGGCTTCGGTTTGACCTGGTTTCGCATCGAAAAGCGCAACCTCATGGCCGGCGCGCGCGAACGCGATGGCCCAACCATGTCCCACAAGACCGGTTCCAACCACGGCAATCTTCATGTCGACCGCCGGGTGTGCGTTCTGCCTGCTTGCGGTTTCATTCTGACCATGGATGACGACCCAGATAGGCTTCTTCGAACGCGTCGATGGTGCTCATCAGACTGTGCGTTGCATCGATCTTGCTGCGCCCCAGGAGCAGGTTTTCACGAGCGGCGCTGTCGATGTCGAACGAGAAGCAGGTGCCATCGGGAAGCCTGACGCGCTGGGTTTCCAGGTCGACGGTCAGCTTTGCGGGGCCGCTCTTTACGTGCTGGAGCAGGTGCATCACCTCATGCTCTTCCAGGACAACTGGAAGGAGGCCGTTCTCGTGCGCGTTGTTGCGAAAAATGTCGCCGAAGGAGACCGCAATCACCGCTTGGAATCCGGCGTCGACAAGAGCCCAGACCGCGTGTTCGCGGGAGGAACCGCAACCGAAATTGTCGAGCGTCACCAAGATGGTAGCTTGCTCAGCCTCCGGTGCGTTCAATGGAAAGCTGTCACGTTCACAGCCTTGCGGATCGGACCGCATGTCGTGGAACAGCGTGTCGGCAAACCCTTCGGATCTGTTTCGATAGAGATAACGTGCCGGTACGATCTGGTCGGTGTCCACATTTGCCATTTCAAGGCCGACGGCCAGACCGTGTATTTTCCGTACAGGTTTCACCTCCACTCCCCTCAAGCACCGCCAGGCAGGGGTTTGCGCGGATCGACGATGCGACCAGCCACCGCGGCGGCGGCGGCCATGGCCGGACTCATCAGATGTGTGCGCGCGGCTCGCCCCTGACGGCCGGCAAAATTGCGGTTGGAGGTGGACGCACAGCGCTCGCCCGGACCAACCACATCGACACCATTCATCGCGACACACATTGAACAGCCCGGGTCACGCCATTCGACACCGGCCTTGGCGAATATACGGTCGAGGCCCTCAGCTTCCGCTGCGGCCTTCACGATCATCGAACCCGGCACCACCATCGCCGGTATCCTCGTCTTCCGTCCTTTCAATATCTCCGCCGCCGCGCGCAGATCCTCGATACGGCTGTTCGTGCAGGACCCTATGAAAACGCGATCCACCGCGATCGCCTCCATCGGCGTTCCCGGCTTGAGGTTCATGTAGTCCAGTGCGCGGATCATTCGTGCCCGGCGCTCGGCATCCGGCTCGCCTTGCGGATCAGGTACCGCCGCCGTAACGGGAACGGCATCCTCAGGGCTGGTGCCCCAGGTCACAGTCGGGGAAATGTTGTCGGTTTCGATCCGCACTTCGCGATCAAATGCCGCGTCACCGTCGCTTGCGAGCGTTTGCCAATGCGCCACGGCGTGGTCCCAGTCCGCACCGGACGGTGCAAACGGCTTGCCCTTCAGGTAGGCGGCAGTCTTGTCGTCCGGTGCAATGAGACCGGCTCTCGCGCCGGCTTCGATTGACATGTTGCACAGGGTAAGCCGGCCTTCCATCGACAAGGCCTCGATGCCGGATCCGGCGTATTCGATGACATGGCCGGTCGCGCCGCCAGCCCCGATCGTCCCGATGATGTGGAGGATCATGTCTTTCGCCGTCACCCCGACGCCGGCGTGACCGTCGAGCGTGATTCTCATCGTCTTCGGCCGCGCCTGCCAAATCGTCTGGGTGGCAAGAACATGTGCGACTTCACTCGCACCAACACCAAAGGCAAACGCGCCAAGCGCGCCATGGGTTGACGTATGTGAATCTCCGCAAACCAGAAGGAAGCCGGGCAGGGTCAGCCCCAGTTCGGGGCCGATGACATGGACAATTCCCTGATGCTGATGTCCGAAGCCGAAGCATCGGATGTCGTAGCGTTTCGCATCCTCCTCAAGACGAAGGACCATTGCCCTGCGTGCCGGGTCCGTTAACCCGTCAAGTCCGTTGCGGGTCGGAACGTAATGATCTGCGGTGCCGAACGTCTTGTGAGGAGATCTGACGCCGTGCCCTGCGAGTTCGAGCTTCTCGAACGCCTGCGATGTCCCGTCATGGATGAAATGCCGGTCTACATAGAGAAGGGACTCGCCGTTTTCGGAGACCCTTATTGCGTGAGCGTCCCAGATCTTCTCGAAGAGTGTCTTGCTGCCTGTCATCCCGTTCTTTCCAGCGCGCCCGGCCGCCTGATTCTGTTTGCCTTCGAGCGACAAACGACAGTGCAGCATAGGGATCATGCCGCTGTGCAAACGTTAGCATAGATTGTTGGCTGGTCAACGATCGCTTGTCGAGTTGGGTGCAAACTATATAGAATCCGCGCCCTACACGACGTCGCATCTGCTCAGAAAACCCAGTTTCATGGCGGGATATGGCCTTCGGTTTGATCCACCGAGCCAGTTTTCCATCAACCGTTTGCAGAGTGCATTCGCCTGTATCCATGACAGGGTGAGCAGCAGCATTCTTCCACTCACGGTATTCTTGCTGGCCGCTCGGCTTATCCGAAAACCGGTTCCCACTTTTCGGGCCTCGCGGCATCATCCTGCACCGACCGAGCATTTGGCACCCCGGCGCACGACCGTGCGCCCGGCTTGTGAGGCCGCCCTCGCGGAGGCGGTGAGCGCGTACATCGTTCGGGCGAACACGCCGTGAGCGAAAACAAACCATGCGACCACGCGCGTCACAAAACCTCCGCTGCGTGCGCCTCGGCGAGTTCGGCCATCGAACGAAACCGGAAATCCACCTCCGGCATGTCGCCTGGATGCATCGTCGCCCCGAAACCCTCCTGATCGTGGCGGCGGTAGATCCAGCAGGACGCCAGCCCGTGCCGCCTGGCGGGTACGTGATCGTGGAACATGCTCTCTGCGGTGTGCAGGACCTGGTGTTTCTCGATGCCCAGGCTGGCGAGCTTTTCCAGCATGTAGTCGAAGTTGCGATCGGACGGCTTGTAGGAGCCGACATCCTCGGCGGTGTAGATCGCATCGAACGTCACCCCGAGCCGGGCATTGCTGGCGGCAAAGCTGTCATTGTCCACGTTCGACAGGATGACCAGCTTGTAGTGCCGCTTGAGGTAAGCGAGCGCCTCGGCGGAATCCAGAAAGGCCGGCCAGTCGGCGACCGAGGCCCCGTAGGCGCGGCATTCGTCCTGGGTCACCGGAACACCCCATTCCTCCGCCAGCCGCTTGTAGACGATCGCCAGCAGATCGCGGTAGCGGCACGCCGGGGTCCAGCGCTGCTGCGCCGATTCATGGCGCGCGTGGGCTTCAAGGATGTCGTTGCGCGTGAGCGCGCCATCGACCTTTTCCGTCAATGGCCTGAGCCCCGCGACCATGCCGGATTCCCAGTCGATCAGGGTTCCGTAGCAATCGAATGTCAGTGCCTTGAAGTCGCCGAGTCGCATGGAGCCTGCTCTCTTTGTGGTTTGCGTTCGGCGGAACTAACACACTCGGCGCGTGTGCGAACAGCAACACCGGCCGGTGTCACCGAGTGGCAGTGCCACCGAGTAACGATGTCACCGAATGGATGACATTGGAGATGGATGACATCGCAGAGTGCTGGGCCTAGGCTGTATCGTCGGGGCTTGCGCGCCCTGGCCGCCGGCAAGTTCGAGTGAGGGTGTGCGTGGCATGGACGAGGCGCTGATCGCAGCGATCGAGGACGCGCATAACAGCGGCGCCGGTGTCTGGCGCAAGCTGACCATCCGCAAGCTGGAAAACGGCCGGCTGGGACTGCGCATCGGCGGCCAGTGGATTCCGTTTCCCACCGATGCCGCGATCTTCGCATACCTGCAGGGCCTGATCGAAAGCCCCCTGCCGCTCGATGTGTCCGCATTGCCGTCGCAACCGGGTGCGGAACGCTCGCACGCCATCGACACGTCCAGCCTGACGCCGGAGCGGCTGATCCTGGCCGAAGCCGTACCGCCGCCGCCCCCGCGCAGGCGCCGCCGGAGAGTCCTCAAGTTCGCGCTGCTGGTGACGGTCGTCCTCACCGCCGTGCTGATCCCGCTGCAGCACACGCTGGAAGAGGACACGGTCGTGACCATCGCGGCGGCGCCCGACGAGGAGACCACCCCGACCGTGCCGGATGATGCGGATGATGCGCCGGAACAGGTGGCCGATGGCACCGAGGAGCCCGGGGCCGAGCGACCATCCGATCCGGAGACCGCCGCGACGGACACCGGCGCGGGCGCGCAATCCCAAAACGCCGAAGCCGAACCCGATGCAGGCGCGGATGCGGCCGACGACACGGCCGCTGAGGATGCCCCCGAAACCGATGGTGCGACTGGTGAATCTACCGCCGATCAGCCGCCTGGGCGACCTTTGACGGCGCATGAAACGTTGCAGGCAGGCGATGAGGAAAGCGCGCTGAACATTTTCTCTCTTCGCATCACCTCCAAGGGGCACCCGTGCGACGCCATAGGCGAGTGGCGTTATGTGCGCACCGATGGCGACGCCGATCTGTTCGCCGTCCGTTGCCTGCCCGATGCGCGCTACGCGGTGCGCATCATGAACACCGGCGGCATGGAGTACGAAGTCGCATCCTGCACCGAGCCCGGAGCCGACGCGGAGGTCTGCGAATAGGTAATCGCTTAAGTGCTCAGGGCCCGGCCGAGCAGGTGAGTTCCTCAGGCGTTGCCGGATGCGGTTCCCGCAGCACCTTGGCGCGTTCTTCGCGCGTGGCGCAGACCGGCCGCTCGATGATGGCGTAGCCGCGCTCGGTCAGGCAGCGGTTGACGTAACGCTGGCGCAACAGCGCATTGACGTCGTAGTCACGCCGCTCGGCGGGCACGTCGCGGCGGCCGACTTCCCGGCAGATGGTGCGATCGTCGACGGTGGTGCACTCAAGCTCGCCGGGAACCGTGTACCCCCCGGTCGCGCGTGTCGCGATCACCTGGGGAATCTCCTTCAGCGAGGCGATCGTACAGGCGTCGATATCGGCCTGGCGCTGCGGCGCGAGTGTGCCGGCCTTGTAGAGCATCGGCACACTGCCACCCGCGCACCCCAGCAGCGCACAGCCGATCGCCACTGCGACAAACGCTCGACGACGCGGATCACTCATCCCCCAACATGCCCCCAACTCACCCGGACGCCTCCGGCGCGACCGCCGGACGTGGTCAGAAAATGTCCATGGGTAGGCGTGTCGGAGTCAAGCAGTGCGGCTTATGGGTGCGCCCGCCCGCCACGTTCGATGACGCCGGATGCGCGCAGCAGCACCGGCAGGACAACGCCGAGCCCGAGAAAGCGGGCGACGTGATGCACGGCGACATAGGCCGGATCGAGATCGAGCATGAAGGCCAGTATCGCCATGGCCTCCGCGCCGCCGGGCGCAAAGGCAAGCAGCACCTGACCGAAGGGTATGTCGAGCGTCGCCGTGACCAGGGCGGCGAAGACAGCGGCGATGGCGGTTGCGATCAGCAGGTTGACCAGCCCGCTGAGCATAGTGCTGCGAAACAGCGGCCAGTCGACCCCGGCAAAGCGCGCGCCGATCAGCCCGCCCATCAGCAACATCGCCACGTTGAGCAAGGGGACCGGGACGCGCGCGTCGGTCAGGCCGTAGCCGTGCGCGGCGGCACTGATCAGCATCGGCCCGAACAGCAGTCCGGCCGGTACGCCGATGCGCTGACAGACATAGCCGGCGCCCCAGCACCCCGCGGCAAGCAACCCCAGATCGAGCCAGGCGACCTCCTCGACCGGCCGCAGCACCGGCATTCCTGTGCCGTTTATGGCGATGATCACCGAGGGCAGCACCAGCACGAGCACCACCAGACGCAAGGTCTGCACGATGGCAACGCGGCGCGCGTCGGCACCGGTTTCCACCGCAAGGGCCAGCACATAGGAGAGCGCGCCGGGTGCAGCGGCAAGCCAGGCGGTGCGCTTGTCCCAACCCGGCGTGCGGGTCAGCACCACCGCCGAGGCGACCATCATCGCCGGCACCGCGACCGCCAGCGCCACCAGGCTAAGCGGCCATGTGGTTGCCGCGGTGAGCGCCTCAGGCGTGACGCCCGAGCCAATGGAGATGCCGAGCACGACCAGGACCGGCGCGCGCAGCACATCCGGCATGGTGACAGGCGCGCCGGCCACCGTCGCGGCCGCGATCAGCACCATCGGACCGGTGAGCCATGCCAGCGGTAGCCCGATCGCCGAGGCGCCCAGGGCGCCGAAGAGGGCGATGGCGATCGTTATGGCAAAGCGTTTCGCGTTTCTGCGCGGCGATGAAGCGGATGTGGCGGGAGACACCCTGCTGTCATGACCAACCGGAGGCCAAATGGCAAGCCGCGCGGGGCCGATGCATGGCTGCTATCCCGACAGCACGATGCGTACCAGATCGGCGGCGTTCCTGGCGCCGAGCTTGTCCATGATGCGGGCGCGATGCACCTCGATGGTGCGCGGCGAGATGCCGAGATTGCGCCCGGCCTCCTTGTTGGAGGCGCCGGAGGTGATCTGTCCCAGAACCTCCCGTTCGCGCGGGGTCAGCAGTTTCAACGCTTGGGAATCGTGATCGCCATGACCGTTGGCGTTTGCGCCGTTTCGTTTGTCGAGGGCATCACTGATGCGCTTCACCACGGTGTCGGCGTCGAAGGGTTTCTCGATGAAGTCGAAGGCGCCGAGCTTGATGGCCGAAACGGCGGTGGGAATATCGCCACGGCCGGAGATGATGAAGACGGGGCTTGGGAAATGTGCCGCATCGATAGCGCGCAGGATTTCGATGCCCGAGCGGCCGGGCATATGGATGTCGAGGATCACGCAGGTTGGCGGATTGGCGAGAGCGGCGGCAATGAAGTCGTCGCCGTTCTCGAAACCTGAAACCGCAAACCCCTCCAGGCGGAACACGACGCCGAGCGCGTCACGCACCGCGGGATCGTCGTCGACGATGTGGATGCTGCGCTGATCGCTGGCGCCGGGATGCATGCTGGTCACCTCAACCATCGGTCACCGTTCAGCCCCTGCAGTGACGTCCTCCGGCACGCGTGTTTGCGGTTGTTCATGTCTTGCACAAGGCAACACAAGCGAGAACTGCGCGCCGCGTCCGCAGCCGCCCGGGTCGACGATCAGATCGCCGCCGTGACTCTGCGCGATGGTGCGCGAGATCGCCAGGCCAAGCCCCGTGCCCGAGGGTTTGCTGGTGGCGAAGGCGCGGAACAGGTCCGGCATGATATCGGGCGAAACGCCCGGTCCGCTGTCGGCAATGGTTGCAATCACCCGCTCGCCGTCCTGGCGTGTGGTGACATCGATGACCTTGTCATCGGCACTTTGCAGCGCATCGAAGGCGTTGCGCACGAGATTGACGATGACCTGCTGGATCTGGACCGGATCGCCGAAGACGTGCGGCAACGCTTCGGCGTGACTGCGGTGCACCGCGATGCCCTTGGCGCGATTGCCCACCAGCGCGAAATCGATCGCCTCGTCCACCACCTGCGCAAGCGCAAGGTCGACGCGCTCCACCTCCCGGTTCTCGATGAAGCGGCGCATGTGCTGGATGATCTTGCCGGCGCGGTCGGCTTCCTCGATCGCCTTGTCGATGACGCTCAGGCAGTCCGCCGACAACCTTGCGTCTTCGCTGGAGAGATCGCGCCGCGCCTTGCGGGTCACCGCCTGCAGATAGAGCATGACGGCGGTCAGCGGCTGGTTGAGCTCATGGGCCAGTGCCGAACCCATCTCGTCCATCGCGTTGGCCCGTTCCATGCGGATCAACTGCGCCTGCAGCGCATCGACGCGCTCCTGTGCCTCGATCTTGGGGCGCAGATCGCGCACGATGCCGACGAACTGGCGCCCGAAGGGCGTCTGCGACTCGCCGACCGACAGCTCCAGCGGGAACACCTCGCCATCGCTGCGCCGGCCGTGCACCGCACGGCCGATGCCGATGATCTTGCGCTCGCCGGTGGCCATGTAGTTGTCCATGTAGCCGTCGTGATTGTCGGCGTAGCGGTCCGGCATCAGGAACTTGACGTTGCGGCCGACGACCTCGGAGGCCTGATAGCCGAACAGTTCCTCGCAGGCCTTGTTGAACGCAAGTATCCGCGACCCCTCGTCGATGACGATAATGCCGTCGACAGCGGTATCCAGAACACTTGCAAGACGCGCTTCGGAGAGCGTTTGCATGGCTTCGGTTCGAACATCCATGGCGGGGAAGAATAGCGGAAGTACTTCGGCCGGACTCTGCCCCCGCGGAAAAAGTGCAGTCGCTTTTTAGCTTGGCGCAAGGCACCGCAATCGGTCAACGCAAGCCGCAGAAACCCAGCCTGGCAGCGGGTTTCCAACCAGTCGCGAGGCGCTGCGTGGCAACCTTCGCCCCCCTGGGCCAGCGCCCGAAGCACAGCCGCATGAAGCCCGCGCCGGCCTCGCCGGGGGCACGGTCGGGTGCGCCCGTGCGACGGCGGCGGTCACTTCTTCAGCAGATCGCGGATCTCTTCGAGCAACATCTCGCCGCGCGGTGGCTCAGCCGGCTCCTCGGCAGCCACGGCTTCCTCTTCCCGCTTCATGGCGTTGATCGCCTTGATCACCAGAAAGATCACCCAGGCGATGATCAGGAAGTTGATCGTCACCGTGATGAAGTTGCCGTAGGCGAGCGTCGCGCCGGCCTCACGGGCAGCCTCCAGCGTTGCCTGCGGCTCGCCGGCCAACTGGACGAACAGGTTGGAGAAATCCGTTCCACCCAGAAACACGCCAATGACCGGCATCACGATGTCGTCGACGAACGACTTGACGATGGCGCCGAACGCACCGCCGATCACAACGCCGACCGCCAGGTCGACCACGTTGCCCTTCAGGGCGAATTCCTTGAACTCGCTCGCCATGCTCATGTTCGGATGTCCTCGGCTGGTTGTCTGCGATGCACTGCTGCAACCGGCAGCGTGCCCGTTTAGCCGCTTCGGCGCGGCGGGCCAACCCACCTGTCGATGTCGTGATGGATGGCGCTTTATTCCGCTCACGCGAGTTCGCTGCGCTCACGGCTCCGCGGGGGCGGCCTGACCGGCCGGGCACGCGGTCGCGTGCCTGGGTGCCAAACGCACCCTCGGTGCAAGGAACGAACCCAGACACGCGACCGCGTGTCCGCGCGAACGCGCGCCCTCGCGGAGGCGTTGCGCATGAGCGCAACTGCCGTGAGCGGAATAGAACCGATGCCGTGAGGCCCGAAAAGTGGGAACCGGTTTTCGGATAAGCCGAGCGGCCGGCAAAAATGGACTTGGTGGCACGATTGTGGTGACGTTGCCGCTGTCGCGCGGCGGCAACCGGTCCGCGCGATTGTGTATGGACAGTGTCAGCGAGGGCGTATGCAGGGCTGGGTTGTCGTCGCCACCGCAATTGCCTACCTCGGATTTCTGTTCGCGGTGGCCAGTTACGGGGACCGACTGGCGCAGCGTAACGCCTGGGCCGGCGGGCGGCCGGTCATCTATGCCCTGACGCTGGGCGTCTACTGCACCTCATGGACTTTCTTCGGCAGCGTCGGCCTGGCGACGCGCGAGGGCCTCGACTTCCTGACCATCTATATCGGAGCCGCGCTGATGATCGGCGCGGCCTATCCGCTGGTGCTCAGGGTCATCCGGCTCGCCAAGGCCCACAACATCACCTCGGTGGCCGACTTCATCGCCTCGCGCTACGGCAAGAGCCAGGCCGTCGCGGCGGTGGTGACGCTGATCGTCACCGTCGGCGTGGTCCCCTATATCGCGCTGCAGCTCAAGGCGATCTCGGAATCGCTGACGACGATGGTCCAGTACCTGGACTATCCCGATGCGGCCGGCCAGATGCCGTTCTTCGGCGACATCGCGCTGCTGGTGGCGCTGGCGCTGGCGCTGTTCGCGGTGCTGTTCGGCACCCGGCATATCGACGCCACCGAGCACCAGCACGGCCTGATGCTGGCGATCGCGGTGGAATCGGTCATCAAGCTGGTGGCGTTCCTGGCGGTCGGCATCTTCGTCACCTTCTTCATGTTCGGCGGGCCGATGACGCTGTGGCGGGAGGCGGCAGCCAGAACGGACATCACGCAGGTGTTCGGCAGCAGCCTCGAGGGCGGACCGTGGCTGACGATGATCCTGCTCGGCTTCATCTGCGCCCTGCTGCTGCCGCGCCAGTTCCACGTCGCGGTGGTGGAGAACAACACCGAGCGGGAAGCCCGCGCCGCCGCCTGGCTGTTTCCGCTCTATCTCGTCGCCATCAACCTGTTCGTGGTGCCAATCGCGGTTGCCGGCATGCTGCTCTTCTCCGGCACCGGCACCAATCCGGACATGTATGTGCTGACGCTGCCGATCGCGGCGGATGCGCATCTCATCACCCTGATCGCCTTCGTCGGTGGTCTGTCCGCTGCAACCGCCATGGTGATCGTGGCCAGCGTGGCGCTGGCCATCATGGTCGGCAACGACCTGGTCGGGCCGGTGCTGCTGCGCCGCACGGCGCTGCAATCGGGCGACGAGGCGCTCGGGCCGAAACTGCTGCTGATCCGCCGGGTGGCGATCTTCATCCTGCTGCTGCTGTCCTATCTCTACTATCGCGCGATCGCCGGCAATGACGCGCTGGCGTCGATCGGGCTGGTCTCCTTCGCGGCGATCGCGCAGCTTGCACCGGCGTTCTTCGGCGGCCTGGTCTGGCGGCAGGGCACGGCGGCCGGCGCCATCGCAGGCATGGCGGCCGGCATCGCGCTGTGGACCTACACGCTGCTGGTGCCAAACTTCGTCAGCGCCGGGCTGCTCGATGCCGCCATCATGACGAGCGGGCCGTTCGGCATCGGCCTGCTGCAGCCCGAGCGGCTCTTGGGGATCGACTTCAGCCCGCTGGTCCACGGGGTCTTCTGGAGCCTTGTGGCCAACACGCTCGTCTATACCGTGGTCTCGGTTCTGCGCACGCCGCGGGCGATCGAGCGGCTGCAGGCCAGTCAGTTCGTGCCCGAGGCGCTCGCACCGATCCCCCAGGGCATGCGGCTGTCGCGCACCTCCATCAATGTCGGCGACATCGAGAAGACGATTGCCCGCTACCTCGGCGAAGAGCGTGCGCGCCGGCATATCGATGCCTATTGCGCGGAGAACGAATTGACCGCCGATCCGGGCTCGGAGGCCGACGTGCAATTCGTCCGCTACGCGGAGCGCACGCTGGCCAGCGCCATCGGCGCTCCGTCGGCCCGGGTGGCGCTGTCGCTGCTGCTGGAACGCCGCAATGCCGGCAGCAAGTCGGCGATGAAGCTGCTCGACGATGCGTCCGCGGCGTTGCAATACAACCGCGACCTGCTGCAGACCGCGCTGGATCACGTGCACCAAGGCATCGGGGTGTTCGACGCCGACCTGCGGCTGATCTGCTGGAACCGGCAGTTCCGCGCCACGCTCGATCTGCCGGCCGCCTACGGCCGGGTCGGCACGACGCTCGCCGATATCTACCGCGATGTGGCCGGGCGCGGCCTTTTCGGGCCCGGACAGATCGAGGCGCTGGTCGACCACCAGTTGCGCGCCAGCGTGCGCGGCGAGCAATTCCAGACGCAACGCTCGGGTCCGGGAAAGGTGCGCGAGATCCGCTCCGATGCGATGCCGGGCGGCGGGCTGGTGGTGACCGTTTCCGATGTCACCGATCGCGTGCGGGCGGCGCAGGAGCTGGCGGCGGCGAACGAGTCGCTGGAACAGCGGGTGCGCGACCGCACCCTGGCGCTGACCAGGCTGAACAGCGAACTTGAGCAGGCCCGCGCCAGCGCCGAAAACGCCAATGCCGACAAGACACGCTTTCTGGCGGCGGCCAGCCACGACATCCTGCAACCGCTGAACGCGGCGCGGCTATACACCTCCAGCCTCACCGAGCGGGAGATGAACGCGCAGGAGCGCAAGCTGGCCGAGAACATCGACGGATCGCTGGAGGCGGTCGAGGAGATTCTCTCCGCGCTGCTCGACATATCCCGCCTGGACGCCGGCGCGATGAAGCCGGAGATGAGCGTCTTCGCCATGGAGGACATCCTCAAGCCGTTGCGCATCGAATTCGTCCCGCTGGCGCGCGAGAAGGGTCTGGACCTGCGCATACTCACCTCGACCGTCAGCTTGCGCAGCGACCGGCGTTTCCTGCGGCGGCTGTTGCAGAACCTGATCTCCAATGCCGTCAAATACACCGCCGAGGGACGCATTCTGGTCGGCTGCCGGCGCCAGGGCGATCAGGTCAGGATTTGCGTCCATGACACCGGCCCCGGCATTCCCGCCAACAAGCGCGAAGCGATCTTCCATGAGTTCAAGCGCCTCGACGGTGCCGCCCAGCAGGCACGGGGCCTGGGGCTGGGCTTGTCGATCGTCGAGCGTCTGGCGCGGCAGCTTGGCACCGAGGTGGGCATTGCATCGCAACCGGGGCGCGGATCGGTGTTCTCGGTCGACGTGCCACGCGCCGCGTCGGCGCCTGCCGCCAGCGATGCACCGGCTGCCCCCCAGGCCGCGGCACGGCTGATGCCGCTCGACGTGCTGTGTATCGACAACGAGCCTAAGATACTCGACGGCATGGCCACCTTGCTCGATGCCTGGGGCTGCAGCGTGCAGACAGCGACGTCGCAAGCCGAAGCGACCGCCCTGGTCAAACCGGGGGACGCAGCGCCCGGTGGCGCGCCGGACCTGATGATCGTCGACTACCACCTCGACAGCGGCACCGGCCTCGATGCCGCCACGGCAGTCAACGCAGCCTTCGACAGCGACGTTCCGGTCATCCTGCTGACTGCGGACCGTTCGCCGGAGGTGCGCGCGGAAGCCGAGGCGCAAGGCGCCGTGGTGCTCTACAAGCCGGTCAAACCGGCGGCACTTCGCGCCGTGTTGTCACGCTTTTCGCGCCGCGAAGCGGCAGAGTAGGTCCCGCCGGCGCGAGTCACCGCACGTCGGGCAGCACATCGTCGCGCTGCAAGGCATCGATGCGGTTGACCATGATCACGGCCTGTGTGCGGCTGTCGACGTTCAGCTTCTGCAGGATTGCCGAGACATGCGCCTTGACGGTTGCCTCGGAGACATCCAGTTCATAGGCGATCTGCTTGTTGAGCAGCCCTTCGCCCAGCATCATCAGCACGCGCATCTGCTGCGGCGTCAGCGTCGCCAGACGCCTGGCGATATCGGCCAGTTCGCTTTCGTCCTCGGCAGTCAGGTTGACGTCCGGCGGGAACCAGGTTCCGCCCTCCAGCACCTGGGTGATCGCGTCGCGCATCTCACTGACCTGCAGCGACTTGGGAATGAAGCCCGAGGCGCCGAAATCCGCGCAGCGGCGCACCACGGCCGGGTCGTCCGAACCGGTGACGACGATGACCGGGACCTCGGGGAACCGCGCCCGCAGGTTCATCAGGCCGGACAGTCCGCGCACGCCGGGCATCGACAGGTCGAGCAGAACGAGATCGGTTTCCGGATTCTCGGTCAGATCGTCCATCACGGCGTCGATGTTGCCGGATTCCGCGATCGTGCCGACGCTCAGCCCGCCGGCATCAGAATCCGAACTGAGCGCCTGACGCAACGCGTCGCGAAACAGCGGATGATCGTCCGCGATCAGTATCCGGGCCGCCGTGGCGGAACCGATTAGACCCTCAGCCAAGCCATGCCCCGCTATTCCCTCCCTTAGGCCGTATCGACAGTCAGGATTTGGAGCGTGGTATGCGCCAAATCCTGACTGTCGATACGGCCTCAAGCCGGTGAACGCTTCTTCACGCGCCTTCGACTGTCCTATTGCGCCACGAAGTGGCGATCGCATCAACATCGGCAGGCGAAAAAGTTCCGTTCGCGCATTGCGCTGGGAGAAACAGCCTCAATTCTCGATACGCGCCGTACCGTCCACTTTCAGCCTCGCGGCGATGGGTACCTGAACCCTCGCGCGCGTCGTTTTGGTTTGCGAATCCTTACCCCAACCCATCAGTTCTTAACCTTGCCGCATCAGCCTTTCTTAAGGCGCAACCGCGATCATCGCCGACAGCCGAGCCCACGGGGCCCACGTCAATCGCCGATGAGGAGCGCGCCATCCCATGCCGGACGCACGCGACCCCAATTTCAACGATTCGGGGCTGGTTTTCGGACTGGCCTGCTTCATCGTGACCTGGCTGATGCTGGGTCTTGCGGACGACGCCGTTGCGGCGACGAAGGCGGGCGGACTGCTCAGCCTGGCCTTCGCATTCACCTTCATCCTGCGGGCTGAACGCCGCGGGCAACTGGCCGGCCTGCCGTTCTGGCCCGCCGCGCCGCAGCGCGACGGCAATGACCTGACCTTCCAGCGCAGCCGCGCCCGCGCGGCCGATGCCGATGTGTGGTTTGCCCAGACCATGTCCGGGCTGGCCACCTGCATGCTGACGCTGGCTCTGGTGCTGCCGCTGATCGCGGTCTGACGCGGTCCACAGGTAGGCAAGTACTCCGGTACTACGCCGGCATCCTCATTCACCCGACAGGTGCAGCACGATCTCGCGTCGGTGCGGCCGGTCGCGGTGTTCCACCAGATAGACCCCCTGCCAGGTGCCCAGCAGCATTGCTCCGTTGGCCACCGGGACCTGGAGACTGGTCGCCGTCACCATCGAACGGATGTGCGCCGGCATATCGTCGGGCCCTTCGGTCGCGTGGGCATAAGGGTGGTCGCGCGGGGCCAGCCGGTCCAGCGCGTCCATCAGGTCGGCCTGCACCCGTGGGTCGGCATTCTCCTGGATCGTCAGCGACGCCGAGGTGTGGCGGATGAACACCGTCAGCAGACCGCAGTCGATCTGCTGACCGCCGAGCCAATCGGCGATCTCGGCGGTGATGTCGGTCATGCCGGGACCGGCGGTGGCGATGGTGAGGATGTGCTGGTTCTGGCGCATGGGCGTCTTTCGCTCCCGGTTCCGGCCCGCTCCCCCGGCCATTCTTGCTTTCCGACTGCACCGGCCCTCACCCCCCCCCCCCGACCACCCATGCAGCATACTCCCGTGGGTGGTCGGGAGGGGGTGAGGGCCGGCTATGGCTATAGCAAGAAGGCGTGGACGGGAGGGGGTGCGGGCTGTCACCGTCTCAGCAGAAGTCCGCCATGCGGATTTCTGCGACAAACATGAACGCACATTCCTCCAGCACCACGCCATCATGCAAGCCTCGACAATCAAGCTCGATCCGACCGTGTTCGCCGACGAGGCCGTCAGCGCGGAAACGCGTGAACTGAACGCGACAATTCTGGAGGCGCTCGAAGGGCTGCCGGACCAGTGGTCGTTTCCGCCAGCGGTGGTGCGCGAGCGGCGCAAGCAGGGCTTTGGGCCGTTTCCGCTGGCGCCGAGGCTCGATCACGCGCGGACCGTCACCATCGAGGGGCCGGCAGGATCCTTGGAACTGCGGGTCATCGCGCCGCAAACCCGCGCCTCGCGCGGCGTCTACCTGCACATCCATGGTGGCGGCTGGGTGCTCGGTGCCCCTGACGAGCAGGACCCGCGCCTTGAGCGCATCGCCGAGAACACCGGTCTGAGCGCGGTCAGCGTCGACTATCGCCTGGCGCCGGAACAGCCCTTCCCCGCTGGCCCGGACGACTGCGAGGCGGCGGCGCTGTGGCTGGTCCGCGAAGGCCTCGAAGCGCTTGGCGGGGGACAGCTTGCCATCGGCGGCGAATCCGCCGGCGCGCATCTCTCGACGCTGACGCTGATCCGGCTGCGCGACCGGCATGGTCTCACCCCATTTGCCGCCGCCAACCTGATCGCCGGCTGCTACGACCTGCGGCTCACCCCCAGCGTGCGCAACTGGGGAGAGGAAAAGCTGATCCTCAACACCCGCGATATCACGAAATTCGTTGGCTGCTTTGTCCAGGGGGAGACGCGGACCGACTCAGCCGACGTCTCGCCCATGCTGGCCGATGTGACCGGCTTGTGCCCGGCGCTGTTCAGCGTCGGCACGCGCGATCCCCTGCTCGACGACACGCTGATGATGGCGCCACGCTGGGCGGCTGCGGGGAACGCGACCGAACTCGCCGTCTATCCCGCCGGTGCGCATGTGTTCATGGCCTTTCCCGGCGCCCAGAGTGACGAAGCCCTGGCGCGCATCGACGCATTCCTGAATGCGCGGCTGGACGGGCCATGAAAAAGGCCCGGACGAACCGTCCGGGCCTTTGCCGTCAGAGTCTGAAGGTAGATGCGATCAGCGGAACAGATCGCCCAGATTGAAGCGACGGCCCACCGCCACGGTGACGATCCAGGGATCGAGCGTGACATCAGCCGTAACCCCGGTACCCGCCCAAGCGGCATCCATCTCGAAGAAGGTCTTCTTCAGGTCCGCATTGAAATACCAGCCGTCCTGGATTTCGTAGTCGAAGCCGATCTGCAGCGTCGCGCCGATCGAGTCGTCGATGTCCAACTGCGCGCCGCCAAGGCCGCTCGCGGTGCTCTCGTCGAAGAAGGCGATGTACTGGAAGCCGGCACCCACATACGGCTTGAAGCGGCCGAACTGGGTGAAGTGGTACTGCAGCGTCACGGCCGGCGGGAAAATCCACGTATCGCCAAGATCGAGGCCGGCCAGCGTTCCGCGACCTTCGACATCGTGCTTGGCGAAGCAGCAGAACAGTTCCGCGGCGATGTTCGGCGTGAAGAAGTAGGCAATCGTTGCCGTGGGAACGACTTCAGTGCTGACCTCTGCATTGTGTGTCGGCACGAGCGTACCGGCAGCGAAAACGTCGGCGCTGGAATCCGGAGCAACGACGCTGGCGCCGACGCGAACCATCCAGTTCCCGGCATAGCTTGTCGCCGTGTCGGTGTAGTCGGCCGCCTGCACCGTCGGTGCGGACATGGCAATGCCCAGGATCGCACCAAGGCCAATCGTCAAATGCTTGAATTTCCGAAACATCATCCCCAACCCCCAAAAAAGGCCTGATCTGATCAACGAGTCGCGGCCCGCAATTCGCTCACGACTGCGCTCACTGGCAATCGAGTTACCGCCCTATGTCGGGTGCGATTCTTGATCTGGATCAATTCCACGGCAGAAAACCGCAGGAACCGCGAAGTCACGCGTCATTGTTGCGTGAATGTCACATCGCGCGAACGGCATATGTTGGGGCAAGACGGGCGGGCCCGGCATCCCTGCTGGCACAGCTACTGCACCTGCGGCTCGGGCCGGGTGTACTCCTCGTGCAGTTCCTGCATGGACTGCAGGAAACGGTCGATGAGGATGCGGAACTGGCCCATCATCCGGTCCACGTCCTCTTCGCTGGGAAGATCCAGGCCGTTCTGCTGCGCGTCGCCCTCGCCTTGCGTCTCGGCGCGGGCGATGCGGGCGCGCAACATGGCGTTTTCCTCCGCCAGGCGGGTGATTTCGCTGAGCAGCGCATCGCGGTCGTCGGGCACCAGTTCGCACAGGAAGCCGACCTGTGCCTCGCGGCACAGCGAGGCCTGGCCGGTGTTCTGATCGATGCGGAACCAGCCGTCCTGCGCCTGGCGCACGATGTAGCGCCCGTCTTCGTCGGGCGGGCCTTCCGTGGCGCGGGCTGCGCCGATGGCCAGCATCGCGGCGATCGTCGCAACAACAGTGGCCCGCAGGATCATGGGGGTCGATGACATCGGCGATGTACTCCGGTGGCATCCAGGCCCGTGGCCCGGACTTGCGCACCGGCATGGATCGCACCCGATTCGGGCAGAACAACGACGCGACGCCGGCAATTCAGGCCGTCGCTTTTCAGGCAGCGGCCTTGTTCACGCCCCCGCCGGGCGGAAACCGTCCGTAGAAGGTCTCGTCCGTCTCCGCCATCTCGCGCAGCAGCCTGTTGGGCCGGAAGCGCTTGCCATGCTTGCGCGCCAGCCCCTTGCACATCTCCACGAAGCGCGCCGTGCCCAGCATGTCGATGTAGGACAGCGTGCCGCCGGACCACGGGGCGAAACCGAACCCCAGGATCGAGCCGACATCGGCCTCGCGCACGTCGGTGACGACCTTTTCCTCGATGCAGCGCGCGGCCTCCAGCGCCATGGTGGCGAGGAAGCGGTTCTTGATCTCCCCGATGTCGATCGTGTCCGGATCGCGCTGCTCGGGCACGATGTCGGCGAGCCCCGGCCACAGGTGCTTCCTGCCCTTGTCGGGATAGTCGTAAAAGCCCTTCTGGTTCTTGCGCCCCAGCCGGTCGCGCCTGACGACCATCTCCTCCAGCAGCGCCTCCTGACGCGGGTCGACGGCCTTTTCGCCCAGGTCCTTCTTGGTCGCCTGGACGATCTTCCAGGCCAGATCGACAGCAACCTCGTCGTTCAGCGACAGCGGCCCGACCGGCATGCCGGCCATGCGCGCGCCGTTCTCGATCATCGCCGGCGGGATGCCCTCCATCAGCATGACGTGGGCTTCCAGCATGTAGTTGCCGACGCAGCGGTTGGCGAAGAAGCCACGGGTATCGTTGACGACGATGGGCGTCTTGCGGATCGCGCGCACGTAATCGAGCGCGGTCGCCAACGCCTTATCGCTGGTGCGCCGGCCCATGATGATCTCCACCAGCATCATCTTGTGCACCGGCGAGAAGAAGTGGATGCCGATGAAGTTCTTCGGCCGCGCCGTGGTCTTGGCCAGGCTGGTGATCGGCAGGGTCGAGGTGTTCGAGGCCAGTACGCCGCCGCGCTTCAGATGCGCCTCGGCTTTCTGCAGCACATCCGCCTTGACGTTGCGGTCCTCGAACACAGCTTCGATGATCAGGTCGCACCCCTCCAGCGTGGCGTAATCCGCCGTCGCGGTGATGCGCTTAAGCGTCCTGTCCTTGTCGGCTTCCTTGATGCGGCCCTTGCGCAGGCTGTCGGCCAGCAGATCGGCGGAATGGGCCTTGCCGCGATCGGCGTCTTCCTGGGTGCGGTCAACGAGCACCACGTCCATACCCGCGCTCGCCGTCACATAGGCGATGCCGGCGCCCATGAAGCCGGCGCCCAGCACGCCGACCTTCTTGAGGTTCGACGGCTTGACGTCGGCAGGGCGCCGCGCGCCCTTGCCCAGCGCCTGCATGGAGACGAACAGCGAGCGGATCATGTTGGCGGCCTGCGGCGTCTTCAGCACGTTGGCGAAGTAGCGCGACTCGATGGTCAGCGCGGTGTCGAAGGGCACCAGCGAGCCCTCGTAGACCGCCGACAGCAACGCCCGGCCGCCGGGATAATTGTCGTAGGTCTCCTTGCGGTAGAGCGCGTTGGCCGGCGGGAAGGTCATCATGCCTTGGGCGGAGTAGACGCGCGCGGGATTGCGGAACCTCTCCTCGTCCCACGGCTGCACCGCCTTGCCGCCATCCCGGATCCAGGCCCTGGCGGTGTCGACCAGCTTCTTCGCCGGCACCACCTCGTCGACCAGCCCCATGGCCTTGGCCTGGGGCACGCGCAGTTCGCGGCCCTGCAGCAGGAATTGTAGCGCATCGGCGGGCTGCACCATGCGCGCCACGCGCTGGGTGCCGCCGGCACCGGGGAACAGGCCGACCTTGATCTCCGGCAGACCGAGCTTCGTCTTGTCGCTGTCGGCCACCACGCGGCGGTGACAGGACAGCGCCAGTTCCAGCCCGCCACCCAACGCGGTGCCGTTGATCGCCGCGACGACAGGCTTGCCGCAGGTCTCAAGCCGCCGGTAGATCTGCGACAGGCGCCGCGACTGGTCGAACAGCTCCTGGTTGGCGGCCGTGGCGTCCGTCTTCGCCGCGGCGTGGTAAGCGCCCAGCAGCGCTTCCAGCATGGTCAGGTCCGCGCCGGCGCAGAAGGTCTCCTTGGCGGAGGTGATCACCGCACCCTTGATTGTCTCGTCTTCCGCGATCTTCGTCGTCGCGGCTTCCAGTTCGTCCATGACGCCCATGTCGATGACGTTCATGGATTTGCCGGCCATATCCCAGGTCAGCGTCAGGATGCCGTCGGCGTCGAGGTCGTGGGTGAATGCTTGCTCGCTCATGGTCTCACACCCGCTCGATGATGGTGGCCGTGCCCATGCCGGCGCCGATGCACAGCGTCACGAGGGCGGTGTTGAGGTCGCGGCGTTCGAGCTCGTCGAGCACCGTGCCGAGGATCATCGCGCCGGTGGCGCCCAGCGGATGGCCCATGGCGATGGCGCCGCCGTTGACGTTGAGCTTGTCTGACGGAATGTCGAAATGGGTCTGGAAGCGCAGCACTACGGAGGCGAAGGCCTCGTTGAGCTCGAACAGATCGATGTCGTCGAGGCTCATGCGGGCGCGCTTTAAAAGCTTCTCGGTGACATCGACGGGTCCGGTCAGCATCAGCGCCGGGTCCGAGCCGATCGAGGTGAAGGACTTTATCTTCGCGCGCGGTGTGAGCCCGGCGCGCTTGCCGGCACGGGTGTTGCCGATCAGCACGGCCGCCGCGCCATCGACGATGCCCGACGAATTGCCCGCGTGATGCACGTGGTTGACGCGCTCCACGTCCGGATGTGCCTGAATCGCCACCGCGTCGAAGCCGCCGAACTCGCCCATCTGCTCGAAGGATGCGTTGAGCTGGCCGAGCGACTGCATGGTGGTGTCGGCGCGCATGTGCTCGTCGCGGTCCAGAATGGTCAGACCGTTGAGGTCGGTGACCGGCACGATGGAGTTGGCGAAGTAACCACTGTCCCACGAGTGGGCAGCACGTTTCTGGCTCTCGACCGCGTAGGCGTCCACGTCGTCGCGGGAGAAGCCGTACTTGGTCGCGATCAGGTCCGCCGAGACGCCCTGGGGCATGAAGTAGGAGGGCACCGCGACCTGCGGATCGACCGGCCAGGCGCCACCCGACGCACCGATACCGATGCGGCTCATGCTCTCCACCCCGCCGGCGATCACCATGTCGCTCTGGCCCGAGGCGATCTCGCCGGCGCCCATGTTCACCGCGTCGAGCCCCGAAGCGCAGAAGCGGTTGATCTGGATGCCCGGCACGCTCTCGTCGTAGCCGGCGCGGAACACCGCGGCACGCGCGATGTCGCCGCCGGCCTCGCCGACAGGATCGACACAGCCGAGCACCACGTCGTCGATGCGCGCGGTGTCCAACGCGTTGCGGTCGCGCACGGCGCGCAACGCCGTAGCGGCAAGTTCAACGGCGGTGACTTCATGAAGCGCGCCGTCTGGCTTGCCGCGCCCGCGCGGGGTGCGCACGTGGTCGTAGATGAATGCGTCGGGCATTGCGTTCTCCTTGATGCGGAGCTGTTTCTTTGCTGGCGCGGGATCCGGGCGGAAAACCGGTTCCCACTTTTCCTGATCCCGCGCGTTACAGACTCCGCGCGATCAGCACCTTCATGATCTCGTTGGTCCCCGCATAGATGCGCTGCACGCGGGCGTCGCGGAACATGCGGGAGATGGGATATTCGTCCATGTAGCCGTAGCCGCCGTGCAGTTGCAGGCAGTCGTCGACGATCTTGCACTGCAGGTCGGTGACCCAGTACTTGGCCATCGAGGCAGTGACCGTATCGAGCCGGCCTGCGACATGCTGGGCGATGCAGTGGTCGATGAAGACGCGGGCGATGGTCGCCTCGGTCTTGGCTTCGGCGAGCGTGAACTGGGTGTTCTGGAAGTCGATCACCTTCTTGCCGAAGGCGCTGCGGTCCTTGGTGTAGGCGATGGTCTCTTCCAGCGCGCGCTCGATCATCGCCATGGCCTGCACCGCGACCAGCAACCGCTCCTGCGGCAATTCGGTCATCAGTTGCGCGAAGCCCTGTCCTTCCTCGGTGCCAAGCAGCGCGTCGGCGGGCACCCGCACGCCGTCGAAGAACAGCTCCGAGGTGTCGTTGCCCTTCATGCCGATCTTCTCGAGGTTCCGGCCACGGCGGAAACCCTCCAGCCCGTCCGTCTCCACCACGAACAGCGACACGCCCTTGGCGCCGGCACCTGGATCGGTCTTGGCGACGACGACGATCAGGTTGGCGCTCTGGCCGTTGGTGATGAAGGTCTTCTGGCCGTCGATGACGTAGCCGTTGCCGTCCCGCTTGGCCGAAGTGCGCACGCCCTGCAGGTCGGAGCCGGCTCCGGGCTCGGTCATGGCAATGGCGCCAACCAGCTCACCGGTCGCCATCTTCGGCAGCCAGCGGCGTTTCTGGTCCTCGGTGCCGAAGTGCTGGATGTAGGGGGCGACGATCGCCGAATGCAGGGCGATGCCGAAGCTGTCGAGGCCGGTCTTGCCGATGGCCTGGGCGATCACCGCGTCATGGGCGAAGGTCCCGCCGGCGCCGCCGTATTCCTCCGGCACCGCCGCGCAGAGGAGACCGTTGGCGCCCGCCTTCTCCCAGGCCCAGCGGTCGACGATGCCGGCCTTCTCCCAGTCGTCTACATGCTCGACGAGCTCGGCCTCAAGGAACTTCTCGGCCGCTTCGGCGAGGATCGCGTGATCCTCCTCCATCCAGGCGGGGCGCGGCAGATCAAGGGTTGGCATGGACGATCACCTCAGAACGCGTCCGCCGGCAGCGCCATCATGGTGTCGGCGCCGGCCTCGATGCGCGCCACCCGCGTGGCGGTCTCCGGCAGAACGCGCTCCATGAAGTAGCGGCCGGTGACGAGCTTGGCGTCGACGAAACCCTGGTCGAGGCCGTTGCCCTGGCTGTCCTGCGCCGCCTTGGCCATACGCGCCCACATGTAGCCGAGCGCCACAAGCCCCATCAGATGCATGTAGTCGTAGGAGCCCGCACCCGCATTGTCGGGCTTGGCCATGGCGTTGGCCATGAACCACATGGTGGCGCGCTCCAGGTCCCTGGCGGCCTTGCCGAGCGGCTCCACGTAGGGCTTCATCGCCTCGTCCTCGCCGTGGGCCGCGACAAAGTCGGTGACCTCCTTGAAGAAGGCCATCACGGCGCGGCCGCCGTCGCGCGGCAGCTTGCGGCCGACCAGGTCGAGCGCCTGGATGCCGTTGGCGCCCTCGTAGATCTGGGCGATGCGGGCGTCGCGGACAAACTGCTCCATGCCCCATTCGCGCACGTAGCCATGGCCGCCATAGACCTGCTGCGCGTTGGCGCAATGCTGGAAGCCGTAGTCGGTCAGCACGCCTTTGATCACCGGCGTCAGCAGCCCCATGTGGTCCTCGGCGGCCTGGCGCTCGGCCTCGTCGGCGCTGCGGCGGGCCACGTCGGCCTGCAGCGCTGTCCAAACGACGAGCGCGCGGGCGCCCTCGTTGAACGCCTTCTGATCCATCAGCATGCGCCGCACATCGGGATGCACGATGATCGGATCGGCCGCCTTGTCGGGTTGCTGGGTGCCGCTAAGAGCGCGGCCCTGCAGGCGATCGCGGGCATAGACGGCGGCGTTCTGGTAGGCCACCTCGGACTGCGCCATGCCCTGGATGCCGACGGCGAGGCGCGCCTCGTTCATCATCGTAAACATGGCGCGCAGGCCCTTTTGCGGCGCGCCGACCAGCCAGCCGATGGCCTCATCATAGTTGAGCACGCAGGTGGCGTTGGCGTGGATGCCCATCTTCTCCTCGATCGCCCCGCAGGTCACGCCGTTGCGGTCGCCGACACCACCATCCTCGCCGGGCAGGAACTTCGGCACCACGAACAGCGAGATGCCTTTGATGCCCGGCTCGGCGCCCTCGATGCGCGCCAGCACCAGGTGGACGATGTTCTCGCTGAGATCGTGCTCGCCGGCGGAGATGAATATCTTCGATCCGGTGATGGCGTAGGAGCCATCGTCGCGCGGCACCGCCTTGGTGCGCAGCAACCCCAGATCGGTGCCGCAATGCGGCTCGGTCAGGTTCATGGTGCCCGACCATTTGCCGCTCGCCAGATGCGGCAGATAGGTCTGCTTCTGCTCATCGCTGCCATGGGCCTCGATGGCCGCATAGGCGCCGTGCGACAGCCCCGGATACATGCCGAAGGCCATGTTGGCCGACGAGATGTACTCGTTCAGTGCAGCACCGAGCACGTGCGGCAGGCCCTGGCCGCCATAGTCGGGATCGGCGGTGAGGCCGATCCAGCCGGCCTCGGCCATCTGGGTGTAGGCATCCTTGAAGCCGGTGGGCGTGGCGACCGCGCCATCGTCGTTGCGGTTGCAGCCTTCCGAATCGCCGGTCTGGTTGAGCGGCTGCAGCACCTCCTCGGCGAACTTCGCAGCTTCCTCGAGAATCGCCTTGACCACATCCGGAGGAGCGTCGGAGAAGCCCGGTAGATTGCCGTATCGCTCATAGGCGAAGACGTCGTTGAGCAGGAACAAGGTGTCGTCGACGGGGGCCTTGTAGGCAGGCATGGGTCCTCCTTCGCGCCAATTGGCGCGCGCCGCACATCGCGCGGCTCAAACCCGGCTCTTGGTCGGCCGGTGGTCGTCTGCTCCCGGCGGACGCACTGCCGCCGGCAATCGCGGTCAGCTCGCCTGGGCGGCCTGCTGCTTCAGCATGCCCTCGACGATGTCGCAGGTGCGGGTCAGATCGCTGATCGCCTGTTCGATGTCCTGTTTCTGGCGTTGCAGCACAGTGATCTGCTCGCGGAACTTGTCGAGCGACACGCGAAGCTGGGTCTCCTGGCCGTCGCGCAGCTCGTAAAGGTCCAGCATCTCGCGAATCTCGCCAAGGGTGAAGCCGACGCGCTTGCCCATCAGGACGAGCTTGAGCCGGGCGCGATCGCGCCGCGAATAGTGCCGCGCGGTGCCGACGCGCCGCGGGTTCAGCAAGCCCTTGTCCTCATAGAAGCGCAGCGCGCGCAGCGTTACGTCGAATTCGCGCGCCAGATCGCCGATGGTGAAGAACGTCTTGTTCGACGTGTCATCCGTCTCCTCGGCGCTGACAATCGGTGGGTTGGTCCGGTCGTTCATGGGGGGAGATGTCCGCCTTGGTGGCATTTTGCATATGTCCGGCAGATAGGAATGGTTGACGTAAACGTCAAGTCACATTCGGGTGGTTGCCAGACACCGACATGCACGGTGTGAACCGTGGCGAAATGCCGGCATGGGCCGGACGCGCAGCACACAAAAGCCAGGCTGTATTCGGGCTGCGCGCACAACCTGACCTTTAACACTCCGTTTACCATGAGCGTTAATGATCCCTAACGCGGCCGAACCCGCTTCGGCACGCCGTCATTCATTGGCGCCCCGCGCCGCAGGCCATATCGGTCGCGGCGAACGCAATCGGAAGAAGACGCGTCATGTCCTATAGCTCCGCCCGGCACACGGACATCCGCCGCGCCGCCCGCGCCGCCGCCGAGGAAGCCGGTCTTTCACTGGAAGAGTGGATCGAGACCGTTTTCGAGGACGGCGAGGCGGCACCGCAGCGCCCCGCCACGGACGATCAGACCGCCATGCGCCTGTTGGCCAACCGGCTCGATTCGATCGAGACAATGCTGGATTCACGCGGCAACGACGAGCCGGCGTCCGACCAGCCAGCCATGCAGGAACTGGAAGCCCTGCTGTCAGGCCGCAACGGGGATACCAAGGAGGGCGCGAACCAGTTGGCGCGCATCCTTGGCGAAGACCTGCCGATCACCCGAAATGCCGCCTCCGATGCGCTGCGCGAGATCGGCAAGCGCCTCGATACGCTGGCCGGCAACATGGCCGCTGCGCGCAAGTCCAACGCACCGCCCAACGAGGGCATCCAGCGACTCGAGACGCGCCTCGACACGATCGCAGCGAAGCTCGACGAGGCGGGAGACAAGGACGGCGAAGCCCCCTCCGAGGTCGACAACATCATCGCCAATCACACCCAACGCCTGGAGCAGAAGCTCGACGCCATGAGCCAGCGCATGGCCGAAAGCGCCAAGCAGGCGCCGGTCGCGCGCATGACGCCGCCCGCCATTACCAAGCGCGAAGCGGAGATGGTCCGGCGAATCAATGGCATCGACGAAGCGGTCTCGCAGATCGTGCGCCGTCAGCGCGAGATCGATTCCGAGCAACAGACGTCCCGCAAGGATTCCGCGCGTCAGTCGACGGTGGAGATGCTCAAACGCGAGATCCAGCGGCTTGCCAGCAAGCTCGACGCAACGTCGACGCAGATCGGCACCGAAGTCGGCACGCATATCGAAAAGCGCCTCGGGGCGCTGACCGCGCAGCTCGACACCGCAACACGCACAGAACTCGACGGCATCCGCTCCGAGATCAACAGCCTCGCCAATCGCTTCGAGGAAGGCACTCAGGCCGGATTCAGCGCCATGCGCAGCGCGCTTGCCGATTTCGCCAAGCTCCACAAGGCGCCGGACATCTCGAAGATGGAGAACCGTCTGGCGGAGATCGCCGACGGCGTCGCCTATGCCGCGCGCAACGGAGAGAGCATCGCCGATGCCATCGGCGATCGCTTCGACGCGCTGACGAAACGCATCGACAAGATCGCGGCCGACGGCAGCATGTCGGCGGCCGGCCTGAAGACCATCGAGACCCAGCTCGCCACGGTGGCGCGCTACCTGGGCGATACCGTGAGCGTGGGGCCGCAGGCCCTGCAGGCCATCGAGGACAAGGTCACCGCACTGGCACGTCAGGTCGACGAAGCGGCCGCAGCCCAGCCGCAAGCGCTTCGCACCATCGAGGACAAGCTCGCCGCGCTGGCCGGCCAGGTCAACGAGGCCGCCCAGGTCAAGCCGCAGGCCCTGCAGACGATCGCGACGCATTTCGACCAGATGAACGCGCGGCTCGACGCGCTGACGCAGAAATCGGCCGAAAGCAGCGCGTCCGATGCGTTCGCGGCAGATGCCTTCTCGACCCTGGAGTCGCGCATCAATGACCTGGCGCGGCGGCTGGAGGATATCGCCGACAAACCCAACGATCAGAATCCGGAAGCGATCGCCCAGCTCGGCGAACGGGTGGCGCAGCTTGCCGAACTGGTCGAGGCGGCCGAGCGCAACCGGCCGGAAATGCCGCAGATCGATCAGGCCATGGGCGACCTGGCGCGACGCGTGGACGACGTGCGCGACAGCGCCATGGATGCCGCCCGCAACGCTGCCGAACAGGCGCTGCAGGCGATCTCGGCGGCCGGCGGCAGTGAGTCGGAACTGGCCGACGGACTGCAGCAGGAGCTGAACGCCCTGCGGATTGCCAGCGACGATGCCAGCCGGCGCACCGAGGAAACACTGTCGATCATGCGCGACGTGCTGGGCACGATCGTCGATCGCATCACTGATCTGGAGACGCCGCAGGCGATAAGCAGCATCGACGATCCGCTGCTGGAACCCGAACCTGCGCCAATCGACTTTGGCGCCGGGGATACGCCGATGCAGGCCGCGGATTCGCTGGCCCCGATAGCGGCGGACGATGTGCTCGCGCCGATGCCGGATGAGACTGCGCAAACGGCGATGCCGCAAACCGTGATGCCGGACGAGGACGACATCCTGGTGAAGCCGGAAGAGGACCATGTCCTGGCGGAACCGGTCGGCCTGGACGATCTCTCGCCCACCGCCGCGCAGGCGCTTGTGGAACCCGTGTCCGACCTCGATGTCGACGCGGTTCCCGCCGGTGGAACGGACGCGGACGCCGTCGAATTCATCGAACAGTTCGCCCCCCAGGCATATGACCTGCCGGTCGAGCAGCAGGCCGCGTCGATCGAACCGCAGGCGGCATCGCTCGATACGCCGCTGCCCCCCGAACCCATGGCGCCGCCGCAGCAACAGATGGGCGCGACGATTGTCGATGAGGTCGACGATCACATGCCGTTGCCTCCCGGCAGCGCCACGCCGATGCCCACCGCCGAGGCCGCGCCGGCCGACGCCGATCAGCCGCAGCAGGCGCGCAACGAACGGTCCGACTTCATCGCCGCCGCGCGACGTGCCGCCCAGCGCGCCGCCGCCGACGAGGCAACCACCGGCCTTGTACCGGACAAGGATTCACCGGAAGCCGACGGACCGCTCGGCCGGGCCAGGAAGCCGCTGGTCATGATGTCGGCGGCGCTGATCGTGGTGGTCGGCTCGCTGAAGCTCTATGGCATGATCGCCGGCGGCTCGGCGCCCGAAGCGGACGCGCCGGCGGTCAGTTCGGACGCGAACGCGCCGGGCACGACGGTCATTCCCGGCGACGCCGAGCCGATCGCAGCCATAGATGGAGACGCCGCCCCGGTAGCGGACGCACCGGCGGCCGGCGATGACATACCAGCCGCGCCGGTTTCTCCGGTCGATACAGCGCCGGTGGATGCGCCTGCCGACGGCCCGGTCAGCGATGCCGGCGCCAGCGCCGAAGACGCCGACGCGATGACAACTTCGGCGGTGACCCCGCGGGTCATCGACCTGACGACGCCGCCCAATGCGGATGCCCAAAGCTACGAGACGGACGCGGCACCGCAGGCCACCGGCGCGGCGCCCGGCCAGTTGCCGGACGCGATCGGACCCGGGCCGCTGCGCCAGGCGGCGATCGAGGGCGACAGCTCCGCCCAGTTCGAGATCGGATCGCGCTTCGCCCAGGGCCGCGGCGTGCCGCAGGACCTGAAAGCAGCCGCCGACTGGTATCAGCGCGCGGCCGCGCAGGGCCTGGCCCCGGCGCAGTACCGGCTGGGCACGCTGTTCGAGAAGGGCCATGGCGTCACCCGCGACGCGGCCATGGCGCAGATGTGGTATCTGCGCGCCGCCGACCAGGGCAACCGCAAGGCCATGCATAACCTCGCCGTCCTCAGCGCCCAGGGCCTCGACGGCGAACCGGATTTCCCGGAAGCCGCGCGCTGGTTCCGCCAGGCGGCCGAGCACGGGTTGCGCGACAGCCAGTTCAACCTCGGCATTCTCAGCGCCCGTGGCCTTGGCATCGACGTGGACCTCACCGATGCCTACAAGTGGTTCGCCATCGCGGCTGCCGGCGGCGACAAGGAAGCCGGTTCCAAGCGCGACCAGATCGCTTCAGGCATGGACGCGACCGAATTGGCCGCTGCCAAGCAGATCGCCCGTGCCTGGGAGCCCACACCCCTGATCGAAAGCGCCAACTTCGTGCGCCCGAGCGCATCCTGGGAGGACGCCTCGCTGGATGAGGCGCTCGATCCCAAGGTGGTGGTCCGCGCGGCGCAGACCATGCTCAACGAACTTGGCTTCTCCGCCGGCCCCGCCGACGGCATCATGGGGCCGCGCACGCGCGACGCGATCAAGGCGTTCCAGACCGACAACGGCATGATCCCGACGGGCATCGCGACACCGGACCTGCTGACCGCACTGCAGCGCGTCACCGGCTAGGGCCCGGACCCTGGCGCCTGCAACGCTCGTCGCGTCTCGGCGGGAAACCGCGGACGGGGTGACCAGCCCGCCGCTCGTTTCAGGCGGTATCGCCCAGTGACTTGATGTGCTCGGGAAATCGCACGTTGTCGCCATACATGAAGTGGTTCTGCATCTTCTCCGAGTAGCGGCTGGCCTCCGTGTGCCGGCCCACCATCTCCTCGAACATGCCGCGCACCTCGGTCTGCCTGTCACCGTCGGCGGGATCCCAGATGTTGGCGTTCGAGATATTGCCCGCCATGAGGTTGCCGGGCCTGGCATCGGCCACCTTGCGCGCGATCCGCAGCGCCGCACGGTTCAGCGGCTCCAGCAGATCCTCCTTGCCGATGACCCGCATCTTCTCGCAATGGCCGTTATAGGTGAAAGCCTCGACGATGTCGGAGCCTGTCCAGAATGTGATCGAGTACCATAGCGCCCTCCGCGCAATGGGCGGATCTGGCGCAGGCATGTTCTGGATTCGCGGGAAAGCCGGTCTGCCATCACGATGCTCCTTGCCGGACACCCCGCCCGGGTTGAGTTTCGTTGTGATGGCAGGTCTCCTGACTTGCGGGTCGTCGCCGTTTTCCGAACCTTCCCGGGTCTTGAAGCCCAGTGGTCTAACTCGGATCGGCTCACCGCCTACAGTTGCGGGGGCAGTCACGGAATTGGCCGGCTTGCGCCGGTCGCACCGTGTTCCCTTTCAATCCCGCGTCGCCGAAGCGATTTGGGAACCATCGATTCAATGCGTAAAGACAAAGTACCGGGCTTGTAAAACCACTTGTCGGCATGCTGGCTGTTCGTGGCAACGCGGCCTTAATCGGACCACGCGAAACTGTTTCGTTGCGGACACACCGGCGGACACATTGGCCGTGCCGCGACCATCGGTGGCCTCGCCCCCTTGAACCACAGCGCGAACAGGCGTTTATCGAATGACAGGTCACCTGTGACCTGTACTGACACGCTGCTCAGGATTGGCACGATGCCAGCGCGCGATTCCTGTGCGGCGGAAGCTGGCGAGCCCGATGGACATCTACCTGCCGATAGCCGAGATCACCGTCAACGCGCTGACGATCTTCGGCATGGGCGCGGCCGTCGGCGTGCTGGCGGGCATGTTCGGTATCGGCGGCGGCTTCCTGATCACGCCGCTGCTGATCTTCAACGGCATCACGCCGGCCGTCGCGGTGGCCACCGGCGCCAACCAGGTCGTCGCCGCGTCCGTCTCCGGCATGATCGCCCATTGGCGGCGCGATGCGGTCGACCGGCAACTCGGTGGCATGCTGCTGGCCGGCGGGATGGCCGGCGCGCTCGTCGGCGTCTTCATCTTCAGGCTGCTGCGCGAGGCGGGCTATCTCGATGCCGTCATCGAGCTGTTTTACGTCGTCTTCCTGAGCATCATCGGCTCGCTGATGCTGATCGAGAGCATCAAGACGATCCTCAAGCGGCGGCGGGGGCGTGCGCCCTCCACGCGCCGACCCGGGCAGCATAGCTGGGCTGACCGGCTGCCCGGCCGCGTGCGCTTCAAGCGCTCGAAGCTCTACATCAGCGTCATCCCAGTGCTGGCGCTCGGCTTCGCGGTCGGGTTCCTGGCCGCGATCATGGGGGTGGGCGGCGGCTTCATCATGGTGCCGGCGATGATCTACCTGTTGCGGGTGCCGACCAATGTCGTCATCGGCACATCGCTGTTCCAGATCGTTTTCGTGGCCGCCTTCACCACGGTGATGCACGCCATCGCCAATGGCACGGTCGATGTGGTGCTCGCCGCGCTGCTGATGGTCGCCAGCGTGCTCGGCGCGCAGGTCGGCGTTCAGGCGGCGCAAAGGCTGAAGGCAGACGAACTGCGCGCCTTGCTGGCGCTGCTTGTGCTGGCGGTGTCGGTGCGTCTCGTCATCCGCCTGGTCAGCGTGCCGGAGGAAGCGTTCTCCATCACCGCCCTGGCCGGAGGGCTGGTGGCATGAGCATGGTCCGCCGCTTCGTCATGTTCGCCGGTCTCATCTTCGCCATGGTATCGCTTGGCGTGCCGCAGAGCGCGCGCGCGGAAACGCTTATCGCCGCCTTATCGGAAGAGACGGTGTTCATCGAATCCAACTTCGCCGGCGCTTCGCTGACACTGTTCGGCTCCGTCGGACGCGATGCGGCGACCGTCGCGAGGCCGGGCTCCTATGACCTGGTGGTCGTGGTGCGCGGACCGGAGGAGTGGCCGGTGGTGCGGCGCAAGGACCGCGTCGGCGGCATCTGGCTCAATGCCGATGCGGTGCGCTTTCGCAGCGTGCCGACCTACTATGCGGTGCAATCGAACCGCGCCCTGTCGCTGATTGCCGAACCGCCCTCGCTGCGGCGCTACGGTATCGGGCTGACCAACCTGGAGTTTCAGCCCGATGCCGAGATTCTCGAGGCGGAGCGGCTTGCCTTCGCCACCGCGCTGGTGCGGCTGCGACTGTCCGACGGACTGTTCAGCGAGGCCCCGTCGGGGGTGGATTTCCTCACCGAACATGTCTTCTCCACCCGGATCGATCTACCCTCCAACATCCGCACCGGTGCCTATCGCATCGAACTCTACCTGTTCCGCGGTGGCGCATTGCTGGCGCGCGAGTCACTGCTGTTCGGCGTGCGCAAGGTCGGCTTCGAGGCGTTCATATTCAACGCTTCGGTGAACCAGCCGCTGTTCTACGGCGCAGCCTCGATTGCTCTTGCCGTGCTGCTGGGATGGATCGCCGGGCTGATGTTCCGGCAGAGTTGATCTGCCGAGGCCATAGCCAGCCCACTCCCTATCTCCCGTACCCCAGTCTGCGCCCAGTGACCTTGTGCACGGCGCGCGACCCAAGCATCCAGGCGCAGGTGCGCTCCGCGTCGAACAATCCGGCAAAGGCTGGATCGCGCACATCGAGGCCGCCGGTATAGGCGCCGAAGGCCGGGAGGATGGCGCGGGTGCCATCGCCGATGAGGCAGCGACGGCGCAGATTGCGGCCGCGCACGTTGATGCGCGCGCTCGGGTGCAGGTGACCGGCTAGTTCTCCCTCAGATGTAGCGTTACGCACCGTCGAAGGTTCGTGGCGTAGCACCAGCGGACCGATCGCCAACTGCTCGGCGAAGTCGCCGCCGAGCCCGTCCGGCGGTACGGGATCATGGTTGCCGGCGACCCAGACCCAGTCGCGCCCGGCCATCATCGCGCCGAGCCGGTCGCGATGGGCTTGCGGCAGACGGGCGCTGACGCGTGTGTCGTGGAAGCTGTCGCCGAGCGCCACCACACGGCGGGGATCGTGGCGAAGAACCGCATCGTGCAGCGCTTCGAGGGTGGCGTCGGTGTCGTAGGGCGGCAGCAACGTGCCGCGCGCGGCATAGGACGCACCCTTCTCAAGATGCAGGTCGGCGACGATCAGCAGCCGCTCGGCCCGCCACAGCACCACGCCGCTGAGATCCAGCCTCAGCGGCGCGCCATTCAGCGTGAACTCCGCCGTGACCGGATCGGGCGTCTCGACCTTGCGCGCAGGGATACTCAAGGCGCCATCGCCTCCCTGATCAGATCGCCGGCAGCCTCGGCCAGCAGTTCCTCGTTGGCCTCGCCATAGACCGGCTCGCGGCCGATCTCCAGCAGGACCGGCACCGCCAGCGGCGACACCCGGTCGAGCGCCTTGTGCACGATTCGGCCGCGGACACGCGACAGCATGGCGCCGAGCCGGGCAACGTCGAGCAGGCCGCTTGCCGCATCCTCGCGCGTCGCCTGCATCAGCACGTGATCGGGTTCGTGCTGGCGCAGGACATCGTAGACGAGATCGGTGGAAACGGTCATCTGGCGGCCGGTCTTCTCCTTGCCGGGATGGCGCCGGGCGATCAGCCCGGCGATGGTGGCGCAGGTGCGGAAGGTGCGCTTGAAGAGCGCCGATTCGTCCAGCCAGGCCTCCAGATCGTCGCCCAGCATGTCCTCGTCGAACAATTCGGCAAGCGCGATGCGACCGCCACCGATCAGCCGCGACAGATCGCCGAGGCCCCAGACCGCGAGCGCGTATTCGCTGGCGACAAAGCCCATCGGCCTGGCGCCGGCGCGCTCAAGCCGGCGGGTCAGCAGCATGCCGAGCGTCTGGTGGCAGAGCCGACCGTCGAAGGGATAGCAGACGAGATAGTTGCGGCTCCCCCGTGGGAACGTCTCGACCAGCAACTGGTCGCGCCTCGGATTGACCGAGCGCAGCGCCTGCAGGCGGAGCCACTCGGTGACCTGATCGCCCATCACCGGCCAGGACGACGGGTCGGCGACAAGCGCGCGCACGCGGTCGGCCAGATAGGTGGAGAGCGGGAACTTGCCACCCATGTAGGAGGGGATCTTGGGCTCCGGCGATGCCGAACGGGAGACGAAGACCTCCGTTTCCCGGATGGCGACCAGCGACAGGACCTGTCCGGCGAAGACGAAGCTGTCGCCGGGCGCCAGGTTGATCACGAACCATTCCTCGATCTCGCCGAGCACCCGCCCGCCGCGCGGCGTCCTGGTGCCCGCCTTGACCAGGCGCACCCTGAGCATCGGTTCCTCGACGATGGTGCCGATGTTCATGCGGTAGGTCTGGGCGACCGTCCGGTTGGCGATGCGCCAGCGCCCGTCGTTGCGTTGCCGGATGCGGGCATGACGGTCATAGGCCCTGAGCGCGTAGCCGCCGGTGGCGACGAAATCGACGACGCGGTCGAAGCCCGCCCGGTCGAGATGGGCATACGGCGCCGCACTGGTCACTTCGCAAAAGAGTTCCTCGGCATCGAAGGCCTGCGCCACCGCGCTGCCGAGTACGTGCTGGGCCAGCACGTCGAGCCCGCCCCGGCGCGGCGGCGGCGTATCCTGCGCGCCTTCGGCGAGCGCTGCGATGGCCGCGCGACACTCCATCACCTCGAAGCGGTTGGCGGGCACCAGTACCGCCCGGGAGGGTTCGTCGAGCCGGTGGTTGGCGCGGCCGATGCGCTGCGCCAGCCGGCTCGCGCCCTTCGGCGCGCCGACATTGACGACCAGGTCCACATCGCCCCAGTCGATGCCGAGATCGAGCGTCGAGGTACACACAACCGCGCGCAGGGTGCCGGCCGCCATTGCGGCCTCCACCTTGCGCCGCTGGCCAACCTCGAGCGAGCCGTGATGCAGCGCGATCGGCAGCGCGTCGTCGTTCAACGCCCACAGCTCCTGGAATACCATCTCCGCCTGGCTGCGGGTGTTGACGAAGATCAGCGTCAGATTGTGCCGGGCGATGAGGTCGCGGATGTCGCCCATGGCGTAGCGTGCCGAATGACCCGACCAGGGCACGCGTTCGTCGGAGGCGAGGATCGTCACCTTCGGCGTGACGCTCGCGTCGGTGGTGACGAGATCGGCAAGTTGTTCGGTATCGCACACCTGCGGCACAAGATAGCGCCGCAGCGCATCCGGATCGGCGACGGTTGCCGACAGGCCGACCGTCCTGAGGTCCGGCGCGAAACTGCGCAGCCGCGCCAGCCCCAGCGCCAGCAGGTCACCGCGCTTCGACGTCACCAGCGCGTGCAATTCGTCGAGGATCACCGTCTTCAGGCCGGCGAACAGTTCGTCCGCCCGGTTGCCGGCGATCAGCAGCGCGACCTGTTCCGGCGTCGTCAGCAGGATGTCGGGCGGGTCGATTTTCTGGCGCTGGCGCTTGCCCGTACCGGTGTCGCCGGTGCGGGTCTCGACGCGGATGTCTAGGCCCATCTCCGCGATGGGCGTTTCCAGGTTGCGGGCGATGTCGACGGCAAGCGCCTTCAGCGGCGAGATGTAGAGCGTATGCAGGCGGCTCCCCGGCCGGCGCGCTTCGCGCAGCGCGGCGAGCGTGGCCTGCGTGTCACCGCTGGCGATCAGGGTGCGCAAGGGCTGTTCGACCGGCATCTGCGTAATCGGTCTGCCAAGACCCGCAATGTCGATCAGGCTCGGCAGGAAACCGGCGAGCGTCTTGCCGGCGCCGGTGGGCGCGATCAGCAGCGCCGATGCGCCACGCGCACGTGCGTCCAGCAGGTCGAGTTGATGGCGCCTGGGCGTCCAACCGCGCGCAGCGAACCACTCCGCGAAGACAGGCGGCAGGGGGTTGGAGGTATCGGCAGCCTTCACACTCACGCCACCAGCGTTAGGCAAAGCCGCCCCAAGGGTAAAGACCGAACGCTACCGACAGCCGCCGGCACGGCCTATGTTCACGATGTCGAACGAGGATCCGATACGTGCCCATCCGCCCCGAAGACCTGCTGCATCCCACCGCTGCCGGGCTCTACTGCCCACCGGGTGACTTCTACGTCGATCCTGTGCGCGCAGTTGAGCGCGCGGTCGTCACGCACGGGCATTCCGACCACGCCCGGCCGGGTCACGCAAAAGTGCTGGCGACGCCGGCAACGCTGGACATCATGGCAGCCCGCATGGGCAAAGATCATGCCGGCTCGGCGCAGGCGCTCGACTACGGCGAGAGGATCGACATCGGCGGTGTCGGCGTGACGCTGAAACCCGCCGGCCATGTGCTCGGCTCGGCCCAGGTGGTGGTCGACTGGAAGGGGATGCGCATCGTCGTCTCCGGCGACTACAAGCGCGCAGCCGATTCGACCTGCGCGCCCTTCGAGCCGGTGAAGGCGGATGTCTTCGTCACCGAAGCGACCTTCGCCCTGCCGGTGTTCCGCCACCCGCTTGCGTCGGGCGAGATCGACAAGCTGATGGCGGCGCGGGCGAGTTTCCCCGAGCGCACCATGCTCGTCGGCGCTTACGCATTGGGAAAAGCGCAGCGGGTGATCGCGCTGATCCGGGAGACCGGCTACGAGGACTCCATCTACATCCATGGTGCGCTCACGTCACTGTGTGACCTCTATGTTCGGCACGGCGTCGATCTTGGCCCGCTGGAACCGGCGACCATCATGGACAAACAGCGCGCGGCAAAAACCGACTTCGCTGGTAAGATCGTCATCGGCCCGCCGTCGGCCTTCGCCGACAAATGGGCGCGGCGCTTCGCCGATCCGCTCGCCGCCTTCGCGTCTGGGTGGATGCGCATCCGCCAGCGCGCCAAGCAGCGCGGCGTGGAATTGCCGCTGATCATCTCCGACCACGCCGACTGGCCCGAGCTGACCGATACGATCCGCGAGGTGGACCCCGACGAAGTGTGGATCACCCACGGCCGCGACGACGCGCTGGCGCGCTGGGCGGAATTGGAGGGTTACAAGGCGAAACCGCTGGCGCTCGTCGGCTACGAGGACGAGGGCGACTAACCGGAGAATCTCAGCAACAGATCGTATCCGGAATTGATGACACTGATCAGAAGAGCGACGATCAGCGTCGCCGAATTGATTCTGATGATATTGCCGAATTCCTCGTCCGGTTTCTTTTCGTATTCATACAGAAGCCAGAACAGATATGTGATCACGCAGACGCTGAATGTCGATGTGCCGACAGACACATAGGCTTGAAGGTCAGGCTGCGCGTTTGCGTCATGCTTGAGAAAACCGAAAATGACGACAGCAAGTAGCGCAATGCAGGCACAGATTATGGCCGATCGCATTTGAGTGCATTACTTTCGGGGAATCTGATTCGTAGCCGTGTAACCCACCAGCGCCCCTGCCGCAGCACCAATGAAGGCAGGCCAGATCAAACCGGTCGCCGCAATCACTGCAGCGCCTGTACCGACAGATGCAATCGCGGTGTTCGCCGCAAGTCCAATTCCGTCGAATTTGGTGTCGGACGTGTCAGGCATGGTGAAAACTCCTTCTCTAGGAGCCATTTCATATAAACTCACCAAGCAATATAGAGCTTGTTGGAACTTCAAACAATGTGCGCAGCATTCTGACCGAACACCATCACCGTGTTGTTGGCGGGCATGGCGATTGTCTCACGCACCGCGAGGCCATGGCGTTGAGCTTCTGCGGTGACGTCCGCCGTGTCGCGCACACCCCACCGGGTGTCGTTGCCACGCAAGTTGGCGTCGAAGGCGCGGTTGCTGTCGGAAATCCAGTCGCCGTCGCGTTTGAAGCAGCCATAAACGAAGGCAATGCCGGTTTCGCTGAGCAAACGGCCCGCACCGGCAAGGAAGCCTTGCGTCACCTCCCAGGGCGAGATGTGCAGCAGGTTGATGGCCACCATGAGATCGACCGGTGCGTCGAGCCCCGCGCGCCAGTCGGGTTCGCCGAGGTCGATACGCAGCGGGGCGGCGATGTTGCCAAGCCGCGCGTGATCGCGCCATGCCGTAATGCTCTCAAGCGCCGGCATGTCGCAGTCGCTCGGCTGCCAGTGGATATCCGGGAAGGCTTCAGCAAACGCCACCACATGCTGGCCCGTGCCGCTGGCGATCTCCAGCGCGCGGCCCTGCACGATACCGGCCTGATCGAGCGCCCCACGCAGGGTCTCGATGATGACCGCCTGGTTGCGTTCCGCCGCCGGCGCGGTGCGCGCGCCGGGCACATTGGCCGCGTCGAGGCGCTTGATGAAGGTCGGTTGCGGATCGCGGTCGCTCATGGAGCCCCTATCTGGCAGGACGGATGCCAGGGAGCAAGGCCATGAAGCACTTCGCCGGCCTCATCGACGCGCTGATCCTGACGCCTTCGCGCAACGGCAAGCTGCGGCTGATGCAACGCTACTTCGCGGCAACGCCCGATCCCGACCGGGGCTACGCGCTCGCCGCGCTGACCGGTTCGCTCGATCTCGCCAACGCCAAACCGGGTCTGGTGCGCGCGCTTGTCGAGGAGCGCGTCGATCCGCTGCTGTTCCGCATGTCCTACGACTATGTGGGCGATCTGTCGGAGACCGTGTCGCTGATCTGGCCGACACCGCCAGGCGATGCCGGCGAACCGCCGCGCCTGAGCGAAGTGGTCGCGATGCTGGAGGAAACCGGCCGCGCCGCCATGCCGGCGCTGATCGCAGGACTTCTCGACCGGCTCGACGAGACCGGCCGCTGGGCGTTCCTGAAACTGATCACCGGGGGTTTGCGCATCGGCGTCTCGGTGCGGCTCGCCAAGACCGCGCTGGCGCAGTGGGGGGACAAGGACCTCGCGGAGATCGAGGAAATCTGGCACGGGCTGAACGCACCCTACGAAAGCCTGTTCGCCTGGCTGGAAGGCAAAGCACCGCGCCCGGAAAGTGACGATCCCGCGCCGTTCCGCCCGGTGATGCTCGCCCATCCGCTGGATGAAGGCGATCTCGAGCAGCTTCAGGCAGACGACTTCGTGGCGGAGTGGAAATGGGACGGCATCCGCGTGCAGGCGGTCGGTGCACGCGATGCCGAGGGGCATCCCATTCGCCGGCTCTACAGCCGCACCGGCGATGATATCTCTCACGCCTTCCCCGACATCCTCGAAGCGCTCGACTTCGATGCGGCAATCGATGGCGAGCTGCTGGTGGTGCGCGAGGGCCGCGTGCAGCCGTTCAATGCGCTGCAGCAGCGCCTCAACCGCAAGACCGTGTCGCGCAGGATGCTCGACACCCACCCCGCGCATATCCGCGCCTACGACCTGCTGCACCTTGCCGGCGAGGACCTGCGCGGGCTGGACTTCGCCACCCGCCGGGCGCGGCTGGAAGCCTTCGTCGCCGCGCATGGTCATTCGGCGATCTCGCTGTCGCCGACGGTCGCCTTCGCTGACTGGACGGCACTCGGCATGGCCCGTGCCGACCCGGCATCGGCGGGCGCGGGGGCAGATGCGGACGCGGTCGAGGGTGTCATGCTGAAACGGTGCGACAGCACCTACATCGCCGGCCGCCCCAAGGGACCGTGGTTCAAGTGGAAGCGCGACCCCTATACGGTCGATGCGGTGATGATGTATGCCCAGCGCGGCCACGGCAAACGCTCCTCGCTCTACTCTGACTACACCTTCGGGGTGTGGCGCGAGAGCGCCGAGGGCCTGGAACTGGTGCCGGTGGGCAAGGCCTATTCCGGCTTCACCGACGAGGAACTGACCAGGCTCGACCGGTTCGTGCGCGAGAACACCACGGAGCGCTTCGGGCCGGTGCGCGCGGTGCGGGCGGACAGAGAGTTCGGTCTGATACTCGAAGTCGCCTTCGAGGGGCTCAACCGCTCCACACGGCACAAGTCCGGCATCGCCATGCGGTTTCCGCGCATCGCCCGCATTCGCTGGGACAAGCCGGCGGCGGAGGCCGACACGCTGCAGACACTCGGCGCGCTGCTGCCAAAGGAAGATGTCTGAGACGGCGCTTGCGGCGACCGGAGGCTTACGTCTATGTGAGCGCCATGAACAACGCGCTCGACCGCTTCTTTGGCGGCCCGCCGGTCTGGGTGCTGCTGCGCCTCGCCATCCTGTCGCTGATCGTCGGCCTGGTGCTGTCGGCGCTCGGCGTCAGCCCCTACGAGATCTTCACCGGTCTGCGGCGGCTGATCGTGCAGATCTACGAACTGGGCTTCGACGCCATCGATCTCGTCTGGCGCTATTTCCTCATGGGCGCGGTCATCGTGTTCCCGATCTGGCTGGTGATCCGGCTGCTGCGCAACACGAGACGCGGCAGCGGGTAAACGCCACCGCATGGACAATCCACGCGCCTTCACAGTGACCCATCGCGGCATGCTGGCGGTCGCCGTGCCCATGACGCTCGCCTACCTGTCGACACCGATCCTCGGCATCGTCGACACGGCGGTGATCGGCCGGCTGGGCGACGCCGCGCTGCTCGGTGGCATCGCCATTGGCGCGGTGATCTTCGATCTCATCTTCACCACGTTCAACTTCCTGCGGGCCGGCACCACGGGGCTGACGGCGCAAGCCTACGGCGCCGGCGAGCGCGACGAGATGCAGGCGACATTGCTGCGGGCGATGCTGATCGCCGTGGTCAGCGGCATCGCGGTGATCACATTGAAGGCGCCGCTGTTGTCGCTGTCGCTCGCCTTCATGGGTGCCAGCGCCGCGGTGTCGGATGCCACCAGCGTCTATTTTGACATCCGCGTGCTTGGTACACCCTTCGGCCTCGTCAACTACGCCATCCTTGGCTGGTTCCTGGGCCAGGGCCGGGCGATGACCGGACTGCTGCTGCAGACCCTGCTGAACGGCCTCAACATCGTGCTCAACGTCACCTTCGTGTTGGGGTTTGGCTGGGGCGTCGCGGGCGTCGCCTGGGGCACGGTGATTGGCGAAGCGGTCACGGCGCTGGTCGGCCTAGTGCTGGTATGGCGGGCGCTGGGAGGGCGCATCACCGTCGCCCGCGCAACGGTTCTCGACAAGGCACGGCTACTGGCAACGACCGCCATCAATCGGGACATCATGATCCGTTCCTTCGTGTTGCTGTCCGCCTTCTGGCTGTTCGCGGCCGCCGGGGCGCGCTCCGGCGACATCATCCTCGGCGCCAACGCGGTGCTGATGAACTTCTTCCTTGTCGGCACCTTCTTTCTCGACGGATTCGCGAACGCGGCGGAGCAGTTCGCCGGCCGTGCCGTGGGCGCGCGCCACAAGCGTGCCTTCACCCGCACCGTGAAACTTTCCATCGTCTGGGGGTTCACTCTCGCCGGGGCGGTATCGCTGCTGCTGGTGGTGTTCGGCGGCACCTTCATCGACCTGATGACCACCAACGAAGAGGTGCGCGCGACCGCGCGGGCCTATCTGTGGTGGGCGGCGCTGACGCCGGTCGCCGGCGTCCTGGCGTTCCAGTTCGATGGCATCTTCATCGGCGCCACCTGGTCGCGCGACATGCGCAACATGATGTTGCTGTCGCTGCTGATCTATGTCGGCGTGTGGCAGGCCATGCACCCGGTCCTCGGCAATCACGGACTTTGGCTGGCGCTGAACAGCTTCCTGATCGCGCGCGGGATATTGCTGGCGGCCTGCTACCGGCCACGGCTGCGGCTGACCTTTCCGGGGTCGGACGTCAGGGAAGCGGCCGGTCCGTCCAGTCGCTGACGCCGGTGGCGACCGCATCGGCAATACGCGCATGACCGTCGGCCAGCATAGCGTCGAGCAGGCCCTGCTTGATGTCGCCGATCATCTCGAACCCGCCGAAAACGAGCCCGGTGTAAAGCTGCACCAGCGTCGCGCCGGCGCGCACCTTCTCGTAGGCCGTCTCGCCAGAATGAATCCCGCCGACACCGATCAGCGGCATGGTCTCGGGCACCCGCTGGCGCATCCTGGCGAGCACAATGGTGGAACGCTCAAACAGTGGCGCGCCGGAGAGGCCACCGGCCTCACCCGCCTGTGCGGCATCGCTCAGGCCGTCGCGTGACAGCGTCGTGTTGGAGACGATCAGCGCATCGGTCGGATGCCTGTCCAGCACGCCAGCGATGTCGTCGAGATCGTGCTCGGTCAGGTCCGGCGCGATCTTCAGCGCGACCGGCACGCGGCGCTTGTTCTGCTCGGCGTGGGCATCGCGCGCAGCCAGCACTTTGGCGAGGAGTTCGGCCAACGCATCGCCCCGCTGCAGGTCACGCAGGCCCGGCGTGTTCGGCGAGGAGATATTGACGGTGAAGTACGAGGCAAGGTCCGCGAATGCCTCGATGCCGGCGACATAGTCGGCGATGAAATCGGCGCTGTCCTTGTTGGCGCCGACATTGATGCCGATGATGCCGCCGCGCCCGCGCCGCTCGATCAGCCGCTCGCGCATCGCCCGGTGGCCATCGTTGTTGAAGCCCAGCCGGTTGATGACGCCCTTGTCGGCGGTCAGGCGGAACACGCGGGGTTTGGGATTTCCCGGCTGCGGACGCGGCGTCACCGTGCCGATCTCGGCAAAGCCAAGCCCCATGGCAAGCAGCGCGTCGGGCACCAGACCGTCCTTGTCGAAGCCCGCCGCCATGCCGAGCGGGTTGGGCAGCCGCAGGTCCCACATATCGACTGCCAGACGCGGGTCATCGGCCGCACCGGCGCGCGGATAGAGCCCCAGTCTGAGCGCCTCGATCGCCAGATCGTGGGCGCGCTCTGGATCGATGGCGCGGAAGAACGGCTGCGCCAACCGCGCCATGTTACGCAGCATCGCCATCCTCCGCGTCGGGGCGTGCGATGAGGCCCTGCGCCAGCCCGACCGCATCGTTTCCGGTGGCACCATCGGGCAGCGGCGCGGTGCCGCGAGCCGCAGATACCGGCAGTTCGGCATAGAGATGCGGAAACGCCTTGCCGCCGCGCGAGACCTCCCAGCGCAGATCACCGCCGAGCGCTGCCGCGTCGACGCACACCAGCACAAGATCGCGCTGCCCGGCAAAGTGCTTCTCCAGCGTGCCGGAGAGCTGATCGATGTCGGAGAAGTGGATGAAACCGTCCCGCCGGTCGTCCGCAGAGCCGGTGTAGCAGCCGGTGGCAAGCGCCTGGGCCCAGTCGCGCTCGCTGAGTATCTTGAAGATGTATCGGCGCATCATCTCTCGCTTGCTGATCGGGGACGGCGCGTGGCGACCGTATCCGCGCCTGCTTGCCGCGTGCAAGAGTTGTGATCGGCGATGCATGGACGCGCGAGAAAATAGGTGATAATTCCTATTTTGTGCATCAGTGCACGGTGTCGAATCACGCAGGCGCAGATGGTCCCATGCTCTCGCACAGCCAGATCTGGGCCGGTATCGACAACCTCGCCGCGCGCTACGGCCTGAGCGCATCGGGCCTTGCGCGGCGTGCCGGCCTCGATCCGACGACCTTCAACAAGTCCAAGCGCACCAGCCCCGACGGGCGGCTGCGCTGGCCCAGTACGGAAAGCGTTGCCCGGGTCCTCGAGGCAACGGGCGCCAGCATGGCTGAGTTCATGGCGCTGATGAGCGCGTCCGGCAAACTGCCCGAGCAACGGCCGATCCCGCTGATCGGCATGGCGGAGGCCGGGGCCGGCGGTTTCTTCGACGATGGCGGCTTCCCGGTCGGCAGCGGCTGGGACACGGTGCAGCTTCCCGCCGTCAATGACGAGCACGCCTATGCGCTGGAGGTCTCCGGGGAATCGATGCTGCCGCTCTACCGCGACGGCGACATCCTGATCGTCTCGCCGGACGAGAGCATCCGCCGCGGCGACCGGGTTGTGGTCAAGACCACCGCCGGCGAGGTGATGGCCAAGGTCCTGGCGCGACGCACGCAGCGCCATGTGGAGCTTGAATCCTTCAACCCCGAGCATGACCGCCGCACGGTGCCGACCGAGGAGATCGCCTGGATCGCGCGCATCGTCTGGGCGAGCCAGTGAGCGGCGCGCAGGCGGTGGCCGCGCCGCGGCGCAGCCTGGTCATCGGCATCGCGCTGATGGTGCTGGCGGCCACCGGGTTCGGCCTGATCCCGGTCTTCGCCCGCGCGGCCTATGCCCACGGCATCACGCCGGAGGGGGCGCTGGTCTGGCGCTTCGGCCTGCCGGTCGTTTTCTTCGTCTGGTTCCTGCCGCGCGCGCTCGCCAATCCGCGCCAGGCGCTCGAGGCGATCGCCGTCAGCCTGTTTCTGGGCGTGTCGATGATCGGCTATTTCCAGGGCTTCGCGAAACTCGATGTCGCGGTGGTGGTGCTGATCTTCTTCATGCACCCGTTCTTCGCGATCCTCTTCGCCAGCCTGCTGGCGCGGCGGCTGCCGCCAAGGCGCGAGCTGATCGCCGCCGGGCTGATCGTACTGGCCGCGGTGACCATCCTGGAGCCATCGCGCATTGCCGGCGATCCTTACGCGATCGCCTTCGCCTTCATGCCGCCGGTCGCCTACGGCTTGCTGCTGGTGGTGCTGGCCGAACGGCTCGGCGGGCTCGACCCGATGGCCCGCGCGGCAGCGAGCTATACCGGTATCGCGCTGGTGGCGGCAGCACTTGCGCTGTGGCACGGCATCGACATCGCCGTGCCGGCCTCCACCACCGGCTGGCTGGCGGGGCTTGGCCTGTTCACCGTCTGCGGCATCGCTCCGCAACTGGCGCTGATGAACGGCGCGCCGCGGCTCGGGCCGGAACGCACGGCCATCGTCGGCACGCTGGAACTGGTCGTCGCGCTCGCCGCCGGCTGGACGCTGCTGGCCGAGCCGGTGCACCTGCGCGAGATCGCAGGCGCCGCGCTGGTCTTTATCGCCGTGGCGCTGGCCGCCTCGCCCAAACGGGTCGCGCGCGTGACGCCGGCGGTGTGAGCCCTTGCACTCAACACCATCTGGATTGACCCAATCCCGACACAGGATGATCCAGGCACAAACACCGCCCTTCGACGCTTGCTACCGACACCCTCATCCTGAGGTGTCCCGCAAAGCGGGCCTCGAAGGGTCGAGGGTGTCGGGCTCGCACCTCACAGATGAGGCAGAGTTTGACGCGCTGTTCCGATCGGCCGGATTGCGTATCCGCGGCCTGGCGACGCACACTGCGCCAATCATGTCCCGCGTCTTCGTCGCCATCGCAGTAGTGCTCGTCGCCGGTTGGATCGGCATCATCGTCGTGCAATGGCGTGGCGAGCCGCAACCCGCGTCCGAGGCGCAACCAGCGCCCGAGCCGGAACCGGTGTTCGAGGACATCACTCCGTCGCGCGACGTGACCCCGCCGCGGGCGCAGCCCTGGCCGCGCCCGGAGGGTCCCGTGGAGCGGCTGCCCGACCAGGAGCCGCCGCCGCTGCCGCCGAAACCGCCGAAACCGGACGTGCTCGCCCGCGCCACCGTTGTTGCAGCCGGCAGGCTGCGCGCCGGCAACCAGTACGTGCGGCTCGCCCATATCGAAACCAAGCCGCTGGACGCGACCTGCACCGATGAAAACGGCACGGACTGGCCCTGCGGCCAGGCGGGCGCGACCGCATTCAGAATGCTCGTGCGCGGACGGGCGCTGACATGCGCACCGTTGCAGGAAGACGCGCCCGACCACGCGCCGCGCACCTGTTCGATCGGCCAGGTCGATCTCGCCGAATGGCTGCTGCGTCAGGGCTGGGCGACGCCGGCACCCGGCGCGCCGGATACGTATCGCGAGGCGCATGAGGACGCCCGCAAGAAACAGCGCGGCCTCTTCACGCGTAAATGGGAATATCGCTAAGCTCTCTCTGCTGGTCGCAAATCCGGACGGAAAACCGGCAACCACTTTTCCTGGATTTGCTCTACGTTGGATGGCGACCTCAGCACTTTCGCCCACCCCCGGAAAGGACACCCATGAAAACCTTCCTGATCACCGGCGCCTCCAGCGGCATCGGCGAAGAAACCGCGCGCTCCGCCGTCTCGGCCGGCTACCGGGTGGCGCTGGCCGCGCGCTCGGTGGGCAAGCTCGCCGCGCTCGTCGATGAACTCGGCAGCGACAACGCGGTCGCCATTGAATGCGACGTGACCAGCTTCGAGGACCAGCAACGCATGGTCTCCGAGACGCTTTCGGCCTTCGGGCGCATCGACGTGGCCTTCGCAAACGCAGGCCTCGGCGCGACGACGCCGGGCACCGAGACCGGCGATCCCGACAACTGGCGCGAGATGGTGCTGACCAATGTCTACGGCTGCGCGCTGACGGCGAAGGTCTGCTTGGCCGAGCTGAAGAAGACGCAGGGCCACATCCTGCTGACCGGCTCGCGCGCCGGCCGCGTGACCATCAGGGGATCCGTCTACGGGGCGACGAAATGGGCGGTCACCGGCCTCGGCCAGAACCTGCGCGAAGAGGTGAAGGGCACCGGCATCCGCGTCACGCTGATCGAGCCGGGCATGGTCGACACGCCGTTCTTCAACGAGCCCAAGCCGAAGGCGATGAAGGCAATCGATGTCGCGAACGCGGTGATGTATGCGGTCACCCAACCGCCGCATGTGGACATCGGCGAGGTGCTGATGATGCCAACGCCGCAGGTGGAGGGGTAGGTTAGCAGCTCTTCAGCAGATCATTTGAACAGACCGAAGAACGCTCTCACGCATTCCCGGCGAGAAACGCGCGGATGTCGGCTTCGATGCGCGGCCAGCATGGATCATTGCCGGTGATCACATGGTTGTTGCTGTCCAGCGCGACGAAGCGGCTGTCCTTCAGGCCGGCGGCAAGCAGCCGGCCCTGATCGACCGGGTGCATGCGTTCGTCGCGGCCATGCATGACCAGACAGGGTGCTGTAACCTGCGGCAGGATATCGGTGATGTCGATGTCATCGAGGACGGCGCGATAGCGCGCCATGTTCTGCGGCGAGACCATCTGCAGCATGTCTTCGGCGAACCCGCGCTTGTCCTGAGCGCTTGCCTGCGGCGCGATCAGGTCGGCCATCATGTCGCGCAGTGACGGATAGTCGTCATCCCAGCCGGCCTTCATCATCGCCCGTATCGCCTCAGCGCGTTCGCGATCCTTCGGCGAGTCGCGCCGGCCACGGCCGAGCGCGAAGCCACCCATCATGATGATCGCCGAGACGCGTTCGGGGCAACGCGCGGCGAAGGCGGCCGCCACGGCACACCCTTGGGAGAGCGCCAGGATCGGCGCGCGTTCGACTTCGGCCGCGTCGAAGATGCTCTCCAGATCATCGACCAGCGCATCGAAATCGAGGCGTCCGACCGACCAGTCGGACAGGCCGTTGCCGCGCGCATCGAAACGCACGATCTCGAAGTCGCGACCGAGCGCCGTCAAAATGTGGCTGAGCGCGGGGCTGCGCCAGTCCAGTTCCAGATGGCTGATCCAGTTCGCTGCCTTGACGAGCTTCGGCCCCGAACCGCTGGTAGTCCAGGCAAGGCTTGCACCGTCTCCGGTCTTGCAGAACCTGATCTCGCGGTTGCCGGTCTTGCCGGCCTGCGCGGCGGGATCGGCACCCATGTCGACCGCCAGCACTTCAAGCGGCTGGGCGATGTTCTTGAAACTGTGCACGCCCTCGGACTTCAGCGCGAAGGGCAAGTCGCCACCGGCCAGATCCGCCAGTGCGCGGGTCAGCAGGATGCCGCCCGGTGGCGCATCCGCCTGCAGCCGCGTGGCGACGTTGATACCGCTGCCGAAAACATCCCCGTCCGCTTCAATGACCTCGCCCGCCTGTAGGCCGGCCCGCAGCCGGATCGGTTGATCGAAAGACGCAACAGACGGCCTTTCGGCCATGTCCTGCTGGATGCCGACGGCGCAGCACACCGCGTCATGGGCGGAGGCAAATTCGATCAGCGCACCATCGCCCATCAGCTTGATGACACGTCCGGTATGGCTTGCAACCCGTGGCTGGACGACCTGCTTGAAGATATCGTTGAGCGCTGCGACGAGGCGGTCCGGGTCACGCTCCATCATGGCGCTGAAGGAGACAACATCGAGCGAGAGGATTGCGGCAAGGTGGCGTTTCGGCATCAGGAGCGGCTTGTTCAGATAAATGCGGAGGATGCACCGGGATTGGCGTTTTCGCCAAGCCCCATGGACCCCGGATCAAGTCCAGGGTCCAGAGTGCAATCGCCGCGAGACGGAGCCGTTGGCGAAAACGCTCAAGCGCGCCCCAACCCTTCCCTGATCAACGCCCGCGCCTGGTCGATCCCGTAGAGCGCCACGAAGTTGCCGAAGCGCGGGCCCTGATCTTGCCCCAGCAGCACCTGGTAGAGCGCCCTGAACCAGTCGCGCAAGGGTTCGAAGCCGGCCTCGTTGCCGATGCGGTAGACCTCGTTCTGGATCGTCTCGCCGTCGGCATCTGCCGGCAGTGCGGCGAGCGCCGCATCCAGCGCCTCGAAGGCGGCGCGTTCTTTCTCGTCGGCGGCGCGAAACGTCTTGTTGGGCGCGACGAAGTCGTGGAAGTAGCGCACCGCGTAATCCACCAGCCGGTCGAGTTCGGGATGGGTCTGAGGCGTGATCGAGCCATCGTAGTTGCGGATGAAGCCCCACAGCACGTCCTTGTCCTCGGAGTTCGACGCGCTGACCAGATTGAGCAGCATGGCGAAGCTGACCGGCGTGCCTTCGGCCGGCGGCTCGCCGGAATGGATGTGCCAGACCGGGTTTTCGAGCTGCTTGTCGGGCTCCTGCCCCGCGTAATTGCCAAGATGGGTGTAGTAGTCGTCGACGTTGCGCGGGATGACATCGAAATAGAGCCGCTTGGCGCGGCGCGGCTGGGCGAACATGAACAGCGACAGGCTTTCGGGCGAGGCATAGGTCAGCCACTCGTCGATGGTCAGCCCGTTGCCCTTGGACTTGGAAATCTTCTCGCCGTTCTCGTCGAGGAACAGCTCATAGACGAAATGCTCCGGCGGCCGCCCGCCGAGGATCGCACAGATGCGGTCGTAGATCACCGCGTTGGTCTGGTGGTCCTTGCCGAACATCTCGAAGTCCACGTCGAGCGCGGCCCAGCGCATGCCGAAATCCGGCTTCCACTGCAGCTTGACGTGGCCGCCGGTGACGGGGAGCGTCGTCTCGGCGCCGTCCTCGTCGTCGAAGGTGACGGTGCCTTCCTGCGCGTCGACATGCTTCATCGGCACGTAGAGCACGCGGCCGGTCTTCGGCGAGACGGGCAGGAACGGCGAATAGGTCGCCTGGCGCTCAGGCCCCAGTGTCGGCAGCATCACCTTCATGATGGCGTCGTACTCGGCGGCCGCGCGCAGCAACACCTCGTCGAAGCGCCCGGAGGCGTAATACTCGCTCGCCGAGGCGAACTCGTAGTCGAAGCCGAAGGTGTCCAGAAACCGGCGCAGCATGGCGTTGTTGTGGTGGCCGAAGCTCGGCTCGTCGCCGCCGAAGGGATTGGGTACTTTCGTCAGCGGCTGGTGCAGATAGGGTTCGAGCGCTGACCTGTCGGGCACGCTGTCGGGCACCTTGCGCATGCCGTCCATGTCGTCGGAAAAGCAGATCAGGCGCGTCTTGACCTCGCCCCCGGTGAGTTCGTGGAAGGCGTGGCGCACCATGGTGGTGCGCGCCACCTCGCCGAAGGTGCCGATATGAGGCAGGCCGGAGGGCCCGTAGCCGGTCTCGAACAGCACCGTGTCCTTTGGGTGCTTGTCGAGACGCCTGACGATCTTGCGCGCTTCCTCGAAGGGCCAGGCGCGGGCATCGGCGGCAAGAGCGCGCCAGTCGATCGTCTCGGAAACTGCGGTCATGGGGCTGTACCCAATTGGGCCTGTGGCAAGGATTGGTCGGCGAGCGCGTTGTAGGTAGCGCGATTGGGGACGTCAATCTGTGCGCTCGACGCTCTTGCTGTCTTGGCGCCAAGCAAATAGCTTCCGCATCCGCAGACGCGAAGTTGAGGAATCACCCCCATGACCGAACCGCTCTCCGCGCAGGAAGCCCTGATCTATGTGATGGTGACCATCTCGGCCGCCGAGGGCACCATCAGTGACGACGAGATCGCCGAGATCGGCACGCTGGTGCGCACCCTGCCGGTGTTCGAGGGCTACGACCTGCTGAAACTGGTCAAGACCGCCGAAAGCTGCGGCGAGATGCTGGCCAACGACCCGGAAGGCCTGGACAAGGTGCTTGTTGAGGTGGAGCAGGCGCTGCCGGCGAAGCTCTACGACACGGCCTATGCGCTTGCCGTGGAAGTTGCCGCGGCGGACCTGGAGGTGGCGCAGGAGGAACTGCGTTTCCTGCAATTGCTGCGCGATCGGCTCGGCCTCGACAAGCTGGTGGTCGCGGCGATCGAGCGCGGCGCGCGGGCGCGCCTGCGCACGCTCTAGGGTCCGGACCCTAAGGGTCCTCAGCCCAGCACGAAATCCGTAACCGTCCCGGCGGCGGCGTCGAGATTACCGGTCCAGGTGGCCGGCGAGCGGCCGCGCGGCTTGAAGTCGTGGTCACCATCCTCAAGCCAGGCGACGCGGATACTCTCCGGCAAGCGGTAGCCTTCAACGTCGGCGACATTGCCGAAGGGATCGCGGTCGCCCTGGCAGAGCAACAGCGGCGCGCGGGCGTTGATCAACGGTTCCAGCCGGGTGGTCTCGGGTTTGCCCGGCGGGTGGAACGGATAGCCGAGACACACAACGCCGGCGACGCGCGTATCGGCCTCGCCCGCGAGCATGGCCGCGATGCGCCCGCCCATCGACTTGCCGCCGATGAACAGCCGCTTCGGCGCGCCGTGGCTGCGGGCATAGGCGAGCACGTCGGCAAAGACCGGAACCAACTTGTCGGCACGCGGCGGCGGTTTCTTCTGCCCGGCGCGGCGGGCGAGCATGTAGGGAAACTCGAAGCGCAGCACGCGCACGCCCCTGTCGCCGAGCCGCGTGGCCATGCCGTCCATGAAGGGCGAATCCATCGGCGCGCCGGCACCATGGGCCAGCAGCAGGCCGGCCGCGGCGTCCACCGGGCCGTCGGCGAGGAACTCCGTCATCGGCAGCGTCACAGGTGGCTCCGAACCCGACCTTTCCAACCCATCGAAACGCACGTTCAGGCATGCGCGAGAGGCATTGCATTACGCGAAATTGACCGGCCGTGCACGCCTGCGCGCACGCGCCACGCTTGCGCCGCACGCCACGCGATCGATATGACCGCGTAGGACCCAACGAACCGGACCGGTCACGACCATGCTCGGCGAGTTTCAGGAGACGGCCTGGCGGCTGGCGCTGTTTGCAGGCGTTTTCGGCGTCATGGCGATGTACGAGGTCGCCTGGCCCCGGCGCGACCTGGTGCTCGGGCGCGGCCGGCGCTGGATCACCAATCTCTTCATCGTGGTGCTCGACAGCGTGCTGGTGCGGCTGGTGTTTCCGCTGGCTGCCGTCGGCGCGGCACTATGGGCGGGCGAGACAGGCACGGGACTGTTCAACGCGCTTGGCCTGCCGGTCTGGATCGCCGGGGTCGCCGGTTTCCTGATCCTCGACTTCGCCATCTGGGCGCAGCACCTGATCTTCCACAAGGTGCCGATCCTGTGGCGGGTGCATCGGGTGCACCACAGCGACCGCGACATCGACGTCACCACCGCGCTGCGCTTCCACCCCATCGAAATCCTGCTGTCGATGGCGATCAAGATCGGCATCGTCGTGGCGCTCGGCATCCCGGCATTCGCGGTCTTCGTCTTCGAGGTGGTGCTGAACGGCATGGCCATGTTCAACCATGCCAACGTGCGCATCCCCGTGCGCGTCGAGCGCTGGCTGCGGCTGCTGGTGGTGACACCGGACATGCACCGGGTGCACCACTCGATCATCCATCGGGAAACCGATTCCAACTACGGCTTCAACCTGTCGGTCTGGGACCGCGCCTTCGGCACCTACGTCGCGCAGCCCGAAAAGGGGCATGACGGCATGACCATCGGGCTTGCCGAACACCAGAGCGATGCGCCGTCGCGCATCGGCTGGGCGCTGATGTTCCCGTTCCGCGGCAAGCAGAGGCGTGACGCCGATCAGTAGTAACCGCGCGGGAAGTAGCGCAGGAAAATCTCGAAATACAGGCCGCTCTGGTAGATGCGGCTGAGCGCGAAGTCGAGCGCCGCACGCAGTGCCTCACGGCGCGGATCGACGGCGATGGCGATGCCCTCGCCGAAGAAACGCGGCTCCGTGTACGCGCCGCCGATGAAGCGGCAGCAATCAGCCGAGGCGGCTGAATTCAGCCACACGCTGGTCGCCAGCGCATCGCTGAACAACACGTCCACCGCCCCGCCCTTGAGCGCCTCGCGCGCCGCGGCCGTGTCGGGGAAGCTGACCGCATTCACATCGCTGAAATAGGCGGCCAGATAGGCGGCATGGGGCGTGCGTTCGACCACGCCCACCTTGATGCCTTGCAGCGTTGCAAAGGTGATCTCGCGCAGCCGGTTGGTCCTGGTGATGACGAAGCGTCCGGGCCGGCCGAGGAACGGGTTGGTGAACGCGAAGCGTTTGCGGGTTTGCGGATCGATCGGTATCGGGGCGATGATCGCATCGCCGCGATCCTCATCGAGCGCCTCGACAAGCAGATCCCATTTCAGTTCCTGGATGGTGCAGGGAACGCCGAGCTCCTTGCAGATCGCACGCGCCAGATCGACGTGAAACCCGGCCGGCAGCCCGTCAGGCGCGGTGAAGCTGAACGGCGGGGATTCCAGCTCGGTGACGAAGCGGATGGCGCGCACCTTGTCGAGGTCAGGTTTGGAGAAGCGGCGATTGGGGTCCCAGAAACCGGGAACGTTCACCCCATCGACGGACTGCGCGCGCGCCGGAGCACCATTGGGACCGGCCGCCAGAGCCGCAAGAACCAGTGCCAGAATGCAGACAGCGCCGCGCACGCGCGCGGAAATTCTCCGGGTATTCAGCATATTGCTCCCTTGAGCAGGTCTCTGCGGCGGGTAATGATCGGGGTGTTTATCGGTCCATTCGCCGATAGACGCAAATCGTCGGGCGGGCGACGGTTCTAGAGCAACCTGCGCCGGGATCGGCGCAGACAAGTTGCTCTAATCTTTTGGAATCGATCATCTTTTCTGTACTTGGGTTGAGGCAACCCAAACACAGGATGATCTGGGGGCAAAATCGTGAGCACTGCGAGCGAACCGGGTCGTGCCCGCATCGCGCCATACCGGCAGGCGAGCGAGCAGGCCGACGTCACATTTGCAGGACTGCAAGGCATGTCGCTGGAGCCGGCACTATCGCCGGAATCGCATCTGGCGGCGGCGCGATCCGGCCGCATCGCCACAATCGCCGGAGGCACCAAGCCAATGCTGGCGGTGGCGGTCGACGCCACCGCGCAGGCGCATTTGGCGGACGCGCTCGCACGTGCGCCTGCAATCCGCAGTCGCATCATCGGCACCACGCCGGACCAGTTGACCGGGCTCTACGTGAACGACCCGCATCTGCGGCTGGTGGAGCGGACACGCGATTGCCTGCATGCCGCCAAGCCCGAACTGAGCGCGAAGAACGTTGTGACGCTCTGGCAAGCGTTGGTCCTGGCGATTGCCGCGATCACACTGATAGCCGGCTTCACCCTGGCGAGCGGGGCGTTCCTGATCGGCTCGATGATTGCCCTGAGCGTGGTCTTCCTGCTCGGCAACGCGCTGCGCCTGATCGCCGCGGTCAAGGCGGTGCCCGGATCGCAGCCATGGATGCAGCTCGCCGACAACGACCTGCCGATCTACACGGTTCTGGTGCCGCTTTTCCGGGAGGCGGAGGTTGTGGCCGATCTCGCCGCCGCCCTCGAGAGGTTGGACTATCCACGCGACAAGCTGGACATCAAGCTGCTACTGGAGGCCGACGACCGCGAGACCCGTGCCGCGGTCGACATGCTGCAACTGCCGCCGCACTACTCGGTTCTGGTGCTGCCACCCGGATATCCGCGCACCAAACCCAAGGCGCTCAGTGTCGGCCTGGAGCTGGCGCGGGGAGTGCTGACCTGCGTCTACGACGCCGAGGATCGGCCGGAGCCGGAGCAATTGCGCCAGGCCGCCGGTGCGTTCGCGCTGGCACCGCCGTCGCTGGCCTGCCTGCAGGCGCGGCTCGCTTATCGCAACTGGTCGCAGAATCTCATGACACGCCAGTTCGCCATCGAGTACGCGGTGCAGTTCGACGTGCTCAATCCGCTGATTGCCTGGCTGGGATTGCCCATGCCACTCGGTGGAACCTCCAATCACTTTCGCACCGCCGCACTGCGCAATGTCGGCGGTTGGGACCCCTACAACGTCACCGAGGATGCCGATATCGGCGTGCGCCTGGCGCGGGCCGGTTGGCAAACAGGAGTGATCGATTCCTCCACCTACGAGGAGGCGCCGCCATCGCTTGGCGCATGGCTGAAGCAGCGCACCCGCTGGATGAAGGGATGGCTGCAGACCGCCCTGGTGCACACCCGCAACCCGCTGCTGCTGGTCGCCGATCTCGGTCCGCTCGGCGTCTACGGCTTCGTCGCCACGGTGATCGTCAATCTGCTCTCCGCCGCCGTACATCCGCTGGCGATCGGCCTGGTCGCATATCACCTTTCGACCGGCGAGCTGTTCGCGAGCGAAAGCGTCTGGTCCGCTGCGGTCTCCAGTCTGGCGGCGGCCAATCTGATCTTCGGCTACGCGATGGCGTTCGTGGCGGCTGCCGTGGCGCTCTACCGGCGACCGATGCAAGGGCTGTCGCTGCATCTCATGGCGATGCCGGTCTACTGGACGTTGACGGCGGTTGCCTTCGTGCTGGCGATCGTCGACCTGATCCGCCAGCCCCACTTCTGGGCCAAGACTGAACACGGCAAAGCGGAACGCGACGTTCCCGCCCCGCTCAAGCACAAGCGCGCTGCGGGCAGTAGACGCCGGCGCGCGATCACAAAACCGCGCGAAGCTGCCTGACGACGTCGGCGACCGGCCTTTCCATCACCACCGGCGAGACGAACTGCGCCTGGCGGTCGAACAGATAGACCACGGCGGAATGATCGACGGTGTAGTCACCGTCATCGAGCGGCACTTTCTTGTAGTAAGCGCGGAAGGCCTTCGCCACGTCGGCGACCTCCTCGAGCGTGCCGGTCAGGCCGGTGATGTTGGGATGGAAGTAGTCGATGTACTCGGCCAGCACCTCCGGCGTGTCGCGCTCCGGGTCGACGGAAACGAACAGCACCTCGAGATCGTCCGCCTGCGTTCCCAGCTCGTTCAGCACCGTGGTGATCTCGGAGAGCTTGGTCGGGCAGATGTCCGGGCAATGGGTGAAACCGAAAAAGACCAGCCACGGCTTGCCTGTGAAGTCGGCCTGGGTGACGCGCTTGCCGGTATGGTCGGTCAGCGTGAAGGGACCGCCGATGGTGATGCTGGCGTCACTGATGACGGCGCCACCGGCGCTGCGGCCCTGGCCCAGATTGTAGATCGTGTAGACCGCGGTGGCGCCGGTCGCGATGATCAACACGGCGGCGGCGATCAGCAGCATGCGTGGCGCGTTCATGGGAGCACCTCTGCGAAGATACCTTCATGGCGTTTGCAGGCACTGCGTCTTGCAGGCACGGCGCTTGGCGGGCCGCGCCGGACGGGCTCACATGCACAACCAGCCAAGGCCCGTCACCATGGAGAAATAGAGCGACTGACCCATCACTGCCCAGCCGAAAAGGCCAAACAGGGCCAAAAATGCCGCTGCCGCGACCACAAGCCGCAACGGCCAGCGCGAGCCATGCGATGGCTCGGTGTGCGGCAGGGTCGCGTCGTTGCTCAAGCAGGTCTCCTTCGTCCGGCGGACGGTCGTTGGAGCGGGCGATGGGAATCGAACCCACGACATTCAGCTTGGGAAGCTGACGTTCTACCTCTGAACTACGCCCGCGCCGATCAACTGCCCGCAACATACGGCGCGGCCGCCTGCCCGCGCAAGCAAGCGCCCGCGCTCAAGCCTTGACTGCGGGCGGGTCGCCGGCACATTTGCGCACAGGATGCGCCAATACGGATTCGAATCGCCATGACCGCCGCGGACGACAGCCCCAGGGGCCTGCGTGCCCGCACGCGGGCTCTTGTCGAACGCCCGCTGTTCGGCCGCGTCGTCATGGCGCTGATCGTCATCAACGCGATCACGCTCGGCCTTGAGACGAGCGAGCAGGCGATGACCGTCGCCGGCACGTTCCTGGTGACGCTCGACCGCGCGATCCTGGGCGTCTTCGTCGCCGAACTGGTGCTGCGCATCTTCGCCTATGGCTGGCGCTTCTTCACTCAGCCGTGGAGCCTGTTCGACTTCTTCGTCGTTGGTATCGCGCTCGTCCCGGCCACCGAGGGGCTTTCGGTGCTGCGGGCACTGCGCATCCTGCGCGTGCTGCGGATGATCTCGGTGGTGCCTTCGCTGCGCCGGGTGGTCGGCGCGCTGGTCAGCGCCCTGCCCGGCATGGGGTCCATCGTGCTGCTGCTCGGCCTCGTCTTCTACGTCTTCTCGGTGATGGCCACCAAACTGTTCGGCGACACGTTCCCGCAGTGGTTCGGCTCGATCGGCGGTTCGGCCTATTCGCTGTTCCAGATCATGACGCTGGAAAGCTGGTCGATGGGCATCGTCCGGCCCGTGATGGAGGTCTATCCGTTCGCCTGGGCCTTCTTCGTGCCGTTCATCCTGGTGACGTCGTTTGCCGTGCTGAACCTGTTCATCGGCATCATGGTCAACGCCATGCAGAGCGAGCACGAGGAGATGGCGCAGGCCGACCGCGAAGCGATTCACGAGGAGACCGCGGCACTGCACAGCGAACTGAAGGCGCTGCGGGGGGATATCGGCGAACTGCGCGCCGCGCTGGAAACCGGCGAAATCAGGAAGTCCGGGCGTTAATCGCCCATAAAGCGAAAGTGAAGCAGCTTCGATGGCAGGTTACTTCCCTTTGCACCAACTTCTTGTCATAGCCAGCCTTACTGAACGACCCTCCCGACAGCACGGGCACTCATGAACGATCTTGGAACCGAACGACGGCTGCATGCTGAACGGCTCAAGGCCGACAAGTTCATAAATCCGGACGTCACCGCGACCGGCGCGGAACGCGCGCGTGTCGGCCTCGACAGGCTCGACACGCTGTGGATCAACACCGGCACGCTGTGCAACATCACCTGCGTCAACTGCTACATCGAGTCGAGCCCGACCAATGATCGTCTGGTCTACATGACGGCGGACGAAGTGGCGGCATATCTCGACGAGATCGAAACGCTCAAACTCAACACGCGCGAGATCGGCTTCACCGGCGGCGAACCGTTCATGAACCGGGACATGGTCGCCATGATGGCCGATTGCCTGTCGCGCGGCTTCGAGGTGCTGGTGCTGACCAACGCCATGCAGCCGATGATGCGCCCGCGTGTGCAACAGGACCTGCTGGAGCTTGTGGCGCGGTATAAAAACAAGCTCACCATGCGCATCAGCCTCGACCATTTCGGCCAGGCGCTGCACGACGACGAACGCGGCCTTGGCTCCTTCAAGCGTGCGTGCAAGGGCGCCGACTGGCTGGCGGAACATGGTTTCGCGATGGCGGTGGCCGGACGCACCTGCTGGCACGAGACCGAGGCCGAGAGCCGGGCGGGCTATGCGGCGCTGTTCGCCGAGCGCGGATGGCCGATCGACGCCAATGACCCGATGCAACTGGTGCTGTTCCCGGAGATGGACGAACTGCTCGACATTCCGGAGATCACCACCGACTGCTGGCGCATCCTCGACAAGTCACCGTCCTCGGTGATGTGCGCCACCAGCCGCATGGTGGTGAAGCGCAAGGGCGCCGACAAGCCGACGGTGCTGCCCTGCACCCTGCTGCCCTATGACGAGCAATTCGAGATGGGTGCGACACTCGCCGAGGCCGCCCAGGCCGATGGCGGCGCCTTCGACAAGGGTCAGGTCAAGCTCAACCATCCCCACTGCGCGAGGTTCTGCGTGCTTGGCGGGGCGAGCTGTTCTGCGTGATTCCGCTCACGCCAGTTCGCCCGAAAAATGTCCGCACTTGCTTTATTTGCTAGCCGTTCGGCTTGTACGAAAACCGGTACCCACTTTTCGGGCCTCACGGCATCATCCTACTGGTACTGAGATTCGATCTGCACCCAGGCATGCGACTGCGTGCCCGGCCGGTCAGGCCGCCCCCGCGGAGGCGGTGAGCGTTAGCGAACTCGCCGTGAGCGGAACAACCGCGGGCCTACACCCGCATGTCCGAGGTCATTCCTCATTCACCCGCCATATGCCTTGAAGTGCTTCGAGAGCTTCAGGCCCTGGCCCTGGTAGTTCGAGCCGAGCCCCGCACCATAGAGCGTCGGCGGGGTGCCGGCGAGATGCTCGTAGACCAGCCGGCCGACGATCTGCCCATCCTCCAGGATGAACGGTACGTCATGGCTGCGCACCTCCAGCACGGCGCGCGCGCCACTCCCGCCCGCCGCGGCATGGCCGAAACCGGGATCGAAGAAGCCCGCATAATGCACGCGGAACTCGCCGACCAGCGGGTCGAAGGGGACCATTTCGGCCGCCACGTCCGGCGGCACGTGCACTGCTTCCTTCGAGGCGAGGATATAGAACTCGTCCGGGTCGAGGATCAGCCGCGCGCCTGGGGCCTGGTGGATCGGCTCCCAGAATTCGGCCACCTCAAGCGCCCCGACCTTGTCCACATCGACGACGCCGGTGTGGCGCTTGGCGCGGAAGCCGACCAGACCGTCGTCGCCGGACAGATCGACCGAAACCGAGACCCCGCCCTCGATGCGCGGATCAGGCGCGGTGACGATGGTTTCGCGGGCATGCAGGCGGCCGAGGTCGTCGTCGCTCAACCGCGCCTCGCCACGGCGGAAGCGAATCTGCGACAGGCGCGAACCGGTGCGCACCAGCACCGGAAAGGTGCGCGGGCTGATCTCCAGGTAGAGAGGGCCGGAGTATCCGGCGGGCACCTTGTCGAAGACGCGCGCATGATCGGTGATCACACGGGTGAACACATCGAGGCGGCCGGTGGAGCTCTTCGGGTTCGTGTCGGCGGCGAGATCGCCGGGCAGGTCCAGCGCCTCCAGCAACCGGACCAGATAGACGCAGCCGGTCTCCAGCACCGCCCCTTCGGCGAGGTCGATCTCGTGCAGCGCCAGTTCCTCGATACGTTCGGCGACGGTGTGGCCCGGTCCGGGCAGGAAACTCGCGCGCAGGCGATGCGCCACCATGCCAAGCCGCAGGTCGAGGCTCGCCGGCTGAATCTGGTTGGCGTCGAGCGGGCGCTCGATCGCGATGCCGCCTGCCCCCTGCAGTTCTTCGATCGCATCGGCGGGCAGGATGCCCGTGGGCGCCGTCACCGGCTCGCTCAAGGCCAAGATCGCCGCGCTCCCTCACCGCTCATGCCGCTCCTTACCGCCTTCCGGCTTGACGCGGCGGGGCGGGTCTGAAAAAACCCACGCCGTGGTCATTTGAGCCGGCCGGCTTGCAGCCACGTTAAACAACTCGCTAAAAGGCCGGGCGGACAACCCGGCACACGCAAGACGCTCTTAGGGCATAGCTTGAGCCCCTAGCAAGTCTTCGGCAGCCGGTTTTTTTCCGCCCGCTCAACGAGCGGAAGGCACGGTACATGTCCATCACCGACCAGTCAGACGACATCACCCATCCAGGAGAGGCGACCGGCCTCGTCCATGACGGGCAGTTGCGCAGCCCGCACGGCGAGACCTCCGAAGCCCTCTACCTGACCTCCGGCTTCGTCTATGACAGCGCCGAAGCGGCCGAAGCGCGCTTCAAGGGCGAGGACGACGGCTACGTCTATTCGCGCTACGGCAACCCGACGGTGGCCATGTTCGAGCAGCGCATCGCCACGCTGGAAGGCGCCGAGGGCGCGCGCGCCACGTCCAGCGGCATGGCAGCCGTCAACATGGCGCTGCTGAGCCAATTGCAAGCCGGTGATCATGTGGTCGCCGCCAGAGCGCTGTTCGGTTCGTGCCGCTACATCGTCGAGGACCTGCTGCCGCGTTTCGGCGTCGCCTCCACGCTGATCGACGGCTGCGACCTCGATGCCTGGCAGGCGGCGGTGCGCCCGGAGACGAAGGTCTTCTTCCTGGAGACGCCCTCGAACCCCACCCTCAGGCTGATCGACCTCGACGCGGTTTGCGGCATCGCCCGGCAGGCCGGCGCGCAGGTCATCGTCGACAACGTCTTCGCGACGCCGTTGCTGCAGAAACCGCTCCAGCACGGCGCCGATATCGTCGTGTATTCCGCCACCAAGCACATCGACGGCCAGGGCCGCTGCCTGGGCGGCGTGGTGCTGGGCAGGACCGAGACGCTCGACGGTCCCATGAAGGACTTCTACCGGCACACCGGACCTTCGCTCAGCCCGTTCAATGCCTGGGTGCTGCTGAAGGGCCTGGAGACGCTGCCGCTACGCGTCGAGCGCCAGTGCGCCAATGCCACCGCCGTCGCCGAGGCGCTGAACGCATCGGCGAACGTGTCGCGCACGCTCTATCCCGGCCGCGCCGACCATCCCGACTTCAACCTCGCCCAACGGCAGATGCGTGCCGGCGGCACCATGGTCGCCTTCGACCTCGCCGGCGGAAAGAAGGCCGCCTTCGACTTCCTCAACACGCTGAAGCTGATCCGCATTTCCAACAATCTGGGCGATGCCAAGTCGCTGGCGACGCATCCGGCCACGACGACGCATCAGCGCCTAACCGAGGCGCAGCGCGCCGAACTGGAGATCGGCGACGGTACGGTGCGGCTGTCGGTCGGTATCGAGGCCGCCGGCGATCTCGTCGCGGATGTCGAAGCGGCGCTCGCGGCCATCTGATGCCCGAGCAACGCCCTTGCGGGCGTCTGACAGCGATGCTAGCGCTTTTGGCGCCCGAGAAACGGGGGCTGACATGAACTTCACCGCAGTCACGCGCGATATCGAGGTCACCGCCAAGCCGGCCTACTGCACCGAGCGCTCAGCGCCGAGCGAGGGCGGCTACTTCTGGACCTATACGATCACGCTGACCAATCATGGCGCCAGCGCCGCGCAGCTATTGGCGCGGCATTGGGACATCGTCGATGAGGCCGGCGCGCGCGAGACCGTCGATGGTCCCGGCGTCGTCGGCGAACAGCCGGTGCTGGCGCCCGGCGAAAGCTACACCTATACCAGCGGCGTACCGCTGACGACGCCGTCGGGCATGATGCGCGGGCACTACCGGATGCGCGGCGCGGACGGCGCGCTGTTCGACATCGCCATCCCGGCCTTCTCCCTCGACAGCCCGTTCGCGCACCGAACCGTCAACTGAGGACGGACCCAGTCATTGCACGACCTTCGGCCCATCCTGCTCGTCAACGGGGTGCTGCTGGCCACCTTCGGCGCGCTGATGATGCTGCCGGCGGCCGTCGACATCCTGCTCGAGGATCGCGACTGGATCGTCTTCGTCGCCTCGAGCCTGATCACCATCTTCACCGGGCTGCTGATGTGGGCGGTGGCGCGCGGCCGGCCGCTGCGGCTGACCACCCGGCACGGCTTCCTGATGACCTGCCTCGCCTGGGTGCTGCTGCCGGCCTTCGGGGCGATCCCCTTCATGTGGTCGGATCCGGGCTTCTCGGTGACCGATTCCTACTTCGAGGCGGTCTCCGGCATCACCACGACGGGCGCGACCGTCTTCACCGGCCTCGACGACCTGCCGCCGGGCATCCTGACCTGGCGCGCGCTGCTGCAATGGATCGGCGGTCTCGGCATCATCGTGATGAGCATCGCGGTGCTGCCCATGCTGCAGGTCGGCGGCATGCAGCTCTTCAAGGCGGAAGCCTTCGATACGCCGGAGAAGATGCTGCCGCGGGCAAGCCAGATCGCCGCCTGGCTGGTCGGCGTCTACGTTGTCTTCACGCTGGCCTGCGCGCTCGCCTATCACCTGGCCGGCATGCGGCTGCTCTACTCGCTGCTGCACGCCATGTGCACTGTCGCGACTGGCGGATTCTCGCCGCATGACGAGTCGATCGGGTACTACGATTCCGCGTCGATCGAGGTCATCGCGATCGTCTTCATGCTGATCGGCTCGCTGCCCTTCCTGCTGTATTTCGAAGCGGCGCGCCGCGGGCCGCAGCGCATCATCTCCGACGCCCAGGTGCGCACCTTCCTGTTCATCGTCGTGTTCTTCGTCATCGTGCTGTGGATGCAGCGCACGGCGGCCGGGGCGGAGGGCATCGACGCCTTCCGCGAGACAGTGTTCAACCTGGTCTCGGTGATGACGGGCACCGGCTTCGCCACCACCGACTACAACCAGTGGGCGGGGCTGTCGCTGGTGATCCTGTTCGTCGCCATGTGCATGGGCGGCTGCGCCGGCTCCACCTCCTGCGGCATCAAGATCTTCCGCTTCATGGTGCTGTGGGAGGACATCAAGCAGCACATGATCGCCATCATCTCGCCGGCGCGCATCCATGTGAAGCGTTACAACGGCCGGCCGCTTGGCGACGACGTCTCGGCCGCCGTGCAGAGTTTCTTCTTCCTCTATGTCACATCGATCCTGGTGCTGGCGGTGCTGCTCGGCTTCACCGGGCTCGACCCCATCACCGCGCTGTCGGGCGCCGCCACGGCGATCTCCAATGTCGGGCCGGGACTGGGCAGCGAGATCGGCCCGGCTGGCAACTACGCCGAGTTGCCGATCGTCGCCAAATGGCTGCTGATCGCCGGCATGGTGGTCGGCCGGCTCGAACTGTTCTCGGTGCTGGTGCTGCTGCTGCCGCGCTTCTGGCGGGGGTAAGCAAATCCAGGAAAAGTGGACACCGGTTTTCCGTCCGGATTTGCGACCAAAAAAGAAAGGCGCGTTTCCTGGCCGCCGGAATGTCGCTACCTACTCCGCCGGCTGCGCACGCTGGCGGGCAAGCAGGAAATCCGCAAGGTCGCGCAGGCCCTTTCGGATATCGTGGCCGACGCCCAGATAGGCCGGCACCAGGAACAGCACGAACAGGGTCGCGAGCCCCAGGCCGAACACCAGGGTCACCGCCATGGGCAGCAGGAACTGCGCCTGAAGGCTGGTTTCCGTCAACAAAGGTGCCAGCCCGCCGATGGTGGTCAGCGAGGTCAGCAGCACCGCGCGCAGACGATCGCAGGAAGCGTTGACGGCGGCGTCCTCGACGCTCTCGCCATGGTCATGGCGTTCGCGCGCACGCGACACCAGGATGATGGAGTCGTTGACCAGGATGCCCGACAGGCCGAGCAGCCCCATCAGCGACAGGATGGTCAGCGGGAAGCCCATCAGGTAGTGGCCGAGCATGGCACCGACGAAGCCGAACGGGATCACCAGCATCACCGCCAGCGGAACGGAATAGCTGGCGAACACCCAGGCGAGGATGAGGTAGATCAGCCCCAGCGCGATGAACGCGCCGGTGCGCAGATCGGCGAAGGACTTGCGCCGTTCTTCGTCGCGGCCGGTATAGCGATACACGACCCCATGGCGCTCGGCGATCGCGCTGACCGCACCGGCCTCATCGAGCGCGCGCACCAGATCGGGAGTGGAGATGATCTCGTTGTCGAGATCGCCGGACACCGACGCGACTGTCTGGCCGTCGGTGCGCAGAATGACCGCGAAGCCCTGCCGCTCACGCAGCGTCACGATTTCCGTCAGCGGCACGAAGGCACCGTTCGGCGCCTTAAGTGCGAGACCGGCAAGCGCGGCGGCACCGCCATCGCGCTGCTCGCGCAGCACCCGCACGGTGACCTCGTCATCGCCGTCCGCAAAGCGCCGGGCGATGGCGCCGTCGAAGGCATTACGCACCTGCTGGCCGACCGAGAGCAGCGTGAAGCCAAGCGCGGTGCCGCGCGGCGTCAGCTCCATGACAATCTCCGGTTTGCCATACGGCAGGTCGTCGCTGATCGAGCTGACGCCGGGATAGGCGGCGAGCACGTCGCGCACCTCCAACGCGGCCGCCTTCAATACCGGAGCCTCGGCGCCGCTCAGTTCGATCTCGATATCGCGCCCGGGCGGACCGCCGCGCGGCGCAATGATCACGAGCGTCTCGACACCGGGAATCCTTGGCGTCTGCTTGCGCCACTCGGCAATGATGTCGCGGGTGCGCACGGTGCGCACTTCGGACGCGGTCAGGTGCACGGTGACCTGGGCCGCGTTGAGCCCGCGGGTGTTTCCGGCCACGCCAAGCTCGGTGAAGCTCGCATCGATCAGAACCTCACCGGGCGGCGCCAGTTGCTGCACCGCCCGCTCCAGCGCAGCTTCCGCTTCGGCCACGGTATCGCGCACCACATCCTGCGGCGTGCCGGCGGCCATGACGATGCGGGCGGTGACGCGTTCCGCCTCCGGCGAGGGGAAGAACTGGAAACCGATACGCCCACCGGAAAGCGCGCCGAGCGCGATGATCAGACTGGCCACCGCGAGCGCCACGGTGGCGTAGCGCCAGCGGAAGGTCAGATGCGCCAGCGCCCTGAACGGGCCTTCCCGGAAGGCCTCGAACCAGCGGTCCAGGAAACGGCGCAAGCGGCCCGGCTCGGCCCGCATGGACCCCAGACTGTGGCGCAGATGGCCGGGCAGGATGAAGAAGCTCTCCACCAGACTGGCGACCAGCGCCGCGATCACCACCAACGGCAGGGCCGACATGATCTGCCCGATGATGTCGCTGATGAAGAACAGCGGCAGGAAGGCGACCTGGGTGGTGAGCGTCGCGGCGAACACCGGCCAGAACATGCGCCGGGCGCCGATCTCGGCGGCCAGCGCCGGCGGGTCGCCGGCGGAAAACCGTGTCGCGGTGTGTTCGCCGACGACAATCGCATCGTCGACGATGATGCCGAGCATCATGATCAGCGCGAACAGCGACAGCATGTTGATCGACTGGCCGGTGAGCAGCATCAGTCCGAGCGTCGTCATGACGGCGGTGGGGATGCCGACGGCGACCCAGAAGGCAACGCGTGCATTGAGGAACAGGAACAGCGCAATCAGCACCAGCGCCAGCCCCTGGATGCCGTTGTTGACCAGAAGACTGATGCGCTCCTGCAACCGGTCGGCGCGGACATTGTAGAGATCGACCTTCAGCGACGGCGGCAGCCGGCCTTCGAGACTGGCGAAATAGTCGAGCAGGATCTGCCGGCTCTCCAGCGTGTCGGATGCCAGCACCCGCTGCACATCGAGCTCGATGGCACGCTCGGTGCCGCGCAGCCCGATCGCCTGGTCCTCGTCGAAGGCGATCGCGATATCGGCGATATCGCGCAAAAAGACCTTCTCGCCGGTGATGCCGGACACCACCTCGATGTCGCCGATCTCGTCGGGGCGGTCGATGTCAGAGACCGAACGCAACTGCTTCTCGATGGCGCCGCCCAGCGTGCCGAACGGCATGTCGCGGGTGGCATCGCGGATGCGCGTCGCCACGTCGCCGACCGACAGGCCCAGCCGCCGCAACTGCCATTCGGGAATCGCGACATGGAACTCCCGGTCGCGCAGGCCGGTCAGATCGACCCTGTCGATGCCAGCGTCCAGCAAACCATCGCGGATCTGGCGGGCATAGGCGCGGATCGCGACCTCGGAGAAGGGTCCGGATACCGAGACGGTTCCCACCGACTCGTACCAGACGCGGCGCGTCACCTCCGGCTCCTCGGCATCTTCGGGCAGCGTCTTGATCAGCGACAGCGCCGTCTCCACATCCGTCTGCGCCTTCTGCATGTCGGCGCCCTGCTCGAACTCGAGCCGGATCGTCGCGCTGCCCTCGCGCGCGTAGGAGGTGATCTCGTCGAGCGCATCGAGGAAACGCAGGCTCGGCTCGATTGCTTCCAGAATATTGCTCTCGACATCCTCCGCACTGGCGCCGGACCACTGCACGGTGACGGTGATGGCGGGAACGTCGACGGTGGGGAAGAACTGGGTGTTGAGCCGCATCAGGGCGAAGATCCCGAACAGGATCATCATCGCCATCAGCAGGTTGTGGGCGTTGCGGTGATGGATGAAGAACTCAAGAATGCCACCGCGCGGTTCGCTCCTCATCCGCCGGCTCCGCCTTCCGCGCCAGCGACCGGGGCCGGCATTTCGCCGGCCTCTGCGCCCTGCTCGCGGACCTTCAGGCCCTCGCCTGCTTCGGTAATGCGGGTGACCACCACGCGTTCGCCCTCGACAAGCTCGCCACGCACCAGCAGGTCGCTGCCGGCACGGCCGATGACCGCGACCCGGCGGGGGGCCAGCCGCTCGTCCATGACCACATAGACCGTGTCGGTGCCGTAGATGGCGGTGGCGGGGATGCGGGCGGCGTCGCGATAGGCCTTGTCCTCGATCGACACCTCGACGAAGGCGCCGGGCCGCGGCAGCAGCGCGGCGGACCTGAGTGCGTCGTCGGAGATGCGCGCAAACACCTCGATGCCGCCGCGTGCCGCATCGATTTCGGCGGTGACCCGTTCCACGGTCGCAGCGAAGCTGCGCGGCGCGTCGCCGGCGTGCCAGACCACAGTCACCGGGCGGCCGATCACCGAGCCGGCATCGTCGGCAATACGGCCGAACTCGGCATCGCTGAGCACGAAGCGCACGTCAAGCGCAGTCGCGTCGATGAGCATCGCCACCGCGTCATTGACGCCGACGAAGCGGCCGACCTCAGCATCGACACCTGAGATGAACGCGGCAAACGGGGCGCGCAGCGTGGTGTTGGCGAGATTGCGCTCGGCCTGGCGCAGCCGCCATTCGAGCCGCGACAGGCTGGCGCGCTGCTGCTCGGCGCGGGCCCGGTAGACGACCAACTGGTTCTCGCGCTGGGTGACCATCTCGGAGCGCTGGCTGACCAGCAGCAGGCGATCGTCGACGGCCTTTTCGGAGATGGTGCCGCGGCCGCGCAGGGCTTCGGCGCGCTGCAGATCGCGGCGCGCGATCTCCAACTGGGTGCGGGCATTGGCGAGCGCGTCCTGCTCCTGAGCGATCTCCGCCTCGATCTCCACCAGACGCGCGCGGGTCTCGGCGAGGTTGGCGCGTGCCTCGGTGACCGCACCTTCGTAATCGAACGGATCGATGCGCAGCAGCAGGTCGCCTTCGGCGACGATGCCGCCCTCGCGCAGCGCCGGTCCGACCTCGACGACCTCACCGGACACCAGCGCGCGCATGGCGACCCGGCGTGCCGGAGCGGCGGTGCCGTAGGTCACCAGCGAGGGACGGTGATCAGTATAGGCGACGGGAATCGTCTCGACGGCCCAGACGCGCTCCACCGGCGGGCGGCGCGGGACCTCGGGCCTGGTCTCGACGAGATAGATATACGCGAAGGCCGCACCGCCCAGGATCGCCACCACCAGGGCAAGCCCGACGCCGGCGCGCGCTAGCCGCGCGGCCAGACTGCTCGGCGTCGCCGCCGTTATCTCACCGGGTGGTTTCACGTCGATCCCTGGTCTGCGTCATCCAACCGCGCATGCCGGGCGAGGGAGCAACCCGACGCGAGCGGTGTCGTCTGTCTATCACAAGCAACGATCCACCACCATTTTGCCCACCGTCCCGGCGCGTTTGCACAGCCGGCCAAGCAATCGGTTCACGCCTGAGGCACATACGTATTTTCTGCTTATACGGTTCAAAAAGGACAACCTTACGCAGGCTCGCCGCGTTGACCGGTTCGAGCGCGCGCCTACACTGAAATCTCCTCACTCTCCCGGAGACTACCGACCTTGACCAACCAGACCACCGCCAAGGAGCTGATCGCGCGGCTTGTCGCGTTCGACACGACCAGTGAGAAATCGAACCTGGAGCTGATCGCGTTCGTACGCGACTATCTCGACGGGCTCGGGGTGGACAGTCATCTCACCACCGACGAGGCACTCGGCAAGGCGAGCCTGTTCGCCACCATCGGCCCGACCGACCGGCCGGGCATCGCGCTGTCCGGACACACCGATTGCGTTCCCGTCGAGGGACAGCCCTGGGACACCGATCCCTTCGAAGTGGTGGAGAAGGACGGGCGCCTATACGGTCGCGGCACCTGCGACATGAAGGGCTTTGTCGCCATCTGCCTGGCAATGGTTCCGGCATTCCTCGAAAGGCCGCTGTCGACGCCGATCCATCTGGCGTTGTCCTACGACGAGGAAGTCGGCTGCACCGGCGTGCGCCCGATGATCGCGCGGCTCGGTCAGGACCTGCCGATGCCTCTCGCGGTGCTGGTGGGCGAGCCGACGATGATGGCGGTGGTCGATGCGCACAAGGGCATCAACGACTTCGAGACGCTGATCACTGGCCACGAATCCCATTCCTCGCTCGATCTGGCCGGCGGCAACGCCATCTTCGCCGCGTCGCGCTTCATCGGCGAGTTGATGCGGCTTCGCGAGACCTATATCGCCGAGGGCGACCCGAGCGGGCGCTTCGAGCCGGCCTACACGTCGATCCACGTGGGGCAGATCGCCGGCGGCACCGCAGGCAACATCGTGCCGCGCCAGTGCCGGATCGACTGGGAAGTGCGTCCCTTGCCCGGACACCAGCCAGCCGACATTCAGGAGGCGGTCATGGCCTTCGCGCGGTCGGAGATCCTGCCGGCGATGCGCGCGGTCTCCGGCGAGGCCGACATCGTCACCACCGAGGTGCTGAGCTCGCCCGGGCTCGCGCCGCAGCCCGGCTCGCCGGCCGAACTGCTGGCCAAGCGGCTCACCCGCAGCAACGCGACCTCGGCCGTCTCCTACGCCACCGAAGCCGGCCTGTTCCAACGCGCCGGAACGCCGACGGTCGTGTGTGGCCCCGGCGACATCGCGCAGGCGCACCGGCCGAACGAGTTCCTTGCGGTGGAGCAGGTCGATGCCTGCATCGGCTTCCTGGAGCGGCTCACGCAGGCCTGCCGGGGCGGAATTTAGCTGGCGCCGAACTCATCGGGCGCGAAGTCGTAGGCGCGCGAGCAGAACTCGCAGGTGACCTCGATGCGTCCGTCCTCGCGGACCATTTCGGCGCGGTCGTCGTCGGGAAACCCGACCAGCATCTCGTGCACGCGTTCGCGCGAGCAGCGGCAACGCTCCTCCACGGCGGTGGGTTCAAACACCCGCACGCCGCGCTCGTGATAGAGCCGGTAGAGCAGTTCCTCCGAGCTCATCGAGGGGTCGGCCAGCTCATGGTGCTCGACGGTGGCGGCGAGCAGGCGCGCCTCGCGCCAGGCATCCGCCTCGGCGTCCTCGGCACTTGCCACGTCCGCGTCCTCCGGCGCGTCGCCCGGCGGCAGGTCCGGGGCGCGGCCGGGGCCGCCGTCGGGCAGGTACTGGACCAGCAGTCCACCGGCGCGCCAGCGCGGGCCGCCGGCGCCCGCATAGACCTGCGCCGCGGTCAGCCGCAGGAAGGTCGGGATCTGTTCCGACTGGCGGAAGTACTGGTGCGCGGCGTCTTCCAGCGAACCGCCGTCGAGCCCGACGACGCCCTGGTAGCGGTTCATGTCCGGGCCCTGATCGATGGTCATGGCCAGCGCGCCGGCGCCCAGCATCTCGCCGGCCGCGGCATCGGCGGGGAGTGCCGCGACCGCATCCTTGTCGAAACGCGCGCAGGCGCGCAGACGGCCCGGTGTCTCGAAGTCCACCAGCAGCATCGACACAGGACCGTCGGTCTGCGCCTGCATCAGAAAGCGTCCGTCGAACTTCAGCGACGTGCCCAGCAGCGTCGTCAGCGCGACCGCTTCGGCCAGGCAGCGCGACACCGCAGGGGGATAGGCGTGACGCGCGATGATGTCGTCGACGACCGCGCCGAGACGCACCACGCGGCCGCGCACGTCCAGCGCCGGCACCGAAAAGGGCAGGACCACATCGGCCAGGTCACCCGGCAGAGCCGCCGCGCCAGGCGATGAAACGCTCACGCGGATACCTCGCCCAGACACCAGGCGAGAATGCCCTTTTGCGCATGCAGGCGGTTCTCGGCCCCGTCGAACACCACCGACTGCGGGCCGTCCATCACCTCGTCGGTGACCTCTTCGCCGCGATGGGCGGGCAGGCAGTGCATGAAGATCGCGTCAGCATCGGCGTTAGCCATCAGGTCGGCGTTCACCTGATAGGGCTTGAGCAGGTTGTGGCGGCGCTGGCCGTCGCTGTCGCCCATGGAGACCCAGCTATCGGTGACCACGCAATCAGCGCCGGACACCGCCTCCCGGGGATCGTCGGTGAAGGCAACGCGGGCGCCGTTCGCCTGCACCCAGTCGACCAGGTCCGCAGCCGGCTTGAGCTCGTCGGGAGTGGCGATGCGCAGGGCGAAGTCGAAGCGCTGGGCGGCGTGCACCCAGGACGTGGTGACGTTGTTGGCGTCGCCGGTCCAGGCCACCGTGCGGCCGCGAATGGGTCCGCGATGTTCCTCGAAGGTCATCACGTCGGCCATGATCTGGCAGGGATGGGAGACGCGCGTCAGCCCATTGATCACCGGCACGCTGGCATTGTCGGCCAGTTCCTGCAGGGCGGCGTGATCGAGAATGCGGATCATGATCGCGTCCACGTAGCGCGACAGCACGCGCGCGGTGTCGCCGATGGTCTCGCCGCGGCCAAGCTGCATCTCGTCGGCCGACAGGCAGATGGTCTCGCCACCGAGCTGGCGCATGCCGACATCGAAGGACACGCGGGTGCGCGTCGAGGGCCGCTCGAACAGCATCGCCAGCACCTTGCCGGCCAGCGGACGATAGTCCTTGCCGTTCGCCTTGATGTCACGGCTGGCGTCGAGAATGCCGCGCAGGGTGTCGGCCGGGAGCTCCTGCAGGTCGAGGAAATGGCGCGTCGTCATGCGGCACCCTCCAGACCGGCGGATGCGACGGCTGTGAACGCGCCATCGAGGCGTTCCAGCGCCAGCGCCACATCGTTGTCATCGATGATCAGCGGCGGTAGCAGCCGCACGACGTTCTCGCCGGCGCCCACCGCCAGCATGTGACGCTCGCGCAGGGCGGCGAGCACATCGCGGTTGGCCGTCGCGTCGCGGCACTTGATGCCCAGCATCAGTCCCTCGCCGCGGATGTCCTCGATGGCGTCGGGATGCGCGTCCTGCAACCCGGCCAGGCCCTGGCGCAGGCGCAGCGCGATGTCGCGCACCTGTTCCAGAAAGCCGTCGGCGAGCACCACGTCGAGCACCGCGTTGGCGACCGCGCAGGCCAGCGGATTGCCGCCGAAGGTGGAGCCGTGCGTGCCGGCGGTCATGCCGCTGGCGGCCTGCTCGGTGGCCAGGCACGCGCCGACCGGAAAGCCGCCGCCAATGCCCTTGGCGATCGCCATGATGTCCGGTGAGATGCCGGCCGGCTGGTAGGCGAACAGATGACCGGTGCGGCCCACGCCGCACTGGATCTCGTCGAGGATCAGCAACAACCCGTGCTCGTCGCACAGCTCGCGCAAGGCGCGCAGCATCCGGGCCGGCACGACCCGCAGGCCGCCCTCGCCCTGCACCGGTTCGATCAGGATGCCGGCGGTCTCGGCGGTGATCGCGTCGCGTGCCGCCTCGATGTCGCCGAACGCCACCTGGTCGAACCCTTGCGTCGGCGGGCCGAAGCCTTCCAGATACTTGTCCTGTCCGCCGGCGGCGATCGCCGCCAGCGTGCGGCCATGGAAGGCGCCCTCGAAGGTGATCAGGCGATAGCGCTGGCCCTCGTCCCTGGACCAGTGATAGCGCCGTGCCATCTTGACCGCGCACTCGATCGCCTCGGCGCCGGAATTGGTGACGAACATGGTGTCGGCGAAGGTCGCCTCGACGAGGCGCTCGCCAAGGCGTTCCTGCTGCGGGATGCGCACCGCGTTGGAGACGTGCCAGAGCTTGCCCGCCTGCTCGCTCAGAGCAGACACCAGATGCGGGTGCGCATGGCCAAGGGCGTTGACGGCGATGCCGGCGGCGAAGTCGAGGTATTCGGTCCCGTCAGCCGTGTAGAGGCGCGCGCCCTCGCCGCGCTCGAATGCAAGGTCGGCGCGCGCATAGGTCGGAAGCAACGGAGAGATCATCGTACTGGTCCTCCCGCAGGTTACCCATTGTCACTAAGTCTCTGCGGTGTCGTCGCGTGCGGGCCGCGCAGACCGCGATCGACGCGCCTCAGGCGCGCCATCGGCGCCAGGCGCGCAGCCCCAAAACGAAAGACGCCGCCCCGGCCGGGCGGCGCACTCGATGGGCGCATATTGTATTTTGTTCGCCGTGCAAGTCAAACCCGCGACACTGGCCGGCACGACATGGGAATCGCCCGGTTTTCCCCGCCGTTCCCCGCCCGGCGAGGGCAATTGGGGAAAAGGCTCTTTCTTTTCGCGCGGACTCTTGCGGGCGAGTCCAACGTTAATGTAACTTCCCCGTCAGCACACCACATATTGTGCGGCGGACAGTTCAAACACCTAGTCATCGTCTTTTCGCACCGGGCGACCGGATTGCGAGCGTAGGCGGATTCCGTGAAGCGGCGGAACGGCAGGTGGACGATTGTCCGGCGCCATGCGGCATGAGGAGGCGCACAGCATGAGCTGGACGGACGATCGCGTTGAGTTGCTCAAGAAGCTCTGGGCGGATGGCCTGAGCGCAAGCCAGATCGCCAACGAACTGGGTGGCGTGACGCGCAACGCGGTGATCGGCAAGGTACACCGGTTGGGCCTTGCTGGGCGCGCCAAGAGCACCCGCTCCAGCACGCCGCGTCCGCGCGCGAGGCCGCGCGCCAAGCCGGTGATGCGGGTGCCGCAGTTCTCCGGAAACGCCGCGCTCAGGATCGATACGGTCGAGGAACAGTCCGTCGTGGCGCGCCCGGCGCCGCGCCCGGTGATCGAGGAACTGTTCATCCCGGTCGAGGAACGTGCATCGATCATGGACCTGAACGAACGGCGTTGCCGCTGGCCCATCGGCGATCCCACGCAGGACGACTTCTATTTCTGCGGCCGCAGTTGCGATCCGGGAAATTCCTACTGCGAACACCACGCCCGCATCGCCTATCAGCCATCGAACGACCGGCGGCGGGATCGGTAGGTAGGTTTTTTGCTGGCCGTTCGGCTTGTCCGAAAACCGGTTCCCACTTTTCGGGCCTCACGGCATCGTCCTGCTCGGATTGAGTTTGAGGCACCCGAGCGTTCGATCCGATGTGCCTTTTGGTTCTCTCATCCGGCGAAGCCGGCAAGCGCGACCGTGCGCCCGGCCGCTTATTATTCCGCTCACGGCGAGTTCACTATGGCTCACCGCCTCCGCGAGGGCGCGCTTTCGCGCGGACACGCAGTCGCGTGTCTGAGTTCGTTCCCCGCATCGGCGGAGCGTTGGGCACCCAGGCGCACGACCGTGCGCCCGCCCGGTCAGGGCGCCCTCGCGGAGCCGTGAGCGCGGACATTGTCCGGGCGAACTGGCGTGAGCGGAACAAACCGCGCTAGCGCACCGCGAAGCGGTCGTCAAAGGCGTAACCGGCACCGCGCACGGTACGGATCGGGTCCTTGACGCGGCCGCGGTTGATCGCCTTGCGCAGGCGGCCCACATGCACGTCCACGGTGCGCTCGTCGACATAGACATCGCGGCCCCAGACCCCGTCGAGCAACTGCTCGCGCGAGAACACGCGCCCCGGCGTGCGCATCAGGAACTCCAGCAACCGGAATTCGGTGGGACCCAGATGCACCTCGCGCCCGGCCCGCTCGACGCGGTGGGTGTCGCGGTTGAGCTGGATGTCGCCGGCGCTGAGCACGTCGGTCATCAGTTCCGGACGCGAGCGGCGCAGCAGCGCCTTGATGCGCACCAGCAACTCCGGGACCGAGAACGGCTTGACCACGTAGTCGTCAGCGCCGGTGGCCAGACCGCGAATGCGTTCGCTCTCCTCGCCGCGCGCGGTCAGCATCAGGATCGGCAGATTACGGGTCTCGTCGCGCGCGCGCAGCCGCCGGCACAGCTCGATGCCCGACAGACCCGGCAGCATCCAGTCGAGCAGCAGGATGTCGGGGGCGAACTCGCGCATGCGCACGTCCGCCTCGTCGCCGCGCGCAACCGTTTCGACCGAGTAGCCCTCAGCCTCCAGATTGTAGCGCAGCATCAGGGCGAGAGGTTCCTCGTCCTCGACGATCAGGACACTGGCACCCATGGTCTAAAGCTCCACAGCCGCGATGGTCACTTCGCCACTTCGGTTGCGACCGCGAGGCTGGATGCATCGTCCTTCGGACGTTCGCCGGTCAGCGTCTCGCCGGTCACCAGGAAGTGGATGTTCTCGGCGATATTGGTGGCATGATCGCCGATGCGCTCGATGTTCTTGGCCGCGAACAGCAGATGCGTGCACAAGGTGATGTTGCGCGGATCCTCCATCATGTAGGTCAGCAGTTCGCGGAAGATCGAGGTGTAGACGGCGTCCAGCGCACTGTCGCGATGCCAGACGATGCCCGCTTTCTCGGTGTCGCGGCTGGTATAGGCATCGAGCACGTCCTTGAGTTGCTGCAGGGCGATGTCGGAGATGTGGTCGATGCCGTGGATGATGCGCGCCGGCTGCACCTGGTCCTGCAGCGCCATGACCCGCTTGGCGATGTTCTTGGCGAGATCGCCGATGCGCTCCAGGTCGGCGGCGATCTTCACCGCGGCAACGATCTCGCGCAGGTCGTTGGCCATCGGCTGGCGCCGCGCGATCATCTGCACCGCATGCTCCTCGGCGGCGCGCTCCAGCTCGTCGATCGCCTCGTCCTCGTCGATGACGGTCAGGGCAAGCTCGGTGTCCTGCTTCTTCAGCGCCATGATGGCGTCGGTGAGCGATTTCTCGCACATCCCGCCCATCTGCGTGATCCGCACCGCAAGATCGCGCAGTTCGTTGTCGTAACTGGTGACGATATGGTCCGACATGGGTGATCTCCTGTCGTTGACTTCGGCGGCCTCAGCCGAAGCGACCGGTGATGTAGTCCTGAGTCCGCTGTTCCTGCGGATTGGTGAACATGCGGTCGGTATCTCCCACCTCGACGAGAATGCCAAGATGGAAGAAGGCGGTGCGCTGGGACACGCGCGCCGCCTGCTGCATCGAGTGGGTCACGATGACGATGGAGTAATTCTCGCGCAATTCGTCGATCAGTTCCTCGACCTTGGCCGTGGCGATCGGGTCGAGCGCCGAGCACGGCTCGTCCATCAGGATGACTTCCGGATTGACGGCGATGGCGCGGGCGATGCACAGGCGCTGCTGCTGGCCACCGGACAGCCCGGTGCCCGGCTCGTGCAGGCGGTCGGAGACCTCGTCATAGAGCCCGGCCTTCTTGAGGCTGGAAACGACGATGTCGTCGAGGTCGGATTTCGTTCCGGCCAGGCCGTGGATGCGCGGGCCATAGGCGACATTCTCGTAGATCGACTTGGCGAACGGGTTCGGCTTCTGGAACACCATGCCGACCCGCGCGCGCAGCTCGACGACGTCGATTGCAGGATCGTAGATGTCCTCCTGATCGAGTTCGATCTGCCCCGTCACCCGGCATATGTCGATGGTGTCGTTCATCCGGTTGAGGCAGCGCAGGAAGGTGGACTTGCCGCAGCCCGAAGGCCCGATCAGCGCGGTCACCTCGCGATCCCCGATCTGCAGGCTGACATCGAACAGCGCCTGCTTCTCGCCGTAGAACACGCTGACATTGTTGCCGATCATCTTGACGTGCTCCGGTGCGGGACCGCTCATCACCGTCTGGAAGGACGATGCGGCTGCCGGCCCGGACTCCGCTTCAGCGACACTCATCTTCGGATACCTTTCCCGATTGATCCCAATCCAGCCAATGCTCGCTGGCCGATGGCGTTGCCTACCAGCGCCGCTCGAAGCGGCGGCGCAGCAGGATCGCCGTGATGTTCATGACCGCAAGGAACGACAGCAGGATGATGATCGCCCCGGAGGTGCGTTCCACGAAGGCGCGCTCTGCCTGGTTGGCCCACATGAAAATCTGCACCGGCAGCGCCGTGGACGGGTCCATCGGCGTGCTGGGATAGTCGACCACGAAGGCGACCATGCCGATCAGCAGCAGCGGCGCGGTCTCGCCCAGCGCCTGGGCAAGGCCGATGATGGTGCCGGTGAGAATACCCGGCGTGGCCAGGGGCAGCACGTGGTGGAACACCATCTGCATCTTCGATGCGCCGACGCCAAGCGCCGCCTCGCGGATCGACGGCGGCACCGCCTTGAGAGCCGCACGCGTGGCGATGATGATCGTCGGCAGGGTCATCAGCGTCAGCACCAGTCCGCCGACAAGCGCGGCTGAACGCGGCAGGCCGACGAAATTGATGAAGATCGCAAGCCCCAGCAGGCCGTAGACGATGGAGGGCACCGCGGCGAGGTTGTTGATGTTGACTTCGATCAGGTCGGTAAAGCGGTTCTTCGGCGCGAATTCCTCAAGATAGATCGAGGCGGCCACGCCGATCGGCAGCGCCAGCACCAGCACGATCAGCATCATGTAGAACGAGCCGATGATCGCCACGCCGAGACCGGCGGTCTCCGGCCGGCTCGATGCACCGTTGACGAACAGTCCGGTATTGAACTTGGCCACCAGCTTGCCCTCGGCCTCGAGCTGACGCATCCAGGCGACCTGCTGGTCGGAGACCTTGCGGCGGCTCTCGTCAACGGACAGGTCGATCTGGCCCTTGTAGGCGGAATCGACGTCGCCGTGGGCCAGCACCCAGATGGTCTGCGTGGTGCCGATGATGCCCGGATCGGCCACCACCATGTCACGCAACTGGCCGCGCACGCCGGCGGAAATCAGCCCGTTGGCAGCGCGCACCTGGGTGCGGTTTTCCGGATCGACACCAAGCGCGGCGACGATGGCATTGCGCGCCAGCCGCGGATAATTGGCGGTGAGCAGCGCCATCTCGTTGGTCTCGCGCTCGCCGTTGGGATCGATGACGCTCTCGTCGAAGGTGATGTCGAGCTGGATGTTGGTCTGCTGGAACGCGGTGTAGCCGTTCAGCACCACCGTCAGCAGCAGGAACACCAGGAACGACAAGCCGAGCGCGATGGCGATCAGGCCGTAGGCGCGAAAGCGGCGCTCGGCGGCGTAGCGCCGCTTGAGACCGATATCGCGGCGTGGCTTGGCCGCGCCGGGAGCCGCAACGGGCGGCGCCTGAGAGGTGATCTCGGTCATTATTCGTACTGCTCCCGGTACTTCCTGGCGATGTAGAGCGCCACCACGTTCAGCGCGAGCGTCATGAAGAACAGCGTGATGCCGAGCGCGAAGGCCACAAGCGTCTGCGGCGAGGTGAATTCAAGGTCGCCGGTGAGCTGGCTGACGATCTTCACCGTCACCGTGGTCATCGCCTCGAACGGGTTGATCGTCAGCTTGGCGGCGATGCCGGCGGCGAGCACCACGATCATCGTCTCGCCGATGGCGCGCGAGGCAGTCAGCAGCAGGGCTGCGACAATGCCCGGAAGGGCCGCCGGCAGCACCACCCTGCGGATGGTCTCCGATTGGGTCGCGCCCAGTCCGTAGGATCCGTCGCGCAGGGCCTGCGGCACCGCGTTGATGATGTCGTCGGACAGCGACGATACGAATGGGATCACCATGATGCCCATCACCAGGCCGGCGGTGATCACGCTCTGGGCCTGGATGAAGGGGCTGAAGTCGCCGCCGCTTGCAAGTCCTGAAATCTGCGCGCTGAGATCGCGCAGCAGCGGACCCACGGTGATCAGCGCGAAGAAGCCGTAGACGATGGTCGGAATGCCGGCGAGCACCTCCAGCAGCGGCTTGGAGATGGCGCGCATCGTGGGGCCGGCGTATTCCGACAGGTAGATCGCCGCGAACAGGCCGATCGGCACCGCTACCAGCATCGCCACGAAGGCGATGTAGAGCGTGCCGGCCATCAGCGGGATGAGGCCGAACTGCCCGGCCGCGTCGGGATCGTCTGCCGCCGCGAAGCGCGGATCCCAGACCGTGCCGAAGAAGAAGTCGGCGGGCGGCACGTAGCCGAAGAAATTGATCGTTTCGAACAGCATCGACAGGATGATGCCGACGGTGGTCAGGATGGCGATCGATGACGACACGATGAGGCCGGCGAGCACCGCGCGTTCGACCAGGTTGCGGGCGCGCTGGCGCGGATTGATCCGGAAATAGGAGAGCGCGAAACCGGCGCTGGCAATCAGGAATGTCAGGACCGTCAAGGCAAGGCGGCTGGTATCGCTCATGGCGTTCAGCCGGACCGCCGCATCCACCATGTAGTCCTCGCCGTTCGAGGCGAGCGCGACGCCCTTGTCGGCCAGCAGCGGGCGCAGCGCGACGAAGCCGGCGGTCAACTGCTGCTTCTCGCGCTCATCGAGCAGACGGATGCCGTCGCCGATGGAACGCACCATGCCCATGGCCAGGTTCTGCTGCGAGCGCGGTCCTTCCAGAACCTCGCTGGGGAAGTTGTTGCGCACCGAGTTCTCGATGACGATGGGCGCCGCCACCAGCCAGACGCTCATGAAGAGCAGGGCCGGGACGACCGCCCAGACGAGAACGCCGGAGCCGTAATAGCCGGGCCGCGAATGAAGTCTGGCGGTAACGCCGTCAACCAGGGCGATGGCGCGAACGCGCCCGGCGATCAATCCGGCAACGCCGATCGCCAGAACGACGCCGATAATGAGAAAGACGTTCACGCTCGCCACCCCAACCTGTTCGAGCAACGATCGGATATCGGCGATTGTCGGCCGTCCCCGATCTCAATCGTTAGCGTCGCAAGCGCGGCCCTGTTCGCACGCGGGCAATCGCTGGAGACCTTCTATCCCCGCATCCCTGCCGGGCCGACGGTCTGCGCCTCATACTCAGCACTGATTTGATACTCGGCGCTGATTTGCGTCGGCGCGCGATCCGTTGACCGGGCCACGCGCCGACGCGGATCAGTTTTTCAAGTCTTACATCGTGTTGCCGGCGGCGAAGCCGTCACGCACCGCGTCACGCTCGCCGTCCGGAGCCGCGACCAGGCCGTACTCGGCCAGCGGGCTGTCCGGGCCGGTCATGGCATCGGAGATGAAGAACTCGACATACTCGTTCAGGCCGGGGATCACGCCCAGGTGCGCCTTCTTGACGTAGAAGAACAGCGGGCGGGAGACCGGATACTCGCCGGTGGCGATCGACTCGGTGGTCGGAACGATGTCGTTGATGGTCGCGACCTTCAGCTTGTCGGCGTTGTTCTCGTAAAACGCCAGGCCGAAGACGCCAACGCCGGTCTTGTTGGAGTCGATGCGCGCCAGGGTCTCGGTGTAGTCACCGTCGATGTCGACCGTGCCACCGTCCTTGCGGACCGCGATGCAGGCCTTCTCGGCAGCATCCTCATCCATGCCCATGTCCTGGAACGCCTTGAAGTCGCCGACTTCCTCGCAGCCAACGAGAAGGACCTTCTCCTCGAACACTTCGCGGGTGCCGTGCTTCTCGCCGGGGATGTAGGCGGCGATGTCCCACTCGGGGAACTTGCCGTCGACGTCCGACCACTTCTTCGTCGGGTTGTCGACCTTCTGGCCGTCGACGATACGCTGGGCGGCAAGCGCCTTGTACACATCGGCCGGCGTCAGCTCGAAGTCCGGGCCGTTGATGTCGGTGGCGAACACGATGCCGTCATACCCGATGCGGATTTCCTGAATCTCGGTGACGCCGTTCTCGGCGCAGGCCTTGACTTCCTTCTCGCGGATGGCGCGCGAAGCATTGGCCACGTCGATGAACTCCGGTCCGACACCGCGGCAGAATTCCTTCAGTCCGGCGGACGAACCGCCAGACTCGACGACCGGCGTCTTGAACTGCGGGAACGCCTCGCCGAAGTTCTCGGCGACGATCTTGGCGTAGGGAAGCACGGTCGACGAACCGGCAACCTGAACCTGGTCGCGCGCCTGCGCGGGCGCGGCTACGAAAATGCCGGTAACCGCAAGCGCGGCAGCGGCAGTCATGGCAGTAGTCTTCACGACGACTCTCCTGTCCTAGAAATGGATGCCGCCAAAGTCCCCGGTTCGTGGTCGTCGGTCGCGACGAATCTTCCCACGACCGGCCCGGCAACCAAACGGCTGTTTGCGCGCGCTCATAGCGGCGAGCAGCGGCGACTCTAGGAGCCTTGCTTAGGTTTTATATGACGCTTTAATTACAGTTCAATGACAAAATAAGATATTGATATATAATCAATTTTCCCGTCATCACACTGCAAAACCCGGAGACTTCATGCACTTGGAGCTGCATCTAGACGGATGCTGAAAAGCGCGCCCTGGCCGACCGTGCTGTCGACACTCAGCGTGCCGCGATGCCGGTTAAGGATGTGCTTGACGATGGCCAGCCCCAGACCGGTTCCCCCGGTCTCGCGGCTGGACTCGACATCGGCACGGTAGAACCGTTCGGTCAGCCGCGGCAGATGCTCCGGCGCGATGCCCGGTCCGTGATCGCGGACATTGATTTCGATTTGCCCCGGGCCGCCACCCGGCGCGCCAATGCGGTCGACCGTCAGTTCCACGCGACCGCCCGACTTGCCGTATTTGATGGCATTCTCGACCAGGTTCTGCACCACCTGGGTCAGTTCGTCCTGATCGCCGAGCACGACGGAGGGAGCCGCCTCAAGAGCGCGGTCGGTCGCTTCGACGACAATCTCGACACCGTTCTCCTCGGCAATCGGCGCCAGCGAGTCGCGTACATGCCCGACCACCTGGTCCAGGTTGACCCGGTCGCCCGGACGCAGATGCACCTTCTGCTCGATCCGGCTCAACGACATCAGGTCATCGATCAGCCGTGACATGCGGTTGGCCTGCACCGCCATGATGTTGAGAAAGCGCTCGCGGGCCTCGGCATCGTTGCGTGCCGGGCCCTGCAGGGTCTCGATGAAACCGGTCACCGAGGCCAGCGGCGTGCGCAGCTCGTGACTGGCATTGGCGATGAAGTCCGAACGCATAAGCTCGGTGCGCTGCTGCTGGGTGAGATCGCGCAGATAGACCAGCACGCGATTGCCGGCTTCCGGTGTCGCATCGGCGTTCTCGATGAGGCAGACATGGGCCTCGAACCAGCGGTCCACGGGCACTTTCTCGTAGTAGGTCACCGTGGCCGGTTCGGCGCCGGCCAGCACCGCCTCCACGGCTTCCGCGACCTGCGGCGCGCGCACCGCGAAGGCGAACGGCGCGCGCTTGGCGTGCGTGCCGAGGCTGTCGGTGGCCGCCCGGTTCATGACCCGGATGCGCATGGCGTCATCGACGATGAGAACCGGCTCGGGCAGGTTGGCGAGCACCGCATCGAGCAGGGCCGCCTCGCCGGCGGCACGGGTCGCGCGCGGCGGCGCGGCGGCGACCGCCTGCACCGCGCGGACCGGTCCGGAAAAGGCCCACGCGATAACGGCGGCACCCGCAGACAGCAGCAGCGCGACCGATCCCGGCAGATTGCCGAACGCGACCCACAGGCCGAGCACCGAGACGGCGCCAAGGAACACGCCGGTCGCCGGGCCGGCGCGTGCAACGACGCGCGCCAGCCAGCTTGGCGCCTCGCGAACGGCCGGTGTTTCGGACTGGGTCATGGCTGCGTTCCGCATCGGTCGGGACCGGCCTTGCGACACCGCGCAAGACTTTCCCGGCAAATTCTCTACACTCGCCGGGCAACAAAGACCACCGCGACAACCGGCCGTGCATACCGGTGTCGCGCCAGATCGGGTGGAGCGGGTCCATGGCGCAGCAAAACGAGCCGCAGGCACAAGAGGAAATCCCCGGCTTCGATATCGACAGCCCCGACCTGCCCGATTGGATCGCCGACGCGGCGTTCCGGTCCGGCGGATACCCCTACGACAAGCGCATGAAGCGCAAGCGCTACGAGAAGGAACTGCGCCATCTGCAGATCGAACTGCTGAAACTGCAACGTCATGTACGCGCAACCGGCGAGCGCCTGGCAATCATCTTCGAAGGGCGCGATGCGGCCGGCAAGGGCGGCACCATCCTGCGCATCATGCAGCACCTCAATCCGCGCCATGCCCGCGTTGTGGCGCTGTCCAAGCCGACACCGACCGAAGCCGGGCAATGGTACTTCCAGCGCTATGCATCGCAGATGCCGAGCAAGGGGCGCATCGTGATCTTCGACCGCTCCTGGTACAACCGTGCCGGGGTCGAGCCGGTGATGGGCTTCGCCTCACCGGAGCAGACGGCGGAATTCCTGCAGGCGGCACCGGTGTTCGAACGCATGCTGGCCGACGACGGCATCCGTCTCGTCAAGTTCTGGCTCGACGTGGGCCGCGAGATGCAGCTCAAGCGGCTGCATTCGCGCCGCCACGATCCGCTCAAAACATGGAAGCTGTCGCCGATCGACATCGAGGGGCTCGGCCTGTGGTCCGACTATACGCGGGCGCGCGACACCATGCTGCGGCGGACCGACAGCGTGCACGCGCCGTGGACCGTGGTGCGGGCCAACGACAAGCTGCGCATGCGCCTCAATGTGATCCGCTGCATCCTCGGCGAGATCGTCTATGAGGGACGCGACACCGACGCCATCGGCGAGATCGACCGCAATATCATCCATACAGTCGACGCGTTCTTTGCAACCTCTTCGGACACCTGAGGGGGCCGGGGGATGGCGATCGGCGGCCTGCCTCCCAGCGGCCCGGCGAACGCCGGCGCCCAGGTCACGCTGGCGCAGGCGCTTGCCGGACTGAAGCATGGCGATACGGTGCGTGCACGCATCCAGGCCGTACTTGCCGATGGTGTGCGGCTCGCCATCGGCCGCGCCGTTGTCGATGTGGCGACGACGCTGGCGCTACGTCCCGGAACGATGGTGACCTTCACCGTCGAGCGCAACGCCAATGCCGTGACCTTGCGGCCGGCGGCGAGCGCTACCGGACAGCCGGCCCCACGCGCGGTGGCACAGGTTCCACCCGGCGCCACGCCCCAACCACCGCCCGGCCAGTCGCTCGCGCCACAGGGGACCGCGCCGCCAGGGGCCGCGGCACGTCCCACGCCAACCCAATCGGTCGTGCAATCGGCTTCAGGCCGACAACAGACAGCGCCCACAACGGCGGCAAGCGGGGTTTCCAGTCCTGCCGCACAGTCGTCGCGAGGACCGGCCACGACGGGCGGAAACCAACCATCCCCCGCCCCGGCGCGACCAGCCGTCGCTGCCCCGCCCGCCGCATCCGGTCAGCCCGGCGCTGCGGTCCAGATCGCGACCGGGGCTGCTGCCCAGCCGTCACCACCAACGACGTCCGGACAGCCCCCAGCCCCCTCGCAACCCACGGGCGTCCAGCCATCGCCACAAGCCGTGCAGGCTCCGCCGTCTCCGGCGCCAAACAGCGCGGGTGCTCGCGTCGCCTCGCCACCACCCGCGCAAGGCCCTGCCAGCACAATATCCTCACCCCCGGCGCAGACGGTCACGTCCTCCGGTGCAGCCCGGACTCCTGCAACGTTGGCCGATCCGCACGCGCCACGCGCCTCCGCACCGCTGGCGGTGGCCCAGGCCAAGACCGCGGCAGCGGCCGCGCAGGCCGGACCGGCGGGCCTGTTCGCGGACCTCGCGGCACTCATTGCACAGCCACAGCGAGCGACGTTGCCGCCAGCCATCGAGGCGGCCGCGCGTCACTTGTTCGGTCTGCGGGTCACCCCGGCGGCGGTTTCCGACCCGGCTGGTCTGCGCGCAAGCGTTGCGCGGGCCGGGCCGTTCCTCGAAGCGGCCCTGGCGCGCGGGCAAGTCGTGACAGGTGACCAGAAGGCGGCCCTGCTGGCGCTGCGCGGACTGTTGCAGGGCTTTCTCGGCGACAAGGCCGCGCAGGCGATGCCGCGCGCAGCCGGTACGGCGCCTCCGCCCGATCGGGGCGGCATGCCGCAAGCGCAGCAACCCGCCACCGCGACGCTGCCGGTTTCGGCAGGCGCGGAGGAAATCGCGCGGGCGCTGCTTGCCGGCAGCGAGGCAACACTTGCACGGCTGCGGCTGCTGCAGATCGCCAACCTGCCGGACAGCGACGGTGCCCCGCGCGCCGACGCCGCCACGGATGCCCAGCCGCGCACGCTGCAGATCGAATTGCCGCTGGCGCGCGGTCAGGAGACCGCCACGCTGGCGATCCGCATCGCCCAGGAAGAGAGCCGGCGAAAGGATCATGGGGACGAACGCATCTGGCGTGTTCGTTTCGCGCTCGATCTGGCCGAAACCGGGTCCGTGGAGGCCATGGTCACCTACATCGCCCGGCAGGTATCCGTGACGGTGTGGGCCGAACGCGACGAGACGGCGGCAAGCCTGCGCGCCGGCCTGACCGAGCTTGGCGATGCGCTCGCCGCCGCGCAACTGGAGATCGATGAGATGGCCGTCCTCACAGGCCAGGCGCCACCGCCCGACGGCGCAGCCGCCTCCGGCCGCTTCGTCGATCGAACAGGATGACGCCATGACCGGCACCAAGGATGACAAGCAGGAACCCACAATCGCCATCGCGCTCGGCTACGATCAGGCGGATGGGGAAGCTCCGACGGTTCTCGCCAAGGGGCATGGCGAACTCGCGCGTCACATCGTCGAAACCGCCGAACAGCATGGCGTGACGATCGAGGAGAATCCGGTGCTGGCGGCCGCCCTGTCGCGGGTGGAACTGGACGAGACCATCCCCGAGGAGCTCTACACCGCCGTCGCGCAGGTAATCTCCTACGTCCTGCGCCAGACCGGACAGCTTAGCTGACGACTTAGTCAGGCCTACCGCTACTCGATCTCGATCGTGCCGAAGTTGGGGATGCGGATCTGCAGCTTGACGCAGCGCCCGTTGACCAGCACTTCACCAGGCTCGCAGGACCGCAGCACGGGCACGCAGCGGTCACCGCGCAGGATCTGGCCCTGCGGGCAACGCTGCACGACGTCGCGGCAGCGCCCGTCGCGGAACACCTGACCTTGCGGGCACTGCGGAGCGGTGTCGCGGATCGGCCGGCAGCGACCGTTGCGGAACTCCTGACCGGCAGGACACCGGATGGCCAGGCAGCGCCCGTTACGCAGCTCCTGGCCGGCCGGACAGCGAATGTCGCGGCAGCGGCCACTGCGGAACTCCTGGCCCTGCGGGCACTGGATGACGCGAGCACGGCAGCGGCCGTTGCGGAATTCCTGCCCGCGCGGGCAGATCGACACGCAGCGGCCGTTGCGAAGCTGCTCGCCGGGACCGCAGGCCGGCGGCGGCGGCACGGCGATATTGGTGCGCACGCAGTAGGCGTTGTCGTCGGCGAAGGCGTCGCTGTATGGCTCCGACAGTTCCTCGGGACCGCTCAGCCCGAGGCGCTCGATGGTCTCCGGCGTGATCGTCCCGGTCACGGAAAGTCCGTTGTTGCGCTGGAAATCGCGCAGGCCCTGTGCCGTGCGCGGGCCGAAGGCGCCATCGACGGGACCGGGGTCGTAGCCGAAGTCCCGCAAGGCCCGCTGCACGGCGCGCACGTCCGCACCACCGACGGGACCGGCCGGTTCGCCGCCCAGATAGGCGCAGTTCTCAAGTCCGGTGCGGCGCAGGCTGGAACTGTCGGGCACGTTGAACCGGATGGTCAGCGAGAGCGATTCGCCGGGCGCCAGCACCGTGTCCGACCGGGCGCAGACCACACCGCGGGCGGCGCGTGTGCAGGTCCAGTCGGACGGTGAATGGCCGGCATAGGTGACACCGTTCGCGCCCGGCACGTCGGAGACGACGAGCGTTCCCTCATAGGTGGATTCGCCCGCGTTGCGCACCGTCACGGTGAAGGCGCATTCCTCGCGGCCACGGCAACTGCTGGGTGCGGTCTTGGTGATCGACAGGTCGACCGGCGCAGGCGGTTCGGGGGTGTCGTCATCGTCCGGCGTGATCACATCGTCGGGCGGGGCCGGATCATCGTCGGGTGGAGCGGGTGCGTCTTCCGGCGGTGTTTCGGTGACCGGCGGCTCGGGTACCGGCGAAACGGCGCAGCCGCGATCGTTGAGTGCGTTCGTGTCCTTGCTGTCGGCTGGCTGGACGATCTCGCCGCAATTCTCGATCTCGACCGGCCCGGCAACCCGCAACAGCGAGACCACCCGCACCGGTATCTCGACGAAGCCGCCGACCGGCAGATCGGCATCGGGATAAGTGCACTCGAGCGTGCTTTCGTCGCCGGTGCATGACCATGGGGCGGGCGCGGTGAACGGCGCGAAGACGAAGGGCTTGCCCTCGTTGCTGTCCCGGATCGCCACGTCGCCGCCATGCGGATCGGGTCCCTCGTTGGTGACCTTGAGCCTGAACTGACACGCCCTGCCGCCCTCGCAAGGCTCCTCGTCGTCGAAGATCTTCTCGATCTTCAGGTCCCAGACCGGTTCCGGCTCGGGTTCAGGTTCGGGCCGTTCCTCGCAGTCCGGCGGAATGACGACGACCAGCTCGGTGGCACAGCACAGGGCAAAGCCGTCGGGCAGGTCCTCGACAACGCCGACATCGCCGTCACCCTCGATGGCCAGCGTCATCGCGGTGCCGGGCGCTGCGCCAGTAACCACCAGTTCAGCGTAGTAGGTGCCGGCGACCACGGGCACCGCGACGGAGACCTCCGGCGACCCGCCGACATCGATTGCAACGCCCGGCGTCAGCACATTGATGACCACGAAGTCCGGCGAGGCCGTCTCGCCGGTGACGATCACGGTGTATTCGCCATCCTCCTCGCCGCAATAGACCACGGCCTGGGCGGACAGGCAGGCCTCGCCACGCTCCGGACGGCCGGGGTCCGCCGGATCGGGCATGCATGCATCCGGATCGGCGGTTACCTCGGTCGGCGTGCCGGTCTTCGTGATGGTGCCCGTGCCGCCGCCGGGCGGCGTGGATTCAAGGTCCTCCGCGTAGGGCGTGAAAGCGCCGAACCGGCGCCCTTCGACGGTCAGCATCACCGCATGCGAAAACGTGCTCGGCACCGGCATGCCGGCCTGCACCTCGGCGACACCGCGTACGACGATCGTCGCGGCGCGGCCATCGTCATCGACATCGCCCGGCGCCAGCAGGACACGCTCGGCGATGACGCGATCGCTGTCGCGGGTGCGGCTGACGATGTTCGCGGTCGAACCGGCGAGATAGGCGTCGCCGGAGAGCGATGCCGAGAGCCATTTCAGCCCGACCGGCAGATCGCTGACGATGGTAGCGTAGGTGCTGCTGCCCATCTCCGCTGCGATCGTGTCCTGCATCTCCTGCGGGATGGTGAGCACGATCTCGTAGGTGACGGTGCTGGTGCGGCAGTCATGGGTCGCCGCCTGCGTGAACGAGCCGGTGAGCGTCTCGGCCGCCTTGACCGGCGATGCCGCCACAAGAACCAGAAGCAGCAGCAGGGAGACGACGAGAACATGCGCCAAGGCGCCGATCATCGAGGCTGCACGGTTCATCACAGCCTCCCCAGTTCGCGCATCAGGTCTTCGAAGTCCTCATCGCTGAGGATTTCGCCGTCGGGTCCCTCGCAGAGGATCTCCGGATAGACGTCGATGACGGTCGCCTTGCAGCAGGGGAAGGTGCCGCCCGTCGCGGCATCGGCACCATTGAAGACGCACACGTCCATCGCGAAGGGATCACCGGGCGGTCCGTCGACCTGCACTTGCAGCGCGCCATCGCCGAGCGGTTGGCGGCGCGGCAGGATGGAGAAGCCCGGTGTCGTCGTCGTTGTCTGCACCTGGTCGAGCGGCAGGCTGGAGCGGTTGCGCACAAACAGCTTGTAGAAGCGCCCATCGGGACCGACATCGCAGCTCCAGCGCCGCTCCAGCGTCAGGCAGGCGCGATCGCGCGGCACGGGGTCGCCGCCGAAATCGCCGGGCGGACGCAGTACGCCCTCGCAGACGCGGAAGGCTTCCACATCGCCCATGTGACCGAAGGTGTCGCCGTCGTCAGTGAGACCGTCATGGTCGGCGAAATAGGCCATGAAGGGCGGCACGTTCTTCGGCCGCACCTGCCCCAGTGCATTGCCCTGCAGACCGTTGACGGCAAGCGCGCCGCCGGCGGCAAGCGCATCCTGCATGGCCGGCTCTTCCGGGTTGCGCAACTGTTCGCCCGTCGACCACAGGAAGCCACCGCAGGCTCCGGTGTTGATGTATTTCCCGCTTGTGTAGTCGTAGTTGATGGCGACGCCGCCATTGGCGTTGCGCAGGTCGCCCCGGAAGCCGATGGCGTACTCCTCGGGCTCCTCGACCCAGCGGGAGTCCGTTGCCGGATCGTCGGGGTCCTCAAGTGCGAAACGCAGCAGCCGGGCCAGCCCGGCCTCAGCGAACGCCTTGTAGTCATAGCCGCCGGATTGGGTGCCGCGTTGGGCCAGGATCATGCGACCCTGCGGATCGAAGGCGATGTCGGAAATCTCGAACGGTGCCGGCGCGGGCGGTACGTCCAGTTCCTTGCGCGGAACGCCGGCGAAGGCGCCGTCCCGGTTCAACCCGACAGACCAGATCTGCGGACCCTCGGCGACCGCGTAGTAGAGACGATCGCCATGCACAGCGAGCCCGTAGACGCGTCGGCGCGGATCGGGCAGCGCCCATGTGGTCGGATCGCCCGCATCGAAGCCCGTATCGGAGATGTCGAGCCGGTTGGTCGCATCGAAGGGCTGTGCCGCCAGCCCTGCGGCGGTGCGTCCCGACACACCGTGATCGAAGCTACCCTGATCGACGCCATCGCGATCGAGCCGATGGATCATGCCGGTGTCGCGGTCCGAGACATAGAAACTGCCGTGACGCGAACTGAACGCGATGTTACCGAGGCCGGGACCGGAATTGGCAATGCCCTCCAGCGCGATACTGGCGAACAGCGTGACCTCGCCGGTGCGGCCGTCGATGCGCCAGACCGACCCGGGGCCTCCGGCAGGATCGGCGCCACCATGCTGGCCCAGCATGAAGCGCGCGCCGGCCGTCCCGACCATCTGCCGCTCCGGGCGGGTATCCGCGTCATCGTCGTCGGTGACGATGTGCAGGCCGAAGGCCGAGGTGGCGGTGACGTAGATGTTGGGATAACGCCAGTCGTCCATCGCCGTGCCAAAGACAAGACCGATGTCCGATGCGTTGACGCTGAAGACCGTGGCCGCGTCGATTACCTGGCCGCCGGGCGGCACGGCAGGACCGGAGACATCGAGAATGCGCAAGGACGGTCGTTCGTCGTCGATGAACGTCTCGTCGATCGGATCGACGTCGCCTTCGATATCAGGGCCGGGGATGACGGTGCCGGGGAATCCGGTGACGGCGAGCTGACCGGGCAGCATGATGCCCTCCCACTCGCCCGTTCCCTGAGCATGCGCGAATGGCACCGCAAGCAGCAGCAGCATGCATCCGACAACCGCCGACCGCACCGGCAGGGTGTGTATCCGGTTCCCGATCGCCTGGCGGAAAAAGCCCGCGCCCACCTCGACAGCGGTGGTGCCCTGCTTCGCCACAGCCGCTCCTCCTCACGCCGACCGCTCCACGGGGGCCGCGCCCCACGGGGCAGCAACTCTCCCGGCCAGCCAACATTACGTCACTGCGGCGCGATGCGGAATCGGTAACGCCATAGGCAGTAGTACGTAAGTTGCCCGGCGCGGGTGCCGGACGCTACTTGAATTGCAGCAGGCCGAGCGTGAGAACCGGGAAGGCGATCAGGATCGCCACCCGGATGACATCCGAGATCAGGAACGGCAGCACGCCCTTGAAGGTCTCGGTCATCGGCACGTTCTCGGCCAGGCGGTTGATGATGAAGACGTTCATGCCGACCGGCGGCGTGATCAGCCCGACCTCCACCACGATCAGCGTGATCACCCCGAACCAGATGGCGGTGTGCTCCGCGCTCATGCCGAAATCGAGCGCCATGACGACGGGAAAGAAGATGGGAATCGTCAGCAGGATCATCGATAGCGAGTCCATCACGCAGCCGAGCAGCAGGTACATGAGCAGGATCATGACCAGCACCAGCAACGCCGGCGCGCCTGCATCGGTGATCACCGCGGCGAGCGTCTGCGGCAACTGGGTGCGGGCCAGGAAGGCGCTGAACAGGTCGGCGCCGAGCAGGATCATGAAGATCATCGCGGTCGACACGGCCGTCGCGACGAGGACCTCGACCAGGTCGTCCGCCGTCATGCCACGCACCAAAGCGATGATGCCGGTGCCCAGCACGCCGAAGGCGGCTGCTTCCGTCGGCGTGAAGACGCCGGAATAGATGCCGCCGATCACCATGACGAAGATCAGCGCGGCGGGTGATGCCTGCCGGTAAGCCTTGCGGCGTTCCTCGCTCGGCATCGGATCATTTGCCGGCGCAGTTTCAGGATAAAGCCGCACGAAGACCGAGATCGCCAGCATGTAGCCGAGCGCCGCCAGGATGCCGGGGACGAAGGCCGCCAGGAACATCTTGGAGATGTCCTGCTCGGTGATGATGGCGTAGATCACCAGCACAATCGAGGGCGGGATCAGGATGCCCAGCGTGCCGCCCGCGGCGAGCGTGCCGGTGGCCAGCGAGTCGGCGTAGTTGTAGCGCTTCATCTGGGGCAGCGCGACGCGGCCCATGGTGGCCGCTGTCGCCAGCGAGGAACCGCAGATGGCGCCGAACATGCCGCAGGCTCCGACGGCGGCCATGGACAGCCCGCCCCGGAACATGCCGACACGGGCGTTGGCCGCGTCGAACAGCGCCCGTGACAGTCCCGAACGGGTGGCCAGATTGCCCATCAGCAGGAACAGCGGCACCACCGACAGCGTGTAGGAGGAGACCGTCGCGTAAGGGGCGGTCTTGAGGTAAGCGAGCAGCGGCGTGAAGCCGGCGATCGCGATATAGCCGCCCATGCCGGCGACGAGCATCGACACGGCGATCGGCACGCGTAGCATCATCAGGCCGAGCATTGCCGCGATGACGATTGCACCGAGGGCCTGCGGCTCCACCTCAGGTCACCGGTTCGTGCTGCCCGCGCCAGGCGCGCGACGCGGTTTCCAGACCCGCGACCGACAGCAGGGCAAAGCAGGGCACCAGCACCGCGTAGCCCCACCAGGTGGGGATGCCGAGGACCATGGTCTGGTCGTTGAAGGCGAGCGCATCGAGCCCGCCGAGCGCCAGACGCCAGGCAAAGACTGCGGCGACAAGCGCGATCAGTAGACAGCCGAGCATGTCGAGCAGGCGCTTCAGGTGTTGCGGGAAGGCGTGGGTGAAGAAATCGACGACGACGTTTCCGGCCACGAGCTGGCAATAGGGCAGGAACAGCGCGATCGCCACCGCGCAGCCCATCTCCGTGATCTCGAAGTCACCATGCACCGGCGTGGCGAAGAAATACCGGCCGAGCACGCTGACCACGGTCATCACCGACAAGACGACCAGCACCGCGCCGCCGGCCACGGCGAGCCAACGGCACAGCGCCATCAGCATGCGCCTCATCGCGCTCGCGGCGATCGCGTCGGTTGTCACCGTCGTCAATTCCTACCGTCGGCGGAGCTGACGCTTATTGAGTGTACTGGTCAAGCAGCGCGTTCGCCGCCTCGTACAGTGCCCTGCCCTCGTCGTTCATGTTCGATATCCATGCATCGGTCACCGGCTTGGTCTGCTCGCGGATCTTATCCACTTCGGCTTCCGACAGATCGACAACCGAATTGCCCAACTCCTTGGCCATGGCGCGGCCGGGCTCCTCGCGGGTGTCCCAGATCGCGCCGGTCGATTTCGCCATGGCCATGCCGGAGTTATCGTCGATGATCTTCTTCAGATCGTCGGGCAGGCCGTCATACTTGTCCTTGTTCATGGCCAGGACGAAGATCGCCGTGTACATGCCGCGCGGGCCGGGCGTCTCGGCGTGGTTCCTGGTCAGTTGCTGCAGCTTCAGGGCCGGCACGATCTCCCAGGGAATCACCGCGCCATCGACGACTCCCTTCGACAAGGCTTCCGGCAGCGCCGGCACGGGCATGAATATCGGCGCGGCACCGAGCTGGCTCAGCGCGCGGCCGATCTCGCGGTTGGGCGCGCGCAGTTTCAGTCCCTTGATGTCGCGAACCTTTTTCACCGGCTTGTCGATGGTGTGGATCACGCCGCGGGCATGGGTGTGGAACCACAGCACATGCACATTCGACCATTCCTCGCGCGCATGCTGTTCGTAATAGGCCTGCAACGCCTGGGACGTGGCCTCGGCAGTGGAGACCATGAAGGGCAGCTCAAACACGGAAACACGCGGATATCGGCCCGGCGTGTAACCGGGCAGCGCCCAGACCACGTCGACGAAGCCGTCGCGCACCTGATCGAGAAGCTGAGGCGGCTTACCGCCCAATTGCATCGCCGGATAAACCTCGATCTTGATGCGCCCTTCGGACTGGGCCTCGATCTTCTCGGCCCACGGCAACAGCACCATCGAATGGGTGGTGCTCGGCGGCGGCAGGAAGTGGTGCACGCGCAGCGTCACCTCCTGGGCCAGCGACGATCCGGCCGCCGCGACAAGGCCGATGGCCAGCGCGACACCGGCCAGCGCGGCGTTGAACGGTGATTTCAGCATCTTGAGGACTGTCTCCTTCCTGGGACAAGAACCGGCATCCGGCCATCCGGACTGCGCAGCATCAGGTGCCCGCGGCGCGCGGTTCGTTGCGCGCCGACCCGGGTCGCGTTCCTCTCCGTTGTCCCGGCGGTTCGCAGCCGGTTGAGAGCATGCACGAGAAGCTGCGTGCTGTTCAATGACAAGGGTGCGCAAATGACCTCGCGGCGGCAACACGACGCAGCGTCATGCCGGAGCGTTCAGCCGGCCACGACACGCCCCAGGAAGCCCGCGATGGCCGCATGCATGGGGCTTGCGTTATCGATCGGCGGCAGATGGCCGGAGCCGGGAATCTCGACACGTTCCGCGCCAGGCACCAGGCCGGACAACTCGCGCACCAGTTCCGGCGGCGTCGCCTTGTCATGCTCGCCGGCAATGCACAGGGTAGGAACCGTAACGGTGCGGGCCACGCTGGTGAAGTCGGTGTCGCGGATGGCAGCGCAGGTCCCGGCATAGCCCTCGCCGGGCGTGCGGGTCAGCATCGCACGCCAGCCGGCGAGTTCCGCCTCGTTGGCACTGCGCCAGACATCGGGAAACCAGCGTTCCAGAACCCCGTCGGCCAGCGGTTCGACACCCTTGGCGGATGCCGTCGCGATGCGGGTGTTCCACAGCTCCGGCGTTCCGATGCGCCGCCCGGTGCAGCACAGCACGAGCGCCGCGACACGGTCGGGGACCGCCGCCCACAGCCCTTGCGCGATCAGCCCGCCGACGGAAATGCCGATGGGGATGAACCGATCAAGCCCAAGATGCTCGCTCAGCGCCACCGCGTCGGCAACGTGATCGTCCATGGCGTAGGGCGACGGCGGGCAGGACGACAGCCCGTGGCCGCGCTTGTCGTAGGCAAGGATGCGCCAGTGCGGTGCGAGATGGGCATGCACCGCGTCCCACAGGCGAAAGTCGGTGCCGAGCGAATTGACGAAGACCAGCGCAGGTCGGCCGGCGGCATCCTCGCGCGCCTGCGCATCGACAGGCTGTGTAAAGCGATAATGCAGCACGACACCGTTGACGGCGGCGAAGTCGAGCGGTGATGTCGCGGACATACTGTGTTCCTCGTTCAACTCAGGTGGACGACAAGGTGCGGCGTACGGCGTCGTTCCAGCCGGCGCGCTTGCGGGCGCGCTCGTCGGCATCCATCGCCGGCGCAAAGCGCTTGTCGCGCTTCCAGCTTGCGGCAAAGCCCTCACCGTCCGGCCAGACGCCAGCCTTGTGACCGGCAAGCCAGGCCGCCCCCAGCGCGGTCGTCTCCAGCACGGTCGGGCGGTCGACGGGCGCATCCAGCAGGTCCGCGAGACGCTGCATGGTCCAGTCGCTGGCGACCATGCCGCCGTCGACGCGCAGCACCGTGTCGCCGGTCCCCGCCCAGTCGCCACGCATGGCATCGAGCAGGTCGGCGGTCTGGTAGCACACCGACTCAAGCGCCGCGCGGGCAAGCTCGTTGGCGCCGGTGCCCCGCGTCAGGCCGAACAGCGTGCCGCGCGCATCGGCGTCCCAATGGGGCGCGCCGAGACCGGTGAAGGCCGGCACCAGATAGACGTCCTGATGCGGATCGGCGGCGTCCGCCATCGTGCCGCTGTCGGCGGCGTCTTTCAGGATACCCAGTTCGTCGCGCAGCCACTGAACCGCCGCGCCAGCGACGAAGATGGACCCTTCCAGCGCGTAGGTCGGCTTGCCGTCAAGCTGATAGGCAATGGTGGTCAGCAACCGGTTGGTCGAAGCCACGGCATCGGCGCCCGTGTTGAGCAACGCAAAGCAGCCGGTGCCGTAGGTGGACTTCATCATGCCGGGCGCGAAACATGCCTGGCCGACGGTCGCCGCCTGCTGATCCCCGGCGATACCGCAAACGGGAATAGCCGCGCCGAACAGAGCCGGATCGGTCACGCCGAACGCGGCTGCGCTGTCGCGCACCTGCGGCAGCATGGAGTCCGGCAGGCGCAGCAGCTTCAGCATCTGAACGTCCCAACGACCCTCGTGGATATTGAAGCAAAGCGTGCGCGAGGCGTTGGTCGCATCGGTTGCGTGCACCTTGCCGCCGGTCAGGTGCCACAAGAGCCAGGTATCAACTGTGCCGAAGGCGAGTTCACCGGCCTTGGCGCGGGCGCGCGCCCCCTCCACGTGATCGAGAATCCAGGCAGCCTTGGTGCCGGAGAAGTAGGGATCGAGCAGCAGGCCGGTGCGTGCGGTGACATCCGGCTCGGCCCCATCGGCTTTGAGGCCGGCGCACAGATCGGCGGTGCGGCGGTCCTGCCAGACGATGGCGCGGTGGATCGCCTCGCCGGTGGCACGGTCCCACACCACCGTCGTCTCGCGCTGGTTGGTGATGCCGATGGCGGCAATGTCGGACGGCGCGACGCCGGCTGCGGCAATCGCCTCCCTTGCGGTGGCGACCGTCGTGGTCCAGATGTCGCCGGCATCATGCTCGACCCAGCCGGAACGCGGGAAGTGCTGCGTGAATTCCTGCTGGCCGAGACCGCGAATCGCGTAATCGCCATCGAACAGGATCGCCCGCGACGACGTGGTGCCCTGGTCGATCGCCAGAATGTAACCGCTCAAACCGCCCCTCCCTGCGCGCCGGCCGCCCGTCTCTCGCAGGCGTCATCGGGGGTTCTTATATCCCGCTATTCCGCCGGACCAGAACGAAAAGCCGTTCCGTGACCAACGATCCATCACCCTTCGCCGAACTCACCGGCCTGTTCGTATCCGCCTTCACGTCGGCGACGCTGCTGCCCGGCACCTCGGAAGGTGTTCTGGCAGCGCTGCTCGGACTCGGGCTGGTGCCGGTGCTGGCGGCAATCGCCGTCGCCACCATCGGCAATACGCTGGGCTCGCTCGTCAACTGGGTCATCGGGCGCTTCTTCGCAGGCTACCGGGACCATCCGCGCTTTCCGGCAAGCCCGCAGACGCTGGCGCGCGCGCAAGGCTGGTATGACCGCTGGGGCGTGTGGACGCTGCTGGCCTCCTGGGTGCCGATCATCGGCGATCCGCTGACCGTGATCGCCGGGCTGATGCGCGCGCCGCTGCTGCTCGTCATCCCGCTCGTCGCGCTGGCCAAGGGCGCGCGCTACGCGGTGGTGGCGGCCGGGGTCACGGCGCTGATCTGACGGTCACATAAAAAGCCGCCGCCGGAACGCTCCGGCGACGGCCCATCGTGTCAGTCGATCGGTCCGATCAGTTGGCCTGCCAGCGCCTGATCAGCTCCTCGTAGGCGATGGTCTCGCCCTGGGGCTTCTCTTTGTCGAGCTTGGCCTTGGCGCCGCCCTTGCCGATCCACTCGGAGGGGTCCTTCGGCTCGTTGAGGCGCGGGCCGCAGCCGCCATAGACATTGGCGGCTTCGTCGGCGGCCTGCATGCGGGCCATGGTGACGTCCATCTCCTCGGCAAGACGATCCATCGCCTCCTGCGGGGTGAAGGCGCCGGAGTTCACGTCACCGATCTGCTGCCACCAGATCTGGGCGAGCTTGGGATAGTCCGGCACGTTGATGCCCGTCGGCGACCAGCGCACGCGGTCCGGCGAGCGGTAGAACTCCACCAGGCCGCCGAGCTTGGGCGCGCGTTCGGTGAAGGAGGCGTGACGCACCGAGGAATCGCGGATGAAGGTCAGCCCGACATGGCTCTTCTTGGTGTCCACCGTCTTGGAGACGACGAACTGGGCATAGAGCCAGGCGGCCTGGGCGCGATCCGACGGGGTGGACTTCAGGAAGGTCCAGGAGCCCACGTCCTGATAACCGACCTTCTGGCCGTCCTGCCAGTAGGGTCCGTGCGGGGAGGGCGCCATCCGCCACAGCGGATTGCCGTCGGCATCCACCGTGTTGTTGCCGTCCGACTGCGGCGCGACCATCGAGGCGGTGAACGCCGTGTACCAGAAGATCTGCTGGGCGACATTGCCCTGGCTGAGCGCCGGCAGCGACTGGTAGAAGTCATAGGACGCAGCACCGGGCGGAGCGTAGTTGCGCAGCCACTCGTCCCACTTGCGGATGGCATAGACCGCGGCCGGACCGTTGGCCGCGCCACCCCGCGTCACCGACGCGCCGGCCGGGTTGCAGGAACCGGCCTCCATGCGGATGCCCCATTCGTCGATGGGTATGCCGTTGGGTTCGCCGGGCGAACCCGCGCCGGCCATCGACAGCCAGGCATCGGTCATGCGCCAGCCCAGGTCAGGCGCGCGCTTGCCGTAGTCCATGTGGCCGTAGACGCGCACGCCGTCGATCTCCTTCACGTCGTTGGTGAAGAACTCGGCGATGTCCTCATAGGCCGACCAGTTCACCGGCACGCCCAGCTCGTAGCCATACTTCGCCTTGAAGGCGGCCTTCAGGTCCTCGCGGTCGAACCAGTCCTTGCGGAACCAGTAGAGGTTGGCGAACTGCTGGCTGGGAAGCTGATAGAGCTTGCCGTCCGGCCCCGTCGTGAACTTGGTTCCCATGAAGTCTTCGAGATCGAGGCCCGGATTGGTCACGCCGGCCCATTCGCCCGCCATCATGTCGGTCAGGTTGTAGGCAAGCTGCAGCCGCGAGTGCGTGCCGATCAGGTCGCTATCGTTGATGTAGCCGTCATAGAGGTTGCGGTTCGTCTGCATCTGCGTCTGGACCGCCTGCACCACCTCGCCCTCGCCGAGCAACTGGTGGTTCACCTTGATGCCGGTGATCTCCTCAAAGGCCTTGGTCAGCACCTTGGACTCGTATTCGTGCGTCGGGATCGTCTCCGACAGCACGTTGATCTCCATGCCCCGGAAGGGCTCGGCCGCCTTGATGAACCACTCCATCTCCGCCTTCTGCTCGTCCTTGGAGAGCACGGAGGGCTGGAACTCCTCGTCGATCCACTTCTCGGCGGCTGCCATGTCGGCGGATGCCTGCCCGGGCAGCCAGACCATCGCCAGGGCGGCGGCGGTCGCCAGTAATTGCCGTCTCATCGGGTGTCCTCCCTTTCGCATGTTGCGGACGTTTCGCTCCCGTCCGCCATCATTGCGGCCTGCCGGTCCGCGCACCCCGCACGGCCGGCCTGCCCCCTTGCTGCCGCCGGCGAACAGTCGCGTGCCGGCGGGTCGTCCTTCGGTGCCTCACACCCAGCGGAACACCGCCAGGGCAAAGCCCACCGAAATCACTGTCGCCCACCACAGCGGCGCGTCGCTCAACGCAAGCCAGCCCAGGTGGATGTACGCACTGCCCAGCAGCGACACGAACAGCCGGTCGCCGCGGGTGGTGTGGATGCCGAGCACGCCGTGACGCGGCGCGCCGCCCGGCCGGGCCCATTCCCACACCGTCATGGCGATGAGGAAGGTGGCGATGGCCACGAAGAAGCTCGCCGTCTGCCAGGTCCAGGCCATCCATGAGAGGTCCATCACAAGCTCCTCACACACGCCCCAGGGCGAAGCCCTTGGCGATGTAGTTGCGCACGAACCAGATCACGATCGCGCCGGGGATGATGGTCAGCACGCCGGCGGCCGCCAGCAGGCCCAGCTCGTAGCCGGAGGTGGACGCCGTTCGGGTCATCACCGCGACGATGGGCTTGGCCTCCACCGAGGTCAGCGTCTTGGCGAGCAGCATCTCCACCCAGGAGAACATGAAGCAGAAGAAGGCGGTGACGCCGATGCCGCTTGCGATCAGCGGCATGAAGATCTTCACGAAGAACTTCGGGAAGCTGTAGCCGTCGATATAGGCGGTCTCGTCGATCTCACGCGGCACGCCGGACATGAAGCCTTCCAGGATCCACACCGCCAGCGGGATGTTGAACAGACAGTGCGCGAGCGCCACGGCGATGTGGGTGTCGAACAGACCGATCGCCGAATAAAGCTGCAGGAAGGGCAGCGCAAACACCGCAGGCGGCGCCATGCGGTTGGTAAGCAGCCAGAAGAACAGGTGCTTGTCGCCAAGGAAGCGGTAGCGCGAGAACGCATAGGCGGCAGGCAGCGCGACGGCGACCGACAGCACCGTGTTGATGGCCACATAGATCAGTGAGTCGATGTAGCCGTTGTACCAGGTCGGGTCGGTGAAGATGGCGATGTAGTTGTCGAGCGTGAACTCGCGCGGGAACGGGCTGAAGCCACCGAGAATCTCGTTGGTCGTCTTGAAGCTCATGTTGAGCAGCCAGTAGATCGGCAGCATGAGGAAGACGATGTAGAGGATCGGGACCAGGGCGGATGCGCGTCTCATTGGTCTTCTCCGCGCATCATCGCCGTGTAGAACACCCAGCACACCAGCAGCGTCATCAGGAAGTAGATGATGCTCATGGCCGCCGCGATGCCGAGGTTGAACTCACCCAGCGCGGCCTTGACCAGATCGATGGACAGGAAGGTGGTGGTGTTGCCGGGTCCGCCGCCGGTCAGCACGAAGGGCTCGGTGTAGATCATGAAACTGTCCATGAAGCGCAGCAGCACCGCGATGGTCAGTACCCGCTTCATCTTCGGCAACTGGATGTACCAGAACACCGCCCACGGCGAGGCGCCGTCGATGCGTGCGGCCTGGTAATAGGCGTCGGGGATGGAGCGCAGGCCCGCATAGGCCAGCAGCACGACCAGCGAGGTCCAGTGCCACACGTCCATCAGCACGACGGTGAACCAGGCGGCCAGCGGTCCGCGGGTAAAGTTGTAGTCGAAGCCGAGCGCGTTCAGCCCGTAGCCGAGCAGGCCGATGTCAGGCAGCGCGAAGATGTTCCACATGGCGCCGACCACGTTCCACGGGATCAGCAGCGGCAGCGCCATCAGCACCAGGCACACCGGTACCCAGAAACCGGATCGCGGCATGGCGAGCGCGATGGCCACGCCAAGCGGGATCTCGATGGCCAGGATCAGGAAGGTGAACAGCAGTTGCCGCATCAGCGAGGCGTGGAAGCGATCCGAGCGCAGCACCTCCTGGAACCACTTCACGCCCTCGAAGAAGAACAGGTTGTTGCCGAAGGTCTCCTGCACCGAATAGTTGACCACCGTCATCAGCGGGATGACCGCGTTGAAGGCGACCAGCAGCAGAACGGGCAGCACCATGAACCAGGCGCGGTTGTTCCAGGTCTTGTTCATGCCGCGACCCCCTGCGGCTCGACCAGCCAGGAATCGGCGTAAAGATTGAGGTTGGCGGGATCGAAGACGGCGCGCGGGTGTGCGGGTATCTCCGCGCCTTCGGCCAGCATGGCCGCGACCTTGTGGCCGGCGACATCGCCATGGACGATGCGGAAGCGGCCGATGTCCTCCACCCGCCCGACGGTGAACGGCAGGCCCTTGCGGCCCGATGTCAGGGTGATGAATTCCGGCCGGATGCCGAGCGCCAGTTCACCGGCATCCGTCGGCGCGCCATGCTTGAGCTTGATCGCCTGGTCGCCGACATGCGCCGTCTTGCCGTCCATCGAGCACGGCAGCACGTTCATGCCCGGAGAGCCGATGAAGTAACCGACGAAGGTGTGGCGGGGTTTCAGGAACAGTTCGTCCGGCGTACCCGTCTGTACGACCTGCCCCTCGTACATCACCACCACCTTGTCGGCGAAGGTCAGCGCCTCGGTCTGGTCGTGGGTAACGTAGATCATGGTGAAGGCGAAGCGCTGGTGCAACTCCTTGAGCTTGGAGCGCAGCACCCACTTCATGTGCGGGTCGATGACGGTCAGCGGCTCATCGAACAGGATGGCGTTGACGTCGTTGCGCACCAGGCCACGGCCGAGCGAGATTTTCTGTTTCTCGTCGGCCGTCAGCCCGCGCGCCCGTCGGTCCGCCTTGTCCTCCAGGTCGATGATGCGCAAGGTCTCTTCGACGCGGCGGGCGATCTCGGAATGCTCGACGCCGCGGTTGACCAGCGGAAAAGCGAGGTTCTCGCGCACGGTCATGGTGTCGTAGATGACGGGGAACTGGAACACCTGGGCGATGTTGCGCGCCTGGGTCTCGGCCCGGGTCACGTCGGCCCCATCGAACAGGATGTGCCCGTCGGTTGGATGCAGCAGGCCGGAGATGATGTTGAGAAGCGTGGTCTTGCCGCAGCCGGACGGCCCCAGCAGCGCATAGGCGCCGCCGTCGTCCCAGCCCATCGAAATCTCCTTCAGCGCAAAGTCGGCATCGCTTTGCGGATTGGCCTCATAGGAATGGCGGATGCGATCGAACTCGATGCGTGCCATGGCTCAGGCCGCCTCTTTGATATCGGCGCGGGCAAGACGCCCCTGCGCATCGAACAGCATGAAGCGCTGCGGCTCGACATGAAGCGCGATCTCCGCGCCGGACGGCACCGCGTGCACGCCATGCATCAGCGCCACCCAGCGCGCTCCGTGCATGTCGACATGGATGAAGCTCTCCGAGCCGGTGAGCTCGGTCACGGCGACCGTGCCTTTGAAGGTCACCGCACCGCGTCCGGGCTTGTCGCGCAGCAGGTGATGCGGCCGGAAGGCGACCGTGCAGGGACCGTCCGCGAGGCCTGACGCGGCGGCGGGCGCCTTGACGCTGAGGCGTCCCTCGTCGACCAGCAGCTTGCCGCCCTCTTTCACCGCGGCAATCGTGTTCAGCGGCGGGTCGGAGAAGGTCTGCGCCGTGATCAGGTCCACCGGATTGCGATAGACGTCGAGCGTCGCGCCGAACTGGGTCATGCGGCCCTGGCTCAGCGTCGCCGTGTTACCGCCCAGCAGCAGTGCTTCCGACGGCTCGGTCGTGGCGTAGACGAAGATCGCGCCGGACTCGGCGAAGATGCGCGGCAGTTCGGCCCGCAGTTCCTCGCGCAGCTTGTAGTCGAGATTGGCCAGCGGCTCGTCGAGCAGCACCAGTTCGGCGCCCTTGACCAGCGCGCGCGCCAGCGCGGTGCGCTGCTGCTGCCCGCCGGAGAGCTGCAAGGGTGTGCGGTCCAGATAGGGCGCAAGCTGCAGCAGATCGGCGGCCTCGCGCACCCGCCTGTCGATCTCGCCCGCGGCGATCTTCGCCACCCGCAGCGGCGAGGCGATGTTCTCGTAGACGCTGAGCGTGGGGTAGTTGATGAACTGCTGGTAGACCATGGCGACGTTGCGCTGGCGCACGGGCAGGCCGGTAACATCCACGCCATTCATGATCACCTGGCCGTCGCTGGGGCGGTCGAGCCCGGCCATCAGCCGCATCAGCGACGTCTTGCCGGCAAGCGTGGGACCCAGCAGCACGTTGAGCGTGCCCGGTTCCAGCGCCAGCGAGACATCGTCGATATGGGCCTCCTGGCCGACGGTCTTGGTGACGGATTTCAGCTCAAGCATGCCACCACCTCACGCCGCTGCCGTGCCGGTGCGGGCCGGCGCGGGTTCGTTCGTGGTTGCCTGATGGCGGGTCACGGCGGCGGCCATGAACCGCGCAAGGCCAGCGCGCGCCTTGTCGTCCAGACACAGACCAAGCTTGGTGCGCCGCCACAGCACATCTTCGGCGCTGCGTGCCCATTCGTTGGCGATCAGCCACTCCACCTCGCGCGCATGGAGGCCTGCGCCGAAATGCCGACCCATGTCGCCAACGTCCCGCACACCCTTGAGCAGATCGAATGCGCGGCGCCCGTACTGGCGCGCCAGACGATTGGCCGTTGCGGCTTCGAGCCAGCCATGCGCCGCGCGCAGTTCCGTGACCAGCGCGTCCAGCCCGTCGATATCGAATTCGCCCCCAGGCAGCGGCGCATCGGCCGTCCAGGGCCGCCCGTGCGACCCGATGGCCTCGCCGATGTGTTCGAGCATCGCCTCGGCCAGCTTGCGATAGGTGGTTATCTTGCCGCCGAAGATGTTGAACAGCGGCGCGCCGGGATTGGTGTCGGTCTTCAGGACGTAGTCGCGGGTGGCCTCCTGGGCCTTGCTGGCGCCGTCGTCATAGAGCGGACGCACGCCGGAATAGGTCCATACGATGCTCTCCCTCTTGACCGGCTCGTTGAAATAGGCGCTGACCGCATCGCACAGATAGTCGATCTCGGCATCGGTGATCGCCACTGCGCCGGGATCGCCGTCGTAGTCCTCGTCGGTGGTGCCGATGAGGGTGAAGTCGTCCTCGTAGGGTATGGCAAAGACAACACGGCCGTCGGCGTTCTGGAAAATGTAGCAGCGGTCGTGGTCATAGAGCCGGGGCACGACGATGTGGCTGCCCTTGACCAGCCGCACGTTGTGGGCCCGGTTGTCACCCATCGATACGCGCAGGACCTCATCGACCCACGGGCCGGCGGCATTGACGAGGGACCGCGCCGTGACGGTGCCGGCGTCGTTGCCATCGGCATCCTGCAGCGCGATGGTCCACAAATCCTCGCCGCGGCGCGCCGAGGTCACCTTGCAGCGGGTACGGATGTCTGCGCCGCGATCTGCGGCATCGCGGGCGTTGAGAACCACCAGCCGGGCATCGTCGACCCAGCAGTCGGAATATTCGAAGCCCTTGACGAAGGCGGGCTTCAGCGGCGCGCCGACAGCTTCCCTGCGCAGGTCGCGTGTCGCCGTCTCCGGCAGGCGCTTGCGCCCGCCCAGATTGTCATAGATGAACAGGCCAAGCCGCAGCAGCCAGGCCGGCCGCAGACCGGCGTGGTGCGGCAGCACGAACCGCAGCGGCCGGATGATGTGCGGGGCATTGGCCCACAGCCGCTCGCGCTCGATCAGCGCTTCGCGCACCAGCCGGAACTCGTAGAACTCCAGATAGCGCAGCCCGCCATGCACAAGCTTGGTGGACCAGGACGACGTGCCGCTGGCGAGATCGTGCATCTCCGCCAGGCCGACACGATAGCCGCGCCCGGCCGCGTCGCGGGCGATGCCGCAGCCGTTGATGCCGCCACCGATGACGAAGATATCGTAATCCGCCGCCACGCGCGCTCCCACCGTCTTCCTCTCCGCGGCGCCAGCCCGGTTTGCACGTAGCTCCTCGCAACAACACACCAGCGCAACGCGCGGTGGGTTCGGGATGCATGCAGACCTTTCGCGAACCCGGCTTTCGACAGCCGTCGGCGCCATGCTGCATTTGCGAAATTACTTCGCATTGCAGCATTTTTCTTTCAATTCATGATCATACGAATAAAAACGAAAGTCAATCGAAACAATATACGCGGCCCTGAAAAGGGCTCAACGGGATACCGTTTCCACCGCTGCCTCAATGAGCTGCACCTCATTGTCGTCGCAGATGCGCCGGATCTCCGGGTCGCGGCAGCGGTCCGTGATGAAGCTGGTCATCTGCGACAGATGCGCGATGCGCACCGGCGCGCGGCGGTCCAGCTTGCTGGAATCGGCAACCAGGATGACATGCCGGGCGTTATCGATGATCGCCTGGGCGACGCGCACTTCGCGATAGTCGTAGTCGAGCAGGGCACCGTCCCCGTCGATCGCCGAGACGCCGATCACCGCATAGTCGACCTTGAACTGGCGAATGAAGTCGCCGGCCGCCTCGCCGACGATGCCGCCATCGGCATGGCGCACCACGCCGCCGGCCACCACCACCTCGATGTTGGGGTAGATGCGCATGGTGTTTGCCACGTTGATGTTGTTGGTGATCACCATCAACCCGGCATGACGCACCAGCGCGTCGGCGACCGCCTCGGTCGTGGTGCCGATATTGATGAAGAGCGAGGCCGAATCCGGGATCAGCGCCGCGGCCCGCTCGGCAATCGCGCGTTTCTCGGCGCCGGCCAGCAACCTCCGGGCCTCGTAACCCATGTTCTCGCGCGAGGGGCCGGCCATGGCCCCGCCATGCACCCGGAACAGCAGGCGCTGCTCGCACAAATCATTGAGATCCTTGCGGATCGTCTGCGGCGAGACCGCGAAACGCTCGGCCAGATCGTCGACGTTGACGCGGCCGTGCTGACGGGCCAGTTCAAGGATCGACTGATGGCGTTCGATGAGCATGGCGGATCGACTTTCGAGCTTCGGTTAGAACGAAACTAAACGAAAGCGATGGCTTTGTCATCGGGTGTATCGGCGTGGCGCCCCTGTCAGCGGTCATCGTCCGGCGCTGGCGGCACCCGATCCGCACGGGCGGCGCGGATCGCCGCGCGAACTGTCGCCTCGTCGCCAACCGCGTTCATCAGGATCAGAACCAGCCTGGCGTTCAGCGCCGCGCTCGCCGATGCGTCAAGGCCGGCATGGGCGCCGAGCAGCGTCTCGTAGAGGTCGTCGGCATTGTCGCCCAGGCGACATGCGCCGAGCACTGATTGCGCGTCGTTTGCCTGCCCGGTCATGACCTTTGCTCCATCGCTTTGCCGCTCGCCCGCGCCAGCGCCTTGCCGATCGCCTGCGGCGTCGGATTGCGGAACCGTGCCGCCACATGCTGGTCCGGCCGGATCAGGTATGCGGCGCCCGGATCGGCGCCGTAGCGTTCGGCCACCAGACCATCGACGTCGCGCAAGGTCGTGCAGCCATCGACCGGCAGATCGTTGATGCATACCGTACCCAGTCCGTCATGGCGCGCGGGATCGTCGCCAAAGGAGAGCAGCTTGAACGCGCCGCCGAGATGGTCGAGCAGCCAGCCCGGCCGCGAGCCCTCGGCGACGACCGCGTCCGGGCAGGCAGTGCCGGGTACAACCGGCGTGTCGAAGCCCTCGTCGTCATCGCTTTGCAGCGCCATGCCGGCGAGTGAGCAGGGTTTCGAGGGCCGGCCCGAATTGATTAGTTGCCGGGCAAACGGCATGTCCTCGGCAAGGGCGAGGACCGCATCGCGAAACAACCGCTCGGCGTCGTCGTCCGGCGTCATGAAGCGGGTGGCGCGAGTGGAGTTGAGAATGTTCTCGTCGGCGGCATGGCAGCGCTCCTCGTCGTAGCTGTCGAGGAGTGCCGCCGGGGCGCGGCCGTCGATCACCGCAGCAAGCTTCCAGCACAGATTGTCGACGTCCTGAATGCCGCCATTGCCGCCGCGCGCGCCGAAGGGCGACACCAGGTGCGCGCTGTCGCCCAGGAAGATGACATGGTCGTGCACGAAGCGCTCCAGCCGGCGGCACTGGAACGTGTACAGCGACACCCATTCAAGCTTGAAATCTCGATCTCCGAACATCGCCTGGATGCGCGGGACGACGTTTTCCGGCTTCTTCTCCTCGCCGGGATCGGCATCCCAGCCCAGTTGCAGGTCGATGCGGTAGATATTGTCGGGCTGCTTGTGCAGCAGCGCCGACTGGCCGGAGTGAAATGTCGGCTCGAACCAGAACCAGCGCTCGGAGGGGAAATCCGCCTCCATCTCCACATCGGCAATCAGAAAACGGTCCCAGAATATTTCGCCGGCAAAATCAAGCCCCACGGACGAGCGCACCGTCGACCGCGCGCCATCGCAGGCCAGCAGGTAGTCGGCCTCGATGTCATAGCCACCGTCGGGCGTCTCCACCCGGACGCGAACGGAATCGCGGGATTGTTCGACACCGGTGACCCGATTGTTCCAGCGCAGATCGATGAGGCCGGCAAAGTCGGCGCAGCGATCGATCAGATACGCCTCGACGTAATATTGCTGCAGGTTGATGAAGGCCGGATTCCTGTGGCCTGGCTCGGTCATCAGGTCGAAGTGATAGACCTCGCGATCGCGGTGAAACAGGCGCCCGGCCTGCCAGGTGACGCCCTTCTCGCGCATGCGCTCGCCAACGCCCAGACGGTCGAATATCTCCAGCGTCCGCTTGGCCCAGCAGATCGCCCGGCTGCCGACCGTGACCACATTGTTCTCGTCGAGCACCACGCTGGCCACGCCATGCTGGGCAAGGTCGATTGCCGCGGACAGCCCGATCGGCCCGGCGCCGACAATCACCACCGGCGCCTCGAACGGCTTGCCGCCAGACAGTTCCGGCGGTGTGGTGTAGGGAAACGGTTTGTGACGGTATCGGCTCATCGTCGTGGATCAGTCCCCCGGTGGGGCGTTCATCAGCGCGGTCACAGCCATCAGCGCGAAGAAGATCGCCGCGTAGATGAGATACTTGCGCAGGCGTGTGACAAGTATGCGGGTTTCCGGGTCCTGGTGATCGCCGGTCGAAAAGGCGGCACGCAGCATGTTGGGCCGGCTGGTCGAGGCTTTCCAGAACGCGCCGTCGCCGCTGCGCTTCTCGATCTCGTAGCTGGCACGGATCGCGACGATGAGACAGGCAAGCGCAGCGACCGCGCAAATCACCATCATCGCTAGAACGAAGACATCACCGCCCATCGGTTCACCCCTGCAATTGCGCCCACATCTGCTTGTCCCGCTCGGCGGTCCAGATGCGCGGTGTGTCGATGTCGCGGGCTTCATCATAGGCCCGCGCCACGTTGAAGGGCAGGCAATGCTCGTAGATGGCGTAGTCGGCGAACTTCGGATCGCATTCTGCACGGCAGGCGGCAAACGCCTGTTTCAGCGATCCGCCGCCGAGGGCGACGCGCGCGACCGGGGTATAGGTTGACCGCACGAAGTCGGCCGTAAGATCGAGCGATGCCTCAACCATCTCGCCGCCGATCAGGGCATCGCCGCGCCCCGGCCCGATGGCATCGAGACCGAACGCACGGATGCGATCCAGGGTTCGCGGCCAGTCGTGGAAGTGCCCGTCACCACAGTAGCAAGCCGACTTATATTCAACGATATCGCCGGTGAACATGACATTGGCGTCCGGCACATACACCACGATGTCGCCGGCGGTGTGGGCGCGACCCAGAAACATCAGATCGATGCGGCGCCCGCCCAGATAAACGCTCATGCGATCGGTAAAGGTCTGCGTCGGCCAGGTGAGACCCGGGATGCTCTCGTGCCCCTCGAAGAGACGCGGGAAGCGGTCGAACTCGCTCGCCCAGTCCTCCGCGCCGCGTTCGGCGACCATGGCGCGGGCCATCTCGCTCATGATGACGCTGCTTGCACCATAGGCCGACGCGCCGAGCACCCGCACGGCGTGATAATGGGTCAGCACCAGATGGGTGATCGGCTTGTCGGTGACCGCGCGCACCCGCTCGATCACCTTCGCGGCGAGCTTTGGCGTCGCCTGTGCCTCGATGACCATGACGCGGTCGTCGCCGACGATGACGCCGGAATTGGGATCGCCTTGCGCCGTGAAGGCCCAGATGTCCCGGCCGATCTCGGTGAACGAGATCTGCTTTTCGGTCATGTCGCCGGCCGAGGCGAAGGCCTTGGTCATTTGCTCACTCCCCAGGGATCAGGACCCCTCAGCGGTCGGCGCCTGCTCCACCACCTGCTCGATGGCGCCGAAGATCGACTTGCCGTCGGGGCCGAGCATCTCGATACGCACCGTGTCTCCGGCGCTCAGGAACCCGGTCTGCGGTTTGCCATTCTGAATCGTCTCGATCATGCGCAATTCGGCGATGCAGGAATAGCCCCTGCCGCCTTCGGCCACCGGCCGGCCCGGACCGCCGTCGTCACCCCTGTTGGAGACCGTGCCCGACCCGATGATGGTGCCGGCGCCGAGCGCGCGCGTCCTCGCCGCATGGGCGATCAGCTCGGGGAAGCCGAAAGCCATGTCGACGCCGGTATCCGCACGGCCGAAGGGCATGCTGTTGAGATCGACAGCGAGCGTCCCGTGCAGCCTGTTGCCGTCCCAGGCATCGCCCAGCGCGTCCGGCATCACCGCGACAGGCGAGAACGCCGATGAGGGCTTCGACTGGAAGAAGCCGAACCCCTTGGCGAGTTCGCCCGGCATCAGTGCGCGCAGGGAAACATCGTTGATCAGCATCACCAGGCGGATCGCATCCGCCGCCTGCTCGAGCGACGCGCCCATCGGCACGTCGCCGGTGACGACCGCGACCTCGCCCTCCATGTCGACACCCCACGCCTCGTCGCCCATGGGGATCGGCGCGCGGGGAGCGAGAAACGTGTCGGAGCCACCCTGATAGATCAGCGGATCGGTGCGGATGCCCGGCGGCAGTTCCGCGCCGCGCGCCTTGCGCACCAGTTCCACGTGATTGAGGTAGGCCGAGCCGTCGGCCCATTGGTAGGCGCGCGGCAGGGGCGACAGACAGTTGCGCTCGCGGAAGCGCTCGTTTGCCAACGCGCCGCGCTCCAGATCGTCGGAGAGTTGCTCCAGCTTCGGCGCCAGCGTCTCCCACTCGTCGAGCGCGGCCTGCAGGGTCGGCGCGATGTGGCCGGCATCGGCGCACCAGGCAAGATCGCCACTGACGACGACGAGATGTCCGTCGCGGGAGCCGTTGTCGAGGCTGGCGAGCTTCATGGCAGCGGTCACTTCACCCCCGGTGTGCCGTCGAACTTGCGCTCCAGTCCCTCCCAGCAGTCGAGATAATCGTCCTGCAAGGTCTCAAGCGTCGCGGCGAATTCGGTCAGTTGCTGGGGAAAGCGCGTCTCGAACATGAAGGCCATGGTGTTGTCGAGCCTGACCGGGTCAAGGGGTGCGTTGCTGCCCTTGTCGAAGGCCATCAGGTCCGGCCCGTGCGGCAGCATCATGTTGTGCAGGCTCATGCCGCCGGGCACGAAGCCCTCCTCCTTGGCGTCGTACCGGCCGCAGATCAGCCCCATGAACTCGCTCATGATGTTGCGATGATACCAGGGTGGGCGGAAGGTGTGTTCGGCGACCATCCAGCGCGGCGGGAAGATGACGAAATCGACATTCGCCGTGCCCTGTTCCTCGGTGGGCGCCGTCAGCACGGTGAAGATCGACGGGTCGGGATGGTCGAACGCAATCGCGCCGACCGGCGAGAAGGTCCTCAGGTCGTACTTGTAGGGCACGTAGTTGCCGTGCCAGGCGACGACATCGAGCGGCGACTGGCCGATCTCGGTGACATGGAACGCGCCGCACCATTTCACATGCAGCCGGCAGGGCTGCTCCTTGTCCTCGAAGGCTGCGACGGGTGTCTTGAAGTCGCGCGGATTGGCCAGGCAGTTGGCGCCGATGGGACCGCGGTGCGGCAGCGTGAACTTCGCGCCGTAGTTCTCGCAGACATAGCCACGCGCGGCATCCACCCCCTCGCCGCGCAGAACCTTGAACATCATGCCGCGCGGGATGATGCAGATTTCCGATGGCTCCAGATCGAGGATGCCCATCTCGGTGAAGACGCGGATCGCGCCGCGTTCCGGCACCAGCATCAGTTCGCCGTCGGCGTTGAAGACATAGTCGTCGACCATGTCGGCGTTGAAAGCGTAGATGTGCGTCGCCATACCGGTTTGCGTCATCACGTCGCCGGCGGTCGTCATCGTGTGCACGCCATGCAGGAAACCGGTCGGGGTCTGCGGCAGCGGCACGGGCGACCAACGCAACTGGCCGAGCGCCAGCCCGTGCGGCACCACATGCGGCGCGGTCTTCCAGCGCGGCAGGTCCTCGGCCGAGAAGCGCCCGTTGTGGCGCACGCCGGGACGGATGCGGTAGAGCCAGGAGCGCTCGTTGGTGCCGCGCGGCGCGGTGAAGGGCGAGCCGGAGAGCTGTTCGGCATAGAGCCCGTAGGCGCATTTCTGCGGCGAGTTCTGGCCTTGCGGCAGGGCGCCGGGCAGGGCTTCCGTCTCGAAGTCGTTGCCGAAGCCCGGCATGTAGAGGGCGGGAGCGACCGGCGCCTGGACGTAACCCTGCCCGGTCATCTGTTCGGTGACGGAACGGGCAATCGCCGCTGCACCGGTAACCGGCTTGTTCATTGGTCACCTCCCGCCTGCGGCACGGTCGGTCCGCAGCGTTGCCATTGTAATTGGTTACAGATGCAACAATACGGGAGGCGAGTCGGGAATCAAGCGATGCCCGGCCCTTGAGGCCGCATCGACAAGTCAGGCGGCCGACTTCGCGCCCGCTTCAAGCCGTGCCCTGGCGCGCGCAATGGCGACATCGACCGGCAGGCTTCCGCTTGCCTCGGCCTCGTCGAAAATCGCGCCCAGGACGTGACCGAGTTCGTTGACCCGCCCGCGCATGGCGTCCGACGTCCGGAACCGTTCAGCAAGGGCGATCGAGATGACCCCGCCGGCATTGATGACGAAGTCGGGTGCATAGAGGATGCCGCGCCGTGCAAGGCGCATCCCGTCCTCGTCGTCGGAGAGCTGATTGTTGGCGGCGCCGGCCACGACGCTGGCCCTGAGTTCGGGGATCGTCTGGGCATTGAGCGCGCCGCCCAGCGCGCACGGCACGAAGATATCCGCCGCCACGGTATGCACCGTCGCCACCGGGGCGATGGCCGCATCGATCTCGTCGCTGAGCGCGCGCACCGCATCGTCGCGGATATCGGCGATGATGAGCCTTGCACCGTCGGCGCGCGCCAGCCGGGCGGCGGCCGCACCGACATTGCCGATACCCTGAACCGCCACGGTCAGGCCATCGAGCGTCTCGGCGCCCAGCCGATGCCGCGCGGCAGCACGGATGCCGGCAAAGACCCCTTGCGCGGTGAACGGAGAGGGATCGCCAAGACCATCGCCGGAGGTACCGCGCACGTGCGCGGTGGTCTCGGCGATGCGGTCGACGGCGTCCTGCCCGGTGCCGACGTCTTCCGCGGTGATGTAGCTGCCGCCGAGGAGCTCCACAGCGCGGCCGAAGGCGCGCCAAATCTGTGCGTTCGCAGGCTTGCCGTCGGAGAGGATCACCGCCTTGCCGCCGCCGAAGTCGAGACCGGCGGCCGCGTTCTTCAGCGTCATGCCGGCAGACAGGCGCAACACATCGCTCAGCGCGTCGGCATTGCGCGCATAGGTCCAGCGGCGGCAGCCGCCCAGCGCCGGGCCCAGCGTCGTGTCATGGACGCAGACGATGGCCCGCAGGCCGCTCGCCGCATCCGTGGCGAAACTGACCGTCTCGTGGCCGTCAAAATCCGGGTGATCGAAAACCCCGGCGTCGCGGATCGTCGCAGTCATCGGGCCGTTCCTTCCGGTTTCCCGGCCGCTGCGCGGACGCTCCGATACGCAACAAGAGGACTGCGGCGCACGCCGGTCTTTGTGTGTGAGTCAATTGTCGCGCGAAAGCGTGCACATTATCTTGCGAAGATTGCGGAACCGCGACCGCTTGTGTCGGCGAAGATGCAGAATCGGCAACAAAATGAGCCGGATGGCCGCTGAACGCCTCTATGCAGACCAGCGCACATGCACCATCATCGCGCCATGCGCCGCTTCCCGCCCGAACGCATCGTCTGCCTGACCGAGGAGACCGTGGAGACGCTCTATCTCCTCGGCGAGGATAAGCGCATCGTCGGCGTGTCGGGCTACTGCGTGCGTCCGCCGGGCGTGCGCAAGCAAAAGCCGCGGGTTGCCGCCTTCACCTCCGCCGACATCCCCAAGATCATGGCGCTTGAACCGGACCTGGTGCTGACGTTCTCGGATCTGCAGGCCGATATCGCCGCCGAACTGCTGCGCGAGGGCGTTGCCGTGTTCGGCTTCAACCAGCGCGATGTCGCCGGCATCCTCGCGATGATCCGCACGCTCGGCGCGCTGGTCGGCATTGCCGATAAGGCCGACGCCCTGGCCCGCGGCTACGAGGCGCGGCTTGAACGACTGCGCGCATCGGCGAACGGCAAGCCGCGCCCGCGGGTCTATTTCGAGGAGTGGGACGAACCGATGATCAGCGGTATCGGCTGGGTCTCGGAACTGATCGGTGTCGCCGGCGGGGACGATGTCTTCGGTCGGTTGGCCATGTGCCAGTCGGCGCGCGAACGCATCGTTACGCCCGATCAGGTGATCGCCGCCGAACCGGATGTCATCATCGCCTCCTGGTGCGGCAAGAAGGTGCGGCCCGAGAAGATCATGGCGCGACCGGGATGGGACAGCGTGCCCGCCGTCCGGCGCAGCGCGGTCTTCGAGATCAAGTCGCCGCTGATCCTGCAGCCGGGCCCGGCGGCGCTGACCGACGGACTGGACGCAATCGTCGAAGCGCTGGCATGACGCCCGCGGCACTGCACTGGAGTTCCGGCAAGGACAGCGCCTTCACCCTGCATCGGGTGATCGCGCAGAAGCAATTCGATGTCCGGACGCTGGTGTGCACGGTCAACGAGGTGCATGAGCGGGTCGCGATCCACGGCGTGCGCCGTAGCATTCTGCGGGCTCAGGCGGCAGCGCTCGGCCTGCCGCTGGTCGAGGTGGCGCTGCCGTTTCCCTGCGCCAACGACATCTATGAAGCGCGCATCGGCGCAGCGCTTGAACGGCTGCACGGCGACGGCATCGTGGACCACGTCTTCGGCGACCTGTTCCTTGAGGACGTGCGGGCCTATCGCGAAAACCTGCTCGGTCCGCTTGAGCTGCGCGGGCACTTTCCATTGTGGGGAGAGGATACCGGCAAGCTCGCCGGGGAGATGATTGCGTCGGGCCTGCGCGCATATGTGGCCGCGCTCGATCCCAAGCGCGTGCCGAGGGAACTTTGCGGTGCGGCCTTCGACGCCGACTTCCTGGCCACGCTGCCCGAGGATGTCGATCCGTGCGGCGAACGCGGCGAATTCCACACGCTGGTCTGCGACATGCCGGACTTCGCAAATCCGCTGGATATGGAGACGGGCGAAACGGTGGAACGCGACGGATTCGTCTATACCGATTTCCTGCTGCGCGACGCGCCGCCGCCACCGGCTGCTTGACCGGTCACGGTCGCGACCCTACGACCAATGAGGAGTTGCTAGCGAGGCACGCGCCATGAGGCACTATAAGGCGACCAAGGTCGTCATCATCACAGAGAAGCTGATCTTCGAGGGCGTTGCCAGGATCATCGAGGAGGCGGGCGCCAGCGGCTACACCATGGTCACCGCCGGCGGCAAGGGCAGCCGGGGCATGCGGTCGACAACGGGGCGGGCCTCCGTCGTCGATGCCTTCACCAACGTCAAGATCGAGGTGATCACCGCGAGCAAGGAGATGGCCGAGGCGATCGCCGACACGGTCGCCGAGACCTATTTCGACAACTATTCCGGGGTCACCTACCTGGAAGAGGTCGAAATCCTGCGCCCGCATAAGTTCTGATCTATCTCGCTCACGGCGAGTTCGCTCCGCGCACCACCTCCGCGAGGGCGCCCTATCGGGCGACGCGCAGTCGCGCTTGCCGGCTTCGCCGGACGGCTTGCATCCGAAAGGTCGACGGAGAAGCAACGGGCGTCCAGTCGTGCGCCTAGGTGCTTCAAATTCAGTCCGAGCAGGATGATGCCGTGAGCCCCGAAAAGTGGGAACCGGTTTTCGGACAAGGCGAATGGCCAGCAAAAACACGCCTCAAACACCGAACACCGCCTGGGCGAGCGCGATGTAGAGCGGGATGCCGATGGCGATCGCCACCGGCGTGCCGATACTGGTGGACGAACCGATATAGGATGACGGATTGGCCGTGGGGATCGCGGCGCGCAGGGTCGGCGGGCCGGAAATATCGGAGCTTGAGCCGGCCAGCACCGCCAGCAGGACGACCCCGCCGGGGCTGAACCCGGTCGTCACATGAGCGATGTAGCCAAGGCCGAACGCGATCAGCCCGTGCGCCAGCGGCGCCGCAACCCCATAGACCACGTACCAGTGCGCCACCTTGCGCAATTCGTTGAGGCGGGCATAGGCCTCCATGCCCATGATCAGCATCAGCACCGACAACAATCCGCGGAACAGGGGATCGTAGAAGCCCTCGAACACCTTGTCGGGGCGCGTGAACAGACCGAGCGCCAGGCCCAGCAGCAACGCGGACAGGGCCGAGCCGCGCAGGCTGTCGCGCACGATCGGCCAGATTGCCACCTTCGCGCCGTCGCCCTCCTTCTGCTTTTTCAGGTAGAGGTCGGCGAGCACGATGGCCAGCACCAGCGCCGGGATGTCCATGAACGGATAGAGCGCCGGCACCCAGGCCTCGTAGGTGATGTCGCCCTCCTCCAGCAGCACCATGGCGGCGGCCAGCGTCGAGGCGCTGACGGCACCGAACAGCCCTGCGGTGGCGATGCCGTCCACGGGGCGCACACCGGGCAGCAGCGCCAGCGTGAAGCGACCGATGACGACGATGCCGCAGCCCAGTACGGCGGAGAACAGCGCCGGCAGCAGCATGTCGCCGAGATCGGCCTGACGGATTTCCATGCCGCCGTCCATGCCGATGCGCATTAGCAGCATGAACACGGCGAACTTGTAGATGGCGTCGGGGATTTCCAGCTTGCTGCCCAGCGCAGCGATGGCCATGCCGCCGAGCAGGAAGGCGAGCGATGGAGACTGGAACTGGGTGACGAACCGGGTCAGGAAGTCAATCAGCAGGTCCATCATGCCTTTCCCGAATCCGCTGCACGCAAACGGCTGGCCATATCGGCCGCAGGTGCAGTGTCGTCAAGTGCCATTCCGGGCAACAACGGCGGTGACGGACGCTGGATGGCAATAATGGCTCAGTAAACGTCGCGCAGATAGCGCTTCTCGCGCTTGAGGGTCGCGACATAGGCGGCAGCGTCGTCGCTCGACAGGCCGCCGTGTTCGCCGATCAGGGTGTGCAGCATGTCATCCACGTCGCGGGCCATGCGCGTGGCATCACCGCAGACATAGAAATACGCGCCCTCCTCCAGCCACGAGAACAGCGCTTTGCCGTTTTCGTGCATGCGCGACTGCACGTAGATCTTCTCGCTCTGGTCGCGCGAGAAGGCGAGGTCGAGGCGCGTCAGCAGCCCGTCCGCGCTCATGGCGCCGATCTCGTCTTCGTAGATGAAGTCCTCGGCCCGGCGCTGATCGCCGAAGAACAGCCAGTTGCGCCCGGTGGCACCGCGCTCGCGGCGCTCCTCCAGGAAGGCGCGGAACGGCGCAATGCCGGTGCCCGGACCGACCATGATGATCGGCACATCGTCGTCCTCGGGAACACGGAAGGCACGGTTGGGTGAAACGAAGACCGGCACCGTGTCGCCGGCATCGATCTCGTCGGCCATGAAGGTCGAGCACACGCCGCGATGCGGCCTGCCGTCGAACTCCCAACGCACCGCCGCGACGGTCAGATGCACCTCGTCGGCATGGGCCTTGGGGCTTGACGAAATCGAGTAGGCGCGGTGCTGCAACGGCTTGAGGAAGCCGACGAACTCCTCCGGCGAGAGCACCAGCTTGTCGTCGAGATTGAGCAGGTCGAGCGTGTCGCGCCCCCACAGGAAGGCGTCCATCGCTTCCTTGTCGCCATTGGCGACGACGCTGACGAGTTCGTCGTCCTCGGTCCGCTTGGCGATTGCCGTGATCAGGTCCTTGGACGGCGTGGCGATCTCGAAGCGCGTGCGCAGCGCCTCGCCGAGCGGCATGTCGAGACCATCGACCGCATTGTCGGCGTCTTGCCCCAGCCGCGCCAGCATGGCGTCCACCAGCTCGGTGTTGTTCTGCGGAATGACACCGAGCGCATCGCCGGCCTCATAGGTCATACCGCTGCCGGACAGGTCAAAGGCGAAGTGCCGGATTTCCTTGCCCGAGCCGGAGCCGGACAACAGCCGGTTCTCCACGGTCGGCGCTGGATAGGGGTTCTTGCGGCTCCACTTGGACTTGTCGGAGGCCGCCGGCGCCACATCCGCATCGCCGGACCCGGCGGACGCGCCGGTGGCCTCGGCGATCAGCGGCAGAGCCTCCCCCACCCAGGCGGCGGCGGGGTCCTCGAAATCGACATCGCAGTCGACGCGCGACAGCAGGCGCTTGGCGCCAAGCTGCTCAAGCCGGATGTCGACCAGCTTGCCGGCGTGGCAGAACTCGTCGTAGCCGGTGTCACCAAGCGCCAGCACGCCGTAGGACAACTGCTCCAGCCGTGGCGCGGTATCCGCCGACAGCGCCTCCCAGAACAACTGGGCGTTGTCGGGCATCTCGCCTTCGCCATAGGTGGAGATGACGATGACCGCCTGCTCCATCTGCGCCAATTGCTCCATCGACACATCGTCGAGACCAGCCACGCTCGGCGCAAAGCCCTGGGCACGCGACGAGACGGCCGCTTCCTCGGCCACCGTCTCGGCATTGCCGGTCTGGGTGCCGAACAGGATGTCGAGCCTGACCGCCGCCGCCGCGCCGCCCTCGGCGGCAACGCCCTGACCGGTCATGCCGGCGCGCGAATGCAGCCCGGCGAGGAAGCCAGCAAGCCAGGCGCGCTGGTCCTCGCTGAATGGCGCAGCCTCAGGGATGTAGGGCGGCTCTTTCATCGCGTCACATGCACCCGATCAGGCAGCGGTCTGCTGCTGCAGCGATTTGCCGGCGAAGAGCTGCTCGAAACTCGGGATGACGCCGACCGCATCGACGTTCTTGCGGTCCTGATGCAGGATCCAGCCATAGGTGCCGGGGCTGTCCATGGACAGGATGTTGCGCAAGGAGAGCGCCTGCTTGAAGTCCGTCAGGCGCTTGTTGGAGACCATCACCGCAAGCTCCTGATCGGAGTACTCGCTGACTGCCTCGCGGGCATGACGCAGCAGGCCGCTCATCAGCGAGAAGTCCTCGGTCAGGATCAGGTTGCGGGTCGCCTTCAGCGCTGCCGGCGAGTTCAGTGCCGTGTCCTTGGGCAGGCGGGTCAGCGCGATGGTCTGGGCGGTGTCGAGCACCATCCAGCTATTCAGCAGCCGATACATGTCGTCGGTATCGACGTCGCCGAAATCGGGCACGCGGCCCTCCAGCACCGGCTCGCCGGCCTGCCAGGCTCGCTTGAACTTGGCCACCTGCATGGAGGCGAGCCCCGTCGCCAGTTCCTCCACCAGCGCCTTGCGCGGCTTGGCCGCCAGGATGGCGTCGGCATCCTGATACTGCAGCAGCGCCTTGGGCATCACGTAGGCGAAGTTCTGCTTTTCGTTGCTCCAGTCGGCGAGGATCGCCTCAGCGCGCGCCGAGCGTGTCGCTTCGGCATGCCAGCGTAGCAACGTATGGACGGCGGTGGCGTGGACCTCGGCCTGCGGGTCGTTGCCGGCAATCGAGCCGGTGAGCACCGAATCCTGGCTTATGAAGCCCGGAAGGCGCCCTTCGGGATCGTACTGGTAGGCGAAGCCGCCCGACATGCCGTTGCCGAAACCCTTCGCGAATCCACCGAGGTTGAGTACCGCGCCGTTGGTCATGTACTCGGCGAAGAAGTCGCCGACACCCTCGACGACGGCCGTCGCGCCGGAATTGCGCACCGCGAAGCGGTCGCCGGCCTGGCCTTCGATGAAGGTGCGCCCGCCGGTCGCGCCGAACAGGGCGAAGTTGCCGATCAGCACGTTGTCGCCCTGCGCGTTGGGGCCGGAGGGCGGCGAATGGACGATGATCTCGCCGCCGCATTGTCCCTTGCCGACGCCGTCGTTGCAGGTGCCGGTGTGCTCCATGACCATGCCGTCGTTGCAGAAGGCGCCGTAGGACTGGCCGGCCGATCCGTAAGTGGTGACCGAGACGGCGCCAGGCTGCAGGAAGCGGCGGCCGCGCTTGTCGGCGAGTACGGCGGGAATGTCGGCGTCGGGCAGTTCGTGGTTCAGCATGCGCTCGATATCGATCGCCAACTGGCCGCCGACGCTCTTGTTGCGGTTGGTCAGCGTCAGCGTGTTGCCGCCGAGTTCGACGCGCTCCTTGCCACCGTCGATCAGCGCCGAGCGCACCAGATCGATCAGCGTGTCGTCGACCGAATAATCGCGTTCCAGGTAGATCGGGTCGTCGACCCTGATTTCCTCGACGCGGGTCAGCATGGCGCGCAGGTTGAGTTGGCCCACCGAGGAGGGATGGTCGAGCAGATGCAGCAGGTCGGCGCGGCCACGCGCCTCGCGCAGCGACTTGAAGCCGAGCTGGGCGAGGATCTCGCGCACCTCGTGGGCGATGTTCAGCAGATACTGCCCCAAGGCGCGGGGGTCGCCGTCGAACACTTCCGGGTTGGTGGTCAGGCCCGCCGGGCACTTGATGTTGCAGTTCTTGGCCATGACGCATTTCAGCATCATCAGCGCGGTGGTGCCGAACTCGAAGCTGTCACCGCCGAGCAGGGCGGACTTGACCACGTCGGAGCCGGTCTGGTGGGCGCCCGAGCAGCGCAGCACCACCTTCTGGCGGATACCGTTGGCGCTGAGCGCCTGATGCACCTCGGCGATACCGATCTCCGCGGCGCGGCCGGTGTATTTCAGCGCCGTCACCGAGGCCGCGCCAGTGCCGCCGGTGCTGCCCGCCACATTGATGACGTCGGCGCCGGCCTTGGCGACGCCCACGGCGATGGTGCCAATACCTTCCGAACTCACCAGCTTGACGATGACGCGCACGCGGGCGGCCTTGCAGTCGTGGATGAGTTGGGCCAGGTCCTCGATGGAATAGGTATCGTGGTGCGGCGGCGGGCTGACGAGTTCCACGCCCGGCGTGCCGCCGCGCGCGGCGGCGATCTCGACGGTGACCTTCGGAGCGGGCAACTGGCCGCCTTCGCCGGGCTTGGCGCCCTGGCCGATCTTGATCTCCAACTCTTCGAGATTGGGATCGGCGAGATAGCCGGCCCACACGCCGAAGCGCCCGGAGGCAAACTGCTTGATACGCGAGGCGCGGATCGTGCCGTAGCGCGAGATGTGCTCGCCGCCCTCGCCGGAATTCGACAGGCCCCCAACCATGTTGGTGCCATGGGCCACCGCCTCGTGAGCGCTGGCGACCAGCGCGCCGTGGCTCATGGCGCCAGACGTCAGGCAGGGCGTGATCGCGCTGGCCGGCTGCACCTCTTTGAGGGCGATCGGCTCCGGCGCCTCGCGCAGGCGGCTGACATAGTCCAGCGCCTCGCCGTGCACAGTGAGATGCAGTGCACCACCGCCGATCCAGTGACCGGTGATCGAGGAACGGAAGCGGTCGACCAGCGACTGGGCGAGCGCGTCGAGGCGGCTCAGGTCCCTGGCCAGCGGACCGGCCAGGCGCAGCGCGTAGTGGTCGTTGGCGATGCGCTCGCAGGTCAGGCCGCGAATGACGAAGTCGTTGTTGCCGGCCCGGTTGAACAACATCATCTCGCGGCGGATTTCATCGTGCTCACGCAGGAAGGTGATGTCGGCGGGGAACGCCAGCACATCGCGCAGGGCCGCCGGGCGCTTGGCGCGCTCCTCGGCCATGTTGCGCGAGAAGCGCTTGTAGCCCGGCGTCATCTGGAAGCTGTCGATGGCCTCCGGCGTCAGCTTTTCGAAGCTGGTATGCGTATAGCCGCTCTCGTCGATGTCGAAGGCATCACGCATCTTGCCAAGCGTCATCAGCCGCATGGTGTCGGCGGCTTCCCGGGTCTCGTCGTTGTCGCTCTCGGCGAAGGCGATCTTTTCCTCGGTCAGATCGACGAAGCCGCGCACCGCCGCCGCGCCGTAGGAGTGGCCGGCGCCTTCGCTGCGCTCCTTGAACAGGCCGAGGATGGGCACGTCCTTGTCGCTCTCAACCGTGAGCGCGCGGGCATGCCAGTCCGCCACCGACTGGGCGACGACGCTGAAGCCGACGCCGCCGACCGGCGAGTGCATGTTCGGGAAGTAGCGCTTGAAAACGGAATCGTCCGTGTCGAGGAAGTTGGGCTCGAAGAACTCGCCGCCCGAATAGCTTTCCACGGTGCACAGGCCGACCTTGCCCATGGTCTTCATCAGCGACTTTTCCGCCGCCTTGACGAAACGCCGATAGGCCTTGGACGGGTCGTCGGAGAAGATGTTCTCGGCGCGCAGGCGCACCGCCAGCGGATAGACGGCCGATGCGCCGAAGCCGAGCGCGCAGGCGATGTGGTGCGCGGAGGCGAGCTGTCCGCTCTCCATGATGATCGAAGCGCCGAGGCGCAGACCTTCCTCGATCAGCCGCTGGTTGACCGCCGAGATGGCGATGGTCATGGGGATCGCGGCGCGCTCGCGCGAGACATGCCGATCGCTCAGGATCGCGATGCCGCCATGTTCGCGCACGAAGGCCTCGACCTGATCGCACAGGCCGTCGACGCCGGCGATGAGGGCGCGCTCGTTGGCCTTGCTGTTGGTCAGGTGCGGCTCGTAGAGCAGATCGAACCTGGCGACCGGGCACAGCGTCTGCGACTTGATCTTGAGCATGTCGACCATGGTCAGGACCGGCGACGACAGCACGATCTGCTTGGCGCCGGTCTGCTCAAGCCTGACGCCGGCATGGGGCTTGGCGCCGAGCGCCACGCGCATGGTCATGCCGTCGGCTTCGCGGATCGAGTCGAGCGGCGGGTTGGTGACCTGGGCGAAACGCTGCGAGAAGTACTTGGCGACCCCGCCTTCGTTGTCGGACAGGGCGTTGATGGCGTTGCCGTAGCCCATCGCCGACACCTTCTCGGCGCCATCGGTCAGCATCGGGTCCATCAGGAAGCGGAAGCTCTCCTGATTGTGCGAATAGGCGACATGGCGGGCCGGCGTGTTCAGGTCGCCGTCGTAGCGCTTGGCGGCGATCTTGGGGTCGATCACCGCCTCCGGCAGATCGTCGACATGCACCTGCGCCTCGGCGAGAAGGGCGGAATAGTCCTCCTTGCCGGCCAGCATCTCGAGCGTCTGGCGGGTATCGAACGAGCGCTTGGCGTCGTGGTCATAGTAGAGCATGCCGCCGGCCTCGATGCGGCCACGGCTGATGACGCTCTCCGGCGGGAAGCTGATCTGGCCGGCCTCGGACGTCACCGCGATGTAGTCATCGGTCTCGATGGAGCGCAGCGGCCGCAGGCCCAGCCGGTCGAGCCTGGCGCCGACGATGCGCCCGTTGCCGAAGATCAGCGCGGCGGGGCCGTCGTTCTTCTCCTCGTAGAGCGAGAAATAGGCCAGCATGTCGCACACGTCGTCCGACAGCGTGGCGTCGTTCTCCCAGGCCGGCGGCATCATGGCGACGACCGCCGTCACCAGGTCGAGGTCGTCGACGAACATGCGCGACTGCAGGGTCTGGTCGAGCCGGCAGCTATCCGACTGACCCTTCGGGCTGATGATGGCGCTGTTGCGCGCCCGCGCAACAGCGGCCTCCGACAGGCGGTTCTTCTTGTCGGTGTTCAGTTCCCCATTGTGGGCCATCAGCCGGAACGGCTGGGCCATGGTCGGATGGGGGTCGGTGTTGGTGGAAAACCGGGTGTGGAAGAACAGCGAGTGGACCGCGTGATCGGGATCGCTGAGATCGCAGAAATAGGGAACGATCTCGCTTGAGTTCAACCGGCCCTTGAGCACCTGGGTGCGCGCCGACAGCGAGATCGGATAGAGCCCCCGCAGCTCGGGGATCGTGTAGGCCTTGGACTCGATGTCGAGCAGCACCTGATGGATGCGCTTGTCGAACGCGTGCCCGTCGCAGTCCTCAGACGCGGCGAACACCCACTGGCGCACCGCAAGCTGGTACTTCACCGCCGCCGGGCGGATGGCGTCGTCGTTCACCGGCACATCGCGGACGGCGAGGATATCCAGTCCCTGGGCGGCGAGCGCATCCTCGACGATCTCGAATGCCCGCTCATGCTGGCCGGGATCGTCGGGCAGGAAGAAGTTGCCGACGCCGAAGCGGCCGGCCTCAAGCTCGCGGCCGACGATCCTGGAGAAGAACTTCAACGACAGGTCGACGCAGATGCCGGCGCCGTCGCCGACGCCTTCCGAGGACATGCCACCGCGATGGGGAACCGCGCACAGGGCCTCGTGGCTGAGCAGCATCAGATCGTGCGTCTGCACGCCGTCCTTGCGCGTGAGAAAGCCCACGCCGCAGGAGCTGCGTTCGTCACGCGGGTCGTAGAGACCGATCTGTTCTGCCGGACCTGGCACGATCCCAACACCATCCTGTTCACTGCGGCAAACCTGTCGACCGGGAGCCTGCTGCTGCGGGGCGCAGTTTCCCGGGGCCTGGAGCGTGCCGGCGAAGCCGGAGTCAATCGCGCCCGAAGCCCTTGAATGATACCGCAAATTTCAAGAGTGGTGACGGAATAGTCGGGATTGCGGCAAGTTGCAAGCCAAGCCTGCCCATCCGGCACCGTCAGCGGCGGCCAATCGGAACGGACAAATCTGGCCAATTCTGAGCCCTGTACGCCAGGAATTCAGCCGCTGGATGGCGCGCGACAGCCCGCCTACCGCACGGGCGTCGAGCGGAACGCGTTCGCCATCGATGACATCGGACTTGCGCGCCGGAATGGCATGGGTCCACTCAAAACGCGCCGGCCCTTGAAGAACCAGCAGTGACCTCGGCTCCAGGACAAGAGTCAATCGTTCACCGCTAAACCGCTCTTCAAAGTACATGGCGCAGGAGGACAAAAGGCTCAGCGAAGCTGATCGTCCCGGAGAAACATGGGACGCAAAGGAAATGCGAACCATTCATGCTCCATCGCACTACGATGACATGACTGCCCGGTGCGCCGCAATGATCGGTGCTGCCAAGCAATACGCAGGCGCTACGCCGCTACAATCAGGCCATGGACCTTCCGGGCGCCTGGCGCGCATGACCGCTTTGAGCCCTTCTTTGACCTTGCGCCGCACCAAATGTTCTTGTATTGTTCTCATCAGCGTGTGCCGCACTGGGAGATTTGCGGGATGATTGAGGGAAGCTGCTGTTGTGGCGCCATCAGATTTCAACTGGCGTCTGAACCATCCATGATGGGCACGTGCCATTGTTCCCGGTGCCGAAAGGCCGGGGCAAGCGCCATTGTCTTTGTCAAAAAAGAAGACCTGACGTGGATCAGGGGCAAGGATCAGGTGGCGCTGTATCAGCCGGCAGTTCCTTACAAGTATGGCAGATGTTTCTGCAAAATCTGCGGCACCTCTCTCGGTGAAATCCTGTCCGAGGAAGACAGTTTCCCGATTGCAGCGAACGCGCTCGACACCGAAACCGGCCTCAAGAATCAGTTTCACGAGTTTGTCTCCGAGAAGCCCGGCTGGTACGAAATCTGTGACGACGCTCCGCAGTCTGAGGGTCATCCGACATAGTCACTGGAGTTTGGTTACTGTCCCGACGCAAGCAATAGCAGCATCGTCCACAAAGCGGTCATCGAGCTGCCGTAGTGGAATATCGCGCAATCGACGGCGTATGGTGGGCCATGTGTGACAAAAATGCGAACTATTCCTTCGCTATTGCGCTACGACAATCAGCCAGCAATTCCGAGTTTCCACGATACTCTTGAATGCTTAGATCTGGTTCCAACTGGCTCCGATCCGCGAGATTGACCGATGTTGTTTGATTTTCCGCCGGACACAATCGTTGTCGGCCGAATTCGTTACGAGCGGCCCTATGAAGATCCGATCTCCGTGCAGGCTGGCGATGCAGTGCTGCCGGACGAAGAGAAAAGCAGGTCGACCGATATCGTCGGCTGGGTCTGGTGTGGCGGTCCTGATGGAAGGGAAGGCTGGACGCCGCGGGCTTGGCTCAAATGCCAAGGAGGTCAATGGGTTATCCAACGCAATTTCTCCGCCTTGGAACTCAACGTCGAACCTGGTGAGCCTTTTCGCGCGTTTTTCGGAGAGAGCGGTTTCCTTTACGTTGAGAACGCGCGCGGCGAGAAAGGCTGGGTGCCGGACGGTACCGTCGAACTCGCCAAGAGTTGACGGGCGCATTCCACATCGTTTGGCGTCTTGGCCGGTTCACCGATCTTGGAATTGGCGGCGAACGGCGTTCGCACTTTTGTTCCAGGGTGGCGGAGGGAGAGGGATTCGAACCCTCGATACGGTTGCCCGTATACACGCGTTCCAGGCGTGCGCCTTCGACCACTCGGCCACCCCTCCA
>JANQNT010000013.1 GCA_028279445.1 Tepidamorphaceae bacterium | reverse complement strand
CGCCAGCTTCGACGCGGAGAGCGAAGCCTCCATCGCCATCACGGTGACGGCGACGTCGTCCGACGGCTCCACCGCGGCGGAGACCTTCACGCTGGATGTTGAGAATGTCATCGACGAAACACCGACCGACATCGATGTGACAGGCGGCAGCGTGGATGAGAACTCCGCCGCCGGCACCGTGGTCGCCACGCTTGCAACCGTCGATGCGGACGCCGGCGACAGCCATACCTACGCGATCACCAATGATCCCTCGGGTTTCTTCGAGGTCGTCGGCGACGAGATCCGCGTCAGGGCGGGCGCCAACCTCAACCATGAGGCGGCGGACAGCCATGTGATCACCGTCGAGACGACGGACGCTGCCGGAAACACCTACTCCGAAGATGTCACGATCACGGTCAACGACGTCAACGAGGCGCCGATCATCCAGCAATACGTCGGCGCCAACGTTGCCGAAAACGATGCCGGCGCGCGTGCCACCTTCATCGTCAACGCCGATCCGGACGCAGGCGACACGGTGAGCTTCACCGTCTCCGATTCCCGCTTCGAGGTGGTGCACGAGACCGGCGACCAGTACGGCGTCAAGCTGAGGGACGGCATCTCGCTCGACCACGAGAGCGAGCCGGTGGTGAACATCACCGTCACGGCGACCGATTCCGCCGGCGCCACCGACATGCACAATATGGCGATCACGGTCACCGACGTGAACGAAGCGCCGACGATTAACGGCATCAGTGCCGAAGAGGAGATTGCCGGCGACCCGGTGGTCTATGAGAACACCGCGCCCGGAACCTTGGTGGCAACGATCGAGGCCAGCGATTCCGATGCTGGTGACAGCCTGAGCTACACGCTCTCCGGCACCGGGTCCGAGAACTTCACCGTGGTCGGCAACGAGATCTTCGTCGCCGCGGGCGTCGACCTCGACTACGAGACCGGCCAGCAGATCTACGATCTGACCGTGACCGCCACCGACAGCGGGGGTAACACGGATACGTTCGATTTCACGCTCGACCTGGCCGACGTCAACGAGGCACCGACTGACCTCGAAATCTCCAACAGCAGTGTCAATGAGAACAGTAACGAAGGTGTTGTCGTCGGAACCGTCTCGACAACCGACCAGGATGCGAGCGAGACCTTCACCTATGCGCTGCTGGATGATGCGGGCGGGCGCTTCGCAATCGATGCCGACACGGGTGCGGTGACGGTCGCGGACCGTATCGATACCAGCATCCTGTTCGATACAGAGGTCGATCCGAGCCACGACATCGTCGTGCAGGTGACCGATTCCGCAGGCAATACCTATCAGGAAACGATCACCATCGACGTCACCGACATTGTCAACGAATACATCCAGGGCGATGGCGCCGATAACGTACTGACCGGCGCAGGCGGCAATGACACCATCATTGATGTCACGGGCGGTACCGATGTTCTCTCTGGCGGTGCCGGCAACGACGCGATCTACGATTTCGGTGGTGGCGACGACACGCTATTGGGCGGAGAAGGCGACGACATCCTGCAGGGTGGCGCTGGCGCCGACGTGATCGATGGCGGCAGCGGCAGCGATACCGCGTACTATTCTGCCTCCACCGCGGGCGTATCGATTGCGCTTGGCGAAGGCAGTGACGCGGCCGTTGTGTCCGGCGGCAATGCCGAAGGCGACACGCTGACCAATGTGGAGAACCTGTACGGATCCGTTCACGCCGACATACTGACCGGCAACAGTGGTGACAACGTCCTCAACGGTTATATCGGCGACGACATCATCACCGGCGGGGCCGGCGACGACACGATCATCGGCGGCACCGGCACCGACACGGCGGTCTATTCCGGCCAGTGGTCCGACTACACGATCACCGAGAGCGGCGGCACCTACACCATCGTCGACAACCGTCCCGGTTCGCCGGACGGCACCGACACGGTCTCCCAGGTCGAGAACTTCCAGTTCGCCGACGGCACCATTCCCGCCTCCGAGGTGGTCAATACCGGTCCCAGCGACATTTCGCCGGACAGCGCGTCGGTTGCGGAGAACAGCGCGGCGGGTACCACGGTTGCGACCCTGTCGGTGACCGACGCCAACTCGCTCGACAGCCACACCTATGCGATCACCAACGATCCTTCGGGTTTCTTCGAGATCGTCGGCAACGAGGTGCGGGTTGCCTCCGGCGCCGATATCGACTTCGAGACGGCGACCAGCCACAACATCACAATTGAGGTGACCGATTCAGCCGGCCAGACCTACTCGGAGACAGTCGCGGTCAACGTGACAGGCGTGAACGAGGCGCCGACCGCGATCGCGCTGGACAATGCGAACATCAACGAGAACGCTGCCGGCGCGGCGGTCGGCACGCTGACGACCACCGACGAAGATGTCGGCGACAGCCACAGCTACACCGTCGATGACGCTCGCTTCGAGGTCGTCGATGCCGGTGGCGGCGTGATGCAGTTGAAGTTGAGGGACGGCATCTCGCTGGACCACGAAACCGCCGATACGGTCGACGTGACCGTGACGTCGACGGATGCGGGCGGCCTGAGCACGAATCAGACCTTCACGCTGAACGTCGCCGACGTCAACGAGGCGCCGACCGACATCGATGTGACGGGCGGCAGCGTGGATGAGAACTCCGCCGCCGGCACCGTGGTCGCCACGCTTGCAACCGTCGATCCGGACGCCGGCGAGACCTTCACCTATGCGATCACCAGCGATCCGTCCGGCCACTTCGAGATTGTCGGCAACGAGGTGCGTGTCGCCTCTGGCGCCGACATCGACTATGAGACCGCGACCAGCCACGACATTACCGTCGAGGTCACCGACAGTGCTGGCCACACCTACTCCGAGACGATCACCATCAATGTGGCGAACGTCAACGACGCCCCCACCGACATAACGGTCAGCGGGACCAGCGGCAATCTGCTGGTGAATGGTTCTTTCGAAGCCGACGTATTGTCGGGCGCTTGGGCACAGATGGCCTCGACACAAGGGTGGCAGTCCAACAGCGGCGATGGCATCGAACTGCAAGCCGACGGGGTGGAAGGCAACAGCACACCGCACGGCAACCAGTGGCTGGAGCTCGACGTCGCGAACAACGTCGACAACATCTATCAGGATGTCGAGACGACCGCCGGGCAGAGCTACGAGCTGTCCCTGAGCGCTGCTGCGCGCAACTCTGGTTCGGGCAACAGGATCGAGGTGTACTGGAACGGCGCGCTGATCGACACCATCGATCCGGCCTCCACCGCTTGGGAGGACCATGCTTTCACCGTGGTGGGGACCGGCGGCATGGATCGCCTCGAATTCCGGGAGCCTGCCAGCGACAACGACTCGCTGGGCTCGTATATCGACAATGTCAGTCTGGTGGCGATTGCCGGGGACGACAAGGCGGTCGTGCTGGAGATGGCAGCCGCGGGCACCGTGGTCGCCACGCTTGCAACCGTCGATGTGGACGCCGGCGACAGCCACACCTATGCGATCACCAGCGATCCTTCGGGCTTCTTCGAGGTCGTCGGAAACGAGGTGCGTGTCGCGTCCGGTGCGGACATCGATTATGAGACCGCGACGAGCCACGACATCGTGGTCGAGGTCACCGACAGTGCCGGCAACACGTACTCGGAGACGATCACCATCGATGTTGCAGACGTCAGCGAGAACAACGCGCCGACCGAAATCAAGATCGGTGGCGATACGGGACTGACCACTTGGATCACCAACGGATCGGTCGTGGGCACGGCGCAGGCAATCGACAATGCCGGTGACAGCCACACCTACGCGATCACCAGCGATACCAGCGGCCTGTTCGGCATCGATGCGAATACCGGCGAGATCACGGTGGATGGCGTAACGACGTCCACACCGAGCTACTCGCAGCAGACCGGCAGCAGCAATCCGTTCAATGGCATTGATGTCGGATACAGCTCGTCGCCGACCTTCGTCGACATCGACGGCGACGGCGACCTCGATATGTTCGCCGGAGACGGCTATTACTACGGCGGCAATTTCGAGTTTTACGAGAACACGGGCACCGCGACCAACCCGGTCTTCTCCACCAGTCCGACGCTCAATCCATTCGGACTGAGTGATCAGGGCAACTTCACGACGCCAACCTTCGCCGACATCGATGGCGACGGGGATATGGACGCGTTCGCCGGCTACGGCGACGGCCGTATCCGCTTCTTCGAGAATACCGGCACGGAATCGAGCCCGAGCTTCGCTAGCCCAACCACCAATCCGTTTGGCTTCACCGACATCGGTAGCGATGCCGACATCACGTTCGGCGACATCGACAACGATGGTGATCTCGACGCATTCGTCGGCGAGAGCAGCGGCAACATCAACTACTTCGAGAACACCGGGAACAGCAGCAGCCCGGCCTTCACGATGCGGACAGGATCGGCAAATCCGCTCAACGGCGTGGACATCGGCAGCCTGTCTTCGCCGGAGTTGGTCGACGCCGATGGCGACGGTGACCTCGATATGTTCATTGGTGAAAGCAACGGCACGCTGAACTACTACCAGAACACCGGGACGGCAGATGCGCCTGTATTCACGGCATCGGGCACAAACCCGTTCGGATATTCCGACATCGGCAGCGATGCCCAGTTCACCTTCGCCGATCTGGACAGCAACGGCACGCTGGATCTAATCGTTGGTGAGTTCAGCGGCAATCTGAACTACTTCGAGAACTCGGCCGCGAATGCCCTGGACACCTCGTCGGTCCAGTCGCACACCGTCACGGTCGAGGCCACGGATTCGGGTGGCAACACCTACTCCGAAGACGTGACCTTCCACTTCGCCACCAACAACGGTGAAACGGTGAACGGCGGGTCCGACCAGGATGTCATGTACGGCTTCGAGGGAAGCGACACGCTGAATGGCGGTGCCGGTAACGATACGCTGGTCGGCGGCGGCGGAGCCGATACGCTCAACGGCGAAGCCGGTTCCGACCTGTTCATCTACATGGCCGGTGATGGCTCGGACGTCGTCGATGGCGGTAGCGGTGGCGGCTGGACCGATGTCATCGAGTTGCAGGGCATGGACGGCTCGGTCTCGGTCGCCGGCGATACCGTGACCGGTCAGGGCTGGACGCTTGTCCTCGACGCCGGTTCGACCATCGATGCGCAGAACGGCGAGACGCTCGATCTCTCTGACGATGCCGCCGGCACGATCACCTTCGATGACGGTGCCTCCATGGACTTCAACAATATCGAGCAGATCCAGTGGTGAGCTGACGACCCGGATCCTCGGGTCCCCAATCACTCATTAACTTGCCGGCGCTAGTGTCGCCATATGGCAAGCGAAGTCTGCAAGGACCAGGACGGACCGATTCTGATCGGCTCCGACGGCTTTACGGCCTGGTTGCTCGAAAACGAGTGCAGCCTGGTGTTCGCCTCGCCGGATCGCGAGCGCGTTTTCTTCATTGGCATGAACGGTGACGGATCGCTGTGGGCGCACGAGCGCCACGTCGATGGATGCAAGTGCGTTTCCGCCACCCCCGACGAGCTTTGGGTCGCCACCACCTACCAGCTCTGGCGTTTCCGGAATGTCATTCCGGCAGGTAGAGCGCATCGCGACACGGGGGCCGACCGGCTCTACTGTCCGCGTATCAGCTACGTCACCGGCGCGCTGTTCATCCACGAGGTCGCCGCCGCCGACACCGATCGCCCCTGTTTCGTCAACACCCAGTATTCCTGTCTGGCCGAGCCGGACAGCCTGGCCAGTTTCAACCCGATCTGGCGACCGCAATTCGTCAGTTCGCTGTCGCCCGATGACCGATGCCACCTGAACGGCATGGCGCATACCGATGGCAAGCCGCGCTTCGTATCCGCGCGTGGCCGGTACGACACGCCCTTCGGATGGCGCGACCGGCAGGCAACCGGTGGCCTCGTGATCGATGTCGACAGCAATGAGATCGTGTCCGATCGACTGTCGATGCCGCACTCGCCGCGCTACCACGACGGCGTTCTCTACGTCCTGAACACGGGAACCTGCGAATTCGGCCGGGTCGATATCGACAGCGGCCGCTTTGAGCCGATCTGCTTTTGCCCCGGCTATGCAAGGGGACTGGCGATCCATCGCAACTTCGCCATCATCGGCGTGTCGCTGTCGCGCACCAATGAGCTCTTCGAGGGTCTGCCGTTGCACAACGCACTTCGGCATGCCGACGCGACGGCCAATTGCAGGATTCTCATCGTCGACATGACGACAGGCCGCCCGGCGCACTGGCTGTGGTTCCGGCATACGGTGCGTGAGATCGCCAGTGTCGACGTCATTCCCGGCGTTCGCCAGCCCGCGATGCTCGGCTTTCAGGACGAAGAGCGGCTTTCGAGGACGATCAGCCTGCGGGCGGCCGCATAGACGCGGCCGGGTTGTTGCCACCCATCAGACCCGGATCCCGATCAATGCACGTATGGCGTGTGTCACCTGATCTTTCTCGCCCCTCTTAAGTGACGGTTTACCCTAACGGCGTAGGCTGTCCCGGTAAGGAACGTCTGCGTGTCCCCCGCGTGGGCGCCCACGCGTATGTAGTTTCGCGCGTCGGTACGGGGTTTGTGTATGGCTGTTTACGCCAGTAGGAGCGGTATAGAGGCTGACAGCCATGTGCTTGTCGCCTCGGTTGTTGCCAACCTGCTTGCGTTGGCGCTGCCGGTGGCGATGCTGCAGATCTACGACCGGGTGATCCCTCGCCAGGGTCTGGAGACGCTGACCGCGCTGGCCGTCGGGCTTGCTGCTGCGGTGGTGCTGGAGATGGTGCTGCGCACCGCGCGTGCGCACATCATGTGCCAGGCCGGCGCGGCCTATGAACGGCGCATCAACCGTCAGATTTTCCGCAGCCTGCTGGCCGCGGATCTCAGCTTCATCGAGCGTGAATCTCCCGGTGCCTGCCTCGACCGGATTTCAGGCATCGACCGGATTCGCGAATTCCGCTCCGGCGATGCTGCGACGGCCATCCTCGATCTTCCGTTCTGCGCGCTTTATCTCGTTGTTATCGCATACATTTCCCCGGTCGTTGCGCTGGCGCTCGTGGGGCTGATGGTCGTGGCGGTGACGGTCACCCGCAACCTGCAGTCGGGCCTTGAGCCGCTGGCCGAGAAGCGCGCCGACATCGATCGGCGCCGCTACGCCTTCCTGCTTGAAGTTCTGCGCGCCAGCGAGTCGATCAAGAGCATGGGGATCGAGGGCTTCATGGAGCGCCGCTACGAGCGGCTGATCGGAACCAGCGCCGAAGCCGGCACCAAGGTTGTCGCCCGGACCAACTACGCGCAGGCCGTCGGCGGCGCCATCGGCCAGGTCGTGCCCGTGTTCGTCGCCGGCATCGGATCCGTGCTGGTGATCAACGGATCGATCACCGTTGGCGCCCTCGCGGCAATGATCCTGCTCGGCGGGCGCAGCGTGCAGCCGGTGCTGAAGCTGCAGGCGCTCAAGGTCGCCGACCGCGAGACCGGTATGGCCGAGAAGGAGATCGACCAAATCCTCTCGACCCCGCCAGCCGTGCGCGGAAATGCCGCTCTGCAGCGGATCGACCGGCTGACGCTGCATGACCTGCACTACCGGCCTGCCGAACAGGCGCCGACCCTGTTCGAGGGGCTCAACCTCGATATCCGCCGCGGCGAGACGATTGCCATCTCCGGCGCCAACGGCAGCGGCAAGACCGCGCTGATGTGGCTGATGATGGGCGAGATGCGGCCCCAGTCGGGACAGGTGCTGATCAACGGCGCGGACATCTCCAGCTACCAGCTTGCCGCGACGCGCGCGCGCATCTCCTATCTGCCCCAGCGACCGGTCCTTCTCGAAGGCACGGTGCTGGAAAACATGACCCGGTTCCAGCCCGAACTCTACATTGGCGAGGCCATCAAGGTGGCCGCCGAGCTTGGCCTCGACGGCTATTTCGCCCGCCATCCGGAGGGGCTGTCGATCCGCGTCAGCCCGGGCCTGCCGACCGGTCTGCCGCCGGCGGTCGCCGAACGGGTTCCGCTCGTCGCCGCCCTGATCGGCAATCCGGACCTGATCCTGTTTGATGAGGCCAACTCCAGCCTCGACTTCGAGGCCGACCAGCGGCTCAAGGCCTATCTGGAGGCGCGCCGCGGAGCCACCACCATCGTCATGGTCACCCAGCGCCCGTCCTATCAGGCGCTTGCCGATCGGCGGTTGCGCATCGAGGGCCGCCGCCTCGCCGAGGTCCGCGATGTTCTGGCTTCGCCGGCCGCAGGCCCCGCGGCCGGCACCATGCCGTCTGCCGCAGGCAGCGGAGGTGCGTCATGAGCGAGTCGCTTGGGCGCATCGCCACGCCGGAGGAGGCGGCCGAGGACGTCCGTGCGCTTCAGGCGCGGGTGCAAAGCGCTTTCCTGTCCGCCGGCGTCGTCTGCGGCGATGCGCGCCAGGAAGCGCTCGGCATGCTTCGCGATGGCCTGCGCGAGGGACGCTTCGGCGGGATCGCGCTCAGCGGTGACGCGCCGGAATGCCTGATCACGCTGCTTGATCGTCTGGCCTGGCCGCTGGCACCAGCCCAGCTCGCCCAGTCGATGCCGCACTTCCCGCTGAGCTACGGCTTGACCGAACTGCGCGAGACCCTGGCTCGGCTCGGTTACGAAAGCACCTCGGCGCAGTTCACCGCCGGCGGCGTTCAGGACAAGCACCTGCCGGCCGTTGTCGTCGATCCCAATGGTGGCATTGCGCTGGTCGAGACTGTGCCCGGCGCCGACGCCCGTGCCATCGATCCGCAAACCGGTGCGCCGCGTCCGATCGACTGGTCGGAACCGCTGACGGTGGTGTCGTTCCGACAGGCCAGCACCGTGGCCGACACGGCTGGACCGCGCAAATCCTGGTTCCGTGAAATGCTGCGGCGCTTCCGCCGCGAGATACTGGTGCTGCTCGGAGTCACCTTCGCCATCAACTGTATGGTGCTGGCGGTCTCCTTCGCGGTGATGGCGATCTACGACAAGGTCATCCCCGCCGGCGCCCTGGACACGATGCTGGCCATTGCCATCGGCATCGGCGTGGCGCTGGTGGTGGAGCTGTCCTTCCGCCGCCTCAAGGCGCGCATGATCGGGCATGTCAGCGGCCGGCTCGAATACCTGCTCGGCACCGCGATCTTCCGCAAGCTGATGTCGTTTCCGCTTGAGATGGTCACCTCGACACCGATCGGCGCGCAGCTTGCGCGGCTGCGCCAGTTCGAGGTCGTGCGCGACATGTTCGCCGGACCCTTCGCGACCATCGGGCTGGAGATTCCGTTCATCTTCATGTTCGCCGGAGCGCTGTTCATCATCGGCGGCCCGCTGGGCTTCGCCCCCCTCGGACTGGTGGTTGTCTACCTGCTGGTCGGTGCCCTGCTGCTTCCGGTGGTCAAGCGTCACAACGAGACTGCCAACAAGCTGCGCTCGGAGCAGTATCAGACGCTGCTGGAGATGGTCTCCAACATCCGCATCCTGCGCTCCAACGCCTGCGATGAAGTCTGGCTCGACCGTCTCGAGGTGAAGACCGACGAGATGATCGCCGCCAAGATGCGCGCCAGCTTCTCCAAACGCGTGCTGACCGCGATCTCGGCGTCGGCCATTCCCATCGCCGGCGGTCTGATGGTGGTCCTCGGCGCGATGATGGTGATCGCCGGCAACCTGACGGTCGGCGCGCTTGTCGGTTCGATGATCCTGGTCTGGCGCGTGCTTGCGCCCATCCAGCAGGCCTTCCTCACCTTGTCCCGCTACACCGAGATGATCCAGATGGCAGGCCAGATCGATTCCATGATGCGCATCAAGGTCGACGAGGGCATTGCCGACGGACCGGTGGCGCGGCGCTTCTCCGGCGCGATCGCCGCCGACCGGCTGTCCTACCGCTTCCCGCGCGCCACCGACCCGGCCATCGCGGGCGCGACGCTGGAGATCGAGCCGGGCGAGCTGATCGCGGTGACCGGCTCGTCGGGTTCGGGCAAGTCGACATTTCTCAAGCTGTTGCTCGGCACGCTGCGCCCGCTGGCCGGCTCCGTCAGCGTCGACCGCATCAACATCCGCCAGCTCGGCCCCAGCGAGCGCCACGCGACCTTTGCCTACGTGGCGCAGATCCCGGAGTTCTTCCACGGCACGATCGCGCAGAATCTGCGCCTCTCCGCGCCCGACGCCAGCCGCGAGTCGCTGCGCCGCGTGTGCGCCGAGATTGGTATCCTGCGGGCGATCGAGAGCTTGCCGGAAGGGTTCGACACCCTGCTCGACCATGCCCGCCAGGAGAGCCTTCCGCAGGGCTTCCGCCAGGCGCTTGCGGTGGCCCAGGCGCTGCTGCGCAGACCCAAGATACTGCTACTTGATGAGCCGGCGAAGAACCTCGATCCGGCCATCGAGCAGGCCTTCCTCCAGGTTATCGGCCGCAGGCGCGGCGGCACCACCATCATCATGGTCACCCACCGCCCGAGTCACATCAATATCGCCGACAAGGTTCTGCGCATCGAGCGCGGCCAGGTCGTCGACTTCAGCCCGCCCGACGGGGGCATGCAGAAAACCGGATAGCAGCCATGTTTGCGCGTATCAAAGAGAAGCTGGACAGCAGGTTCAGGAACGGGGAGCCGGAGCCCCTCGTCCCCTTGGCCTATGGCGATCTGATCGAGGAACAGCACGACTCGCGCTTTGCGCGGCTTGCGATCCGCCTGGGCGCGCTGACCTTTGGCGTCTTCATCCTGTGGGCTTGTTTCACGCCGGTGCACGAGATCACGCCCGGCGAAGGCGTCATCCTGCCGAACGGCTTCGTGCGCCAGGTGCAGCATCAGGAAGGAGGCGGCGTGCGTCAGGTGCTCGTCGACGAGGGTCAGGCGGTGCGCGCTGGCGCGCCGCTGGTCGTCATCGACGATACCCAGGTGCGCGCTGAGCTCGCCAAGGCGCGCGCGCGCGACGAAACCCTCAGGCTGGCCATCGAGCGTGCCCGTGCTTTCGTCGATGGGCGAAGCGCTGACCTCACCGGCACCACGGCGGAGCTGCGCGGGATCGTCGACAGCCAGCGCGCCGTGGCGCTGTTCGAGGACGGCTATCGCGAGGCGCAACTGGCGGTGCTGCGCTCGGAGATCAGCATGAAGGAAGCCGAGCGCGCCGCGCTCAGGATCCGCCGCGACAAGGCGGAGGAGGAGCGCGTCATCCTTGCGCGCCAGCTCGCCGATTTCGACGCTGCCAACAGGTCCGGCGCCATCAGCAGGCGCGAGCGCGATTCGGTGGAGCGCGAGACGATCCGCCTCGACATCGAGATCGCCGACATCAACGGGCAATACGCCGCGACCCAGGCTGCGATCCTGCAGGCCAAGGCGCGTGAGACCGAGCTGGCCAGCCGCTTCCGTCAGGAATCGCTCGACGAGATCGCCGAACTGGAAGGCCAGCGCGCCGAGACACAGGAGCTGGTGACCCAGCTCGCCGCCAAGCTCAAGGGCACCATCGTGCGCGCGCCCACCGACGGGCTGGTGCACAACCTTGCGGTACGCAACGCCGGCGCGGTGATCCGCCCCGGAGACGTGGTGGCCGAGATCGTGCCCTCGGAGGGCAACATCTTCGCCGAGGTCGATGTCCCCACTGCCCAGATCGGCTACGTGGAGCCGGACATGGTCGCCAAGGTGAAGGTGCTGACCTACGATTCGGCCCGCTTCGGTTCGATCGAGGCGACGGTCGATCACATCTCGCCAGCCCATTTCGAACGCCAGGACGGCACCACGTATTTCCGTGTCCGGCTACGCCTCGACAGCATGTATGTGGGGCCGGAATCGGCCGGCCGGCGCGTGCGGCCGGGCATGTCGGTCATCGCCGATATCCGCTTCGGCGACAAGTCGGTGATGAGCTACCTGCTGAAGCCGCTTCGGGCGATCTCCGACCGCGCCTTCTCCGAGACCTGATCGTCGCCGGGGCCGTCGAAGTGCCCGTCATCGCCGTCAGCGATCTCGACGACGCGCGTCTGGCGCCTTATCGCAACGTGCGCGACCGGGACCTGCGCGGCCGGGGTAATGGGTTCATCGCCGAGGGTACGACGGTGCTCGCCAACGCCCTGCCGCGCTGCCGCCACACCATCCGCTCCGTGCTGCTGGCCGAGGCCAAGCTGGTCGGCATGCAGGCCGCGTTCGCGTCGCTGCCGTCCGGGACACCGGTCTATGTGGCGCCGCCCGACGTGATGAGCACGGTGGTCGGCTTTCACATCCACCGTGGTGTGCTGGCCCATGGGGAGCGCGCCGCCGACCCTGGTGTCGATGTACTGCTGTCGCAACTGGCGGGCGAGGCGCTGGTGGTGGCCTGCTTCGGCATTTCCAACCACGACAATCTCGGCGGCATCTTCCGCAACGCCGCCGCCTTCGGCGCCGACGCGGTGCTGCTCGATTCCGCCTGCTGCGATCCGCTCTACCGCAAGGCGATCCGTGTTTCCGTCGGCGCGAGCCTGCTGTGCCCGTTTTCGCGCGCAGACAGCTCGGAAGCGCTGACCTCAGCGCTTGTGGCGCGCGGGTTTCGCTGCCTGGCCCTAACGCCGGAGGCACCGGCCCGGATCGAAACGCTGGATGCGATCACCGGCCCGGTCGCGATCATGGTGGGCGCCGAAGGGCCGGGCTTGCCGAAGGATGTTCTCGACAGTGGCGAACCCCTCACCGTATCCATGGCGCCCGGTTTCGATTCGCTCAATGCTGCAACGGCCACCGGCATTGCGCTGCACGCGGTTGCACGCGCCATGGGGCGGATATAGCAAACACCGTCTATCCGCTTCGACCTCCGACAGGCTTTGCATGACATGCCCGGCACGATGACAGACGTCGCGCGCAGGCCACGACTGGATGGCCTCGACCTTGCCCGTTTCCTCGCGCTGATCGGCATGGTGATCGTCAACTTCAAGATCGTCATGGGGGCCGATGCCCTTGCTGAGGGCGGCGTCCTGGGTGCCATCGCCCAGGGGCTTGAAGGCCGCGCTGCGGCAAGTTTTGTGGTGCTGGCCGGCATTGGTCTCGGCCTCGGTGCGGCCCGCGCATCCGGCGGATCGATAGCCGCCGTCACGCTGAAACGCGCCATGTTCCTGTTCGTTGCCGGCTTCGTCAATTCGCTGATCTTCGACGCCGATATCCTGCACTACTACGCGGTGTACTTTCTGTTCGGCGTCGCTTGCCTGCCGCTATCCACGTCCAGGCTCGTGGCGTTGATCGTCGCCGTCAACGCGGTCTTCGTCACGCTGGTCTTCGTGCTGGACTACGACACCGGCTGGAACTGGGAGACGCTCACCTATAGCGGCTTCTGGACGCCGGCGGGCTTCCTGCGCAACCTGTTCTTCAATGGCTGGCATCCGGTGTTCCCCTGGTTCGGCTTCCTGCTGTTCGGGTTCGTGCTGGCGCGGCTGGATCTTGCATCCGCGGAGGTTCAGCGGCGGATGGTTGTGTTCGGCGCCGTCGCGCTTGTCGGCGCGGAGCTGGCGTCGCTGTCGTTGTTGCCGCTTGCCGCCGGCAATTCCGACTTCGCGGCGATCCTGACCACCTCCCCGGTACCGCCGATGCCGCTCTATGCGCTGGCCGGCATGGGCGCGGCCGCGCTGCTGATTGGCCTGTGCCTCATGCTCGCGCCGCCCTTTGCGCGGATCGGCGTCCTGCAATTGCTGGTACCGGCCGGCCGCCAGACCCTGACGCTCTACATCGCCCATATCCTCATCGGCATGGGAGTGCTTGAGGCCCTTGGCCTGATCGGGAGCCAGTCGCTGGCAAGCGCGTTCATCGCGGCGCTGGCGTTTTGTCTTGCGGCCACGGTCTATGCATGGGTGTGGTCGCGCCGCTTCGGGCGCGGTCCCGCCGAGGCGCTGATGCGCCAGCTGGCGGGTTAACACAGCTCAGTCAAATTTCCGTCACATTGACGGCTAGGCTCCGCGCCCGCGTTGATCGATTGTGCGTTGCAACATATCCCCCGCTTTCATCTGCAGCATGTTCCCGAAAAGTGTGAGCGGTTTTCGGGCAAGAACGTGCTCAAAATCAAATGGATAGAGTGGTTTTGGTGGTTCGGTATTCGCTGAAGCCACTCTGAGAGAGAGACATGCGAAACACGATCAGGACCGCGTTCGCGGCTACTTTCCTGTGCCTGGGAGTCGCGTCTTGCGGCACCTTCACGGACGCCGTCTTCAATACCGCCGAGGCGCGCAGCTACAGCGGCAAGGCCTCCTGGTACGGCGAGCGCTTCCACGGTCGGCAGACCGCCAGTGGTGAGCGTTACAACATGAACGCGATGACGGCGGCGCACCGCACGCTTCCCTTCGGAACCCGTGTGCGCGTCACCAACAAGAGCAACGGCCGCTCGGTCGTGGTGCGAATCAACGACCGTGGCCCGTTCGTCGGTGGCCGCGTCATCGACCTGTCCTATGCGGCGGCGCGCCGCGTCGGCATGGTCAATTCCGGCACGGCGCCAGTGCGCGTCGACGTGCTGCGCTGACGTGTCCGGACGGCTACCCTCTAGCGTGCCGTTTGTACCGGTAGCTCGCCGGTGTCCTCTGCCCGGCGGTCGACCAGGGCGTCGGTGACGCCGGCGGCAAGCCACATCGCCGCCAGCGTAACCCAGGCGGTGACGGCAAAGACCGATCCGCCGGTGATGCCGGCACCCACCGCGCAGCCCCCGGCCAGCATACCGCCGAAGCCCATCAGCACCGCGCCGGCCACGTAGCGGCGCATCGCCTGCCCGCTGCGGAAGCCCTGCAGCTTCAACTCGCCCGCCAGCCAGGCGGCGATGAAGGCGCCCAGGAACACGCCGGGCACCAGCCCGATATCGAAGTCCAGCGCACCGCCGGGCGGGTTCAGCACGAACATCAGCGTATCGGCGGAGGGCCCGGAGAAGGTGATGCTCTCGACCGGGATCTGTTCGAAGGCCTGCCGCGACAGTGCGTAGGTGGACGCCCAGCCGAAAGCAACCGCCGCACCCACCACGCACGCACCGGCGAAGATCGCAATCCGCACCCGCACCAGCCAGGCAAATCCGATCGCCAGGGCAAACCACGCCAGCCCGATCGCCGGGCCGAGATCGCTTCCGAGACCGGCAAGCGCCAGCAGGTGGCGGCTCTCGAAACCCTGGATGGTCCAGAGACCGGCGATCCACTCGCGCAACGGCGAAAGCTGGCCATGCAGGCTCGCCTGCGCGGTCACCGCGAAGATCAGTCCCGACAGCAGCGCGCGCAGGTTGCCGGTGGCCGACAGCACCAGCAGGCGGCTGGCGCAGCCCCTGGTCAGGATCATCCCGGCACCGAATATCAATCCGCCGACGATCGCGCCGGACAGGCTGCCGCGGGACGCGAGCTGGCGGGCTTCCGACACATCGAGCAGGTCGAGCCGGATCAGACCTTGCGTGAAGGCGATGGCCGCGGTGAACACCAGCAGCCAGACGGCCATGCGCACACCGATGTTCAGCCGCACGAATTCAATCACCGCCGCGCGCAGGCAAAACCGGCTACGCTGGGCGCCGACGCCGAACACCAGCCCGGCGGCCAGGCCGATCAGCGCGGCAGCTCCCGCCTCGCCGGTGACATCGAAAAGTGCAGTCAGGTCCATGCCGACGCCTCGTCACATTCGCACGACACTATGCGTGCGGGCCGTCGGCGTCCTTGATCCAGATCATGGTACCTGGCGCCGGGATGCGGTGTCCTTTAGCCGGCGCAAATTGCTCATATTCGCAGCGTTCGCAACGATTCCGTGGACGCGCGAAAGCAGCTAGAATAGTTCCAGACGATTCGTTCGTGAGAGACATTCACCACCATGTCATCATCCCCACCCGGACGCCGCGAGTTTCTCGGACTGGCGCTGCTCGCCGTTGTTGTCGTTGCGGGCGCCGTACTGGCGTTTTCCCTGATTGGTGGCGAGCAGGATCAACAGGCGCAGCAGGTCGGCGACGCGGACACGGATGTGGCGGCCGGCCGGGCCATCGCCGAGGCGAACTGCGCCTCCTGTCATGCGGTGGGTGCGAGCGGAGACAGTCCCGTCGCCGATGCACCGCCATTCCACACCTTGTCGGAGAAATGGCCGGTCGAGCATCTCGAGGAAGCGCTGGCCGAGGGCATCGTGGTCGGTCACGAAACGGTCCAGATGCCCGAGTTCGTCTTCGAACCGCACCAGATCGGCGATTTCATCGCCTACCTGAAGAGCCTGGACGGGTGAGCCGACCGCTCTCGGTCTTCGCGCCCCAAGCGCTGCCCGAGGATGGTCGCCAGTCGGCACGCGCGCTGGACATTCAGCGCGGCGTTCGCCGGTATCTGCGCGAGGCGGGTTTTGCCTCGCTCAGCGAGTTGACGCTCAAGAGCGGGCGGCGCGTCGACGTGATGGCGCTGTCGCGAAACGGCGATATCTGGATTGTCGAGATCAAGTCGAGCATCGCCGACCTGCGGGCGGATTCAAAATGGCCGGATTACGCCGATTTCTGCGACCGGCTCTTCTTCGCAACACTCGCCGACGTGCCGGCAGAGCCGTTCCCCGCCGAGGCCGGGCTGATGGTCGCCGATGCCCACGGCGCCCATGTGCTGCGGGACGCGCCGGAGCTGCGTCTGAGCCCGGCGCGGCGCAAGGCCGTCACGCTGCTGTTCGCGCGCGCGGCCGCAAACGGGCTTCACGCGATGTGGGACCCGGACCTTGGTCCGTCTGTGTATTGAATGTGCCGGCGGAGGGATTAGCGCGGTGCGCGTTTGGCAAGGATACGCTGCAGGGTTCGCCGGTGCATGCTGAGCCTGCGTGCGGTCTCCGACACATTGCGGTCGCACAGCTCGTAAACCCGCTGGATGTGCTCCCAGCGCACCCGGTCGGCTGACATCGGATTTTCCGGCGGTTCGGCCTTGGCTTCCGGCGGTGCCATCAGCGCGGCAAAGATCTCGTCGGCGTCGGCCGGCTTGGCGAGATAGTCCACCGCACCGAATTTGACCGCAGTTACCGCGGTCGCGATGTTGCCATAGCCGGTCAGGATGATGGCGCGGGAATCGGTGCGCCGGGCGTTCAGGTGGGCGATCACGTCGAGGCCGTTGCCATCCTCCAGCCGCATATCGACCACGGCGAAGGCCGGCGGTGCGGCATTGATCGCGGCGATGCCCTCGATCGCCGAGAGTGCGATACGGACGTCGAATCCGCGTCGTTCCATAGCCCGACCCAGCCGGTCAAGGAACGGACGGTCGTCATCGACGATCAACAGGCTTCCATCGACGATTTCGGCCGGCAGACGGTCCTGTTGTTCCGGCGCCGGTGCCGGTGTTTGGGTGCTGAGTTCCATCGGTCTTTCCTGCGATCGCTGATATAGGCTTAGAGTCGTTCCAAGTCCATGTTGAATACGCAGTTTCGGTTATTCCATCGGCGAGAGCGCGGCATCGAGATCGGTGCGCTGCCAACGCACCGAGATGACCGCCCCGTTACCCGGCTCGGAGGCGTTGCGGATATCGATCACGGCGCCGGTGCGCTCCAGCAATGTCTTGGCGATGAACACGCCAAGGCCAAGCCCCTTGCGGTCGATCGCCTGTACCGGATCGTTGCGGCCGGCACGCCCGATCAGATAGGGCTGACCCAGTCGCGGGAGAATATCCACCGGGATGCCGCGACCATCGTCGCGCACCGTGACGCGGACGGTTTCGTCGTCCCACTCGGAAACGATCCGCACCCGCGTACGCGCGAAATCGACCGCGTTCTCGATCAGGTTACCGAGGCCATGCAGGATCGCCGGGCTGCGCCGCCAGCGCGGTTCCTCGGCCGTTTCGCCCAGGCGTTCGATGGCGATATCGATGCCGAAATCGCGATGCGGCGCGGCGGCCTCCTCGATCAGTTCGCTGATCGATTGGCGCGCGAACGGTGTGCCCTCGTCATCGCCGAGCGAGCCGATCTTGCGCAGGATGGTGCGGCAGCGCTCGGTCTGTTCGGCCAGCAGCGTTATGTCCTCCTGGCTGACCCCGTCGGGCAGCTCGCGCTGCATTTCGCGTACCACGAGCGCGATCGTCGAAAGCGGCGTGCCGAGTTCATGCGCGGCGGCCGCGGCCATGCCGTCGAGATCGCTGAGGTATTTCTCCTGGGCCAGCACCAGCTCCGTTGCGGTCAGCGCATCGCTGAGCTGCTGTGCTTCATCCGCCGCGCGCCAGGCATAGATGCCGCAGAAGCCGAGCATGCTGAGGATACCGAGCCAGAGGCCGAAAACGTAGAGCTGCGGCAGGTCCACGCCGTTCGGCTCGTACCAGGGCAGCGGCAGGTGCCACAGCGCCAGGATGGTCGCCAGCACGCACGCCCCGGCACCAAGAATCAGGGTCTCGCGCATCGGCAGCATGCTGGCCGAGACGATGACCGGCGCCACCAGCAGCACGGCAAAGGGGTTTTCCAGCCCGCCGGTCAGCGCCAGCAGGCCGGCAAGCTGCACCACGTCGAAACCAAGCGACATGGCGGCAGCGCCGGGCGTGAGCTGCATCTCGTGGGGATGGCGCGCGATGAGATAGCAGTTGAGCGCCACCGAAGCGGCGACCAGCGTCAGCGCCGGAACCAGGGGGACGGCGAAATCGAGCAGCCCCGAGACGAGCGTCAGGGTAACCGCCTGGCCGATGACCGCAAGCCAGCGCAGCCGCACCAGCGTGCGCAGCCGAAGCCCGCGCGGCGCGCGCGTGCGCGATGTATCGACAGCGCTTCGCACCGCACGGTTGCGATCCGCGGTCCGGGGTGCATCGGTGAACTGCGATGTCGCCTGGGTCATGGCATTGCCTTGCTAGCACATGCACTCACGCCAGCGACAGACGCACGGCACCGCCACGAACGTACAGCACCAACAAGGTTAAGGTATCCGATAATCAGCCGTGCTGATCACGCCCAGCGCCATGCCCGAACCCCAATGCGGGTCGGTAAATCCGCAGCGAAGGGCGATGTATTTTTGCCGCAGTGCACAAAAATTGATCGTCTTTTGATCCGGAATCGGTCTAATTGCGTGTATCATAGGCTGTAAGCTACGCTGTGCATCGCAGCATGATTTGCGTCGCGATGCGGCAAAAAAGATGCTGGTACAACGAGAGTTATAACGAGAGCGCACCGGACAGGGGGCGCGTGTCTGACCGGCGGGATCGCTTCAGGCGGGTAGGAAACCGGCCATGATGGCGAGCAGGTTTAAAGCCTGACACCAAGCCAACGGCACGCAATACGGTCGCGCATTTCATGGACGCCGGGTGCTTCGCCGCTCGGGTTCCAACTCGGGGCAATCGGGGACGAAAGCACCAAATGCCATTCTACCACTGGTATGAGATGACCCACGCGGCGCTGAGCCCGGCTCGCGCCATGGCCGATGTGACGCGGCTTTACTACAAGAACCCGATCAATCCGCTGGCCCACACCCAGTTCGGCCGCTCTGTCGCCGCCATGGCGGAGGTGTTCGAACGCGTCACCCGGCGCTACGGCAAGCCGGAGTTCGGCATTGACGACACGCTGGTCGGGGCGGAGCGCATCCGGGTGCGCGAGGAGATCGCATGGCAGCGCCCGTTCTGCCGGCTGCTGCATTTTTCCAAAGCCATGCCGCGCGGTCGCGACCCTGGCCCCAAGCTGCTGCTGGTCGCGCCGATGTCCGGCCACTACGCCACGCTGCTGCGCGGCACGGTGCAGGACATGCTGCCCAATCACGATGTCTACATCACCGATTGGGTGGATGCGCGCCTGGTACCGGTGTCCGAGGGGCAGTTCGACCTGGACGACTACATCGACTACGTGATCTCGATGCTGCACCGGCTCGGCGGCGACACCCATGTCATGGCGGTGTGCCAGCCATCGGTTCCGGTGCTGGCGGCGGTGGCGCTGATGGAGGCGCGCAACGATCCCTACACGCCGCTGTCGATGACGCTGATGGGCGGCCCCATCGACACCCGCGTCAACCCGACATCGGTCAACGCGCTTGCCGAGGGTCGCGATATCGATTGGTTCCGCCGCAACGTCGTCATGAAGGTGCCGTTTCCGCATCCGGGCTTCATGCGCGAGGTCTATCCGGGCTTCCTGCAGCTTTCCGGCTTCATGAGCATGAATCTGGATCGCCATATCTCCGCCCACCGCGACATGTTCCAGCACCTCATCGAGGGGGACGGGGATTCGGCGGAGAAGCATCGCGAGTTCTATGACGAATATCTCGCCGTGATGGATCTGACGGCGGAGTTCTATCTGCAGACCGTGCAGACGGTGTTCATCGATCATGCCCTGCCGAAGGGGACGATGACCCACCGCGGTATCGACGTCGATCCGGGCGTCATCGAGACCTGCGCCCTGATGACCGTCGAGGGCGAGCGCGACGACATTTCCGGCGTTGGCCAGACGGAAGCCGCGCACAAGCTGTGCACCGGCCTGCCGAAGGACAAGAAGGTGCATTACGTGCAGCCGAAGGTCGGCCATTACGGCGTCTTCAACGGATCGCGATTCCGTGCGGAGATCGCGCCGCGCATTTCCGACTTCATCCGCTCCAACGAGCCCGGCCGCACCCTGAAACGCAAGCGTTCCGGCAAGCGGGAACTGCGCGCACCGGCCTGAAAACGCTGTCGTTTCGGGATATTTGACCTGATTTCGCCGTTCAAGCCCTTGTGAACGGCGCTCCGGCTACCCACGTTTCAAACACACACGATCACGCGGCCGTCTGGACGCGAACGCCGTCATGCGGCGGCGGTGCGTGGTCTTCCCATGGAGATGGTGTGGCGCGGGGCAGCAATAGCCGTGGCCGTTCGCGCCGATCCCGCTCCGGACCTGACAAGGAGATGCTGGATGAAACGCTTTCCGATCCGCCCCGCCTGGACGCCGTTGAACATCGTTTTGATGGTGCTGGGCTTCATCATTTTCTGGCCGCTCGGCATTGCCATGCTGGTCTGGATCATCTGGGGCGACCGGATGGTTGCGAAGGTGCAGGACGCCGAGGTCCACTGGCACACCCGCAAGACCGGCAACGAGGCCTTCGACGATTATCGCCGCGAGCAGCTCGACCGGCTGGAAGACGAGCGCCGCCAGCTTGACCAGGAAGCCGAGGACTTCCAGGAATTCCTGCACGGGTTGCGCCGTGCCCGCGACAAGGAAGAGTTCGATAGCTTCATGTCGGCGCGCCGCCAGGCACGGCCGGCCCGGTCGAAATCCGGCAAGGCCAAGTCCGGCAAGGGCAAGACGGGCGAGTCCGGCGATACGGCAGCGCAGCCCGCCTGATCGCCTCACGCAATCCAACAGATATCGCCGCCGGTGGCACCGCCACCGGCGGTTTTTTGTCGGAGCTCGTGGCACACTCCGGAGCGATGATTCGCTTGCGCAGCAAACGCCCCGATCCGCTTCCGCAAGAGGCCCGGGTCTCGCTGGAGATTGCCGGCGCGCCCGTCGAGGTGCGCGTGCGCCGTTCCGTGCGCGCCCGCCGCTATGGTCTGCGCATCGCCAACGCCACTGGCGAGGTGGTGCTGACCGTACCGCATCACGGTTGCTACGAGCGGGCGATCGCGTTCCTGAACGACCACGAGGGTTGGCTGGCCAAACGCCTTGCCGGCCACGACCGGCCGGTGCCGTTTGAGCCGGGCGCCAAGGTCCCGTTGCGCGGCGATCCCCATGTCATCGTTGCCGCCGAGCGCCGCCGCGGCCTGATCGACATCCGTCATGATGCGGACCCACCCGAACTGGTCGTGCCAGGCGACCCCGATCACCTGTCCCGCCGCCTGACCGATTGGCTGAAGCGTCAGGCACGCGAAGACCTGACGCAGGCGGTCACCCGCCATGCCGCACAGGCGAACCGCAAGCCGGGGCGTATCTCGGTGCGCGACACCACCTCGCGCTGGGGCTCGTGTTCCTCGCGCGGCGGGCTGTCGTTTTCGTGGCGCCTGATCTTGGCGCCGCCCTTCGTGCTGGACTATGTCGCCGCGCACGAAGTGGCCCATCTGGTTCACATGAACCACTCCCCGGCCTTCTGGGCGCTGACCCGCACGCTGTTCCCGAAGACCGATGCGGCGGAAGCGTGGCTGAAGCGCGAGGGCCGCGGGCTCTATCGCTACGGACGAGCCGACCGCTGACGCAGACGCAGACCTGAGCCGCGTGCACCGTGCTTGCCTGCGCGCTGCCCATGGGCCACAAGCGCGTCATGCGTCTGCGTCCCGACACCCTGGCCATGACGGTCGTCCTGGCCCTGATGACCGCGCTCGGCCCGCTGTCCACCGACATGTACCTGCCCTCGCTGCCGGACATGGCGGTGCTGCTCGATGCCAGGGTGACGCAGATCCAGTTCACGCTCAGCGTCTTTCTGGTCGGCTTCGCCATCGGCCAGATTCTCTATGGCCCGATTTCCGACCGTTACGGCCGCAGGCCGCTGCTGCTGGCGAGCTTTGCGGTGTTCTCGCTGGCGAGCGCGGCCTGTGCGCTGGCCACGTCGGTGGAGCCGTTGATCGCCGCACGCTTCGTCCAGGCGCTCGGCGCCGCCGGTGGCGTGGTGGTGGCACGCGCCATCGTGCGCGATCTTTACGAAGCAAGCCGCGCCGGCCAGGAACTCGCCCTGATGGGCACCATCATGGGGCTGGTGCCGCTGTTCGCGCCGGCGTTGGGCGCGCTGCTGCATGAGTGGTTCGGCTGGCGATCGAACTTTGTCGCCATGGCGGCGATGGGGCTGGCGGGGCTTGCACTGATCCGCGTCGCCATGCCGGAGACGCTGAAGGCCGAACACGTCCGCGCGGCCTCCGCGCGCGCCATCCTGACGAGCTTTCGCGTGCTGATCGGCCAGCCGATCTACCGGCTCTATCTGGCGTTCGCGTGCATGGCCTATGGCGGGCTGTTCAGCTTTATCTCCGCCTCCTCCTTTGTGCTGCAGGACGTCTACGGTCTCACCCCGCGCGGCTTCGGCCTGTCCTTCGCGGTCGTGGTGCTGGGCTACATCGGCGGTACGCTCGCCGGACGTCGCCTGACGCGGACCCGCGGCATCGACCCGACCATTGGTTTCGGCGCCGTAATGCTGGCGGCCGGAGGTTTGAGCGCTCTGGTGTTGACGGAAATGGCCGCCCCCAACTCAGGGCTGTGGCGGTTGGTCGTGCCGGCGGCGATCTACTTCTGCGGGGTCGGGTTGGTGCTGCCGCAGTCGATGGCCGGCGCGCTGACGCCGTTTCCCGAACGTGCCGGCGCGGCCTCCTCGCTGCTTGGCTTTACCCAGATGAGCTTCGGTGCGCTGGTCGGCATCGTGGTCGCCGCCAATCTCGGCGACAGTGCTCGCACGCTGGCTGTCGCGCTCGCCATCATGGGCGCTGGCGCGGCGGTGACCTTCATCGCCAGCAGGAAGCTGCGGCGGGCCAGCGTGGCGACTTGAGCGCCTGCGGTGTCTTGTTTCGCTCACGGCAAGTCTCCCCCAGATCGGGCACTTCGTCCCGTCCGGGGTCGACGCCTGCGCGGGCGCCCTGGCAAGAGGCACGGCGCGGCGCAGCCGCGACAGGGAAGCAAAGAAAGCCGAGCGGCCAGCAAAAAAGAAGAGCCACCGACCGACCTCGCCCTTCGAGGCTCGCTCCGACACCCTCATCCTGAGGTGTCCCGCATCTGCGGGCCTCGAAGTACGGGGGTGTCGGCTCTCGCACCTCAGGATGAGGCCGGTTGAGGTGTGGACCCAGGACCGTTCTAGCCGCCGAACAGGTCTCTGAAGAACCCGCCGATGCCGCCGCCGCCCTGGCGGCGCGGCGGTTCCTGTTCCACGAAGATCGCCGCCGGATCGTTGCTGCGCGATCCGGGCGCATAGCCGTCCCGCGCGCCCGGCTCCAGCCATGGCAGGTTGTCGTCGATGGCAAGCTGCGTGCCCCCGTGCGGCTCGTACCAGCCCGGCAGCATGGCGATAGGGAAACCGTCATGGGCGCGCGCCATGAAGTCGTTCCACACCAGCGCCGGCAGATTGCCTCCGGTGACCTTCTTCATCGGCTTGCGGTCGTCATTGCCGATCCACACGCCGGTGACCAGGTCGGCGGTGTAGCCGATGAACCAGGCATCGCGGAAATCCTGCGTGGTGCCGGTCTTGCCGGCGGCGGGCCGGCCGCCCGGCAGGCTGGCGCGCCGCGCCGTGCCGTCGGTGACGGTCATCTGCATCATGTAGTTCATCGCGCCGAGGGTCACCTCGTCGATGATGCGGCCCACCGCCTGGGGCTGGCGGTCGTAGAGGACGCGTCCGTCCAGGCTGCGGATCCGCGTGACCACATGCGGCAGCACCTCGTAGCCGCCATTGGCGAACGGCACGTAAGCGCGGGTCAGCTCGTACAAGGAGACCTCCGAGGTGCCGAGCGCCAGCGACAGGTTGCGCTTGAGTTCGGCGTCTATCCCCATGCGATGGGCTGCCTCGATCACCCGGTCCGGGCCGACCTCATCGGTCAGCCGCACCGCGATGGTGTTGATCGAGCGGGCCAGTCCTTCGGCCAGCGGCATGGGGCCGCGATACTTGCCGTCATAGTTCTTCGGCTGCCAGTCGCCGTAGCGCACCTGCGCGTCGCGCCGCAGGGTGTCCGGCGACAGGCCATACTCCATCGCCGCCAGGTAGACGAAGGGCTTGAAGGCGGAGCCCGGCTGGCGCTTGGCCTTGAAGGCGCGGTTGAACTGGCTCTTGCCGTAATCGCGCCCGCCGACCAGCGCGCGCACCGCGCCGGAGGTGTCGACGGTGATGATGGCGCCCTGGCTGGCGTCGCGCTCGCCGCCCTGCTCGTCGAGCACGCCCTTGAGCGCGTCTTCGGCAAGCCGTTGCAGGCGCGGATTGATGGTGGTCTCGACGATCACGTCGTGCTGTACCTCGCCGATCAGGCGGGTGGTCTCCTGCATCACCCAGTCGGCGGCGTAGTGGACCGCCGCGCCGGCCGGCGCGCCCCTCACTTCCGCCGCGTTGATCGCTGCGAGCTTGGCGTCGATCTCGGTGATCGCCCCGGTCTCCACCATGGCGGCCAGCACCGTGCGCATGCGCGCTTCGGCGCGTTCGGGATGGCGCGTCGGGGCGAAACGTGACGGCGCTTTCAGCAACCCGGCGATGGTTGCGGCCTCGGCGAGATTGATCTCGCGCGCGGACTTGCCGTAGTAGCGCCGCGCGGCCGCCTCGACGCCGGTGGCGCCGGCCCCGAGATAGACCCGGTTGAGGTACATCTCGAGGATTTCGTCCTTGTCGTAGGTCCATTCCAGCCAGCCGGCGAGAATGACCTCCTGGATCTTGCGCTCAATGGTGCGCTCCGGCTCCAGGAACAGGTTCTTGGCGAGCTGCTGGGTCAGCGTCGAGCCGCCCTGCACCACGGCGCCGGCGCGCAGATTGACGAGCATCGCCCGCGCCAGGCCGATCGGATCGATGCCGTAATGACTGTAGAAACGCCGGTCCTCGATCGCCATCACCGCTTGCGGCAGATAGGCCGGCAGCTCGAACAGCCGCACCGCCTCGCCGCCGGTCGGGCCGCGATTGCCCAGCACCGTGCCGTCCATCGCGATGATCTGGACGTTGGCCGGCCGCTTGGGGATCGCCAGTTCGCTCGGCGGCGGCAGTTGCATGGCGTAGTAGCCGATGATGCCGGCCAGCGCGATGGCGCCCAGGAAGGCGAGCGTGAAGCCTGTCTTGATCAGGAACCAGGTGACGCGAAGCCCTGTGCGCCGCTTCGGCTTGCGCCGACGCCCCTTGCCGCGCCGTGCCTTGGTCGGCGGCGGACGCCCGGCACCCTTGCGCGTCGGTCCGGCGCTCCGGCGGCGCTTTGGCTTGTCCTTGACGGCGCCAACGCGGTCTTCCGGAAAAACGCGAAAATCACTCATGGGGGAGAGCTTTTGTCCGAGGCTGCGTCATGCCGGCCGCGCAGGGTCGTCCCCCGCGCTTGCAGGCCTGTGATCGGGTGCCCGGCCGGTACGCGATACCAGTTATCCGGTCCGGTCATCCGCTCAGGCGCGGCGGGTCGCTTCAAGACTGCAAACCGCCGTTCCAGCGTCGTGCGATTAAGACGCTAATGGCGGCGATTTAAGGGCGGGTTAAGGCTGACGATTTGTGAGCGGAAAATTCGCTGAGGGGGCTTGCCGGCGTTTCAAACGTCCACGCTGGCGCTCAGCGCGTTTTCCTGGATGAAGATGCGTCGCGGCTCGACCACATCGCCCATCAGTTGGGAGAACGTGTCGTCGGCCTCGTCCATTTCCTTGATCTTGACCTGCAGCAGCGAGCGGATGTCGGGATCGAGCGTTGTTTCCCAGAGCTGATCGGGGTTCATCTCGCCCAGGCCCTTGTAGCGCTGCAGCGACAGGCCCTTGCGCCCGGCCGCCATGACCGCCTCGAAGAGCTGCGAGGGCGCGCGGATCTCGGTCTCCGCCTCCTTGCGGCGGAACAGGCAGGCGCGCGCGAACACCTCCTGCAGCATCAGCGCGTGGCGGTCGAGCTTGCGCGCGTCGGAGGAATCCAGCAGCGCCGCATCGATGATGCTGGCCTCACGCACGCCGCGCAGGGTGCGCTCGAAGGAGAAGCCGCCGTCTTCGGTCGGCCGGCCGCTCCAGCCGCGCTCGTAGACATCCGAGAGCCGGTCGAGCCGCTGGGCGATATAGCCGGCGGCCTGTTCGCGTTCCTGCGGCGTGCCGGCGACGTTGCGGTTGAGCACGCCGGCAATCGCCGCCTGCTCGACGGTGGCCCGGTCGTAGCGGCTGTGCAGGCCGTCCAGCACCCCGGTGACGTCGCGCGCGATCCTGACGACGGCCTCCAGGTCCGCGCCGGAGCGCGTCTCGCCGTTCTTCAGGGTCAGGCTTGCATCCTCCAGGCCCGCCTCGATCAGGTAGTCCTCAAGCCCGGTCTCGTTCTTGATGTACTGTTCCGACTGGCCGCGACGCACCTTGTAGAGCGGCGGCTGGGCGATATAGAGGTGGCCACGCTCGATCAGTTCCGGCATCTGCCGGTAGAAGAAGGTCAGCAGCAGGGTGCGGATGTGCGAGCCGTCCACATCCGCGTCGGTCATGATGATGATCTTGTGGTAGCGCAGCTTCTCGATGTCGAAGTCGTCGCGGCCGATGCCGGTGCCAAGCGCGGTGATCAGGGTGCCGATCTCGTTCGAGGACAGCATCTTGTCGAAGCGCGCGCGCTCCACGTTGAGGATCTTGCCGCGCAAGGGCAGCACGGCCTGGGTGGCGCGGTGGCGCCCCTGCTTGGCCGAGCCGCCGGCGGAATCGCCCTCGACAAGGAACAGTTCGGATTTTGCGGGATCGCGCTCCTGACAGTCGGCGAGCTTGCCGGGCAGGTTGGCGACATCGAGCGCGCCCTTGCGCCGGGTCAGTTCGCGGGCCTTGCGCGCCGCCTCGCGGGCTGCCGCCGCCTCGGCCACCTTGCCGACGATCATCTTGGCTTCCGCCGGATGTTCCTCAAACCACGCGTTAAGCGCCTCGTTGACGACGCTCTCGACCACGGGGCGCACCTCCGAGGAGACCAGCTTGTCCTTGGTCTGGCTTGAGAACTTCGGATCCGGCACCTTGACGGAGAGCACGCAGGTCAGCCCCTCGCGGCAGTCATCGCCGCTCAGCGACACCCTCTCGCGCTTGGCGATGCCGGAACTTTCCGCGTAGCCGGTCACCTGCCGGGTCAGCGCGCCGCGGAAACCGGCCAGATGGGTGCCACCGTCGCGCTGCGGGATGTTGTTGGTGAAGGCCAGCACATTCTCGTGGTAGCCGTCGTTCCACCACAGCGCGATCTCCACGGTGATGCCGTCGCGCTCGCTGGCGATGGTGATCGGGTCGGTGATGAGCGGGTGGCGGTTCTTGTCGAGGAAACGCACGAAGGCTTCCAGGCCGCCCTCGTAGCGCATCTCCTCGCGCTTATCCTCGACACCGCGCTTGTCGGTCAGCGTGATGGTGACGCCGGAATTCAGGAAGGCCAGTTCGCGCAGGCGATGCTCCAGCGTGGCGAAGACGAATTCGGTGTTGGAAAAGGTCTCGCCGCTCGGCAGGAAGCGCACTTGCGTTCCGGAGCGCCCGCTGGCCTCCCCACTCACCGCCAGCGGTGCCTGGGAGACGCCGTGCTCGAAGCGCATGGCGTGTTCCTTGCCGCCGCGCCAGATGGTCAGGTCCAACTCGCTGGACAACGCGTTGACCACCGAAACACCCACACCGTGCAGGCCGCCGGAAACCTTGTAGGAGTTCTGGTCGAATTTTCCGCCCGCGTGCAGTTGGGTCATGATGACCTCGGCCGCGGAGATTTTCTCTTCCGGGTGGATTTCGGTCGGGATACCGCGTCCGTCGTCGGTCACGGTCACCGAACCGTCCGGGTTGAGCGTCACCGTGACGGCGGAAGCATGGCCGGCCAGCGCCTCGTCGATGGCGTTGTCGACCACCTCGTAGACCATGTGGTGCAGCCCCGAACCGTCATCGGTATCGCCGATATACATACCCGGGCGCTTGCGCACCGCATCGAGGCCCTTGAGGACCTTGATTGCCGAGGCACCGTAGTCCTCGGTCTCGGGAGCTGGATCGGTCGAAGCGGTCATCTGATCGGTTGTCATGTGGGCCCGTGGGCGCCCCTCATCCGCTGCAAGCCCGGCACGCTGTCACTCTGCGCCAGGTGATTCGCAAAACCTGCTAGAAGAATCAAAGCGATACTACCACTCTTGAGGGTGGTTTGGACACCATTTGCGGCGCTTTTTCGGCACCTGAAAGCGCACCCTGTGCGCGATATTCAGGACCAGGGCGCGACCGCGCCCGCCGAAACGTCAAAACCCTGCGCCGCATCCCCCAGATCGGCGAACGCGGTGCGCTCGGTTCCGGTCATCCAGGCCTGCGCGCCAAGCGCCAGCAGCCTGTCGTAGAGGGCCGCCCGGCGCAGGTCATCGAGGTGGGCTGCGATCTCGTCGAGCAGGATCAGCGGAGGGCGATCCCCTGCCAGCGCGGCGACCTCGTCGGCCTGGGCGAGCGTCAGGCCGATCAGCAGCGCCTTCTGTTCCCCTGTCGAGGCCATCGCCGCCGGCATGCCCTTGTCCATGTGGGTGACCGCGAGATCGCTGCGATGCGGTCCGTTCAGGGTGCGGCCGGCGGCTGCATCGCGGCCGCGCGCGTCCTGCAACGTCGCCCGATAGGTGTCCTCCACATCCGTGGCGCTCGCCGTATCGAGGCCGGTCTCGATCTCGCCCTCGATGGCCGCGGCAAAGGCCGGAAACAGGTCGTCGTGGCCACGCGCCTCGCGCGCCTCGTTGAGGCGGGCGATGCAGACGCGCCGGGCCGCGGCGATCGCCACCGCCTCGCTGGCCATATCGGCTTCGATCGCCGTCAGGTGGCGGGCATCGGGATCGCTGTCGGCGAGCAGCCTGTTGCGTTGGCGCATGAGGCGCTCGAAGCGGTTGCCCCGGCTGGCGTGGCCTCGGTCGCGCGCCAGCACCAGCCGGTCCATGAAACGCCGCCGCTCGCCCGCTGGGCCGGTGAACAGTCCATCCATGGCCGGCGTCAGCCAAAGACAGGCCACGTAGTCGCTGAGCGTGGTCACCGGGACGTGCGTCTGGTCGACGCGCACCACGCGGGTCGCACGGCCGTTCTCGGCATCGCCTGCCGGCTGCAGCCCGGTACCGATGCGGGCCGGCCCCGACAGGCTGTCGACGTCGGCGGCGACCGCCCAGGGTTGCGTGCTGCCATGGCGCGTCAGTGTGTCGAAGCCCGCGGACCTCAGCCCGCGTCCCGGCACCAGCAGCGAAATGGCTTCCAGCAAGTTGGTCTTGCCGGCGCCGTTCGCTCCGGTCAGCACCACCGGGCGGGCATCGGTCTCAAGCGTGAGATGGCTGTAGTTGCGGAACGCCGTGAGGTTCAGCCGCCTGACAGCTATGGCTGCGCCCGTCATGGCTGTCTACGCCGGCAGGCATCGGCCAAGCGTCACACCCGCATCGGCATCAGCACGTAGAGCGCGGAGGCGTCCTCTCCGTCGCGCACCAGCGTCGGCGAACCCGGATCGGAGAGCTCGAAGCGCGCTTCGCTCGATTCCAACTGGTTGGCGATGTCCAGCAGGTAGCGTGCGTTGAAGCCGATATCGATCGCATCCGCGTCATATTCGGCGGCGATCTCTTCTGTCGCCATGCCGGAATCGGGATTGTTGACGGTCAGTTCGACACGCCCGGAGTCGATCGACAGCTTGACCGCGCGGCCACGCTCGCTGGACACCGTGGAGACCAGGTCCACCGCGTGCTCGAAAGCGCGCGTGTCGACCTTCATCACCTTGTCGTGGCCGCTGGGGATCACCCGCCCATAGTCCGGGAAGGTGCCGTCGATCAGCTTTGAGGTGAGCACCGCCGAGCCGACGATGAAGCGGATCTTGGCGTCGGACAGCTCGATATCGAGATTGGCATCGGCATCATCGATCAGCCGGTCGATCTCCTGCACCGCCTTGCGCGGCACGATGACGCCGGGCATGCCTTCGACGCCGGCCGGCGCGGCGATGTCGACGCGGGCCAGCCGATGGCCGTCGGTGGCCACCGCGCGCAGCACCGGCTTGCCGTCGTCGCCGTCGGCGGTGTGCAGGTAGATGCCGTTGAGGTAGTAGCGCGTCTCCTCGGTGGAGATGGCGAACTGGGTCTTCTCGATCAGCCGCTTGAAGGCACCGGCGGTGAGCGAGAAGCGGTGGCTCATCTCGCCGGCCGAGAGATCGGGAAAGTCGCTTTCAGGTAGCGACTGCAGCGAAAAGCGGGCGCGACCCGCCTCAAGCTGGACGGCCCCGGCCTCGCCATCGCTGGACAGCGAGACCTGTGCACCCTCGGGCAGCTTGCGGACGATGTCGTAGAGCGTGTGGGCGGGCACCGTCGTGGCACCACCCTGGGCGATCTCGGCCGGCACCGACTCGGTAACATCGAGATCGAGGTCGGTGGCGCGCATGGTCAGCGACGTTCCGTCGCCGCGCAGCAGCACATTGGCCAGGATCGGAATCGTGTTGCGCCGTTCGACGACGCGATGCACGTGGGTCAGGCCCTTGACCAGTGCCGAGCGCTCCAGGGTCACACGCATCTTTTCGTCTCCGAGATTTCGTCCTCAGGGCGGCAGCCCGGCACCACCTGCCGTGGTTTGGCGTTCGTGACGGCGCGTATTCGGTCGGGGGCTGCCGGCATCCGAATCCGGGGGAGGCGAATGTGCCCAAACACCTGCTGACGTGCAAGCCCCGCCGGGAACCGCCCCGGCGGGGTCTTTTGTCCGAGCAGTGCCCGAAGCGGTCCGCCGATCTCCCGGACCCTAGTCGTCGCGCTCGGCCTCTTCCTCGATCCTGCGCCGCAGCGCCTCGATCTCGCGCTTCAGCTTCTCATCCGTTGCGATCAGTCCCTCGATCTTGCGGATCGCATGGAGCACCGTGGTGTGATCGCGATTCCCGAAGCGTTTCCCGATATCTGGCAGGGATCGCGGAGTCATCTGTTTAGCGAGATACATGGCGATCTGCCGGGGCCGAACGACCGCCTGCGTGCGCCGCTCGGAGATCAGGTCCTGGCGGCTGACCTTGTAGACCTGGGAGACGATCTTCTGGATCCAGTCAATCTTCACCGGCCGGTTCTCGCGCGCCACCAGCAGGTCGCGGATCAGGACCTCGGCGCGCTCCACGGTGATCTGCTCGCCGGTATGGGTGGCGTGATGCAGCAACCGGTTCAGCGCGCCCTCGATGTCACGGCCGTTGCTGGCCAGGTGCCGCGCAATGAAGCTCAGGACATCCTCATCGAGGACGAAGTCCGGCGCCTCGCGCTTCAGCGCACCCAGCCGCCCGTCCAGGATGGCGCGGCGCAGCGTCATGTCCGGCACCCCGATCTCGACCGTCAGCCCGCCGGCGAGCCTGGAGCGGATGCGCTCCTCGAAGACATCGAGCCTGCCCGGCGCGCGGTCGGCCACCGCGACGATCTGCTTGCCGCTCTCCACCAGCGCATTGACCGTATAGGCGAACTCGCGATGCGTTCCCTTGCCCTGCAGGAACTGCAGATCGTCGATCAACAGCAGGTCGGTATCGCGCAGCATGTTCTTGAACGACACGGTGTCGTTCTCCCGCGCCGAGGAGACGAATTTCAGCATGAACATGTCGGTCGACAACAGCCGGACCTTGCGTTTGGGGTTGCGCTTGCGCGCCTCCCAGACGATGGCGTGCAGCAGATGGGTCTTGCCGCGCCCGACGCCGCCATGGATGAACAGCGGGTTGTAGCGCGGCGCGGCGGTGTTGCCGGCCACCTCGATCGCCGCGGCGCAGGCCAGCGTGTTGGTGGGCGAGGTGACGAAGCTGTCGAAGGTCAGCTTGGGGTCGAGCGGGATGCCGTCGCCAGCCAGCGCGGTGGTGCGGATATCGTTGCCGCCGCTTCCCGCCAGCGCCAGCCGCGGCGCGCTGGTGGCCTCCTCTTCGGCCTCCTGGCTGCGCGCCATGGTGCGCAACACCGGGCCGCGCAGCCGGATGTCGACGCCGCGCACACCGGCGTCCTCCTCCTTCCACATCGCGGCGATGCGAACCTGGTAGTTGTCGCGTATCCAGCTCCGCAGGAACGGCGTCGGCACCGACAGCACCGCCATGCCGTTCTCCACGTCCACGAACTGAAGTCGGGCGAACCAGCTCTGGAACACGTTCTGGCCGTACTCCGCGATGAGCCTCTGAAGGACTTTCTCCCACGTCTCGTGATAGTGCATTTCGGAAGCCCCCTCCGAAGCCGCAGTTTGCGCCACCTGTTCTGCTCCTCTTTCTGTTGCCGCCGGGCCAGCCGTCGCGCCTCCGGCAAACAAGCGCCCCATGCCCGTTGCCATCAGGACTGCACCCAGGGAAGGCCCGCCGCCTTCCATCCATTCACACCGCCACGCTGTCGCGCGGCGTCCATGTCGCCTTCAAATCCATCGGATACGTTGATGCAGTTGCGGTACCCGACCGCATGCATCGCCATCGCCGCGGCCAGGCTGCGCTGGCCGGACCGGCACAGGAAAAACAATGCCGTGTCGTGATCCGCGCCCTGCTCCTGCAAGGCGCTGTCGAGCCGGTCCGCGAATTGCGGATCGACCGCCATGGAGGGAAACTGCTGCCATTCGATCAGCAACGGCCGGCGGCCGATGTGACCGAGTTCCGGCACGCCGACAAAGGTCCACTCCGCGCGCGAGCGCACATCGATGAGCTGGGCCTTCGGGTCGTCTTCAAGCGCCTGGAACGCGGCCTGCGCGGGCATCTGGGAGATGCTCTCATCGTGGCTGTCGAGGTGCGGTTTGCCCTGCGTCATGGCGCAATCCATCAGTCAACGGCGTATGAGTACACCGCAGGATAAAAATGAACACTTTTCGCTTAATGAGAGCGGCTCTTGAGGGAATTGCCGCTCGGTACTGTAACACTACAGCAAAACAGATGTTATAATCGGAACTGTATTACGCGGCCGGACGCCTGTTGCTGCCCGAAGATGCCCAACCATATGACAAGTACTTCCCGTCTCCTGCTTTCGCAAGATCGCCAGAACGCTTGATTTCTGAACTATTGCCGGATTGCCCGGCGGCGACGGGAAAGACCATAGCCAAGGGGCTTCGCGCCTGCAACAGCCTTTCGGCCTACCCGGTGAGGGATTCGCCCAAGCGGATTCTACGATGATCGCGATAAGCGCTTGGATTAATGTCGAGAATCTCGGCCGCTGCGAATTCACCTGAAAACGAAAAAAAACAGCTTATCTCGCGAGGCAGATTGACCGGCCGGGGTGCTGCTTAGCCGGGAACATTTTAACCATTCATTAACCAACTGATTTCGGGGCTGTTTTTTTGTCACGAATTCGACATCCGGCCCGCTCCGCGCAGCCATGGATTGACCATCGGAATTACGTGAAATCCGCAGAATTCGGCCATTTTCGCGACAGCGAGAATGGTCCCTGCGCGCTGTTGTTCGCGACTGAGCAACAGTGCCGCGCCTTGGCGCATGGCCGACGGGGTCGTTGTCGACTGGATGATGACTGGAAGTGGTGCTGTACCGGTGGCCGGGATAACCCGGGCCCAGGGCCTGGCCCCCAAGGTCCAAGCCCAATTGAGGGCGACCCTAGAGCGCGGCGATCCGCTTCGACAGGCGCGAGACCTTTCGGGCGGCAGCGTTGCGGTGCAGAACGCCGTTCTGCGCGGCGCGGATGATCACCGGCTGCGCGGCGGTCAGCGCCGCGTCGGCCGCCTTCTTGTCTCCGGAGGCGATCGCCTCCTCGACGCGGCGGATGAAGGTGCGCATACGGCTGCGGCGCGCCTTGTTGGTCTCGGTGCGGCGCGCGATCTTGCGCACCATCTTCTTGGCCGAGGCGGTGTTGGCCATGTCGTGACGTCCTCTGACGTGTCTGGCAGCCGGCGCGCAGGCCCTGGGTCGCGCGCTGCGGCATGCCGGGATGCTGCAAAAGAAGTGGCGGCCTCGCGGCCGCCGGAATTGGCTCAAGCGTATACGCTTGGGGCCCGCGCGCCGTCAACCGGCTTGTTGCGGCGCACAGGCGATGTCGTCAGCGGTTCTTGAACTGTGCCTCGCGCTTTTCGGCGAACGCCGCCATACCCTCGCTCTGGTCCTCGGTGGCAAACAGCGCATGGAAGCCGCGCCGCTCGAACCGGACCCCTTCGGCCAGCGTGGTCTCGTAGGCGCGGTTGACCGCCTCCTTGGTCATCAGCACGGCGGGCAACGACATGTCGGCGATCTTCGCCGCCGTCTTCAGCACCTCGTCCATCAATTCGTCGGCCGGCACGACGCGGCTGACGAGGCCGGAGCTTTCGGCTTCCTCGGCGCTCATCATCCGTCCGGTCAGGCACATCTCCATGGCCTTCGACTTGCCGACGAACCGGGTCAGCCGCTGCGTGCCGCCGGCGCCGGGCATGACGCCAAGCGCGATTTCCGGCTGGCCGAACTTCGCGGTGTCGGCGGCGATGATCAAGTCGCACATCATGGCGAGTTCGCAGCCCCCGCCCAGCGCGTATCCGGCGACCGCCGCGATCACCGGCTTGCGCGCCGTGCTGACACGCTCCCACCTGGAGATGAAGTCGCCGAGGAAGACGTCGATGAAGCCGTTGTCCTTCATCTCCTTGATGTCGGCTCCGGCGGCAAAGGCCTTCTCGCTGCCGGTGATCACCACGCAGCCGACGCGTTCGTCCGTCTCGTAGCCGTCGATGGCCTTGCCCAGCTCGCCGATCAGCTCGCTGTTGAGCGCGTTCAGCGCGTCGGGACGGTTCAGCGTGATGATGCCGACACCCCCGCGCCGTTCGGCGATAATCGTCTTGTAGGCCATGCGGCGCTCCTTCCCGGTCATCCCGTGCGTTCGTTCAGGCGATACCATACGCGTGGCGACGCGGTTTGGAAGCCCGTTCGCGACTGCACCGATGACGTCGTCGCGATCAGCGCTGGCAGCGCGGACAATGGAAAGTGGAACGCCCCGACTGGACGATACGTTGCACGACACCACCGCATCCCGGTGTCTGGCAGGGTTCCCCCTCCCGGTCATAGACCTGGAAGGCGTGCTGGAAGTAGCCGAGCGAACCGTCGGCATGGACGTAGTCGCGCAAGCTGGAGCCACCCGCCGCGATGGCCTCGGCGATGACGTCGCGCACCGCCTGCGCCAGGCGCTCGGCGCGCCCGGTGGCGCCACCATCCTTGCGCGCCAGTGTCCCCGCCAGCCGTTTCGGCGACAGCCGGGCCCGGTAAAGCGCTTCGCAGGCATAGATGTTGCCGAGCCCGGCGATGATGCGCTGGTCGAGCAGCGCCGCCTTCAGCGGCGTGCGCTTGCCTGCGAAGGCAGCCGCCAGCCATTCGCCGTCGAGCCGGTTTCCGGTGGGTTCCAGCCCCAGGCCCTTGAGAAAGGGATGCTCGTCGCGCGCCGAGGTGGCCATCAGCGCCATGAAGCCGAACCTGCGCGCATCATTATAGATGACGCGACACGGGCCCTGATCGCCCGCCAGGGTCAGCACCACATGGTCGTGGGCGGCATCCTTGCCACGCGGGTGGTGGAAGGCGCCATCGGCAAGCGTGCCGTCCTGCGTGCGAAACGAACCCGTCATGCCCAGATGCATCAGCAGGGTCTCGCCGCTGTCCAGTTCGGCCAGCAGGTATTTGGCGCGGCGGCCAAGATCGGTGATGCGCGCGCCTTCGAGGCGCTGCACGAAGCGGTCGGGGAAGGGAAAGCGCAAGTCGGGACGGTTGATCTGCGCCTTCGTGATCCGCGCACCGCGCATCGCCGGCTCCAACCCCCGGCGCACCGTTTCGACTTCCGGCAGTTCCGGCACCTACGCCTCCGCATTCTTGCAATCGTTGCGGCATTTAACCCCAATCGCCGCAAGCATGGTGGCGACGATAGCGCGGGCGCGTCCACTGCGCTATCGTCCGCTGCCGCAACCTCAAGGCAACATGTGTGATGCGTTTTCATGACCGCCCCGAGTGATTCCCAGGACGCAGGCAACGGCCCGAACGCGGGTTCGCGCACCCATTTCGGCTTCCAGGATGTGCGCGCCGAGGACAAGGCGCGTCTGGTTGGTGAGGTGTTCGACAAGGTCGCCCGGCGCTATGACCTGATGAACGATCTGATGTCCGGCGGCCTGCACCGGCTGTGGAAGGACGCGATGATCGCCTGGCTCAATCCGCCACGTCTGGCGGACGGTCCGCCGGTGCGCATCGTCGATGTGGCGGGGGGCACCGGAGATATCGCGTTCCGCATCGCCGAGCGCTGCGCGCGCGCAGATATCGATGTGGTCGACATCAATCCGGAAATGCTTGCCGTGGGTGCCACCCGCTGGGACCAACGCGATGGCGACAGCCGCCTCCGCTTCACCGCCGGGGATGCCCAGGCCCTGCCGCTGCCGGACAGCGCTCGCGACGCCTACACGATCGCCTTCGGCATCCGCAACGTCACCGACATCCCTCGGGCGCTCCGCGAGGCCCATCGGGTGCTGAAGCCCGGCGGACGCTTCATGTGCCTGGAGTTTTCCACCGTCGATGTGCCCGGTCTCGACCGGCTCTACGATCTGTTCTCCTTCAACGCCATTCCGGCCATGGGCCGCATGGTGATCGGCGATGAAGAGCCCTACCGCTATCTGGTGGAGAGCATCCGCCGCTTTCCCGATCAGGAGACGTTCGGTGCGATGATCGCCGATGCGGGCTTCCGCCGCGTCGTCCATCGCAATCTCTCCGGCGGCATCGCCGCGATCCACTCGGCATGGAAGATCTAACCCCGTGTTGAAGCGCATGAGGACCAGACGTGTTCGGGCGTGATCTGCTGCGGCTTGCGCGCGCCGGCTTCGTGCTGGCGCGCGAGGGTGCCTTCCAGGCAATCGATCCCGCCGGCCTGCCGGACGGGCCGCGCCTGGCGCTAAAACTCGCTGGATTGCTCGCCAAGCGTGAGGGCGGGCGAAAACTCGCCGGTGCATTGGAGCGGCTCGGGCCGACCTACATCAAGCTCGGTCAGTTCCTGGCGACCAGGCGCGATCTTGTCGGTGTCGAGATCGCCACCGAACTGGCCACCTTGCAGGACCGCATGCCGCCCTTCGCGGAAGCCGAGGCACGCAAGGCGGTCGAGGACGCGCTCGGCAAGCCGGTCGACGCGGTGTTCGACGATTTCGGCCCGGCGATCGCGGCCGCCTCCATCGCCCAGGTGCATCGTGCGAAGCTGAAGGACGGGCGGGACGTGGCGGTCAAGGTGCTCAGGCCCAAGGTCGAGCAGCGCTTCGCCCGCGACCTGCAGACCTTCGCGACGGTTGCGCGTCTCGCCGAGCGCTTCGACCCGGAAGCCCGGCGGTTGCGACTGACTGCTGTCGTCGATGAACTCGCTCGTTCCGCGCGCATCGAGATGGATCTGCGCATGGAGGCCGCCGCGATCGCGGAGATGGCATCCAATGTCGAAGACGATCCCGGTTTCCGCGTGCCCGATGTTATCTGGCCGGCCAGCGCCAAGCGCGTCCTGACCACGGAGTGGATCGACGGCACGCCGATGAGCGACGTCGAGGCGGTGCTGGCCGCCGGCCATGACGGCCCGGCGCTTGCGATAACGGCGATCCAGTCCTTTCTGCGTCACGCCATGCGCGATGGGTTCTTCCACGCCGACATGCATCCCGGCAATCTGTTCGTCACCACCGACGGCACGCTGGTCGCGGTGGATTTCGGCATCATGGGCCGTCTCGGCGCCAAGGAGCAGCGCTTCCTGGCCGAAATCCTCTGGGGCTTCATCCGCCAGGACTACCGCCGCACGGCGGAGGTGCATTTCGAGGCCGGCTACGTGCCGCCGCATCACTCGGTCGCCGATTTCGCCCAGGCCCTGCGCGCCATCGGCACGCCGATCCGCGACCAGTCGGCGGAAGACATCTCCATGGCGCGGCTGTTGTCGCAGCTCTTCGAGGTGACCGAGCTGTTCGATATGCGCACCCGCACGGAACTGCTGTTGCTGCAGAAGACCATGGTGGTGGTGGAAGGGGTGTCGCGCAATCTCGATCCCGGCTTCGATATGTGGTCGGCATCCGAACCGGTTGTCGGCGACTGGATCGCCCGCAATCTCGGCCCCGCCGGGCGTATCGCCCAGGCCGCGGAAGGGGCAGGTGCGCTCGGCCGCTTCGCGGCAGCGGTGCCGGACCTGCTGGAACGCGCTGAGACGTTGAGCCGCGAATTCGCCGAAGCCGATGCCGAGCGCCAGGCACGCCGGGAAGACCCAAGCGTCGGGGATCACCCCTGGCCGTTGTGGATCGGCGCCGGCGCCCTGGTGCTGATCGCGCTGGTGCTGCTGTTCGATTAACCGGCCCCGGCGTGCTGCATTCCCTGCGCATGGCTGCCGTGCTACAAACAACAGAAGAAATCGTGTAGATGGGTTGAGGTTATTCATCGGCACCGGCCCACTCCCCCGGCCCAACCACCCCAAGGGTACCCTCGATAGGGTGGTTGGGCCGGGGGAGTGGGCTGGCTATGGCGCACAAAAAGCAAACACCATGCAAGGCAAACGCATATTGCTGATCGTCGGCGGCGGCATCGCCGCCTACAAGGCGCTGGAACTGATCCGTCAGTTGCGTGCCAAAGGCGCATCCGTGCGTTGTATCCTGACCGCCGGCGGTGCGGAATTCGTCACTGCGCTGTCGCTCTCCAGCCTGTCCGGCGACAAGGTCTATGGCGATCTCTTCAACCTGACCGACGAGGCGGAGATGGGCCATATCGAGCTGTCCCGCGACGCCGATCTACTGGTCGTCGCACCGGCGACCGCGAACCTGCTTGCCAAGATGACGTCCGGCATTGCCGACGATCTGGCGACCACCGCCCTGCTGGCCACCGACAAGCCGGTGCTGTGTGCACCGGCCATGAACGTGCGTATGTGGCTGCATCCCGCGACCCAGCGCAACGTGCGTGCGCTGCGCGCCGACGGCGTCAGCTTTGTAGGACCCGATGAGGGCGACATGGCCTGCGGCGAGTTTGGCCCGGGTCGCCTTGCAGAGCCTCCGGCGATCGTCGAGGCCATCGGCGAAATGCTGGCGGCAGGCGACAAGGCACGTCCGCTCGCCGGCACGCGCGTGCTGGTCACCTCGGGCCCGACCCACGAGCCGATCGATCCGGTGCGCTATCTGGCCAACCGCTCGTCCGGCAAGCAGGGCCACGCCATCGCCGCGGCCTGCGCGCGCGCCGGCGCCGAGGTGGTGCTGATCAGCGGCCCCGTCGCCCTGCCCGATCCGCAGGGCGTGCTGACCATCCATGTGGAGACCGCGCGCGAAATGCTGACCGCCACCGAGGAAGCCCTGCCCGCCGACGTGGCGATCTTCGCCGCAGCGGTGGCCGACTGGCGCCCGGACCGTGAGGGCGACGCCAAGATCAAGAAGACGCAAGGCGCCGCCACGCCGGACCTATCACTGACCGAGAACCCGGACATCCTCGCGACCATCGGTGCGCGCAAGAAGGCCCGTCCGAAACTGGTCATCGGATTTGCGGCGGAGACCAACGATGTGGTCGCCAACGCCACGGCCAAGCGCACGCGCAAGGGAGCCGACTGGATTCTGGCCAATGACGTGTCGCCGGCAAGCGGCGTCATGGGCGGCGATCTCAACACGATCCATCTGGTCACGGCAGATGGCGTCGAGGACTGGCCGCGCATGGGCAAGGACGCGGTCGCCGACGAGCTCGCCCAACGTATCGCCGACGCTATCGGAGATCGACGCACGGCCGGTGCGGTGAAGGCATGAGTGCTGCGGTCATCGTGTCGTTCAGCCGGCTGGACCACGGCGCCGGGCTGACGCTCCCCGCTTATCAGAGCTCCGGCGCGGCGGGCATGGACCTGCGGGCCGCCGTCGCCGAGGATACGCCGTTGATGCTGGCGCCGGGCGCCCGGGCGCTGGTGCCGACCGGCTTCGCCATCGCCATTCCCGACGGCTACGAGGGCCAGGTGCGGCCGCGTTCCGGGCTGGCGCTGAAACACGGTGTCACCTGCCTGAATACGCCGGGCACCATCGACAGCGACTACCGTGGCGAGCTTGGCGTCATCCTCGCCAATCTCGGCGAGGAAGCGTTCATCGTGCGTCGGGGCGAGCGCATCGCCCAGTTGGTCATCGCGCCGGTCACTGCGGTCGAGGTTGCCGAAGTCGAAGCGCTGGACGATACCGCGCGCGGCGCCGGCGGTTTCGGCTCCACCGGCACCGGCCGTTGACGCGGCCGCAGATGGGGGAGGAGTCGGGCTTTATGTTCAACCTGTCGCGCAAGGCGTTGCTGGCGATCGAGGCGGTGGTCGACATCGCCCATCACGGGCGCAGCGATCCGGTCCCCAGCCGCGATTTCGCCGAACGTCTCGGCATTGCCCGGCGGCATCTGGAACCGGTGCTGCAGGCGCTGGTGCGTGACGGCATCCTGAAGAGCATTCGCGGGCCGCGTGGCGGCTACATATTGGCGCGCGAGCGCCGGCGCATCACGCTCGGCGAGATTGTCCGCGCGGCCCAGGGCGGACACAACGGCGATGCCAGCGAAACCAGCGCATTGGCGCGCGGCGTCATCCTGCCGGTTCTTGCGGACGCCATGTCGGCGGCGGCCCGGGCGCTCGACGAGGTGACGCTGCTGGATCTGATGGCTCGCGCCGAAGCCGGAAACCTGCTGCCGCAGCGCGTCATCCCCGAGGATTTCAGTATTTAACATCTCTTTCGCGTGAAAATTTCCAATTATCGGATTTTTTCCGCAAATTGGTTGACGCGGACCGGGCGGCTCACGACATTGCCGCCAGCCGCCCGTTTCGCGCGGGCAACGAGGTTCGTGAACAGGAGGTCTGCCATGAGCAGCGCCGAGACAGCGCCGGCCGGTGAGGCCGGGTTCGTGCCCGGGCGAGGACGCATCTACGACTCGATCACCGACACCGTCGGCGATACGCCGCTGGTGCGGCTCGACCGCCTGGCCGAGAAGCATGGCACCAGGGCAACCCTGCTCGCCAAGCTCGAGTTCTTCAATCCGATTGCCAGCGTCAAGGACCGCATCGGCGTCGCCATGATCGATGCGTTGGAGGCCGACGGCACGATCGACAAGGACACGGTGCTCGTCGAGCCGACCTCCGGCAACACCGGCATCGCGCTTGCGTTCGTGGCGGCTGCGCGCGGCTACCGCCTGATCCTGGTGATGCCGGAATCGATGTCGCTGGAGCGGCGCAAGATGCTGGCGCTGCTGGGCGCCGAGCTTGACCTGACGCCGGCCGAAAAGGGCATGAAGGGCGCGGTCGCCCGGGCCGAAGAACTCGTTGCGACATTGCCCAAGGCGATTATCCCGCAGCAATTCCAGAACCCCGCCAATCCGGCGATCCACCGCGCCACGACGGCGGAGGAAATCTGGAACGACACGGGCGGTGAGGTGGATGTGCTGATCTCCGGTGTCGGCACCGGCGGCACCATCACCGGCGTCGGTCAGGTGTTGAAGGCCCGCAAGAAGGATGTGCGCATCGTCGCGGTCGAACCGGAGGACAGCCCCGTGCTGTCGGGCGGTCAGCCGGGCCCGCACAAGATCCAGGGCATCGGCGCGGGCTTCGTTCCCGGCGTGCTGGATACGGACGTCATCGACGAGGTGCTGACGGTCGCCAACCAGACGGCCTTCGATCGTGCCCGCGAGCTGGCGCATGTGGAGGGCATTCCCGTCGGTATCTCCTCGGGCGCGGCAATCGCCGCCGGGCTTGAGCTTGGCGCGCGCGACGATATGGCCGGCAAGACGATCGTTATCGTCATCCCGTCCTTCGCCGAACGTTACCTGTCGACGGCGCTGTTCGACGGTTTGTGAGGTTTTTTGCTGGTCGTCGCATTCATTCCACTCACGGCAAGTCTCGCTTTGCTTGACGCCTGCGCGGGCGCGGTCTGACCGGCCGGGCACGCAGTCGCGTGCCTGGGTGTCAAACGCTCGGTCAGCGCGAGGAACGAACCCAGGCGTCCGACCGGACGCCCGCGCGAAAAGCGCGCCCCCGCGGAGCCGTTGCGCGTCAGCGCAACTGGCGTGAGCGGAATAAACCCGTGAGCGAAATAGGCCCACCCGCTTCTCAATTGCGACCGCTCCGGCTACCGTCGCGCCATGTCGCTGAGCGATCAGGAACTGGAGCGTTACGCCCGCCATATCGTGCTGCCGGAGATCGGCGGGCCCGGTCAGGCGCGGCTGAAACAGGCGCGCGTGCTGGTCATCGGGGCCGGCGGTCTGGGCGCGCCGGTGCTGATGTATCTGGCTGCTGCCGGTGTCGGCACCCTCGGCATCGTCGATAACGACGCGGTGTCGCTGTCCAACCTGCAGCGTCAGGTGATCCACGATACCGAACAGGTCGGTGTGCCGAAGACGAGCAGCGCCGCGGAGCGTATCGGTGCCCTCAACGCCCATGTGACGGTGGTGGAGCATCCCCAGCGCATCGATGCGGGCAACGCGGCCGGGCTTGCAGCGGACTACGATCTGGTCATCGACGGTTGCGACAACTTCGCCACCCGCTACGCGGTCTCCGATGGATGCTTCGCAGCCCGAAAGACGCTGGTGACCGGTGCGGTCGGCCGTTTCGACGGTTCGCTGACGGTGATCGCAGCCCACGAGACCGATGCGCAAGGGTGTCCCAATCCGACCTACCGCTGCGTCTTTCCCGAAGCGCCGCCGGCAGGCACCGTGCCGAGTTGCGCGGAAGCAGGTGTCGTGGGCGCATTGACCGGTGTCATCGGCACGCTGATGGCGATGGAGGCGATCAAGCTGATCGCCGGTGCCGGCGAACCGCTGATCGGTCGGCTGCTGCTCTATGACGGGCTTGCCGCGCGCTTCGACACGATTTCGTATGCCTGGAACCCGGCCAACCCGCTCAACGGCCGCAACGCGGCACAGCCGCGTTGATCACAGCATCGACGGCAGCACCCGGTCCGGCGGGCGGTGGCCGTCGGCGAAGGTCTTGATGTTGATGATGACCTTCTCGCCCATGTCGATGCGCCCTTCGATGGTCGCCGACCCCATATGGGGCAGCAGCACCACGCGGTCCGACTTTGCGAGCTTCGGGTTGACGCTCGGCTCGTGTTCGAAGACGTCGAGACCGGCCCCGGAAATCTCTTCCGCCTCGATCATCCGCGCCAGCGCGTTTTCGTCGATCACCTCGCCGCGCGCGGTGTTGACGATATAGGCCTGCGGTCCGAGCAGCTTCAGCCGCCGCGCCGACAGCAGGTGATAGGTCGCTGGCGTATGCGGACAGTGGATCGAGATCACGTCCATGCGCGCCAGCATCTGGTCGAGGCTCTCCCAGTAAGTCGCCTCCAGTTCGGCCTCGACCTCCTCGGGAACCCGGCGGCGGTTGTGATAGTGGATCTGCATGCCGAAGGCGCGTGCCCGGCGCGCCACAGCCTGGCCGATACGCCCCATGCCGACGATGCCGAGACGCTTGCTGTTGATGCGGTGGCCAAGCATCCAGGTCGGGGACCAGCCGGTCCAGTTGCCGTCCTGGATCGCCTGGATGCCGTGCACCAGACGCCGCGGCACGGCCAGGATCAGCGCCATGGTCATGTCGGCGGTGTCCTCGGTCAGGACGCCTGGCGTATTGGTCACCGCGATCGAACGCTGGGTCGCCGTGCCCACATCGATGTTGTCGACGCCGTTGCCGTAGTTGGCGATCAGCTTGAGCCGCTCGCCGGCCTGGCTGAGCACGGCCGCGTCGATCCGGTCGGTGACCGTGGGGACCAGAACGTCGGCGGTCTGCACCGCCTCGACGAGCTGCGCCTGGGTCATCGGCGTGTCGTCGGTGTTGAGCCTGGCGTCGAACAGCTCGCGCATGCGCGTCTCGACCACATCCGGGAGCTTGCGCGTCACGATAACCAGTGGCTTGAACGTGGCCATATTAACCAATCCGACTGAAAGACGGGCGCGATGCCATGTGCGGGTGTGCGCCCTTAAAACCCCGTTTACCCGCCCCGGCGAGAGTCGCTCCTGCGAGTGGGCGCCGGCGCCGCCGGTTACGACCGGAACAACCAGAGCGCCTCCATAACAGATGGCTCGTGAATCACAAAGGGCGCGCGTCCGTGCTGCGGACATGCGCGCCGGCGCGATGCCACAACCGGGGCCGACAGGTGAGACGCAACACGATTCAACTCAAGAGACGGCGGAGCATTCTTGGCGCTTTTGGTGCTGCGGCGATGGCCGTTGCCGTGGTCGCCGGCGTGCAGATGCTGCCGGACACGTCCGTGGCGACCATGGTCACCGGGTCGCTTGGCGGTGCGCCGCAACCTCTGGCGCTCGATCGTCAGCCGCGCGGCGCCAGCGGTCTGCCCCTGCCGCGCTATGTCAGCCTCAAGGGCAAACGCGTCAACGTGCGGGTCGGACCGAGCCAGGACCATGACGTGGCGTGGGTCTTCAGCAAGCCGGGGCTGCCGGTCGAGATCATCGCCGAGTTCGAGAACTGGCGCCGTATTCGCGATTCGGAAGGTGCCGAGGGCTGGGTCTATCACTCGCTGCTCTCCGGCAAGCGGACCGCGCTCGTCGCGCCCTGGCAGGCGCACGGTGCGCCGGATGCGATGCTGACCCTGCGCCGCGCCCCGGAAACCGCCGCCCGCCCTGCTGCACGGCTGGAGCATGGCGCACTGGTGCGCGTCGAGGAATGCGGTGTCGGCTGGTGCGAGGTGCGCGTGGCGGGAATCGACGGCTACCTCAAGCAGGACCTGCTCTGGGGCGTCTATCCCGACGAAACCGTCCGATAGCAAACGAGCCCGCGGGGCCTGTGGCCGCCGGCGGGCTCTGCGTTTCGAATACAGTGTTTAAGAGGCGAAGTGCTCTAGCGCGTGCTGCTCGCTGGCCGCAGCCGTACCACCACGTCGATATGGGTCACTTCATGGCCGTCCGGCACCTCCGGCAGACCGGTCACCTCGATGGACGGGCTGTCGATGTCGATCAGACGGCCTTCGCCTTCGAGAAAGAAGTGGTGGTGATCGCTGGTGTTGGTGTCGAAGTAGCTCTTCGAGCCCTCGACGGCCACCTCGCGCAGGAGACCTGCACCGACGAACTGGTGTAGCGTGTTGTAGACAGTGGCCAGCGACACCGCGACGCCGACATTGCGGGCCCGCTCGTGCAGCCATTCCGCCGTCACATGGCGGTCTTCTCCGTCGAACAACAGTGCGCCAAGGCTCAGCCGCTGCCGGGTCGGACGCAGACCCGAACCTCGCAGCACGACGGCCACGTCGTTCTCGTCGGCGGCGGGTGTTTCGTCGCCGTGCCGCTCAACGGCGTGGTGTGCGACAACCCGCATGCGCTCCGCGCCCGGCTCGGTGCCGCTACGATCCAATCCGGAAGGTGTCTTCGCCATCTTGTCCATCGCCGTCATCTCAATCCGTCGTCAACACAACTGATCAACTGGCGGTTTCGAGCATAAAGACCGCATTTGCGGTTCATTTGCAACTCTGCCGCGCAGTACCCTCGGGCATGAACAGCACCGCGATCTGCAAGGTGCCAAGATATCATGACCGAACGGGTCCATTTTTCTCGCACCCCACGATTTAGCGTAATTTGCGCATAAAGCAATGGCAATCTGCGCACCATTGCGGAATCGTGACAGGGTTAGCGTCCGTTTCCGGGCTGGTTTTGCCCTCATGCGCTTTTTGCCGCACCGTACCTTCCGGCGCGCGCAACCATATGATACCAAGCCGAAAATCGGCGTATCCGGCTGCGGCACAGCAGCCGCCCAACCCACAAGAGGCAGTTCCTGCGCGCATGAGCGATCGTCCCTCCAGCTTTGGCTATGAAGACTTGCTGAAATGTGCTCGCGGCGAGCTTTTCGGCGCCGGCAATGCACAGCTTCCGCTGCCACCCATGTTGATGTTTGACCGAATTACCGAGGTCAGCGAGGGGGGCGGAGACAATGGCAAGGGCCATATCCGCGCCGAACTCGATATTCGCGACGATCTGTGGTTCTTCCCCTGCCACTTTCATGGCGATCCGGTGATGCCCGGCTGTCTGGGGCTGGATGCGTTGTGGCAGATGCTTGGCTTTTTCCTGGGCTGGCTCGGTCAGCCCGGCAAGGGGCGCGCCATTTCCGTCGGCGAAGTGCGGTTCACCGGCATGGTCGAGCCGGCCGTCAAGGTGGTAGAGTATGGCGTCGACCTGAAGCGCGTCTTCAAGGGCAAGCTGGTGCTGGGCATCGGCGATGGCTGGGTAAAGGCCGATGGCGACACCATCTATACGGCAAGCGACCTGAAGGTCGGGCTGTTCCAGCCGAGCTGATCCGCCGTTGCGGCGGGGTCCGGGACTTCGAAAGACAAGGGTCTAGAGGCAGGGATGATGCGATGAGCCGCGTTGTCGTAACCGGAATGGGGATCGTGTCCTCGATCGGCAACAACACCCAGGAGGTCGTTGCCGCGCTGAGCGAGGGCAAATCGGGCATCTCGTCGGCCGCCGAATATGTCGATCTGGGTTTCCGCTGCCAGGTTCACGGCGCGCCGGACCTCGATGCGTCCGAGGCGCTGGACCGCCGCGCCATGCGCTTTCATGGCGGCGGCACCGCGTGGAACCATATCGCTATGGACCAGGCGATCGCCGACGCCGGGCTTGAGGAGGCCGATGTCTCCAACGAGCGCACCGGGCTGATCATGGGGTCGGGCGGGCCGTCGACGCGCACTATCGTGGAGGCTGCCGACACCGCCCGCGACAAGGGGGTCAAGCGCATCGGTCCGTTCGCGGTGCCCAAGGCCATGTCTTCGACGGCCCAGGCGACGCTGGGCACCTGGTTCAGGATCAAGGGGCTGAGCTATTCGATCTCCTCGGCCTGCGCCACGTCCTCGCACTGCATCGGCAACGCGGCGGAGCAGATCATGCTCGGCCGTCAGGATGTCATGTTCGCCGGCGGCTGCGAGGAACTGGACTGGACCCTGTCAGCGCTGTTCGACGCCATGGGGGCCATGTCGAGCGACTTCAACGACACGCCCGGCGTGGCCAGCCGCGCCTACGATGCGGCGCGCGACGGCTTCGTCATCGCTGGCGGTGCCGGTGTTCTGGTGCTGGAAAGCCTGGAGCACGCCAAGGCACGCGGCGCGCGGATTTACGCCGAGCTGACCGGCTACGGCGCGACCTCGGACGGCTACGACATGGTGCAGCCGTCCGGTGAGGGTGCGGTGCGCTGCATGCGCCAGGCGCTCGATCAGGCAGGCGACACGAAGATCGACTACATCAACCCTCACGCCACATCCACGCCGGTCGGCGACCTCAAGGAGATCGAGGCGATCCGCGAGGTCTTCGGCAACGACTGCCCGCCCATCTCCGCCACCAAGTCCCTGACCGGGCACTCGCTGGGGGCGTCAGGCGTGCAGGAGGCGATCTATGCGCTGTTGATGATGCAGAACGGCTTCATCGCCGCCTCGGCGAACATCGACGAGCTCGACCCCGATTTTTCCGACATGCCGATCCTGCGTGAGCGCCGCGACGACGCCCAGGTCGACACCGTGATGTCGAACAGCTTCGGCTTCGGCGGTGTCAATGCGACGCTCGTGTTCAGCCGCTTCGACGGATAGTCACGAAATTCCCGGCATCCAGCCAGTCAGTCAGTAGTAACGGGAACCATCCGCGATGAGCGAAGCGTTGATGCAAGGCCGCCGGGGTCTGATCATGGGCGTGGCGAACGACCATTCCATCGCCTGGGGCATCGCCAAGGCGCTTGCCGACCAGGGCGCGGAACTCGCCTTTACCTATCAGGGGGATGCCATCGGCCGGCGTGTCATGCCGCTGGCCGAAAGCGTCGGTTCGAAGCTGACGATTCCCTGCGACGTGGTGGATACGGTCTCCGTGGACAAGGTGTTCGACCGGATTCGGGACGCCTGGGGCGGGCTCGACTTCCTGGTGCACGCCATCGCCTATTCCGACCGCGAGGAGTTGAAAGGCCGTTACGCCGACACCACGCGCGAGAATTTCATCAACACCATGGTGATCTCGTGCTTCTCGTTCACCGAGGTGGCGCGCCGGGCGGCCGCGCTGATGCCGGATGGCGGGTCGATGGTGACGCTGACCTATTCCGGCTCCAGCTACGTGATGCCCAACTACAACGTCATGGGCGTCGCAAAGGCGGCGCTGGAAGCCAGCATGCGCTATCTGGCCACAGATTTCGGTCCGCACGGCATTCGCGTCAACGCCATTTCCGCCGGACCAATCAGGACCCTGGCCGGCGCCGGCATCACCGACGCGCGCTTCATGTACAATTTCCAGCGCGACCACGCGCCGCTTCGCCGTTCCATCACCATCGAGGATGTCGGTGGCGCCGGTCTTTATCTCCTCTCCGACCTTTCCGCCGGCGTCACGGGAGAGGTGCACTTCGTCGACGCGGGCTATTCCACCATCTCGATGCCCAGGCCCGGCGACCTGAAGGACCAGTCCTAATCGGACTGCGCGACCGGCTCGCGCTTATCGCCCTCGTGCCAGTTCAGCGCCTTGTAGTCGAAGCCGAAATGGATCGTCGGCTTGATCACGGCGAAGAACGGCGAGACGTCGAAATCGCGCGGCGTGAACAGCGAATGATGCCGGATGTGCAGCAGTTCCTTGCGCGAGTAGCGCATCTGTGCGGAGCGGTCATCGCTCTCGATCGTCTCGATGCGCGGCAGGATCGGATAGCGCACCTTCTGGAAGGCCTGCGCGATCAGCGTGGAGCAGATCGCCCGCGTCGGATCGCCTGAACCCAGCGCGATCATCCGCCGGCGAAAGCGCACCGGGATCGGCGGCGTGGGAAACAGGAAGCGGGCGAGATCGAGGATGTTCTTCAGATCGTATTGCGTGCCGATGCTCTCGATGAGATGCCCGACGACGGTCTTGCGGTCTTCTGGCGTCAGCCCCACCGGCCGGCAGATGCGGATATTGAAGTTCTGATACTTCGACAGCGGCGCCGATATGCATCCCTCACCGATCAGCACCTCGACCAGGCAGTGCGGTTCGCCATCGCTTTCCGCGGCCACCTCGATGTCGCCGACATAGAGCGCGGAATGCGACCATGTCGACATGGTCAGATACTTGATTGCCGCCGAGACGTACTGGTTGCCCTCCACCAGCACCACGTCGCCCGGCTCCAGGATGCGCTTCAACCGTTCCAGGTCGATGGGCGCAAACGGCTCATAGCCCGGCGACGGCTTCGTCAGCCGTGCCGCGATGAACCGTCCCAGCCGGTCGAGCAGCGAGCCGCTCATGACATGGTCTCACGCCGAATCGTCATGGGCGAACTATGGGGATTGCGCGCGCTGTTGCGAAGGGCTTGCTCGCGCGAACGTGCGCGAACGCGATTGTCAGCGAAAAAAGCAAATAACCAGCCTATTGAATGCTGCAATTGCCTTCGGTCATCAAATCGAGAAAGTTAACAAGTGGTTAATGTTGAGAGTTCTATACTTGTGTAGATGCCGATTCGCGGAAACATCGAATGCTGGTATTCATAGACGAGTCTGGAGATCCAGGGTTCAAGCTCGAGAAGGGCTCCACACCCATCTTCGTCGTCTCAATGGTGATCTTCGACAATGCCGATGCCGCGCTGGAAACACAGGAGCGCGTTGAAGGACTGCGTGGCGAGCTCGGCGTCAGACCTGAGTTCAAGTTCAACAAGAGCAGCGACACTGTTCGCGACCGCTTCTTCCGCGGGATTCGTGGCTGCCCGTTCGCAACAAGGGCTCTCGTAGTGGATAAGAAGCTGATCCACTCGCCCAATCTCCGGTCTGTGAAGGACAGTTTCTACAAATTCTTCATCAGAATGGTGGCACAGCACGATGGAGGCGTTCTCGAAGACGCTAAAGTCGTCATTGACGGGTCAGGAGATCGTGCGTTCAAGCAGCAGTTTCGGACCTATCTCCGGCGAAACGTCGACGCGGGGTGCGTTCGCAAGTGGGAACTAAAGGACTCGCTTCGCGATCCACTGATACAGCTGGCTGACATGGCAGCAGGGTGCATTGCGCGATCGTATCGCTTGGACAGACCGAAACGCGACCGATGGAGGCGAATGCTTGATGAAAACGGTCAGCTGCAGAATGTCTGGGAGTTTGAATAAATGCGCCCCGGCTCCCTATTCAGCCGATAGGCTGACACGCGCACCATACGGTGACAGTTCGGGAGGCCAGGGCGACTTGGCAGTAGTAAAGATAGTTCAGAATGCCTGAATGTCCAGTTAAACTTGACAAGTCCAGCTGATCGTGATTAGCGGCCCAAAGGCTGTTGGCTTATGATCGATTCTCTCTAACAGCTCTCCGCAATCGCGAGCGATTCTAACTCCGCAGCGTACCGCCGGTGGCTTTTTCCACCTGCGCCACGATGCGCTGGCCCACCGCGTCGATCTCCGCATCCGTCAGCGTCTTGTCGCGCGGCTGCAGCGTTACCTCGATGGCGAGCGACGTCTTTCCGCCAAGCGCCTCGCCCGCGAACACGTCGAACAGGCGCACATCGCTGATCAGCGCCTTGTCGGCGCCGCGTGCCGCGCGCAGCAGAGCCTGCGCTTCCACATCGCCGTCCACCAGGAACGCGAAGTCGCGGCGCACCGGCATCAGGTCCGGCAGATCGACGGCGGGCTTGGCGCGGGTGGCGCGTGCCTTGGGCGCGGGAAGGGCGTTCAGGAACACCTCGCAGGCGATCACCGGTCCGTCCGCGTCGAGCGCTTCCAGCGCCGCCGGATGCAGTTCGCCGAAGTGCGCCAGCACCATCTTCGGTCCAAGCTGCAACGTGCCGGAACGTCCCGGGTGATACCAGTCGGCGGCCCCTTGCACCGTCTGCAGCTTGTCCACCGGCGCACCGAGCGCGTTCAGCACGGCGATCGCATCCGCTTTGGCATCGAACACGTCGAGCGGGCGGTCAGCACCGTCCCAATGGCGGCCGGAACGCTCGATGGCCGAGGCACCGCGCCGCACGGCGGTTGCCATCTCCACCTGATCCTCCGGCTCGTCGCCATGATAGGTGGCGCCGATCTCGAACAGCGCCGCGTCGCCGAAACCGCGATCCGCGTTGCGCTTGGCGGCCACGATCAGGCCGGGCAGCAGGCTCGGGCGCATGTCGGTCAGGTCCGACGAGATCGGGTTCGACAGCTTCAGCACCTGCGAACCGCCGCCAAAGCGCGCCGCCGCGTCCGCGCCGATGAACGACCAGGTGACCGCTTCGACCAGGCCGCGCGCGGCAAGCGTGCGCCGGGCGGCCCGTTCGCGGGACTGGCCGAGGGTCAGCACCGGTTCGATGACGCCCTCGGCGCGTTCCAGCGGCGTCGAAGCGACGGAGTCGACGCCGACGATGCGCGCGACCTCCTCCACCAGATCGGCGGTCTCGTGCACGTCCGGCCGCCAGCTCGGCACCGCGAGGCGCTCCGCGCCCTCCGGCCCGGAGATATGGAAGCCGAGATCGCGAAGCACCGCCTTGATCTCGACCGGATGCAGCTCAAGGCCGGTGAGCCGCTTCACCTGGGAGATGTCGAAATCGATGACGCGATCGCTGTCGGGCACCTCGCCGGCCAGCTCCACCGTGCTCGCCTCGCCGCCGCAAAGCTCCATCACCAGTTGGGCCGCGTGCCGGACGCCGGGCAGGATCGTCTCGGGATCGACGGTACGCTCGAAGCGGTAGCGGGCGTCGGAGAGCAGGTCGAGCTTGCGGCCGGTGCGCGCGGTGACCTGCGGGTCGAACCAGGCCGACTCGATGAAGACGTTGACGGTTGCCTCGGTGGAGCCGGAAGCCTCCCCGCCCATGATGCCGCCAAGACCGAGCACGCCATTGTCGTCGGCAATGACGCACATGGTCTCGTCGACTTCGTAGGTCTTGCCGTCGAGCGCGACGAAGCTCTCGGCCCTGACGCCCATGCGCGCGTGGATCGTGCCGGCGAGCTTGTCCGCGTCATAGACGTGCAGCGGCCGGGCGCGGTCGTAGGAGACGTAGTTGGTGATATCGACGAGCGCATTGATGGGCCTGAGGCCGATCGCCGTCAGCCGGCGCTGCATCCAGGCTGGGCTCGGCCCGTTCTTCAGCCCGCGCACATAGACGCCGGCGAAGGCCGGGCAGGCCGGGTCGCCGTCGAACTTGAGGTCGATCTTCACCGGACTGTCGAAGGCGCCATCCAGTTGCGGCGTTTCGAGCGGTTTCAACGTACCCATGCCGGCGGCCGCCAGATCGCGCGCGATACCGCGCACGCCAAGGCAGTCGCCGCGGTTGGGCGTGATGCCGACCTCGATCACCGGATCGTCGAGGCCCATGACCTCTGACATGGGCACGCCGATGGGCGTTCCTTCCGGCAACTCGATGATGCCGTCGTGCTCGTCGGAAAGCCCCATCTCGCGTTCCGACACCAGCATGCCGTTCGAGTCTACGCCTCGGATGACGCCGGGTTTCAGGTCCATGCCGGTGCCGGGAATCCAGGTGCCCGTCGGCGCGAAGACGCCGATCATGCCGGTCTTCGCATTGGGCGCGCCGCACACGACCTGATGCTGCGCGGTGCCGTCATCGACGGTGCACACCCGCAAGCGGTCGGCGTTGGGATGCTGCTCGGCCTGGACCACATGGGCGGTCTTGAAGGCGGCGAGCTTTTCGGCCGGGTTGTCGATCGACTCGACCTCCAGGCCGATCAGCGACAGCTTGTCGGCGATTGTCTCGATGGACTCTTTGGTCTCCAGGTGGTCCTTGAGCCAGCTCAGCGTGAACTTCATTTGCTCAAACCTCCCGCCAGGCTCGGCATGTCGAGTGCCGCGAAGCCGTAGTGACGCAGCCAGCGCAGGTCGGAGGCGAAGAAGGTGCGCAGATCGGGAATCCCGTATTTCAGCATCGCGATGCGGTCGATCCCGATGCCCCAGGCGAAGCCCTGATAGACGGCAGGGTCCAGGTCGACGTTACGCAGCACGTTGGGATGGACCATCCCGCAGCCGAGGATTTCCAGCCAGTCCTCGCCCTCGCCGATGCGCAACTCGTCGCCGACGCGCGTGCAGCGGATATCCACCTCCATGGACGGCTCCGTGAACGGGAAGTGCGACGCGCGGAAGCGCATCGTGACGTTGGGCACCTCGAAGAACGCCTTGAGGAATTCCTCCAGCACCCACTTGAGGTTGCCGAGATGGGCGGACTTGTCGATGACAAGGCCCTCCACCTGGTGGAACATCGGCGTGTGGGTCTGGTCGTAGTCGCAGCGGAAGACGCGTCCCGGCGCGATGATGCGGATCGGTGGCTCCTGCGACATCATCGTGCGGATCTGCACCGGGCTCGTATGGGTGCGCAGCAGACGCCGCGAACCGTCCTCGCGCGGTTCGAAATAGAACGTGTCCATCTCCTGGCGCGCGGGATGGTCCTCGGGGATGTTCAGTGCGGTGAAGTTGTTGTGGTCGGTCTCGATATGCGGGCCTTCGGCCACAGTGAAACCGAGATCGGCGAAGATCGCGGTGAGTTCGTCCATCACCTGGGAGACCGGATGCACGCGGCCCTGCGCGATGGCCGCCTCGCGCACCGGCATCGAGACATCGACGCGCTCCTGCGCCAGCCGCGCTTCGAGGGCTGCCGACTTCAGCGTCTCGCGGCGGGTGCCGATGGCCTCCTGCACGCGGGTCTTCAGCCCGTTGATCAGCGGACCGTTGAGCTGGCGCTCTTCCGGCGTCATGGCGCCGAGGCGCTTCAGCAGTTCGCTGACGCTGCCCTTCTTGCCGATGGCCGAGACGCGCAACGCTTCGAGCGCCGCCTCGTCGGCGGCACCGGCGATCGCCGCGCTGATCTGCTCTTCAAGCGTCGAGATGTCGGCTGCGATACCGGCTGTGCCGGTGTCTGTCGCTGCGGACATGATTTGACCCCTTGCCGTTCGTTCAAACGGGTCCGGAAGGAGGTTTGTCTTTCGTCTTCAGGACCTAGGTTGCACCTCGTGCCGCGCGATCCACACGCGACACGGCTTGCTGTTGCGGGCCCCGAAAAGACCGGCCTGGGACGGGTGTCTCAGGCGAGCGCTTCCTGCGCCTTGCCGACCAGTGCCTTGAAGGCGTCCGGCTGGTGCACGGCGAGATCGGCCAGGACCTTGCGGTCGACCTCGACGCCGGCCTTTCCGAGGCCGTCGATAAATCGACCGTAGGTCATGCCGTGCTCGCGGGCTGCGGCGTTGATGCGCTGGATCCACAGCGAGCGGAAGTTGCGCTTGCGCGTCTTGCGGTCGCGATAGGCGTACTGCTGCGCCTTCTCGACCGCCTGCTTGGCGGTGCGGATCGTGTTCTTGCGCCGGCCGTAATAGCCCTTGGCGGCCTTGATGACTTTCTTGTGGCGGGCGTGTCCGGTGACGCCCCGTTTGACGCGTGACATGAGCGGCTCTCCAGGTGTTCAGCGTGTCTGACGGCAGGTCAGGCGTAGGGAATGAACTTCTTGACGATCTTGGCGTCGGCGTCCGACAGGATCGTCGTGCCGCGTGCGTTGCGGATGAACTTGTTCGACCGCTTGATCATCATGTGCCGTTTGCCGGCCTGCTGGCCCCGGACCTTGCCGGATGCCGTCAGCCTGAAGCGCTTCTTGGCGCCGCTCTTGGTCTTTATCTTGGGCATTTTGCTCTCCTGTGCGGGCTCCGATCACAGCCCCATCACCGTCGGCGACGGGCAGATCGTCCCTGGTTCGTCATGAGCAGGTCACACGGAAAACCACGGCATGCCCCGCCGGGCCGTGTGAAGACGGCGCGTTATAGGGAAATCGCTGGGTTGGTGCAAGCCATTCGGCTTTTCTGCTGGCCGCTCGGCTTTCTTGCTTCCCTGTCGCGGCTGCGCCGCTCCGCGCCTCTTGTCCGAAAACCGGTTCCCACGTCACACAACATGTGTTTCGGGGCTCACGGCATAACCCTGCACCGACAGAGTGTGTGGCACCCAGGCGCACGACCGTGCGCCCGGCCGGTCAGGCCGCGCCCGCGCAGGCGGTGAGCGATAGCGAACTCGCCGTGAGCGAAGAGAACGTCCGAAGACCAGTATCCCGGCCGCCGGGATCAGCCTACCTCGGCGCCAGCACCATGATCATCTGGCGGCCTTCGAGCTTCGGCTCGGCTTCCACCTTGGCGAGCGTGTCGACATCCTCGCGCACGCGGTTGAGAAGCTGGATGCCCAGTTCCTGGTGTGCCATCTCGCGGCCACGGAAGCGCAGCGTCACCTTCACCTTGTCGCCCTCGTCGAAGAAGCGGCGCATGTTGCGCATCTTCACGTCGTAGTCATGGACGTCGATGTTGGGGCGCATCTTGATTTCCTTCACATCGAAGGTCTTCTGCCGCTTGCGCGCCTCACTGGCCTTTTTCTGGGCCTGGTACTTGTACTTGCCGAAATCGAGGATCTTGCACACCGGCGGCTGCGAGTTGGGTGCGATCTCGACAAGATCGAGGCCTGCGTCCTTGGCAAGCTCGATTGCGTCGGCAACACTGATTTCGCCCTGGTTGTCACCTTCGGCGTTGATCAACTGGATCACCGGCGCGTCGATCTCGTTGTTGACGCGCGGGCCTTCCTTGACCGCGGGAGCGGCCTTGTGGGGTCTGCGTGCTATGGTCCGGTCTCCTTCAGCCGTTGCACATGATGCGAATCGAATAATGCAAATACCAAAAGCGCGCGGTAACGGGCTTTACCCCGTTGCCGAACGCTTGTTGGGCTATAAAGTCGGCGAGGCCCGCGGCGAAGTCAATCATCGAGTCGCGCGCCCAACCGCGTTTTGTTCCTGACATGCGATCGGCAAGTGGCATCGTGTCCGAGCCCCAAGACCCTCCCGTCCGCCGCCTGACCTTCGATGACGACGGCTACACCCGCGAACTCGCCGTGGCCCATCGCGACGGTGGCGCGCCCGGCGTCTTCTGGCTGTCGGGCTTCATGTCCGACCTCGGCGGCACCAAGGCAGTCGCGGTGGATCGCTGGTGCGCGGAACGCGGCCTTGCCTGCACCCGCTTCGACTATTCCGCCCATGGCGCCTCGTCGGGCACCATCGAGGACGGCAGCCTGAGCCGCTGGCTTGCCGAGACAGCGCATGTGTTCGCCGAGACGGCGGACGGGCCGCGCATCGTCATCGGTTCGTCCATGGGCGGTTATCTGGCGATGCTGCTGGCGCGCCGGCTCGCCGCCGCTGATCCCGCTTGCCCGCAGATCGCCGGCCTTGTCCTGATCGCCCCGGCCATCGACATGACCGAGCGGCTGATGTGGGCGGGGTTTCCCGACGAGATCCGCGCCGAGATCATGGACAAGGGCAGCTGGTTTCGTCCCTCGCCCTATGATGATGGCGGCTATCTGATCACCCGCCGCCTGATCGAGGATGGCCGTGAGCATCTGATGTTCGACGGGCCACAGATCAAGCTGTCGTTCCCCGTGTCGATCCTGCAGGGGCGGCTCGACGACGACGTTCCCCCCGACGTGTCGCTCGATCTGGCGGGGCTGCTCGATGCGGATGTATCGCTGAGCCTGGTGCGCGACGGCGACCATCGTCTGTCGCGCGAACAAGACATCGCCTTGTTGCTGCGCACAATCGAACAGTTGATCTGAGTGGAGCGCGCAACGCTACGCGACCACTCGCCGAAAAAGTGCGAATCAGTCTATGTTGCAACTTTCGCGGTCAACTGTTGGAGGCCTGAATGTTGCAATTGACCTGGGCGAAATGCGGCGATGACCTGCACTGGTGCGCATTGCAGCATCTTGATCTGACGAGCATTACGCCGGCGATCGGAGTCTACATCATCTGGCATGACGGCAATCCGGGCCGCATCGTGCGGGTCGGGCAGGGCAACATCGCCAACCGGCTCAGTGCCCACCGGCATGACGCGGACATTCTCGCCTACGCGGTGCACGGCACCTTGCGCGTCACATGGGCATCGGCCCCGGCGCATCGTCTCGACGGGATCGAGCGTTATCTGGCGGAGCGGTGGACTCCACTAGTTGGAGATGCCTATCCGGATGCGGAGCCGATCGAGGTGAACTCTCCGTTCGCGGTCGCTGCGTAGCAGCGTCGGGAGCGCCGACGGCGCCCATTCCGGCGATGATCGCGTCCAGCGTCTCGCACAGTTTCATGTACTGATACCACGCCCATGGCGGTTCCTGGCCGGCATCGAGCTTGGCCTTGGCCCAGTCGCGGACGCGCTGCAGATCGGCGGTTTCCATGGCGGGCGATGATGCGCGCGCCAGCTTTCGGCGAGGTAAACGCGCCGGATTGCTAATTGGCGCTTGCGGTCTCCGCCTCCAGCAGCGCTTCCAGCCCGTCCCGGAATGTCGGGTAGCGCAACCGCCAGGGCAGCATGCGCTGCGCCTTGGCGCAGGCGACGCGTTTGTTCTCGCCATAGAAGCTACGCCCCATGGGCGACAGTTCCGCGTCCTCGAAGGCAACCTCCGGCGGGGGCGGAACGCCCAGCAGATGCGCGGCATGGGCGACCACGTCCTGCGGCGGCGCGGGTTCCTTGTCGGTGATGTTGTAGACGCCGGCCCGTGGCCGGCGCAGCCCCGCAAAGACGGCCCCGGCGATATCGTCCACGTGGATGCGGTTGAACATCTGCCCCGGTTTGACGATCCGCCGCGCGGTGCCCGCGCGCAGCTTGTCGAATGGGCTGCGGCCGGGGCCGTAGATGCCCGACAGGCGGAACACCATCACCGGCAGATCGTGCTCGGCGCCGAAGTCCAGCCACGCCTGCTCGGCCGCCGCACGGCGGATGCTGCGTTCGCTCCGGGGCGCGACCGGCGTTTCCTCGTCGACCCACGCCCCGTCGTGATTGCCGTAGACGCCGACGGTGGAGAGATAGATCAGGGCCTTCGGCTTGGTCGCGGCGATGTCCGTGCCATGGTGGATCAGCGCCGGATCGCCGTCTTCTCCCGGCGCGATCGACACAAGCACTGCGTCGCAGCCTGCCAGCTTCGCCGCGACCTCCGCCCCCGGCCCGGTGCCGTCGAACACCACCGCGTCGATGCCCTCCGGCTTCAAGGCTTGCGCCTTGCCGGCGCTGCGCACCGTGCCGCGTATCTGCCAGCCGGCCTTCGAGATCATCCGCGCTGTGCTGAGCGCGCTGTAGCCAAGCCCGAAACAGAACAGTGTTTTCATGCAGTTGTCCCGGCTTCACCGGCCAGCGCGCGATCCCATTCGCCGATCACCGCCGTATCTGTCTCGTGGCCGCGATGGCGTTTTGCCAGCGCACGCAGCGCGTCGGGCGGCGCCAGCCGCGCCAGCGCCCAGACCGCCATCGCCCGCACCAGCGGCGAACTGTCGTCGAGCCGCCGCTGTGCGCTGGCGGCAAGCGCCGCATCGCCGGAATTGCCGATGGCGATCATCACGTTGCGCACGAAGCGGTCGCGGCCGGTGCGCTTGACCGGCGACTTGCGGAACAGTGCGCGGAACCCGGTGTCATCGAGTTCGGCGAGTTCGGCCAGTGCCGGTGCGGTCAGTTCCGGCCGCGCGGCGAGGCGCGCGTCATGCGCCTTCTGCGCGAACTTGTTCCACGGGCAGGCCGCCAGGCAGTCGTCGCAGCCATAGATGCGGTTGCCGATGGCGGTGCGGAACTGCGCGTCGATGTGCCCCTTGTGCTCGATGGTCAGGTAGGAGATGCAGCGGCGCGCATCGAGCCGGTAGGGCGCGGGGAAGGCATCGGTGGGGCACACATCGAGACAGGCGCGGCAGGAGCCGCAGTGATCCACTTCGGGTTCGTCGATGGGCAGCCGCGCGGTGGTGAACATGGCGCCGAGGAAGAACCAGGAGCCCAGTTCGCGCGACACCAGATTTGTGTGCTTGCCCTGCCAGCCAAGTCCCGCCGCCTGCGCCAGCGGCTTTTCCATCACCGGCGCGGTATCGATGAACACCTTCACATCGTTACCTGAACGGGTCGCGAACCAGCCTGCGAGCTGCTTCAGCCGGCCCTTGATGACGTCGTGATAGTCGTCGCCGCGGGCATAGATGGAGATGTTGCCGCGCTCCGGCCGGTGGAGGTTGGCCAGCGGGTCATCGTCCGGCGCGTAGCTGACGCCGAGCATCACCACGGAACGCGCCTGCGGCCATAGCGCGCTCGGGCTTGCGCGCCGGTCCGCATTGGCCGCCAGCCAGTCCATGCTGCCGTGCCGGCCGGCCTCGATGAACCGCCGCAACCGCCGTGGAGCATCGGGGATTGCATCCGGCGTGGTGATGGCAAGCCGGTCGAAGCCGAGCGTTTTCGCGCGTGCGTCCAGTTCCGCGCGCAGGGTGGCTGCTTTGCGCGGCTCGACAGGCGCGCGCGTCGGCGTCGGAGCTTCAGAAATCAAGGTCGACATAGGTCGCCGATGGTCGCATGCCCGGCACCTGATCCACCAGGAGTGGCCGGAAAGAGGGGCGCGACTTGATGCGCGCATACCAGGTCTTGGCGTGCTCGAACTCCTCCCAGGGGACGTCGCCGAGATAGTCGAGGCACGACAGGTGCGCCGCCGCGGCGATGTCGGCATAGGTGAAGGTCTGGCCCGCCAGCCAGTTGCGCCGCACTGCCAGGTGGCTGATGTAGCCGAGATGATTGCGCAAATTGTGATTGGCCGCCTGGATCGCGCGGGTGTCCGGTGCGCCGCCGCCCTGCTCGGGTTTCATGAACCGCTTGTAGATCTTCTCGGTGACCAGATAGCCGGTCACGTCGTTGTGGAAGGTGATGTCGAACCAGTCCAGCAGCCGGCGCATCTCTGCGCGCTCGTAAGGGTCCTCCGGCATAAGCCGCCGGGACCCGAGACTGGCGCCCTTGGTCTCGTCGAGGAATTCGATGATCGCGCGCACCCCGATCAGGCGCGAGGCGTCTCCGACGGTCATGACCGGCAAGGTGCCAGCCGGGTTGATCTCCAGGAATTCCCGCCGCCGATCCCAGGTGCGTTCCTCGGTGAATTCGGCACCGATGCCGTATTCGCCCAGCGCGATGCGCACCGCCCGCGAGAACGGGCAGAAGGGATGATGGTGCATGCTGAAGGTCATCTCCCCGGAGGAGGGAGGGTGTTCGGTTGTCATGGTCGGCGATTGGGGCAACGTCAGCGATCGGGGCAACGGTTGGGGCAACGCTTCGAGCGACGGTCAAATGGCTGCATGGTGGGCTGGCGTGTCCCGGTGATGCATGCCGATTGGCGCGGCGCAGTCCATCCGGTATAGAGCCGCGCCGGGAGCCGAACAAGCCGAATCACCTCATCCGCCTGACTGTCGATACAGCCCAGGTCCTGCACGCGAAAGCGGTTGGAGAGAGCCGACATGGAATTGACGCGCGTGCTGGAGGCCATGCTGCTTGGCCTGATCGAGGGGCTGACCGAGTTCATTCCGGTCTCCTCGACCGCGCACCTACTGCTCGCCGGTCACTTCCTCGGCTTCGAAAGCACCGGCAAGACCTTCGAGGTGCTGATCCAGCTCGGCGCGGTGATGGCTATCCTGTCGGTCTACTTCGCCAGGCTCTGGGCGATCGCCGAGGCGCTGCCGTCGAGCCCTTCGGCGCGGCGCTTCGTGATCGGCATCGTGCTGGCCTTCCTGCCCGCCGCAATGGCCGGTGTCGCGCTGCACGGCTTCATCAAGACGGTGCTGTTCGAAACGCCGATGCTGATCTGCGTGACGCTGATCCTCGGTGGCTTCGTGCTGCTGTGGATAGACCGCCGGGAAACCGAGCCGCAGCACACCGATGCAACGGCGTTCCCGCTGTCACTGTGCATCAAGATCGGCCTGTGCCAGTGCCTGGCCCTGATCCCCGGCGTATCGCGCTCCGGCGCAACGATCGGCGGCGCGCTGCTGCTTGGCACCGACAAGCGTTCGGCCGCGGAGTTTTCCTTCTTTCTCGCCATGCCGACCATGGCCGGCGCCTTCACCTACGATCTCTACCAGAACATCGACCTGCTCTCGATGGACGACGCGGTCATCATCACGGTGGGCTTCGTCACCGCCTTCTTCGCCGCCGTGGCGGTGGTGCGCTGGCTGCTCGACTACGTCAGCCGGCACGGCTTCGCGCTGTTTGCCTGGTGGCGCATCGTTGTCGGCAGTCTCGGCATCGTCGGACTGACGATCTGGGGGTAGGGTTTACTGCCTACTCGTATTCCCCGGTGCGGCGGAAGCGCCTTAGATAGGTCGGCAGGATCGTTTCCATGCTCTGCGGTGTGATGCCGAGCCCCTGCAGGGTGCGCACGTCGTTGATCGCCTCGATGCTGACCACGTTGTCGTGCTTCAGCAAACGAAGCTGATCGCTGGTCAGGGTCGGCTTGGGCATCATCCCCATGACCGCGGCCATGACCTTCGCCATGGCCCAGGGAACCGGAATGAGCAGCCGCGTGCGGCCGATGACGTCCAGCATCAGCTCCATCAGCCCCTTGAAGTTGCGCACTTCCGGACCGCCGAGTTCATAGGTGCTGCCGCGCATCGCCCGGCCGTCGATGGCAAGCGCCACCGCTTCGGCGACGTCGCCGACATAGACTGGCTGGAACATCGTCATGCCGCCACCGATCAGCGGCAGCGCCGGAGAAGTGCGCGCCATGGCGGCGAAGCGGTTGAAGAAGTCGTCCTCGGGGCCGAACACGATCGACGGGCGGATGATCACCGCGCCGGGCTTCTTCTCCAGCACGCCGGCTTCACCGGCAGCCTTGCTGCGCGCGTATGCCGAGTCGGACTGCGCGTCCGCGCCGATGGCCGACATCTGCACGAAGTCCGCTACGCCGATGTCGCGCGCCGCCTCGGCGATGGCGCCCGGCGCCTGTGCCTGCACGGTATCGAAGGTTTGCTTGCCGGTCTCGTAGAGGATGCCGACCAGGTTGACCACCGCGTCGCTGCCCTCGATCGCGGTGCGGATCGACTCGTCCACGCGGATGTTGGCCTGCACCGCGTGAATCTGTCCGACCGCTCCGAGCGGCTGCAGGTGGCCTGCGAGATCCGGCCGGCGCACCGCCGCACGCACCCGGTAGCCGCGCTGCACAAGCGCGCGCACCACGTGGCGCCCGACGAATCCCGAACCGCCGAACACGGTCACCAGTCGATCGCTTGCCTTGGCCATCGCCGTCTCCGTTGACGCCTGTCGCGGCGTGCTTGTTTACCGCGGACTATTTAGCGGCGCGGATTGATGCGCAAACCGCGAAGGCGGCGGTTTTGCACGGGCGTGATATCGCAGCCCGGCGCGTCTGTGTAGAGGGGGCATTTCAGCGCGCCCCGGCCGCCCTGGGGCTTGATTGACATTCCTTCAAACCGCCAGTAACGGTTCCAGCCCTGCCCCGCCGGCGGCGTTACCGCCCTTGCCGGCCGATGCCCAGGTGGCGGAATTGGTAGACGCGCTGGCTTCAGGTGCCAGTGGCCGCAAGGTCGTGGAAGTTCGAGTCTTCTCCTGGGCACCATCCCGATCACGCCGGTTGCGTTCGCGCAAGGCAGGTACTTTGCTAAGAGGCGTGCTTTTTCGGCAGGACCCAGCACCATGGCCATCCAGTTACATCGCGGCGATCTCCCCGAAGGGCTCGACTTTGGCGACCGCATCGCCGTCGACACCGAGACCCAGGGCCTCAGCCTTGTGCGCGACCAGCTCTGTCTGGTGCAGATTTCCTCCGGCGACGGCGATGCCCATCTGGTCCAGCTCGACCGGACCAGCTATGAGGCGCCGCGGCTCGCCGCGTTGCTCACCGACCCGGACGTGGAGAAGATCTTCCACTATGCCCGCTTCGATCTGGCGATGCTGCGCCGCTGGCTGGGGATTACCGCCATGCCGGTCTTCTGTACCAAGATCGCATCGCGCCTGACGCGCACCTATACCGACCGGCACGGGTTGAAGGACCTCACGCGCGAATTGCTCGGCATCGATCTGGCCAAGCAGCAGCAAAGCTCCGACTGGAGCGCCGCCGAATTGACCGATGCGCAGATGGAGTACGCCGCCTCCGACGTGCTCTACCTGCACAACCTGCGCGACGCGCTTGCCGAGCGGCTCGAGCGGGAGAACCGCACCGCGATCGCGGATGCCTGTTTCCGCTTCCTTCCGGTCCGCGCCGCGCTCGACCTTGCCGGCTGGGCGGAAGCCGACATCTTCGCGCACAGTTGATCTCGGCGCATGGCCAGGGTCACGGCGCTAGCGCCCTGATTTTGGCGGATTTTTGCGCCATTGAACCCGCTCCGGCATGAGCGCCGGGTGCCTCGCGCAACCAAATCAGGATATGATCGGCGATTATGGCGAACACTGGCAGCGCTGCGATTCCCGGCGCCCGGCGCGATGCGCGCGCGGGTTTGTCTGCTTTGCCGGCCCGGCGCCGCCGCGACTTCGCGGCTGCCCGCCGGCATTCGCTGCTGGTGCGCATCCTGCGTATCGGACTGCCGATCGTCGGTATCGCCACCGTTGCCTTCATGGCCGTTTCGACTTTCCGGCTGGACTTCCTCGCGCTTGGGCTCGACGTCGCCGGCCTGAGGATCGACGGGTCGACGGTAACCATGGATGAGCCGGAGTTGACCGGCTACCGGGAAGGGCGCGGTTCCTACCGGATTCGCGCAGCCAAGGCGGAACAGGACATCGACCGGCCGGATGTGGTCAATCTCACCGGCCTTGACGGGCGTCTGAATGGCGAAGACGGCAACTGGGCGCGCCTTCAGGCCGGCAGCGGGCAGTTGCACACCGCCAATCAGACCTTGCGGCTCACCGACCGGGTGATCATCCAGGCGGACGGCGGTTACAGGGCCCTGCTCGACAGTGCCGACGTCGACATCAAGGCGGGCACCGTCGTCAGCAATCAGCCCATCAAGATCGACATGCTCAACGGCAGCCTGAGTGCCGACACCATGAGCGTCGAACGCAGTGGCCAGTCCGCAAGCTTCGAGGGTGGCGTGAAACTCGAGGTCATCCTCGGCGTGCCGTCCGCGTCGCTCCCGGCAATGGGAAGCCCGCACGACGACGGGCCAGGCAACCAGCCATCGGAACAGCCCCGATGAGACTGGCAGCCATTGTGATTGCGATCGCGGCGATTGTCTTGGTCGCTGCCGGGCCTGGTCATGCGCAGACGCGGGTCGATCCAAGCGATCTGGAGGGCCTGGGCATCGACGGCGGCCAGCCCGTCAAGATCGATGCCGACCGTCTGGAGGTGTTCGACGCGCGCAAGCAAGCGATCTTCACCGGCAATGTCGTTCTCGAGCAGGGCGAGGTGCGCCTGCAGACCCACCGGCTTGTCGTGACCTATTCCGGCGGCTCGGAGGACCAGCAGGCCCGCATCAACAAGCTCGAGGCCGATGGTGGCGTGGTGGTGCAGTCCAGGGATCAGACCGCCACCGGCGACCGTGCCGTCTATGTGGTCGCCAGCCGGGAGATTCGCGTCAGCGGCGACGTGGTGCTTTCCCAGGGCGGCAACGTCATTCGCGGCAACGCGCTGACGGTCGACCTGGTCACGGCGACCTCGCGATTGGTCGCCGACGAGCAGGACGGCCAACGCGTGCAGGGTGTGTTCGTGCCCGGCGACATGCAAAATCGTGGCCAGAATCCCAACTGAGTCCGATCATCCTCTCGACTTTTTAACCTCGGCGCGGAACATTGGAGGGCGAATCGCTCAGCCAGTGGGGCTGAGCGGGCAGCGTTCGAACGGCCGGATGTGATGCGTTTCACGTCGGATGATCATGGTTGACAGGCACGAGCTGAAGCGTCGGCTGAAGCCGCTTTCGCGCGCCGGGACTCGCGCCACGACCTGGCTCGATGCGGCTGGTGCGTGGACGGTGGAGCGTCTGCAGGGCCTGTCGGCCAGTACAAAGCGTCTCGGCGCACCGCTGATCACCGCTGCATCCCGCGACCAGGTCCGCAACGGCCCGGCGACGAACGGACAAGCGCCTAAAAGGCCCAAAAAGAGCCGGCTAAATGGATTTTTGAAGCGTCCTTTGTTCGGAAAGGCAAAGGACAAGTCGCCTGCTCCCGAACAAAGACCAGAAAACAATGCAGCCGGTGCGGCCGCGCCGGTCTCCGCGCCCGCAGAGAAGGTGGAGGTGGTCGCGAACGAATGGCTGGCCGCGCACGGCCTGGAAAAATCCTATGGCGGGCAGAAGGTGGTTGGCGGCGTCAGCCTCGGTGTGCGCCGTGGCGAGGTGGTCGGCCTGCTCGGCCCCAACGGCGCCGGCAAGACGACGACCTTCTACATGATCACCGGCCTTGTGGTGGCCGATGCCGGCGCCATCGAACTGGACGGGTTCGATATCACCCACCTGCCGATGTATCGCCGCGCCCGGCTGGGCATCGGTTATCTGCCGCAGGAGTCGTCGATCTTCCGCGGCATGAGCGTGGCCGACAACATCATGTCGGTGCTGGAGATCGTCGAACCGAAGGCCAGGAAACGCAAGGCGCGGCTGCAGGCCCTGCTGGAGGAGTTCGGCATCGAGCGGGTGCGCAACTCACCTGCCATTGCGCTGTCAGGCGGCGAGCGTCGCCGGGTGGAGATTGCCCGTGCGCTTGCCTCCGAACCGCAGTTCATGCTGCTCGACGAGCCGTTCGCGGGCATCGACCCAATCGCCGTCAACGATATCCGCACGCTGGTGCGCCAGCTCAGTGAACGCGGCATCGGCGTGCTCATCACCGATCACAACGTACGCGAGACACTGAGCCTGATCGACCGTGCCTACATCATCCATGGCGGCGAAGTGCTGATGGAGGGAGACGCCGGCTCGATCGTCGCCAACGACAGCGTACGCGAACACTATCTGGGCCGGGACTTCCACCTATGAGCGGCGGCGGGGGCAATCGCGGGTTCTCCATGGGGCCGCGCCTGGAGTTGCGTCAGAGCCAGTCGCTGGTGATGACGCCGCAGCTCATGCAGGCGATCAAGCTGCTGCAGCTCTCCAATCTCGACCTTGCTGCCTATGTCGATGCGGAGCTTGAGCGCAATCCGCTGCTCGACCGCGAGTCCACCGACGACGAGCCGGCGGTGGCCCCCGGCAACGATGCTGACGACGAGGCGGCAGGCGGCACCGACGGCGCGGAGACCGTTGCGCTGACGACCGGCGATCCGGGCGACCTGGTGCAGGCAAGCGGCGCAGACATGCAGGACGTGGCGCCGGCCGTTGACGCCGATCTCGGCGAAGCGCTCGACGAGACCCATGCCTACACGCCCTCCCCTGTCGGTCCGCAGGCCGGAAACGGGATGGGCGAAGGCGGCGACTACAACCTCGAGGAGTTCATCGCCGGCGAGCCTGGCCTGCATGACGAGCTGCGCCGGCAACTGGCGATCGCCGGTGCCGATCCGCTGACCCGTCTGGTTGCCGAACGCATTGTCGAGAACATCGACGATACCGGCTATCTGCGCGCCGAGCTTGATGAGCTGGCCGGGCAACTGGGCGTCGATACCGATGTCGCGGAGCGCGCCCTGGCTCTGGTGCACAGTTGCGAACCCGTCGGGGTCGGCGCGCGCGATCTGGCCGAGTGCCTTGCCCTGCAGCTCAGGGACCGCGACCGGCACGATCCCGCGATGCAGGCCCTGCTGGCCAATCTGGACCTGCTGGCGCGGCGTGATTTCACCGCGCTGCGGCGCGCTTGCGGAGTGGACCAGGATGACCTGATCGACATGGTTGCCGAGGTCCGTGCCCTCGACCCGCGGCCGGGCAGTCGTTTCGAGACGACGCCTGTGCAGCCGGTGGTGCCGGACGTCTTCGTGCACGCACGCAGCGATGGCGGCTGGACCATCGATCTCAACACCGACACCTTGCCGAAGGTGCTTGTCAATCGCGGCTACTACGGCGCCATTGTCGGCAGCCTGAACGGCTCCGACGACCGCACCTGGCTGAACGACTGCCTGCAGCAGGCCAACTGGCTGGTCAAGAGCCTCGATCAGCGCGCCCGCACGGTGCTCAAGGTGGCCAGCGAGATCGTACGCCAGCAGGATGCCTTTCTGGTTTCCGGCATCTCCCATCTGCGTCCGCTCAACCTGAAGACGGTGGCCGATGCCATCGACATGCACGAGTCGACGGTCAGCCGCGTCACTGCCAACAAGTACATGGCGACGCCGCGCGGCATCTTCGAGCTGAAGTTCTTCTTCCCCACCGCCATCTCCGCGACCCATGGCGGCGATGCACATTCCGGCGAGGCGGTGCGCCACAAGATCGCCGACCTGATCGCCGGGGAGGGCGACGATGTCCTGTCCGACGACCAGATCGTCAAGGTGCTGCGCGCGCAGGGCATCGATATCGCCCGGCGCACCGTCGCCAAGTACCGCGAGTCCTTGGGCCTGCCCTCCTCCGTGCAGCGCCGGCGCGAGCGCAGGGTGGTGGCCGGATAGGTCGCGAAGACGCGACTGTCTTTTGAGCGAATCGCTAGATCATCCTGCATTTGGGTTGAATCACCCAAATGCAGAAAAGATGATCTACATCAAAAGAGTAGAGCAACTTGTCTGCGCCGGTCCCGGCGCAGGTTGCTCTACCTGCCGGTATCGCGGACAGCACGGTTTCGCGCCGGTTGTCGGCGTTTTTGACGAGGTCATTGACTTGTCATGGAGCGCTCCGTAGGGTCCGCGCCGCCGCGCTCAGGCCCGCGTCGGAACGTCCGGCGCGGAGCGGTTCTTCAAGGTCGATGCATGCCGGAAAGCAGGCATGTGGGACGTCGTCTGCGCTGAGCCCGGAAGCCGCCACCGGCGGGTCCGCTCAGGCGGAACGGTATCGGGGATCGGCTTGCTTCAAGGCGCCGGCGACAGCCATGGGACGGAATCGGTTGCGGACATGACGCTACGCGTGATCGGCAAGAACATCGACGTCGGCGACAGCCTGCGCGACCACGCGGTCGGCCGCGTGAGCGACATGCTGGACAAGTATTTCGGCCATGGATTCTCCGGCCATGTGGCGATCGAGAAGAACCGCCAGACCTTCACCAGCGAGATCGCCATCCACCTGGATTCAGGCATCGATCTGCAGGCCGAAGGCGACGGCGAGGACGCCTATCGCAGCTTTGATGCGGCGGCGGAACGTCTCGACAAGCGCCTGCGCCGCTACAAGCGCAGGCTGAAGAACCATCACCACAGTGCGCGCGGCGGCGATGCGCCGATCATGGCGCAGAGCTTTGTCCTGGCCGAGGTCGACGACGAAGCCGGGGAAACACCACCGACCGATGGCGACGATGCGCCGCTGGTCGTCGCCGAGCAAGCGACCGAGATCCGCACCCAGACCGTTGGCATGGCGGCGATGGCGCTCGATCTGGCCTCCGCCCCGGTCGTGATGTTCCGCAATGCCGCCAACGGCAGGCTCAACGTTGTCTACCGCCGCAGCGACGGCAACATCGGCTGGATCGATCCGCCTCCGCTGGACAAGACGTAGCCTGGCGCCATTTGAATCGCAGGCGCCGTGCCGCGAGTTCATTCGCAATTGCCGGGGCTGGTTGGCCTCAGGCAATCACCCAATCAAGACAAACCCGAGCGTGACACCGATGAGCTTGAACGACCTGATTGCCCAGGAATCGATCATCGCCACCCTCAAGGCGAGCAGCAAGAAGCAGGTCATCCAGGAGATGGCCGAGAAGGCCGCCGAGACCACGGACCTGTCGGCGCGCACGATCTTCGATCAGTTGCTGCAGCGCGAGCGGCTGGGGTCCACGGGGATCGGCCACGGCATCGCCATCCCGCACGCCCGGGTACCGGGCATCGATCACATCGTCGGGGTCTTTGCACGCCTCGACAAGCCGATCGACTTCGAGGCGGTCGATGACGAGCCCGTTGATCTGGTGTTCATGCTGCTGGCGCCGGAAGGCGAGGGCGCCGATCACCTCAAGGCTCTCGCCCGCATCGCCCGCGTGCTGCGGGACAGCTCGAATGCCGGCAAGATTCGCGCCTCGCGCGACGCATCCGCCATCTATGGCGTGCTCAACGCACCGGTGACGTCGAACGCGGCTTGATCTCGCTCACGGCGAGTTCGCTATCGCTCACCGCTTGCGCGGGCGCGGCCTCACGGCCGGGCGCACGGTCGTGCGCCTGGATGCCAAACACTCCGCCAGCGCGATGAATGAATCCAGACACGCGACCGCGTGTCCGCGCAAAAGCGCGCCCCCGCGGAGGCGTCGACCCCGGGCTTGATCCGGGGGAGACTTGCCGTGAGCGAAATAGAATCGATGCCGCGAGGCCCGAAAGTGGGAACCGGTTTTCGGACAAGCCGAGCGGCCAACAAGAAAATCTAATGCACGCTGAGCGTGGTCAGCTCGTGCTCGTCGGCCTGCATCACCGCCAGTTCGCGCGTGGTGGCGAGCATGATCGGCTCGCCCGACGCGCCATAGAGCGCAAACAGCGTCGTTTCCGGTGCCATCTCGCGCGCCTGGGGAACCTCCTCGGCGACGTCCTTGGCCTGAACCGTGCGGATATAGGCGATCTCGCCCACGCCCAGTGAGGCGAGCCCGTGGGGGTTTTCGGCCATCTCCCGCCTGTCGCGGGTCGGTGTCTTGGTCTCAACCATGACGCAGGTACTCCTTGTCACCGTTATCGGTTGTTCTCGAGGGTAGCCCCCGTGCTGACCCAATCGGGCCAGGTCTCTAGAGCAACCTGCGCCGGGATCGGCGCAGATAAGTTGCTCTAACCCTTTAGAATCGATCATCTTTTCTGTATTTGGGTTGAGTCAACCAAAACACAGGATGATCTAGCGCGCGGCGATCTCGATACGCCGGTCCCGCTTCGACGGCTCAGGTCCCGTCAGCACGATCGCCAGCAGGCCGTTGTGCAGTTCCGCGCCGGCGACCTGCATGCCTTCGGCGAGCAAGAATGCGCGCTGGAAGCGTCGCGCGGCAATGCCGCGATGCAGGTAGTCGCGCGTTGTGCTCTCGCGCTGGCGGCCGCGGATGACAAGCTGGTTGTCAGCGACATTGACGTCGAGATCGTCCGCCGTGAACCCGGCCACCGCGAGCGTGATGCGCAGGCTCTCCGGCTGCCCGTCACGCGCCGCCAACCGCTCGATATTGTAGGGCGGGTAGCCTTGTCCCGAGCTACGCCGAACCTGCTCGAGCAGCCGCTCGACGTCATCGAATCCCAGCAGGAACGGGGTGTTCATGGATGGCATGCGCGACATGGCCGATAACGGTTGTTTGCCCTTGTTTCGCGCCCGCGTGCTGGTCGGCGCTCGGGCGCAAAGCGACATCAGCGCCAAGCCCTCTTGGTGCCGAACCACCGGCACGTCATCGAGCAGCCAAAACGCTCCACCGACGCGACAACCGCGCCGGCCTTTTTCGATATGGGCATGCCGCAAGCGGCGATCAAGCCGCTACGCTGACCAGAAGCCTGCAGAAAATCAGACGGCGTTGGCGGATGGTGGAGCCAGGGGGAGTCGAACCCCCGACCTCTTGAATGCCATTCAAGCGCTCTCCCAACTGAGCTATGGCCCCGTCCGTCACGCGACGGGCCAACCATGTGGGCCGAGAACGCCGTCTTGTTGCCCGCGCTTATGCCGCTGCGAGCGCCGTGCGGTTTAGGCCATTCACGCGGCGATAGCAACCGCCGTCGCCAGGTGGTGAATGGCCCTCAGGTTTCATCGTCGCCGCCGTCCGCGTCGACGAGGCCGGAGACATCCGAGTTGTCGTCTTCGTCGTCGAGAAACGCGTCTTCGCCGTCTTCATCATCGGACTCGTCGAGATCGTCGCCACCCATATCGGGCAGACTGGCAGCCTCGTCGTCGTCCTCGTCATCGTCCGTCGCGGCGGCGGCGACGCGGCCGGTATCGGTTTCCTCTTCGTCGATCTCCTCAAGCGTCAGCACGCCCTCTTGGCCCTGCTCCTCGTCGGACTCGGTCTCGTCCTCGTCGTCCGACTCGGGTTTGGGCGCCGGCTTCTCCGCTGGCGCGGTAGCCTCCGGCTTGACCTTGGTGACCGGCTTGCTGAGTTCGAACACTGCCCCGCAAATGGGACAGATGATTGGGTCCTTGTTGAGATCGTAGAAGCGCGCGCTGCATTCGCCGCAGGTGCGCTTGGTGCCGAGTTCCGGTTTCGCCACGAGCCTATCGTCCTCTTGCCGCTCTCAAATCTCGCTGTCGCTGCGAAAAGTCCGGCTCGCATAGACCGCGCGCACAAGGCTTGTCAAAAGCAAAAACGACCATGCGGCAGGCAATACGCGAATTTTTCTTAATTAGTGCTGTTCGGGTCGCGGTCATGCGGCTGTACGCCCGCCGCGTGGCTGTGATAAGCCGCCTTCCGCCAGATCTGTAATCCAATCCAAGTGCCTCACGTGTCCAGCGACGCAACTCCCCGTCCCCTGCGTGCCCTGCCCGGTCCTGCGCTTAGCGGGCATGCGCGCGTGCCGGGCGACAAGTCGATTTCCCACCGCGCGCTGCTGTTGGGCGGCGTCGCGTCCGGCGAGACCAATGTCGAGGGTCTGCTGGAGGGCGAGGACGTGCTGCGCACGGCCGACGCCATGCGCGCGCTCGGCGCCAGGGTCGAGCGTCTGGGCGAAGGCAGTTGGCAGGTGCAGGGGGCCGGTGTCGGCGCCTTGCTCGAGCCGGAAGGCCCGCTGGACTTCGGCAATGCGGGCACCGGGGTTCGGCTGATGATGGGCCTTGCCGCCGGCCACGGCCTGACCGTGAGCTATGTGGGCGATGCCTCGCTCAGCCGCCGCCCCATGGGCCGCATTCTTGATCCGCTCAAGCAGATGGGCGCCCGTCTCGTCGCCGTCACTGGCCAGGACCGCCTGCCGCTGACGCTTGCCGGCCCGCCCGACACGATCCCGATCCGCTATACGCTTCCGGTCGCATCGGCCCAGGTGAAATCCGCGGTTCTGCTGGCCGGCCTGACCTGCCCCGGCGAGACGACCGTCATCGAGCCGGAGGCAACGCGCGATCACACCGAACGCATGCTGGCCCATTTCGGCGCCGGGCTCGATGTGACCCAAGACGAGCGTGGCGCCCGCAATATCACGCTGAAAGGACCAGTCGAATTGCAGGGGCGCGACATCAGCGTGCCGGCGGACCCGAGCTCGGCCGCATTCCCCCTGGTCGCCGGCCTGCTCGTGCCGGGCTCGCAACTGCGTCTGGACGCGGTGATGGTCAACGAGACCCGCGCCGGTCTGCTGACGACCCTGGAGGAGATGGGCGCCGACATCACCCGCGAGAACGCACGCGACGTCGGTGGCGAGCCGGTCTGCGATCTCCTCGTGCGTGCCAGCAGTCTGACCGGCGTCGAAGTGCCGCCGCAGCGCGCACCCTCCATGATCGACGAATATCCCGTGCTCGCCGTCGCCGCTGCCTTTGCCCAAGGTAAAACCGTCATGCGTGGCCTGCACGAGTTGCGCGTCAAGGAAAGCGACCGCCTCGCAGCCGTGGTCACCGGTCTTGAGGCCAACGGTGTTTCCTGCGAGGCGGGCGAGGACCATCTTGTGGTGCACGGCGGGTCCGGCGTGCCCGGCGGCGGCATCGTCGCAACCCACCTCGATCATCGCATCGCCATGGCCTTCCTGGTCATGGGCCTTGCGGCCGATGCGCCCGTGAGCGTCGATGATGCGGCGATGATCCAGACGTCCTTCCCAGGTTTCACCGGACTGATGGCCAGCCTCGGCGCGCGCTTCGAGGACGTTGCGGCAGCGGAGGCGGTGCGATGATCATCGCCGTCGACGGGCCGGCGGCCGCTGGCAAGGGCACGCTGACACGCCGCCTTGCCGGCCACTACGGGCTTCGCTGTCTCGACACTGGCTCACTTTATCGAAGCGTTGCGGCAACGCTCATCGCCGCTGGCAGTGATCCGCAGGACACCGCTGCAGCGGTGGCCGCCGCCGAGACAGTCGACCCGCGACGCTTCGCCGCCAGCGAGTTGCGCGCGCCCGGCACCGGCCATGCCGCCTCCATCATCGCGGCGGAGCCGGACGTGCGCGCGGCCCTGTTGATCTTCCAGCGCGCCTTCGCCGCGCGCCCGCCCGGCGCGGTGCTGGATGGCCGCGATATCGGCACGGTGGTTTGCCCGGATGCCGATGTGAAGCTGTTCGTCACCGCCAGCGTCGGCGCCCGCGCCGAACGCCGCTGGCTGGAGCTGCGCGAGGCTGATCCGGGCGCGCAACTGGAGGATGTGCGTGCCGATCTCGAGCGCCGCGACGCGCGCGACGCCTCCCGCGACACCGCGCCGATGCGTGCGGCGGCCGATGCGCACTTGCTCGACACCACCGAAATGGATATAGACACCGCGTTTCGTGAAGCCGTTGCGATCATCGACGCGGCGCGGGGCTGAACGCCTCGACCATGACCGGTACGTGGCTCGCCACGTCCGATAGACCGCCGCCAGGCAATCACGAAACGGCTACGGCCTTCGCTCCGCCCGCACCTGCCGGGCCAGCCGCGCTCAGGCGGCCGGTCTTGAGGCGTTCATTCGACGGGGGAAACGGGTGCCGGGTGCTGAGCGGCAGACGGCCCTGCGCTTGACGCGGCCGCGCAAAGCAAGCCCGACACCGGCGCTGGTCGGCCCAATGGATGTCTGGAGTCCGTAATCCCTTGTCTCAAACAAGCACTGAACTCAATCCCTCCCGCGAGGACTTCGCGGCCCTTCTCGAAGAAAATCTGAACACCCAGCCGTTGGCCGAAGGTTCGGTCGTCAACGGCGAGGTGGTCGCCATCGAAAAAGACATGGTCGTCGTCGACGTCGGCCTGAAGACCGAAGGCCGTGTGCCGATGCGCGAGTTCGGCCATGGCGCCGGCGAGGCGGTCACGGTCGGCGACACGGTCGAGGTTTATCTGGAGCGCGTGGAGAACGCACTCGGTGATGCCGTGCTGTCGCGCGACAAGGCGCGCCGGGAACACTCCTGGGTGCGCCTGGAAGTCGCCTTCGAGGCGAACGAGAAGGTCGAGGGCACCATCTTCAATCAGGTCAAGGGCGGCTACACTGTCGATCTCGATGGCGCCGTCGCCTTCCTGCCGCGCAGCCAGGTGGACATCCGTCCGGTGCGCGACATCGCCCCGCTGATGGGCACGCCGCAGCCCTTCCAGATTCTCAAGATGGACAAGCGCCGTGGCAACATCGTCGTTTCGCGCCGCACGGTTCTCGAAGAGTCGCGTGCCGAGCAGCGCGCCGATCTGGTGCAGAGCCTCGAAGAGGGCCAGGTGCTGGAAGGCGTGGTCAAGAACATCACCGACTACGGCGCCTTCGTCGATCTCGGCGGCATCGACGGCCTGCTGCACGTCACAGACATCGCCTGGCGCCGGGTCAACCACCCCACCGAGGTGCTGTCCGTCGGCCAGACGGTCAAGGTGCGCATCATCAAGGTCAACCAGGAGACCCAGCGCATCAGCCTCGGCATGAAGCAGCTTGAGGACGATCCCTGGCAGGGCGTTGAATCGAAGTATCCGGTTGATGCCAAGTTCACCGGCCGCGTCACCAACATCACCGACTACGGCGCCTTTGTGGAGCTGGAGCCGGGCGTCGAGGGTCTGATCCACGTCTCCGAGATGAGCTGGACCAAGAAGAACGTCCATCCGGGCAAGATCGTCTCCACCTCCCAGGAGGTTGAGGTGATGGTGCTCGAGGTCGATCCCAACAAGCGCCGTATCTCGCTTGGCCTCAAGCAGTGCCTCGACAATCCCTGGACGTCCTTCGCCGACCAGTTCACCGTCGGTAGCATCGTCGAGGGCGAGGTCAAGAACCGCACCGAGTTCGGCCTGTTCATCGGCCTGCCCGGCGATGTGGACGGCATGGTCCACCTCTCCGACCTCGACTGGAACCGTCCCGGCGAGCAGGCCATCGAGGACTACGAGCGCGGCCAGACCGTGCAGGTCAAGATCCTCGACGTCGACATCGACAAGGAGCGCATCAGCCTCGGCATCAAGCAGCTCGCCGGCGATCCGCTTGAGGATGCCGGCGGTGATATCCGCAAGGGCGCGGTGGTCACCTGCGAGGTCATCGACGTGCGCGACAACGGCATCGACGTGAAGGTCGGTGACACCGGCCTGACCGCCTTCATTCGCCGCGCCGATCTCGCCCGCGACCGTGGTGAGCAGCGCCCGGAACGCTTCGCCGCCGGCGAGCGGGTCGACGCGCGCATTACCCAGTTCGACCGCAAGACCCGCAAGGTCTCGGTATCGATCAAGGCGCTGGAGATGGCCGAGGAGAAGGAGGCGATCGCACAGTACGGTTCGACCGACGCCGGCGCCTCGCTCGGCGATATCCTCGGTGCCGCCCTGACCAAGGCGCAGGCCAACGGAGATGAAGCGCCGGCCGATGAATCGACTGCCGAGCCGGCCGCGGACTCCGCCAGCGATGAGCCGGCAGAGACCGAGGCGGCTGCCGACGACAGCAGCGAGCCCGAGGCCGCGGACGATGCGCCTGAGGCTACCGAGGCCGAAGCGGCAGAAGAGCCGGAGGCCGATGCCGAAAAGGGCGACAAGGGCTAGGGTTCTGAGGCCAGGGTTCCGACCCTGGCCCGGATGTCTCCGGCCGCCTGATGGGCTGACAGCTTGAACGGGCGCCGTATCCGCGACAGGATCGGCGCCCGCTTAACGTTTCCTGCCGCGATGGCTGAACAGGGGAAGCGCCATGAGCCTGGATGCCGACACACTGGTTGAGCGCCGCCGCCTGCGCCGCAGGGTTTCGTTCTGGCGTGTCGTGGCATTCGTCGTTGCCGCGGCGGCGATCCTCGCCATCGCCGCCATCGGCACGCGCGACCGCTTCGGCGAACAGATCGCCCGCGTCCCGATCTCCGGCGTCATCACCGATGACTGGAAGCAGCGCGAGTTCCTGCGCAAGCTCGGCGAGAATGATCGTATCAAGGCGGTCATTCTGGCGATCAACTCGCCGGGCGGCACCACCACCGGCGGCGAGGCGCTGTTCACTGCCATCCGCGAACTGGCCGAGAAGAAGCCGGTTGTCGCCACCATCGGCACGGTCGGAGCCTCCGCGGGCTATCTGGTCGCCATCGGCGCTGACCATGTGCTCGCCCGCGAGACCAGCATCACCGGCTCCATCGGCGTGATCTTCCAATGGGCCAATCTGCGCGAACTGGGCGAGAAGATCGGCGTTGATGTGCGCTCCATCAAGAGCGATCCGCTGAAGGCGGAGCCCTCCCCATTTGCCGAAGAGACGCCGGAAGCGCGCCGCGTCATCCAGAACCTGATCGACGACACCCAGGACTGGTTCGTGACACGCGTTGCCGAACGCCGGGAGCTGAGTGCTGCCGCCGCGCGCGGTCTGGCCGACGGACGGGTTTATTCCGGGCGCCGAGCGCTGCAGTTGAACATCATCGACGGATTCGGCGGCGAGGAAGAAGCCAAGGCCTGGCTTGTGGCCGAGCACGGCATCAGCGAAGCGGCGGAAATCCGCACCTGGACGCAGGAAGGCGGGATCGAAGAGCTGGGTTTTGCGGGGCGGCTGATGGATGCGCTGGGCGGCGGCGACACGTTGACGACGGTGCTGACACGCATCGGCGAACTGGTGCCCGGCAACGGGCTGGTCAGCCTTTGGTCGCCACAAGCCATTGAAGACTAACGCGATATGTGCGTTTTATAACGGGCTTGCGTGATCGCGCGGGCAATCTGGAGCGGGCAGCGGGCAACCGGCCATGATCAAATCCGAACTTATTCAACGTCTGGCTGCGGCCAATCCGCATCTGTATCAGCGCGACATCGAGCTGATCGTCAACACGGTGCTCGACGAGATCGTCCAGGCGCTGGCCGAGGGCAACCGGGTCGAGTTGCGCGGCTTCGGCACCTTTTCCGTCAAGACGAGGCCGGCACGCGTCGGCCGCAATCCGCGCACCGGCGCCCAGGTAGCTGTCTCGGAGAAGACCGTGCCGTTCTTCAAGATGGGCAAGGAGATGCGCGAGCGGCTGAACACGCCTGGCGGTGGGGGCTAGCCTGTCCTGATGCTGCGCAAGGCCGCCTTACTGCTTGTCGTCCTGCCGACCGCCATCCTGCTGATCGCGCTGACGGTGGCCAATCGCCACGCCGTCACCCTCTCGTTTGATCCGTTCAGTCCGCTTGACCCGGCCTTCGGGCTGGAAATGCCGGTGTTCCTTCTGGTCTTCGCAACCTTGCTTGCGGGCATCGTCATCGGCGGGATCGCGACCTGGCTGACCCAGGGCACCTGGCGCAAGAGTGCGCGCGCCAACCGCGCCGCCGCGCACGCCGCCACCCGCGAGGCCGCCGAACTGCGCCGCGAAGTCGAGAAGGCGCACGCCGCCCTGCCGGCGCCTGGCCGCGGCAGTTGATCCACTGACGTAAACGCCCGCGCCCGACGCGGTCACGGTAAGCCTGCATGCGCGTCATTTCCGCCGCCGAGATCGAAGCCGCCATCACCCATCGTGGCCTCGTTGAGGCGCTGCGTAACGCCTTTCGCAGCCATACGGTGGCGCCGCTGCGCCACCACCACCGCGTGGCCCGGCCCGATCGCGCCGACACCGATCTCCTGCTGATGCCCGCCTGGACGGATTTCGTCCGGCAGGGACATTCCGAACGCGGTTATCAGGGCGTCAAGATCGCCACCGTCAATCCCGACAACCCGTCCGTCGGGCTGGCCAGCGTTGTCGGCATGTATGTGCTGCTGTCGGGTCAGACCGGGGTTCCGCTCGCCATCATCGACGGGCGGGCGCTGACGCTGTGGCGCACGGCGGACGCCTCCGCCCTAGCCGCGAGTTACCTCGCCCGGGCCGATGCGACGCGGCTTCTGATGATCGGCGCCGGGGCGCTCGCGCCCTACCTGATCGAGGCTCATGCCAGCGTGCGCCCGCTGAGCGATGTGCTGATCTACAACCGCAACCACGAACGCGCCGAGAAGCTCGCCGGCAAGCTGGCGCGCAAGGGACTGCGGGTTTCCGCGACCCAGGACCTGGAGGGCGCGGCCCGCGGCGCCGACATCATCTCATGCGCGACGATGTCCTCGCAGCCGGTGCTGCCCGGCGCCTGGGTTGAGGCGGGCACGCACATCGATCTTGTCGGCGCGTTCCGGCCGGACATGCGCGAGACCGACGACGATGCGGTCCGCAAGGCGCGTGTCTTCGTCGATACCCGCGAGGGTGCCCTGAACGAGGCTGGCGATATCGTGCAGCCGGTCGCCGACGGGGTTCTCGATCCGCAGGACATCGCCGCCGACCTGTTCGAGCTGACGCGCGGTGAGAAGTCCGGCCGGCGCTTTCACGACCAGGTCACGCTGTTCAAATCCGTGGGCACGGCGATCGAGGATCTCGCCGGCGCGGTGCATATCCTGGGTCAGGTTTAGCGGTACGCTGCTGGACTTGCCGCACGCATCGTGCGACCAAATCCGCTCTGAACAACAGCGGCCGGACCCATGCCCGTCGACGTCAAGATTTGCGGATTGAAGGACGAGGTTGCGCTCGAGGCGGCGATTGCCGGCGGGGCGGCGTATGTCGGCTTCGTACATTATCCGCCGAGCCCGCGCTCGCTGGAGATCGATGTCGCCGCGCCGTTGTTGGAGGCGGCGCGCGGACGGGCAAAGTCGGTCGTACTGACGGTGGACGCCGACGTGGCGCTGCTCGACGAGATCATGGCGAGGCTCAAGCCCGATCTTCTGCAGTTCCACGGCGCCGAGACGCCGGAGCAGGTGGCGGCCGTGCGGGAGCATTGTGGTGTGCCGGTGATGAAGGCGGTGAAGGTGGGCGCGCGCGATGATGTGACCGCCGCGCGCACCTATATCGGCGCCGCCGAAATGCTGCTGTTCGACGCCAAGCCGCGCCCCGGCGAGGGTCTGGGACTGCCGGGCGGGAACGGCGTCAGTTTCGACTGGCGGTTGCTCGAAGGCGTCGATCCGGGGCTGCCCTGGATGCTGTCCGGCGGGCTCGATGCGTCGAATGTCGCGACCGCCATCGCCATGAGCGGTGCGACGGCGATCGACGTGTCGTCGGGTGTGGAGAGCGCGCCGGGCGTCAAGGACGCGGCGATGATCTCGAGCTTCCTCGCCGCCGTACGCGAAGCCGAGGGCGTGATGGTTTGATTTCGCTCGCGGCAAGTCTCCCCCGGATCAGGCACTCCGTGCCGTCCGGGGTCGACGCCTCCGCGCGGACACGCGGTCGCGTGTCTGGGTTCGTTCCTCGCGCCGACGGAGTGTTTGGCACCCAAGCGCACGACCGTGCGCCCGGCCGGTCAGGCCGCCCCCGCGGAGGCGTTGTGCGTTAGCGAACTCGCCGTGAGCGAGATAAACCGTGCGCCCTCGCGGAGCCGGCGAACGTAGTGAGCTTGGCGTGAGCGGAACAAAGCCGAGCAGTCGGTAAAACCCGTTGCCACAATATCGCCATTTGATTTCACCGCGCCGAAGGCGCATGTTCGCCGGCTTTGCGTGATTCAACGGACCGCGGAATGTTTGGCTTTTTTGAACGTCTGGTCGACCCCTACCCGCCCGAGCCGCCTGGCCGGCCGCCGGAGGGCTTCGTCGCGTTCTGCTGGCACTACACCAAGGATATCTGGCCGTATGTTGCGGTCATGGCGGTACTGGCCGCGCTGATTGGCGCCGGCCAGGCGGTGCTGTTCGCGTTTCTGGGCAGTCTGGTCGACTGGCTGTCGGCGCAGGATCGCGCCACCTTTCTGGACATGCACGGCTGGAAGCTCGCCCTGATGGCCGGCTTCGTGCTGCTTGTCATGCCGCTGGCCGGTCTGGTGATGACGTTGATCCTGCATCAGACGCTGGCGGGCAATTACCCGATGATCGTGCGCTGGAAGGCGCACCGCTACCTGCTCGGCCAGAGCACCAGCTTCTTCGCCGACGAGTTCGCCGGGCGCATCGCCACCAAGGTGATGCAGACCGCGCTCGCCGTGCGCGAGACGGTGATCAAGCTGTTCGACATCCTGGTCTTCGTCGGTAGTTTCTTCATCGGTGTGCTGGTCGTCACGGCAGTGGCCGACTGGCGGCTGATGCTGCCGCTGGCGGTCTGGGCGGCGATCTACGGAGTCGTTCTGCGGATCATGATCCCAAAGCTGGCGGCCATCTCGCGCCGCCAGGCAGATGCACGCTCGACCATGACCGGGCGCATCGTCGACAGCTACACCAACATCTCCATCGTCAAGCTGTTCGCCCATGCCCACCGCGAGGAATCTTACGCCCGTGACGCCATGGATGGCTTCATGGGCACCGTGCACGCGCAGATGCGGCTCGTCACCGTGCTCAACATCGCGCTCGACCTGCTCAACGCGCTGCTGCTGTTTTCGGTGGCTGCGATGGCGATCTGGCTTTGGTTGGGAGACGCGATCACGCTCGGCGCCATCGCGGTCGCGATTGGTCTGGTATTGCGGCTGGAGGGCTTCTCCTACTGGATCATGTGGGAGGTCTCGGCGCTGTTTGAGAACATCGGCGTGGTGATGGACGGCAAGCAGATGCTGTCGCGCGATCGTGATGTGCAGGACGTCGAGGATGCGCAGGCGCTCAACGTCAGCGAAGGCGATGTGTGGTTCGAGAACATCCGCTTCCACTACGGCAAGGAAGGCGGCGTCATCGACGATCTGACGCTTCGCGTCGCACCAGGCGAGAAGGTCGGTCTGGTGGGCCGGTCCGGCGCCGGCAAGACGACGTTGATGAACCTGCTGTTGCGCCTGCACGACCTGGAAGGTGGCCGCATCCTGATCGACGACGTCGATATCTCGGGGGTGCGCCAGGATACGCTGAGGGCCCGGATCGGCGTGGTCACGCAGGACACTGCCCTGCTGCATCGTTCCGTGCGCGACAACATCGCCTATGGCAGGCCGGATGCGACCGAGGACGAGATCATCGACGCGGCGCGCCGCGCCAAGGCGTTGGAGTTCATCACCGATCTGGCCGACGCGGAGGGTCGCACCGGGCTCGATGCCCATGTCGGCGAGCGCGGCGTCAAGCTGTCCGGCGGTCAGCGTCAGCGCATCGCCATCGCGCGGGTATTCCTCAAGGACGCGCCGATCCTGGTGCTTGACGAGGCGACCAGCGCGCTCGATTCCGAAGTCGAGGCGGCGATCCAGGAATCGCTCTACGAACTGATGGCCGGCAAGACCGTCATCGCCATCGCCCACCGCCTGTCGACCATCGCCGCGCTCGACCGCCTCATCGTCATGGATCAGGGCGCGATCGTGGAGGACGGCAGCCACGACGAGCTGATCGCCCGTGACGGGCTCTACGCACAGCTCTGGAAGCGCCAGTCCGGCGGTTTCATCGCCTCGGCGGCGGAAGCCGCCGAGTAGAACCGCCGCAGGCGGCATGCTTGACCTTGCCGCCGGCTTCGTGCTTTGCCGGATGTCTTACGCCACAGGCACATGAACGGCTGCGCCGGCCTGCGTTACGCGCACCGCCCAAGAGCGTGCGAGGCGTTACCAAGTTGATGGAGTGCATGCCATGAACACCATGGCCCAGCCCAATTCGCTGCGCACCGGCCCCGACGAGCAGGGCCATTTCGGCCTGTTCGGCGGGCGTTTCGTCGCCGAGACGCTGATGCCGCTGATCCTCGACCTTGAGCAGGCCTACGCGGCCGCCAAGGCGGACCCGGCTTATGCGGAGGAGCTGGCGACGCTGGGTACCCACTACACCGGCCGCCCCAGCCCGCTTTATTTCGCCGAGCGGCTGACCGAGCACTGCCGCGAGAGCGCGCCCAAGGGCCGCGGTGCGAAGATCTACTTCAAGCGCGACGAGCTCAATCACACCGGCAGCCACAAGATCAACAATTGCCTGGGCCAGATCCTGCTTGCCCGGCGCATGGGCAAGACCCGCATCATCGCCGAGACCGGCGCCGGCCAGCATGGCGTCGCGGCGGCAACCGTGTGCGCGCGTTTCGGCCTGCCCTGCGTCGTCTACATGGGCGAAACGGATGTGGAGCGCCAGAAGCCGAACGTCTTCCGCATGAAACTGCTGGGCGCGGAGATCGTGCCGGTGGCCGCCGGCGCGGGCACGCTGAAGGACGCCATGAACGAGGCGCTGCGCGACTGGGTCTCCAACGTCGAGGACACCTACTACCTGATCGGCACCGCCGCCGGCCCGCACCCCTATCCGGAGATGGTGCGCGACTTCCAGTCGGTGATCGGCGAGGAGGTGCGCGAGCAGATCATGGACGCCGAAGGCCGGCTGCCTGACGCGATCGTCGCCTGCGTCGGCGGTGGTTCGAACGCCATCGGCCTGTTCCACCCCTTCCTCGACGAGCGCGACGTGAAGATCTACGGCGTGGAAGCCGGCGGCTGCGGACTGGAGGGCGACGAACACTGTGCCTCGCTGACCGGTGGGCGGCCCGGCGTGCTGCACGGCAACCGCACCTATCTGCTGCAGGACGACGACGGCCAGATTCTGGAAGGCCATTCGATTTCCGCCGGCCTCGATTATCCGGGCATCGGGCCGGAGCATTCCTGGCTCAAGGACACCGGCCGCGTCACCTACGTGCCGGCGACCGATGACGAGGCGCTTGCCGCCTTCCAGCTCTGCACGCGTACGGAAGGCATCATTCCCGCGCTGGAACCCGCCCACGCGCTCTCCCACGTGGTGAAGCTTGCCGCAGAGATGGACCGCGACCAGATCATCGTCATGAACATGTGCGGGCGCGGCGACAAGGACGTCTTCACCGTCGCAGGCCATCTCGGCGTGGAGATGTGATGGCCTGCCTCAACCCCACGCGCGAGCAGTTCGGCGCGCTTCGCGATCTGCCGCAGGATCGGCCGGTACAGATGATCAATCTGCTGCGTTTCAACGAAACGGCAGCCTACGCGGCGGACGATCCCGAGCACGGGCAGGCACCCGTCGCCGGCGCGGTCGCCTATCGCCGCTACGCCGAGGAGTCCGAGCCCATCGCACTGGCCGCCGGCGTCACGCAGTCCTGGATCGGCGCGCCGCGGACCATCGTCATCGGTCCCGAGGACGAACGCTGGGACCACGCCTTCGTCGCCCGCTATCCGACAGCCCAGGCCTTCATCGACATGGTCAAGAACCCGGACTATCAGCGCGCCGTGCGCCACCGCACCGCGGCGGTCGCCGACAGCCGGCTGATCTGCTGCGCCGACGCGACACCGGGCAAGACCTTTCTTTCCGGACAAGACCAATGACCACGACCCGCATCGATGCCCGTTTCGCCGAACTCAAGCGTCAGGACCGCGCCGCCCTGGTGACCTTCATCACCGCCGGCGACCCTGACCTCGACACCTCGCTTGAGATCATGCGCGGTCTGCCGGCGGCAGGCGCGGATGTGATCGAACTCGGCATGCCGTTTTCCGATCCCATGGCCGACGGCGTCGCCATCCAGGCGGCCGGCCAGCGCGCGCTGAAGGGCGGCCAGACGCTGCACAGGACGCTCGACATGGTGCGCGCCTTCCGTGTCGGCGACGACGCCACCCCGGTCGTGCTGATGGGCTACTACAACCCGATCTACTCCTACGGCAACGAGGCGTTCCTGAAGGACGCGGCGGCCGCCGGCGTGGACGGCCTGATCGTCGTCGATCTGCCGCCGGAAGCCGATGAGGAGCTGTGCATTCCGGCCATGGATCACGGCATCAGCTTCATTCGTCTGGCGACGCCGACGACGGATGCAAGGCGCCTGCCAAGGGTGATCGAGAACACGTCGGGTTTCGTCTATTATGTCTCGGTGACCGGCATCACGGGCACCAAGGCGCCGGACCCGGCGGAAGTTGAGCGCATGGTGTCGCACATCAAGGCGGCGACGCCACTGCCGGTCTGCGTGGGCTTTGGCGTCAGGACGCCGGAGCAGGCTGCGGCCATCGCGGCCGGCGCCGACGGCGTCGTGGTCGGGTCGGCGCTGGTCGAGGCGGTGCGTACGTCGCTCGATGGTGACGGCAAGGCGGGTTCCGATACGGCCGCCGCCGTGCACCGGCTGGTGGCGCAGCTTGCCGCCGGCGTTGCTGGCGCACATATGGCGGCAGAGTAGGCAATCGGCGCCGCAAAGGCGGGAAAGAAAGCAATGAACTGGATCACAAGCACGCTGAGGCCGAGAATCCGGCAGATGCTGGGGGCCAAGCGCGACACGCCGGAGAACCTCTGGATCAAGTGTCCGGATACCGGCGAGATGGTCTTCCACCGCGATCTGGAAGCCAATGACTACGTCATCCCCGTTTCCGGTCATCACATGCGCATGCCGCGTGTCGCCCGGCTGAAATGGCTGTTCGACGGTGGCGTCTACGAAGTCGTACCGGTGGCCGATGTGGCGCAGGACCCGCTGAAATTCCGCGACGAGCGCCGCTACACCGAACGCCTCAAGGACGCGCGGGCCAAGACAGACATGGAGGACGCGGTAACCGTGGCGACCGGCACGCTCGACGAGCTACCCGTCACCGCGGCCGTGCAGGACTTCGAGTTCATGGGCGGATCGCTGGGAATGGCCGCCGGCGAAGCGGTGATCGCCGGCTTCGAGACCGCCACGAAGAACGATACCCCTTTTATCCTGTTCGCGGCGTCCGGCGGCGCGCGCATGCAGGAGGGCATCCTGTCGCTGATGCAGATGCCGCGCACCACGGTGGCGCTGCACGCGTTCCGCGAGACGGGGAAACCGTACATTGTTGTACTGACCAATCCGACCACCGGCGGCGTCACCGCGTCCTATGCCATGCTGGGCGACGTCCATGTGGCCGAGCCCGGCGCGCTGATCGGTTTCGCCGGGCCACGGGTCATCGAACAGACCATCCGCGAGCAGTTGCCGGATGGCTTCCAGCGCGCCGAGTACCTGAGCGAGCACGGCATGGTCGATATGGTGGTCGACCGCGGCGAACTGCGCCAGACAATTAGCCGGCTTATTCGATTGCTGATGCACAAAGATGCGGTGACCGATATGTTGCCGCCACCTTCAGAGCCGGACTCCGAACCGGCGCACGCAGTTGTCGCTGCCGGGGAAATCAGCGAAGACGCATCGATCGCCGAAGAACCCGCACGCTGAGCGGCGCCGACGGCCGTCCTCCCCCAACGCCCGAAACGGACCCCTGTCGCCATGGCGCGATCCGACGCGATTCTCCAGCGCCTCAGCGCTCTGCATCCCAAGCTGATCGACCTCTCGCTCGATCGCATGCATCGGGTGCTTGCGGCGCTTGATCATCCGGAACGCCGCCTGCCGCCGGTGATTCATGTGGCGGGGACAAACGGCAAGGGTTCGACCGTCGCGTTCCTGCGCGCCATGCTGGAGGCGGCGGGTCTAAGTGTACATGTCTATACGTCTCCGCATCTGGTACGCTTCCACGAACGCGTCCGCCTGGGCGCGCCCGATGGCGGGCGCCTGGTCGATGAAGCGGCGCTGTCGGCGGCACTTGAGCGTGCAGAAGAGGTCAATGGCGGCGCGCCAATCACCATTTTCGAGATCACCACCGCCGCTGCGCTCGATCTATTCGCAGCACATCCCGCCGACGTGCTGTTGCTGGAAGTGGGCCTGGGTGGCCGGCTCGATGCGACGAACGTCGTCGACACGCCGCTCGTCACGGCGATCACGCCGGTCTCCCATGACCATGCGGATTTCCTGGGCGATGACCTTGCCGGCATCGCGGGCGAGAAGGCCGGCATCATCAAGCCGGATGTCCCCTGTGTCGTGGCCGCGCAGGAAGACGCCGCCCTCGACACGATCCTGGAAACGTGCGTGCAGCGCGGTGCGCTGGCTCTGGTCTCAGGCCGCGAGTGGCAGGCGCACGAGGAACGTGGCCGGCTGGTCTTCGAGAACGCCGACGGTCTGCTCGACCTGCCGGCGCCGCGCCTGCCCGGGCGCCATCAGCGCGAGAATGCGGGAACCGCGATCGCGGCGGTGCGAGCCAGCGGCCTGGCCGTTGGCGAGGCGCATATCGCCGAAGGGCTGCAGGGCGTCGAATGGCCGGCGCGCATGCAGTCGATCACGTCAGGCCCGGTGTTCGATCTGGCGCCGACGGGGGCCGAAATCTGGCTCGACGGCGGTCACAACGCCTCCGCCGGCATCGCATTGGCCGAGCAGATGGCGGAGTTCGAGGATCGCGCCCCGCGCCCATTGGTGCTGATTGCCGCCATGCTGCGCTCCAAACAGGCGCATGACTTCCTGGCGCCCTTCGCGGGCCTTGCGAGCGAGGTGCTGGCGGTTCCCGTTCCCGACGAACCGGCCAGTCTGACGGCCGATGAACTCGCGGCGCAGGCCGAGGCCGCCGGACTTCCGGCTCGAGCGATGCCGGATATCGAGAGCGCGATGGCTGCCATCGACAGTGCCATCCCGCCACGCGTGCTGATCTGCGGCTCGCTCTACTTCGCCGGCCACGTGCTGGGGCTGCAGGACGCCGCACTGGCCTGAACGGGCAGGTTTGCACATAGTTTTGCTCACGGCGAGTTCGCTATCGCTCCAGCCCTCTGCTGGGGTCTCGGGCGTTCGGCCCTACGATTGGTCCACCGGACCCAATCGTCGAGACGGGCCTCACCCTTCGCGGGGGCGCCCTGACAAGAGGCGTGGAGCGCCGAAGGCGCGACAGGGAAGCCAAGATGGGCGGCGCGCAGTCGCGCTTACGGCTTCGCCGGATGGAGGACATGAAGAGGCAAAGCGCTGAGAAGAACCGGACGCCTTCTTGATCCGCAGTCGCGGGAGAGCGGGGTCAGGAAAAGTGGATACCGGTTTTCCGCCCGGACCCCGCTCCAGCAAACAGGACCCTAGATCGACTGTTCGACCCAGTCGACCAGCTTGCTCTTCGACGACACGCCGATCTGCGTCGAGGCGACTTCGCCGTTCTTGAACAGCATCAGGGTCGGGATGTTGCGGATGCCGTACTTCGACGGCGTCTGCATGTTGCTGTCCACGTCCATCTTCACGACCTTGATGCGGCCGGCCATCTCGTCGGAGATTTCCTCCAGCATCGGCGCGATCTGCTTGCATGGCCCGCACCACTCGGCCCAGAAATCGACAATCACGGGCTCGTCCGACTTGATGACGTCGGTCTCGAAGCTGTCATCGGTAACGGCGTTGGTGGCCATGGGAAGTCCTCCTGGATATCGCCAGTGCGCGGATGGAAATCCGGGCGAGAGCACCCAGGGATTACCGCAACACGATTCTTGGACCGCGAAGGTAGGAATGCCCCCCGCGTGCGTCAAGCACATGACGCGCCTCGCACCATTGTGATGGCCGCAATGCGCTTATGTACCTAGATTATGGCTTGTCCGATCGTCACGAAGGTCATCGCCGATGTTCCACACCGCAGGTCCGATTGCGCCGCTTCGTTGGCTGGTGGCCTGCCTTGTTCTGGTGCTGCTGGCGGCGCCCGCGTTCGCAGGTGACGCCATCGCGGAAGAGGCCGTGAAGATCGACGCGGCGAGCGCCCACGAGCGCGCCGAGGCCGGCGAGGTCCTGCTGATCGACATCCGCCGCCCGAGCGAATGGCGCGAGACGGGTGTCGCCACGTCGGCGGTGGCGATCACCATGCACGACCGCGGTTTTCTGGCCAATCTCGAGGCTGCCGTGGAAGGCGACAAATCGCGGCCGATCGCACTGATCTGTGCGCAAGGGGTCCGCAGCGCCTTCGTCGCGCGCGAACTGCCCAAATTCGGCTACACCAACATCATCGATGTGCCGGAAGGCATGGTCGGCTCGCGTGCCGGTCCCGGTTGGCTCAAGCGCGGCCTGCCCGTTCGTCAGCCCTGAGTGTCGACGGCCGGTTCCCAGACCGGTCCGAACCGGTCGCTGCCCGATGTCTGCAGCCCGAACACATCGGAGATCACCGCGTCGTTGAGCACCGTGCCTGGAGGCCCATCGGCGACGATGCGCCCCTGCTTCATCACCATCACCCGGTCGGCGTAGCGGCTGGCCAGCGCCAGGTCATGAAGTGCCGCAACCACCATGCGTTCGCTGTCGGCCACCGCGCGCAGATGTGCGAGCGTCTCCACCTGGTGGCGCGGGTCGAGGGCGGCGATCGGCTCATCGGCGATCAGCACCGGCGCTTCAACGGCAAGGGCGCGCGCCAGCAGCACGCGGGCGCGCTCGCCGCCTGACAGTGTGTCGACGCTGCGATCCGCCAGATGGGTCACCCCGGTCGCCGCAAGCGCCGTGCTGATCGCGTCCATGCCGCGCGGCGTATCCGCGTCGCCCCCATGGGCAAGCCGTCCCAGCGCCACAAGATGGCGCACCGCGACGGGCCAGGAGACCGGCGCGATCTGCGGCAGATAGGCGATGGCACGGGCGCGTTTGCCAGGCGTCAGATCGTCCAGTCGCTGACCGGCAACGGTGATTTCGCCCCGATGAGGCGAAACGCCCGCCAGAGCGCGCAGCAACGTCGTCTTGCCCGAGCCGTTGGGTCCCACCAGACCGATCAGTCCGCCCTCAAGCGCAAACGAGGCACCCGAGACAACCGCTCCGGCCGAGACCTCACGCGCTGCCAGTGCTGCCGCGCTCATCCCACGTCCCGCCGTCGTCTTTCCCGCGCCACCAGCAGGAAGAAGAAGGGCGCCCCGACCAGCGCCGTGGCAACGCCGATCTTCAGCTCGTTGACGGTCGGTAGCGAACGGATGCCGACATCGGCAAGCGTCAGCAACGCCGCGCCAGCAAGCGCCGAGGGGATCAGCAACATGTCGGGCCGCGCGCCGGCGAAGGGGCGTATCAGGTGGGGCACGATCAGTCCGATGAAGCCGATCACGCCGGACACCGCGACCTGCCCGCCGACGATCGCCGCAACGCCGATCAGCAGCGCCAGCCGCCGTCCCCGGGTGTCGACCCCGAGCGAACGGGCGGTTTCCTCGCCCAGCGTCAGCGCAGCGAGCAACGGGCGCTGCCACAGCATCAGCGTCATGCCGAGCGCGATGCATGGTGCGGCGACTGCCACGTGGGCGAAGCTGCGGTCGGCGAACGATCCGAGCAGCCAGAAGGCGATCTCCAGCGCCAGATAGTCGTTTGGCGCGAGATTGAGGGTCAGCGCGACCAGCGCACCGGCGAAGGTGGACAGCGCCAGACCGGCGAGGATGACCGTCAGCGGACGCGGATCGTTGCCGGCGATGACGAGCAACAGCGCGAGCGCGATCAGCGCGGCGATAATGGCGCTCGCCGGCATCAGCAGCGAGCCGGTTCCCGCAAGGCCAAGCGCCAGGATGATCACCGCGCCGAAAGCGGCCGCGTTGCCGGTGCCGAGCAGGTCCGGCGCTGCCAGCGGATTGCGCAACAGGCCCTGCAGCGCTGCCCCGGCCATGGCGAGCCCGGCGCCGCACGCGAGCGTGAGAACGGCGCGCGGCAGGCGCAGCTCGCGCATGATCAGGTTGGTCGCCTCACTGGCCGAGCCGGTCAGCCCGCCGAGCGCTTCGACAGGCGAAATCGGCGCAGGCCCGCTGATCAGCGACAGCGCAAAGGCGACAAGGGCGGCTGCCGCAAGGCAGGAATTGAGCAGGGCGGTGTGCATCTATGAGTGCAAGACCCATAAACGACGAAGGCCGCCCGGTGAAGGCGGCCTCGTTCGATTTCTAGGGGACTAGGCTGTATCGACAATCAGGTTTCGGGCGTGTCGTTATTCCCACTCCACCTCGTCCGACTTGCGCGGGATGTGGTAGTATTCGTCCTCCAGCGTCAGCGAGCTGGTGAAGATCTGACCGAACAGCGGTGTGAATGTGTAGCTGCCTTCCGTCAGGATCACGCTCGTGGCGTTCTTGGCGATGCTCTCCGGCACCAGGATCTCCATGTTGACCGGATGCGGCGACTTGTTCTGCCCTTCGCTCCAGATGACCTTGGCCCGACGCTCCTCGCCTTGCTGGTTGGCGGTGATCTCGAGACTGGTGACGCGCATCGCCACCGTCGATGTGTCGTAAGGCGACATCAGTGCTCGGGCGATATCGAAGATGTTGTTGATGTCGCCGCTGTTCATCTTCTCTGACTGCGCCACCAGATCGCCGATCGAACTGGTCACGATGGAGACCTTGCGATCGACCATGATCGCCTGGGTCAGGTCCACCGAGCCCAGATATGCGGTGACCATGATGGGGACGATCAGCGCGAACTCCACGGCAGCCAGGCCGCCATCCTCGCGCACGAAACGATTGGCCAGCGGCAACCGCGCGAGGAACCGCGACGGCACCCGGAGTTTGGAACGGATATCTCGCATCATCTTGCCGCCTCAGAAGGGTTCGTTGCGGAAGGTCAGGGCGCTGGACAGCATGTAGTTGCCGGTCGCCAGGTCACCGAGCTGTACCTTCTCGCCGCCGGGCGTCGCCATCAGCGGCACCCACACGGGCCACTCGTAGAACACCCGCACCACGACGATCTGCTCGCGGCCACCCATCTGGAACGTGAAGTCGCTGTCGTTGAGCTCGCCGTCTTCGAGCGGTTTGCTGACATTGGCGTTGGCGAAGGAGTCGTAGGTGCGCACATCGACCTTCAGCCGCTCCTGGCAGTCGAACAGCGTACCGGAGCTGGAGCAGATGACGTCCTTGAATTGCTGGGTGCTGAAGCCCTGCATTTGCGCCTGACCGGTGCGGATCATGCGTGCGGCTTCCGACGTTGCATTGTCGAGCACCTGGCCGGAGAAGAAGATCAGGCCGATTTGCAGGATCGCGAACATAAGCGCGAAGAAGGGCGCTGCAACGAGGCCGAACTCGACTGCGGTGACGCCACGTTCATCGGTAAGGAAGTTGCTTTGCCGGGTCCCGGTCTGACCGGCCGCCGTGGGGCGTTGGCGAAAGCCTAGACTGGCGAATTTACGCATGACCTGGACACCAGTGACCGCATGATTGCGATGCGCGGTCGAACGCACACCGCCGCTGTTTGCATTGGTCGCAGGTTGTACAGGAGAAGTCTTGCTGAACTGTTCTGCCAGCTCTCGGGAATCCGGCGAAACGGCTAACAGCTCGTTAACCCTGCGCGGTCGCTCCGCGCAGGCCCGTCCCCTGGCGACGTGCGGCAGGCGGCTACTGGCGCGGTTCGGCCTGCGAGGTGCCGAGGTCCAGCGCGCCGGTGACCTGGCCCTTGAGCTCCTCGTAACTTGCCGCGGCATCGCCGGCGCGCAGCGAGCGCTCGCAGACCGGTGCGCAGGTGTAGGACAGCCGGTTGCCGGCCTTGTGCACCGTGACCGTTTCCGATGGCGTCGATACGGTCAGGTCGACCTCGCGCACCACCTTGCCGAGCGAGTCGAGGATGATCATGTTGGTTTCGCCGAAGGTCTTGCCGGTGATGATCAGCGTGGTCGAGTCGTACACCGCCGCATCGGCGATCGACGGGTTGCCGATGATGACGGTGTCGATCGGCACGTCGATGCGCATCAGTTGCGCCCGATCGACGCCGACCACCATGCGCTTGTCGGCCGGATCATCGGCATGGGCGGTGGGTGCGCCGAGCAGCGCGGCGGTGCACAGTGCGGCGGCAAGACAAGCGCGCAGGGTGGATCGGGCGGTCTTCATCGTTGTCGCTCCAGTTGCGGTCCCCGCAGGCAGGTGCGTCGGCGCCGGGGGATGTGCTTTCGGCATTGCGTCCAGTTAAGCGCCACTTTGGTTAATCATTCGACAACGGCCCGCTCTGGTTCGCCTGCCCTGCGCCCGGGACGGGATGTCGGAAAGTTGGGAAGAAAGTCGGGAAGGTAGACTCGCGCGCGTGGCATCGCTGGCGGGTCACCTCGCTCGGGTTGATCGCCCGCAACCGGCCGGCACCGCCGCGCCGATGTGCCATTGACCGGCGATTAACCGTGATCCGCACTGCGCGGCGAGAATCCCTTTTTCAACGATCGGGTTAAGTCGATTGAAAGGGCTGGGGCGTAGTGTCCCTCGTGTTCACAGACGGGCGTATAACCGTTCTGGAGTACAAGTTGGTTGGAACCAGGAGTGAGTAACATGAAAGCCGTTTTGAAGCGTTTTGCAAAAGACGAGTCGGGTGCGACCGCCATTGAGTATGGCCTGATCGCTGCCGGCATCGCGGTGGTGATCATCGTGGTCGTTGGCGAGGTTGGTGGCAACCTCACGACCACCTTCACGGAAGTCAAAGACGGCCTTGCTTCCCAGTAATCGGGAACACGTCTGAATTGAGAAGGGCCGCTGCCGCAGGCAGCGGCCCTTTTCGTTTGCCGGCACATCGGATCGGCAAACGGATTGTTTAGTCTGTCGGGCTAGGTTTGGCGTTCCGCGCCGCTGAACTGTGACGGCGCTTGCGCCAATCGATCGCCGGGATCCGTCATGACGCTGCTCGTTGCCTACATCTTCCCCTTCGCCATGGCCATGGCGGCCTTCCTCGATCTGCTGACGATGACGCTGCCGAACCGCTTCGTCATCGCCTTCGCCGCGCTGTTCTTTGTCGCTGCCGCGGTGATCGGGATGCCGCTGGAGGCGATCGGCATGCACGTCGCCGCGGGCTTGGCGATGCTCGTCATCGCCTTCCTGATGTTCATTCCAGGCTGGATCGGAGGCGGCGACGCCAAGTTCGTGGCCGCGTGTGCGTTGTGGCTCGGGTGGGTGCCGCTGATGGAGTTTGCCCTGATCGCCGCGCTTGCCGGCGGACTGATGACCTTCGCGATGATCGCCAGCCGCGCCTATCCGCTGCCGGCCTTCCTGTCGCGCCAGGAATGGGCATTGCGCCTGCATCGCTCCGAGACCGGCATTCCCTATGGCATCGCCATGGCGATCGCGGGAATCTATGTGTTCCCCGGCACCATCTGGGCGGCGGCGCTTGGCATTTAGAGCGCAGCGACAATCGGGTTGCAGCGTGCCGTGCGGCACACGCAATTAGATAGACCCTGTTAACCATAATTTGACGGAACGGCTCCTAAGGTCCGGGACGAATAGACGCAAAGTCACGTGTCCTGGAGCTAGGTTCCATGCGTTCTGCACGGCTTATCATTCTCGCCATCGCGCTCGGCGCCGGCGTTGTCGCTTTCATGCTTGTTCGAAATCTCGGTTCCGGCCCGGCGCCGGAAGTCGTTGAGGTCACCGAACAGGTCGGTGCCATGCGGATTCTGGTTGCTGCGCGCGACCTGCGGCCCGGCCAGCGTCTCACCGGCGAGGACCTGGAGTGGCACGAGTGGCCTGAAACCAGTGCGCCGCACCTGATTCGCCAGGATCAGCGCCCCGACGCCATGAAGGAAATGGAAGGTTCGGTGGTGCGCGCCGAGTTCGTCGAAGGCGAGCCGATGCGCATGGCCAAGATCGTCCAGGCCGGCGAGGGTGGCTTCATGTCCGCCTCATTGCCGACCGGCAAGCGGGCCATCGCCACCTCGGTCTCGCCAGAGACCGGCGCCGGCGGCTTCATCCTGCCCAATGACCGTGTCGACGTGATTCTCACGCGCCGCGAGGAAGATCCTCAAGAGGACGGCAAGGAAGTCATTCTCTCCGAGACGGTGCTGCGCAATGTGCGGGTGCTGGCGATCGACCAGACCGTCGAGGAGCAGGACGGCGAGACTGTCGTCGTCGGCTCCGTGGCCACCCTTGAGCTGGCTTCCAACCAGGCCGAGGTGCTGGCGCTGGCGGAGCGCATGGGCGAGCTGTCGCTGGCTCTGCGCTCGATCCTCGACGGTGACAAGGACCTCGAGACCGAAACCTCTGGCCTCAATCCCGCACGTCGGGCCGGCACCGTGAAAATGGTCCGCTTCGGCATCGAAACGCAAGTTTCTGGAAATCAGTAAACCCAACTGTGGAAGACCGACATGTTGACCGCGTTGACCGATAAGCTTCTCGTCGCCCCGCTTGCGTTCGTTCGCACGCTCGTGCTGGGGCTGGCGCTTGCTGGCGTCGCCGGGACCGGGCTCGCCGTTTCGCCCGCCACCGCCGCCGATGACCAGCGTCTCTCCGTCGCTGAGGACGGCGCCCATACGGTTCGCCTGGGCCTCAACAAGTCGCTGGTGGTGGACTTGCCAAGCGATGCCCGCGACGTGCTGGTGTCGAGCCCGAAGGTGGCCGACGCGGTGATGCGCACCTCCCGGCGTGCCTATCTGATCGGCATGGAGGTCGGCCAGACCAACGTCTTCTTCTTCGATGAGCACGGCAACCAGATCGCCGCGCTGGAAGTCGAGGTGGAGCGCGACCTGGCGCAGCTCAACCGCATGATGCGCGAGCTGATCCCCGGCTCCGACGTGAACGTCGATGCGGTCAACGACAACATCGTGCTGTCCGGCGCGGTACCGACCCCGCTCGATGCCCAGAAGGCGGTGGATCTCGCCGCGCGCTTCATCGGCGACAAGGAGAAGGTTGTTTCGATGATCGGCGCCGATGGCTCCGAGCAGGTGCATGTCAAGGTGCACATGGTCGAGGTCAAGCGCTCCGTCCTGAAGCAGTTCGGTGTTGACTTCCCGCGCATTATCAACGGCGTCGCCACCAACGTGATCGGCCGCGGCGATTTCTCGGGCGCCATGGAACTTCTCAATCGTTTCGGGGCAAGCAACCTGTCGCCGCCCAGCACCATCGCCGGCAGCATCCAGGTTGGCGAAAACAGCTTCATCGGTGTTGCGGTGCGCGCGCTGGAAAGCGAGGGCCTGCTGCGTGTTCTGGCCGAACCGACGCTGACTGCCATCTCCGGCGAGTCGGCCAAGTTCCTGGCCGGTGGCGAGTTCCCGGTTCCCTCCGGCCGCGACAGCGAGGGCAACATCATCATCGAATACAAGGAATTCGGTGTTGCGCTCGGCATCACACCGGTTGTCCTGTCCGGCGAGCGCATCTCCATCCGCGTGTCGACGGAAGTCTCCGAGCTTTCCGATGAGAACCAGCTCACCCTGGGTGGCGTCTCGATTCCCTCGATCAGCGTGCGCCGCGCCGAAACGACGCTCGAGATGCCCTCTGGCGGCTCGCTGATCATTGCCGGCCTGATCAAGCAGGACCGCAACCACGTCATCAACGGTCTTCCGGTGGTCAAGGACCTGCCGGTGCTGGGCGTGCTGTTCCGGTCCACCGACTTCATCAACAACGAGACCGAGATGATGGCGATCGTGACGCCTTATCTGGTCAAGCCGGTCGCGCGCGAGGAGCTCACCGACCCGTCGCAGAACCTGCATGCGCCGACCGACCATCAGAAGTACCTGCTCGGCCGCCTGAACCGCATTTACGGCCTGTCGGACGAGAAGCCCGAGGGCACCTATCACGGCAACATCGGTTTCATCGTCAAGTAAGCCAAGCCGGCATCCGGCGGAGATGATCATGCAACGCGTAACACCCAAGACCAACGTGCCCGTGCCGGCCCGCAGACTGGCCGCGACCGCTGGTGCAGTGGCAATTGCCGTCGCCCTGGCCGGTTGCCAGTGGAACCGGACGACCCATGAACACACCGGGTCGATGCCGCCGACCTATCAGGAGCGCCACCCGATAACCGTCGGCTATCAGCCGGTCGATCTGATCGTTCACGCCGACCCGCATATCGGCGGCCTCAGCGCAGAGGACAGGACGGCCGTCGCCGGCCTGGCGCGCCAGTACCGCAACACCGGTAACGGCGCCATCCACCTGCAGGCGCCAAGCGGTGGCAAGTACGAATCCGCCGCCCACAAGGGTGCCGCGCAGATCCGGCAGATCCTGCGTCGCGAGGGTGTCGATCCATCGATCCTGGCGGTGCACACCTACCGCGCCGAGGATGGTTACGACAGCGCGCCGATGAAGCTCGTCTTCTATCGCTACGCGGCCAATGCCGGGCCGTGCGGCGATTGGCCGAAGGATGTCTCCGACAACCATCAGAACGTCGAGTGGTACAATCATGGCTGCGCCCAGCAGCGCAATCTCGCCGCCATGCTCGAAGACCCCCGTGACATCGTGGGTCCGCGCGGACACGGGCCGCGCGACGCGGAACGCCGCGTGACGGTTCAGGAGAAATATCGCGAGGGTCAGGATTCCAGCACCGTCTATCGCGACGGTGCGGCCCGTGCCAGCGAGGTGGGTGGGCAATGAGCTTTGCATATGACCAGCAGCCCGAGGCCGAGGCGCCGCAGGGCGAGACGCCACAGGGCGATGCAGTGGAGAATGCCGGCGTTCTGCCGCGCATTTCGATCCAGGCATTCTGCGAAACGCAGGCCATCGCCGACACGCTCCAGCAGGCGCGCACCGACCGCCGCGCCAGTCGCACCCAGATGAGTGTGCACATGGGCGGTGTCGCCGCGGCAATCGAGTTCTACGAGGAAGCGCCGACCCCCAACATCATTATCCTGGAGTCGCAGGGCAGCGGCGAGCAGCTTCTGGCCGAACTGGACCGCCTGGCCGACGTCTGCGACGCCGATACCCAGGTCATCGTCATCGGACACAACAACGACGTGTTGCTGTACCGCCAACTGATGTCGCGCGGCGTGAGCGAGTATCTGGTGGCGCCGATCGGACCGGTCGACGCGATCGCCTCGGTGGGGCGGCTGGTTTCCAGCGAGGAGGGCAAGCAACTCGGCCGCACGGTCGCCTTTCTCGGTGCGAAGGGTGGCGTTGGCGCATCCACGGTGGCGCACAACTTCGCCTGGTCCATGTCACAGGACCTGCTCAAGACGGTCACCATCGCCGACTTCGATCTGCCGTTCGGCACCGCCGGCCTCGACTTCAACCAGGACCCGGCCCAGGGCCTTGCCGACGCGATCTTTGCCGGCGACCGGCTCGACGAATCCTACATCGATCGGCTGCTGTGGAAGTGCACCGACCGGCTCAGCCTGTTCGCTGCGCCCTCGACGCTGGAGCGCGATTACGATCTGGAATACGAGGCGGTGGAATCGGTCATCGACCATGTCCGCGGCCTGGTGCCGTTCACGGTTCTCGACCTGCCGCATCAATGGACCACCTGGACCCACAAGACGGTGACGTCCGCCGACGACATCGTCCTGGTTGCTTCGCCCGATCTCGGCAACCTGCGCAACGCCAAGAACATGGTCGATCTGCTGAAACAGCACCGGCGCAACGATCGGCCGCCTTTCCTGGTGCTCAATCAGGTCGGCGTGCCCAAGCGGCCGGAAATCGCGTCCCAGGAGTTCGCCGAGGCGCTGGAGATTCCATGCACGGTGGAAATCGGCTTCGACCCGCAACTGTTCGGCATGGCTGCCAACAACGGGCAGATGATCGCCGAGGCGCAGGCCAACGCCAAGCCCGCTGAGGCCTTCCGTCAGCTTGCCCGCGCGGTGGCAGGTCACAATGATGCACCAGCCGGTGCCAACGGCCTGATCGCCCAACTGATGGCCAGATTCACGCGTGGCGGCGACAGCTAGGCACGACAACGCAACAAACCCGACAAGGCGCACGGACAAAACAGAATGTTCGGACGACGAGGCAAGACCCAGGCGGATTCGCCGCAAAAACACGCGCCGGCCCCGCCGCCGGAGCAGCAGGAGGCCGTTGCGGAGCTGCCGCCGGAACCGCTTGGTCCGGCGCCGGATGAGCCGGCTGTCGAGGCTGCGTCTGCGCCGCAGGCCCAGCCGACTTCGGACCTGTCGAGCTTCGGCACCATCAAGGACGCTCCAGCCGACACCATGCCGGTGAGCGAGAACGTGCGCAGCGAGTTGCCCGCCGAGGACATGCCCGCCACGCCCAAGGCCGTGGCCAAGCCCGCCCAGGCACCGACCGTTCGCGAGCGCTCCGAAGACTACTACGACATGAAGACGCAGATCTTCTCTGCGCTGATCGATGCCATCGACCTGTCGCAGCTTGCGCGCATGGACAACGACACCGCGCGCGACGAGATCCGTGACATCGTCAACGAGATCATCGCGCTGAAGAACGTCGCCCTGTCGATCGCCGAACAGGAAGACCTGCTCGACGATATCTGTAACGACGTTCTCGGCTACGGTCCGCTGGAACCGCTGCTGGCGCGCGACGACATCGCCGACATCATGGTCAACGGCGCCGACACGGTCTACATCGAGGTTGACGGCAAGATCCAGCAGACCAACGTGCGCTTCCGCGACAACAGTCAGCTTCTGAACATCTGTCAGCGCATCGTCAGCCAGGTCGGCCGCCGGGTCGACGAGGCAAGCCCGATCTGCGACGCGCGCCTCGCCGATGGCAGCCGCGTCAATGCCATCGTCCAGCCTCTGGCCATCGATGGACCGACGCTCACCATTCGTAAGTTCAAGAAGGACAAGCTGACGCTCGAGCAGCTCGTCAACTTCGGGTCGATCTCGCCGGAAGGCGCCAAGATACTTCAGATCATCGGCCGCTGTCAGTGCAACGTCATCATTTCCGGCGGTACCGGCTCGGGCAAGACGACGCTGCTCAACTGTCTGACCCGCTACATCGACCACGATGAGCGCATCATCACCTGCGAGGATGCAGCCGAACTGCAACTCCAGCAGCCCCACGTGGTGCGACTGGAAACCCGTCCGCCGAACCTGGAAGGCACCGGCGAGGTCACCATGCGCGACCTCGTCAAGAACTGCCTGCGCATGCGTCCCGAGCGCATCATCGTTGGCGAGGTGCGCGGACCGGAAGCCTTCGATCTGCTGCAGGCCATGAACACCGGTCATGATGGCTCGATGGGCACGCTGCACGCCAACTCTCCGCGTGAAGCGCTGTCGCGTATCCAGGGCATGATCACCATGGGCGGCTTCCAACTGCCGGCACAGACGATCCGTGAAATGCTGGTCTCCTCCGTGGATGTCATCGTCCAGGCGCAGCGTCTGCGTGATGGCTCGCGCCGCATTACGCACATCACCGAAGTGCTCGGAACCGAGGGCGAGGTGATCACGACCCAGGACATCTTCGTTTTCGATATCCAAGGCGAAGACCCCAACGGCCGCATTCTGGGTCGCCATCGCTCCACCGGTGTCGGTCAGCCGCGCTTCTGGGAACGTGCCCGGTACTTCAACGAAGAAGGCAATCTTGCCGCCGCGCTGGACGCGGCCGCCACGCAAGAGTCCGGCATGGGGGTCTGAACGGTGCCCTCCGAGCTCCTCAGCCAGATCGCCATCATCGTCTTTGCGATGGGTTGCATCGGCGGTATCGCCTATGTGCTGCTGCTGCCGCGTCTCGATGGCACCACATCTACGGCCAAGCGCGTCCAGTCGATTTCCGCACGCGTGCCAAACGCGGCCAAGTCCGGACGCGATGGCAGCGGTCGCCGCCGCCGCCAGGTCGAGGATGCCATCAAGGAGATCGAGGAGCGCAACAAGGAACGCAACCGCAAACTCACGCTGAAAGACCGGATTCGCGCCGCGGGTCTGTCCTGGTCGGTCAGGAAGTTCTGGATCATGTCGGCGATCTACGGCATTGCCGCAGCGGCTGGCGCCTACTTCCTCAATGCGCCGCCGATGGTCACTGTGGCGTGTCTGTTCGTGTTCGGGCTCGGCTTTCCGCGCTGGCTGCTGAAATACCTGACGGCGCGGCGCGAACGTGCCTTCCTCAACGAATTCGCCAACGCGGTTGATGTCATCGTACGCGGCGTCAAGGCCGGTCTGCCCATCGTCGACTGCCTGCGCATTGTCGCCAACGAATCCGCCGAACCGGTACGCGGCGAGTTCAAGCTGATCGTCGAGGCCCAGACCATGGGTGTCACCGTGGCGGACGCGGTGACGCGCATGTACGAGCGGGTGCCGATCGCCGAGGTTTCCTTTTTCGCCATCGTCATCACGTTGCAGCAGAAAACCGGCGGCAATCTGAGCGACACGCTGTCGAACCTCTCCAACGTGCTGCGCGATCGCAAGAAGATGAAGGCGAAGATCGTTGCGATGAGCCAGGAAGCAAAGGCGTCTGCCGCCATCATTGGCGCCCTGCCGCTGGTCGTCATGGGCCTCGTGTTCCTGACCAGCCCGGACTACATCTCACTGCTGTGGACCGAGCAGGTCGGCCACATGATGCTGATGGGGTCTGCCTTCTGGATGCTCTGTGGCGTGCTGGTCATGCGCAAGATGATCAACTTTGATTTCTAGTAGTCGGGCCAGATCATGAACCTCGTTGATTCACTCACCGATCCGGTCTTCATGGCAAGCGCGCTTGCAGCACTCGCGGTCGGCGCGACCGTAATGACCCTTGCAGGCCCGTTGTTTCAGCCCGACAAGCTCAAGTCGCGAATGAAGTCCGTGGCGCTGGAGCGCGATCAGCTCCGCCAGCGCGAACGCGCCAAGCTGCAGACCAAGGATGATCCCGTCCGGCTGCGCAACACGCCCAAGGCTGCGCTTCAGCGCATCGTCGACCAGCTCAACCTGCGCAAACACCTTGAGGACAGCGACCTGAAGGAAAAGCTGCGCATGGCTGGCCTGCGCGGCGATGCCCCGCTCTACACCTTCCTGGTCATGCGCATCGGCATCCCGCCGCTGCTGTTCGTGCTGGTGCTGTTGTACACCTTCGTTCTCGGCGGCTTTGCCGAGCATCCCGCGTCGGTTCGTTTCGCGGCGGCCATCGGCGTTGCGCTGGTCGGTTTCTTCATTCCCAAGATTCTCCTGTCCAACCGCATCCAGCGGCGCCAGCAGGAGATGCAGCGCGCCTTTCCCGATTCGCTGGATCTCATGCTGATCTGCGTGGAATCCGGCATGTCCATCGAGCAGGCCATGCGCAAGGTCTCCGAGGAGGTCGGCCAGCAGTCCGTGGTCGCGGCGGAGGAATTCGCCCTGACCACCGCGGAGCTTTCCTATCTCCAGGACCGCAGGGTCGCGTACGAAAACCTCGCCAAGCGCACCGGTCTGGAGGGTGTCAAGGCGGTGACCGCCGCGCTGATCCAGGCGGAGCGCTACGGCACGCCGTTGGCCCATGCGTTGCGGGTCATGGCACAGGAAAACCGCGATATGCGCATGTCCGAAGCCGAGAAGAAGGCAGCCGCCCTGCCGCCGAAGCTCACGGTACCCATGATCGTCTTCTTCCTTCCGGTCCTGTTCGTCGTCATCCTCGGTCCTGCCGTCATCCGCGTCATGGAGCTGTAGAGCTTGGTTATCTCGCTGACGGCTCTCGTTTGCCGGCCGCTCGGCTTATTCGAAAACCGGTTCTCACTTTTCATCCCAGCCCTCGGTTAGGGCCTCGGGCGTTCGGCCCTACGATTGGTCCACCGGACCAATCGTCAAGACGGGCCTCATCCTCACGGCAGCATCCTGCACCGACTGTGCGCTTGGCACCCTGGCACGCGACCGCGTGCCCGCGCGAAAGCGCGCCCTCGCGGAGGCGTCGAGCGTTAGCGAGACTTGCCGTGAGCGGAATGAACAGGCGGCCTATCGGCCGGGCACGCGGTCGCGTGCCTGGGTGCAGATTCCAATGTCAGTGCGAGGGACGAACCCAGGCGTCCGACCGGACGCCCGCGCGAAAGCGCGCCCTCGCGGAGGCATCGAGCGAAGCGAGATTTGCCGTGAGCGAAATGAAACCGGCGCAGCCGTGAGCGGAATGGAAATCAAGAAGCCCGGCGAATGGCATCCCAGTTGTTGCCCTGGGACATCATCTGGCGCATGTAGCGGACGTTTTCGCGCGCCTGCGCGACGCCAAGGTCCTTGGCGAGTTCGGCTTCGGCTTCCTTGAACTTGCCCTGCATGCCATAGACCAGCGCCAGGTTCTGGCGCACGGTTGGCTCAGCGCCGGGCAACCGGCTTGCCCGCTTGAGTGTCTCTTCGGCGGTGGAGATGTTGCCGGCCAGCGCCTGGCTGAGCCCCATGTTCGATAGCACGCTTGGCTCGTCGGGCTTCAGGGTAAGCGCCTCCTGATAGGCCTTCTGCGCATCCTCGTGCCGTCCGACCGCATCGAAGGAAGCCCCGAGCGCCGAGTAGGTGGTCCATTCCTTGGCGCCGGCCGATTTCGCGCGTTGCAGCGCGGCGATCGCCTGAGGCCCCGGCTTTTCGCGGGCCAGGCCACGGCCATAGGCGGACAGCAGCTCGGTGTGACGGGGATTATGTTTCAGGCTGGCCTCGTAGATCGCCATGGCCCGGCCGGGATTGCCGATTGCCGCCAGCGCCTGTCCGTAGCCCACCGCCAGTTCCGGGTTCTTCGGATCGCGCTTGTAGGCGGCCGCCCAGCGTTCGACGATCTGCGCGTTCTGTTCCTGGCCTGCGGCGGCTTGCGCCTGCGCCGGCGTATCGGCGTCGGTCAGCGAACCGGTTTGCATGCGATTCTGGCTGCAGCCGCCGAGCGCGATGGCGATCACAGCGGTTGCGCCAAGCAGCATGGCGCGCGAACGCGGCGAAGAAACCGGATCGATCAGCATGATGTCGAAGTCCCCCAGCTTAGAGGTGGCGGCAACGGCGCCTTTGGCCGCCGCGCGCGACAGCCGATCAATAAGCTGTTAACCCTAATTTCCGGTTAAGCACCCCCGTGCCGCCCCTGTCTCCCGCCATAAGGAAATCCGCCCATGCCAGCCAGGAAATCGGCCAGCAAGCCCGCCCTTTTCAACACCACCGTCACCGATTGCATCGTACGGCGCGCCAGGACTGCGGTGCCGGTGCGCGCCATCGCCAAGGGCGGTGTCGACAAGGCGCTGCGCGGCGACAAGGCGGCCAGGGACTGGGCCAAGGCCGCCGGGTTTGTGGGCGATTCCGGCGAGGTGCTGCTGCTGCCCGGCGATGGCACGAAGCTGGCAGGCGTGCTGTTCGGGCTTGGCGATGGCGGCGATGCGTTTCTGCCCGGCCGCCTGGCCACCGCTCTGCCTGCCGGCGACTACGCACTGGCGGAAGGCTTCGACGATCCACGCCTCGCGACGCTCGCCTTCGCGCTCGGCAGTTATCGCTTCACGCGTTACACGGAACCGAAGAAATCACCGCCCCGACTGGTCCTGCCGGATGGAGTCGATGGTGCGCAGGTCGCCCGCATTGCCCGCGCCGTGGCGCTGGCGCGCGATCTCGTCAATACCCCGGCCAACGACATGGGGCCGCAGCAGCTCGAGGATGCCGCCCGTACGCTGGCGAAGGTCCACAAGGCCCGCTGCACCGTGGTCAGGGGCGATGCGCTGCTCGACAAGAACCTGCCCATGATCCACGCGGTCGGGCGCGCCGCTTCGCCTCAGCGCGCCCCCCGGTTGATCGATCTGACCTGGGGTCCGAAGACGGCGCCGAAGGTGACGCTGGTGGGCAAGGGCGTCGTGTTCGATACCGGCGGTCTCGACCTCAAGCCCTCGCAATACATGCGGCTGATGAAGAAGGACATGGGCGGCTCGGCGAACGTTCTGGGTCTGGCGCACATGATCATGGACGCGCGGCTCAAGTTGCGCCTGCGGGTGCTGATCCCGGCGGTGGAGAACGCGGTTTCCGGCGACGCGTTTCGCCCCGGCGACGTGCTGGCAAGCCGCAAGGGGCTGAGCGTGGAAATCGGCAACACCGATGCGGAAGGCCGGCTGGTGCTGGCCGACGCGCTGACGCTTGCCTGCGAGGAGAAGCCCGAACTGCTCATCGACCTGGCCACGCTGACGGGGGCTGCCCGCGTGGCGCTCGGGCCGGACGTGCCGCCCGTCTTCAGCCGCGACGATGCACTGTGTGTGGCGCTCGAAGCGGCGGGCGTGGCGGAAAACGATCCGGTCTGGCGGCTGCCGCTGTACAGTCCCTATGCCAAGCTGCTGGCCAGCAAGGTCGCTGACACCAACAACATCTCCTCCGGCGGTCATGCCGGTGCCATCACGGCGGCGCTGTTCCTGGAGAAGTTCGTCGATGGCGCCGGCGCCTGGCTGCATGGCGATATCTTCGCCTGGCGGCCAAGCGCTGCGCCCGGCCGCCCGGAAGGCGGCGAGGCCCAGGCGATCCGCGCGCTCTACGCCGTGCTCGCCGAGCGTTACCCCGGCAAGGCCCGCTGACGCGCCCGGCGCAGGCTTAACGTATCGTTTGCCGTTCTGGCAGTAGAATAATTCGGCCCCGAAACAAAGACCGGCTCGGGATGGGGACCGACCGCCATGACCATTGAACTGCGGCCAACCGAAGCGCTGAAGCTCTGGCACGATGTCAGTCTCGAACTTGTGCGCGATGGCGAGGCCGACCTGACGGCGCGGCAAATGACGATTCTGCTGACCATTTACCTCGATCCGCCTCCGCACACCGTTCGCGGACTGGCCGCCCAGCTTGGCGTCACCAAGCCGGTGATCACCCGGGCGCTGGATACCATGGGCCGGGCCGGGCTGGTGTCGCGCAGGCGCGATGAAGCCGACAAGCGCAACGTGGTCATCCAGCGCACGCTGGAAGGCTCGCTTTATCTCGACCGCTTGAGCGATCTCATCGCGACCAAGGCGCAGGCGTTGCGCTGATGGCCCTCGATCACCGTCTCTATGCAGCGCGTCACGACCTTGCGGATATCCGCCTGAAGGGCCGGGTCGAGGCCGAGGAATTCGTCGAAGGCAGGCATGCGCGGGTGCGTGAGGCACTTGCCGCTGTACGCCGGGCGCCGGCGCACTACGCGCCGATGGACACCGAACTGCTGCGCGGCGAACCGGTGCGCGTTTTCGAGGTGACCGATGAGGGCTGGGCCTGGGTGCAGTCGCAGCGCGACGGATATGTCGGGTGGTGCGCGGAAAACGCGCTCGACTTCAACGCCCCGGCGACCACCCATCGCGTCATCGCACTGTCAATCCATCTCTATCCGTCGCCCGATATCAGGGTCTCGCCGGTCGGTGAGGCGACGCTCAACGCGGAATTGGCCATCGCCGAGCGCAGCGATGCCGGTCAGACCGACGATGCGTCAGCGGACGATGCGGCCGGCGGCGCGGCGGCCGATGAAGAACGCTTCCTGCCGGTCGCCGACGGTACCTGGGCCGTGGCCCGGCACATCGCTCCCCGGGAGCTTGCCGTTGGCGATTTCGTCGAGGTGGCACGCCGCTTCATCGGCATGCCGTATCTTTGGGCTGGGCGCAGCGCGCGTGGTCTGGACTGTTCCGGGTTGATCCAGATGGCCCTGCACGCGGCCGGCCGCGGCTGCCTGCGCGATTCCGACATGCAGGAGAAGACCCACGGTGAGCCGGTCACCAACAGGGATCCGTCAGCCTGGCGGCGCGGCGATCTGGTGTTCTGGCCCGGTCACGCAGGCATCGTGTCCGCGCCGGGCAAGCTGTTGCACGCCAATGCCCATCACATGCAGGTGGTCGAGGAGCCGCTGATTCCGGCCATCGACCGGATCGCCAAGGCCGGGCTCGACGTCAGCAACGTCCGCCGGCTTCCCGAGTAGCGCCTCAGGCTCACGAGCCTAGTATCCACGCTTCCGATCAACCACGTTGCGCAGCGGTTCTCCGGCCTCGTGGCGCAGGATTTGCTGCGCGATGGCGCGTGCCAGTGCATCCGGCTGGCTGTCGGCGGAGACATGCGGCGTCACCGTCACCAGCGGGTGGGTCCACAACAGACTCGATGTCGGCAGCGGCTCGGTCTCGAACACATCCAACGTGGCGCCCTTCAGAGTGCCGTCGTCGAGGCAGGCGACGATGTCGCCTTCCACCTGGAGCGCGCCGCGTCCAGCATTGATCAGCGCCGGAAACGCCTCCGGCAGCGCGCCGTCGCGGGCAAGGCCGGCGAACAGATCGCAGTTCAGGATACCGCGCGTGTCTGGTGTGTCGGGCAGCAGCACGATGAGGATGTCGGTGCGCGCGAGAAAACGCTGAAGCTCTGTTTCGCCGGCGAAGCACTCGATACCGTCGATCTGCTTGGCCGTTCGGCTCCAGCCCGCAACCCGATAGCCGAGCGCGGAGAGCTTGCCCGCCGCGTCCTGTCCCAGCACGCCGAGCCCCATAATACCGACGCGCACTTCGGATGCCACGGGCTGGGTGTGCTCGCGCCACAGACTTTCGCGCTGCTGGCGGTCGAACAGGCGTTGCTGACGGTGATGCATCAGCACGTGCATCACCACCCATTCGCTCATCCGCAGGGTCAGGCTGTCATCGACCATGCGCACCAGCGGCACGTCCGGCAACTCGCCATGGCGCAGCAGATGGTCGACGCCGGCGCCGAGCGAGAACACCGCCTGCAGATTGTCCAGCGTGTCGAAGGTTCCCGATGGTGGCTTCCAGGCGCAGACATAGCGGATGGCAGCCGGGTCGTAGGCATCGTCCGTGGTGACGACGTGGTGGTTCGGCAGCTCGGCGGAAAAGCGCTCCCGCCAGGCGCCGTTCTCCCAGCCGGTGATGGCGATCAGCAGGCTCACGGCCTTAAACCGACGTGCATCAGGCTGCGCGCGCCGTCGATGTCGTGGGTCTCGCCGGTGGCCGGGCCGCTCATTGCGCGACGACGCCTTCCGGCGCGGCCTCGATATCGAAGGCGGCCGCCATCAGCGCCTTGGTGTAGTCGGTGGTCGGACGCTCGAAGACATCTTCGGCCGGGCCGGTCTCCACCACTTTGCCGAGCCGCATGACGATGATCTCGTTGGCCAGCGCGCGCACTACTTTCAGATCGTGCGAGATGAACAGGTAAGCGAGGCCGCGCCTCTGCTGCAGGTCGCGCAGCAGGTCGACGATCTGCGCCTGGACGCTCATGTCGAGCGCACTGGTCGGCTCGTCCAGCATGATGAAGCGCGGTTCCAGCACCAGCGCGCGGGCGATGGCGATGCGCTGGCGCTGCCCGCCGGAGAACTCGTGCGGATAGCGGTCCATGGTCGCCGGATCGAGGCCCACTTCATCGAGCGCCGATGCCACGCGGTCGCGGCGCTCGGCGTCACCGAGATCGGCGCCGTGCACGTTCAGTCCCTCCGCGACGATCTCGGCGATCGACATGCGCGGGCTCAGCGAACCGTACGGGTCCTGGAAGACGATCTGAATGTCCTTGCGCAGCGGCCGCATGGCACGGAACGACTTGTCGTGGATCGGCGTGCCGTCATAGACGATGCGCCCCTCGCTGGAGATCATCCGCGTCAGCGCCAGCCCCAGCGTCGTCTTGCCGGAGCCGGATTCGCCGACGACGCCGAGCGTCTGCCCGGCGCGCACGGTCACGTCGATGCCGTCGACTGCCTTGATGTGGCCGACCACCTTGCGAAAGAAACCCCGCTTGATGGGAAACCATACCTTCATGTCGTCGCCGTCGATCACCGCCTCGGCGGTCTCGTCACGCGGCTGTGGCTTGCCCTTGGGTTCGGCCGACAGCAGGTGCTTCGTGTAAGGGTGTTTCGGCTTGTCGAAGATCGTCTTGGTACGCCCGGCCTCGACGATCTCGCCGCCATTCATGACGCAGACCCGGTCGGCCACCTTGCGCACGATGCCCAGATCGTGGGTGATCAGCAGGATCGCCATGTGGTGGCTCTTCTGCAGTTCCTTCAGCAGCTTGAGGATCTGTGCCTGGACGGTGACGTCGAGCGCGGTGGTCGGCTCGTCGGCGATCAGGAGGTCGGGCTCGTTGGCCAGCGCCATGGCGATCATCACGCGCTGGCGCTGCCCGCCGGAGAGCTGGTGGGGATAGCTTTGCAGTCTGGTCTCGGGATCGCGGATGCCGACCTGATCGAGCAGTTCGATGGTCCGCGCGCGCGCCGCGTTGCCGGACAGGCCCTTGTGCAGTTCGAGGATCTCGCCGATCTGCTTTTCCACCGTGTGCAGCGGGTTGAGCGAGGTCATCGGCTCCTGGAACACCATGGTGATGTCGTTGCCACGCACATGGCGCATCTCGCGCTCGTCGAGGCCCATCAGCTCCTGGCCCTTGAAGGTGACGGTCCCGGACGGGTGGCGCGCCGCCGGGTAGGGCAAGAGCTTCAGCACCGACAGCGCGGTGACCGACTTGCCGGAGCCGGATTCGCCGACCAGCGCCAGGGTTTCCTTCGGCTTGATGTCGAAGGAAACGCCCTTCACCGCATGGGTGACGTTGCCGCCTTGCACGAAGTCGACGGCAAGGTCCTTGACCGAGAGCAGGGGTTCAGTGGCCATCGTGCGCCTCACTCGAAGGTCTTGCGCGGGTCGAGCGCATCGCGCACCGCCTCGCCGATGAAGATCAGCAGGCTCAGCATGATGGCGATGACGAAGAAGCCGGTCAGCCCCAGCCACGGCGCCTGCAGGTTGGACTTGCCCTGGGCCAGCAACTCACCGAGCGACGGCGAACCGGGCGGCAGGCCGAAGCCGAGGAAGTCGAGCGAGGTCAGCGTGGTGATCGAGCCGTTGAGGATGAACGGCATGAAGGTCAGCGTCGCCACCATGGCGTTGGGCAGCAGGTGGCGGAACATGATGGTGCTGTTGCGCACGCCGAGCGCACGCGCGGCTTGCACGTATTCGAAGTTGCGCGCCCGCAGGAATTCCGCGCGCACCACGCCGACCAGCGCCACCCAGGAGAACAGCAGCAATATGCCGAGCAGGATCCAGAAGGTCGGTTCGATGACCGCCGCGATGATGATCAGCAGATAGAGCGCGGGGATCGAGGTCCATATCTCCAGGAAGCGTTGGAAGATCAGGTCGGTCCAGCCGCCGAAATACCCCTGCACCGCGCCTGCGGCGATACCCACGGCCGACGAGATGATCGTCAGCACCAGCCCGAACAGCACCGACAGCCGGAAGCCGTAGAGCATGCGCGAGACCACGTCGCGGGCCTGGTCGTCGGTGCCGAGCCAGTGCCAGTTGCCGATGGTGCAGTTGGGGTCGTCGACGCCCTGCTCGTAGCGCGCGCAGCGATCCTCCTTGCTCATCATCCAGAACGGTGGCGAGGGGGCGGGGGTGGGTATCTCGTTGTTGACGGTGCGGTAGGAGTAGCGGATCACCGGCCAGATCATCCAGCCGCCGCTGTCCTCGATCAGTTCCTGCACGAAGGGGTCGCGGTAGTCGGCCTCGGTCTCGAAGTCGCCGCCGAAGGCGGTCTCCGGATAGAACTGGAAGATCGGCGTGTAGAAGGCGCCGTCGTGGCGAATCAGCACCGGCTTGTCGTTGGCGATGAACTCGGCGAACAGGCTGAGCACGAACAGCACCAGGAAGATCCAGAACGACCAGTAGCCGCGCTTGTTCTTCTTGAAGTTGTTCCAGCGCCGGCGGTTAAGCGGCGACAGGGTGAACATGCCGCGTCTTGGCGGCGCGGCGGCGATTGTCTCGTCCGGTGCCAATCCCTCCTCGCGGGCAACGACCGCGCCGCCGCCGGAACCTGCGCCATTGCGCATCTTCTCGCGCGCATCCATCGCCTCACACGTCCCGCCGCTCGAAGTCGATGCGCGGATCGACCCAGGTGTAGGTGAGGTCGGAGATCAGGTTCACCAGCAGCCCCATCAGCGAGAAGATGTAGAGCGTGGCGAAGACCACCGGGTAGTCGCGGTTGACGATGGATTCAAAGCTCAGCAGGCCGAGCCCGTCGAGCGAGAAGATGGTCTCGATCAGCAGCGCGCCGGTGAAGAAGGAGGCGATGAAGGCGCCGGGGAAGCCGGCGATGATGATCAGCATGGCGTTGCGGAACACATGGCCGTACAGCACCTGGCGCTCGGTCAGCCCCTTCATGCGCGCGGTGATCACGTATTGCTTGCGGACCTCATCAAGGAACGAGTTCTTGGTCAGCAGCGTCGTTGTGGCGAAGGCGCCGAGCGCCATGGAGACGATCGGCAGGGTCAGGTGCCAGAAATAGTCGATGATGCGCTCCGGCCAGGACAACTCGGCCCAGTTGTCCGACGTCAGCCCACGCAGCGGGAACCAGTCGAGGAAGCTGCCGCCGGCGAACACGACGATCAGCAGCACCGCGAACAGGAAGCCTGGAATGGCGTAGCCGACGATGACGATGCCGCTGGTCCAGATGTCGAAGCGGGTACCGTCGCGGGTCGCCTTGGCGATGCCGAGCGGGATCGACACGGCATACGAGATCAGCGTCATCCACAGTCCCAGCGAGATCGAGACCGGGAGCTTTTCCTTGATCAGCTCGATCACGGTGATGTCGCGGAAATAGCTCTCGCCGAAATTGAAGGTGAGGTAGTTGCTGATCATCAGGGCGAAGCGCTCGTGCGCCGGCCTGTCGAAGCCGAACTGGCGCTCAAGCTCGGCGATGAACTCCGGATCGAGCCCCTGGGCGCCGCGGTACTGGGAGTTCGGCTCGCCGGCCGCCGCGTCTGGCGCCTGGCCGCCGAAGTCGCCGCCGGAGCTGCCGCCGATACGCTGGGTGGCGGACACGTCGGCGCCCTGCAACTGCGCGATTACCCGCTCCACCGGACCGCCCGGCGCGAACTGCACGATGATGAACGAAATCAGCATGATCCCGAACAGCGTCGGGATCATCAGCAGCAACCGTCGCAGGATATAGGCGCCCATGATGCGTGCGCGTGCCCGTGTTTGCCGTGTCGTTCAGCGCCTAACCGGACAGACCGATTCGCTGCGCCTTGTCGGCGTCGTACCACCAAGTCCGGTTCAAACCGAGACCATACTTCGGTTTGCGCCCCGAATGGGAATAGATGTCCCAGTAGGCCAGCGTGTGCTCGGGCTTGTACCAGTGCGGCACCCAGTAGCGCCCGGCGCGCAGCACCCGGTCAAGGGCGCGTGCCGCGACCACCTGTTCGGCCCGGTTCGCAGCCGAGATCAGCGTCTGGGTCAGCGCATCGATCACCGGGTCCTTGATGCCCGACAGGTTGCGGCTGCCGACCACGTCGGCATTGTCGCTGGTCCAGTAGGTGCGCACCTCCTCGCCCGGCGTTGCCGGCATGGCGAAGCGCTGCACCGTCAGGTCGAAGTCGAAGTCGTTGAGCCGCTTGCGGAACTGCGCCGCGTCGACCGTGCGCGAGCGCGCGTCGATACCAAGCGCCTTGAGCCGCTGGATGTAGGGCTGAACGACCCGGTCGAAGATCGGATCGTCATCGAGGAACTCGATGCGGAACACCTCGCCGGTGGGCGTCAGCCGCTTACCGTCCTTAACCCGGTAGCCCGCCTCGTTGAGCAGCTTGGCGGCGGCGCGTTGCAGCCTGCGGTCGCGGCCGGAGCCATCGGACACCGGTGGCAGGTACGGCTCGCCGAACACCTCCTCGGCCACCTTGCCACGGAAGGGTTCCAGCAGGGCCAGCTCGTCCGGCGAAGGCGCGCCGGAGGCCATCATGTCGGAATTCTGGAAGTAGCTCGCCGTGCGCTGGTAGAGCCCGTAGAACAGCGTTTTGTTAGACCACTCGAAGTCGAAGGCCAGGATCAGCGCCTCGCGCACCCGCGGATCGGCGAACTTCTGCCGTCTGATATTGATGAACCATCCTTGCGCGCCGGAGGGGCGTTCGTCGGGCAGCGTCTCGCGGCGGACCTTGCCGTCCGCGACGGCGGGAAAGTCGTAGCCGGTCGCCCAGACGCGCGAGGTGAACTCCTCGCGCAACCGGTAATCGCCGGACTTGAAGGCCTCGAAGGCGACGTCCCGGTCGCGGAAGAACTCGTAGCGGATGACGTCGAAATTGTTCTGGCCACGATTGATTGCGAGGTCGCGGCCCCAATAGTCCTCGGCGCGGGTGTACTCGATGAAGCGCCCTGCCTCGAAGTCGCCGACCTTGTAGGGGCCGCAGCCCAGCGGCTTTTCGAGGCTTGCCGCCTCGAAGTCGCGGGTCTCGTAGTAGGTGCGCGAAACGATCGGCAGGATCGCGACCATCTGCGGCAGGCTGCGGCTCGCCTCGGGCGCGAAGCGCACCACGACATGCGCATCGTCTTCGGCTTGCGCGCTGTCCATGCGGCGGATGGCCTGGCGGATGAACGCATGACCCTTGGCCTTCAGTGTCTCGAGAGTGAAGGCAACGTCATGCGCCGTCAGCGCTGACCCGTCGTGAAAATGCGTCCCCTGGCGCAGCTTGAAGCGATAGGCGCGACCGTCGTCGGAAACCGCGACGCTCTCCGCCAGCAGCCCGTAGACCGCGTCCGGCTCGTCCAGCGCCCGGCGCATCAGCGAGTCGTGGATGATGTCCAGCGCCGCCGGCGCGTCGCCACGCTGCACCAGCGTGTTGAGCGTGTTGAAGGTGCTCGGGTTCTGGTTGAAGGCCCAGGTCGAGGCGATCCGCGACAGGGTGCCGCCGCGTGGCGCATCCGGATTCACGTAGGCAAGATGGGTGTAGTCCGGCGGAAGGTTGAGTTCACGGAACACCGACAGCCCGTGCAGTGGCGGACCGAAGCCAGCGCGCGCCGGGCCGACGCCCAAGGCTGCGGTTCCCGCCAGCGCCGCGCCTCCCGCGAGCAGCGCGCGCCGTGTCGGACCGCCGCGTCTGGACATGGACATCAGGTCAGTTCTGGGCCTGGATGGCCGCGGCTGCCTTGTCGTCCCACCACCAGGTGTCGGTGGTGAACTGGTATTCGGGGCTGACGTCGGGCCGCGCGAAACGGTTCCAGCGGGCGGTGCGGATATCCGGCGAATAGAACTGTGGCACCAGATAGTGGTTCCACAGCAGCACCCGGTCCAGCGCGCGGCTGGCCGCGACCAGGTGCTCGCGGTCTTTGGCGAAGATGATCGCGTCGATCAGCGCGTCGACCGCCTCGTTCTTGATGCCGATGATGTTGCGGCTTCCCTGCTGGTTGGCGGCGGCGGTCCCCCAGTAATCGCGTTGCTCGTTGCCCGGTGACAGCGACTGGCGGAAGCCCGACGTCACCACGTCGAAGTCGAACCGGTCGAGCCGGTTGCGGAACTGCGCCACATCGACGACGCGGATGGTGGATTCGATGCCAAGGCGCGACAGGGACTGGATATAAGGGTTGACGATCCGCTCGCTGTCCGGGCTGACGATCAGGAACTCGATGGTCATTTGCTCGCCGGCCTCGTTGACGAGCTTGCCGTCCACCACCGTCCAGCCGGCCTCTTCAAGCAGGCCGCGGGCGGTGCGCAGATTGCCGCGCATGGCACGCGGTCCCCCGCCCACCGGGTTGGCGAACTCCTGGGTGAACACCTCCGGCGGAATCTTGTCGCGCAACGGTTCGAGCAACTCCAGCTCCAGCGGTCCCGGCAGGCCGGTGGCCGCCAGTTCGGAGTTCTGGAAATAGCTGCTGGTGCGGTTGTACTGGCTGTAGAAGACGTTTTCGTTCATCCACTCGAAGTCGAAGGCGTAGTTGAAGGCGAGCCGTATGCGCGGATCGGCGAACTTGGCGCGGCGGGTGTTGAAGATGAAACCCTGCATGGGTTCCGCCTGGCTGGTGCGGAATGTCTCCACCAAGACGTGGCCGCTTTTCACCGCCGGGAACTCGTACTCACTTGCCCAGCGCTTGGCGCTGTTTTCGGTGATGAAGTCGAACTCGTCGGCCTTGAAACCGACCAGCCGCGCCGTCACGTCGCGGAAATACTCGAATGCCAGCCGGTCGAAATTGTGCTTGCCCACGTTGACCGGCAGGTCCTTGGCCCAATAGTCCTCGACGCGCTCGAAACTGACCATGCGGCCGGGATCGACGGCTCCGAAGCGGTAGGGTCCGGAGCCGAGCGGCGGTTCCAGCGTCGTTTCCGTGATGTTGCGCGGCTTGCCGTCCTCGTAGGTCCCCGTCCAGTAGGCTTTCGGCAGCACCGGAAGCTGACCGACGATCAGCGGCAACTCGCGATTGCCCGTCTGGTCGAAGCTGAACGTCACCTCGTCGGGACCGGTGACCCGAACCGCAGTCACGTTGCTGTAGTAGGCGTTGTAGAACGGGTGCGAACTGCGCAGCGCCTGCAGCGACCACACCACGTCGTCCGGCGTGACCGGCGTACCGTCGTGCCAACGCGCTTCCTTGCGCAGGCGGAACGTTACCGAGGAATAGTCGTCCGGGTGCTTCACGGCTTCGGCCAGCAGGCCGTACTCGCTTGAGGGTTCGTCGGCCGACGAGACCAGCAGCGAATCGTAGATGATGCTCGAGAATGCTGCCGGCGTACCCTTGATGTTGAACGGGTTGAGCGTGTCGAAGCTGCCGACGGTGGCGCGCCGCATGCTGCCGCCCTTGGGTGCGTCCGGATTGACATAGTCGAAGTGTGGGAAGTCGGGACCGTATTTCAGCGTTCCGAACAGCGACAGCCCATGGCGCCAGTCTTCGGCGTGTGACTGGCTGTTGGATGTCAGCAGCAGGGCGAGCGCCAGCACAAGCGTGGCGCCGGCTCTGGCGAAAATACGTGTCGTGCCTGCGGAAACGAGCATTCCCATCCTCATTGCGCGAACCTTAGGTCATGGACTCATAAATCGGACGAACATGGCGCGGCAAACGGCAAGAAGGGTCAAGCGAACGGGTGCAATGCGGGCTTGCTGCCCGGATCAGACCGTTCGCGCCGGCCATTCGCCAGCCGTTTCCGCGTCCTGCGGATCGGGCCGATTTGCCCGGCAACGGCGTTGCGGCCCCTTGAAAACCAAGAGGTTGCCGTGCGGAACCGCGCCTTGTATCCGACCAAATCGGTCACCGACCATGTCCGCCCGATTTATGAGTTCATGACCTAGGTCAACGCAGGGAAGCATAGGGCATCGGCGAAATGATGTCCCGGCCTGCCTGCCGCAATGACAAAAAAGTAATGTGCGGCTTGGGACGGCGTGGGATTCGAGCGCTGCGAAGCCGCCGCGGTCTCAGTTGGCCGTTGCGTCCGCGCCGCTGTCCGACGCAGGCTCACTCTCGGGTGCCGCTTGGGTCTCTTCCGGCGCAGCAGCCTCATCCGCGCTCTCTTCGGCCGGCGGTTCGGGGAGCGGTGCCGGGCTGGGCGACAGGGTGCGCAGATAGGCGACGATGTCGGCGCGCTCCGCCGGCTTGCGAATGCCGGCGAAGCCCATCGTGGTGCCCTTGAGGTAGCCCTTGGGATCTTCCAGGAACTTGTTGAGTTCGTCGAAGCCCCAGACCTGACCCTCGGTGCCCACCGTTTCCATGGCGTCGGAGTAGTTGAATCCGTCCACGGCGCCCTTCACGCGGTTGACGACGTCCCACATGGGCGGGCCGACCTTGTTGGCGCCGCCCTGCTCGAAGGTGTGGCAGGCGACGCATTTGCGCGCCGAGCTCTCGCCCTTGGCCGGGTCGGCGTCAGCCAACAGCACGGCAAAGGGAATCTCCGGTTCGGCTTCTTCTGCGGGAGCTGCCGCCTCGCCATCGGCGCCGGCCACCTCGACCACCAGTCCGGGCTGGTCCGGCAGCGGGCTGTAGAACAGGGCGCCTGCAAGCATATGCAGCCCCATGACCATCAGGACAGTCGCCAGGAGTGCTCCGGCGATCTTGTTGATTTCAAAGGCGTCCATGTGGCTCGTTCCCGCTCGGTATGCGCCGGCCGTTGTAGCTGCGCGCACATCATCCTGCTATGACCGTGCGTTGCTGTATGTGCGGCAACGGGATCGCGGTCAAGACTGAAGCTGTTCTAAATTGCTTTCCGGCTGCACGGCAATTCGTATTACGCGCGACCCGTCGTCACACAGATCATCGTCAGGCCCGTTCGCCGCATGAATCCGATTCTGCTCATCCCGGCGCGCATGGCGTCGAACCGCTTGCCGGGCAAACCGCTTGCCGAGATTGCCGGCAAACCGATGATCGTGCGCGTCGCCGAGCGCGCCCGCGCCGCCGATATCGGACCTGTGGCGGTGGCAACCGACAGTGCCGACATCGCCGATGTGGTGCGCGGTGCCGGCTTCACTGCGGTCATGACCCGCGCCGATCACCCGTCCGGTTCTGACCGGGTGCACGAGGCGGCCGGCATCTGCGACCCCGCCGGTGCGCATGATGCGGTCATCAACCTGCAGGGCGACCTGCCGCTGATCGAGCCCGATGTCATTGCCGCCGCCGCCAATGCCCTGGCGCGTTCCTCCGCCGATATCGCAACCGTCGCCGCGCCCATCGCCGATGCGCCCGAGGCGACCAACCCGAACGTGGTCAAGGTGGTGGCAACCGAAACGGCTTGCGTCGCGCCGGGGCTGATGCGCGCGCTCTACTTTACCCGCGCCACCGCGCCCAGCGGCGAGGGAACCCTGTGGCACCACATCGGCATCTATGCCTGGCGGCGCGCCGCACTTGCCCGGTTCGTGACGCTGGAGCCCTCGCCCCTGGAGCAACGCGAGCGGCTGGAACAGTTGCGCGCGCTGGAACATGGCATGGAGATCGTGGTGGCGCAGGCGCAAAGCGTGCCCTTCGGCGTCGACACGCCGGAAGACCTTGAGCGCGCCCGCGCGATGGCGCTTGGCGAAACGCTCTGATAAAACGCCCGCCCGCACCCCGTGTCAGTTAAGAGTACCGACCCAGAGACCGCCGCCATGATGAGCCAACCGCGCCGCATCGCCTTCCAGGGCGAACCGGGCTCCAACTCCCATATCGCCTGCCGGGACGTCTATCCCGACCACGAAGCGATCGCCTGCGCCAGCTTCGAGGACGCGTTCCAGGCGGTCAGCGGCGGCAACGCCGCGCTCGGCATGATCCCGATCGAGAACTCCGTCGCGGGGCGGGTTGCCGATATCCATCACATTCTGCCGCGCTCGGGGCTGCACATCGTCGGCGAGTACTTCCTGCCGGTGAACCACTGCCTGGTGGCGCCCAAGGGCGCCTCGCTTGAGACCGTCAAGCATGTGCGCAGCCATCCCCAGGCGCTCGGCCAGTGCCGGGAGTATCTGTACACCCATGGCTTCACGCCGGAGATCGGCGCCGACACCGCCGGTTCGGCGCGTCAGGTCGCGGAGATGGGCGACAAGGCCTATGCGGCCCTGGCGCCGCGCCTGTCGGCGGAGGTCTACGGGCTCGAGGTGCTCGACGAGAACGTCGAGGACGAGGACCACAACACCACCCGCTTCGTGGTCCTGTCGGCGCAAGAGGCCTGGGCGGCGCGCGGCATCGGTTCGCTGGTCACCAGCTTCGTGTTCCGCGTCCGCAACGTCCCCGCGGCGCTCTACAAGGGGATGGGCGGTTTCGCCACCAACGGCGTCAACATGACGAAGCTGGAATCCTACCAACTCGACGGTGCCTTCTTCGCCACCCAGTTCTTCGCCGACATCGAAGGTCACCCGGAAGACGCCAATGTCGCCCGGGCGCTGGAGGAGTTGGCCTTCTTCTCCAGGGAACTGCGCATCCTCGGCGTCTATCGCGCCAGCCCGTTCCGCGAACAGGCGGCGGCACGGGCCGCCGCGCGGGCGCAGGAGGATGGCTAGGGAATCTGTTTCGCTCACTTTGCTGGCTTTGCCGTTCGGCTTGTCCGAAAACCGGTTCCCACTTTTCGGGCCTCACGGCATCATCCTGCTCGGACTGAGCGTTCGGCACCCAGGCGCACGACTGTGCGCCCGGCCGAAAGGCCGCGCTCCCGCAGGCGGTGAGCGCGGACATTGTCCGGGCGAACTCGCCGTGAGGGGAACAAAGCCAAACGGCCAGTAACAAACTACCCCGGCAGGATATCTTCCCCATCGACGAAGCTCTTCATGAGCTGATGCGCGATGGCCGACGGCGGCGGGGCGAACAGCATGTCGTCGGACCTGTGAGCGAGCATGGCTGCGATCTGCGTGCGTGAAAACCAGTCGGCGGCCTCGATCTCGTCGACATCGATGGCCAGTTCGATGGTATCGGCGCGCGCGAAGCAGCCGATCATCAGCGATGAGGGAAACGGCCAGGGCTGGCTGGAGTGGTAGCGCACGGCGCCGGTGCGGATACCTGCTTCCTCGTGCAGTTCCCGGCGCACCGCGTCCTCGATGGTCTCGCCCGGCTCGATGAAACCGGCGAGCGCGGAATACATGCCCGGTATGAAATGCGGCGAGCGCGCCAGCAGCGCCTTGTCGCCATCCACCGCCAGCATGATGACGACAGGGTCGACGCGCGGGAAGTGCAGCGCGCCGCAGGCCTGGCAATGGCGACGCCAGCCGCCAAGGTCCGGCTGGGTCGGCGCGCCGCAATTGGCGCAGAAGCGGTGCCGCGCGTGCCAGCCGATCAGGCTCTTGGCGGTGCCCACCAGGGCGAGTTCGGCGTCGCCGAGCAGGCCCTGGGTCGCGATCGAGCGCATGTCGATCGCCTTGACCGCCGGCTGGCGGTCGTCTTCGGGCTTTGGCGCGGCGGCGGCGAAGAGCGGGCCGGTCGCGTCACGACCGAGAAACATCGCCTCATCGAGTGCGGCGCCGAGGCCGGTTGCTTCGTCACGGCCGAACAGCGCATTGAGAAGCGGCTTGCCGGTCAGTTCCAGCAGCGCCCGGTCATCGGCGATCAGCGCAAAGCGCGCGGCCGGGTCATCTGCATTCGCGTGGGCGCGCTCCTTGTCGGCGCGGTCGGCGGCAAACAGCGCATAGCCGTTGCGCCGGCTTCTTTCGTCCATCGTTCAGTCGGTCCTGCTGCGCGGTCTGTGGACAACGTTTATGCGCGTTGTCCCCGCCGCCCTGCAAGCGGCCTCTTGCCTTCGCGCGCCAGCCGGCTGATATAGTCGTTTCGGGAGGTTGGCGGCGGACGAGCCCCTCGCCAACCGGGTCAGGTCCGGAAGGAAGCAGCCCTAACGAGTTCGGTTCGGGTTGTCCGTTCAATCTCCCACTCCAACCGTGCCAAGGTGACGCCGGTCGCGCAGGCCCGGACGCATCCAGCAAACGGAACCGGCGCACCTGACCGATGACCAGCAATGCACCCGAGCAGGCGACGACCCAGGACGGCGCTGATCCGGCAGACGCCCCTGCCGCCTATCGTGTGCTGGCGCGCAAGTACCGCCCAAGCCGCTTCGAGGACCTGATCGGCCAGCAGCCGATGGTGCGTACCCTGCGCAACGCCTTCGAACACGGGCGCATCGCACAAGGCTACATGCTCACCGGCGTGCGCGGGGTCGGCAAGACGACGACGGCACGGATTCTGGCGCGTGCGCTCAATTATGAGCCGAAGGAAGGCGGCGAGAGCGCCGGCCCGACGCTTGATCTCGATGCGCGCGGCCGCCATTGCGCCGCCATCCTGGAGTCGCGTCATGTCGACGTGATGGAGATGGATGCCGCCTCCCACACCTCCGTCGACAACGTCCGCGACATCATCGATGCGGTGCAGTACCGCCCGCTGGAGGCGCGTTACAAGGTCTACATCATCGACGAGGTGCACATGCTCTCCAAGGCGGCGTTCAACGCGCTGCTGAAGACGCTGGAAGAGCCGCCCGAGCATGTGAAGTTCATCTTCGCCACCACCGAAATCCGAAAAGTGCCGATCACGGTGCTGTCGCGTTGCCAGCGCTTCGACCTGCGCCGGGTGGAGGCCGACGAACTGATCGGCCATCTGCGCAATGTCGTCGGGCAGGAAGGTGTCAGTGCCGAGGACGAGGCCCTGGCGATGGTCGCCCGCGCGGCGGAAGGCTCGGTGCGCGACGCGCTGTCGATCCTCGACCAGGCCATCGCCCATGGCGGCGGCACGGTGGCCGCCGACGCCCTGCGCGACATGCTGGGCGTTGCTGATCGTGCCTTGGTCGCCGACCTGTTCGAGGCGCTGATGCGCGGCGACATCGCCGGCGCGTTGACCCTGTTCGACAAGCTCTATGGTGAGGGCGCCGACCCGTCCGCGGTACTGGGCGATCTCGCATCCTTCACCCATCTGGTGACGCGCATGAAGGCCATTCCCGATGCGTCCGCCGATGCGTCCTTGTCCGAGGACGAGCGCACGCGCGGTGCCGCCTTCGCGCAAGGCCTGACAATGGGCGCGCTCAACCGCGCCTGGCAGATCCTGTTCAAGGGGCTTGAGGAGACCCAGGCCGCCACACGCCCGCGCGCTGCCGCCGACATGGTGCTGATCCGGCTCGCCCACGCGGCATCGCTGCCCGATCCGGAAGAGGCCGCCCGCATCCTGCGTGGCGAGGGCGGCGAGGCTGCCGCACCGGCCCCGCCAAGGGCCGCGCCCGCCGGCAACGGCGCGCATGCGATGGCCGATGCGCCGGCGCCATCCGCGTCAGCCCTTGCCGCCGTGCCGACATCGCTTGGCGGCTCAGGGCCACTGGCCGAACGCGCCGGACTGGCGCTTGCCGCCGCGCAGCCCGAACCGCAATCGGCACCGGACGTTGCGCCGGCGGCCGAACCGGTTCACCTCGCTCGTTTCGAGGACGTGCCTGCGCTTGCCTCGAAACACCGCGACCCGCTGCTGAAGAGCCAGATCGAGAAGTTCGTCCGGCTGGTGCGCTTCGATCCGCCACGCATCGAGTTCGCGCTGGAGGAAGGTGCCCCGCCGACGCTGGTGCAGGACATCGGTGCGCGCCTGAGCGAATGGACCGGTGAGCGCTGGATCGTCATTCTGTCACGCGAGCCGGGCGACTTGCCCCTGCGCGCCCAGCGCGAGCATGCCGAGCGCGCCGAGATGGACGAGGTCCATCGCGACGCGGTCGTCGCGGCGGTGCTGCAGCGTTTCCCCGGCGCCAGGGTCGAAGCGGTCAGGACAACCGAGGAGATCAACACGCGAGGATTGGCGGCCGCCGATGGCGAGGAGCCCGAATTCCTGCCGCCGGCCGACGATGACAGCGACGAGGATGGAGAGTTCGTCTGATGAAAGACGTGTTCAACATGATGAAGCAGGCGCAGCAGTTGCAGGAGCGCATGGGCGAAATGCAGCAGCAGCTTGCCGAAACCGAGGTGGAAGGCACCTCCGGCGGCGGGATGGTGAGCGTGACGCTGAACGGCAAGGGCGATCTCTCCGGACTGAAGATCGACCAGAGCCTGATGCGCCCGGAAGAAGCGGAGATCGTCGAGGACCTGGTCGTCGCTGCCCATGCCGACGCCAAGCGCAAGCTGGAAGAGGTGATGCAGGCCAAGATGCAGGAGATCACCGGCGGCCTGCCGCTGCCGCCGGGTCTGAAGCTGTTTTAGCTTTGCTCTATTCCGCTCACGGCAAGTCTCGCTTCGCTCGACGCCTGCGCGGGCGCGGCCTGACCGGCCGGGCACGCAGTCGCGTGCCAGGGTGCAGAGCGAATCTCAGTACCAGCAGGATGATGCCGTGAGGCCCGAAAAGTGGGAACCGGTTTTCGGACAAGCCGAACGGCCGGCAAAAAATGACCGCCCTCGCGGAGCCGTTCGCGAAGCGAACTGGCGTGAGCGGAATAAAGCTGATGCCGTGAGGCCCGAAATACACATCGTGCGACGTGGGAACCGGTTTTCGGATCACGCGCCGTCAGGAAAAGTGGACACCGGTTTTCCGCCCGGACGGCGCGCCGGCAAGAAAGCCGAGCGGCCGCTAAGATGACCGCCAGCCCGGAAATCGAGCGCCTGATCCAGTTGCTCGCCCGCGTGCCGGGCCTGGGACCGCGCTCGGCGCGCCGCGCCGCCCTGCACCTGATCCAGAAACGCGATCAGCTCATGGGTCCGCTCGCCGAGGCGCTGGCGAGCGCCGCCGAGCGCATCGTCATCTGCTCGGTCTGCGGCAATATCGACACCGCCGACCCCTGCGCCATATGCGCCGATGCCCGTCGCGAGACCGGCCTGATCTGCGTCGTCGAGACGGTCGCCGATCTGTGGGCCCTTGAACGCGCCGGTGCTGTCGCGGGGCGCTATCACGTGCTGGGCGGCACGCTGTCGCCGCTTGACGGTATCGGCCCCGACGACCTCAACATTGCCGGACTTGTGGAACGGGTCGGCTCGGCCGGCATCACCGAGGTGGTGCTCGCGGTCAACGCCACCGTCGATGGCCAGACCACCGCGCATTACGTCACCGACCTGCTGGAGCCGACCGGGGTCAGGGTCTCCCAGCTTGCCCACGGTGTGCCCGTCGGTGGCGAACTTGACTATCTCGACGAAGGAACCTTGTCGGCGGCGGTGAAGGCCAGGCGGCCGTTCTAGCTTAGGGACAGTGAGGCCCCTGCTGCTCACTCCCCGGCGGCCAGCGTGCGCTGCATGGCGCGGGGCAGTTCCTCGGGCGTCTCGTCGGCGAACTCCATCGCCTCGATGCGCTCACCACGGCGGGAAATCTTGTCGGCGGAGGTGAGTATCTTGTCGATATCCCCGCTGGCCTGGCCGAAGTGCTTTTGCAGATCGTGTACCCGGTCGCGCAGCCGGCCGGTGTCCTCCAGCAGCTTGATGACCTCCTCCTGGATCACATGCGCCTGCTCGCGCATGCGCTGGTCGCGCAGGATTGCCTGCACCACCTGGATCGCCAGCATCAGCAGGCTCGGACCGACGATAACGACGCGTGACTTGTAGGCCTTCTGCACCAGTGCGTCGAAATGCTCGTGCAGGTCGGCATAGACCGATTCCGACGGCACGAACATCAGCGCGATGTCCTGGGTCTCGCCCGGCAGGAAGTAGCGTTCGGCGATATCATTGATGTGCTTGGAGACGTCGGTACGCAGTTGTTGCGCTGCGGCCTTGCGCTCCGGCTCGGTTTCCGCGTCGCGGAACGCGCTGAACGCTTCCAGCGGAAACTTCGCATCGACGACGAGGTCCGGCGCATCGTTCGGCAGGCGGATCAGGCAGTCGGGCCGCGTTCGGTTGGACAGCGTTGGCTGGAAGGCAAAGGCGTCGTCGGGCAGGGCGTCGGCGATGATCGCCTCCATGCGCCCCTGGCCGAAGGCGCCGCGCTGCTGCTTGTTGGCGAGAATGTCCTGCAGGCTGACCACGTCGCGCGACAGTTCGGTGAGGTTCTTCTGCGCCGCGTCGATCACCGCCAGCCGCTCGTTGAGCTGGGACAGGTTCTTGTGCGTCGCCTCCGCCTGGGTGGTCAGGTTCTGGCCCAGCCGGTGGCCAAAGCCGGCGAGTTGCTCGCGCAGACCATGGGCGAGTTCCGACTGCCCGCGGCCGAACACGTCGGACATGCTCTGCACCCGCGCCGACATCTCCACCTGCTGTCGCGTCAATTCGGCGAGCTGGCTTTCCAGTTGCCGGGTGTGCTCGGCTCCGGCCTGGGCCGCCTCGCGCCGCGCCCGGCCGGCGGAAACCGCGGCGACAACGCCGGCCACGGCGGCGAGCCCCAGCAACAAGAGCGCGCCGACCAGAGCCTGCTGATAGCTGATCGCGTGGGCGCCAATCGTGATGAAGGGCGCATCAAGTCCGGACATGGTCGCGACTGTAGACTGATTCGTGAACCGGACCGTCTGGCGTTGCCCTCGCTGCAGAGGCGGCCGCAGGCCCTACTGCTGGTCCGGGGTCGCCGGATTCTGGCCCAGCAGGTCGAACGATGACGGGTCGAGCGCGATCACCACGCCGATCAGCATCAGCAGGAACAAGCTGCCTATGATGACGATGATGAGGCCCGGCGAGAGCTGCGCGTCGGGATCGTCTTCGAGGATTTCCTCCACTTTGCGTCCCTGGCGCGGCGGCATTGGCGTGCTGGAGCCGGCCGTCTGCGCGTGCCCTGTGTCGCCGCCGGTGGCGGATGGATCGCCCTTGGCCGCCTGTTCGCGCTGCTCCTGCGCACGCCGGGCAGCGGCGGCCCTCTTCTCCTCGGCCGCCGCGTTGGTGCGCCTGACTTCCGCCTCCACGTCGGCGATCGCCGTTTCCAGCGCCTGCATCTGCATCAGCCGCTGATAGGTGGACATCGGCGGATCGGCGGCATCGATCATCTTGTCGAGCTGGGCGCGCACCTGCGCATACAGCGCCTTACGGCCGGGTTCGTTGTTCGAGCCCAGCGCATGCGCGCGTTTCGACAGGATTGCGTAATACCGGTTCATGGCCGCACGGAACTGCTACACCCGGCGCTGGCACCGGCAAGCCTCAAGCCGGCGCCGTCCGCCCCCATGCATACAGATGTCGGCTTGCGAGCGGCGCTGTCAACTCACCGCGCCGTCCGCGATGGCGCATGGAGCGATCAGATGGCCGCCGCGCGGTCGCGATTCCAGGCCGAGCGGCAGGGAATCTTGTTGCGGTCGCAGCGATCCGCATAGCGCTTGGCGATCTCCGTCACCTCGTTCAGCAGGCCGGCCTGCAGGGTGATCGGATCGAGCCCCATGGCCAGGAACCGGTCGTTGGTGACATGCAGGTCGTTCTCGTCTGCCTCCTGGCGCGGGTTGGCCACGTAGTCGATGGGTGCGCCGGTCATGTCCGAGATCATCTGTGCCAGTTCGCGGACCCGATGCGTCTCGGTCATCTGGTTGAGGATGTTGACGCGGGCGGATGTCTGCGGCGGGTTCTCGATCGCCAGTTGCACGCAGCGCACGGTGTCCTGGATGTTGATGAAGGCGCGCGTCTGCCCGCCGGTCCCGTGCACGGTCAGCGGATAGCCGATAGCCGCCTGCATCAGGAAGCGGTTGAGCACCGTGCCGTAGTCGCCGTCATAGTCGAACCGGTTGATCAGCCGTTCGTCGAGCCGGGTCTCCGCTGTCTGCGTGCCCCAGACGATGCCCTGGTGCAGGTCGGTTACCTTGAGCTGGTCGTTCTTGTTGTAGAAGTGGAAGAACAACTGATCCTGCGTCTTGGTCATGTGGTAGATCGAGCCCGGATTGGCCGGATAGAGAATCTCCTGGTCGATCAGGTCGCCGGAATCGGTTTCCAGCTTGATCGGCAGATAGCCTTCCGGGATGCGCATGCCGGCGCTACCGTAGCCGTAGACGCCCATCGTGCCCAGATGCACCAGATGGGCATCAATGCCCGATTCCACGATCGCCGCGCAGATGTCGTTGGTGGCCATCAGGTTGTTGCGCACGGTGTAGCGCTTGTGCTGGCTCGATTTCATCGAATAGGGCGCGGCGCGCTGCTCGGCGAAATGCACGATGGCGTCGGGCACCATCTCGCGGATCAGCCCCAGCAACGGGTCGTAGTCCTCGCCGATGGTGAACGCCTCGAAGCGGATGTCGTGGCCGGAAACCTCCCGCCAGGCGCGCACCCGCTCGCCGATGGGGCGCATCGGCGTCAGCGATTCCACTTCCAGTTCGACATCGATCTTGCGCCGGGACAGGTTGTCCACGATGGCGATCTCGTGGCCGAGCTTGGACAGATGCAGCGCCGTCGGCCAGCCGCAGAAGCCGTCGCCACCCAGAATGATGATCCGCATGGTGTCACGCCTCGCCTGATGCGGCCGCGGCAATATTCAGCGCGCCCGGTCATTGGCCATTATGCCTTTTTGTTCGGGGCCTTTAAGCACATTCCCGCCGGCTTCCAAAGCCCGGCGGCAATGCACAATTGCCGCGCCTGGCGGAACTTCGGGGGTGTTCGCAACCTTGGAATGGGCGTAAATGAGCCGCGATCCGCGCGTACGTCCAATAGATGGGCGCCGGCGGACGCCGGTTCCACTGTCCGAGACAAAGTCGATCGCCATGCCGAAACCGCCCCGCGTCCTGCACCTCGACCGGCTCGCGCCCGAGGCCTATCAGGCCTTGCTGCTGCGCACCGAGAGCGATCTTGCGCGCTACATGGACGACGTGCGTCCGGTGATCGACGATGTCGCCGCGCGTGGTGACGTGGCGCTTGCCGAATGCGCTGAGCGCTTCGACGGCGCCACGGTCGCGCCCGACGCGATCAAGGTGACGGCGGAGGATTTCACCGCCGCCGAAGCGCGCCTCGACGGCGAGTTGAAGGACACCATGCGCTTCGCCGCGGATGCCATCGAACGGTTCCACCTGGCGCAGATGCCCGAGGAAATGTGGCTGAAGGAGATGGCCCCCGGCGTGCTTGCCGGCGACCGCTGGACACCGGTGCGCGCGGTCGCCTGTTACGTTCCGCGCGGCAAGGGCGCGTTCCCCTCCGTGGCGCTGATGACGACGATTCCCGCGCGGGTGGCCGGCGTGGAGACCATCGCCGTGCTGACGCCACCGACGCCGGACGGCCGCATCGACGATGCGACGCTGTTCGCCTGCTCGCTGTCGGGCATCACGGATGTTTACAAGTCCGGCGGCGCCCAGGCCGTCGCGGCGGCAGCCTATGGCACCGCGACCGTGCCGCGCTGCGACAAGATTGTCGGGCCCGGCAGCCCCTGGTTCATGGCCGCAAAGCGCCTGCTGACCGACCGCATCGATCCCGGCTCGCCGGCCGGCCCGAGCGAATCCATCGTCCTGGCGGATGCCACCGCCGATCCGCGCAAGGTGGCGCTCGACCTCCTCAACGAGGCCGAGCATGGCGACGATTCGTCGGTCTATCTGGTCACCGATGATGCCGGCCTCGCCGACAGGGTTATCGCCGAGATGGCGTCGCTCTGGCCACACATGAGCAACGAGCGGGTCGGCTACGCGTCGGCGGTGCTCGCCGGCGAGGCCGGCGGCATCCTGATCGCGCCGGACCGCGCAGCCGCCTGCCGCTTCATCAACGATTACGCGCCCGAGCACCTGATGGTGCATGCCGCCGACCCCTGGCCTTACCTCGGCGAACTGCGCCACGCCGGCGAAATCCTGCTCGGCGAGCATTCGGCCATCTCCATCGCCAATTTCGTGCTCGGCCCCAACCACGTGCTGCCGACATCGGGCACGGCGCGCACCTGCTCGCCGCTCTCGGTGTTCGACTACATGAAGCGCCAGACGGTCGCGCATCTGTCGCGCGCCGGCTTCGATGCGCTCGCGCCCCATGCGGCACGCTTCGCCCGCTACGAAGGCTTCGATGCCCATGCCAACGCCGTCTCGCGGCTGCGCGACGGTGGCGACAAGCCCTAGGCACATCTGCTGGGAGGCCCGGCGTGAGCGCGGATCGACCCATCGACGAAACGGCGGCGGCACGGCCATCGATGTGGCGCTGGATCGGGGTGGCGGTCAGCCTGGTGGTCTTCGCCGCCGCGCTGTTTGCCCTGCAGCGCATCCTGTCGGGGGTCGAGGTCGGCGACGTTCTCGTCGCCTTCACCTCCATCGAGCAGAACGCCCTGCTGGCCAGCATCGGCTTCACCGCGCTCAGCTACCTGACGCTGACCGGCTACGACGCGGTCGCGCTGCATCACATCAAGCGCAAGGTGCCGTACGGCCATACCGCGCTCGCCTCGTTCACCAGTTATGCCTTTTCCAACAATATCGGCCTGGCGCTGCTGACCGGTGGCACGATCCGCTACCGCATCTATTCGCTCGAGGGCCTGACCGCCGTCGACATCGCCGCCTTGACCGGTATCTCCACACTGACCTTCTTTCTCGGCGCGCTGTCGGCGCTCGGCATCGCCCTGATCGTCGAGCCGGAAACCCTGTCGGTGATCAATCGCCTGCCGGTGACGCTCAACCAGCTCATCGGCGGCACTATGCTGGCGGCCCTTGCGCTGTATGCGCTCTGGGTGGGGTGGCGCGAACGCGCGCTCTATGTGCGCGGGTTTCGTCTGCGCCTGCCCGGTCCGGGGCTGACCCTGGGCCAGATCGCCATCGCGCTCGCCGACATCGCGTTCGCCTCCGCCGCGCTCTACATGCTGATGCCGCAGGAACTGGGCGTCAGCTACACCGCCTTCGCCGGCATCTTTGTCGCCGCGCTGACGCTGGGTCTGCTGGCGCATACGCCCGGTGGCATCGGCGTCTTCGAGGCGATGATCCTGCTGGCGCTGCCGGATGCGCCGCCGGAGGTGATCCTCGGGCGGCTGATCCTGTTCCGCTGTGTCTACTACCTGCTGCCGCTGGCGGTGGCGGCCGCGCTGCTGGCGCTCAACGAAGTGCTGCATCCCCTCGGCGCCGGTCGCCGACTCGGCAACACCGCGCTCGCCATTGGCGGCGCGGCAGCTCCCCAGATCGTCGGCCTGCTGGTGCTTGCCTGCGGCGCGTTCATGCTGCTGTCCGGCGCGGCGACGCCCGACCATCTGCGCAACGAATGGGTCAACTCGCTGGTGCCGCCGGGATTGCGCGAGGCGGCGCATCTCATCGCCGGCGTCACCGGCGTTTGCCTGGTGATCCTGTCGCGCGGGCTGTTCCGCAGGCTCACCCGCGCCTGGCGGTTTGCCGTGATTGCGCTGGCGCTCGGCGTGGCTGCCGTCATCCTGCGCGGCTTCGACTTCGAGGAGGCGGTGGCGCTCGCCTTCGTGCTGTTGATCCTGCTGGCGACGCGTCGTGGCTTTGTGCGCCGCGGCCACAACCGCAACCTGCCGTTCCCGGCGACCTGGGTCGCCGTGATCGCCACCGTCATCGTCTTCTCCATCTGGATCGGCGTGCTCATCTACGGCGAGACGGGTCTCGATCCGGCGACGCTCGGCCGCTTCGGTCCGGACGAATACGCAGCCCGCTTCATGCGCTCGTCGCTGGCGGTGGTGCTGGTTGCTGTCGCCTTCGTTGGCTTCGTCACGCTGCGCGTCAGCGAGGCCACCGGCGCAAGCGCCACAATCCCCACCGCCGTGCGCGGGCTGGTGCGCCAGGCGGTGCGGCCGATGGCGCGGCTTGCATTCCTCGGCGACAAGCGGTTCCTCATCGATGATGCGGAGCGTGCCTTCCTGATGTACGCGGTGCATCGGCGCACCTGGCTGGCGCTCGGTACGCCGTTCGGCGCGGCCGATGCGGGGCGGGCGCTGCTGGCGCGGTTTCGCGACCTCGCCGAGGCGGAGGGCGGCAATGCCTGCCTGTTCGACGTGGGTCTCGATGACGCGCCGCTGCTGGCGGAGATCAACCTGCTGCCGACCCCGATCGGCGACCGCGCGGTGATCGATCTCAGGCTGCCGCCCGATGGTCTGCCCGACCTGCCCGCCGGTCTTTCGGCGCGTTTGGTCACCGCGTCGGAGGTGCGCGCCGACGCCGCGCCGATCCGCGCGGTCTACGACGCCTGGCGCGCCAAGCTCAAGGGGCCGGAGCCACGCTTCGCTCACATGCGGATTGGCGCGGATGGCCTGCCGCGCGGCGATGTGGTGTTGCTGGAGCGTGGTGACACGCCGGTCGCCTTCGCCAGCCTGTGGACCGGCCGGGAGGGCGACGCGGCGATCGACGTCGCGCGCTTCGTGCCGCAGGGTGAGCGTCAGGCGGACGAAGAGTTGCTGGCCGCCGTCATCGGCGCGGCCATCGCCGTCGGCGCCGAGAGCGGCAGGGCAACGCTCGAACTGGGCCTGTTGCCGCTCGCCGATCCAGGCGAGGGCTATCTGGCACCGGCGCTACGTTCCGCGGGAGCCGGTTTCTACAGCCACGGCGCGAATTTCGCCGATCCCGACGCCTTGCGCCGCTTCATGCTTACGTTCGGCCCGGCGCTGGAGACGCGCTACATTGCCACCAGCGGCGGCCTGCTGCCGCCTGCGGTGCGTGACGCCGCCGTACTGATCACCGGGCGCCGTCCACCGCGACGGCTGGGTATCGGCGTCGAGCCACGGCGTGCTTAAGTGGCTGTCGATACAGCCTAACGCACGGGGACAACCACTGCCGGATTTCATGGGGTCATTGAAGGACACTCTGCGCTGGCTCGCGGCATGCGCGTGCCTGCTCGCCGCGCTCACCGCCACGCTCGCAGCCGCGCGTGCGCAGGACGGTGGCGAACTCGTCCTCTACAACTGGCCGAACTATATGCCGCCGTCCCTGCTCGCCCGCTTCGAGCAGGAGACCGGCATCCGCATCCGGCTGCAGATCTATGAATCCAACGAGCAGATGCTGGCCCGCATCCGCGAGCCCGGCCACGGCGTCGATGTCGTCGTACCGACCGATTACGCCGCTGCGCGCATGATCCGCGAAGGGCTGGCCGAGCCGATCGACGTGGCCGCCATGGACAATTTCAGGCACGTCGCCGCGCCCCACGATGCGCCGCCCTACGATCCGGCACGCCGGTTCTCTGCGCCGTTTCTCTGGGGCACCGTCGGCTTCTCCTACGACACGAAGGCACTGGATGGCGCCGAGGTGGAGGACAGTTGGGCGGTGCTGTTCGATCCGCCGGACGCGCTGAAGGGCCGCATCGGCATGCTCGATGACGAGGTCGAGGTGTTCAACGCCGCCGCTTATTATCTCGGCATCGGCCCGTGCACCTCCGATACCGCTGCCCACAGCCGTATCCTGGAACTCCTGAAACGCCAGGCTGCGCACGTCGCCGACTATGCATCCACCGGCACCGTGACGCGGATGCTGACCGGCGCGGTCTCCGCTCACATGCAGTGGAACAGTTCCGCTCATCGCGTGCGCCAGTCCCGCGCAAACGTCGTCTATGTCTACCCGAAGGAAGGCATCGGCTGGTGGCAGGACAATTTTCTGGTGCCGGCCGGCGCGCCCCATGTGGAGAACGCCCGCGTTTTCATCGACTGGATGATGACGCCCCGGAGTGCGGCCGAGGCATCCAATTTCGCCGGCTACATGAATGCGGTTTCAGGCTCCAGCCGGTATCTCGAACCCGGATTGCGCGACGACCCGGCGATCAACATGCCGCCCGAACTCGCGGTCCGGCTTCGTCCGATGGAAACCTGTCCGCCGGCCGCCCGCGACATGCGTCACAGGACCTGGCAGGCGTTCAGGTCTGGGGACTGACCTCCGCCAGCGCCAGATCGAGGATTTCGGCTCTCAGCGCATCCAGCCCCGCGCCCGACACGCTTGAGGTGGCGATCAGGACCGGATGGGCCGCCGGCCGCCTGGCGAGCTCAGCGGCGGTCTCGGCGAACACCTTGCCGAAGCTCTCCGGCTTCGGCTTGTCCGCCTTGGTCAGCACGCCCTGCCACGACACCGCTGCCGCATCGAGCGTATCCATGATCGCCGTGTCGGCCGGTTTCAGGCCGTGGCGTGCGTCGATCAGCAGGAACACGCGGGAAAGGTTCACCCGGCCGCGCAGATAGTCGTGGATCAGGTTGGTCCAGGTCCTGACCGTGCGCTTGGGCGCGCTGGCATAGCCGTAGCCCGGCAGGTCGACGATGCGGATGCGGTCGGACAGGTTGAAGAAATTGATCTCGCGGGTGCGGCCCGGCGTGCCGGAGGTGCGCGCCAGTTGCCTGCGGCCGGTGACCGCGTTGATCAGGCTTGACTTGCCGACATTGGAGCGTCCCGCGAAGGCGACCTCCGGTACGTTCGGATCGGGCAGGTCGGCGATCCGCGTCACGCCGAGCATGAAGTCGATGGGCGCCGAAAACAGCCGCCGGGCGGCTTCTTCGTGTGCGGCATCTGCCGCTTCGTCGACAGGCGTGCTCATGGCACGGTCATGACCGGGTCAGGTCTTCTCGTCGGGTTTGGAGCCACCCTTGAACACCGCGATCGTGTTCCCCCACAGGTCCACGTCAACGCCCTGGCGGCGCATGATGTAGTACTGCTGCGCCATGGAGAGCAGGTTGTTCCAGGTCCAGTAGATCACGAGACCCGCCGGGAACGATGCCAGCAGGAAGGTGAACAGCAGCGGCATCCAGTTGAAGATCATCGCCTGGGTCGGGTCGGGCGGCGGCGGATTGAGCCGCATCTGCATGAACATCGAGATGCCCATTGCCAGCGGCCACACGCCGATCAGCAGGAAGCTCGGCGGGTCCCACGGGATCAGCCCGAACAGGTTGAACAGGCTGGTCGGGTCGGGCGCCGACAAATCCTTGATCCAGCCGATGAACGGCGCATGGCGCATCTCGATGGTGACGAACAGCACCTTGTAGAGCGCGAAGAAGACCGGAATCTGCAACAGGATCGGCAGGCAGCCCGACAGCGGATTGATCTTCTCGCGCTTGTAGAGCTCCATCATCGCCTGTTGCTGCTTGACCTTGTCGTCCTTGTAGCGGTCGCGGATCTTCATCATCTCCGGCTGCACCTTCTTCATCCCCGCCATCGACTTGTAGGAGCGGTTGGCGAGCGGGAAGAAGGCGAGCTTGATCAGCACCGTGACGACCAGGATGGCGACGCCGAAGTTGCCCAACAGGCGGAAGCAGTAGTCGATCAGGAAGAACAGCGGCTTGGTGATGAAATAGAACCAGCCCCAGTCGATCAGCAGTTCGAACCGGTCGATCCCCAGCGCCGTCTCGTAGCTGTCGATGACGGAGACCTCCTTGGCGCCGGCAAACAGCCGGTTGGTGATTGCCGCCTGGCCGCCGGCGGGCACCGTGATGCCCTCTCCGAGATAATCCGCCTGGAAGGTGTTCACCGGACCGATGCTGCCGGATGCGAAGCGCGCCTTGTTGCTGCGCTGCTGATCCGGGATCAGGGTCGTTGCCCAGTACTTGTCGGTGATGCCGAGCCAGCCACCGGTGGTGTCGAACGACATCGCCGGTTGTTCGATAAGGTCGTCGTAGTCGACCTCCTGCAGGCCGTGATCCTCGCCGAGAACGCCGATCAGGCCCTCGTGCAGGATGAAGAAGTTGATGATCTGCGGAATGCCGTGGCGCGACACCAGGCCGTAGGGATAGAGCGTGACCGCCTCGCCGCTGCCGTTGGCGATGGAATCCTCGATGGTGAACAGGAATTCCTCGTCGATGGAGACGGTGCGCCGGAAGGTCAGCTCTCCGGCGGTGTGCTCCAGCACGATGGGCGAGCCCGGCGTCAGCGTCTGGCCGCTGACCAGCGTCCACAGCGTGTCGGCGTTCGGCAGCGCGAGTTCGTTGCCCTGGGCGCCGACGAAGCCGAACTCCGCATAGAAGGGGTCAGGCGCGCCTGACGGCGACAGCAGCACGATGTTGTCGCTGTCCGGCGCCACGGTCTCGCGATACTGGCGCAGCACGACATCATCGATGCGCCCGCCCTGCAGCGACAGCGAGCCCGAGATTTCCGGCGTTTCGATGATCACACGCGGCGACGCGGCAAGGGCGGCGGCCCTGTCGATGACAGCGCCGCCCGGAACCGGCGCCTGGCCGGGTATCTGGCCAGGCGGTGCGGCGGCGTCGGGCTGCGGCACCCCGACGCCGGTTTCCGGCACGGGCTGCTGGGCAGCGATTTCCTGCTGGCGCAGTTGTTCCTGACGCTGCTCCTCGATACGAGGTGCATTGAACATGAAGTGCCAGAACACCAGCACCACGAAGGACATCGCAATGGCGATGATGTAGTTGCGATTGTCGATCATCGCGGACCCGCTGCGCTCCCAATCGTCTCGGTCGATCGGCCTCTTACCGATCGGCGTCCTGTCGGCCAGGTCGTGGGTTCATGACCTGTTGCGCCGGGCCCGCGGCGCAGCGTGCACGCTGCGGAACGCGCTTTCCATGTCGCGCCGCAACGCGTCGAACCCCATGGTGAGCGCCGCGGCGCGCGCAATCACCACGTAATCGTAGCCGGCCCGGGCGCCTTCGGGCGCCACCTGCCGGACAATCTCGCGCAGCCGCCGGCGTACCCGGTTGCGCTGCACCGCCCCGCCCACCTTGCGGCTGACGGTCAGTCCGGTGCGGGCGATGTCCGCGGCCTCGTCCTTGCGCGAGCGCGCCGTCAGCACGAAGCCAGGCCGAACCGCCTTGCGTCCCGCCTGCGCATGCAGGAAGTCATGCCGCCTGCGCAGCCATTGTGGCGCCGTTGACCGTGTCAGGCCGACAGCCGCTTGCGGCCGCGCACACGCCGTCGCGCCAGAACCCTGCGCCCGGCCTTTGTCGCCATGCGCGCGCGAAACCCGTGGCGGCGCTTGCGGACCAGCCGGCTCGGCTGAAAAGTCCGTTTCACTACCCGTCTCCATTCGTTTGGCGCCTGGTCGGGCGCGATCGCCCCGCTGGCGACGATCGTCGCCCGTGCGGCGCGGAACTGCCATGTCGTTGGCAGGCGTGTCGTTGGCAGGCAAAGCGTTCGCAACCGCCGCCATGATGCGTCGGATCGCTGCAAACGCACGCCTCATTTCAGCCAGTGCGTACCTGCGTTGAGCGGGCTTATACGCATGCGCCTCGGGGCAAGTCAACGACATGGCAGGTCGGCACTTTTGCGTCATCACGCACAGGTCACGCGGCTGGGCCGTCCGGCTCACGTTTGGGTCACGTCTGGGTGAGAATATGTATGCCGCCGCTGCAATTGCGCATCGAATTGTTACCTATTGCTCATCCCGCCCCGGCAACCCTCGATCAGACCGCGCCGTGAGGCCGAGATCGTGCTATCGAAGGAACACCTACCGCTGGGGGACGTCAGCAAGATGACTGCGAAGGTAAATCCCGACGCCGGGGAGTTGAACGCGATGAACAGCGATATGAGCGAACCTGGCCGCGAACCGGAGCAAGCGACGGCCGCCAGTCCGGCCAAGGCCTCGCTGCTGCGCCGACTGCTGCCGGTGGCGATCCTCGTGGTGGCGATGGCTGTCGCCTATACAACCGGGCTGCACCGCTATCTGTCCTTGACCGCGCTGGCCGAGAACCGTGCCGCGCTTGGTGCGTTCGTGTCCGACAACATCGCCGTTGCCGTCGCCGCCTTCATCGCCGTCTACATCGTCTCGGTGGTTCTGTCGCTGCCCGGCGCCACCATCCTGACCATTGCCGGCGGTTTGCTGTTCGGCTGGTTCTGGGGCGGCGTCATCGCGGTCTTCGCGGCAACGCTCGGTGCAACCGGCGTGTTTCTGGTGGCGCGTACCGCGATCGGCAGCTCGCTATCGGCGCGTGCGGGGCCGTGGCTCGACAAGCTGTCGAAGGGTTTCCATGAGAACGCGTTCAGCTACCTGCTGTTCCTGCGGTTGGCGCCGATCTTTCCCTTCTGGCTGGTCAATCTCGCGCCGGCGCTGCTCGGCGTGCCGCTGGTCACCTACGTGGTGGCGACCGCCGTCGGCATCATTCCCGGCACCTTCACTTACTCGGTCGTTGGAGCCGGTCTCGACAGCGTCATCGAAAAGCAGCGCGAGGCCTGTGCGGGCGTACCGGACTGCCAGTTCGACCTGAGCGTTTCCTCGCTGCTCACCGGCGAGGTGATCGCGGCCTTCGCGCTGCTGGCGTTGCTGGCGCTGATCCCCCCGATCGCCAAGCGTTTCCTCGGCCGCGGCGCATCCCAGGCCGACGGCACAAACTGAAAGCTATATGACGTTACGGTGCAATCGCCGCGCGCCGGCTGCATATCCATTGGCGCAGTGCCGCAGGACCAACGACGCCTTGAACACAGGACTGACGTGAAATGGCCGACACGATTGAAACCGATATCTGCGTGATTGGCGCGGGCTCCGGCGGATTGTCCGTCGCAGCCGCGGCGGCTGCATTCGGCGTGCCGGTGGTGCTGCTGGAAAAGGGCAAGATGGGTGGCGACTGCCTCAACTATGGCTGCGTCCCCTCCAAGGCGCTGATCGCCGCGGGCAAACGCGCCAAGGCGATGCGCACGGCCGACAAGTTCGGTATTTCCAATGCACGCCCCCGGGTCGACTACAAGGCGGTGCACGACCATGTGCATGGCGTCATCGGCGCGATCGCGCCCAACGACTCCGTGGAGCGTTTCACCGGCCTCGGTGTACGGGTGATCGAGGAGGCGGGTCATTTCGTCGACGCCGATACCGTGCAGGCCGGCTCCACCCGCATCAAGGCGCGCCGCTTCGTCATCGCCACCGGCTCCTCGCCCATGGTGCCGCCGATTCCGGGGCTGGACGCGGTGCCCTACCTCACCAACGAGACCTTCTTCGACCTGGTCGAGCGCCCGGAGAAGCTGTTGATCATCGGTGGCGGGCCGATCGGCATGGAGCTGGCCCAGGCGTCTCGCAGGCTTGGCGCCGAAGTGACCGTGCTGGAAGCGTTCAGCCCGCTCGGCAAGGACGACCCCGAACTCACCGAGGTCGTGCTCAAGCAGCTCGCCGATGAGGGCATCGACATTCGCGGCGGCGTCAAGGTGGTTGGCGCCAAGAAGGCGGCCAAGGGCAGTGTCGAGCTGGCCCTGGAGACGCCCGATGGCACCGACACGATCAAGGGGAGCCATCTGCTGGTCGCCGCCGGACGGGCGGCCAATGTGGATGGGCTCGGTCTCGATGCCGCCGGCATCGACCACGACCGCCGCGGCATCAAGGTCGACAAGGGGCTGCGCACGTCGAACCGAAAAGTCTATGCCATCGGCGACGTGATCGGCGGGTTGCAATTCACCCACGTCGCCAACTACCACGCCGGCTTGGTGATCCGGAACGCGCTGTTCCGCATGCCGGTCAAGGTGGAGACCGGCCACATTCCCTGGGTCACCTATACCGATCCGGAGCTGGCCCATGTGGGCCTTACGGAAGCTGCGGCCCGCGAGGCGGGTCACGACATCCGCGTATTGCGTTGGCCCTACGCGGAGAATGACCGCGCCCAGGCCGAACGCGAGACCGACGGGCTGATCAAGGTTGTCACCGACGCCAAGGGCCGCATTCTCGGTGCGACGATCGTCGGCGCGCAGGCTGGCGAGATCATCCAGATGTGGGGGCTGGCGATCCTCAACAAGATGAAGGTGGCCAAGATGACCGGCTTCGTCTCGCCCTATCCGACACTGACCGAGATCGGTAAAAGGGCCGCAATCAACTATTACAAGCCCAGCCTGACCAATATCTGGCTGAGGCGCGCGATAGGATTCCTGCGCAAGTTCGGTTGAGTATTCCCACGCATGGGAACAGGCGATGACGCGACCACAGGGCAAGACGAAGCGGCAGGGTGACGATGCCACGGATGCCGGACAGCGGCCGCCGCGCCGCCGCTTCGGCCTGTCGGGCAAGCTGCTGGTTCTGACCATCCTGTTCGTGATGCTGTCGGAAGTGCTGATCTTCGTGCCGTCGATCGCCAACTTCCGGGTGACCTGGCTGGAAGACCAGCTCAATCAGGCCCGCCTGGCGGCCCGCGTGTTCGATGCTGCGCCCGACGCCATGGTGCCGCCGGACCTGCAACGCGACATTCTCGATTCGCTCGGCGCCCTGACCCTGGCCGTGAAGCGTGGCGAGAGCCGCCAGTTGCTGGCTGTCTCCGACATGCCGGCCACCGTCGATCAGGACGTGGACCTCTCCCAGCCCGGCATGTGGCGACCGATCGGCGAGGCGATGGCCATGCTGGCGGCGCCGCCCGATCGGGTGCTGCGGGTCATGGGCAAGGGCCCGCGCGAAGGCGAGATGGTCGAACTGGTGATCAAGGCCGCGCCGCTGATCGACGCCATGTGGCGCTATGCGATCAATATCCTCACCCTGTCGATCCTGATTTCGGTGTTCACCGCCGCACTGGTCTATCTCAGTCTCAACTGGTTGCTGGTGCAGCCGATGCGCCGGGTGACGGAATCCATGGTCGCCTTCAGCCGCGATCCGGAGGATACCGGGCGCATCATCACGCCGTCCGGTCGTGGTGACGAGGTCGGGGTGGCCGAGCGCGAGCTGGAAGCGATGCAGCGCCAGCTCAACGGAACGCTGCAGCAGAAGAACCATCTCGCGGCGCTTGGCCTGGCGGTCAGCAAGATCAACCACGATCTGCGCAACCTGCTGGCCGCCGCCCAACTCGTCGGCGACCGGCTCGGCGACATCGACGACCCGAAGGTGCAGCGCTTCGCGCCGCGTCTTGTCGCGACGCTCGACCGGGCGATCACGTTCTGCACCAACACGCTGCGCTACGGCCGTGCACAGGAGGCGCCGCCCGAACGCAGCCGGGTTGAGCTGCGGGCGCTGGTTGCCGAGGCGGCGGTGACGCTTGGCTTCGAGGAGGCCGAGCTCTCCTTCGTCAATGGCGTCGAGGCGGAGCTTGAGATCGATGCCGACCGCGACCAGTTGTTCCGCGTGCTGATGAATCTCGGCCGCAACGCCCGCCAGGCGCTCGAAGCCCGCGGGGCCATCGATGCGACAAGCGATCAGATTCGTATCGATGCGCGCCGCGAAGGCACCACCGTGACGGTGGCGGTCTCCGATACCGGTCCCGGCGTCCCCGCCGCGGCGCGCGAGAACCTGTTCCAGGCTTTCAAGGGCTCCGCGCGGCCCGGCGGCACCGGGCTTGGCCTGGCGATCGCCGCCGAATTGGTGCGTGCCCATGGCGGCGAGCTCAGGCTGGTGGAGAGTGCCATCGGCGCGGTCTTCGAGTTCACGATTCCCGATCGCGTCACCGATCTGGCGTCCGCCCGCGGCAAGGGCCGCGCCAAGGCCGCCCGCGGCGCTCGCGAGGCCGGTTGAGCCGGTTGCGTCCAAGCCGGGTCCAGCGGCGGCATTGCCCCCTTGCAAGGCGGCGCCACGGGGGCTAGACATCGCGGTCCGCGCGCCGGTAGCTCAGCTGGATAGAGCACCAGACTACGAATCTGGGGGTCGGGGGTTCGAATCCTCCC
>JANQNT010000017.1 GCA_028279445.1 Tepidamorphaceae bacterium | reverse complement strand
GGATTTGGAGCGTGGTATGCGCCAAAATCGTTCAGTTCCAGGCGCAAAGCCGACGCAAGGGTCATCCCTTTCTAGCGCTTTGCAACGCCGAAATGGGCGATTTTGGCCATATCCTTGCAGGACGCGGCGGTTTTCGCCCCCGACGGCGTTATCGGGGATTTGAAAACCAGCTAGGTTTCCTGTACCCCGCTGCCTTGTCAGCGACGAAATCCGTCTCGCGCCACGCCCGAAACCTGACTGTCGATACAGCCTAGGCGCCGTTTGTCCGGCAAGCGCTTGCTGACAGGCGCGTCCGACGCCACATTCTGCACGTAAGTTGTGCTGCGGAGACAAGCGCCTGGAACGGTATTTCCAGGTCCGGGCAAGAAGGCATGGCCGAACGCAAGACGGATATGGCGAAGCCGGTAGGCGAACGCGCGGAAGGCGGCAAGCCGGCCGCCGCGCGCTCCAGCACCTCGGAGATCGCCGCCTTTCTGGACAAGGCGCGAGTGATGGCTCCTGCGGCCAACAAGCCGGCGGGTGCGCGCGGCCGGCTGATCTTCGCGCTTGATGCCACCATGAGCCGGCAACCGACCTGGGACACCGCATGCATGCTGCAGGCGGACATGTTCAAGGAGGCGGGTGCGGTCGGCGGCCTCGACATTCAGCTCGTCTATTTCCGCGGCTTTCGCGAATGCCGCGCCGGCAAGTGGCAATGCAACGCCGAGGCGCTGGCACGCACCATGACGCGCATCGATTGCCGTGGCGGACACACCCAGATCGAGCGCGTGCTCAAACACGCCCGCCAGGAGACCAAGAAGGCGCCGGTTCAGGGCCTGGTCTATGTCGGGGACGCGATGGAGGAGAGCGTCGATACGCTGTGCGCCATGGCCGGCGAGCTGGGGCTGCTCAAGGTGCCTGTCTTCCTGTTCCAGGAAGGCCACGACCCGATCGCCGAACAGGCGTTTCGCGAGATCGCGCGGCTCTCGGGCGGGGCTTATTGCCGCTTCGATCCAGGGTCTGCGGCGCAGTTGCGTGAATTGCTGTCGGCGGTGGCGGTCTATGCGGCGGGCGGCTACAAGGCGCTCGATGACTTCTCGCGCAAGCGCGGTGGGCAGGGGCGGTTGCTGATTGCCCAGATGAAGCGCTGACAGGCGGAGACCATGGGCGCATTTCTGATTGGGCTGTTCGTCGTCGTAATGATCGTGTTCGCGCTGAACCTGTTCGTTCAGTCGGACCCGCGCGTCGTCGCGAGGAGCCTTCGGCTGGTGGGCGGCATTACCGGGCTGGCGGTCGCCGCGGCGCTGGCCTATGGCGGGCGCTGGTACTTTGCGGTGCCGGTCGGCGTCTTCGCGCTGTCGCTGCTCGGCCGTCCCGTGCCGATGGCCAGCGGCTTCGGGGCGCGCATGTACAAGTCACCGGGCAGCGCCTCGACGGTGCGCGCGGCCTGGCTGGAGATGACGCTCGATCACGACACCGGGGCGATGGACGGGCGCATCATCAAGGGAGCGCACGCCGGACGGCGTCTGGACGAGCTGGACGTTGAGGAGATCTTCGAGATGTTCGCCGACGTTGACCCGGAATCAGCGGCCCTGCTGGAAGCGTATCTTGATCGCAGGGCGCCCGGCTGGCGTGAGAGCGCAGATGCGGATACGGGCCGGGGCGAGGGCGAGAGCGGTCCGGTTGGCGGCCCAATGACGCAGGATGAAGCCTACGAGATTCTTGGGCTGTCGCCCGGCGCGAGCCAGGCCGATATCCGCGCCGCGCACCGGACCCTGATGAAGCGGCTGCACCCCGACCGGGGCGGTACGACCTATCTGGCGGCCAAGATTAACGAGGCCAAGGATCTGCTGTTGAACACCCACCGCAAACGCTCCTGACGCCACCGGGCCCCTCACATCAACCACCGGTCAGTTACGAACCGGGAAACAGCCGAAGTTCTGCGACTTCAGCGCCTCGCAGGCGTTGCGCGCGCCGGCGCGGTCGAAGCCGGCGAAACGCGCTCGCCATAGCGTGGCGCCATCCTTGTCGATCATCTGCGTGAAGGGATCGCGGCCGGCGAGCAGATGGCCGGCGCGCAACTGCGCCAGGGCCAGCAGCTTGTGGGCGGCCTGCTCGTCGGGCATGGCGCCGATCTGGATCGCGTAGCCACCGGGCACGAGCACGGGGGCAGGCCGGGTGGCGACCGGCTGCGGCGCAACTGGTTGCGGTGCAAGCGCCGGCGCGGGTTGCGCGGCGATCTGCTGCGCGGGCTGTTGCTGCGGGGCAACGGCGACCGGGCGGCTCGGCGCGGGAATGTTGCGCAGCGGCTTGATTACCGTGATCCGCGGCATGCCTTCGCCGACAGTCACGTTGGTGGGCACCGGCGCTTGCGGAACGAGCCCGCTGGCGGCGGCATGCTGAGGTGGGGGCGTCAGCGCGGCCACCTGGATCGGTGCAGGCTGCGGCGCGGCTGCGACCGGCTGAGGCGCGGGCACCGGCTGGGGTGCCGGCGATGCGACCATGAAACCGCCGCGGCCGTTGGGGACCAGGGGCAGCGGACCGTTGCCGGCGGCCGGCGCGGGGGCCGGTGCGGCGGCCGCGACCTGTTGCGGCTGGAGGGGTGCCCCCTGATAGGCAGCCGGCGCCTGCGGCTTGGAGCGCGGCATCGGGATGGCGCGGGCGAGCAGATTGCGGTTGGCGGGCTTCACCTTCTTCAGCGCGCGGATCAGCAGCCGTTCCATGGCAGCGTTGCGCGCGGCGCCGGAGCGTCCGCCGATCACCACGGCGACGACATGCTTGCCGTCGCGGCGGATCGAGGAGACCAGGTTGAAGCCCGAGGCGCGGATGTAGCCGGTCTTGATACCGTCGACGCCCTTCATGCGGCCGACCAGACGGTTGTGGTTGCGGTAGGTGCGTCCGCGGTAGCTGAAGGTGCGGGTCGCGAAGTACTTGTAATGATGCGGGAAGTTGATCTGGATCATGCGCCCGAGCGTGGCCATGTCGCGGGCGGTGGTGATCTGCTCCCGGTTCGGCAGGCCGGAGGCGTTGCGGAACACGGTACGTGTCATGCCGAGTTGCTGGGCGGTGCGGGTCATGCGGCCGGCGAACTTGGACTCGCTGCCGGAGATATGTTCGGCGACAACCACCGCGACGTCGTTGGCCGACTTCGTCACCAGCGCCAGGATCGCATGGCGCACCTTGATGGTCTGGCCAGGCTTGAGGCCGATCTTGGAGGGGATCTGCGCGGCGGCGCGCTTCGACACGCGCATGCGGGTGTCCAGCGTCAGCCGGCCGGCGTCCAGTTCCTCGAAGACGACATAGAGCGTCATGATCTTCGTCAGCGAGGCGGGGAACCGCTTGCCGTTGGCATTCTTGGATTCAACGATCCGCCCCGTCGCGCCATCGACCGCGATCGCCGCATAGCGCGGCGCTGCTACGGCATCAGGCGTAAGCGTGGCGAAAAAGCATGTGGCGACCAACACGGTCGCGAGCGCGGCAGGGAAACGGAACACGGTAAGAAACGACGCCAACCAGATACGCATACGCATCAACGCTACTCTCCGACACAAGGGCCACCACGCGTCACACATTCATCGGTGCGCTTCTGGGACAAGGACCGCGCGACGGCCGGATACAACGGCGACGGCACACGATCGATAGGTAAACCCGATCCCCGAAATTAGGTGGCGCCAGTTAGGAAAGCGTAAAACACGGCGATTGGATGGCGGGGTAGGCATAACCGGTTTCATCCTTAACGATGGTGCGGTGCACAATTTTTCTTGACATTTATGTTGCGGTGCATATATTTGATTGTGCAACGCAGCATAGCGTGGTGTCAAACGCCACGTAACAAAGCAGGCGACGGCGCGGGGCCGTCAGTGAAATGGGGTCGAGCCGGGGTTGTGCCGGTTCTGGAAACCGATGGAGATGACGATGATCAACGGATTTGAAGACATTCAGAAGGCTGGCAAGGAAAACGTCGACGCGGCGATGAAGAGCCTCGGCGTGGTCAGCAAGGGCGTGCAGGCGATCGCAGCCGAGATGACCGATTACTCGAAGAAGTCCTTCGAGGACGGCTCGGCGGCGCTTGAGCAGTTGATGGGTGCCAAGACCCTCGACAAGGCCGTGGAGATCCAGTCGAACTACGCCAAGACCGCCTATGAGGGCTTCGTCGCCCAGGCCAACAAGATCGGCGAGCTGTACATCGATCTGGCCAAGGAAGCCTACAAGCCGGTCGAGACTGCCGTGGCCAAGGCCGCGAAGTAATCCGGTTCGCGTAAACCTTCCAGTTCGCGCGTAAGGCCCGGCCGTTTCGGCCGGGCCTTTTGCGTTGTGGGTGTCAGCGACACGAAACTCGCGATGGTCTTTGGCGGGTGTGTTGCCTGGGGGTGTGTGCTAGTCATCCGTGCCGCAGGAGAGGCCGCACCCATGCATGCACCAGATGATCCCACGACCATCGACACGCTTGAGGCGCTGGAAGCGCTCTACGGCGAACCTTCGCGGGCTTCCATCGTCAAGGAGGCTGCGCGGCTGACCCCGTCCTACGAGCGCTTCATTGCGCGGGCGCCGTTCGTGGTTGTCGCCACCAGCGACGGGCAGCGCATCGACACCTCGCCGCGCGGGGATGGGCCGGGCTTCGTACATGTGCTCTCGCCAACGCGGCTGGTGCTGCCGGACCGGCGCGGCAATAATCGCATCGACAGCCTGCGCAACGTCATCGTCAATCCGTCGCTGTCACTGCTGTTCCTGATACCGGGCATCAACGAGACGCTGCGGCTGCGCGGACGCGGCGCGATCACCGCCGATGCGGCGTTCTGCGGGCGTTTCACCGTCGATGGCAAGGTGCCGGCGAGCGCGCTGCTGATCGACATCGAGCGGGTCTATTTCCAGTGTGCCCGTGCGCTGGTGCGGTCCAGGCTGTGGGACCCGGCGACCCATGCGGATCGCGCCGATGTGCCAAGCGCCGGCGCCATGCTGAAGGACGCCGACACGACCTTCGACGGTGACGGCTACGACGCGGAGCTGGCCGACCGCCAGGCGCACACGCTGTATTGATTGCGGCGAACGGCGCGCCGCCGGATGGCCGGTGCCGGCTCCAAATCAGCGCGATTGTCGCCGTGTTTGCCGACAAGCGATGCATCGCGGGCGATTCTCCGCGCAAGACGGCATCTTTTTTCGTGCGGCCGGCTGACTTATGTTCTGTCCGGGCCGGATCATGCTCTAGAGTATGATCCGGCCCGGAGCGAATCCGTATGCACCGCGAGCGAAGACCCAAGGGTCTTAGACCCCAGGGCCCTCGGATCCCGGGACCGACGACGATCAGGCATGTCGATGATGGATGTGAATTGGCTTTCGATTGCCCGTCTGGAACTCGTGGCGCATGCGCAGTCCGATGACGGTGACGATGCCGACGATGGCGGCGCGGGGCAGGGCACGGCGGTTGTCACCCGGACCAAGCCGAAGACCAAGCGGCCCAATCTCTACCGCGTGCTGCTGCTCAATGACGACTACACGCCGATGGAGTTCGTGGTGCACGTGCTGGAGCGGTTCTTCAACAAGCCGCGCGAGGCGGCGACGCAGATCATGCTGCATGTGCATAACCACGGTGTCGGGGAGTGCGGCGTTTTTACCTATGAGATTGCCGAGACAAAAGTGACCCAGGTGATGGACTTTGCGCGCAAGCACCAGCATCCTTTGCAATGCGTGATGGAAAAGAAATAGGAGACCTCCTTGCCCTCTTTTTCCCGAAGCCTTGAGCAGGCGTTGCACCGGGCGCTGGCGCTGGCCAACGAGCGCCACCAGGAATACGCGACGCTTGAGCACCTGTTGCTGGCGCTGATCGACGATCAGGACGCGGCTTCGGTGATGCGGGCGTGCAGCGTCGATCTCGACGTGCTGAAGCGCAATCTGGTCGGCTACATCGACGACGAACTCGACAACCTGATCGTCGAGGGCGACATCGACTCAAAGCCCACCGCCGGGTTCCAGCGCGTCATCCAGCGCGCGGTGATCCACGTGCAGTCTTCGGGACGCGAGGAGGTGACCGGCGCCAATGTGCTGATCGCCATGTTCGCCGAGCGCGAGAGCCACGCGGCGTATTTCCTGCAGGAGCAGGACATGACCCGCTACGACGCGGTCAACTATGTCTCGCACGGCATTGCCAAGGGCAGCGGCGTTTCGGAGGCGCGCAGCTCGCAGGGTTCCGAAGAGGAGACACCCGACGGCGATGGTGATGACAAGAAGAAGAACGATGCGCTTGAGGCCTATTGCGTCAACCTCAACGAGAAGGCCAGCGGCGGCAAGATCGATCCGCTGATCGGCCGTGACAAGGAAATCGCCCGCACCATCCAGGTGCTGTGCCGACGCCAGAAGAACAACCCGCTGTTCGTCGGCGATCCCGGCGTCGGCAAGACGGCGATCGCGGAAGGTCTGGCGCGGCGCATCGTCAATGACGACGTGCCGGAGGTGCTGGCGGAGTCCACCATCTTCGCTCTCGACATGGGCGCGCTGCTGGCCGGTACGCGCTATCGCGGCGATTTCGAGGAGCGGCTCAAGGCGGTCGTCAAGGCCATCGAGCAGCACCCGCACGCGATCATGTTCATCGACGAGATCCATACGGTGATCGGCGCCGGCGCCACCTCGGGCGGGGCGATGGATGCCTCCAACCTCCTCAAGCCCGCGCTGCAGAGCGGCTCGCTGCGCTGCATCGGCTCGACCACCTACAAGGAATACCGCCAGCACTTCGAGAAGGACCGCGCTCTGGTGCGGCGCTTCCAGAAGATCGACATCGCCGAACCGACGGTGCCGGACGCGATCAAGATTCTCAAAGGCCTGAAGCCCTATTTCGAGGACTTCCACAAGGTGCGCTACACCGGGGATGCGATCCAGGCGGCGGTGGAGCTGTCGGCGAAGTACATCAACGACCGCAAGCTGCCCGACAAGGCGATCGACGTGATCGACGAGTCCGGCGCCTCGCAGATGCTGCTGGCGCCGTCGCGGCGCAAGCGCACCATCGGCGTCAAGGATGTCGAGGACACCATCGCCAAGATGGCGCGCATTCCGCCCAAGAGCGTGTCGCGCTCCGATGCCGGGGTGCTGCAGAACCTGGAAGACAATCTCAAGCGTGTCGTGTTCGGTCAGGAGAAGGCGATCGAGGCGCTGGCGGCGGCGATCAAGCTGGCGCGTGCCGGCTTGCGCGATCCCGAGAAGCCGATCGGCAACTACCTGTTTTCCGGCCCGACCGGCGTCGGCAAGACCGAGGTCGCCAAGCAGCTCGCCACGCTGATGGGCGTCGAACTGCTGCGCTTCGACATGTCGGAATACATGGAGCGGCATACGGTGTCGCGGCTGATCGGCGCGCCGCCTGGCTATGTCGGCTTCGATCAGGGCGGGTTGCTGACCGACGGCGTCGACCAGCATCCCCATTGCGTGCTGCTGCTGGACGAGATCGAGAAGGCCCATCCCGACCTCTTCAACGTGCTGCTGCAGGTGATGGATCACGGCAAGCTGACCGATCACAACGGCAAGCAGGTCGATTTCCGCAACGTGGTGGTGATCATGACCACCAACGCCGGTGCGGCCGATCTCGCCAAGCCGCCGATGGGCTTCAACCGCACCCGCCGCGAGGGCGATGACGCGGAAGCCATCAACCGGATGTTCTCGCCGGAGTTCCGCAACCGGCTGGACGCGACGATTGCCTTCTCCAACCTGCCGCCGGAAGTCGTCTCGCGGGTGGTGGAGAAGTTCGTGCTGCAGCTTGAGGCGCAGCTCGCCGACCGTGGCGTGACCATCGAACTGACCGAGGAGGCCAACCAGTGGGTTGCCGATCGCGGTTATGACGACCAGATGGGCGCGCGGCCGCTGGCCCGGCTAATCCAGGAAGAGATCAAGAAACCGCTCGCCGACGAGGTATTGTTCGGACGGCTCAAGGACGGCGGTGTGGTGCGCGTCTCGGTGGGCCGCAACGCGGCCGGTGAATCGGCGCTTGCCTTCGACTATCCCGATCCGGCGCCCAAGCCGGTCAAGCCGAAGCCGAAACGCAAGCCGCGCAAGAAGCCGGCGGCGAAATCGGCCAGGGCCGCGAAGGGCAAGGCGAAGCCCGCCACCAAGCCTGAGCCCAAGAAGCCGCCGCGCCGCGGCGGCGGCAGTGTGCCGCGTATCCCGGCGAAGGCGGACTGAACGTAACCAGGGCCACCATTGCGGGTTGTCTGAGGCTGCACCCATGAGCTGGGAAGTTGCAGTGTAGGCGCTTGTGCCACTTCACAATTTCTACCCATGGTACGCATATGACCCATGCGACCACTAAAAGTTCACTATTCTAGTGCTACATATTGTGACGCGTGTTAGTGACTACCAACCGCCCATTAGGGGCACGACCCGGAGGCTATGATGGCTGACAAGCTCAAGATCATCGTCCGCGCAGGTTGGGACGACGAGGCCAAGGTCTGGGTCGCCACCAGTGACGATGTCGCCGGACTGGCCGTCGAAGCAGCGACCATGGAAGCCCTGCAGGAGAAGGTTATCGGTGCCGTTGAGGACCTGTTGGAACTCAACGGGGTCACCTCTGACCTTCCAGAAGTTCCAGTTTGCATTATGTCACATCACTTGGCTCGCCTGCGCACCTCTTGCGCCTGAGGTTGGATGGCCAGCTACTACCGCGACCTCAGGAAACTGCTGAAAGACGCGGACTGCTACTTCGTTCGTGAAGGCCGTGGCGACCACGAAATCTGGTACACTCCCATTCTGGAACAGCATTTCACGGTCGATAAGGGCGTGAAGTCGCGCCACACTGCAAACGAAACGCTGAAGCAGGCTGGTCTACCAAAGGCGTTCTAGGGTCCAGTCCCGCACCCAATTGGGACGATGCCTCACCCCAGCGCCGCCCTGATCTTCTTCGCGTGACCGGCAAGCACCTCTGAATCGGCCATCTCGCCCGTGTGCGGACGTAACTGCACGCCGTCATGGCGCGGCAATACGTGTATGTGGGTGTGGAACACCACCTGGCCGCCGGCGGGTTCGCAGAAATGCTGCACCGTAACGCCATCGGCGTCGAACGCCGTCATCACCGCGCGGCTCATGGTCTGCACCGTTGCCATGACGGCGGCGAGATCGTCGACCTCGATGTCGCGGATGTTGCGCGAAGGCGCCTTGGGGATCACCAGAACGTGGCCGTCGGCGCGTGGCATGATGTCCATGATGGCCAGCGTCTTGTCGTCCTCATAGACCTTGTTGGCGGGCAGTTCGCCGCGCAGGATCTTGGCGAAGACGTTCTCGTTGTCGTAGTCGGCCATCGGTACTCCCTTCGAATGTCGATTATGCCGGTCTGTTTGCGGCAAACGCGCAGCGGCCGCAAGGCGCTGTGCGACAGGCCGTTCAGCCCTGCTTGAACGGCGTGTAGGTCTTAAGCGCGGCGACTTCCTGATCGATCATCGCGCGCTCGCGTGACAGGTATTCGGCGACTGCCCGGCGCAGGCCCGGATGGGCGATGTAGTGGGCGGAGTAGGTGGTCACCGGCTCATAGCCGCGCGCCAGCTTGTGTTCGCCCTGCGCGCCCGCCTCGACGCGGGCGAGGCCATGCTGAATGGCGTAGTCGATGGCCTGGTAGTAGCAGATCTCGAAGTGCAGGAAGGGGTGATGCTCCAGGCAGCCCCAGTGACGCCCATAGAGCGCGTGGGAGCCGATCAGGTTCAGCGCTCCGGCGATGTACTGACCGCCACGCCTGGCCATGACCAGCAGGATGCGGTCGCGCATCCGCTCGCCGATCAGCGAGAAGAAGCGGCGGTTGAGGTACGGCCGTCCCCATTTGCGGGCGCCGGTGTCCATATAGAAGGCGAAGAACGCATCCCAGTGGTCTTCGGTGATGTCGCCGCCGGTCAACCACTCGATGGCGATGCCGGACTGCACCGCCTGGCGGCGCTCGCGGCGGATCGTCTTGCGCTTGCGGGCGGTGAGGGTCTCCAGAAACGCATCGAAATCCGGATAGTCGCGGTTGAACCAGTGGAACTGGCGGTCGGTGCGCCGCAGCAGTCCGGCGTCTGCGAAGCGCTGCCATTCGTCCTGCGTGCAGAACGTCCAGTGCACCGAGGAGGCTTGCGCCTCGCGGGCCAGCGCCAGCGCGCCGGCCGTCAGCATTTCGAACGGATCGGTGCCGCTGGCGATACGTGCGTCCGGGCGCAACAGCATGCGCCGGCCGGTGACGGGAGAGAACGGCACCGCGATCTGCACCTTGGGATAGTACCGCCCGCCGGCGCTCTCGTAGGCGTCGGCCCAGCCGTGATCGAAGACGTATTCGCCGAATGAATTGGTCTTGAGATAGGCGGGGGCGACACCCGCCGGCGTGCCGTCTTCGCCATCAAGGACGATGTGATGCGGCCACCAGCCGGAGCCTTCGCCAACGCAGACACTGTCTTCCAGGGATGACAGAAAATCAAAGCATGTCAGGGGGTTGTATTCGTGTTCCTGAGATTTTGAATCCGGCTGGTCATGGATGCCGGCGCAGGCATCCCAGTCGTGCGCGCCGATATCTCCGATCGCATGGACGACGCGCAGCGTGGCGGGCGCCTGCGAGGCGGATGGGGTCCTTGCCTTGGTGCCGGCGGTCTCAGTCATCGGTTCAGGGCCGCAATCCCTCGAAGGTGATCTGTGCGCCTGCGTGACGCGCGGTGGCGATGTCGTGGCGGGTGCGCACGGTCCAGCAGATCAGCGGAAGACTGGGCACGCGACGCGTCAATAGTGGCTTGGCGCGGCGCAGCTCCGCCACCTTGTACGAAACGAAATGGGGCGCGGTTCGGGCCAGGTGAAGCAGGTTGCGGCGGGAAAAGAGCTCCCCGGGCGTGAGAAACGGCCAGTGGGCGGCATTGCCGTAGAGTTCGCTGACGATGCCGCGCGCCAGTCCGGGTGCCAGCCGGCGCAGATGGACCAGGCAGTCCGGCGCGAAGGACATGGCCGCGACCGGTCCGCGATAGGGCTCCAGCGTGGCGACCAGGGCACGCTCCATGCGCCCGTCGCTCGGCGCCTCGTGCTTGACTTCGATGATGAGCGGCACCCGCCCGTCGACGATATCGAGTGCCGCGGCAAGCCGCGGGACACGCTCGCCGGTGCCAAGCACGGGCAGCTTTTCCAGCTCTTGCGCCGGCATTTGCCGCACGACACCGGATCGGCCACACAGCCGGTCCAGCACGGGGTCGTGGAACACCATGACGACGCCGTCGCCGGACAGGCGCACGTCGATCTCGATCGCGTAGCCGGCGTCTGCCGCCGCGGCGATGGCCGCGAGGGTGTTCTCGGGTCGCCCGGACGCGAGATCGTGCAGGCCGCGATGGGCAATCGGCCGCTCAACAACCCAGGCAGCGGGACTGTGACGCACGGCCAGTCCGCTCAGCCGATCTCGAAGGTGCCCTCGACCTCGACGCTGACGCCGAGCGGCAGGGCTGCGACGCCAACGGCGGAGCGGGCATGGCGGCCCCTGTCGGCGAACACCTCGACCATCAGGTCGGAGGCGCCGTTGATGACCTTCGGCTGGTCGGTGAAGTCGGGCGCGGAATTGACGAAGCCGATCAGCTTGACGACCCGGGTGACGCGTTCGAGGTCGCCGGTGGCCGCCTTGACCTGGGTGATGAGGTTGACCGCGCAGGCGCGCGCCGCGGCCACCGCGTCGTCGGTGGAGATCGTCTCGCCGCACCGCCCCAGAAACGTCGGTTTTCCATCGACGATCGGCACCTGTCCGGACACGAACAGCAGATTGCCGGTTTGGACGAACGGCACGTAGTTGGCAACCGGAGCGGACGGCTCGGGCAGGGTGATCCCGAGGTCGGCGAGCCGGCTTTCGGCGGTAGCGGACATGGCATGGGTCCTTGTCGGAATGTGGGTTCGATGCGGGCGACAGCTTGCAGGCTTTTCGCCGTAACTCAAGCGGTTGCGACTGTGTGCTGGGCATATGCGGCGAATTCGGCTTTTGCGGCACGGCAAAATCGGCGACTATGGCGATGGGGGACTCATCCGATGGGGTCATCTGTATGGATTTTGTAACGCGAAGCGTTCGCGTGGGCGCGGCTGCTGTTGCGGCAATCGCCGTTGTGCTGGCGGCCGGGGCAGCCCAGGCGGAACTGGTGCCGCATCGCGCGGTCTACGATCTCAAGCTCGATCGGGCCGACGAGGGCGGTTCGGTGACCAGCTTCAACGGGCGCATGGTGATCGACATCGTGGCGTCCGGCTGCGAGGGGCTGGCCACCAATTCGCGCTATGTGTTCCGCTCCGCCAATGCAACCGGCGCGACGCTGCTGACGGACCTGCGCACCGCGCAGTGGGAATCCTCGGACGGTTCGTCCTTCCGCTTCGTCATCCGTCGCTATGACAATTCCGAGCTGACCGAGGAGACCGACGGCGAGGCCTCGCGTGGCGACGACGGCCTTGCCGTTGCGCTGGTCGCACCGAAGACACGCACCGTGCGCTTCGATGGCGACGTGCTGTTTCCAACGCAGCACCTCAACCGGCTGATCGCTGCGGCGCGCGCCGACCGCCGCACCTTGTCGGCCACCGTTTACGAGGGCGCCGATCCCGGCGACCAGCTCTACGACACGTTCGCGGTGATCGGGCAACGCATCGTGCCCGATTCGCAGCGCAGGGAAGTTTCCGCGCCGGGCGGCGAGGTGCTCAAGGACCTCGACCGCTGGCCGGTGACCGTGAGCTATTTCCCCGGCGAAGGCAGTGCGCCGGACTTCCGCGAGGATACCGGCGGCGAGGAAATGCCGGTCTATGCGATCAGCTCGGAGCTGTTCGAGAACGGCGTCAGCCGCAAGCTGCTGCTCGACTATGGCGACTTCTCGCTGCGTGGCGAACTGACCGATATCACCTTCCTGCAGAGCCCCGACTGCGATTGAGGAAGCGGTTGCTCTCTCCGGTCATTGGAATTTCCAGGCGTCACCGCCTGGGGGTGACGGAGGAGTGTGTGTGGCCATGAAGGCATATCCTTGCCCTCGCCCTTCGAGGCTCGCTTACAACACCCTCATCCTGAGGCGCCCGGCAAAGCCGGCCTCGAAGGGCGAGGGCAAGGATATGCCTTCATGGCCCAGTGCACATGCCAGAGCGACCGGTATCGGAAGCGGTGCGGGAAAGCTGCTTCAGCTTCCTGGAATCGGTCACCTTTCTGTATCCTGCTTGCCACGTTCAAAGCCGATGCCGCGCTGGACGGCGCCACGGCCGAACTTCGCGCGCACCGCATCGACGGCGAGTTCCGCCGCCGCCCGCTGGCCCTGACCCGGATCGAGCAGATCGCCGGGATCGGCGCCGTCCGCATCGCTGAGGTCCGACAGGCCGATGCCGATCAGCCGGTAGGGCGTGCCGTCCGTCTCGCCGTGCAGCAGCCTGCGCCCGGCGGCGAACAGGGTGTCGGCCAGCCGTGTCGGATCGGACAGGCTGGTGGCGCGGGTGCGGGTGGCGAAGCGGTCCGTCTTCAGCTTCAGCGTCACCGTGCGCCCGGCCAGTTCGGCGGCCTTGAGCCGTGCGGAGACCTTCTCGCACAGCCGCCACAGATGCACCTCCAGCGCGCGCGCATCGGCGATGTCCTCGTTGAAGGTGGTCTCGGAACTGACACTCTTGCGCTCCGAACCGGGATCGACCTGCAGCGCGTCGCGCCCATGCGCCATCTCGTAGAGCCTGATGCCGTAGTCGCCATGCGCGCGTGCCAGCGCCTTGGGCTCGGCGCGCTGCAGGTCGCGCATGCGGGCAAAGCCCGATTTCTCCAGCTTGCGCGCCATGGCCGGGCCGACGCCAGGGATGATGGTGACCGGCTTGTCGGCGAGGAAGTCGGCCGCCTCGCGCGCGCCGATGACGGCAAAGCCGCGCGGTTTGTCGAGGTCGGAGGCGATCTTGGCCAGGAACTTGTTCGCAGCCAGGCCGATCGAGACCGTGATGCCGATGTCGCGTTCCACGTCGCGGGCAAAGCGCGCCAGCGTGGCGGCCGGGGGACCGTGATGGACGCGCTCGGTGCCGGTCAGGTCGAGGAAGGCCTCATCGATGGACAGCGGCTCCACCTGAGGCGTCAGGTCCTTCATCATCCGGCGAATGTCACGACCGACCGCGCCGTATTTCTCCATGTCCGGCCGGATCACCACGGCCTCGGGACACGCCTTGAGCGCCTTGAACATCGGCATTGCCGAACGCACGCCGTTGATGCGGGCGATGTAGCAGGCGGTGGAGACGACGCCGCGCCGGCCGCCGCCGACGATCACCGGTTTGTCGCGCAAGGACGGGTCGTCGCGTTTCTCGATGGCCGCGTAGAAGGCGTCGCAGTCGATATGGGCGATGGCCAGATCGAACAGCTCGGCGTGACGTATGACCCGGGGGCTGCCGCAGGCCGGACAGCGCTCGCCGGCCGGCTGTTCGCCGCAGTCGCGGCACAGGCCGGGCGGTGCTGATCGGGTCCTGTCGGCGGCCTCATTCGTCACGCAACCAGCGCCTTGGCAAGGCGTGCGGCGCCGCGCACGCCGGAATCGTCACCGTGTCTTGCGGGCAGTATGCGCGCTTGTGGCAGATCGGAAAACAGGTGGGGACGGATGCGCTGCGGCAGCTCATCGTAGAGCCGGGGGATGTTCGACAGTCCGCCGCCGAGCACGATCACATGCGGGTCGATGATGTTGACGATGACCGAAAGCGCGCGGGCCAGACGATCGGTGTAGCGCGCCATCGTGGCCGCACGCTGAGGTGTATCGCCAGACGCGATGGCATCCGCAGTCAGGTCTTCGCCGGTAGCCGCGAGATGGTCGCGGGCAAGGCCCGGCCCCGACAGCCAGGCCTCGATGCAGCCGCTGCGCCCGCACCAGCATTTCGGACCGGGAATTTCGTCGCCGCTTGGTGCGGGCAGGGGCGTGTGGCCCCATTCGCCGGCAATGCCAAGCGGGCCATTGAGCAGCGCTCCGTCGATGACGATGCCACCGCCGACCCCGGTGCCGAGGATCGCGGCAAAGACGATCCGCACGCCTGCGGCGGCGCCGTCGGTGGCTTCGGACAGCGCCAGGCAGTTGGCGTCGTTGGCCAGCACGACCGGCCGGCCGAGCAGGCCCTCAAGATCACGCCGCAGCGGCTTTTCGTTGAGCCAGACCGAATTCGCGTTCTGCATGCGCCCGGTCTGCGGAAGCGGCGATCCGGGCGTTCCGATACCGACGGCTGCGGTGTTGGCGGCTAGGCCCGCCTGTGTCTCCACGGCGGTGATGATGTCGGCGATGGCGGCAAGTGTTGCCTGATAATCGCCGCGCGGTGTGGCGATGCGTTGGCGGGCGTGCTCCCGGCCGTGTTCATCGAGTACCACGGCGGAAATCTTGCTGCCGCCGAGATCGACCCCGGTCCACCGCTCAGTCATCGATCGGCTCAGCCATCGGCTGGTTCAGTCATCGACTGGTTCGCCGGACGACAGTGCCGCATGGGCGCGCACGATATCCTCCGGCGTGACGCCATGATTGGCGGCGAAGGCGAGCATGACCGCGTCGTTGGCCATCAGATGGCCGGTGACGGCGGCGAGAAAACCGGGTTCGCTGGCCGCCTGACGCAGGGTTTCCGGTCCGATGCCGGTATCGGCGAGGAAGCGGCCGAGCAGGTCCGGATCAGCGGCGATGTGGCCAAGTGCCGTCAGCGCCAGTTGTTCCGCCTCCGTCCGGGTCATCGCGCGCGCCTGAGTGTTCGATTGCATTTGCTAATCCGTAAACTTTTATGGGTATTCAGCCAAATGATGGTTGCGAACGCCGCGCGCGCACGTTGGAGGCGCGTCAACGCGCTTCCGCCGGTGTAGAGCGAGTACCATGCCGAAGACAGTGATGATCGTCGAAGACAACGAGCTCAACATGAAGCTCTTCAACGATCTGCTCAAGGCCAACGGCTACGAGGTCGTGGGCACGCGGGACGGGCGCAAGGCGGTGGAGCTTGCCCGCGAGCACAAGCCCGACCTGATCCTGATGGATATCCAGTTGCCCGAGGTCTCCGGGCTCGATGTGACCGCCTGGCTCAAGGACGACGACGAGCTTAGCGGCATCCCCGTCATCGCGGTGACCGCGTTTGCCATGAAGGGCGACGAAGAGCGCATCCGCGAAGGCGGCTGCGAGGCGTACATCTCCAAGCCGATCTCGGTCGCCAAGTTCATCGAGACGGTCAAGCATTTCGCCGGCGAGGCCTGAGTAAGCCGCCCGGGCGGGCGGCAGGAAAGTGAGTACAGATGACGGCGCGTATTCTTGTCGTCGACGATGTTCCGGCCAATGTGAAGCTGCTCCAGGCGCGCCTGACGCAGGAGTACTTCGATGTGCGTTGCGCGACCTCCGGGGAGGAGGCGCTGCGGGTGTGCGCCGAAGAGCAATGCGATCTGGTGCTGCTCGACGTGATGATGCCTGGCATGGACGGTTTCGAGGTGTGCCGTCGCCTGAAAGGCGATCCGCGCACCCATCACATCCCCGTCGTCATGGTGACGGCGCTCGATCAGCCCGCTGACAGGGTGCGCGGCCTGCAGGCCGGTGCCGACGACTTCCTCACCAAGCCGGTTAGCGACGTGGCGCTGATCACGCGGGTCAGGAGCCTGGCGCGGCTGAAGATCCTGATCGACGAATTGCGCATGCGCGCGGCCACCAGCCGCGAGATGGGCCTGGAAGACCCGTTGGCCCAGGCCGCCAAAGCCTCCGGCGAGAACGGCAGGATATTGCTGGTCGATGACCGGCTCAGTTCCCACGACCGCATCAGCAAGATACTGAAGCGGCACCACACGGTCGAGGTGGAGAGCGAGCCGCAGGAGGCGCTGTTCAAGGCGGCCGACGGCAATTTCGATCTGGTCATCGTCAGTCTCGCACTGGAGGCGTTCGACGCGCTGCGGCTGTGCTCGCAACTGCGTTCGCTGGAACGCACACGTCATGTGCCCGTGCTGGTGGTCGCCGAACCCGACGAGACCCCACGGCTGATGCGCGGGCTCGATCTCGGCGTCAACGATTACATCTCCCGGCCGATCGATCCCAACGAGCTGGTCGCGCGCACCGCCACGCAGGTGAAGCGCCGCCGCTACGCGGAGCGTCTGCGCGACAACATGCAGATGTCCGTCACCATGGCGCTGACGGACCCGCTGACCGAGCTGCACAACCGCCGCTACATGGAAGGCCACCTGCAGACGCTGATCGAGAAGTCGCACGCCGCACGCCGGCCGCTGTCCCTGCTGTTGCTCGATATCGACCACTTCAAGGCGGTCAACGACGACTACGGACACGATGCCGGCGACGAGGTGCTGAAGGACTTTTCGCGCCGGCTGCGCAAGACCATCCGCGGGCTCGATCTCGCCTGCCGCCTTGGCGGCGAGGAATTCGTCATCGTCATGCCGGAAACCGAGATCGGCGTCGCGGTGCAGGTGGGCGAGCGCATCCGCGCGCTCATCGCCAGCGAACCCTTCCCGATCCAGGGTGGCACCAGGGCGATCGACGTCACCGTCAGCATCGGTGCCGCAGCACTGTCGGCGTCCGACAGGGAGGGAACGGCGTTGCTGAAGCGCGCCGATGAAGCGCTCTACGCGGCCAAACGGTCGGGGCGAAATCGGGTCAGCGCGCAGGCCGCCTGAGCGGCTTATCGGTGGGCGACAATCGCTCGCGTGCAGGGTTAAGCACACTTGACACGTTCAGCATAAACCTTCGCTGGTAACCCTAACCCTTTACGCTGCGTGCCGAATCCAGCAATATCGATTCCAAATACAGTTGATTCTGTTAAGCGGCCGGATACTCTCCGTGCCGTGGCATTCGCCGTCGGCGGTCTGGAAACGGAACGTCCCGGCGATGTCCGATCCCCATGGAGTGCTCAGGTCCGCCGCATCTCCTGGGTCCGTGGGGTAACGGCCGGTTCGGGACGGTGGAGTGGCCTCCTCGTTAACATCGTCTCCGGACCGGCCACCTAATTCTTCTCGCTCACGCCAGTTCGCCCGGACAATGTCTGCGCTCACCGCCTCCGCGGGGCGCCCTTCCGGGCGGCGCGCAGTCGCGCTTGCCGGCTTCGCCGGGTTCTTTCTTGCCGGCCGTTCGCCTTGTCCGAAAACCGGTTCCCACTTTTCGGGCCTCACGGCATCAGCCTGCGCAGACTGAGCTTGAGGCACCCAGGCGTCCGACCGGACGCCCGGCCGGTCAGGCCGCCTTCGCGGAGCCGTTCGCGCAGCGAACTGGCGTGAGCGGGATGGACCACTGAAAACCGGTTCCCACCTCACATGACGTGTGTTTCGGGGTTCACGGCATCATCCTGCGCGGATTGAGTTTGAGGCACCCAGGCGCACGACCGTGCGCCCGGCCGGTCAGGCCGCGTTCCCGCAGGCGGTGAGCGCGGACATTGTCCGAGCGAACTCGCCCGTGAGGGGAATAAACCCCGCAACCACTCTCAGCTCAACTGGATCCAGGTGGTCTTGAGCTGGGAGTACTTGTCGAAGGCGTGCAGCGACTTGTCGCGGCCGATGCCGGACTGCTTGTAGCCGCCGAAGGGCACCGTGATGTCGCCGCCGTCGACACAGTTGACGTTGACGGTGCCGCATTTGATGGCGCGGGCCATCTTGTGGGCCTTGTTGATGTCGCTGGTCCACACACAGGCCTCCAGCCCGTACATGGAATCGTTGGCCATCCGCAGCGCTTCCTCGGCGTCCTTGAACGAAATCGTCGAGACCACGGGGCCGAAGATCTCCTCCTGGGCGATGCGCATGTCGTTGGAGACGTTGTCGAACACCGTCGGCTCGACATAGGTGCCGCCGGTGTCGGCGAGCGCGCGCTTGCCGCCTAGGCTCAGCGTGGCGCCTTCCGACTGGCCGATGTCGATGTACTCCAGCACACGCTCCATCTGCGTCTGGTCGACGACCGGGCCCAGGCGCGTCTTCTCGTCGAGCGGATTGCCCGGCTGCATCGTCTTGCCGATCTCGACGACCTTCTCCAGCAGCGCGTCGTGGATTGTCTCCTCGACCATCAGCCGCGAGGCTGCGGTGCACACCTGACCGGCATTGTAGAAGATGCCCAGCGCCGCCTCCTTGGCGGCCTGGTCCAGATCAGGCGTGTCGGCGAAGACGATGTTGGGCTTCTTGCCGCCGCACTCCAGGCTGACATGCTTCATGTTGCTTTCGCCGGAGTAGCGCAGAAAGAACTTGCCGACCTCGGTGGAGCCGGTGAACGCGACCATGTCGACATCCATGTGCCGGCCGATGGCCTGGCCAGCGGTCTCGCCGAGGCCCGGCAGCACCTGGAAGACGCCCTCGGGAACGCCAGCCTCAAGCGCCAGTTCGCCGATGCGCAGGGCGGTCAGCGGCGATTGCTCGGCCGGCTTGAGGATGATCGAATTGCCCGCCGCCAGCGCCGGCGAGAACTTCCAGGCAGCCATCAGCAGTGGGAAGTTCCACGGCACCACGGCACCGACCACGCCGATCGGCTCGCGGGTGATCATGCCCACCGCGCGCGACCCTGTCGGTGCCAACTCATCGTAAATCTTGTCGCAGGCCTCTGCGTACCAGCGCAGGCAGGCAATCGACCCGGCGATATCGACCGCGCCGCTTTCCCTGATCGGCTTGCCGACGTCGAGCGTCTCAAGCATCGCCAGTTCGTCGGCGTGCTGAGCCATCAGGTCGGCGAGCTTCAGCAGGATCGCCTTGCGCTTGCGCGGCGCGGCGTTGGCCCACTTGCCGGCCTCGAAGGCGGCGCGCGCCGCCGTCACGGCGCGATCGACGTCCTCGCTGTCGCAGGCGGCGACCTCGGCCAGCACACGGCCATCGATGGGCGAAATGCAGGAAAAGGTCTTGCCGGAGGCGGCATCGACCTTGTCGGCGCCGATCACGGCCTGGTTGGGAATGGCGATGTCGGCGGTGGGGGTGGCGGGTACGTTCATGGCGACGTCTCCTCGTGAGCGGCAGCGCGCTGCCGCATGGCTTGCCGAGGACATTAGCGCCGCGGGGTGATGCCCGCCAGAGGCTGCGTGCCAGCCGGGAATCAAAAAGCCGCCGCGGCTCCCGGCCGGCGGCGGCTCGATGCGATGTCCGGGTGGTGTCGGCTACTTGATCTTCGACTCGCGGAATTCCACGTGCTTGCGCGCCACGGGGTCGTACTTCTTCTTGACCATCTTCTCGGTCATGGTGCGCGAGTTCTTCTTGGTGACGTAGAAATAGCCGGTGTCGGCGCTCGACACGAGCCGGATCTTGATGGTGGTCGCCTTGGCCATGGCAGCGCTCTTCAAGTCAATGTCACGCCGGGCATTTTTCCGTATCGATGACGGAATCGATCACGCCGGCGGGATGTGAAAACGAGGTGCGCACCGACACCGGCGCGCACGCGGCGCGGAAACTGCTTGAGCGCAGGCGCAAAGTCAAGGGTGCGGCTGTTTGGCTGCGACTTTCTGCCAGAGCGCGATGAGCGCGTAGAGCGCGAACATTGTTGCAAGGCACCAGGCCATGGCGTCGTTGCCGAAGCGTTCCATGGCGATGCCGGTGCCGAATGGGCCGGCCATCATGCCGGCGGCGTAGAGCATGACGAACATGGCGTTGGCGGAGGCCAGATCGCGGCCCTTGAAGCGCGCGCCGAGCTGCGTCAGGCCGACCGTGTAGAAGCCGGCGACGAGCCCGCCCCACACCAGCAGCAGGGGGTAGGCGATCTGCGGCGTCGCGATCACCGCCGGCAGCACGGCCATGCCGACGGCGCCGGCGATACCAAGTACCGCCAGCAGCACGGTGCGGTTGACCCGGTCGGCGAGCAGCCCGAGCGGAATCTGCAGGAACAGCCCGCCGAGCGCCATCGTGGTCAGCAGCAGCGTGGCATTCGCCTCGCTCAAGCCGTTGCGCAAGCCGAACAGCGCCAGGAAGGCAAAGCAGATCTGTTCCGCCGCGCCGAACACGAAGGCGGCGAGCGTCGCGGTCGGCGCGACCCAGAGCAGCGCTACGAAGCGATGGCTCGAGTGACCCGCGGCGCTGGGTGTTGCGCCTCGGGCCAGCGCCACTGGCAGCATCGCGGCGACGAATGCCAGCGCGCCGATGGCGAATGGCGCAAGGCCCTGCGAGCCGGTGATGCCGAGCAGCAAGGGACCTGCGGCGAAGCCGACCGCCAGTACGCTTGCATAGATGCCCATGACGAAGCCGCGCCGGTGATCGGGTGCGGAGGCATTGATCCAGAACTCCGAGACGACGAACACCATCGTCGCCGCGGCCGAATAGGCGAAGCGCAGCGGAAACCAGGCCAGCGTCCCGGTGAAGGGGAAGCTCATCAGCGTCACCGCCGTTACCGCCAGGGCCGCGATCAGCAGCCGGGTAACGCCGATCCTGGCGACGAGCATCGGTGTCAGCGGCGAGATGACCAGGGCGGCAAGGCCGGCGGTCGCGGTGTTGAGGCCGATCACGGTGTCGGAGACACCGCGCTGTTCCATCACCAGTGACAGAAGCGGGAAGGAGAGGCTGAGCGAGAAGCCGGCAATCGAGATGCAGCAGATCGAGGCGGCAATGGTGCGCGCGTTGATGCCTGCGGCAACGGGTGCTTGGCGGTCGGTGTCGCCCTGCTGGTCGGATGCGTTACGCATCACGCCTTTGTAGCGGCAATCGTGTGCCGCGAGAATTGCATTTGCGGCAAGCGGGAAATGCGTGCGCTCAGAGCGTCTCGCGGATGAACTGGCCGCGTACCACGTGGTAGTAGGGCAGCGGCACAGTGGCCGCCAGGGTGTCGTCGTCGGCCAGCCGGTTCTCCAGCTCCTCCACGATCACCGACGTGATGGTTGGGATGTCGAGGGTGCGAGCCTCCTCGATCGGCACCCAGACCAGTTCCTCGAGTTCCTCGCTTGGCCGCATGGCCGCCTCGGTGGAGATGCCGTGCCGGGTCATGTCGATGGCGAAGAACCGGGTGTCGAAGCGGCGCGGCCGGCGTGGCGGGGTGATGGCGCGCGCGATGAAGGTCAGCGCGGAGAGATCCGGCGCGAGGCCGAGATCGAAGAAGGCGCGCCAGTCCGCGTGGCGTGAGCGGTTGCCGGAGGCGGGCAGGCCGAGCGCGATACCGGTTTCCTCGAAGGTCTCGCGCACGGCCGCCGCGGCCAGCGCGCGGGCGCGCCGTGGCGAGGGCTTTCCCTTCATGGCGATGGACAGACGCTCGATCATCGCCTGGTCCGGCTCCGTTGCGGCGGGCACCGAACCGTCGCAGCGGTCGACGCGTCCGCCTGGAAAGACGAACTTGCCCGGCATGAAGGCGTGGCCCATGTGGCGGCGGCCCATCAGGACGCGGGGGCTGGCCTGGCTGCGGTCGAGCAGAATGACGGTCGCGGCGTCGCGCGGGCGCTGGTTGGCCCAGCGCTGCTCGCGTCTGGTCTCGTTGAGGCGTCGGGTGAAGTCAGCCGCGCTCATTGCCCCGGCGTTGTTTTGGTCCCGGAGGGCCGGCCGGCATACTCGAAGCCGTGCATGCGCAGCGCCCACTGATACCCGACAAGCGCCGCCTTGACCGGCGGCAGGAAAGCGAGCGCCAGGATCAGCGTCACCGGCAGCCAGATCGCCATATGCACCCACATGGGCGGGTAGATGAGCTTTTCCACCACCAGCACCGCTGGCACAACGATATGACCGACGATGAAGATGGTGAAATAGGGCGGCGCGTCGTCGGCCTGGTGGTGGTGCAGTTCCTCGCCGCAGTTGTCGCAGGTGTCGGTGACCTTCAGGAAGGCGCGGAACATCTTGCCCGTGCCGCAATTGGGGCACTTCTGGCGCAGCCCGCGGCCGATCGCCTGACGCCAGTCGCGTGGGGCGGGGCTTTCGTCATAGCGCATGCTCAGCGTCATGGCAGCGGTCTCCGTGCTCCTGCGAAATTCCACTATCGGCGCCGGCGGATCGCGCCGCGCCGGCGGGTGTCCTTGCGGCTGCGCGCGCCGCGCCCCTCCGATCTGGCGCGAACAGCGCGGCGTTCGGCCGCCGAAAGCCGTTTGCCGTCGGACAGGATTTCGAAACGCAGCGCGCCGGCGACTGGTACGGCTTCCACGAGGCGCACGTCAACCGTATCGCCGAGGCGAAACGCCTCACCGGAGGCATCGCTGACGAGTTGCTGGCCCGTCTCGTCGTAGCGCCAGTAGGTGCCATCGATGCTGCCGGCGGGCACGAAACCGTCGGCGCCGGTGTCGTCGAGCTTGACGAACAGACCGACCCGCGTGACGCCGGCGATCTTGCCGGGAAAGCGTGCGCCGACCCGGTCGGCGAGGAAGTGGGTGATCAACCGGTCGACCGTCTCGCGTTCGGCTGCCATGGCGCGGCGCTCGGTCATGGAGATGTGGGCCGCCGTTTCCGCGAGCTGGGCAGGGTCTTCCGCGTGACCGCCGTCACCGAGCTTGCCAGCCGCGATCAGTGCCCGATGCACCACAAGGTCGGCATAGCGGCGGATCGGCGAGGTGAAGTGCGCGTAGTGGCGCAGGTTGAGGCCGAAATGGCCGTAGTTCTCCGGCGCGTATTCGGCCTGCGCCTGGCTGCGCAGGATCACCTCGTTGACCAGATGCGCGTTCGGCGTGTCGGCGACGCGGCCGAGGATCTGGTTGAAATGGCGCGGCAGCAGCGTGCCGGCCTTGGGCAGATTGATCTCGATGGAAGCCAGAAACTCGCGCAGCCGGTCGAGCTTTTCCGGCGACGGCGCATCGTGCACGCGGTAGAGCAGCGGCAGCCTGGCCTTCTCCAGCGTTTCCGCCGCGGCGACATTGGCGGCGATCATGAAGGTCTCGACCAGGCGATGTGCCTCCAGCCGTTCAGGCACCACGACACGGGTGACGCGGCCGGCCTTGTCCAGCACCAGCTTGCGCTCGGGCAGGTCGAGGTCGAGCGGCGCGCGCTTGTCCTGCGCGGCGAGGATCGCCCGCCAGGCCGCCCAGAGCGGCTTCAGGACCGTGTCGACCAGCGGTGATACGTCGGTCTTGTCGTCCCTGGGCGGTTTGCGCCCGTCAACGGCGGCCTGTGCGGTCTCGTAGCGCAAGGCGGCGGCTGAGCGGATCATGGCGCGGGCGAAGTGGTGGTCTCTCTTCACCCCGTCGGCGCCGAACACCATGCGCACGGCAAGCGTCGGCCGATCCTCGTTCGCGCGCAGCGAGCACAGGTCGTTCGACAGCCGCTCCGGCAGCATCGGCACGACGCGGCTGGGGAAGTAGACCGAATTGCCGCGTTCGCGCGCTTCGCGGTCGAGGTCGGAGCCGGGCGTCACGTAACGCGCCACATCGGCGATGGCGACCCACACGACATGCCCGCCGGGATTGGCGGGATCGTCGTCGGGCTGCGCGTAGACGGCATCGTCGTGGTCGCGGGCGTCGGCCGGATCGATGGTGACGAAGGGCAGGCGGCGCAGGTCTTCCAGCTTGCCCGGTTCGGCAACCGGCCTGGCGGCATCGGCCTCGGCGACCACGGCGCGGGGGAATTCCAGCGGAATGCCGTGGGTGTGCACGGCGATGAGGCTGACCGCGTGCTCGTCGCGCATCGAACCGATACGTTCGATGACACGGGCTTGCGGCAGGCCGAGCGAACGCGAGCGCAATGGTTCCACGGCGACCAGTTCGCCTTCACGCGCATCCTTCGCGTTGGCTGGCAGCACCGCCCATTCCTTGCGCGCTTTCTTCTCCACCGGCTCGATGCGGCCGGTACCGTCGTCGAGTTCCCGGTAGACACCGAGAATGCGGGTGCGCGGCTTGTCGAGGATGCGGATGACCTTGGCCATCGCCGGCTCGCCGGCGCCGGCGTTGCGGGATTCCTCGTTGATGCGCAGCAGCACCCGGTCGCCGATGCCGGGCGCCGGGCGCGGCCTTGGTCCGCGGTCGGGCATGACGATGATGTGGGGCAGGGTGTCGTCGCCGCTCAGATGCGCTTCGCTTGGCGAAGCGATGATGTCGCCGTCGGCGTCGCGCCCGGTCACGTCGGCGACCAGCACAGGCGGCAGGGTGCCCGGCGTGTGATGGCGGCCCTTGTCGCGGGTGATCAGTCCTTCGTCGATCAGCTCGGCGAGCATGCGTTTCAGCGGGATGCGCGCGGCACCCTTGATGCCGAAAGCGCGCGCGATGTCGCGCTTGGTGGCCTTGTCGGGATTTTCGGAGACGAAAGCCAGCACCTCCTCGCGCGAGGGCAGCTTGGGCTTGGCCTTGCGGGATGTGCGGCGCGCCATGGCGCCGCTAGCTTGCGCGTTTGCGGGTGCGCTTCTTGCCGCCGCCGGACGCGGCCTTGGCGCTGATCAGGGCGGCTGCCTGCTCAAGATCGACGCCGAGCGGATCGGTGCCGCGCGGGATCGTCGCGTTGACCTTGCCGTTGGTGACATAGTGGCCGTAGCGGCCGTCCTTGAGCACGATATCGCCAAGTTCGGGGTGCGCGCCGAGCGTCTTCAGCGGCGCAGCGCCGCGGCCGCGACCGGGACCCTTGTTCTGCTTCTCCGCCAGCAGCGTGACGGCGCGATTGAGGCCGACGGTAAAGACATCGGCCGTCGTCTCCAGATTGGCGTAGGTCCGGCCGCGATTGACGAAGGGTCCGTAGCGGCCGATGCCGGCGACGATCATCTCGCCGCTCTCCGGGTCGGCGCCGACCTCGCGGGGCAGCGACAACAGCTTCAGCGCGGTTTCCAGGTCGATCGCGGCTGCGTCGAAGTCCTTGGGGATGCTGGAGCGCTTGGGCTTCTCCTTGCCCTGCTGCTCGCCGAGCTGCACGAAGGGACCGAAGCGCCCGGCACGCGCGGTGACCATCAGCCCGGTGTCGGGATCGTTGCCGAGCTCGCGCACGCCGTCGTCTCCCACGGCGGGTGCGTCATCCTCGCTGGCGCCGATCTGGCGGGTGTAGCGGCATTCGGGATAGTTCGAGCAGCCGATGAAGGCGCCGAACTTGCCGATCTTGAGGCTGAGCTGGCCGTCCTCGCAGGACGGGCAGGCGCGCGCCACCTCGCCGTTGCCGCCTTCCTTCGGCGGGAACAGATGCTCCTGCAGGATATCGTTGAGCGCATCGAGAACCTGGGCGACGCGCAGGTCGCTGATACCTTCGACGACGCCGGAAAACTCCTGCCAGAACTCGCGCAGAACGGTCTTCCAGTCGATGTCGCCGGCGGAGATGCGGTCGAGGCGCTCCTCCAGGGCGGCGGTGAAGTCGTACTGCACGTAGCGCTGAAAGAAGCTCTCCAGGAACGCGGTGACCAGCCGGCCCTTGTCCTCGGGCACCAGCCGCTTCTTGTCGATGACGACATAGTCACGGTCGCGCAGCACCTGCAGCGTCGCGGTGTAGGTGGAGGGACGGCCGATGCCGAGTTCCTCCATGCGCTTGATCAGCGAGGCTTCCGTGTAGCGCGGCGGCGGCTCGGTGAAATGCTGGTTGGCCTCGATGGCCTGCTTGTGTGGCACATCGCTGGCGGCGAGCGGCGGCAGGCGGCGGGCCTCATCGTCGTCGGCGGCATCGTCGCGGCCTTCCTGATAGAGCTTGAGGAAGCCGTCGAAGCGGATCACCGAGCCGGTGGCGCGCAGGCCGTAGGAGCGCGTGCCTTGTGCCGCGATCTCGGCGGTGGTGCGTTCGATCTCGGCGGACGCCATCTGACTGGCCACCGTGCGCGTCCAGATCAGTTCGTAGAGCCTGGCCATGTCCGGCTCGAGCACGTTCCGGACGTGTTCGGGAAGGCGGGAGAGCTCGGTGGGGCGGATCGCCTCGTGCGCCTCCTGGGCGTTCTTGGCCTTGCTCTTGTAGACGCGCGGGGCGTTCGGCAGGTAGCGCTCGCCGTAGCGGCCGGAAATCACGTCGCGGGTCGCCGAGATGGCTTCCGGCGCGATCTGCACGCCGTCGGTGCGCATGTAGGTGATCAGCCCTTGCGTCTCGCCGTCGAGCGCGACGCCCTCGTAGAGCTTCTGCGCGGTCTGCATGGTGCGCGCCGAGGAGAATCCCAGCTTGCGCGAGGCTTCCTGCTGCAGCGTGGATGTGGTGAAGGGCGGGAACGGATTGCGCTTGGCGGGTTTGCTCTCGACGCTCGTGACGCTGAACGACGCGCCGTCGAGGTCGGCGCGGATCGCCTCCGCCTCATCGCCGGTGCCGATCGACAGCTTCTCGAGCTTGTCGCCGGCAACGGCCGTGAGGCGGGCATCGAAGGCTTCGCCGCCGGGCGCGGCGAGCTTGGCCACGATCGACCAGTACTCCTGGCTGCGGAATGCCTCGATCTCGGCTTCGCGGTCGCAGACAAGCTTCAACGCGACCGACTGCACCCGTCCGGCCGAGCGCGCGCCCGGCAGCTTTCGCCACAGCACCGGCGACAGCGTGAAGCCGACCAGATAGTCGAGCGCGCGGCGCGCCAGATAGGCATCCACCAGCGAATCGTCGATCTGGCGGGGATGCGACATCGCATCGAGCACGGCCTGCTTGGTGATGGCGTTGAAGACGACCCGTTCGATCTCGGCGCGCTTCAGCGCCCCCTTCTTGCGCAGCACTTCCAGTACGTGCCAGGAGATCGCCTCGCCCTCGCGGTCGGGGTCGGTGGCGAGGATCAGCTTGTCGGCATCCTTGGCGGCGGCGGCGATCTCGTTGAGGCGTTTCTGCGCCTTGGGATCGACCGTCCACTTCATGGCAAAATCGGTGTCGGGATCGACGGAGCCGTCCTTGGCGGGGAGGTCGCGCACGTGTCCGTAGGACGCAAAGACCTGGTAGTCGCCGCCGAGATACTTGTTGATGGTCTTGGCCTTGGCGGGCGATTCAACGACGACGACGTTCATCTGCGGACCAATCGCTTCAGTCTTGATTGAATGCTGGACAGGGTGGCGACGGCCAACAATCCGTCATGCCGAGCCGCAGGAAGATGGGGAAAGGTGGCTCGGGTGTCAAACGGCGATCCGAAGTTGTGTACGCATAACCCGTATAAGTTGTATTATACTTGTATATATACTTTTGATTGAATTTTTCGCAGTGACTGCGTAAACTGTCAGAATCACTGGACAGTTGCTTGCAGTTTGACACGGATCAAGGTCGCCAGTCATTTCTTGTGCTTACCTGATCGAGCAAGCCGCTATGGGGGCTAAGCCCGTTCTCGGACGACATCAACTGGGGTCGATGGAGCCCTCGTTGAAAAAGAAAGATGCGGTCGTGATGCAGAACATCGAACGTTTCGACAAGATTGTGGGGGAGACCTCGACCAGCCGGGGTGATCTGGAGTCGGCGCGCTATATTGCGGACATGACGCAGGAACTGGTCCCGCTCGCCCAGGCCCACAAGCTGGAGTTTCTCGCCTATCTGCTCGATCTGGCGCGGCTTGAGGCGGAGGCCGAGGTCAAACGCATCGGCGAGACGGCCTGAGACTTCCAGGGTCAACCTAACCGACAAGTTGGCTGAACCGGTTGCCGGCGTGGCGTTGCAGGCGCCCGGCAAGCTCCAGTTCCAGAATGGCACCCAGCACCTGAGCCGCCGGCGCGCCGGCTTCGCGGATCAGCGTGTCGACATCGGTCGGCGAGGGGCTGAGCAGACCGACAAGCCGTTCGGCCACATCGTGCGGTGGTGTGTCGATCTCCCAGTCCTGCGGCTCAGCCTCGCTCGCTTCTTCGGGTGACCTGGCGCCGCCGCCGACGATCGGCTCAATCACCTCCAGGACGTCATTGGCCTGTGTCGTCAGGACCGCGCCCTGGCGGATCAACCGGTTGGTGCCCTCGCAGCGCGGATCGAGCGGCGAGCCCGGCACCGCGAAGATCTCGCGGTTCTGCTCGAGCGCGAAGCGCGCCGTGATCAAAGACCCTGAGCGACTGGCCGCCTCGATGATGACGACACCGAGCGAGACGCCGGAAATGATCCGGTTGCGGCGCGGAAAGTCACGGCCACGCGGACTGAGATCGATCGGCATTTCGCTCACCAGCAGACCGGATTCAGCGATCTGCCGGGCGAGGTCTTCGTGCTGGGGGGGATAGATGCGGTCCAACCCGCCGGCCAGAACCGCCAAGGTTCCGGTGGCAAGCGCGGCCTCATGGGCGGCGCCGTCGATGCCGCGCGCCAATCCCGATGCAATTCCCAGGCCCGCCTCGCCAAGTGCTGTGGCGAGCTCGCGGGCGATGCGTCGCCCACCGGCCGAGGCGTTGCGCGCACCGACAATCGCGATCATCGGGCGTGCCGCGACCTGCGGATCGCCCAATATGGCGATGAGCGGCGGAGACGCGTCGATTTGTGCCAGGCGCGGCGGATAGCCCGTTTCACCGTAGGCCACGTAACGCGCGCCGATGCGTGCGGCGTGCTCAAGCTCCGCGTCCACCTCGACCTGGTCGGGAATGCGGATCGGTCGTTTCAGCCCGCCGCGGCGCGATAGCTCGGGCAGGGCGTCCAGCGCGTCTGCCGCTCCGCCGAAGCGGTTGATGAGGGTGCGGAACGTGGCCGGTCCGACATTCTCGCTGCGCATCAGCCGCAGCCAGTCGCGTCGCTGTGCGTCGCTGAGGGACTGGCGGGCCGGCATGTCGCGTCAGCTCCCGGGGCGGTCGGCGGACGCTGCCTTGGCGCCGATGCGTGATTCCTCGCCTTTCAGCAGCCGCATGATGTTGGGCCGGTGGGCGTTCCAGGCAAGCGCGCTCATCAACGCGGTCACCAGGGCCGCATCGGCGCGGCCGAACAGCAGGCAGGCCACCGGCACCGCGACCGTCGCGCACAGCGCGGCAAGCGAAGAGTATCGGAACACGAAGGCGACCGTGAGCCAGACACCGGCGAAAACCAGCGCGGCGGGAAACAGCAGGCCGATCACCACGCCCAGATAGGTTGCGACGCCCTTGCCGCCTCTGAACGACAGCCAGACCGGGAAGAGATGGCCCAGGAAGGCGCCAAGCCCTGCCAGTGCCGCGGAAGCCGGCGCGGCCTGTGCGGCGATGATCACGGCGAGCGTGCCTTTCAGCGCATCTCCCAGCAGGGTGGCGACGGCCAGCGGCTTGTTGCCGGTGCGCAGGACGTTGGTGGCGCCGATGTTGCCGGAGCCGATGGCACGAATGTCGCCCAGGCCGGCAAGGCGCGTCAGCACAAGCCCGAAGGGGATCGAGCCGAGTGCGTAGCCGAAAGCCAGTGCCACCACCGTCGCCAGCGGTTCGCTCGTGATCCAGTCGAAGAATGCCGCCATTTCCGCTTGCTCAAGTCCCGCACGCTATACGTGTATCGTGAACGCTGTCGTATCAGGAAGCGTATTCGTACACGGTGCGTCCGGCAACAATCGTGCGCAGCACGCGGCCCTGCATGCGGGCATCCTCGTAGGGCGTGTTCTTGGAGCGCGACGAGAGGTCCTGCGGCTTGACGATCCATGGCGTGTCGGGATCGAAGACCACCAGATCGGCCGGCGCGCCGGGCGCCAGCGTGCCGCCATCGATGCCCAACAGCTCCGCAGGCCGGGTCGACATCGCGGCGAGCAGGGCGGGCAGTTCGATATCGCCGCTGTGCACAAGCCGCAGCGTGGCCGGCAGCAGGGTCTCCAGTCCGATGGCGCCGTCGGAGCTCTCCGCGAAGTGGCGGCGCTTGGTCTCCACGTCATGGGGATCGTGATTGGAGACGATGACGTCGATGGTGCCGTCGGCGAGGCCGGCGATCAGTCCCTGGCGGTCATCCTCGCCACGCAGCGGCGGGCACATCTTCAGGAAGGTGCGGTAGGCGCCGATGTCGTACTCGTTCAGCGTCAGGTGAGCCACCGAAACGCCGCCGGTGACCGAAAGTCCGTCATGCTTGGCGCGGCGCAGCACGTCGACGCTCTCGGCGGCCGACAGTTGGCCCGCGTGGTAGCGTCCGCCGGTCAACCGGGCCAGCCGCAGGTCGCGTTCCAGCATCACCAGTTCGGCGGCCGCGGGAATGCCGCGCAGGCCGAGCCGTGTTGCCGCCTCGCTTTCGTGCATCACGCCTTCGCCGGCCAGATCGGCATCCTCCACGGCCTGGATGACGGGCAGCGCGAAGTCGCGGGAATAGGTGAGGACCTGACGCATGACACGGGCGTTGGCGATGGCCTGGCGGCCACCGGATACGGCAACCGCGCCGGCCTCGCGCAGCAGGCCGAACTCGGTCATCTCGGTGCCGGCCAGGCCGCGCGTGGCGGCGGCGATCGGCACCACGTTGACGATCGCGGTGTCGCGGGCGCGCCGCTGGATGAAGTCGACCAGGGCTGGATCGTCGATGACCGGATCGGTGCAGGGCATGCAGGCGAAGGTGGTGATGCCGCCGGCCGCCGCCGCATGGCTGGCGGAGCCGAGCGTTTCCAGGTGCTCCGCGCCCGGTTCGCCGGTGTGCACCTGCATGTCGACCAGGCCCGGCGCAACCACCGCGCCGGCGCAGTCGATTGTCTCGGCTCCCTTGGGCACCGAGGTGATCTTCCTGGCCGTCTTGACAATGCGCTTGTCGGCGACCAGCAGTTCGCCTCGCGCATCGGTGCCGGCCTTTGGGTCGACCAGCCGCGCGTTGGTGAACAGTAGCGGCGCGGAGACGGCCCGCTGGCCCAGTTCAGCGCTCGCGAAGCGGCTCATCGGCCCGGCTCCCGGTTGTCCCTGGCCTGGTTCTGGGACAGCGCTTCCAGTACCGCCATGCGCACCGCGACGCCCATCTCCACCTGTTCGCGGATGACGCTTTGGACGCCATCGGCGACGTCGCTGTCGATCTCCACGCCACGGTTCATGGGGCCTGGATGCATCACCAGCGCGTCGGGCGCGGCCAGCGCCAGGCGCCGCGCATTGAGGCCGTAGTAGTGAAAGAACTCGCGGCTGGAGGGCACATACATGCCGCTCATGCGCTCGCGTTGCAGGCGCAGCATCATCACCACGTCGGCATCGGCGATGCCGCTGTCCATGTCACCGAACACGCTCACGCCCATGCGTTCGACCGCCGGCGGCATCAGCGTTGCCGGTCCGACCACGTTGACCTGAGCGCCGAGCGCCGTCAGCAGCAGGATGTTGGAGCGCGCGACACGGCTGTGGGCGATGTCGCCGCAGATGGCCATCTTCAGCCCGGCGATACGGCCCTTGCGGCGGCGGATCGTCAACGCGTCGAGCAGTGCCTGCGTGGGGTGCTCGTGCGAACCGTCGCCGGCATTGACCACGGCGCAGTTGGCGACCTTGCGTGCCAGCAGTTCCACCGCGCCGGAGCCGTGGTGGCGGACCACGATCAGGTCCGGGCGCATGGCGTTCAGGGTCACGGCGGTGTCGAGCAGGGTCTCGCCCTTGTTCACCGAGGACGAGGCGACCGACATGTTCATGACATCGGCGCCGAGCCGTTTGCCGGCGATCTCGAACGAGCTCTGCGTCCTGGTCGATGCTTCGAAGAACAGGTTGATCTGGGTGCGGCCGCGCAGGATGGCGTGCTTGTTGTCGGGCAGTGCGTTGCGGTCGGCCCAGGCGTCGGACCGGTCCAGCAGAATATCGATGTCGGGGGGAGAAAGATCGCCGATACCCAGAAGATGGGTCTTGGGGAAGGGCTCAAGCTCGGCGGTCGGCGATGTCATCGGGGCCATCGCTTACGCGCTAAATCGGCGGGGGACAAGTCCCGCCGCGGTCATAGGGTTAGTTTGTGGGCAAGGTGGCCAGGATCACCGGCATGGTCGCCATGGCGGCGAGCACCTGCACGGTGATGATGCGTGCCATCAGCGGCGCGTCGCCGCCGAGCTTGCGGGCGAGCACGAAGGAGGCGACCGCCGTGGGTACGCTGGCGCAAAGCATGGCGACCGTCAGCGCCAGCCCGGTGACCCCCAGCATCCAGCAATAGACGAACATCAGCGCCGGCATGCCGATCAGCCTGGCTGTGGAGGACACGATGACCGCGGGTTCCAGCCGCGCGCCCTGGGCAAGGCGCAGGCCGGCGCCGACCGTCAGCAGGCCGAGGCCAAGCGTTGCCCGGCCGAGGATGTCGGTCGCCTCGACAAGCGGTGCATAGAGCGGGATGCCGCTGAGGTTGACGGCAAGGCCGACAAGGCAGGCGACGATCAGCGGATTGGTATAGAGCCCGCGAGCGATCTGGCGGCCGTCGGGCTGCGCGTGTCCGGCGCAGGTCAGCAGCACGATGACGCACAAGGTGTTCACCAGCGGGATCATCACGGCAACGCCGATCGCCGCCAGCGACAGTCCTGCCGCGCCGTAGAGCGAGCCGATGACGGCGAGCGCCACATAGGTGTTCCAGCGCGTCGATCCCTGGAACACCGAGGTGAAGGCCGGCCCGTCGATGTCGAGCAGCGCATCCATCGGCTTGCGCAGGGCGAACAGGGCGACCGCCATGGTGAGGATCGCGGCCGCCATTGCCGCCGCCATCGCAATGACGGGAATGCCGCTGAAATCGGCAATCGCCAGCGTGTAGACGATGAGCGCGGGAAAGCACACGTAGTAGACCAGGTCTTCCACGCCGCGCCATTGCTCGTCGCTGAGCAGGCTCAAGCGGCGCAGGCCGGCCCCCAGCGCGATCAGCGCAAACACCGGAAGCAGGGACTGAAATGCCGTCAGCACGCGCGCAGGACCTTCAGCCGGTCGAGCGCTCCCTGCAGGATCGCGGCAGCGGCCAGCTTGTCGATGGCCTGGGCGCGCTTCTGCCGGCTGGTGTCGGCTTCGAGCAGTACGCGCTCGGCGGCAACCGTGGTCAACCGTTCGTCCCACAGCGCCACCGGCAGTTCGCCCGCCTCGGCGAGGTTGCGGGCGAAGGCGCGGGCGGACTGGGCGCGCGGGCCTTCGCTGCCGTCCATGTTGCGCGGCAGACCGATGATGAAGCCCGCGGCCGTGCGCTCCTCCGCCAGCGCAAGCAGGCGCTGCGCGTCGGCGGTGAACTTGGTGCGCCGGATCGTCTCCACCGGCATGGCGATCGAACGATCCGGGTCCGATGCCGCGACGCCGATGGTCTTTGTGCCGGGATCCAGCCCGATGAGAGGACCGTCCGTCAGGCCGGCGGCGACCAATTCGTCGATGGTTTCGAAAACGGGCATGGGGTGGCGGGGTTCGTTGATGCGCTGCTGGCGCCAGCTATAGTGGTGAAACGTCCAGCTATAGTGGCGAAACGTTCAGCGAGGAAGGGAGGCGACGCGATGCGTATGACGTGGTTTGGGCATTCGGCGGTCCGGATCGAGACCGGCGATGCGGTGATCATGATCGATCCGTTCCTGACCGACAGTCCGACATTCACCGGCGATGCCATGCAAGCGGCGTCCGGCGCGACGCATGTGGTGCTGACACACGGCCACGACGACCACATCGGCGACACGGTGGACATCTGCAAGCAGACCGGCGCCCAGCTCGTCGCCAATTTCGAGATCTGCATGTATCTCGGCGGCAAGGGCCTGGAGAATGTCAGTCCCGGCAACCACGGCGGCCGCATCGATTGCGGTGCCTTCGATGTGGCCTTCGTTCCCGCCTGGCACTCCTCGGCGAGCATCGTCGACGGCGTGCCGGTCTATCTCGGCAATCCGGCCGGCATCGTCATTCATCCCAAGGCTGCCGGCGATCCGGTGGTGCTGCACATGGGCGATACCGACATCTTCAACGACATGGCGCTGATCCACGAGATCCATCAGCCGAGCTTCGGCTTCGTGCCGATTGGCGACCGCTTCACCATGGGTGGGGAACTCGCCGCGCGGGCCTGCCGAAACTATTTCCGTTTCGACACGGTGGTACCGGTCCACTACGCGACGTTCCCGATCATCGATCAGGATGCGTCGACATTCCAACAGGCGATGCAGGGTTCTCAAACCACGGTGCTTTTGCCTGAGATCGGCGTTGCTTTCGAGCCGTAGGCGTTTTCTTCGGTTCGGTGAGCAGTTCGCCCAGCCGCGCCAGAAAGGCGCCCGTTTCCGCATGACATGAGGTGCCGCGCACCGCGACGATGGCGTGTCCTGTGCCGGTCGGCGAAGCGAGGATGACCAGCGGGATCGCGCCCGACAGCGGTGGAACGCCGTAGACGGCGGTTGCCTTGCGTCCACCCAGCGCCATGCTCGGCATGGGCAGCACGGTGACGATGGCGTCGAAGCTCGCGTACCACTTGCGCATCAGGTAGCGGGCGATGGGTGGCGGCGACAGCGCGACGATATATTGCGACAGCGGCAGTTTCTGCGCCTGCGACAAGCCGGGCAGCCGCCAGCCGCGCTTGCCTTGCCCTGATGGTCCGGTCTCCTCGGCGATGGTCTCCAGATGGTTTCCGAGTTCGCCGCTGGCCGTGCGCCGACGCATGAAACGGGTGCGGGCGACCCGGTTGTTGAGCGGTTTGTCGTGGGCAAACAACGTCTCGTCGGCGACCAGTTCCGTTGCGGCGCGCACAAGCCGGCCGGTTGCCGAGCGATCCTTGCGCAGCCGTTCCCGCGGCACGCGCAACAGGCTGACACCGGCATCCTCGATGCAATCGTGTTCGGGGAGCGCATTGAACGCGGCGCGCGACAGCCGCACCACGCGGGCCATGATGTCGTGGGCGGGCGCCGTGGGGATATTTTCGAGCTGGTTGAGGATCTGTCCGCAGCGGGTGCCGTCGGCAAGTCCGTGCTTGAGCTGGAAGATGACGGCGCTGAGCGGTTCGGCCGCGCCTGCCGGAGGCGCTGTGTCCGATGCCGGATTGATGACGTAGGCGCACCAGGGTGAGGCACCCTGCGGCGTCACCGTACGGCGGGCCTTCTCGATGATCGGCAGCAGGTCTTCGGTTGTGGTCACCTCCGGCACATCGACCGCGCAGACATGGTTGGCGATATCGAAGTGCGGATCGCGGCGTGCGGCGAACCAGGGGCCGATGCGGTGCACGCGCTCGCGCAGCGGCGGATAGGCCAGTGTCGCGGCGTCCATCTGGGCCGTGAAGCGGTCCAGGTCGCAGGGACCCTCCAGCACCACCGTGCTGGTGATGTAGCGGTGGCCCAGATTGAAGAAGATCGTGTCGGTGACGCCCAGCAGGCGCATGGCGTTTTCCCATGGCCCGAGCGGCCATTGATGTCATGTGTTCACGTTTGTGGCGCTCATCGGCGCAAGATGCAAGCGCGGCGGAATTCGTGCGACCACACCGATTGCCATCCGGCGAGCCGTGGTGCTAGTCAGCAGTCAGGTTTCGGTTCCCCGATTACATTCCATCCAAATCGGAGTTTTCCATGTCGGTCGATGAAGCCACCGTGCGCCGGGTGGCGCGGCTTGCGCGCATTGCCGTCGAGGACGACCAGGTGTCCGGCCTGGTCGGCGAACTGAACGGTATTCTCGGCTTCGTGGAGCAGTTGAACGAGGTCGACGTCGACGGCGTCGAGCCGATGACCTCGGTGACGCCGATGGCCATGAAGATGCGCGAAGACGCGGTGACCGATGGCGGCAAGGCCGACGACATCGTCGCCAACGCGCCGGCCACCGACGATAGCTATTTCCTGGTGCCGAAAGTCGTCGAATAGTCTGGCACACGGCGCATTCCAACACATGTCAACGAGGCCCATGCCTTGAACGATCTGACCAGACTGACCATCGCCGAGACCCGCGACCGGCTGGCCGCGAAGGATGTCTCCGCGGCTGAGGTGACGGATGCCTATCTCGGCGCGATGGAGCAGGGACGTGCGCTGAACGCCTTCGTCGCAGAGACGCCGGATGCGGCGCGGCAGATGGCGAAGGCGAGCGATGCCCGCATCGCGTCAGGCGAGGCCGGACCGCTGGAGGGCATACCGCTCGGCATCAAGGACCTGTTCTGCACCGAAGGTGTGCATTCGCAGGCCGGCAGCCACATCCTGGATAAGTTCAAGCCGCCGTATGAATCCACCGTCAGCGCCAATCTGTGGCGCGACGGCGCGGTGATGCTCGGCAAGCTCAACATGGACGAGTTCGCCATGGGTTCGTCCAACGAGACCAGCTACTACGGGCCTGTGGCCAGCCCCTATCTGCCACCGAACTGGACGGTGGAGCAGGGCAAGGCGGCGCTTGCCGGTGACCGGACCGGATTGCTGGTGCCGGGCGGCTCGTCGGGCGGCTCGGCGGCGGCGACGGCGGCGTTCATGTGCGCAGGCGCCACGGCGACCGACACCGGCGGCTCGATCCGCCAGCCGGCCGCCTTCACCGGCACGGTCGGCATCAAGCCGACCTACGGGCGCTGCTCGCGCTGGGGCATCGTGGCGTTCGCCTCCTCGCTCGATCAGGCCGGCCCGATCGCGCGCAGCGTGCGCGACGCGGCGATCCTGTTGCGCTCGATGGCGAGCCACGACCCGAAGGACACCACCAGCGCCGACGTACCCGTCCCCGATTACGAGGCGGCCGTGGGGCGCTCCATCAAGGGGCTGACCATCGGCATCCCGAAGGAGTACCGGGTCGACGACATGCCGCCGGAGATCGAGGCGCTGTGGCAGCAGGGCATCGCGTGGTTCAGGGAGGCGGGCTGCGAGATCCGCGACATCTCCCTGCCGCACACAAAGTACGCGCTGCCGGCCTATTACATCGTCGCGCCGGCGGAGGCTTCGTCCAATCTCGCGCGCTATGACGGCGTGCGCTACGGGCTGCGGGTGCCGGGCGACGACATCACCGCGCAATACGAGAACACCCGCGCGGCCGGGTTCGGCCGCGAGGTCAAGCGGCGCGTGCTGATCGGCACCTACGTGCTGTCGGCTGGCTACTACGACGCCTATTATCTGCGCGCGCAGAAGGTGCGCACGCTGATCAAGCGCGACTTCGAAAAGGTCTACGCCGACGGCGTCGACGCGATCCTGACCCCGGCGACGCCCTCGGCCGCCTTTCCCATCGGCGACGAGAGCATGAGCGCCGATCCGGTGAAGATGTATCTGAACGACGTGTTCACCGTGACGGTGAACATGGCCGGCCTGCCGGGCATTGCGGTGCCGGCGGGGCGCGACGCCAGCGGCCTGCCGCTGGGCCTGCAGCTCATCGGCAAGCCGTTCGACGAGGAAACGCTGTTCGCCGCGGGCCAGGTGATCGAGGATGCCGCCGGTCGCTTCGAAGCGGATGTGTGGTGGGCGTGAGGCAGGGGCGATGGCGAAATCCAACCAGTATTCCGGTATCTGCACCAAGGCGGTGCATGCCGGCGAGGGGCCGGACCCGGCGACCGGGGCCTCGGCGCCCAGTATTTCCATGTCCTCGACCTTCGTCACCGACGAGTCGGCGGGTTTCTCGGCGCACGAGCTCGACGAGACATCGCCCTTCGTCTACGCGCGCTGGGGCAACCCGACGGTTCGGCAGCTCGAACGGAAGGTCTCCGCCCTTGAAGAGACGGAGGCAACTGTCTGTTTTGCCTCCGGCATGGCGGCGTCTTCGGCGGTGTTCTTCTCGCTGCTGTCGGCTGGCGATCACGCGGTGGTCTCCAACGTCTGCTACGCGGGGGTCGCGGAACTGGTGCGCGACTCGCTGCCGCGTTTCGGCATCGAGATCAGCCTGGTGGATTCCTCCGACACCGATGCGGTGGCCGCCGCCATGCGGCCGAACACCAGGCTTGTCTATGTGGAGACGCCGGCCAACCCGATCCTGCGCCTTACCGACCTGCAGGCGGTTGCCGGGATCGCCCATGCGGGAGGGGCGAAGATGGCGGTCGACTCGACCTTCGCGACGCCAATCGCCACGAAACCCCATGCGCTTGGCGTTGACTACGTGATGCACTCGCTGACCAAGTATATCGGCGGGCATGGCGATGCGCTCGGCGGTTCGCTGTCGGGCACGCGCGAGGCGATGGCGCATATCAACACCGAGGCCGCGATCCACTATGGCGGCGTGCTGTCGCCGTTCAACGCATGGCTGATCCAGCGCGGCGCCGCGACCCTGCCGATCCGCATGGCGCAGCATCAGAAGACCGCGCTTGCCGTGGCCCGGTATCTCGAAGGCCACCCGAAGGTCGGCCAGGTGCTCTATCCCGGCCTCGACAGCCATCCCCAGCGCGATCTGGCCAAGCGGCAGATGGCCAACACCTCCGCCATGCTGTCGTTCCAGGCGGGTGACGGGGAAAAGCTCGCGGCGATCATGGCCGAGCATCTGGGCATCATCCATTACGCCGTATCGCTGGGCCATCACCGCAGCCTGATCTGCTGGATCGGCACGGACGGCATCATGGAGACCTCGTTCCGGCTTGAGGGCGATGCGCTTGCGGCTTATCGCGCGGTTGCGGGCGACGGGGTGTTCCGGATGTCGATCGGGCTTGAGGATGCCGACGACCTGATCGCCGACCTCGATCAGGCGCTGGCGCGGGTGTGATAGTGTCGGCGCGTTTGGCGACATTGAAAGGCGGGCGGCGGTCGCATGGGCGCATTGGGCCGGTTCATCATGAGCGCGGTGATGTGGGTCGCGGTCGCCATCGGCATTATCACGAGCGCGCTGGCCGGTACGATCTGGTACGCCATGAACAATGCCGGCGCGCAGGGCGGTCTTTCGGCGGGTCAGAACCCGCAAGCCGGGCTGGCGATCCTGGTGGTGCTGGCGCTCACGTCCTTCGCGCTGGCGTTCTTCCTGCGCCGCGAGTTGCGGCGTTCGGCAACAAATGAATGATCTGAAAGAGGTTCAGCGGAGCCGATGACCATCGTCGATACGCGTGAGGCCGATCCGGCACGCTTCATCAAGGGCGCCACCGGCGACTGGGAGATCATCGTCGGCATGGAAGTCCATGCCCAGGTCAGCTCGAAGTCGAAGCTGTTTTCCGGCGCGTCCACCGAATTCGGCGGCGAGCCGAATGACCATGTCAGTCTGGTGGATGCGGCGATGCCCGGCATGCTGCCGGTGATCAACATGTTCTGCGTCGAGCAGGCGGTGCGCACGGGGCTGGGGCTGAAGGCCGAGATCAACAACACGTCCGTCTTCGACCGCAAGAACTACTTCTATCCCGATCTGCCGCAGGGCTATCAGATATCCCAGTTCAAGCAGCCGGTGGTCGGAGAGGGGACCATCCTGATCGATGTGGACGGCGAGGAGGTCGCCATCGGCGTGGAACGCATCCATCTGGAGCAGGATGCGGGCAAGAGCCTGCACGACCAGCACCCGACCATGAGCTTCGTTGATCTCAACCGCTCCGGCGTGGCGCTGATGGAGATCGTCTCCAAGCCGGACCTGCGCTCGTCAGAGGAAGCCCGCGCCTACGTGACGAAGCTGCGCACCATCCTGCGCTATCTCGGTACCTGCGATGGCAACATGGAGGAGGGCAGCCTGCGCGCCGACGTCAATGTCTCGGTGCGCAAGCCGGGCGGTAAGTTCGGCACCCGCTGCGAGATCAAGAACGTCAACTCGATCCGCTTCATCGGCCAGGCGATCGAGCATGAGGCGCGCCGCCAGGTGGACTTGATCGAGGACGGCGGCACGGTCGATCAGGAAACCCGCCTGTTCGACCCGAAATCCGGCAAGACGCGCTCCATGCGCTCCAAGGAGGAGGCGCACGACTATCGCTACTTCCCGGACCCCGACCTACTGCCGCTGGAATTCGACGACGCCTTCGTGGCGGACATCCGTGCGACGCTGCCGGAACTGCCCGACGACAAGAAGCACCGCTTCATGGAGGCGTTCGGGCTGACTGCCTATGACGCCGGCGTGCTTGTTGGTGAACGGGCGACATCGGACTTCTTCGAGGCTGTCGCCGAAGGGCGCGACGCCAAGCTCGCCGCCAACTGGGTCATCAACGATCTGCTCGGACGGCTCAACAAGGATGGCGTCGAGCTTGCCGACAATCCCGTCTCGGCCGATCAACTCGGTGGCGTGATCGACCTCATCGCCGACGGCACCATCTCCGGCAAGATCGCCAAGGACGTGTTCGAGATCGTCTGGGAGGAGGGTGGTGACCCGGCCGGGATCGTCGAGGCGCGCGGCCTCAAACAGGTCACTGACACCGGCGCCATCGAGGCGCTGGTGGATGAGGTCATCGCCGCCAATCCCGACAAGGCACAGCAGGCGAAGGAAAAGCCCGGCCTCGTCGGCTGGTTCGTCGGCCAGGTGATGAAGGCGAGCCAGGGCAAGGCCAACCCGCAGGCCGTCAACCAGCTCCTGCGCGACAAGATCGGCATCGCGGAGTAGCTGCCGGCGAATGGCCGCCATGCGCCCCGCATGCGTCCCCAACGCGTCACGATGGCGTGAGCGGTGTTTTGCATGCGCGAAACGATGCACTATCTGTGCGGCACCCCACCCGCGTGTTTATCGCTTCACAAAACGAGGCCCGATCCATGGCGCAACAGCCCATCGAACTGCACTACTGGCCGACACCCAACGGCTGGAAGGTCACCATTTTCCTGGAAGAGGCGGCGTTGCCCTATAACGTCACCTTCGTCGACATCGGCGCCGGCGACCAGTTCAAGCCGGAGTTCCTGGCGATCTCGCCCAACAACCGGATGCCGGCGATCGTCGATCCGGACGGTCCGGGCGGCACACCGATCTCGATCTTCGAATCCGGCGCGATCCTGCAATACCTCGGCCGCAAGACGAGCCAGTTCTATCCAGACGACGAGCGCCAGCGCGTCGAGGTGGATCAGTGGCTGATGTGGCAGATGGGCGGTTTCGGCCCGATGCTCGGCCAGAACCACCATTTCAACCAGTACGCGCCTGAAGACGTGCCCTATGCCAAGAAGCGCTACACCGATGAGACGCACCGCCTTTACGGCGTTCTCAACAAGCAGCTCGCCGATCGGGAGTTCGTGGCCGGTGACTACTCCATCGCGGATATGGCGATGGTCGGCTGGGCCAAGGGCTGGGAGCGGCAGCTCATGAAGGCGGAGGATTTTCCGCATGTGATGCGCTGGCTGGACACCATGCTGGCGCGGCCCGCCGTGCAGCGCGGACTGGCCGTGGCGCAGGACAAGCGCACCGACATCTCCGACGATGACCAGGCCAAGAGTGTGTTGTTCGGTCAGCGGGCGCGTTGATCCGTATTTCCGCACGCAGTCTTCCAATAACTCCGCGCATTTGAGGCAAACAGGCTTTCCAACAGGTGAATCGGAATCTTAGGGTTCGATTCAACCTGTTGGATTCCGCGTTTTCTGTCAGAGGCTTGCGTATTCGGCGCCGGAGCCGTTCAGAGTCTGTTCAAGACTTGGAGGTCTTTCGTTAAGTCTGCCGTTTAACGGCGGATTCAAGCGTGCCGCCCATGCTTTCCCACAACGCAGACGCGCAAGGTGACGCGCCTGCTCGGCGGGCTCTCGCTCAGCGAGTTGCCGCTCGGAGAGTAACAGGGAACGGATTGGTCAAACGGGGAGATACCGACCATGGCACGACTTGAACATATCAGCGAAGACGCCGCGATCCACGCCGGCCAGGGCGATGCGGAGATGTTCTTCCGCCTCGGGCTGATGTACGCCAACGGGCGCGACGCGGAGCCCGACTACGTCACCGCGCACAAGTGGTTCAACATCGCCGCCGCGCGGGGCCAGAAGCAGGCCATCGCCTATCGGCGGGAGCTGTCCGACGAGATGTCGGCGGCGGATGTGGCGGCGGCGCAGCGTGCCGCGCGCGAGTGGCTGCGGCTGCACTGAGGCGGGGCACCCCCTCCCATATCGAACAGACGCCAAAACGGGCAGGGCGGGACAACAGGCGGGCCAACCGCTGCCCGGCCGGCCTGACGCTGTCTGGCGCCCGGCGCGCAGATGCCATGCGTGCGGCCGCGCGTGCTTGATTTGGCCCATGAAACTCGGCATTGTCCGCGGCGCTCCAAGACCCGTCGCGACACGCCATCGGGTCGTTGGCGTAACGGTGACGTGGCCGAGTGGCTGAAGGCAACGGTTTGCTAAATCGTCATACGGGGAAACTCGTATCGAGGGTTCGAATCCCTCCGTCACCGCCACCATTTCGTTCACGCCAGCTCACTTCGCTCGCGGCTCCGCGAGGGCGCCCTATCGGGCGGCGCGCGGTCGCGCTTGCCGGCTTTGTCGGATCATTCCGCTGACGCCCGTGCGCTGCGCACCTCAGCCTACACCGGATCGCGAATCCCCAACCGCCGGGCGGCGGTGTACGGCACGAAGACCAGTGCCGCGATGATCGCCGCCAGCAGGAACGGTGCGCCGGGAAAGTCCGGCAATGAGGCGTGCCCGCCCGAGAAGCCGGCGAACAGCCCCGTCATGACAGGTGGCGCGATGAAGAACACCATCGCCTTGGCGCTCATGATGGCGCCTTGCACCTCGCCTTGCTCGTCGGCGCCGACCGCGTTCGAGGCCAGCCCCTGCATGGCCTTGGAGCCGAAGGCGGTGAAGGCGGTCAGCATCATCACCGCATAGGCCCAGTTGCCACTGGTGACGATCGCGAACAACCCGAATGTGGGGATCGCCAGCAAGGTCGAGCCGATGACCACCTTGTGCTCGCCGAAACGCTTCAGTGCGACGCGCAGGACGTACCCTTCTCCGAAGGCCATCAGGATGCCGAAGAAGGCGAGCGACAGACCAACCTGCGCCGTCGACCAGCCATAGACTGCCGGCGTGAAATAGGCCCATACGGCCGGATAGACGTGGAAGGCGAATTCCAGCAGGGCGAAGGCGACGATCAGCATCAGCACCGGCTTGACGGGCCAGAAACGGATGATTGCGCCGAGCGGGTTGGCGCGCTTCCAGTCGAAGCGGCGGCGTTGTGCTTGCCTCAGGCTCTCCGGCAGCACGAAGTAGCCGAAGGCGAGGTTGGCGAAACACAAGGCGCTCGCCGCGAAGAAGGGGAGTCTCGTGTCGATGGCGCCCAGAACACCGCCAATGGCGGGGCCGATCACGAAACCGATGCCAAACGCCATGCCCACCAGGCCGAAATTGGCCGAGCGCTTCGATGCCGGCGACACGTCGGCCACATAGGCGAAGGCGGTCACGAAGGTGGCGGCCGCCATGCCGGACAGGATGCGGCCGAGGAACAGCCACGCAAGCGTCGGCGCCAGCGCCATGATGAGGTAGTCGATGCCGAGCCAGAACAGACCGATGAGCAGCACCGGGCGGCGGCCATGGGCATCCGACAGGTTGCCGATGACCGGCGCGCACAGGAACTGCATGAAGGCATAGGCGAACATCAGCCAGCCGCCGATGATCGCCGCATCGGCCATGGTGCCGCCGGAGACCTCGCGGATCAGCTCCGGGACGACGGGGATGATGATGCCAAGCCCGATCACGTCGAGGCCGACGGTGATCATGATGAAGACGATTGCCTTCACGGATGTGCCGGGTGGCTCGGTATCCTGGGTGCTGTCGGCGGGATCAGCAGACGGATTGGATTCGGACATCCGTCCGTTTCACCGCATGCGGCGCGAAGGTCAAGTCACCGCGTACTGCGGGGCCTGGGCCAGGCGTCGTCCCAGCATTTCCAGAGCGACCAGACGGCGGCGGCGGTCAGCTCCGCCGACCCAGCTCACCAGCGCGGTGTCCACTTCCTGGCCGCCGAAGGGAGCGAGCAGGTCGACAACGGCGAACTTGTGCACCGCTTCCTCGGCGAGCGCCACGTCCAGCAGGTCCGGCACGACGGCGGGATCGTGTTTCGCCGCCAGGGCCTCGGCGGCTGCCAGACGGACCGCGCGGGCGCCGTCGCGCGCCAGTTCGGTGAAATCGGCGTCACTGTCGCCGCGTGTCGCTGCGGCCTTCAAGGCAACGACCCGCACCGCGTCGCTACCGTTGCGAAGCGCGTCTGCGATCGCCCCGCCGGCCGCGTCGGAAGGCAGGTGTGCCAGCGCTTCGATGGCCTTGCGCTTGGGCCCTGACGCGCGCGCTTGCGCATGCCGCAGCAGCGCGTCCTCGGCGGAGGAGAGTTCGCACCCCGCGTCACCCAGTTGCGCAAGCGCATCGAGGGCTGCCACACACAGTTCCTCGTCGCGGTCGTCGGTTGCCAGCACCAGCGGTTCGACGTGCTCCTGCAAGGCAAGCGAGCCGACGGTGCGCGCGGCGAGGCGGCGCACATCGAGATGGGCCGCGACCTTGGCCTCGGGACTGACCTTGCGGCGCCCGGGCCGGTGGCCGGCCATTTCGAGAAACTCAAGGTCGGCGTCGTCGAGCTCCGGGCCGTCGTCGGCAACCGTTTCCGCGGTCGGCTTGAAGTCGAGGATCGCGCCGAGCGTGGAGGTGGGACCGGGGTCCGCCTCTGCCGGCTCATCGGCAACTGCTTCATCGGCCGCCGTGGCTGCCTCCGGGGTGTCGCGCTCGACGACATTGCCCTCGTCGTCCAGCAGCACGTTGCCGCGATCTTCGCCGGCGGCCTGGGCGCCCTTGCGCGGTGGCAGTTCCAGCACGGTGTCTTCCTCCGGCGCCCAATCGGCCGGCGGCTTCACCAGTTCGCCGGCGACCGCGGCGGCAAGCGCGGCCCTTGCCCGCAGCGCCAGCGGCGTTGTCTCCGCCGACAGGCCGGCAAGGCCGGTGATGGCCGCCAGACGCACATCCTGACGCGCGTCGCCGGCAGCCTCGACCAGCAGATCGACCGTCTTGGCGCGGCGCAGGCCGGTCAGCGCGCGCAGGGCGGCGCAGCGCACGACCGGATCGGTGGCCTGGTGATTGGTGATGTCCTCCAGCACCGGGCCGGCGCGATCCGGCTCGGCGACGGCGGCAGCCTCCACAAGGGCGGCCAGCAGCTTGGCGGAGCCCTTGCGCAGGGCGCGCTCCAGGCGACCGATCAGCCCCAGCCCGGCATGCTGCGCGCCACTTGTAACAACCGCCTGGCAGGCGGCGATGCGCACATCCGGGGCGATGTCGCCGAGCGCCTTCTTCAGCGTCGGTATGTCGGCCTCGCCAAGCGCTTGCAGGGCGGCGATGCGGACCTGCGGCGCGGTATCGTCCATGGCGGCACGAGCGACGTCCGTATTGCCGAGGGTGGCCGCTGTGCCGATCGCCGCAATGCGCACGGTCGCATCCGGATCGGCGGCCAGTTGCTTGGCGAGTTCAAGCGCCTGACCTTGATCCGAGGCCGCGGTGAGGGCGGTGGCGATGCGCTTGCGGTTGAGTGGGGAAGCCCCCTTCGCCAGATCGGTCAGCGTTGCCAGCCCGGACGCGCCGAGCCGCGCCAGCGACCCCGTGGCCTCGACCCACAGCGTCTGCCCGTCGATGTCCTGAAGGCTCTCGACAATGGCCGAGACGGCCATCGCGCCCTTGTCGGGCGGCGCGATGTCACCAAGCGCCATGACGGCCTCGCGCTGGACGTCGAGCCAGTCGTCCCAGCCGGAGAGGTCGTCTTCCCAGTCGATGCCGGCGTTGTCACCGCGTGCGACGACGAGCGTGCACAGGAGATCGGTCGCGTCCACAGCGCCCAGCGCGCGCAGCGTCTTGACGTATTCGGTCTTGGCTTCTCCAACGGGGTCCTCGCGGAGATTGGCGAGCAGGGTGGGGATCGCTTCGCCGACATGGGCCTGCGCGATGGCCCGCGCGGCATCGATGCGAACGTCGGGATCGCCATCGCGCAACGCCGTGATCAGCAAATCGCTGGCCTGCTGGCCGCCGGCGCGGCCCAGCGCCTGCACCGCCAGGCAGCGCTCGGCATCGTTGCCGCTCTCCAGCACGCCGGCCAGACAGTCGACGACGCCCTGGTCCGCGCCCTGGATTTTCGCGGTCTCGATCACGTCGGCAATCAAAGCCATGGAGGGGGTCCTTGGCAAGAAAAGCCCGCAGCCACCAGAAACACAGGCTGCGGGCGGAAGGTACGCGGGAAGCGTACGATGAAGACTCAGAGCATGTCTTGCTCTAGGCGATATCGCGCCGGGCGAACGACATTGACCGGAAGTCGTTCTTGTAAGGCGAAACGCCGATGCGCTTCACCTTGCCGATGCCCATCTTGTAGTTGTAGTTGCCGCTGATCCAGTCGACGACCCGACCGGCAAGGGCGTTGGCCGGCTGCGCAGTGTGCAGGAAGTCGAGGTACATGACCCCCTTCTTCAGCGCCGGTGTGACGATGGCCACCGCGGTGATTGCCGCCTTGTGCAACTCGATGTGGCCATTCTCCATCAGCTTGGTGAAGGAAAAGTCGTCGCCCTCGACGCCGATGATGGTGTCCACCTGAACCGGGATGCGGTCAGAGAACAGCATCACGTAGTCGCCGCTCTCGATGCCGCGCTCGGCGGCGTCGTCGGGATGCAGTTCGACCCAGTTCTCCGGCCAGCGCTGCACGATGTAGGGCCGGCGGCGGTCGTCATAGCCTGATTGCCAGCGCTCGTTGATGCGCCCGGAGGTGCACCACAGCTCGTCGCCCTTGGGCCGCAGCCATTCCCAATAGTCGGAGAACAGCGACCAGGGCGCCTTTTGCAGGTTGCACTTGCCGGTCTGCGAGTTGAAGTGCGTCAGCTTCTTGTTGAAGACGTTGGCGCCGGCGGGGCCTTCGGCGGGCAGCTTGCGCCCGGTATCGTGCAGACGCTTGGTGCCGACGAGGGTCCCGTCGTCCATCAGCATGACCGGGCCCTGGATGCCGTTGGTACCGAATTCGCCGAGCTTCTCGTGCAGGGTCTTGCCTTCGCGCTGGGCGACGACGCGGACCATGCTGAAGTCCTTGCGGCTGCCGCGCGAGAAACGCGCGCCTTCCTCAAGAACGTCGTTGGAGTTCTCCCAATCGAATCCGGAGAAGCCCATCTTCCTGGCAAGCTGGGCGATGATCCACCAGTCCGGCTTGGCGTCACCCGGCGCGTCGTAGAACTTGGGATAGAGCCGGATGCGGCGTTCGCCGTTGGCCCGCGTGAAGGTGTCCTCGCCCCAGCCGGCGGCGGGAAAGACGATGTCGGCGTAGCGCGCACCGATCGGGTCAACCAGATAGATATCCTGGTCGAACACCACCATGCCGCCGGAATCGGCCCGCCGCTTCAGCGTCTCGATAATCTCCTGCTTGTCAAACGAGGCGACCTGGTTGGGGTTCTGGACGGTCAGTTCCTCGAACTTCGCCGCCAGCGACTGGCTGCCGCACATCGACTGGATCCAGGTGTTGCCGATGACGTGGGCAAGCCGCGTGTGCCCCGACATCAGGTAACGGTCGGTGTCCATGGCGCGGCGACGGCGGCCCGGCAGCTTCTCGGGTGACTTGTTGCGCGGATACTTGCCGCCGCGCAGGCCGCCACGCTGATGCCCACCGGCGCGGCCAATCATCTGACCGGGCCGGCCGCCGGCACCGCAGATGATGCCGAGCGCCGAGATGGCGTTGGTGTTGCCGGTGTTGTTGGACCAGTAGAAGCCCTTCTCGATCATGAAGGACGACTTCGGGCGCGAGCCGTCGGCGCGCGGCTTGGCCAGCCATTCGGCGGCGGTGTAGATTTTCTGTACGTCGATCTGGGCGATCTCGGCGGCCTTTTCAGGAACAGCGTAGTCCTGCTCCAGCAGCCACGTCTTCCAGTCCTCAAAGCCGTTGGTCTGGAACTTGCCCCAGGTGGTGCGCCACTGCCACGGCGTGTTGCGGGTGCCCTGGCCGAAGCCCGACGAGCTCTCGAACTTGGAGTTGACCCACTTCTCTATCCACTCGGAATCCTCCCAGCCGTTCTCGACGATGACGCGCGCGATCGCCAGCACCACCGGCAGGTCGGTGCCGGGCTGGATGTCGATCAGCATGCCGCCGTTCTTGACCGCGTAGGCGACGCCGCCGGTGGAGCGCGGCAGTAGGAAGATCGCTTTCTGGCCGGCCTGGATGCCGGGCATGATCCAGTCGGTGAACAGGATGGTCTTGGATTCGTAGGGGTCGGTGCCGCAGATCAGCAGCGTCTCGGCGTCGCGCCAGTCCTCGTAGGAGGGGCCGAAATTGTCGAAGCCCGCGTCACGGAAGCCCGGCGTCGACGTCACGTCCGAGGGTGTGTCGTGGAAGGTGAAGTTGGCGGTGGAAATGTTGCGCAGCGCATACTTCGTGATGGCGTAGGTGTTCTCCATGTAGCCGTAGGAGAAGGTCTTCACGCAGTAGGCGTTGGCGCCGTGCTTCTCGAGCACGTAGCGGCCGACTTCGGCGGCGATATCGAGCGCGAAATCCCACGGCACCGGCATCAGCACGCCGAACATGCGGATCATCGGCGATTTCAGCCGGTCGCGGGTCGGCGTCTGCGGGTTGTAGACCTTCTGGGCGATGGCGCCGCCGCGGATCGAGGAGTTGCCGAGCGGATTGACGAACTCGGTGTCCTTGTCGGGGATGATGATAACGTGGTGCGGCTCGCCGTTGTGCAGCACCACGTTGTACTGGTTGGGCGCCACCCAGGGACCCAGCGGATCGACGGGGAAGTCATAACCAAAGGCGTTTTCCTCCGCCTTCGGACCGCCGACCTTTCCGCCACGCACAGGCCAGCGGTAGACCTTGTAGCCGCAGGCGACGATGCAGTAGTCGCAGGCCGTCGAGATGACGTCGGCGTCCGGCGGGGGCAGGGGAATGTTGGTTTCGGGAAGATAGTAGGGGGTGGCCATGAAACGTCTCCCTCAACCTTGCAGATTGTCGTAGCGGCCGTAGATCAGGCCGAACATGCCGACGGCGTAGATATCGTCACCGTCCAGTTCCAGCAGCACCTGCGGCAGGCTCTGGTAGGCCTGGCCGGAGATGAACATGCCGTAGCGGGTCAGATCGAAGGTGGTCAGGTGCAGCGGGCAGGGGCCGAGCGCCTTGTCGGCGGCCTGGTAGGTGCCCTGCAACGGTCCGCCCTGATGGGTGCAGGTGTAGTTGAAGGCGACCACATCGCGATCCGGGCCGATGCCGCCGCCGGCCTCGCGGCCGAGCTTGACCAGCATCGATTCCGAATACTGCCCCTCGTCCGGGTACTCGAAATCGACCGGCTCGTCGGTGACCAGTTCCGACAGCCTGCCGATCAGCTTGCGCGGATAGGTCGCCGCCACGGCGGGAACCTGAGCCAGCCCCTCGGAGGTGTGCATGGTAACCATGACGGTCGCGGTGGTGACGCCTGAGGTCAGCAGGAAGCTGCGCCGGTTCATCACGCAGGGCTTGCCGCTGCTGGCCGCCTCGGTGGGACCGTTGATGGATTCGATAAGTCCTGGGTCGTTTTTCATGATGTCCTCCAACGGTCAGTTCGAGGGTGCCGGAAGCGGTTCGGACGGCGGTATGTCAGGGAAATCCATGACCATGCGTTCACCCGACAGGCTTTCGATGAAGGCCAGCAGGTCGGCCTTCTCGCCATCGCTTAGGCCGAGCGGTTGGATCAGATCCGTCTTGGTGGCGGCGAAGTCATTGGTGCCGCCGCCCGCGTCATAGAAGTCGATGACGTCTTCCAGCGTCTCCAGCATGCCGTTGTGCATGTAGGGGGCGGTGTATTTCGTGTAGCGCAGCGAGGGGACGCGGAACTTGCCCATGTCATCCTTCTGCTTGGTGCGGAAGTAGAGGCCGGGATCGTCCTTCAGCGAGCGATACATGTCCTGCTTCACGCCCTTGGCGTAGATCTCGAAGCGGAAGGTGATCTGGGCGAAGGGATCGGTCTCCCAGCCGTCATAGGGCGGCACGCCGAGGTTGTAGTACTTCTCGTTGCTCAGCAGCGCGCCGTTGTGGCACCGGGCGCAGCCGGCCTTGCCGGTGAACAGGTCGAGGCCGCGTTTCTGTGCGTCACTCAGCGCGCCGTCGTCGCCGCGCATGTAGTTGTCGAACGGCGTGTCGGTCTGCACCAGCGTACGCTGGAAGGCGGCGATCGCCATGTAGGCGTTGCGCACGTTCGGCCAGACATCGCCGAACACCTCGCCGAAACGCCGGCGATACTCCGGCACGAAGGCAAGGCGCGCTTCCATCATGTCGTCCTCGCCGTTGCCGGCGACACCGCCGCGGGCAGCCGAGCGGGCCTGGCCTTCCAGCGACTTCGACGCGCCGGCCCAGAACAGCTTGCCGTAATAGGCGGAGTTGATGATGGTCTGTGAATTGCGCCAGTGGGTGGTGCCGGGATAGCCGAGCGATATCTTGTCGGGGAAGTCCCAGCCGGCATCGGGGATGTGGCAGGCCGAGCAGGGCATCGCGCCATTGCCCGACAGGCGCCCGTCGAAGAACAGCAGCTTGCCGAGTTCGACCTTCTCCGGCGTCGTGGGGTTGTCCAGCGGTTCCGGCGGCGGCCCGAGCGGCGCCAGCATGGCGGGGCGTTCCTGGGCATTCGCCGTGGTGGCCATGGCGACCAGAGAGGTGGCGGCCAGCGCGGCTGCGGTCAGGGTCCTGAGCAGGTTCGGTGTCATGGTGCGCGCCCTTCAGTTCGTCTGGTTGCGCCAATCGGCGATCAACGGATAGTCGGTGTCGATCTCGCCGGGGTTGTAGCTGGGGACATCGAAGCTGTTGCCCGACAGTGACTTCAGGAAGTCGACGAGTTGCGTCTTCTCCTCGTCGGTCAGATTGAGCGGGCGGACGCGGATGTCCTTGTTGGCCGCGTTGCCGCCGCCGGCGTTGTAGAAGTCGACAACGTCCTCGAGTGTCGCCAGCATGCCGTTGTGCATGTATGGCGCGGTGTAGGTCAGTTCGCGCAGCGTCGGCGTCATGAACTTGCCGGCGCTCTCCTGGCGGTGGTCGCGCACGAAGGCGCCGAGGTCGCGGCGCAGGTTCATGTAGTTCTCGACACCCATGAACTTCGCATAGGTGACGAAGGCGACGTGCCGCTCGGGATCGGACCAGATTTCCGGGTTCTCCGGCACGCCGATGTTGTGCGGCTGATCGTCGGTGAAGCGCGGGCCGGTGTGGCAGGCGGCGCAGCCGGCCTTGCCCTTGAACAGCTCAAAGCCGGCATTGGCCGAGTCCGACATGTCACCGGTGTCGAACGGCGCGCCGCTCGAGGTGATCGACTTGAGGAATTCCTGGATCGCCGAGCGCGCGCCGCCATTCGAAGGTTCGCCCTTGCCGGCGGCCTCGAACATTTCGACATAGACCGGATCCTGCTTGAGACGCTCCTGCATGATCCGCATGTCCATGTTCATGAAGTAGGTCTCGGTGATCGATTCCCGCGTCACGTCGTTGAGGTTGGTGCCCAGCCGACCGTCATGGAACCACGCCTTGCGGTGTCCGACATTGGCCAGCGTCGGCGTATTGCGGAAGTGCAGCGAGCCCGTATAGGCGATCGACAGCGCCTCGCCGTCGGTGAACGCCTTGTCGGGCTGGTGGCAGCTTGAGCAGGAGAGGCTGGTGTCGCCCGACAGCCGCGGATCGTAGAACAGCCGTTTGCCGAGCTCGACGAGGGCCGGCTTGGTTTCGAGCGCCTTGACCGGGCCGAAGGGCTCGTCCTCGGCGAATGCGCTCGTTGCGCCCAGTGTCAGGATGCCTGCAAGGGAAAGGACCGCCACCTGTCTGGCGATCCCTGGCGCGTGCCGGTTCATGGCGTCTCCTCCACGACGGTCAGTGCGCCCCATGGGGCAGCGCAACTGACATCACGGAGGAGAGGTTAGCTCTGTTTCAAATCAGAAAAATAATAAACTACGTGTCCAAATATGAAGATTTGCAACGTTTGTAACAAGTTATGTCAATTGGGTGTCGCGGTATGAAGCAAGCTGTCGATTGTTTCCAGAAGTTGCCGATATGACGCGGGTTTCTTGACGATCTGGATCGGTGCGAGCTGGTCGAGATCGATCGCGCCGGGCTGGTAGGCGGTGTAGATCAGCAGCGGGCAGTCGTCGCGCCAGCAGCGCACCGCGCGGCAGATCTGCTCGCCGTTCATCTCCGGCATGACAAAGTCCGTCATCACAAGGGCATAGCGGTCCGGTGCGTTCTCGAAGGCCGCCAACGCGGCATCGGGATCGGTATGGGCCTCGACCGTGTAGCCGGTACGCTTGAGAATCTTGGCCGATGTCGAGACGAGCCCAGGCTCGTCGTCAATGACCATGATCACGCCATCGACCGCTTCGGCGACCGGCGCAGCTTCGCGGATCGCGGGGCTCGCGCGTTTCCGGTCGGTCTCCGGCAGTGTGATTCGGAATGTCGTTCCGCCGCCCTCCCGGCCGTGAACGGTGATGTTGCCGGACATCTCGGCGATCAGGTTGGCGACCACCGAGAGGCCAAGCCCGGTTCCCTTGCCGGCCTGCTTGGTGGTGAAGAAGGGATCGAAGATCTTGCCGCGGATCGCCTCGGGGATGCCGGGTCCGGTATCGGCGATGCTGATGCGCACCTGCCGCGCGGCGCCATTGCTGCCGGCAATGCGCTCCGCCGACAGGTAAATCTCGCCACCTTGCGGGCCGATCGCCTCGGCGGCGTTGCTGCACAGGTTCATCAGCACCTGGTGGAGCTGGGTGGGATCGGCCAGCACGGCCATGTCGCTGTCGGCCACCTCGACGCTGATCGCGATATTGCTCTGGGTCGCCGCCCCGGTCAGCTTGCCGGCTTCTTCCAGCGCTTCGCCGAGATTGACGGCAACCGCCTTGCCGGGCTGGCGCCGGGCGAATGCCAGCACCTGACCGACGAGATCGCGGGCGCGCTTGGCGGCGATCTCGATGTGGGCGAGCTCTTCGGCCAGATCGCCGGACTTCGGCGCGTCCTGGCGGGCGACGTGAACATTGCCGAGAATCGTCGTCAGCATGTTGTTGAAGTCGTGCGCGACGCCACTGGCCAGCAGGCCGACGGCTTCCATCTTCTGTGCCCGGTGGATCTGCTCGCGGGCGCGCTGGCGCTCGGTGGTATCCTCGCCAAGGCCGATGAAGTGGGTGATCGCATCGTCCTCGTCGCGCAGCGGCAGGATGATCGTCTTGGCCCAGTAGGGCTCGCCGTTCTTCTTCAGGTTGCGGAAGGTGCCGTGCCATTCCTCGCCGCGGGCGAGCTGCTGGCGCAGGGCGAGATAGGTTTCCGGCGTTTCGTCGCCTGACTGGAGGATGTTCGGGGTCTTTCCGACGACGTCCTCGCGGGTGTAGCCGGTCAGTTCGCAGAACTTGGCGTTGACGTATTCGATGCGCGCCTGCGTGTCGGTGATGATGATCGTCGCCGGGCTCTGCTCGACCGCGCGGTGGAACTTCTTGGCGACATGCTCGGCCGCCTTGCGTTCGGCCAGTTCGCGCGACAGCAACGCGATCGTGCGCCGCAATTCGTTCTGCAACAGGAAGAACAGCGCGTAGATGGTCAGCGCGACGACGGCCAGTCCACCCAGGAAGTAGAAGCCGGTGGTGACGAAGGCCGTGCCCTCGGCCACGGACTTGGCGATGCTGCCGGTGGCCTGGTCGCGCTGGTCGCGCATGTAGGTGTCGAGCTGTTGCAGCGCCAGCAGCGCGGAGGTGTCGTCGACCTTGACCAGCCGGTCTGTGCGCTCCGCCGACCAGCTCTCGGCCGCGCCCTGCCGGGCAATCGGGATTTTCGATTCATAGACGGCGATGGTCGCGGCGATTGCGTCCAGGCTCGCCAGTTCGGTGTCGCTGGCGCCGCTGGCGCGATATTCCTCGACCGTGGCGGCGAAATCGCCGAGCTGGCGGCGCAACTCGTCGAGATAAACCGGTTCCTGCCGCAGCACGTAGTTCTTGAAGTTGTGGATGATGCCGCCATAGCCGAGATGGCTCCGGATCCGGCTCAGCAATTCGCCGCGCCAGTCGGCTTCCTCGGAGTAGTCGTGCCAGCTTGTGTCAATGCGCGCGAACTGGGTTTGCGTCTGGCCGCCGAGATAGATGCCCATCATGACGGTTGCGGCAAGCAGGATCGCGGCGCCGAAACTCGACAGGGCGAGCCGGATCGATCCCTGCTGCGTATGGGTTGGCTGTGTCATGCGCTCACCTGTCCGGGGTCGTCGTCGTTGTCACTGTCACTTGCGTCGTGACCCACATCAGGCTAGCACGCACAGGGCATGTTGCCGAAAAGTGTGTGCGATTTTCGGAAAAGAACATGCCCGAAATCAAATAGATAGAGCATTTTCGGCGCCTCGGTTCCCACCGGAAATGCTCTAACGGCCGCGACGGGCAACGAGCGCGCTGCGGGTGACTTCAAGGGGCGCCTATGAGCGATCGCATCCTGGTCGTCGATGACGATCCGCAGATCACGACATTTTTGAGCAAGTATCTGGAAAAGCAGGGATTCGCGGTGTCGATAGCAGCCACGGGCCAGGCCATGCGCGACAAGCTCGCGTCCGACGAGGTCGATCTGTGCGTGCTGGACATCGGCTTGCCCGATGCCGACGGTCTGGCGCTGACGCGGGAAATCCGCGAGACCTCGACGCTGCCGATCATCGTGCTGACCGTGCGCGACAATACGCTCGACACGATCTTCGGTCTCGAATACGGCGCCGACGACTATATGACGAAGCCGTTCGAGCCGCGCGAACTCGCCGCGCGTATCCGCAGCGTTTTGCGGCGCACGCGCCAGCAGAGCCTGTCAGATGCCGCCGACGGGCAGGCGCACGGGCTGCTGCGCTTCGGCCACTGGATCATGGATGCGAGCCGGCGCACCCTCGCGCATGCCGACACGGGCGAGCCGGCGACGCTGACCAGCACCGAGTTCGACCTGCTGGCGACCTTCGTCAAGCACCCGCGCGTGGCGCTTAGCCGCGATCAGCTTGTCGATGCGGTGCGCGGCGGGGAGACCGTCGTCGGCGACCGGGCGATCGACGTGCATGTGATGCGGCTGCGCAAGAAGATCGAGCCCGATCCGCACAATCCGCGCTACATCAAGACGATCCACGGCATGGGCTACTGTCTGGCCGACGACGTCGTCCGCCAGAAGTAGGGTTCCCGACCCAAGCCAGGCGCGGCCGGCGCCGCCCGGTCAGCCGCCGATCAGCCGTTTGCCGCGCGCTGCGCGGAGGCGTCCTGCTGCTCGGTGAGGACCCGCGCCACCGTCTCGCCCATGGCCGATGGGTTCGGCGCGACCGTGATGCCGGCCGCCGAGAGGATTTCCACCTTCTCCTGGGCGCTCTCGCCGAAGGCGGAGATGATGGCGCCAGCATGGCCCATCTTGCGGCCCTTGGGCGCCGACAGGCCGGCGACGTAGGCGATCACGGGCTTGGTCATGTGATCGCGGACGTATTCGGCGGCTTCGGCTTCCTGCGGTCCGCCGATCTCGCCGATCATCATCACCGCATCGGTTTCGGTGTCGGCCTCGAACAGCTCCAGGATGTCGCGGAACGAGGAGCCGTTGATCGGGTCGCCGCCGATGCCGACGCTGGTGGAGACGCCGATACCGAGCGCTTGCATCTGGCTCGCCGCCTCGTAACCCAGCGTACCGGAGCGCCCGACGATGCCGACGCGGCCGGCTTCATAGATGTGTGGTGGCATGATGCCCAGAAACGCCTTGCCCGGCGAGATGACACCGGCGCAGTTGGGGCCGATCAGGCGCATCTTGCGTTCGCGGGGGTAGCGCCGCAGGAAGCGCTTCACCCGCATCATGTCCTGGGCCGGGATGCCGTCGGTGACGCACACAGCGGTGCGGATGCCGGCGTCCGCAGCCTCCAGCATCGCATCGGCGGCAAACGGCGGCGGCACGAACAGCAGGCTGGCTTCCGCGCCGGTGTCGTCGACGGCCTCGCGCACGGTGTTGAACAGCGGCCGGTCGAGCAGCGTTTCGCCGCCCTTGTTGGGCGTCACGCCGCCAACCACGTTGGTGCCGTGCTTGATCATGTCTTCGGCATGGAACTGGCCGATGCGGCCCGACATGCCCTGGACGATAACGGGGGTGGTCTCGTCGATGAGGATGGCCATTGCTTTGTCCTCCCTTACGCGGCCTGCCTGGCGCGCGCTTCCACCGCCTTTTCGGCGGCCTCGGCAAGCGTGTCGGCGGTGATCAGCGGCAGGCCCGACTGTTCGAGGATCTTGCGGCCCTCCGCGACATTGGTGCCGGCGAGGCGGACCACGACGGGCAGGGTGAGGCCTTCCGACTTGTAGGCCTGCACGACACCCTCTGCGACCCAGTCGCAGCGATTGATGCCGGCGAAGATGTTGACGAGGATGACCTGGACGTTGGCGTCGGTCAGGACCGTGCGGAAGGCTTGCGCGACGCGTTCGGGGCTGGCGCCGCCGCCGATGTCGAGGAAGTTCGCGGGCTCGCCGCCGGCCAGCTTGATCATGTCCATGGTCGCCATGGCGAGGCCGGCGCCGTTGATGATGCAGCCGATGTCGCCGTCGAGGCCGACATAGGCGAGGCCGTGATCCTCGGCGTTGCTCTCGCGCGGGTCTTCCTGGCTGCGGTCGCGCAGCTCCAGGATTTGCGGGCGGCGGAACAGCGCGTTGGTGTCGAAGCTCATCTTGGCGTCGAGCGCCACCAGATCGCCGGACTTGGTGATGACCAGCGGGTTGATCTCCACCATCATCGCGTCGAGGTCGCGATAGGCGCGGTAGCAGGCGCGCACCGTGTTGACCATCTGGGCGATCTCTCCGCCGCGAAGGCCAAGCGAGAAGGCCAGTTCGCGCGACTGGTATTCCGCCAGGCCGACGGCCGGATCGACGACCATGCGGCGCAGGCTGTCGGGGTCTTCGTGCGCCAGATCCTCGATCTCCATCCCGCCGTGGCCGGAGGCGACGATCATGATGCGCTCGCTCTTGCGGTCGAGAACGAGGCCCAGATAGAGCTCCTGCTCGATATCCGAGGCTGCTTCCACCCAGACGCGGAAGATGTCCTTGCCATTGGCATCGGTCTGCTTGGTGACCAGCTTGTGGCCGAACAGCGTGGCGGCGAACTCGCGCACCTCTTCCTCGCTGCGGCACAGCTTGACACCGCCGGCCTCGCCACGTCCGCCAGAGTGCACCTGCGCCTTGACGACCCAGGCATCGCCGCCGAGCTCACGGGCGTGATAGCCGGCCTGTTCGGGCGAATAGGCCAGACCGCCGCGCGGCACCGGCACGCCGAACCTGGCCAGGATTTCCTTGGCCTGATACTCATGGATATCCATGGTTTCCTCCCTCGTTGTCGGTCCGGCAGCGTGTGGCCGCTCAGCCCTTGGCGGCGATTGCGTCGGCCACGGCGATGACGTTGTCCGCCATGCGTTCGGATGCCGCGTCGATCATCTTGCCGTCCAGAGATGCGGCGCCGCGTCCTTCCGCCTCCGCCTTGCGCAGTTCCTCGATGATATGCCGCGCCTTGGTGACCTCGGCTTCCGGCGGCGAGAACACCTCGTTGGCGAGCGCCACCTGGCTGGGGTGGATGGCCCACTTGCCCTCGCAGCCCAGTGCCGCGGCGCGGCGTGCGCCATCCTTGTAGCCGTCGGGATCGGAGAAATCGCCGAACGGTCCGTCGATGGCGCGCAGGCCGTAGGCGCGGCAGGCGGTGACCATGCGGGCGATGGCCGCGTGCCACTGGTCGCCTGGATAATCCGGGTTGAGGCCGCCGATATTGACGGTGCGCGCGTGCATCGAGGCGGCGAAGTCGGCGACGCCGAAATGCAGCGCCTCGAGACGGCCGCCGAACTGCGCGATCGGCTCCACGTTGGCCATGCCGAGCGCGGTTTCGATCAACGCTTCCAGGCCGACGCGGGTCTCAAGCCCGCGGCCCTGATCGATCTGGTTGACCATCGCCTCGACCATGTAGAGGTCGGCCGGCACGCCCACCTTGGGAACCAGCAGTGTGTGGACGCGGTCGCCGGCCTGTTCCATGACGTCGACGACATCGCGGTACATGTAATGGGTGTCGAGCCCGTTGATGCGCACCGAGACCGTCTTGCCCTTGGCGGCCCAGTCGATGTCGTTGAGCGCGGCGACCGCGTTCTTGCGCGCACCTTCCTTCTCCGGCGGCGCGACCGCATCTTCCAGGTCGAGGAAGACGTAGTCGGCGTCGCTTTCGGCGGCCTTCTCGATCATCGTCGGGTTGGACGCCGGCACGGCAAGCTCGGAGCGCTGCAGACGTTGCCGACGCAGCGGGTTTAACGTGTGGCTCATGTCAGTTGGCCCTGTTCAATTGGCCGCATTCAACTGGCCCGGTGCGCGGTCCTGAATTACGATGTCACTCCGCCGCAACGCCGATGGCCGCGGAGGCGGCGTCGGCGTACCACTTCTGCGCGGCCGCGACGCCGGAGCCGAACTCGACACGCCCGCCCGCCGCGGCCAGCGAGAGTTCGGCGAGCGACAGTGCGGTCAGGCACATGCCCTCGTTGAGATCGCCCAGATGGCCGATGCGGAACACCTTGCCGGCCAGCTCGGCGAGGCCGGTGCCGAACGAGATGTTGTAGTGCTCGTAACCGATGCGGATGACCTCGCGCGCGTCCACGCTTTCGGGCACGCGGATGGCCGACACCGTGTCGGAATGGAACGAGGGATCCACGGCGACCAGCGGCAGGCCCCAGGCATCGATGCCGCGGCGCACGCCTTCGGCAAGGCGGTGATGGCGGGTGATGACGTTGTCGAGACCTTCTTCCAGGATCAGGTCGAGCGAGCGGCGCAGGCCCAGGAAGAGCTGCGTGGGCGGCGTGTAGGGGAAGTAGCCGGTGGCGTTCATCTTCACCATGTCGGCGAACTCGAAATAGGCCCGCCGCATGGTCGAGGTCCTGGAAGCCTCCATGGCCTTCTCGCTGACCGCGAGGATGCCGAGGCCGGCCGGCAGCATGAGGCCCTTCTGGCTGCCGGTGACGGCAAGGTCGACGCCCCAGCCGTCCATGTCGAAGTCGATCGAGGCGATCGAGGAGACGCCATCGACGAACAGCAGCGCGTCGTGGTTCACCGCGTCGAGCGCCTTGCGCACCCCTGGCACGTCGGAGGTGACGCCGGTCGCCGTCTCGTTGTGGGTGGCGAAGACGGCCTTGATCTTGCCGTCCCTGTCGTCGGCGAGCCGGCGGGCATAGTCCTCGACCGGCACGCCCGCGCCCCATTCGACATCGATCACGTCGACGTCCAGCCCCAGGCGTTCGGCCATCTCGACCCACAGATGGGAGAACTGCCCGAAGCGCGACATCAGGACCTTGTCGCCGGGGTTCAGCGTGTTGGTGATGGCGGCTTCCCAGGCGCCGGTGCCGGAGCCTGGAAACATGAAGACGGTGCCGCTGCGGGTGCGGAAAATCTTCTTCAGATCGGTGAACAGGTTCAGCGTCAGATCGCCGAAGTCGGGCGCGCGCATGTCCTGCATGGGCACGTTCATGGCCTGGCGCACCGGCTCGGGGATGTTGGTGGGGCCGGGAATGAACAGGTGGTTGAAGCCTGTGCGCATGGTCGTTTCCTCTTGTAACGGCAGGCTTTTCCAGCCCGCGCGACATCTCTTATGCGACGAAAGTACCAGTGGGTCCGGGGGGTGTAAAACGAATCCGGGTCGGGCTGTGAACGCGATTTTTTACAAATCCAAGAAAATGTGAAAATGTAAAATCAGACAATTTATGGGCCGGCGCCATGCAGAAGAAGATCTTCATCGGACCCCATCTGCGGCGATTGCGGTTGGACAACGCCCAGACGCAAGCCGAAATGGCCAGCGCGCTTGGGATCAGTACGTCTTACGTCAACCTGCTGGAGAACAACGAGCGCAGCGTGTCGGTTTCGGTGCTGCTGCGGTTGTTCGAGGTCTATGGCGTCGATTGGCGCGAGATTTCCGAGGGCAAGGGATCGACGCTGTTGTCGGACTTGCGCGCGGTGATCCAGGACCCGTTGTTCGAAGCCGACCGGCCCGACCAGGCGCAGTTGCGCGCCGCCCAGGTGCACAGTCCTGATCTCGCCACCGCCTTCCTGCGGTTGCATCGGGCCTATCAGGCGGCCACCGACCAGCTATTGAGCCTTCCGGGTGCCGTGCCGGGCGAACGCGGCCCGGTTGTCGCGGCGTCGCCGGAATCGGCGGTGCACAACTATTTCCGCAGCAACCGCAACTACTTCAACCAACTCGAGACGGCTGCCGAGGCATTCTGGTCCGGGCGCAAGATCGATACCGACGAGATCTACTCGCTGCTGAAGCGGCGCCTGCACGGCGGGTTGGGGATTTCCGTGCAGGTCGTGCCGGCCACCGAGTTGCCCTATACCTTGCGCCGTTATGACGAGGACCGGCGCGAAATCCTGCTGTCGGAGGCGCTCGATCACCCCAATCGGGTGTTCCAGTTGGCCCATGTCGCGGGCCTGCTCGAACAGCGTCCGCTGTTCGACGACATGCTGGCGCGTTCCGGCATCGGCGATCCACGTGGCCAGGCGCGCTGTCGTATCGAACTCGCCAATTACTTCGCCGCCGCCGTGTTGATGCCCTACAAGCAATTCCTGGGCGAGGCGAAGCGCTCCAAATACGACATCGACCACCTGGCCACCCGCTTCGGGGTCAGCTTCGAGCAGGCAAGCCACCGCGTCACCACGCTGCAGCGCGAGGGTGCGCAAGGCGTTCCGTTCTTCTTCCTGCGCATCGACAAGGCGGGCAATGTCACCAAGCGGTTCAACTCGACCGGATTTCATCTCGCCGAGCATGGCGGCGCCTGTCCGCGCCTCGACGTGCATACCTCGTTCCGCACGCCGGGCCGCATCGTGACGCAGTTCGTCGAGATGCCCGACGCCAGCCAGTATTTCGTGTTCTCGCGCACCGTCGACCGCCCGACCTTCGCGCGTCACAATCAGGATGTGCGCCTGGCCGTCGCCGTGGGGTGTCCTGTCGAGCACGTTTCCGAAATCGGCTACGCGGAAGGCTACGCGCCGAAGGACGCGCGGATGACACCGATCGGCATCAACTGCCGCATCTGTCCGCGCGGCAATTGCGACCAGCGCGCCCATCAGGCGGCGATCCTGTCGCAACCGGTGGACGAACACCGCCGCGGCGCGACCCGCTACGAAAGTTGACCGTCGCGGCGGGTGCGGACGGTTTGCCGTGACGCGCCGGGGAAGCTAGTCTCCTCGGCTCTGTGACCTTCCTGCAGGCTTGCGTCCATGCCGCAAGGGCTTCTGAAGAACAATCGGGAATGGGCCGCCCGCAAGCTCGGGCAGGACCCGGATTTCTTTGCCCGTCTGTCGCGCCAGCAGGAACCGCGCTTCCTGTGGATCGGCTGTTCCGACAGCCGCGTGCCGGCCAACGAGATCGTCGGGCTCGACCCCGGCGAACTGTTCGTGCATCGCAATGTGGCCAATCTGGCGATGCCCACCGACATCAACTTCCTGTCCGTGCTGGCCTATGCGGTGAATGTGTTGAGGGTCAGCGAGATCGTGGTGTGCGGCCACTATGGCTGTGGCGGTATCCAGGCTGCGCTGCGCGACGAGCGCCACGGCGTCATCGACCACTGGCTGGAGCCGGTGCGTGAAGTCTGCCGCAACGAGTTCGGCACCATCGATCCCGATGGCGACAGCCGTTTGCAGCTCGATTCCCTGTGTGAGGCCAACGTCAAGGCGCAGGTCGCCAACGTGGCCAAGACGACCATCGTGCAGGATGCCTGGACGCGTGGCCAGACGCTCAACCTGCATGGCTGGATCTACGGCATCGCAGATGGGCTGCTGCGCGATCTCGAGGTCAGCGTCAGCAATCCGAATTGAGTATCTCGTCGAATTGGCGACGACAGCCCTCTACCAAGGCAGTTGCTGACCCGAATAGGCGCGGAATTGTCCGGTATCGTTCGCCGTCAGTCCATCCAGGACATTGAGCATTGCCGCAGCGGATTCGCCCGGACGCAGGATGTTGCTCCCGCTGCGCGAAAACGGTTCGGACAGCGCGGTCGCAACAGTCCCCGGATGCAGAGCCACACAGATCGCTTCTGGTTTACGGCGGGCGAGCTCGATTGCGGCCGTGCGCAGGAACTGGTTCTGCGCGGCCTTCGCGGCGCGGTAGCCGTACCAGCCGCCAAGCTGATTGTCGGCGATGCTGCCCACTTTGGCCGAGATGGTGGCAAAGACGCTCTTGCCGGTGCGCGGCAGTAGCGGCAGGAAGTGCTTCATCAGCAACGCCGGACCGACGGCGTTGAGAGCGAAATTGTGCATCAGCGCTTCGGGCTCGATGGCGCTCAAGGCCTTTTCCGGCATGTGCCCGTCGTCATGCAGGAAGCCGGTCGCATCGAAAACCAGGCGTATGTTGCCTCCGTCGGCACGCGCTGCATCCGCCGCGGCTGCGATGCTCGCCTCATCGCGCAGGTCGAGGGGTGGATTGCTGCTGCGCGAGAGGGCCAGCACGCGGTCAAATGCGAGATCGGCGGCGAGCAGTTCGTGAACCGCGCTGCCGATTCCGCCGGTGGCGCCGATGACGACAGCCAGCCCGTCGGCTGGAAACGAGGTGAGGGGCATGCCCGTTGGCCTTCTTGGTCAGGTGCACGCAATCGCGCAGATGTCATACGTTCGCGGGAACAGGGCAGACCGCTAACGCTTGTGTGCCGGCCCACAGGCGTGACACAAGCAGTTGCATGGATGACACCCTGAAACGCGCTGCGCACGAGGCCGGTTACGATCTGGTGCGCCGCGACAGGCAGGTGCGGCTGGAGACGCATCTGCAGGCGCTGTTGCCGCATCTGGGCGTTGATGTCGTCATCGATGTGGGCGCCAATACCGGGCAATACGCACAGCGCCTGCGCGCGCTCGGCTTCGCTGGCCGGATCGTCTCCTACGAACCGCTGTCGGCCTTGCGCGAGCCGTTGGAGCAGACAGCCGCCGACGATCCCGACTGGATCGTGCGGCCGGTTGCGCTTGGAGCGGCGCCGGGCACGGCCACCTTGCGCATGAGCCCGGATACGAGCTGGTCGTCGCTGAAGGGTTTTACCGACTACGGCAAACGTCGGTTTCCGAGCCAGGATCGCGATGCCATGCCCGAGACGGTCGATGTGGTGCGTCTCGATGCGGACCTGCCGACGCTGGTGGCCGATCTGGACGCGCCAAGGCTGTTCCTGAAGCTCGATACCCAGGGGTTCGACCTGGAGGTCTTCGCCGGTGCGGCCGGCATCATGGACATGATCGCCGGGCTGCAGGCGGAAGTCGCCTTCCTGTCGATCTACGCCGATACGCCGCGCTTCGCCGAGGCGATCGCGCGCTACGAGCAGTCGGGCTTCGCCGTGACGGGCCTGTTTCCGGTCAAGCGGGACAAGGAGACCCTGCGGATGATCGAGATGGATTGCGTCATGCGGCGTGCGACCAAGGTCGATGGCTGACACGCCGATGCGCATCGCGTTCTATGCCCCGCTGAAGGCGCCCGACGATCCGGTTCCCTCCGGCGACCGACTTATGGCGCGCCAGATCATCGCTGCCCTCAAGATGGGCGGGCACGAGGTTGTCGTCGCGTCGACGTTGCGGGCCTATCGCCGCACGCCCGATACCGATGCCCTGGCGGGACTGAAGCGCGCCGCCAGCGACGAGACAGCCGATATCCTGGCGCGCTGGTCGGGTAGCCCTGGCTGGCGGCCGGATATCTGGCTCACCTATCACGGCTACTACAAGGCGCCGGACCTGATCGGCCCGCAGGTGGCGCAAGGGTTCGCGGTTCCCTACGTGTGCGTCGAGAGTTCGTTCGCCCGCAAGCGCCGCAGCGACGGCTGGGCTGACTGGACGGCCGCCGCCGAGGTCGCCATGCGCCGGGCGCGGGCGCATTTCCACCTGACCGATGACGACCGGCAGGGGTTGGCGGAGCTCGTCGGCGCCGACCGGCTGTTCGACTTGCCGCCGTTCATCGACGCCAGCCGCTTCGCGCAACGACAGCCGCGCGAGGATGGCGGGAGTGTGCGGCTGGTCACGGTCGCCATGATGCGCGCCCGCGCCAAGCTCGACAGTTATCGCTTGCTGGCGGAAGCGCTCGGCGAACTCCGCGATCTCGACTGGACGCTGGAGATTGTCGGCGATGGCCCCGAACGCGCCAGCGTGGAGGCGTTGTTCGCCGGCCTGCCGGAGGGGCGGATCGGTTTTACCGGCGAACTGGATGCTGAGGGCGTCGCGGCGGCGCTGGCGCGCGCGGATATGTTCGTCTGGCCGGGCGTCGGCGAGGCCTACGGACTGGTCTATCTGGAGGCGCAAGCCGCCGGCCTGCCGGTCGTTGCGCTGGAGCGGGCGCCGGCGCGTGCGGTGATCCGCCGTGGCGAGACCGGCTTGCTGACAGGGGAGACGGCACGCGGCTACGCTGATGCAATACGCCGGATGATCGGCACTGCGGACGTTCGCACCCGGATGGGGGAGGCGGCCCGCGCCTTCGTTCAGGGCGAACGTACCATCGCGGCGGCCGCCGGGCGGTTCAACGCCGCCTTCGCGGCGATTGCCACGCCACCGCCGGCGCAGCCGGTGCCGGCGGCCGGTTTCCCACGTACGCAGGCAGCGCTGGACGTGCTTGCCGGGCAGGGCAGGACACTGCGCATCTGGCTGCGCGATGATGATTGCGTTGCACCGACAAAGCCACTCGATCGGTTGCTTGCGCTTGCCGCGACGCATCAGATGCCACTGATGCTCGCCGTCATCCCGCGTTACGCGACGAAGGCGCTCGCCGACAGGCTCGCCGGCGTTTCCGGGGTGACCATCGCGCCGCATGGGCTGGCGCATATTGACCATGCGTCGGCTGACCAGAAGTCCTGCGAATTCGGTGCGGATCGCGACGCGGGACAGGTTGCAGCAGAACTGTCGGAAGGGCGGCAACGCATTTACGACTTGTTCGCGGAGGCGGCGATACCGCTTTTCGTGCCGCCCTGGAACCGTATGGCGCCGAACTGGCACGCGGCACTGGTGCAGGCGGGCTTCTCGGCAATCTCGGGATTCGGCGCCAAGGGTCTAACGGCCGGTGACGGTCTGCGCGCGCTGCCGACGCATGTGGACATCATGGATTGGTCGCTGCGCGCCGGCCGGCCTGCCGATGAGGTCGATGCGGAAATGGCTGACTGGATCGAGCGGCTGACGGCAGGCGAGGGGGACACGCCGCTGGGCCTGCTGACCCATCATCTGGTGCATGACGAGACGGCCTGGAACGTCCTGGAGGCGTTGCTCACGGTGCTGTCGACGCACCGGGCCGTGCGGTTTACCGATGCGCGGGATCAAATCACCGTCTAGTGCAGTACGGCGATCTCGGTCGCTGCCTCGGTGCCGGGAACGTCCACGGTGAGCTTGCGCACCGGCGCGGGCAGCACATAGCCCTGCTGGCGCGCCAGCTCGACGAGATCGCTGGTGGCAAGGGCACGCGAGCCCAGATCCTTGTTGTACTTCTCGAGCTTGGCGGAGAGGTTGACGGCCCGCCCGATGACGGTGAACTCGAGCCGGTCGCCGCTGCCCACCGCGCCGAAGACGATCTCGCCGCAGGCAATCGCCAGGTTGATGCCCTTCGGATCGAAGCCGTGCGGCGCCTCGCCGGACGCCGCCCACGCATCGGCGGCCGCGATGATGTCGTCGGTGGCACGCAGCGCTTCGGCGGCGAAGGTCTCCGATTCCATGCCCGCCCCGAAGGTCGCCATGATGCCGTCGCCCATGAACTTGTCGATGGTGCCGCCATGGCGCTGGATGATCGGCACCAGCCGCTCCTGGTACTCCGACAGCAACTGCACTGCGTCGCTTGGGTCGAGGCCGGCGGCAAGGGTAGTGAAGCCGCGCACATCCACATTGAGGATCGCGGCGTGGCGTTTGGCGCCCTGACCCGGCGCGATGGAGGTTTCCGCCTCGCGGATGCGTCCGGCGACTTCCGGATCGAAGAAGCGGGACAGTTCGCGCGCCGCCACCTGCTCGCTGACCGCCTCGATCAACAGCATGCGGCCGCGGCGCACCGCGAAGGCCAGGATCACCGTCACCGAGGCGATGGTGATGATCTTGTCGAATTCCGCCCCGATCAGCACCGAATTGGTGGTGAGATAGGTGACGTAGTCGCGCGTCACCATCATGTCGTCGGGGTCCACCACCATCGCGTAGGCGACCATGGTCGTCCAGCCGAGGATCGCGGCGAGCCCCGCGGCGATGACGAAGCGTGCCTGGAAGCGCAGTGCACGCAGGGCGATGAAGATGAAGATGTAGAGCAGCGTCGGCGCCTTGAGGTAGAACGAAGCCGGCTGCTGATACTGGATATGGAAGCTCCAGATCAGCGCCATCAGCAGTCCCATGTCGACGAACGTCATGACGTAGACGCCGAAATTGGGAACGTTGCCGCGCATCGTCCATGCCAGGCCGGCGACGGTGAAGACGCCGTAGGCTGCCAGCACGTAGGGCACCGGCGAGAAGGCGGTGCCCGCATCGGTCTTCGGCGACAGCGCATAGAGAACGCCGAAGACCGCGACGACGAGGAGCTGCAGCAGCCGCACCAGCATCTCACTGCGCTTGTCGTGTGCCTCGATGGCCGAGCGTATCCGTCCCGGCAGGCGTGTGATGTCAGCCCGCGCGGCGATCTCGCGCAGCAATCCGCCGTCACCGCTCGGCTGTTGCGTGGCGGTCTTGGCAGTCGGTGCAATGGGCGTATCGCTCATCTGGGGCACCCCGGGCACGGAATCGCGTTCGTCCTGCATGTCATGTTGTTGCGCCGGGTGGCGCCCGCCAGTCAATCCGCCGTCACGAACGATCAGCCCCGCGTGAGCGTGATGTGTTGCACGCGGGGACGTGCGCCCCGCGCGCCTCCGCGCCTTGGCGGTCAGCCGCGACCGGCCAGTTCGGCCTGCGCGCTGGACAGTTCCTGCGTGGTGCGCGCCAGCCGGTCGGCCAGCACCCGCATGACCCCGATCGACAGTTCCGGGAAATCCGACAGCATGCGCACGAAGCGGTCCTTGGTGATCTTCAGCACGTCGAGTTCGCCGGTAGCGCGGATGGTGGCCGTGCGTGGCACATCGCACAGGATGGCGATCTCGCCAACGATGTCGTTGGGTCCGACGCTGGCGACGACGACTTCCTCGCCCTCGTCGCCGATCACAACGTCGGCCGAGCCGCTGACGATGACGAAGGCGGCATCGCCCACGTCGCCTTGCCTGACCACCACCTGATCGGGCGCATAGGTCAGCCGTTCGGAGGCCAGTGCCAGCAGCTTCAGCTTCGTCGTGTCGATCTGCGAGAACAAAGGTATGCGCCGCAGCAGATCGACCTCGTTCATCACCGATGCCATCATTGGCTCCTTCAGTCGCTAAAAACCTGGCGCATCATTCTCGCAGGACAGGGCTTTTCGCCTGCATCTACACTGGAAAATCCGCCTCGCCGGATCAACCCCCGAACACGGTCAGGACACCAGTTTGGCATAGGCGCCGCCGGCTTGCGCCAGCTCCGTGGGCGTGCCGTCCTCGACCAGCACGCCGTTGTCGAACACCAGCACACGGTCGAACTTGGGCGCATGGACCGGGTTGGCGAGCATCCAGACGATGCCGAAGGTACGCGTGCCGTCGCCGAAGCCGCGCGCGTCGGCCAGCAGCTTGTCCATCAGCAGTTCCTGGGTGCGCGGATCGAGCCCGGACAGCCCGCGATTGACCAGCAGCAGGTCGGGTCGCTTGATCAGCGTGCGCGCCAGGCCGATCTTCTGGCGCTGCGCCGGCGACAGGCGCTTGCCGGCGGTGCCGACGTCGAAATACAGGCCGGCTTCGCGGATCGTGTCGTCGAGCCCCATCTCCGCCAGCACGTCCAGCACAAGCTGGCGCACTCGCTCCGGCGCTTCGGCGATACCGGTGGCGATGCGCCCGAAAATGACATTGTCCTCGATCGACGAGGCGGTGTTGTAGGCATCGGGATCGTAGAAGGCGATGGCACCATCCAGGTCTTCCGGGTAGTCGGCGCGGAAGCGCTGGCGCGCCTCGACGATGGCCGCGCGCAACTCGTCGGTCATCAATCCGAAGCGGTGACGCGGTTCGGTGTAGCTCAGCGGCAGCGGCAGGAACATGTCGCGGATGTCCTGCTCGGCCTGGGCGAACGGCGTCTCTCCATGGCGCACGAGTGCGCCCTGATAGTGTCCCATGTCCTCGGGGCGGAAGAAGGCGAACTGGTCGAACAACGGATCGTCCGGGGACACGTCGGCGAACAGTTCGTGCATGTTGCGGGCGATCTCCAGGCCCATGGCGAACAGCTTGGCATCGAGCCCGGTGTCGCCGATGACCTTGCGCGCATAGGCGTTGGCGAAGGCCTGGTCCTCGGCGAAGTCCCGGCCGACCGGGCGGCCGAAGAACAGGTTCTCGGCGACCGTCGCCTGGCTGTTGTAGGTGTCGGGATCGAACACCTCGACGAGGTTCGACAACTGGTGCTCGTCCAGTCGGTCGCGCAGCTTGTGGCGGGCGTTCAGGATCGCGTCGGCAAGCTCGGGAAAGCGTTCGGTATCGACTACCGATCGTAGCCCCAGATCGTGGATGTCGGTGTCCATGGCGACGAACTTCATCATCTCGGAGAGCAGGCCGCCGACCTCTTGCGGACCGGTGATCCCGGCGGCGGAATAGTCGATCCAGTCGTCGTCGATCTCCAGCATCGTATTGCCCGACATGCGGGTTTCCGAGCGGTCCAGCGCGCGGTCGCGATCGCTGTCCGCAGGGCGGTCGGGATTGGGCTGAAGTGGTGCGTGCTTGAGCGCATAGAGCATGGTGTCGCGCACGCTGGCCTGGGCGATGTAGCCTTCCGACCCGACATAACCGATCCGCCGGCCGCTGAGCGCCTCGGGCATGGATGCGATCGGATGGCCGCCGATGCGCACGGCGCCCGACGTCGTCGGCATCAGGCGCGCCAGCACGTCGACGAAGGTCTCGGCGCCGGAATTGACGCCGCCGATCACCGCGACAATCTCCCCGACGTCGCCGGCATAATCGGCGCGTTCGATCAGGTTGGCGCCGGAATCGTCGACCACGGTCAGGGCGTTCACGTCGATGTTGCCTTCGAGCGGCCCCGGGTCCTGCGCCTGCACCTTCTGCAGTGCGAAGGGCACCATGTTCTCCACGGCGAACTGTTCGCTGACCTGGGTGTACTTGACCTGCACGTCGACGCGCTGCTGGTCCCAGTCGATCAGTTCCTTCACGGGCGCGGGCAAGTCCTTGTAGGCGGCGATGACGGCGACCAGTTGGCCGATGTCGAGACTGCCGCGAATGGCCAGGTAGCCGCCGATCGAATAGAACAGGAAGGGCGTGACCTGCGCCAGGAAGTTATTGAGAAATTTGATGAAGAACTTCTTCTGGTAGAACTTGTAGCGGATCAGGAAGATCTTGCCGAGGCGACCGGTGATCTCGGAGCGCTCGTAGTTGGAGGTGTCGTTGGTGCGCACCACGGCGATACCGTCGACCAATTCGCCAACGCGGCCGGACAACTGCCGCGCGGTGAGCTGGCGCTGCTTGGCGAGTACGATGAGCTGGCGGCGCAGGCGCGGGATGATGAAGGCCTGTACCAGAACGATCCCGGCGGCCAGACTGCCCAGCCACAGGTTCTGCACCAGGATGAAGGTCAGCGCGGTGATCGCCTGGCCGCCGAGGAACACCGGAAGCACGAAGGCATCGCCGATGAAGCCGCCGAGCGGCTCCACCTCGTCCTTGACCATGGTGGAGACTTCGGAGGCCTTGAGCTTGCGAAACTGCGGGATCGGGAAGCGCAGCACCCGGTCGACGAGTTCGTAGCGCAGCCGGCGCAGCATGCGCTCGCCGAGGCGGCCCTTGTAGGTGTTGATGTAGAGCTTGAACAGGCCGTTGATGCACACCAGCGCCAGGAACATGCCGCTGAGCAGCGCCAGCGCGCCCATGCGGGTCAGCTCGGTGCCGTCGTAGAGCACGGTGTCGGTGAAGGGGACCGAAATGGTCAGATAGGTCTGGGTCGCGTCGGGCGTGGGGAACCCGCCGCCCTGGATCGGGCCGTTGACAATGCGCTTGGGCAGGTCGAGGGCCAGGAAGTAGGTCGGCATCGACAGCAGTACGATCGCCAGGATCCAGATCTGCTGGCTCCTGGTGTGCTGCCAGATATAGCGCGCCAGCGATGGTTCCAACGCGTCAGGAACCGCCGCGGTGTCTGCCGTGTCGGTGGTTGCCACGTGATGGCGCCCCGTCTGTCCCGGGCCTGCCGGCCCAAATCCCCCGCGCAAACCATGCAATGTCCATCGCCAAAGGGCAATGGCGACAAGCTGTTTGCCGGGTCACGATGTGCGTGACAGCAGGTTCTTCACGAGTGCTGCGGTGTTGGCTGAACCATTGAGGTCGATGTCGATCTCGGCAACCGGGGCCGACATGGCCCGATGTGCGGCTTCAGCCAATGTCGCCGCATCCAGATCCGCCTCGGCCAGGTGCATGCAACGCCCCGCGTCGGCAAGCGCTTCGGCGCGGCGTGTCTGTTCCGTCTCGCCACCCGTGGCGAACGGCACCAGGACGCTGGCGCAGCCGGCCACGAGGATGTCGGCGACGGTGTTGTAGCCGGCTTGCGAGACCGACAGGGCGCACGTCGCCAGCCGCTGCGGCAGGGCGTCGATGAAGGGCACGACCGTGACATTGCCGGGTGCGCCGCTGCGCAGGCGCGCTGCATCTTCGTCCGGCATGTTGGGACCGGTCGACAGCACCCAGCGCAGGTGTGACAGGCCCGGATCGCGCGCGGCTTGGGCGGCGGCGGCCAGCAGTGCAGCGCCGACCGCGCCACCGCCGGCGGTGACGAGGACCTCATTGGTGCGTTGGCCGGCTGTCTGCGGGGCCGGAGGCGCCACCAGTCCGGTGTAGTGGATGTCCACGGCGATCAGGTTGGCGCGCGGAAACGTATCGGCAAGCTGCACAAGGCGTTTGTCCCCGTGCACCAGCACGCCGTCGAAGTGCTGGTTGAGCCAGCCGGCGGTCTCTTCGGCGCGGCCTGCCTTGCGGTTTTCCTGCAGGATGTCGCGCACCGAGGAGAGCACGACCGTGTCGCCTGCGGCATTCAGGTGCTCCAGCAGTGGCAGCAACTCGAAGCGCATCTGGCGTCGGGCAAAGGGAAACGCCTCGATAATCGCCGCATTCGGAGCGACATCCCGGGCAACGGTCAACAACGCCTCGCGGCGGGCGTTCCTGGCTGTGTCGTCGATGGGCTCGCCGTTGGCAGTCACCAGTCCGTCGAAGCCGGCGCTTGCCGCGCGGATCGGCGGAAGCTGGATGCAGGGGTAGGGGGTGTCGCGCAGCACCGGGACCGGTTCTCCACCGGTAACAAGGGTCACCGCGAGGCCCGCCCCGTGCAGACCATCGCAGATGCGCCGGGCGCGATAGACGTGGCCCATGCCCAGCAGATGCTGGACGTAGAACAGGACCCTGGCGCTCATGCGGCCTTGCGTGTGGCGCCGGCACCCAGCGTGGCATCGAACAGGGCGATCAGCTCGGCGTTGGTCACGCGGTGATCGAAGCGCTCGCCGACGATCCGCGTGCCCTGGCCGGCCAGCCGCTGGCGCAATCGGGGATTGCGAACGAGGCGCTCAAGATCGCGGGCCAGCGCATCAATATCGTCGGGTGGCACCAGCAGGCCCGAAACGCCGTTCTCGATCAGCTCGCCGACGCCCGAGACATCGGTGGAAATGCAGGCGATGCGCTGGCTCTGGGCCTCCATTAGAACATTGGGCAGGCCGTCGCGGTCGCCGCTCCTGGCGATGCGGCAGGGTAGCGCGAAGATGTCCGCCTCGCGATAGGCCTGCAGCACCTGATCCTGGGCCAGGGCGCCGCGCCAGTCGATGCGTGCGGCGATGTCGAGGGTCTCCGCCTGGCGCTGCAACGCCGTCAGTTCCTCGCCGCCGCCGATATGGGTGAAGTGCCAATCGAGGTCAGCGGGCAGGCGTGCCAGCGCCTCCAGCAGCAGGTCGAAGCCCTTCTTTTCCACCGCCCGGCCGACCGACAGGATTCGCACTGCGCCATCGCTGGCCGGTTTGCGTTTGACCAGCGGGAAACGCTCAAGATCGAGGCCGTGATAGCCCAGATGCACCCGGTCCGGATCGCCGGTCAGGGCCCGTAACCGGTCAAGACCGGTTTGCGTGCAGGTCACCGTCCAGGCGCTGTCGGCGAGTTTGCCGGCGAGTTCCCAATCCGGCGAGGTCCAGATGTCCTTGGCGTGGGCCGAGCAGGTCCAGCGGAGGCCCGCCATCAGGCTCGCATAGCGGGTGACGCTGGCTGGTGTATGGATGAAATGGGCGTGCAGGTGGCCGAGCCCGGCTGCGCATTCTGCGGCCAGCACACAGGCCTGGCCGAAGCGGCGCACGCGATTGCGCGTCCTGTCGCGGGCAAGATCGGCGCGGAAGGCGCTCCAGGCGGCCGGAAACCCCGGCAGCGCGCGGCTTTTTTGCCAGCCGCGCAGAACACGCCACGGCTCCTGGTGGAGGTATTCGGGCAGATAGGTGACCGGCGCGGTGATCTGATCGTGGATCGGGTGCCGGGCGGGATCGGTGGGGTGGCGCAGCGAGATCAGGTGCAGGTCGAAGCCTGCCTCCTGCAGGGCGAGGATTTCCTGCGCGATGAAGGTCTCCGACAGGCGCGGATAGCCTTTCAGCACGATGCCCAGGGTGACCTTGCCCCGCTGCGCCGTCTTCGCCGACCTTGCGTGGCCGCGGTGCTGCTGGCCGGCGCTCAGCTTCCCGCACCGACGAGGGTCAGGTCCTGCCTGCTGACGCGCTGGAAGTGATCGCCGACGAGATCGCAGATCACGTCGAGACCGTCGAGTGGCAGGGGATTGCCGGCGTCGGATGGGCGCGGCCGGCCGGGAAGATCGCGCAGGGCGCGCGCCAGGGTTTCGGGTTCGTCGGCCTGCTCGGGCAGCAGCATGTCGATGATGCCGAGTTCCGCGGCCCGGCGGGCGCGGATTTCCTGCTCGCGGCGGGGCCTGGTGCGCGGCACGATCAGCGCGGGACGGTCATAAGACAGGATTTCACAGAACGTGTTGTAGCCGAACATGGCGACAATGCCCGTCGCGCCGGCCATCAGCGTTTCGGCGCGGTTGTCGAAGTCGATGATGTGGACATCGTCCAGATCGGCTGAGCGCCGGTGCAGCGCATCGCGCTCATCGGTCTTCATGAACGGACCGAGCAGCAGCACCACCGGTTGGTCGAACCCGACCCCGGCCTCGCGCGCCGACAGCACCTGATGCATCAGCGGTGCACCGTCTCCGCCGCCCCCGGCGGTGACCAGCAGGTAGTTTTCCGGCAGGTTGTGGCCGTGCAGCAGCGACGTCTGCTTGCCGGTGCGGTCGAGGTAACCGGTATAGGTGACGCGGCGGCGCAGTGCGTCGGGCACGTCAAGGCCAGTCAGCGGATCCCAGAATCCCTGCGGCCCGTAGACCCACAGATGCGTGTAGATCTCGGCCATCTTGCGCACCATGTCGGTGCGCGACCACTCGGCGCGCAGTTCCTCAGGCCCGTCCATCACCTCGCGCAGGCCCGCCACCAGCGCGGTGCCGCGCGCGCGCAGCATGTGCAGGGTGGATTCAAGCTCGCCGCGCAGGCCCATCGGTTCCTTGTCGACGATCATGATGTCGGGATCAAAGGACGCGGCCATGTGATGGATGATGGCGCGGCGCATTTCCAGCGTATCGGCGAGATCGATGTGCTTGTCGAGCGAGGTGTAGTCGCCGTTGTGCAGCTTGATGACGCTCGGCACCTTGACAAAATCGACCCGCGCGCGCAGGTCGAAGGCACCGGCCAGCGGCGAGCCGGAGATGATGATCACCATGATGCCGCTGAAGCGCTCCACCAGCGCATGGGCGATCGAACGGCAGCGGCGCAGATGGCCAAGGCCGAATGTATCGTGGCTGTACATAAGCACACGGGCATGTCCGCGGCGGGTCATGACCAGACCTCATCAATAGTCATACGCGAGTGTCGTGAAGAAGACTCCGGACGCTCCGGTTGCGCTGTGACCCCAACAACAAGCCCCGGTGCGCCCCGCCTCGTGGTCGGCAAATCCCCCCGGAAATGCCTGGCCCGGTGCTCAGTGAGCGTCCCTTTTACCATGCATTGATGACCAAGTCGCCAACAAGGTGAGCCGGTCAGCACAATTGTGTAGCCGGCGTGAACGGGCTTCATCATTGCGTGAATAGGCCCACATGTGTGCTGCTACTTGTAGGGATCGGCAGCGTCGCGCAGGCCGTCGCCCAGGAAATTGTAGGCGAGAATAACCAGGATTACCGGCAGGACCGGCAGCATCAGCCAAGGGTAGAGCGCCACGACGTTGATGTTCTGGGCTTCCGTCAGCAACACGCCCCAGCTTGTTACCGGCGCGCGCAGGCCTAACCCCAGGAAACTCAGCGCGGTCTCGCCCAGGATCATGGTGGGGATGGAGATGGTCGCCGAGGCGATCAGGTGGCTGATGAAGCCGGGCACCAGATGGCGGCCGATGATGCGGGAGGTGTCCGCGCCCATCAGTTGGGCGGCGAGCACGTAATCCTCCTCGCGCAGCGCGAGCAATTTGGAGCGCACCGCGCGTGCCAGGCCGGTCCAGTCGAGCAAGCCGAGGATGACGGTGATGGCGAAATAGACCAGCAACGGGCTCCAGGTGACCGGCATGATCGCCGCCAGCGCCAGCCACAGCGGAATGCTGGGGATCGATTGCAACACCTCGATGATGCGCTGCACGACCAGATCGACCACGCCGCCGTAATAGCCGGCCAGCCCGCCGATCACGATGCCGAGCGAGAAGCTGATGGCAACGCCGATCAGCCCGATGGTGAGCGAAATGCGCGCGCCGTAGATGATGCGTGAGAGCATGTCGCGGCCGAGCCGGTCGGTGCCGAACAGGAAGACGTGCTCGCCTTCCGGCGCGCAGAACAGCCGCCGCTCGCCGGGAATGAAGCCCCACATCCGGTAGGGTTCGCCCTTGCAGAAGAAGCGAAGCGCGTGAACCCTGTCCTCGTTCACGGTGTATTCGCGCTTCAGATTGTCCATGTTCAGCCGGTAGTCGGAGCCGTACACGAAGGGGCCCTCGAAACCGTCCTTGCTGAACAGGTGGATGCCCTGCGGCGGGTGGTAGATCTTCTCGATATGCCGCGCGTCCAGGTTATAGGGCGCCAGGAACTCCGCGAAGATGGCGACCAGATAGAGCCAGATCAGGAACACCCCGCACCACACGGCGACCTTGTGGCGCTTGAACTTCCACCACATCAACTGCCACTGGGAGGCGAGATAGATGCGCTCCTGGGCCGGTGTCAGCTCCTCGATGGTGCGCGGATCGAAATGGGCCGCGTTGACGTAGTGGGGCAGGGAGGCGCTGGCCGGCGGGGTCAAGTCGCTCATTTGGTGCTGCCTCCGGCAAGCCGGATGCGCGGATCGAGCACGGCCAGCGCGATATCCGACAGCAGCACGCCGATCACGGTGAGGATCGCCAGGAACATCAGGAACGAGCCGGCCAGATACATGTCCTGGCTCTGCAGCGCCTCGATCAGCAGCGGGCCGGTCGTCTGCAGCGACAGCACGATGGCGACGATCTCGGCGCCTGAGATGATCTGCGGCAGGATCGAGCCGATATCGGCAATGAAGAAGTTGAGCGACATGCGCAGCGGGTATTTCGTCAGCGTCTTGAAGGGATGCAGGCCCTTGGCGCGGGCGGTCGTCACGTACTGCTTCTGAAGCTCATCGAGCAGGTTGGCGCGCAGCCGGCGGATCATGCCGGCTGTGCCCGCGGTGCCAATGACGATCACCGGTATCCAGATGTGCTCCATGATCGACATGAACTTCGCCCAGCTCATCGGCTGGTCGAGGTATTCCGGCGCCATCAGCCCGCCGATCGCGGTGCCGAACCACAGGTTGGCTAGGTACATCATCACCAGCGCCAGCAGGAAGTTGGGCGTGGCCAGTCCGATCAGCCCGACGAAGGTCAGCCCGTAATCGCCCCAGCTATACTGGTGGGTGGCCGAATAGATGCCGATCGGGAAGGCGATCAGCCAGGTGAAGATGATGGTGAAGAAAGAGACCAGGATGGTCAGGAACAGCCGGTCGCCGACCACGTCGCTGACGGGAAGCTCATAAGCGAACGAATAGCCGAAATCGCCGACGAACCACCCGCCGAGCCACTGGAAGTAGCGCTGGATGGGCGGCTGGTCGAAACCGTATTCCTCGCGCAGGAACTGCAGCCGCTCCTCGTCGACCTTCTCGCCCATGGCGCGCAGTTCGGCGACATAGCTCTCGAAATAGTCGCCGGGCGGCAGCTCGATGATGGTGAAGATCAGCGCGCTGGTGATGAACAGCGTCGGGATCATGATCGCGACGCGGCGCAGTATGTACCCCCACATGAAACGCGGCCCCTGTCAGGATTCCGGATCGCCCGGCCCGGCGAACCAGAAGGTGTCGGGCAGGTAGATGCCGAAGTAGGAACCCGGCGCGTAGGTATAGAGACCTTGCTCGGGCACGTTGCGCAGGCGATTGGACACCACCACTGGCTGCGAGCAGCCGTTGACGATGCCGATGGTGAAGACCTGCTCGGCGTGGATCGCCAGCATGCCGTGCCAGATCGCGGTGCGCGCCGCATCGGTGCTGGCCGACAGCCATTGATCGTAGAGGGTAAGCAGTTGCCGTGCTTCGGGCAGGTCCGGCGCTTCGCCAGCCTCACCACCGGATTCGCGGTGCAGGCCCCAGGCCGGCCACTGCAACTGCTGCTGGGTGGTCGGCGCCAGCTCCTCCGGGCTGAGGTCCGGCGTTGGCAGGGCATTATCGTAGCCCGCCCACACCGAGATCATTGTCTGGCCCGCGAAAACGCGGCGGCGGAAGATGTCGCGCTGCGAGGAGCGCGGATAGAGCTTGATACCGGCGGCAAGCCAGGTGTCGTGGATGAGCTGCACGACATCGGATTCCTCGGTGCTCTCGCCGGCCAGCGAGATGATGATCTCCATGCGCCGACCGTCCGGCAGCAGCCGCACGCCGTCGCCATCGCGCGTGTCGAGGCCGATTTCATCGAGCAGGGCGTTTGCCGTCTCAAGATCGAAGTCGGTCCAGGCGTTGGCGTAATCCTCGCGGAACAGCCGGCTGGCCGGAAGCACCGTATTGGCGCTCTGGCGGGCCAGCCCGTAATAGATCGCCTGGTTGATCTCGCGGCGGTGAATGGCCAGCGACAGGGCACGACGGAAGCGCACGTCGCGGAACAGCTCGCGCCAGACCGGGTCCTCGTAGTTCAGATTGGGATAAAGCGCGATCTGCGCACCCTTGCCGGTCTCCCACAGTCTGACCGAGTAATCCTCCTGCTCCTCAGCGGCCTTGAGGAAGGTGTAGTCGTTGAAGCGGATGTAGCGCGCCTGCAGATCGGCCTCGCCGGTGCCGGTCTTGGCAGGGATCAGGCTCGATGAGCCCATCGAAAGCGTCACGTGGTCGATATAGGGAAGCTGGCGGCCGTGCTGGTCGACGCGGTGGAAGTAGGGGTTGCGCTCGAACACGAAGCGTTCCGCCGGCGGTGCGGTGATGTTGCGCCAGGGCGCCAGCGTCGGCAACTCCGGGTTCTCCGGGCGGTAGCTGCGCGCCTTGCGCCGGTGCAACGAGGACCAGTCCTTGACGCTGGCCTCCTCGACCAGCGCGTCGAGCGCCGCCTTGTCGCGATAGTCCTCGTGGAACTGCTTGAGGTAATGCGCCGCCATATAGATCTCGAGCGGGCGGGGGCCGGCCAGTGCGGTGATGAACAGCGGATTGGGCTTGGCCCAGGTGTAGCGCACGGTCTGCGGGTCGATCACCTCGAACGTCGGCGGCTGCCCGTGCGGGCGCATGACGCGCGGAATGCCACCCTTGGCCAGTTGCTTGTTGTTGGCGACCTCCTCCCACCAGTAGCGGAAGTCCTCCGCGGTGAAGGGGTGGCCGTCGGACCAGCGGTGACCGGCGCGCAGATGGAAGGTGAAGATGCGCCCGTCCTCGATCTCCACGTCCTTGAGGATGTCGGGCCTGAGTTCGAAGTCGTCGGTGAAGCCGACCAGGCGGGCGTAGCTGAACACCGTCATCATGCGGATGTCCTTCTGGCCCTTCATCAGCATCCGCCAGGTGCCGCCATAGGCGCCCGGTTCGCGACCCATCCGCTCAAGATCGACGACGCGCGGCTCGGCTGGAATGCGCAGCGAAACGGGCGGCAATTCCCCCTTGGCCACCAGTTCCGAGAGCATCGGCGCTTCCTTGCGCGAGACGTCGGGCGCGGCAGCCGCGGTCACTGCCACGGCAATGGCCAGCATCGCGCCGACCGTCAGCGCGGCAAGGACGCGCATGGCCACGGCGATGGACGCGGTGGTCAACGGGGCGGCATGCATTCAGGCAACCTCCGAGAGTTCAGCACCGGCACGCACCAGCACCCTGTGATCCGGCTCGACTTCGACAAACGCCATCTGCGCGGGTGTGCCGTCTTCGTATTGCGGGCGGAAGACATCGTGCCACATGGCGGTCTCGGTGCCGAAGCGCGCGCGGATCGTCTCGAAATCGAGCGGCCGGTCGAGATCGGGATAGGGCACCGCGTCGAGCAGCGCCTGGGTATAGGGATGGCGCGGGTTACGGAACAGCGTGGAGCGCTTGGCGACCTCCACCAGGCGGCCCTTCCACATCACCGCGATGCGGTCGGCCATGTAGTCGACCACCGCCAGATTGTGCGAGATGAACAGGTAGGTGAGCTCGAGCTCCGACTGCAAATCCTTCAGCAGGTTGAGGATTTGCGCCTGGACGCTGACATCCAGCGCCGACACGGGTTCATCGCAGATGATCAACTTCGGATTGAGCGCCAGCGCGCGGGCGATGCCGATGCGTTGGCGCTGGCCGCCGGAAAACGAATGCGGATAGCGGCTGGCGAAGCGCGGATCGAGGCCGACCTGCTTCATCAGTTCGGTAACCCGCGTCACCTGGGCGGCGCGATCGCCGATGCCGTGGATGGCCAGCGGTTCGCGGAGGATTTCCAGCACCGTCATGCGCGGATTGAGGGACCCGAACGGGTCCTGGAAGATCATCTGGATGCCGGAGCGGATCTGCTTGAGCTGCGCGCTGTGCAGTCTCGTCAGGTCGACTTGCCCCTTGCCGTCTCCGGAATCCAGCAGCACCGCGCCCTGATCCGGCGTCACCGCGCGGGTGATGATCTTGCTCACCGTGGTCTTGCCGCAGCCGCTCTCGCCGACAAGCCCCAGGCATTCGCCGCGGGCGATGTCGAAGCTGACATCGTCCACCGCGTGCACCGATTGGTCTTCCGAGCCGCCGAACCAGCTTCCCTTCTTGATGGTGAAGGTCTTGACGATGTTCTGTACCGAGAGGATGGGCGGCGCGCCGCCTGAGTCCTTCGTCTTCGCGGGTGTCTTTGCCGGCTCGGCTGGCGCTGGTCGGCTGCCGGCGGCACGCAGCGACACCAGGCGTTCGCCCGGCTGCATGTCGAAATGCGGTACCGCCGCCAGCAGCGCTTTCAGGTATTCGTGCTGCGGATCGCGGAAGATGTCCTCGACCGGACCGGCCTCCATGATCTCGCCGTGATAGATGACGACGACCTCGTCGGCCATGTTGGAGACGACGCCGAGATCGTGGGTGATCAGCAGCATCGCCATGCCGAACTCGGCCTGCAGGTCCTTCAAGAGGCCCAGCACCTGCGCCTGCACCGTCACGTCGAGGGCGGTGGAGGGTTCGTCCGCAATCAGCAGCGCCGGGCCGCAGATCAGCGCCATGGCGATCATGGCGCGCTGGCGCAGTCCGCCTGACAGCTCGAAAGGGTACATGTCGAAGGCGCGGTGCGGATCGGGAAAGCCGACGCGCTTGAGCATCGCCTCGGTCTGCTCGCGCGCTTCGCGCCCGTGCACGCCCTTGTGCAGGATGAGCGCCTCGCTGACCTGATTACCGATGGTGTGCACCGCCGACAGCGAGGTCATCGGCTCCTGGAAGATGATCGAGATGCGCCCGCCGCGAATCTTCCGCATCTCTTCGCTTGACTGCAGCAGGGCGGCGATGTCGGTGACGGGGCCGTCCTTTGCCGGGTCGGCGAACGCGATGCTGCCCGCCGTGATGGAACCGTTCTTCGGCAGGATGCCCATGATGCACTGGGAGATGACCGACTTGCCGGAACCGGATTCGCCGACCAGCGCGGTCACGGTGCCGGGGCGGATGCGGAAACTGGCACCTTTCACGACCTCCAGCGGCTGGCCCTGCAGGTCGAAGGAGACGCGCAGGTCGCGCACGCTCAGCAGGTTGCCGTTCGTCCCGGCGTCCTTTGTCCCGGCCTGCTTCAATGCGTCCGCTTTGTCCGGATCGGAAAGGGTGTCCACGGTCTGTCCGTTCGTTCCCGCAAGGTGCGCCGCCGCTCGCCCGGCGGTCGTTCTCGTTGTGCAGCCTAATGGGGTGCTGCCTGGCCCGATCCGGCGGGCCCGAGCGACATCGTGCTTGAACCTGCGAGGCGGACGGGCGCGATGTCAGCGCGAAGCGGGCGTGAAGGCAAGCACGAATTGCCGTACCGCGATGAATTCGCGGGACAACCGCCGGGGTGACGCAGAGTGTGTGCATCGGACGTTGCAGCACACCCGGCGGAGTGAGTCGGGAGAATCGCCGGCGTGCGGACCCGGAATCGGGGGGCTGAAAGCGAGTCGGCACGTCGCTGTTTTTGCCCGTCGCGCGCCGTCTCGTGTGCCTCAGAACACCGGATCGGGGCGGTGACAGCATTGGTGATTCCTCTCCGGAGGACGCCTGCAGGCCCCGAAATGCGGTGTTTTGGTGCAGATTTGCCGATTTTGTGCGATGCACAATAGTCACAACGTTGTCGAAAAGACACACCCCGCCCAAAAGGCTTCGGCTGGGGGCCTGAAACGCCAGTTGGTGGTTGAACGGTAAGGGCGCATGGGTATGGTGCGGATCAGCGACACCGGGGACCCGGATAGTCGTGATTGCCTGTTAGGGGCGGTTCTTTCGGGGGCATACCCGAGCAGGCAGTTTCACGGGGAGTTGGGGAAACCCTTCCTTTCATCGCGCCAAACGGCTCAACCGGGCGGCCCGAAAGAGAAGATACCTGGTCCCTACCTTTGATTGACTGGAGGTCAATATGAACAAGTTCAAGAGCCTTCTTCTCGGCGGCGCTGCGGTTGCGATCGCGGCCACCGGGGCCCAGGCCGCTGACCCGGGACCG
>JANQNT010000004.1 GCA_028279445.1 Tepidamorphaceae bacterium | reverse complement strand
GGCTCAGAGCGGTCGGAAATCGCTCGTTGAGTGCAATGGCATAAGCCTGCCTGACTGCGAGACTGACAAGTCGAGCAGAGTCGAAAGACGGTCATAGTGATCCGGTGGTCCCGTGTGGAAGGGCCATCGCTCAACGGACAAAAGGTACGCCGGGGATAACAGGCTGATACTGCCCAAGAGTCCATATCGACGGCAGTGTTTGGCACCTCGATGTCGGCTCATCTCATCCTGGGGCTGGAGCAGGTCCCAAGGGTACGGCTGTTCGCCGTTTAAAGAGGTACGTGAGCTGGGTTTAGAACGTCGTGAGACAGTTCGGTCCCTATCTGCCGTGGTCGTAGGAGAATTGAGAGGATCTGCCCCTAGTACGAGAGGACCGGGGTGGACGCACCTCTGGTGGACCTGTTGTCGCGCCAGCGGCATAGCAGGGTAGCTATGTGCGGTCGGGATAACCGCTGAAGGCATCTAAGCGGGAAACCCCCCTCAAGATGAGTTCTCCCTTGAGAGCCGTGGAAGACCACCACGTTGATAGGCCGGGTGTGGAAGTGTGGCGACACATGAAGCTTACCGGTACTAATTGCTCGATCGGCTTGATCACTCTCATTAGTCAATGCGCATCTGCGCGCGCGCCGTGCGACGGCGCGTGATTGACGAAGACCTCATTCATTTTCACATGCGAAAAGCTGTCCTTGGCCGGCCTGGTGGCTATGGCGGGGAGCCCACACCCGATCCCATCCCGAACTCGGCCGTTAAACTCCCCAGCGCCGATGGTACTAAGTCTCAAGACTTGGAAGAGTAGGTCGTTGCCAGGCCTGCCAAGGACAGCAACTGCCACAGGCAGCCAGTGCATCTCGTCACGGCATCATCCGACAAGAACCCCTCGCAGGGCCGACCGCCCGCGAGGGGTTTTTTGTTTGTCGGCGATGCGGCCGGTCGTCGTCGCGGCCGGCTCAGGCGTGCTTGCCTCCCGGCACCCAGAGCAGCGCCTGATGGCCGGTGAGCTGCTTAAGCGCGATGGCCAAAGCGAGCGTCTGCACGATCATGCTCAGCATCGTCGCGGTGGCGGCGCCCTCCGGTCCCCATAGCGGGATCATCAGCAGGTTGAGCGTGATGTTGAACAGCATCGTCGCGATCAGGATCAGGGCCGCCTCGCGCTGATGCCCGATCATGCTGAGCACGGCTTCCGCCTGGCCTGCATAGGCCCGGGCCACGTAGCCGACGGCGAGGATCATCATCACCGTGTAGCCGGCGGTGAATTCCGGTCCGAACAGCCATAGCAGCGGCTTGCCGAGCACCAGCAACCCGAGTGCCGCGACGACGGCCGGCCAGAACGTCCAGCGTGTGGTGCGGCGAATGAAATCGCCGAGCGCGCCATCGTCGTTGCGCGCGGCCAGCGCGGCGAACTTCTGGTTGGCGATGGCGGTGACGGCGAAATTGACCAGGCCGATCAGGCTGATCGTCTTGGCGGCGGCGTAATAGATGCCGAGCTGGTCGGCGGTGACGAAGGCGTTGAGGACCAGCATGTCCGCGTGGGTCTGGACCAGGCCGGAGGAATCCATCACCACCAGCGGCAGCGCGATCCCCGCCCACAGGCCCAGCTTGTAGTTGCGCGGCCCGGACGGCAGTTCGGAGCGCATGCGCCAGGCGATGCGCAGGTGCTGGAACACCAGGGCGGCGAATGTCGCGGCGATGGCGGCCGTCATGGCGGTGGCGGCGTTCGCCGGCGCGCCCATCAGGATGGCGACGGACAGAAAGGCCAACAGCAGCGTGATGCGGACGATGTAGACGGGAACCAGCGCCAGGCTGACCCAGTTGAAGCCGCGCGCCACGCCTTCCTCGACATGCTGCAGGGTCATCAGCGGGACGCAGACCAGCATCATGTAGAGGGGCCAGACGTAGTGGTTCTCGATCGTGTCGCCCAGCAGATGGATGCCGGCGATGCCGAACACGGTGATCAGCGAGCCGGAGCAGAAGGCGATCAGGCGGCTTGCGCGGATGGCGCCGCGGGCGAGATTGTCTTCGCCGCGCACACGATGTTCCGGCACGAAGCGGATGATGGCGAGGCCGAAGCCGACATTGGCCACCTGCCCCAGAATGATCAGCCACACCCAGACATAGGCGAAGACGCCGTATTCGAAGGCGCCGACCAGACGCACCAGCACGATCTGCGCCAGGTAGGCCAGGGCGGCCGCTGCGACGCGCACGGCGAAGGCCGACACCGCGCCGCGCATGTCCTGGGCGTCCTCGCCGTCGCCGTCGGCGATGCGGCGCAGCACATCGCGCACCTCCGCCAGCAGGCTGCCGGGCCGTTGCGGCGGGCGGCTGCCTGTCGCGGCCCCGCCGAAGGGCGGTTGGTCGGTTGTCGAGCTCATCGGCGGCTTTCGGCTGAGGCGGTCCGTATCGATCGGTTCGAGGGCCACGCGCAACGGTTGAAGTCAACTGGAGAGTTTCGCGCAAAAACCCTATGCTCGCGTAAACGGTCGCCGGCTGCCCATGCTGTTGGCGGCGCGGGGCTGCAATGCGCAAAATCGCCCACTTGCGGGCTTGGCAATACGTCATCGAGTTGTTACATCAGCAGCCCCACGGCGCTGCATTGGTTGGCGCCAGGGGAACGCGCATATGGTGACGCGGGGTGGAGCAGCCCGGTAGCTCGTCAGGCTCATAACCTGAAGGTCGCAGGTTCAAATCCTGCCCCCGCAACCAACCAAGGAACCCGCCGCCAGGCGGGTTTTTTGTTGGTGGGGAGCGGCGTCGGGTCTGAACCTGTCAGGGGTCCGCGGGCGGAGGACCTTGCCCGCAGCCGAACGCATGATCCGTCATTCAGCCGGAGACAGCCCTTCTTCAGCTGCTTTGCGGGTACGGTTCGGCGGGCAAACACGGGTCCTTCCATGTTTGCTTTTCCGCCTCGCCCCTCCCGCTGCCATAGCCGCTCGACACGCTTGTCTTTGCCTCATTGCCGGCAGGTGGTGTTCTCCTTCATCAAATGCCGGGACTGAACGACTAGGGCCCATATGTGCGGATGTCGTGTCAACTCAGATCGGGCGGCGGCAGCCACAGCCTGCGGTCGGTCTGCTTCTCGTAACCCTTGCCTTTCGGGAAACTGACCAGCTCCAACTGCATGCCCCACGGCGCGAGGAAATAGATCCAGGTCTGTCCGGCGCTCGGGCCATCGGTGCGTATGACCGGCTCGCCCAGGATTTCGACACCCTTTTCCCGAAGGTAGTTCAGCGAGGCGTCGAAATCGTCGGTGTAGAACGCCAGGTGGTGTCCGCCGATATCGCTGTTTTTCGGCGGTCGGCTGCGCTGGTCCGGCGTCTCATACTCGAATATCTCGAAGTTGGGACCATTGCCGCAGCGCAAGAAGCGCAGCTTCTTCATCACCGCCCTTGGGTGGACATTGAGCTGACGCGACATCCAGTCGTCGTCGAAGCGAAACGGGCCGAGATCGTAGAATTGCTCGCAGCCCAGCACATTGACGAAAAAGTCGGTCGCCTGTTCGAGATCGGGCACCGTGAAGCCCACATGCTCGACACCCCGAAGGCCAGGCGGGCCCTTCCTCTGCCGTGGTTCAGCCGCCAAATCCAGCCTCATTCATTGGATCGTCCTGCGGTTTCGTTGATTCTGTCAAATCGCAGAAAGATGATCGATTCCAATAAGTCCTCAACCTAGCGTGCCACCTCTTGCCCGACAGCGGCCATCATCTCGCGCAGGCGGGTCTCGACTTCCGGCGCTTGCGCAAACGCCGCGCGCTCGAGCACCCGCGACACGCTGGGCGAGGCTTCACCGCCATGCACGCGCATAACCGGTTGATCGAGGTAGTCGAAATAGCGCCGCTGGATCTCGTCGGTCAGCATCGCACCATAGGAACAAGTCAGTGGGCCCTGCTCGACGATGACGGCACTGTTGGTCTTCGTCAGGCTGGCCGCGATGGTCTGCCAGTCGATGCCGGCGCGATCAAGCGAGCGCAGGTCGATCACCTCGGCGTCGATACCGAGATTCTCGACCGCTGAAAGCACCTCGCCGACCATGGCGGAATAGGTCAGGAGGGTCAGCTTTGTCCCTGGTCGGACGACCTTGGCCTTGCCCAGGGGAATGAAATAGTCCCAGTCCTCCACGGGTCCCGGCCCCGTTTGGTTGTAGAGCCCAACATGCTCGATCACCAGCACCGGGTCACGGCACAACAATGCGCTGTTCATCAGCCCCACATAGTCGAACGGCGTCGACGGCGCGACGACACGCCAGCCCGGCCACTGGGCGAACAGGCCGGCGGGGTCCATGGAGTGCTGCGAGCCGTACCCTGTTCCGATGGCGATCTTGGTCCGGAACACGACCGGCATATCGATATCGCCGCCGAACATGTGGCGCGCCTTGGCAATCTGGTTGAACAGCTGATCGGCGGCGACCAGGCTGAAATCGGGATACATCAGTTCGACGACCGGGCGGAACCTGCCGGCCATGGCGACGCCGCCGGCCAGGCCACTGAACCCCGCCTCGGCGATCGGCGTGGGAATGATCCGGTCGGGAAATGCCTCCGCCAGCCCCTTGGTGGCGCCGTTGGTGCCGCCTTTGAGCCGGTGGATATCCTCCCCCATGCAGAATATGCGTTCATCGCCGGCCATGCGCCGGTGCATGACCCCGGCGACCGCTTCGACATATCTCATGTCCCGGATTGTGCCCGAAAATGTCTCGGCCTCCTCGAACCGCCGGCCTTCGAATTCGCTGAGATCGCCGCGCAAGCCCCGATCCCGGAAATCGGGGTCGGGCCACAATCCATCCCTGATCACCCTGCGGTTGCCGCGCGATGCCGTCAGATCGTCGGCGATCAGCTGCATGACGCCACGTGCGCGCGATGCCAATGCCGCATCGGTATCGGCATCGATCCATTGCCGCTCCTTCATGCCCTCGAACATGATTTTCACCGGATCGCGCCGCCGCCATCGCGCCTCCTCGTCGCGGCTGCGATAGCCGAACGCGCTCGCCACGATGCCCCCGCCATGATGAAAGAAGCGATAGAGTTCCGCTTCGATGATCGTGGGACCATAGCCCGAGCGCATGATGTCCAGCGCCCGTTGCGTCGCCGCGCGAACGGCGACCGGATTCATGCCATCGACCCGGAAGGAGGGGATGCCGTAAGCGAGCCCGCGCGATGACAGGCGCGTTTCGCGCGTCTCTTCGGCCAGCGTTGTGGAAACCGCATATCCGTTGTTCTCGATGAAGAAGCAGATCGGCAGGTTCCACAAGGCGGCGAGGTTAAGGGATTCGGGAACCGAACCGATATTGACCGCCCCGTCGCCAAAATAGCTGAACACGACATCGGAGGTGCCCTGCCGCTTCTTCGACCAGGCCACGCCATTGGCGAAAGGTACGCCGCCGCCGACAATAGCATTCGTGCCCAGCGCGCCGGCTTCCGCCCAACGCAGATGCATCGACCCGCCACGGCCTTTGCAATAGCCCTGCGTCAGCCCCATGATTTCCGCCAGGGAGCGCTGCAGCACGGTGCGGACCGCATCGGGCACGGCCGCGCCTGGACAGGTCGCCTCGGCCTCGTCCACATAGGCGAGTGCCTTGGCGAGGAATTGGTGATGCCCGCGATGCGAGCCGGTGACCTGGTCGGTGGGACGCAGCGGAGCGACCGAGCCGATTGCGCCGCCCTCCTGACCTATGCTCGAATGGGCCGGCCCGTGGATCAGGCCATGCCCGTCCATCTCCAGAACCATCTCCTCGAATGCCCGGACCAGATGCAGATGATTGTGCATTCGCATCGCCGCGTCCCGGCCAAGCTCCTCCCAATCGGAGGCCGTCGCCGTGATGCTGACCCAATCGGCCATCGGTTCAAGCTTGGCGGTCCGGACCATCTATGCTTCACGCTCTGGTTTGCGATGCCCCGCCGTCCGCCCCGAACAGCCCGAGCGGTGCGGCGCGGATTTCAGGAATCCTGAGCGTCGATGCTGACTAGCTGTAGACAGCATGGATGTAGTCGTCATTGCTGTGCAGCGCCCAATAGGCATCGGAGAGTGCGCACGTCCGCGCCCCCGGCCGGCCGTCGCCGATGGGTTGATTGTCGACCTTGGTCACCGGCATGACGCCACCGGCGGTCGAGGTGATGAAGATCTCGTCGGCGGCGTCCAGTTCGGCCCGCGCCAGCGGCCGGCACCGGACATCCAGCCCCAACGGCCCGGCCAGTTCGAGAACGGTTCGCCTGGTCATCCCCTCGAACACGCCACGATCGGGCGTGACCAGCGATCGTCCCTTCACAACGAAGATGTTGAAGCCGGCCCCTTCGGTCAGGTTTCCGCTTCCGTCGACCAGCACCGATACCAGCGCACCACGGTCATAGGCATCGAAAATGCCCATAGTCAGGTCGAGCCAGTGGAAGTTCTTGATCCTCGGGTCGACCGCCTCGGGCGGGATGCGCTGGATATCGCTGATCACCAGGCTGACGCCCTGCGCCTGGATCTCCGGCGTGGCGATCCATACGAATGGCTGGGCGAACGCATAGAAGCGGTTCGTGCAAAGGCGCGGATCGCGGGTGCCTTGCGGAGGCACGCCGCGGGTGCAGGTCATCTGCACATAGGCGTCGCGCAATCGCGAACGGCGAACGCATTCGATGAGGATGTCCGCGATCTCCTGACGCGTCAGCCCAAGCGACATCCTCAGCCCGGCCATGGACTCCAGGAAGCGGTCGATATGATCGTCCAGGCGAAAGAAGCAGCCCCTGCGCACATGCGCCACGTCATAGGTGGCATCCGATCTGACGAATCCGCGATCGAGAATCGGAATCCGGGCCTCCGGAAGCGGCACGAAGGCGCCGTCGATCCAGGCGATTCCTTCGGCTGGATCGGGCTCGCTCACTTGCTCCGCGCCTCCGATTCAAGCTGGGCGATCTGCGCGCGGATCGTGCTCCCCGCTGCGCTGATATCCTCGACGATCGCAGCCTCCGCGGCATCGGGGTCGCCGGCCTTCACCGCCGCGATGACTTCCTCATGCTGATCGGCATAGGCCCCGGCGCTGGCTTCAAAATAGGCAGTGATCAGCGGCCCCATCTGGAGCCACAGCCGCTGCAGCGTGGCGCGAAGGACCTCCATGTTTCCGATCTCGGCCAGTGCGAAATGGAACTGCTGGTTTGCGCTGATGACGTCGGGCCAGTCGCTGGCGTCACTTGACGCCTGTTGCCGTTCGTTCAGCTGAACCAACCTGTCAATGTCCGCAGGGCCGGCCTTGAGCGCACACTCGCGAGCCGCGAGACCCTCCAGGCGAATGCGGATTGCGCGGATCTCTTCATATCGGTCAACCGAAAGGATGGGCACGCGAACGTCGCGCGGCGACCTTTGCACCAGCGCCCCGTCCTGGATCAGCCGCAGCAACGCGTCGCGAACCGGCGTTACGCTGGTCCCCAGCGACTCGGACAAATCGCGGATCGTCAAACGATGGTTCGGGGGGAAGCGGCCCTGGATCAGGGCCTCGCCGAGGCGTGCATAGACTGTCTCGCCAAGGTTCTCGTGCTTGACGGTGGAGAGGCCGAAATTTTCGGCAACCTCTTCTGATTCCATGTTCATTGACAATGATCTGATGTTTGATGCATCATACATCTTAATTGGTTGCTTGGAAAGCCCCATGTCGCTTTTGGCGGTGAAATCCGGGAGGCAAGGCTTGAAATGGATAGCATCCCGAACTCAGTCGAACTGCGCGACATCAGCTATCATCTGCACCCCTATACCAATGGCCGCGAATTGCAGGACAAGGGACCGCTCATCATCGAACGGGGCGAAGGTATCTACGTCTGGGACAATAGCGGCAAGCAGTACATCGAAGCGATGTCGGGGCTTTGGAGCGTCGGCGTCGGTTTTTCAGAGCAACGCCTGATCGACGCGGCGACCCGCCAACTATCGAGCCTTCCTTTCTACCATGTGTTCTCCGGCAGGGCCCACGGCCCGGTCGTGGATCTGGCGGAAAAACTGCTCTCCATTGCGCCGGTGCCGATGAGCAAGGCGTTTTTTACCAATTCGGGGTCGGAGGCCAACGACACGGCGGTGAAGATGCTGTGGTACCGGGCCAACGCGATCGGCAAGCCGGAGAAGCGCAAGATCGTCAGCAGGCTGCGCGCCTATCACGGAATCACCGCCGTGGCCGCCAGCATGACCGGTCTGCCGATCAACCATAGTTCCTTCGGCCTGCCGCTGGAGGGCTTCATCCACACCGGCAGCCCGCATTATTGGCGTGACGGCGAGCCAGGCGAGTCCGAGAGCGATTTCGTCGCCCGCCGCGCCCGCGAGCTCGAGGATCTGATCATCTCCGAGGGACCGGACACGATTGCCGCCTTTATCGGCGAGCCGGTCATGGGCGCGGGCGGTGTGATCGTGCCGCCGGAGGGTTACTGGGCGGCGATTCAGGAGGTTCTGCGCAGGTACGATATCATGCTGATCGCAGACGAGGTGATTTGCGGCTTCGGGCGGACGGGCAACATGTTCGCAACGACCACCTATGATCTGAAACCGGACATCATCACGCTTTCGAAGCAGATAACCTCCTCCTACCAACCCTTCTCTGCGCTGCTGCTGAGCGAGCGCATTTTCGAACCGATCGCCGATGAGAGCAATCGCATCGGCGCATTCGGTCATGGCTTCACCGGCGGTGGGCACCCGGTCGGTGCGGCCGTCGCGCTGGAGAACATCCGGATCATCGAAGGCGACGGCCTGGTCGAGAATGCCCGCGCCATGGGCGCCTACATGCAAAATGGCCTTGCCGAGCTGACCGGCCACCGCCTGGTCGGCGAGCATCGCGGCGTGGGCCTCATCGGCGCGCTGGAACTGGTCGCCGACAAGACGACGAAGACCGGGCTCGAAAAGCCCGGCGCGATCGGCGCGGCCGCGACCGGGCAAATGCTGGAGCAAGGCGTCGTATCGCGCGCCATGGGCGATGCGCTGGCCTTCTGCCCGCCGCTGATAACGACCCGGGATCAGATCGACGAACTGATGGAGCGGACCGCCACCGCGCTGGATCGGACCGCGGAAAGCCTGGGTCTGTAGCCGCTTCGCACAGCGCAGCCGCAGGCAGCCAGGCAAGACAGACGCCACCGGCGGGGACCGCACAGGTGAACGATGTCGGAGTATCTAGAGGGAGAAAAACATGAACAAGATGATCTTGGGCCTTGGGGCCGCAGTCGCCGCGCTTGCGCTGAGCACGCCGGCGCAAGCCAGTGAATGGTGGCCGTTTGCCATCGAAAGCGCAGTGGGCGGTGACCTGAACAACGTCCAGTCCATCGGATACGAACCCACCGACAAGGCCTCCAAACCCCACAGCCTCTGCGTCCTGCTGCCCCATCTTCAGGACAGCTACTGGGTTTCGGTCAACTACGGGCTTGTCGAGGAAGCCAAGCGCCTGGGCGTGAAGATGGTCGTCTATCAAGCGGGCGGCTATGCCAACCTGCCCAACCAGCTCTCGCAATATGATGATTGCCTGGCCGGCGGCGCGGACGCCATTCTGATCGGCGCGATCTCCGAAGCGGGCGTGGCGGCGAAAATCAACGAAGGCATGGCGGCAGGCGTCGTCAACATCGCCGTGGCGAACCCGATCCTGGAGACGCCGATCACCGCCCGCATCACACCCGACTTCTATCAGAAAGGCATGCAGACCGGGAACTACATCAAGGAGCATCTCGGTGACGAGCAGGGCAAGGCCGTTGCCTTTCCCGGTCCGCAGGGCTCCGGCTGGGCCGAGACCTATATGGAAGGCTTCCGTGACTCCCTGAAGGAAGGCAATATCGAATTGCTTGCCGAACAGTTCGGCGAGGCAAGCGTGCCCGCCCAACTCCGGCTGGTGGAAGATTCGCTGCAGACCTATCCGGAACTGACGGTGATCTGGGGCGGCGCGCCCGCCGCCGAAGCCGCGGTCGGCGCGACGGCCGATGCCGGCCGGGACGATGTGACCATCATTTCGTCCTATGAGAACCAGACCATGCTCGACCTGGTGAAGAAGGGCGAAGTGCTCGGCTTCGCCGCCGAGTATCCGGTGATCATGGGGCGGATCAGTGTCGACCTTGCGGTGCGCGCGCTCGATGGCAAGGAGCACGAGAAGGTTCTGCTGGTCGCACCGGGCATCGTGACCACAGACAATATCGACGAGTTCGACCTTGAGCAGATCTTCGCCCCCGACGGCTTCCAGCCGGTGTTCTCGGTCGAGTAGATCTCTGCAACACTTTGCCCCGCAGCTATCGCTGCGGGGTTCAAAGGCTCCCAAGACATGCTGAATGCGGAAGGCCTGACCAAGACCTTTGGCGGCGTCACGGCCTTGGACCAGGTCGACTTCGACCTGCGACCCGGTGAAATTCATGCGCTTCTGGGCGAGAACGGCGCGGGCAAGTCCACACTGATCAATCTGATCTCGGGAACCTATCCGCGCAGCGCCGGCACGCTTGCAGTGGACGGGCACGCGGTCGAGCATCTCACGCCGCAACTGGCTCGGACGCTGGGAATCGCTGCGGTGTTCCAGGAATTCAGCCTGGTTCCGGAACTCAACGTGGTGCAGAATCTGTTTCTGGGCCGGGAATTGCGCCAAGGCCCGTTCCTGCGCAGCCGGGCCATGCGGCAGGAAGCCGACGCCCTGCTGAACCGGTTCGGCTTCCGCGTTCCACTCGATGCGGCCGTCGCCGATCTGAGCCGCGCGCAGCGGCAGATGGTGGAGATCGCCAAAGCGCTGCGCGGAAGGTCGCGAGTCGTGATCTTCGACGAACCGACCGCATCGCTCACCGACGGAGAGGCCGAACCGCTCTTCGCGGCCATTGCCCAGCTCAAGGCCGACGGGGTGGCGATCATCTATGTCTCCCACCGGATGAGCGAAATCCGCTCGATCTCCGACCGGGTCACCGTCCTGCGCGGCGGCAAGCGGATCGGCACGGTCGAGACCGCCGATGTCAGCGACGCGGAACTGATCGAAATGATGGTCGGGCGCCCCGTCGACGAACTGTATTCCTCACTGACGCTCAGCCCCGGCGACGAGCGGCTCTCGGTGCGCGGCCTGTCGACGCGTTCCGGCCGGGTTCGCGATGTCAGCATGACCGCCAGGGCGGGAGAGGTCGTCGGCTTGGCCGGACTGGTGGGCTGCGGACGCAGCGAATTGTGCCGCGCGATCTTCGGGCTGGAGGAAGTCGCCCACGGCACGATCCGGTACCACGGTGAATCGCTGCACGCACCGACCCCGCATCATATGCTCCGCCAGGGGCTGTGCTACTTCCCGGCCGACCGCGGGGCGGAGGGATTGGCGCTCAACCGGCCGGCGCGCGAAAACGTCACCATGGCGGGGCTGAACCTTCCGGCTCTTGCCACCGGACCAGTGCTCAAGGTCTGGACGGAGCGCCGGGCGATCGCTGAACCACTTGAGAAGCTCGGCCTGCGCCCGATGGCGCCGGAGAACAACGCAGCCGCCTTTTCGGGCGGCAACCAGCAGAAGCTGATGCTGGCGCGCGGACTGCTGAAGGACTTCGATGTCTACCTGTTCGACGAGCCGACCGTCGGGATCGACGTCAACGCCAAGCGCGATGTCTACGCACTGATCAAGCAGCTTGCCGAGGGCGGGGCCACCGTCATCCTGTCAACCTCCGAACTGCCCGAACTGACCCATCTCGCCACCCGCATCTATGTGATGCATGAAGGCCGGGTCATGGCCGAACTCGGGCCCGACGGGATCACCGAGAAATCCATCCTGTCGCACTATTTCGGCGAGGTCGCCCATGCCTGAGGTGGATTCGGGCCTCCTCCGCAGGTTCGTTCAGAACGGCGGCATCGTCATCACATTCGTGATCCTGGCCGTGGTCCTGACCGCGATTGCCGAGCCGCGCTTCCTCAACCAGTTGAATCTGACCAACGTGCTGCGCAACTTCGCTTTTCTGGCGATACCCGCCCTGGCGCAGATGATGGTGATGACGGCGGGCGGCTTCGATCTGTCGCTTGGCGCGGTGGTGGCGGTTTCCTCGCTGATCACCGCGGCGACCATGGCTGCCGCCGCGGCGATGATGCCCGGCGCGGATGTCGCGATCACGTTCCTGGCGCTGGCCGCCGTGCTTTCGTTCGGCGCTGCGGTGGGCCTGGTGAACGGCGGACTGGTGACCGCCTTCGGCCTGTCCCCCTTCATGGTCACGCTGGCGATGATGTCGATCCTGATGGGCGGGGCGCTCTACTACACCCAGGGCATTCCGATCTACGGCGTGCTGGACAGCTACATCTCCAATGTCGGGCGTGGGAAGTTCCTCACGCTGCCGGTGATCATGTGGATCGCGCTGGGCGTCATCGTGCTGATCGTGCTGCTGCAGCGAACCACGGTGCTCGGGCGACACATCTATGCGGTGGGGGGCGATGCGCGCTCGGCGCGCCTGTCGGGGGTGAAGACCGCGCGGGTGACGCTGACCGCCTACGTCATGGCCTCCTGTCTGGCCGGCTTCACGGGCTTCCTGATGACCGCGCGCATCGGCTCGGGCCAGGCGACCATCGGGACGACCCTGGCGCTGGAGACGATTGCCGCGGCGGTCATCGGCGGCACCTCGCTGCGCGGCGGCGTCGGCCGGGCCGAACTCGTCGCGCTCGCCGCCCTTTTCCTGACCGTCATCGCCAACGCCATGAACCTCATCCGCATCGAGAGCAAGTACCAGACCCTGGTTCTGGGCGCGGTGCTGATTATTGCCCTGGGCATCGAGCGCCTTCTCCAGAGGAGGGACGCCGGTGGCTGAAGCAACGCGCAGCGGCAATGCAATGGTCTGGATCAGGCTGCTGAGCCTGCCGCTCGCCATTATGGCCGCGCTGATGCTGTTCGGATTGTTGGAGCCGCGCGTGCTGACCGCGGCGAACCTGCGCAACATCGCGGTTCAGACCAGCTTCCTTGCGATTTTCTCCATGGCGCAATGCGTTGTCATTCTGACCCGGGGGTTCGACCTGTCGCTGGGATTTTGCGTGTCGCTGGTCTCGGTCGCCGCGGCGATGGCAATGGTCGCCACCGGCAGCATGGTCTACGGCATTGCCGCAGGGCTGAGCGTCGGGCTGGCCGTGGGTGTTTCCAACGGGCTGCTGATTGGCGGCATCGGCCTCAACCCGCTGGTGACGACGCTGGGCACCTCCTACATCCTGCTGGCGCTGGCATCGACCATAAGCGGCGGCTTCCCGGTCCCCAACCTGCCCGCCGAATTCAGCGGAAGCTTCGCGATCGCCCGCCCGCTGGGGCTGCCCATGCCGATCTGGACGGCCGCCATCATCTTCCTGCTGCTGTTCGTCATGCTGAAGGCCACGCGCTTCGGCCGCAGCCTTTACATCGTCGGCGGCAATCCGCGCGCCGCCAACGCAGCGGGCATTCCGACATTCGCGGTGCTGACCGGCGCCTATACGCTGGCCGCGCTGCTGGCGGCCATTGGCGCTCTGCTGCTCACCGCGCGCACCGGCTCGGGCGAGCCCAATCTCGGTGGCAACCTGACGCTGGAATCGATCGCCGCCGCGGTGGTGGGCGGTGTCAAGCTTTCCGGCGGCGAAGGCGGCGTGGGCGCAGCCCTCATGGGCGCGCTGTTGATCACCATCCTGTCCAACGGCATGAACCTCGTACAGGTCGACGGCTATCTTCAGAACATCTTCCTTGGCCTGATCATCATCGCCAGCCTGATGATCAGCAGGGATACCGGACGCAGATAAGAGGAAAAGATGGGCTATCAGGTATGCATCGATATCGGCGGCACGTTCACCGATTGCCTGACTGCGGATGGAAGCGGCGATGTCCGAATCTTCAAGTCGCCCACCACGCCGGGTGAATTCGAGAAGGGGTTCATCGACGTCCTGCATGTCGCGGCCGAGGGCTATGGGCTTGAGGCGTCCGACTTCCTCAGCCAGGTCGACCTGATCGTGCACGGCTCGACCGTTTCGACGAATGCGCTGGTCGAACGCAAGACCGCGAAGGTCGGGCTGATCCTGACGGAAGGCCACGCCGACATCCTGGTGCTGCGCGAGGGGCCGCGCAAAGGCGCGTTTCAATGGAAGCTCGACTATCCCGACCCCTATGTGCCGCGCCGCCTGACCCGGACCGTCGGCGGACGCATCGATGCCCGCGGACGGGAAATCGCCCCGCTTAGTGAAGCCGATGTCAGGGAGGCGGCGCGGGCGTTCAGCAAACAGGGTGTGGCAGTGGTCGCGGTCGGGCTTCTCTGGTCGGTCGTCAATCCCGATCACGAGTTGCAGGTGCGCCGTATCCTGGCCGAGGAAATGCCCGGCATCCCGGTGACGCTGAGCCACGAAATCAATCCGATGCCGCGGGAGTACAAGCGCATCATCGCCGCGGCGATCGACGCCTCGATCAGCCCGATCGTGCGCAACTATATCGGCAAGCTGCGCGCCGCTCTGGATGCGGAAAACTACACCGGCGATCTGCTGCTGGCCAATTGCGTGGGCGGCATGATGCCGCTGCCGGAGATGCTGCGCAAGCCGATCTACTCGGTGATGTCCGGGCCGACCCTGGCGCCCATGGCGGCCATGGTTCTCTCCGACGAACCCGACATCATCGTCGGTGACATGGGCGGCACCACCTTCGACGTGTCGGCGCTGCGCGACCATCAGCTCATCGTCACGCCCGACAGCATGATCCATGACGACAGCCTGGGCATCCCCAAGGTCGATGTCCGTTCCGTGGGTGCTGGGGGCGGCTCGATTGCATCGGTGGATGCAGGAGGGCTTCTCAAGGTCGGCCCCGAAAGCGCCGGCGCGCGCCCCGGCCCGGCCTGCTACGACACCGGCGGGACCGAACCCACTGTCACGGACGCCAATGTCGTGCTCGGCATGGTCGATCCGGATTTCTTTCTGGGCGGCAAGCTGCAATTGCGCCGCGATCTCGCCGAACAGGCCATCGCACCCATCGCCAGGCGCCTGGGCAGCTCCATCGAGCAGGCCGCTTGGGGCATCTACACCACGTCCAATCACAACATGGTGGGCGCCATTGAGGAAATCACCGTGCGCGAGGGGATCAACCCGCGCGACAGCCTGTTTGTCTGCGGCGGCGGGGCAACGGCGATCCATATCGCCGAGATGGCGGATATTCTGGGCCTGAAGCGCTACATGATCCCGCGCTACATGGCCGGGCTGTCCGCCTTTGGCGGGTTGATCTCCGATATCCGCCGCGAGGACAGCCGTGTGTTCCTGACCTCCGATGCGATCTTCGACGCCGAAGGGGCCAGCGCGGCGCTCGCCGATCTGCGGCAGAAGGGGCAGGCATTTCTGGATGGTGCCGGCGTTGCGCCGGAGGACCAGCGTTTCGAATGCGCCTTCATGGGGCGGTATGAGTACCAGTCCTTCGAGATCGAAGTGCCCTTCGACTGCGGCTCGGGCCGGCTCACCGAAGACGACCTTCCCGGGCTCGTCGAGGCCTTCCACGCCATGCATGAGCGGATCTACTCGATCCGCACCGATGACGACGTGGTCGAGTTCACCGCCTGGAAGATGCGGGCCATCGGCAAGCGGCACGGGCAGGATCTGTGGCGTGAGATGCGGATCGGTCCGGACAAGGGCGCCCAGCCCAAGAGCGCGCGCAAGGTATGGGCCCCCGATGAAGGCGCCGCACGCGAGGTCCCGGTCTGGGACATGGCCAGCTTCGGCGAAGGGTCGCGCGTCGAGGGACCTTGCCTGATCGAGGCCGAAACCTTTACCGCATGGCTGAAGGCCGGTCACGAAGGCGTGGTCGACCGTCACGGCAATCTGAACGTCAGCATCGAATAGGAACGCAACCGATGGACCAGAAAATCGACGCAGACCGCCGCATCGATCCGTTCGTGATGTCCGTTCTCAAGAGCCGGTTCGAGGCCATCGTGCGCGAGATGTCGCTGGTGGTGCAGCGTGCCAGCCGCTCCGCGGTGATCAAGAATGCCAGGGATTTCTCCTGCGCCATCCTGACCTATGACCACAAGCTCGTCACGGTTGAAGACGCCCTGCCGATCCACGTCATGTCCATGGATATGGCGACCCGCCCGGTCACGGAACTCTTCGACGACATCGAACAGGGGGACATCTTCGTCAATAGCTGCCCCTTCACCGGAGGGACGCATCATGCGGACCTGATCATGATGATGCCGGTCTATGTCGATGAGGAGCCGCTGTTCTGGGTGGTCGCGCTGTCGCATCACGCCGATACCGGCGCTCCGGTGCCCTCCACCTATCTGCCCTTCGCCAAGACCATGTTCGAGGAGGGGATGCACTTTCCCTGCGTCCGCATCGCCCAGCACTACATCGAAAAGAAGGATATTCTGCGGATCGGTTCGATGCGCAACCGGGTGCCCGAACTCTGGCTGGGCGATGTTCGCGCCCAGATCGGCGCCTGCCGGACCGGCGAGCGGCGGATCATGGATCTGTGTTCGCGGCACGGCAAGGACACGGTGAAGGGCTTCCTGCTGGACTGGTTCGACTATGGCGAACGACGCGCCAAGCAGGCGATCGCCAAGCTGCCGGCGGGCACCTACAGCTACGAGACGCGGCACGATCCGGTGCCCGGCGTGGCCGATGAGGGCGTGCCGGTGCGCGTGAAGATCACCGTTGACCCCGACGAGGGGAAGATCATCGTCGATGTGCGGGACAATATCGACAACGTGCCCGGCGGCGTGAACCTGTCCGCGAACACCTGCACCGGCTCCTGCCGGATCGGGATGTTCAACAATCTCGACGAGGACGTACCCCACAATGAGGGTGCGAAGAGCCGTATCGAAGTCGTGATGCGCAAGGGCAGCGCGATCGGTGACCCGCAATATCCGGTCGGCACCTCGGTTGCGACGACCAATGTCAACGACCGGCTGATGATCGCAGGCAATTGCGTGTTCTCCGAGATGGGAGTGCCTTTCGGACAGGCTGAAAGCGCGGGCCATCTGCCGGCGGGCGTCGGCGTGATCTCGGGCAGGGATCCGTTCAAGAACGGCAAGGCATATGTCAACCAGATATTCGTCGGCTATGGCGGCGGCGGCGCGCGCCACGGCTATGACGGCTGGCTGACCTATTGTGGCCCGGCCAATGCGGGGCTGATCCAGCTCGATTCCATCGAGGTGGACGAGAGCATGTATCCCATCATCATCGAGAGCCGGGGCGTCAAACCCGAAAGCCAGGGCTATGGCGAATTTGAAGGCGCGCCGGCCATGCAGGGCGTGTTCTACCCGCTCGATCACGATATGACGATCGTCTACGCGGCCGACGGCACCGAATTCGCGCCCCGCGGCGTGCTCGGCGGCGGTGATGGCGGCCCCAGCACGGCGGAGAAGATCACCGGCGAGGGCGATGTGCTGACCCTTCCCGCCTTCGCCGAGGAGGTCATCGAAAACGGTGCGCGCATCGCCTTTGCGGCCGCGGCGGGCGGCGGCTACGGCGATCCGCTGGCGCGCGACCCCGAACGCGTTGCCGTCACCGTTGAGCGCAACTGGCTTTCCCCGGATGCGGCGCGCAAGGTCTATCGCGTTGCGGTCACGCAGGGTGATGACGGTGCCTGGCGGGTCGACGAAGCCGAAACCGCCCGTCTGCGCGGCTGAAGGCAAAGCGGGGCAGGAACTGGGGTTTCGCCGTCGGCCGTCGATTGAAGACGCTCAGCGGGTTCACACCGTACGTGTTCATATGTAGGCAGTGGACAAGACAGCCCGAACAATTCAGCCTCGATCCAATCCATCACATGCCGGGATTGAACACCCGCCTCGACGAAGGTCCTGCCCACGAAGCTGATTGCGCGAGGTATGACGGGAGCGATTGATTGTCCGTGATCTGCGTTGCTTCCGTTTTCATCGCGCAAGCCCGCGGGTCCCGGCGCCTCACCGTCCGGGAATCGGGGTGAATCACTCCTGACATCTGTCTGATTGGCCAACCGATATGGCTACGAGGTTCAATCGGCAGTCAGGTTTCGGACACCCGGGTCGGCGATGTTCGCCCGACTTTGCCGTGCAACGACACAGCGACCGACAATACGTGTGGTATTCGGTGGTTGCGCGCCCCCGCAACCAACCAAGGAACCCGCCGCCAGGCGGGTTTTTTGTTGGTGGGGGCGTCAAAGCGGACATCGCTATTGGCTGCGGAGGATGGCGGAATTTTCTTCTGGCCAGCGTCACCCATTTTTCGTATCTGTTATGTCATAACATTACATTTCACCTCGAACTCCGCTGCTCTATCGGCACTTTGGTTCGCATCCAGCACACCGGAGGGACACCATGTCATCCGCCGCCCGCCTTCCCGTTACTGTGCTTTCCGGCTTTCTTGGCGCCGGCAAGACGACGCTCCTGAACCGCGTTCTCAACAACCGCGACGGCCGGCGCGTCGCGGTCATCGTCAACGACATGTCGGAAGTGAACATCGACGCCGACCTCGTGCGCGCGGAGACGGAACTCTCGCGCACCGACGAGACGCTGGTGGAGATGTCGAACGGCTGCATTTGCTGCACGCTGCGCGACGATCTGCTGGCTGAGGTCCGACGCCTCGCCGAGGAAGACCGGTTCGATTATCTCCTGATCGAGTCGACCGGCATCTCCGAACCGCTGCCCGTCGCCGCCACCTTCGAGTTCCGGGATGCCGACGGCGAAAGCCTTGCCGATCTGTCCCGGATCGACACCATGGTCACGGTCGTCGATGCGGTGAACCTGCTCAAGGATTTTTCCAGTCACGACTTCCTGCACGATCGCGGTGAGACGGTCGGCGACGAAGATGAGCGCACACTCGTTCATCTGCTGACCGACCAGATCGAGTTCGCCAATGTGGTGATCCTCAACAAGGTCGATGACGCCGCGCCACATCAGGTCGATGCGGCCCGCAAGATTATCCGCAGCCTCAACGCCGATGCGCAGATCATCGAAACCAACCATTGCGATGTACCGGCGGATGCTATCCTCGACACAGGGCTGTTCGACTTCCAGAAGGCGCATGAGCACCCGATGTGGGCGAAGGAGCTGTATGGCTTCGCCGACCACGTGCCGGAGACCGAAGAGTACGGCATTGCGAGCTATGTCTATCGCGCGCGGCGGCCGTTTGTGCCGGAGGAAATTGCCGCAGTGCTGAACGAGCCGCTTCCTGGTGTGATCCGCGCCAAGGGGCATTTCTGGCTGGCGACCCGACCGGACTGGGTTGCGGAGTTTTCCCTCGCGGGCGCCCTGTCTTCGGTCGCTCCGATCGGCACCTGGTGGGCGTGTGCCCCGAAGGAACGTTGGCCGGATGAGGGACCTGTCCGCAGCTATATCGAAGATCACTGGGCCGAGCCCTGGGGCGACCGGCGGCAGGAGATTGTCTTCATCGGCTCCGGTATTGACTGGCAGTCGCTGAAGCAACGGCTCGATGCCTGCCTGTTGCCCGAAGACATTGCGGCAGGACCTGAAGCCCTGTCCGGACTGGCCGATCTGCCCGATCCGTTCCCGCTTTGGCGCCGCGTCGAGGAGGCGGCATGAGGTTGAAACGCGATGTCGTCGAAGATGCGGCGGTCGATGTCGGCATTGTCGATACGCCGGACGGTCTGGCGGATTTACATCAACCGGGATGTGCTGCGGTGATCTGGCGCCGGCAGCCCTTGGCGAGCTTTCAGTCCTGGCTGAGTTTCCTCGATCCTGAACGCCTGCCACAGGCGCGTGTGGTTCTGCGGGCCGGTGATGTCCGCGATGCCGTGCAACAGATATGCGAAACCTCCGGGACCCCGAGTTGCCCTGAGCGCGAACGTTTGATCGACGATGTCGCCGCACTCGCCGACATCTTCTCGAGCCTCATGGACACGGTTCATCTCCGATTGCGGCTTGACGTCATCACCACCGATGCCTGCCGGAAGTTCCACATCGATGCCGTCACGGCACGCCTGATCTGTACCTATCGTGGGCCCGGGACGCAGTACGGCATCTCGACCGACGGCGCCGAGCCGGCCTGCGTGCTCTGTGTGCCGACCGGCACTCCTATTCTGTTGAAGGGTACGCACTGGCCGGATGGCCCTGCCTCAGGCTTGCGTCATCGCTCGCCCCCCATCGTGGGCACGGGCGAAACCCGTCTTCTGCTCGTCCTCGATCCCGTTCCCGGTCCTCATGCTGTCGGAGAGGCCTCTTGTGCAGCGGGGATCAGCCTCAACTGAGAGGGCGACAATAGACTGCCTGGCCGTCGTCCATCCCGATCTCGCGCAGAACCTGCGCCAAGACCTGCTCTAGCAGCGCACCCGCGTCATCTTCGGGTCGTAGAGCGCTCGCAGATGCACCGTGCACGGCACCCGTTCGGTGGCGACTTCCAGCTCGTAGTCGCCCGCCAGCACATAGTCGCGGTCAACGCCGCCGCCGTTGCGCACGTAGCCGTAGCCGATGCCCTTGCCGATGGTGTGGCCGTAGCCGCCAGACGTCAGCCAGCCGGCGCGTTCACCGTTGCGATAGATCGTCTCGCGCCCCAGCAGCACAATGTCCGGGTCATCGACCGTGAAGCCCGCCAGCATCTTGCCGACCCCGTTCGCCTTCTGGGCGAGGATCGCCTCGCGGCCCTTGAAGTCGGTGTTGGTGCGCGTCTTCACCGCCCAGGCGAGCCCGCTTTCCACCGGCGTGTGGTCCGGCCCGATGTCCGACCCCCAGGCGCGATAGCCCTTTTCCAGCCGCAGCGTCTCCAGCGCCCGGTATCCGGCATTGGCGAGCCCGTGCGGCTTGCCCGCGGCCATCAGCGCGTCATGGACGGTGGTGGCGTATTCGACCGGCAGATGCAGCTCCCAGCCCAGTTCGCCCACATAGGTGACGCGCAGCGCGCGCACCGGGCAGCCGGCGATGCCGATCACCTGCGTCGTGGCGAAGGGGAAGGCTTCGTCGGACACGTCGTTGCGGGTTACTGCCTGGAGGATGTCGCGCGCCTTCGGCCCCATCAGAGACAGCACCGCGTTGGCCGAGGTGATGTCGACGAGCTGGGCGTTGAGGCCGTCCGGGATGTTGCGGGAAATCCAGTCGAAGTCGTGGGTCGCGAAGCCCGTCCCGGTCACGACGTAGTATTCGTCCTCGGCAACGCGGGCGAGCGTCAGGTCGCACTGGATACCGCCACGCTCGTTGAGCATCTGGGTGTAGGTGAGCGTGCCGATCGGCCTGGCCACATCGTTGGCGGCGATCCACTGCAACGCGGTCTCCGCGTCCGGTCCTTTCAGCGTGAACTTGGCGAATGAGGTCTGGTCGAAGACGACCGCTGCCTCGCGGCAGGCGCGGTGCTCGCGGGCGACCGCCTCGAACCAGTTCGGCCGGCCGAAGGAATAGATGTCCACCGGCTCTTCGCCGGCCGCCACGTCCGCGAACCAGTTGGGCCGTTCCCAGCCAAGCTTCTCGCCGAAGCAGGCGCCAGCCTGCTTGAGCTGGTCGTAGAGCGGCGACTTGCGGCATGGGCGGCCCGAGGCATTCTCCTCGCTCGGCCAGGCCATGGTGTAGTGCTTGGCGTAGGCCTCAAGCGTGCGGGTGCGCACCCAGTCGGTGTCGAAATGCGGCCGCCCGAAGCGGCGGATATCCACCGGCCACAGATCGAACGGTGGCTCGCCCTTGTGCACCCATTCCGCCAGCGCCATGCCGGCGCCGCCGCCAGCCGCGATGCCGTAGGCGTTGAAGCCCGCGCCGACGAAGAAGCCCGGTTGCTCAGGAGCTTCGCCGAGGATGAAGCTGCCGTCGGGCGTAAAGCTCTCCGGACCGTTGACCAGTTCCTTGATGCCGGCGGTCTGAAGCGCGGGCACGCGGCCGAGTGCCAGTTCCATCAGCGGCTCGAAATGGTCGACGTTGGAATCGAGCAGCGTGTAGTGGAAGCCGTCGGGAATGCCGTCGACCGCCCAGGGGATCGGGTTCGCCTCATAGCCGCCCATCACGAGCCCGCCGACCTCTTCCTTGTAGTAGGTCAGCCGGTCGGGATCGCGCAGGGTCGGCAGGCTGGGCGTCACCCCGTCGATGGTCTCCGTGATCAGGTACTGGTGCTCGACGGAGACCAGCGGCACGTTGACGCCGAGTGTCTTCGCGAAGTCCCGCGTCCACTGTCCGGCGCAGCAGATCACCGTGTCGGTGGCGATCATGCCCTGCGGCGTGACGACACCGGTGATGCGGCCCTTGTCCCGCGTGACCTCGGTGACCTCGATGTCCTCGATGATGGTGGCGCCGGCCATGCGCGCGCCCTTCGCCAGCGCCTGGGTGATGTCGGAGGGGTTGGCCTGCCCGTCGGTGGGCAGGAACGCGGCCCCGACCACATCCTCCACCTGCATCAGCGGCCACAGATCCTGCGCTTCCTTTGGCGTGAGCAGGTTCATTTCCAGGCCGAAGGAATGCGCCGTGGTTGCCTGGCGCTTGACCTCGGTCCAGCGCTCCTCATTGCAGGCAAGCCGCAGCCCGCCGTTCATCTTCCAGCCGGTGCCGAGACCGGTCTCCTGCTCCAGGGTGTCGTAGAGCTCCACCGAATAGCCGAGCAACTGGGTGATGTTGGCGTTGGAGCGTAGCTGTCCGACGAGACCGGCCGCGTGGAAGGTCGTGCCGGAGGTGAGCTTCTTGCGCTCAAGCAGCACGATCTCGGTCCAGCCGAGCCGGGCGAGATGATAGGCGGTGGAGCAGCCGACGATGCCGCCACCGATGATGACGGCCCTGGCCGACGCTGGCAGTTCGCGCATCAGTTCACCTCAAGTCTGGCCGAAATCGGCATGGGCGGCCCTGAAGCGCGCCAGGTTCTCCGCCGTGTAGGCGGCGTAATCGAAATCGAGCGTGGAGTGGATTTCCGACACCATGCTCCACATCGTCTCGCGTAACAGTGAGGCGCACTTCATCGCCTGGTAGCGCCGCCACAGGGCATCGTCCGCCGGCGCCTCGAAGTAGGCTTCCAGCAGCCAACGCTCTCGGGGCTCGTCGAGCCCGTTGTTGGACGCCAGACCGCCGAGATCGAACAGCGGCGAGTTGAAGCCCGCATAGTCCCAGTCGACGAGCCAGAGCCGAGAGCCGTCATCCAGAATATTCGCCGGCAAAAGATCGTTATGGCCGAAAACGATCTCGTAGGGCCCGGCGGCGGCTTCCAGCGCATCCGCCGCGGTGAGCAGGTCGGGCAGGATGGCGAGGTGGCGGCTGTCGCCGTCGGCGAGCGCACCGGCATAGTCGCGCAGGACGTGAAATACCCAGAAGATCAGCGCCGGCCCGCGCAGGTGCTTCGGGATGTTCCGGTGACAGGCGCGCATGAGCGGAACGATACGCTCGAGGTTTGCCTGGTCGCGCACGTCTTCTTCGCCGTAGGGGCGGGAGTCGATGAAGTCCAGCACCAGCACGCCGGGCTGCGCATGCACGACCTTTGGCGAGATGCCGGCGGCGTGCGCGGCACGGCTTGCAGCCAGCTCGTTGAAGCGCATCACCTGATGTACCGGGATGTCGTCGCCGAGCCGCACCACATAGATGCCCGTCTCGTCGGCGACCTTGTAGTTGGTGTTGGTGATGCCGCCTTCGAGCGGCTCGATCGACACCGGTCCGCGCCAGATGTCGAGCGACACGATTCTCTCGTCGTCTTCAGCCATGCTCCCCCACAAATCCGTAACGTTTGCGCGCCGCGCGGGCGGACGCGGAGATCAACCGGTCGGCGATGATGGCGATGAAGGCGACCGACAGCCCGGCGACGATGCCGCGGCCGGTATCCGCCTTGGTCAGCGCGATATAGACCTCCTGGCCGAGGTCGCGGGTGCCGACCAGCGCGGTGATCACCAGCATCGACAACGCTAGCATGATGGTCTGGTTCAGCCCCAGCAGGATTTCCGGCAGGGCCAGCGGCAGGCGGATGCGGGTCAGCAGTTGCCGCGGCGTGCAGCCGGACACGATGCCCGCCTCGATCAGTTGCCGGTCGATCATGCGCACGCCATGCGCGGCGTAGCGCACCGCCGGTGCCAGTGCGTAGAGGACGACGGCGATCATCGCGGTGAAATCGCCGACCCTGAACAGCATCACCACCGGGATCAGGTAGACGAAGCTCGGCAGTGTCTGGAGGGTGTCGATGAAGACGCCGATGACCTTGCCGGCGCGCTCGCTCAAGGCCGCCCAGATGCCGAGCGGCACGCCGATGGCGGTCGCGATGATCACCGAGGCGCCGCACAGATAGACGGTGGTCATCGCTTTGGCCCACAACCCGTTGACGGCGATGAACGCAGCCAGCGTCGCGCACAGCAGGGCGAGCTTCCAGCGGCCGAAATGCCAGCCGGCCAAGGCGCAGAGCAGGATGCCCCAGGGCCACGGGATGCCGAGCAGGAAGCGTTTGATGGGCAGCAGGAACCAGGTCAGCAGCGCCGTCTTGATGGCCTCCAGCGTGTCGAACAGGTTGACGTTGAGCCATTCCACCATGCCGGCCCAGAACGGGCCGGTGGTGATGGCCAGCGCTTCCGGGTAAGTCTGCACGGCGGGAATGAAGCGACCCAGGGCGAAGGTCGCGAGGACTATGGCGGCCGCGATCGCGGCGCGCGGATGACGCCGAAGCAGGTTGCCGCTCGCTTGTGCCGCGTGATGGTCCGGGCGACGTTTGGCGAGCCCCTGGCTCAGCCGGTCGAGCGCGATCGCCAGCACGACGATGGCGATGCCTGCCTCAAGCCCGGCACCGATATCGAGCCGGCGCAACGAGGCCAGAACGTCGAAACCGAGCCCGCCGGCACCGATCATCGAGGCGATGATCACCATGTTCAGCGACAGCATGATCACCTGGTTGACGCCGACCATCAGTCCGGGCCTCGCCGAGGGGATCAGCACCCGCCACATCATCTGCCTGCGCGTGCAGCCGGCCATGGTGCCGAAATCGACGATTTCCGGATCGACGCCGCGCAGCGACAGCGTGGTGATGCGCACCATCGGCGGCATGGCGTAGATGATGGTGGCGATCAACGCCGCCACGGGTCCGAAGCCGAACAGGAACAGGATCGGCACCAGGTAGGCGAAGATCGGGATCGTCTGCATCAGGTCGAGCACCGGCATGATCAGGCGCTCAAGCCAGCGATGCCGGAAAGCCGTGATGCCGAGCGCCAGCCCACCGGCAACCCCGAGCGGCACGGCGATGGCGATCGAGGCCAGCGTCACCATGGCGCTGTCCCACTGGCCGAAGACGGCGAGGTAGAGAAACGCGCCACCGGCGAGTGCAGCGAGCTTCCAGTCGCGCACGTAATGGCCGAGCAGCGCCAGCGAGACGGTGACCGCGATCCACGACAGCGGCGGCAGCCACTGCACCGCATCGGCGCCGAAGCCCTGCACCCATCCGCTTGAGAGTGCCGCAAGGGCCAGTTCGTAGGGCCGCTCGATCAGCCAGGCGATGAAGCGGGTCATCTGGGTGAAAGTGAACAGGCCGAAGGTTGCTTCCTCCACCAGCCATTTCATCGCCGCCGAGACCCAGTCGGCCATCGGCACCTTCCAGCCGGAGGGAAAGCGGATCGCCCAGCGCATGTCGAGCGCCTTGGCAAGGTCGCGGCTGAAATGGGAGAGCAGCATGGTGACGCCAAGCAGCGCGACCCAGGCACCCGCCGTTGGCGATAGCGAAAAGCGCGAGAGGCGGTCTGCCGGCACTGGTGTTACCGCGCTCATTTCACCTGCCCCCGGCCGACCAGCACGTCGATGATCGCGGTACGGTCGATGGAGCCGACGATGGCGCCTTCGGCATCGGCCACGGGGATGGGTGCATCTGCATCGACGACCCGCTCGGCGATCTCGGCGATCCTGGCGCTCGCCGCGATCGGCTCGGCGGCACCGTTGGCGCGGCGGGACTTGCGCCCGGCCGGCGCGCCCTTGTGCATTACCGCACCGACGGTGAGCACCTTGTCGCGCGGGATATGCCGCGTGAATTCGCTGACATAGTCATCCGCCGGCGCCAGCACGAGGTCCTGCGGCGTGTCCACCTGGATGATGGCGCCGTCCTTCATGATGGCGATGCGATCGGCAAGCCGGATCGCTTCGTCGAAGTCGTGGGTGATGAAGACGATGGTCTTCTTCAGCATCGCCTGCAGGCGCAGGAACTCGTCCTGCATCTCGCGGCGGATCAGTGGATCGAGCGCGGAGAACGGCTCATCGAGGAACCACACCTCCGGCTCCACGGCGAGCGAGCGGGCGATGCCGACGCGCTGCTGCTGACCGCCGGAAAGCTCGCGCGGATAGTAGTTCTCGCGCCCCTTCAGGCCGACCAGCTCGATCACTTCAAGCGCCCGTTCGCGCCGGTGCGCGGCGTCCTGACCCTGGATGTCGAGGGGAAACTCCACGTTCTCCAGCACGCTCAGGTGCGGCAGCAGCGCGAAGTGCTGGAACACCATGCCGAAGCTGTAGCGGCGGATGTCGATCATCTCCGCCTGGGTGGCCTTGAGCAGGTCGCGGCCCTCGAACAGCAATTCGCCGGCGGTCGGTTCGATCAGCCGCGACAGGCAGCGCACCAGCGTCGACTTGCCGGATCCCGACAGTCCCATGATGACGAAGATCTCGCCGACGTGAATGTCGAGATCGGCCGAGCGCACGGCCGCAATCAGGCCGTTGGCGCGGAATGCGCCTGGCGCGGGATCGGGATTGGCGCGCAGGAAGCGCTCCGCATCCTCGCCGAACACCTTCCACAGACCGCGGCAACCGAGCTTGGTGAGATCAGACATCGGGCGCGAACCTGAGCGGGAATGGCGCCGCCTCACGCCCGGGCGCGCAGGTATCCGGGCGGGGCGTGGCGGAAGTGATCCGGCGGGGCAGGGTGAGCGCCCCGCCGGCAGCAGAGGTTGTTGTTACTGGATCCAGGACTGCCAGCGGCTTTCGTTGGCCGTCATCCACTCGGCGACGACCTCCTCGAGCGGACGCTTGTCGAGGTCGACGGCGCTGATCATGGCGCTCATCTCGTCGTTGCTGACGTTGAAGGCTTCGATCGCCTTGTATGCGCCTGGCCATTTGTCCTTCACGCCGACCCACGTGACCTTCCAGATCGGCCCGCGTGGCTTGCCGCAGTCATAGGCCGCGTTCGGGTTCGTGCCCCAGGAGGGATCGTTGTAGCACTCGGCCGTGTAGGCGGGAAATTCGACCCACTCGCCCTCGAACTTGGCCGGTGCCCAGTGTGGCGCGTAGACCCAAAGCATGATCGGGGCCTTGCGCTGATAGGCCGATTCAAGCTCCGCGAACAGGGCCGCGTCGGTGCCCGCATGCACCACCTCGAAGTCGAGCTCCAGCGCCTCGACGCGCTCGTCGTCGAAACCGCCCCAGGTCACTGGTCCGCCGAGATAGCGGCCCATGGGCGCGGTCTCCGGCGTGGAGAAGGCCTCGGCACAGTCGTTCAGCGCCTTCCAGTCCGGCAGGCCGGGGCATTCTTCCTTCATGTAGCTGGGATACCACCACTCCTCGATGGCCTGCATGCCGGTCTCACCGGCATTGACCACATTGCCGGTGGCGGTCGCCTCGTCCATGGCGTCGCGGCCGGTGGTCTCCCAGATCTCCATCGCCACATGCAGGTCGCCGGTCTTCAACCCGGCGAACTGGGCGATGTAGTCGGCTTGCACCAGCTCCACGTTGTAGCCGGCCTTCTTCAACACCTCGGCCATGATGTTGGTGGTCAGGAGCTGGCCGGTCCAGTCGTGCAGTGTCAGCTTCAGCGGGTCCTTCGATTCCACCTCCGCCAGCCCCGGCGTCGCCGCCGTCAGGGCCAGCGACAGGCTAAGTCCCGTCGCGGCAAGAATGCGTTTCATGATCGCTCTCCCTTACACCGCTGACGGCTGCCGTTTTCCAACAGATGCCGGGTCGTCCCGGCCGGCTTTGCCCGCGGTTTTCTCGCAAAAATCGAGTGTTTGCGAAAAATCCGCACGCGTCAACATAAACCCACAAAAACCCTCTAGATTGTGTATTTTTATGTTGTTTTGTGGGTTCCCGCCGGCATAGGATTCGCGCTGGAGGAGCCCGATGAACCCGTCCGTCAGCCGTTTGCAGCCGCGCGGAAACCACCGCGAGCGGGAAATTCTCGACGAGGTCCGCCTCGCCGGCGGCGCGGCACGCATCCATTTCCTCGCCGAGCGTCTCGGCGTCTCCGAGGAGACGATCCGGCGCAACGTCAAGGCGCTGGAGGCCGGCGGCCAGGTGCACAAGGTCCATGGCGGGGTCTATCTGGCCGAGCCGCAGGACGAGCAGCCGTTCCGCCAGCGCATGGACGAGAACCCGGACGCCAAGCGGCGCATCGCCGCGGAGGTGGCGAGCATCGTGCGCGACGGCGATTCCCTGTTCCTCGATATCGGCTCCACCACCGCCTACATCGCCCAGGCGCTGCAACGCCACAACGAGCTCTTCGTGGTCACCAATTCCGTCGTCGTGGCGCACACGCTCGCCGCGCGCAACGACAACCGCGTCTTCATGGCCGGCGGCGAGCTGCGCGGCCATGATGGCGGTGCCTTCGGCCACGGCGCCATCGACTTCGTGCGCGGCTTCACCGTGCGCTATGCCGTGCTCTCCGTGGGTGCCATCAATGCCGACAGCGGCTTCATGCTGCACAACATGCAGGAAGCCGAATTCTCCCGCGCGGTGATGGGCCAGGCGCAGACCCGCATGGTCGCTGCCGACAGCGCCAAGTTCGGCCGCTGGGCGCCGATCGTTGTGGCCGATGCGTCCAGCTTCGACATGCTGGTCGCCGACGAAGCACCGCCGGAGGCAATCGCCACCATGCTCAAGCGCGCGGATATCGAGTTGGTGCTTGCCGGAGACACGCGGGGGTCGTGATGCCGAACGATGATCTCGACGTCTTCGCCGCCTTCGCGCTGGAGGCGAGCGCCGGCGCGGCCGCGATCGCGCGGAGCTACTTCCGCTCCCGGCTCGATATCGAGGACAAGGCCGACGCAAGCCCTGTGACCATCGCGGACCGGGAAACCGAGCAGGCGCTGCGTGATGCGATTTCGGCGCGCTTTCCCGATCATGCGATCGTCGGCGAGGAATTCGCCGAGCACGACGCCGGCGGGGCCTCGCCCTATCGCTGGGTGATCGACCCCATTGACGGTACGCGCTCCTTCGTCACCGGCCATCCGCTCTACGGGCTGCTGATGGCGTTGCTGAAAGACGATGCACCGGTGCTCGGCCTTGTGCGCATGCCGGAACTTGGCGAGGCCTATATCGGTGCCGGCGGCCACGCGGCCATGAACGGCACGCCGATCGCCACCTCAGCGGCAAGCCGCCTGGCGGATGCGCGCGTCTATGTCTGCCAGCCCAACTGGATGATGGCCAACGCGCCGCAGTCACTTGATAGGCTGCTCGGCGCGCCGCGCCTGGTGCGGCTTTCCTACGACTGCTACCCGCACGCGCTGCTGGCCGCCGGCCATGTGGACGCGACGGTGGATTGCGATCTGCAGCCATACGACTTTCTGCCCCTGGTGGCGCTGGTGGAGGGTGCCGGCGGATGCATCACCGACTGGCATGGCGCGCCGCTGACGCCCGCCTCCGACGGCCGCATCGTCTGCGCGGCGACGCCGCGACTGCATGAGGAGCTTCTCGGCGTGTTGACCAGGTGAGGTTCGTCCTTCGAGGCTCGCTGTCACGCGCACGCGCTATCGCAAGGTCGGCCTCGCCGATCGCGACGACTCCCGTCATCTCGGACTGCCGTGCGAACTCGCCAGGCGGCGCGCGACCCAGTTGAGTCGGCTGGACGCCGCGATGGGGGCGTTCCAGCAGCTCGTTGCCGAAGACACCCTTCAAAGCGCGGAGTTGTTGGGACAGCGCCGGGGGCTTCCAGCGCACCCGTTTCACGGTGCGAATCGGGGTCAATTGACAAGTTACCGTCCGGTAAGTAACAATCATTTCGAAGCTGGCGACCGCGCGTTTGAACGCGGTTCCGGCCCATTAAAGGGAGGATGCAAGAACATGATTGGACGCATTGTCTGCAGCCTGGGCGCGACGGTGAGGTCGGCCGGTGTCGCGCTGGGTACACTCGCCGCGGTCGCCATCGCGACAGTACCGGCGGTGCCGGTCCAGGCCGAAGAGCCCTACCGACTCGTGGTCACCAGCATGTTGCTGGACAACACGCCGAACACCGCCGTGCAGGACTGGTTTCTCGATGAGATCGTCGCGCGTTCGGGAGGGCGTATCGAGCTTGAACAGTATCGCGCGGGCGCCTTGTGCACCGGACGCGAGATCATCGCCTGCCTGACGGACGGCCGGGCCGACATCGGCATTACCGTTCCCGCCTACACGCCTGCGCAGTTCACGCTCGCCGAGCTTGGCGCGCTGCCGTTCATCACGTCGGACAACCAGGCGCTGATGCAGGCGCTCTACGCTCTCAACCAGGACAACGAGACATTCCGCTCCGAGACCAAGAAGCTGGACCTCATTCCGGTGGCCTACTTTTCCGCCGGTCAGTCCATCCTCGGCGCAAAGGAGGAACTCAAGGGTCCCGCCGACCTCAAGGGCACGCGGGTGCGTGCGGTGGGTGACGGCGTCGTCGCCGCCATCACGGCGGCCGACGGGCAGCCGGTCGCGGTGACCGCGAGCGAGATGTACGAGGCGGCACAGCGCGGTATTGTCGACGTGGTGTTCAACAACATGGACGCCCCCACCGCCTATAATCTCGATGAGGTGCTACCCTACTGGGTCGATGCAGGTTACGGGCACTACGTGCTTGTCGGCATCTGGATGACACAGGCCGCCTATGACCGGCTGCCCGCCGATCTGCAGGCGATCGTCGATGAGGTGATCGCGGACCTGAATGCCGGCAAGGGCATGGAGGCGTATGCTGCCGTCGCCCGCACGCAGTGTGACCGGATGCTCGAGGGTGGCCGGATCAAGGGGCTGTCCACCTGGGACGATGCCGCGATCGCGGAATGGGCCGAGATGACCGGTGATGGTCCCAAGCAGCGTTACGTCGAGAAGGCCAGAACGGCAGGTTATGATGCGCCGGAGAAGGTACTGGAGCAGTATCTGGGGCTGCTGGAGGGCTTCAGCGGCTCGGGTGTCGACATTCCCTTCGCGGAGTGCGTCAAGCGCTTCTCGGCGCAGTAGTCCGCCCGTCTCATCCCCGACATGAACGCCTTCGCCCGCATCATCGATGGTCTGGCGAAGGCCATGGCCATCATCTCCGCACTGGCGACGGTGACGCTGATGGCGGCCTTGACGGGCGAGGTGGCGACCCGCTTTGCGGCGGGTCGCAGCCTGCCCGGCATGGTCGAATTGAGTGAGACCTGCCTGGTTGTCATCGTGTTTTTCGGGTTTGCCTATGTCGCGCTGCAAAAGAGCCATATCCGCATGACTCTGGCGACGAACTTCGCCCCCGGCGGTCTGGTCCGCGCGGCGCGGCTGACGGCCACGCTGCTCAGCATCGCCTTCCTGGTCTGGCTTGCCTATGCCACCGGCGGGCGCGCCATCGCCTCCTTCCAGACCGGCGAGTACAAGTTCGGCCTGCTGCAATGGCCTATCTGGCCGGCGCGATGGGCGATCACCATTGGCCTCAGTGTCGCTGCGGTGGCGACGGTGATCGTGCTGCTGCGCGAGATCGGGTTGCTGACCGGTCCGCGGACGCACGCCGATGCGTCGCGCGCTTCGCGGGAAGACGGTCACGATGGGCGCTGAGGCCGCCATCCTCCTGGTCCTGACGCTGATGATGATCCTCATCATCATGGAGATGCCGATTGCATTTGCCATGGGCATCAGCGGCGCCGTCGGACTGATCGTGCTGCGCGATGTGAACTATGCCACCAACGTGCTCGGCTCGGTGCCCTTCGCGCAAACGAGCACCTTCTCGCTGACCGTCATCCCGATGTTCATCCTGATGGGCGTGCTGGTGGTGAAGGGGGATATCGCGCGGCAGGTGTTCGCCGTGGCCAGCCACCTGTTCCGCCGCTTTCCCGGCGGACTTGGCGTGTCCACGGTGATGGCCTGCGCCAGCTTCTCGGCCGTGTCCGGGTCGAGCGTCGCGACCTCCGCGACGATGGCCAACCTCAGCGTCGGCGAGATGCGCAAGCACGGCTATCCGGCCTCGCTGGCCACCGGCATCGTCGCCAGCGCCGGTACGCTCGGCGTGCTTATCCCGCCAAGCATCATGATGATCATCTACGCGTTGCTGACCGGCGAGAGCACCGGCAAGCTGCTGATCGCCGGCATTTTGCCGGGCCTGCTGACGGCATTCGCCTATTCCACCTACATCTTCGTGTCCGCTGCCGTGGGGCGCGGCCGTGACCCGATCCCGGACGGACCGCTGCCGCCACAGCATGCGTCCCGCGATCAGGCTCCGCCTGGCGATGAGATCCCGCCTGGCGGTCGTGCCGGTGGCGCGGGCCTGCCGTGGGGAGGCCTGGTGCGGATCGCGATCCTGTTCGTGATCGTCATCGGCGGCATCTATTCGGGCATCTTCACGGTCACCGAATCGGCGGCCATCGGCGCATTGGCCGCGCTGGCCATGGTGCTGTTCGGCAAGCGTCCGGATCACTCGCCGGGGCTTGCCGAGGACATGAAGGACGCGCTGTCGCAGTCCGCCCAGACCACCGCGACCATCTTCGCCATCGTGATCGGCTCCGGCATCCTGTCGGCGTTCTTCGTCATCTCGCGCGCGCCGCAGATGCTGACCATGTGGATCGGCGGCCTGGACTTCGACCCGATGATCGTCATGGCGCTGCTGCTGCTGTTGATTATCCCGCTGGGCATGTTCCTGGAATCCATCTCGATGATGGTGATCGTCGTGCCGCTGTTCTACCCGATCGCCCAGCAGCTCGGCTTCGACGGTATCTGGCTCGGGGTGATGATGATCAAGATGATCGAGCTTGGTCTCGTCACCCCGCCGATCGGCATCTCCTGCTACGTGGTGTCCGGCACCTCGCAGGTGCCCATCGAGCAGGTCTTCCGCGGCGTCGTCCCGTTCCTGCTGGTCGATGCGCTTGTCATCGCCTGCCTGTTCAGCTTCCCGGCCATCGCGACGTGGCTGCCCTCGACGATGAATTGACCCAGCCCCGCGGGGCCCGCGCGCGTCGCTGGCCGCCGACGGGTTCATGAACCAGACCAAGGAGACGACATGATCGCGACAGAGAACATCAAAGTCACCGAAGACGGTGGCATCTTCACCGTGACCATCGACCGCCCGCCGGTGAATGCGATGTCCTTTGCGATGTTCGATCAGTTGCGCAGCGTCTTCCAGCAGTTGGCGCAGGTTCAGGGGATGCGCGTCGTCGTGCTGTGCACGCAGGGCGAAAAGGCCTGGATCGCCGGCAACGACGTGCGCGAATTCGTCGATCTCGACTACGGCGCAACCGTCGATGCGACGGCGCGTATCCGCACCACCTTCAACACCCTCTACGAGTGCCCTGTGCCGGTGATCGCCGCCATCGACGGCGCGGCAGTGGGATCGGGGCTGTGCATCGCCAGCCTGTGCGACATCCGCATCGCATCCGACAATGCCGTGTTCGCGTTGCCCGAGATCGATGTCGGTATTCTCGGCGGCGCCCGTCACGCCTTTCGGTTGGTCGGTAACGGGGCGGCGCGGCGGATGATGTTCACCGCCGAACGCATTTCCGCGCAGGAGGCGTTGCGGCTGGAGATGGTCGACGAGGTCGTCGCGCCCGAGGAACTCATGCCCGCCGCGTATCGTCTTGCCGAGACGATCGCGCGCAAGAGCCCCAATGCGATGCGGCTGGCCAAGTCGGCTTTCAACGCGACCGAGAACATGCACCTGCAACCGGGCTACGAGCACGAGTGCACCTATTCGGCGCGCTCGCGGCTGCATCCCGATGCCAGCGAGGCGGCGACGGCTTGGCTGGAAAAGCGCCAGCCGGGATTCTCCGACCATCGGGGGTGACGCGCATTCATGCAACGATCACGCATTGGCAGGGAATCGTGGACGGATCGACCGTCTTCGGATTTCCGTCCGCGCAACTGAAAGGGCCTTCTCGTCATGGCTGTGCCAGGTATTCCGATCAAGGAGATCGAGGCGCAGGACGATTCCAGCCGCATGGAATTCGTCCGCAACGTGATCTTCGAGCGTGCGGTGGACCTGTTCCTGGAGAAGGGTTTCCGGGGCACGTCGATGAACCAGATCGCGCAAGCCTGCGGTGTCAGCAAGCCGGCGCTCTATCACTACTTCCGCAACAAGTCGCACCTGCTGGAGACGCTCTACGACCTGGTCACGCGGGAGTTCTTCGAGAACATGGAGCGACTGGCGCGCACCAGCGGCAGCCCGCTGGAACGGATGCGCAAGCTGGTCCTGACGCAGACGGAATACAACATCGCGAACGGCAAGTTCCTCACGGTGTTCTGGCGCGAGCGAAGGGAGTTCGACGAGGATTCCCGCCAGAACCTGGCGCGCAAGGAACGCGCCTTCGAGGTGCTGATCGTCGGCATCATCGACGAGGGCGGCGAAGCCGGTGAGTTCACCGTACGCGACAGTCACGTGGCGGCGATGGGTATTCTGGGAATGCTCTCCACCGCCCACCGCTGGGCGCCGTATGTGGGGGCCTCCGCCGACGAGATCGCGGTCAGTCTCAGCGATCTGATCATCAACGGGCTTCGTGCCGGCGACCGATAGCCCGGCCCGCGCCATGCCACCTCGTGGCATTGCCGTAGAGCAAGACAAGAACACCGAAAGGAAAGACATGCTGCCAGGACTTCTCACCGACAAGACGGTTCTTGTCACCGGAGCGGCAAGCGGTATCGGGCGCAAGGTGGCGGAACTGTGCGCGCTTGGCGGCGCGCGCGTCATCCTCTGCGATCTGAACGAGGAGAACCTGGCACAGGCGGTGGCGGGTCTGCCGGATGGCGGCCCCGGCCATCAGACGCATGTCTGTGACGTGACCGACAGCAAGGCCGTGCGGGCCATGTTCGAAGGCCATGCGTCGGACGGCGCACGCATCGACGCGGTTGCCAATTGCGCCGGCATCTGGCGGCCCGATGCCGATCGCGACATCGCCAACCTCGAAGATGCGATCTGGGATCAGATCATGTCGGTCAATCTCTCCGGCACGTTCAAGGTCTGCCGCGAGGCGGTGCGCCACATGGAGCGCCATGGCGGCGGCTCGATCGTCACGGTGGCGTCGGTCGTCGCGCTGGCCGGCTGGGACAAGGTCAACGCCTACAGTGCGTCGAAGGGTGGCGTGCTGGCGCTGAGCCGCAGCCTGGCTGTCGAGTGCGGCAAGCACAACATCCGCGTCAACTGCGTGTGTCCCGGCGTCACCGCGACGCCGATGACCGAAGAGGTGCTGAAGTACTCGCAGCCCACGGTTCTGCCCCTGGGGCGGATCGGGCAGGCGGAGGACAGCGCCAACATCATCGCGCTTCTGTGTTCCGACTACGCCTCCTTCATGACCGGCGCGACCGTCGCAGTCGATGGAGGCTTCAGTGCGGCCTGAGACCGGCGGCTATCCCTATCTGCTCACCGATATCGTCACGGAAAACGAGCGCTGGGCACCGGACGAGCCAGCGCTGATCTTCCAGGACAGGGTTACCACATGGGCGCAATTCGCCGATGAGATGCGGCGCATCCAGCGCGCTCTCGCCCGTCTTGGCGTGGTACGCGGCTCGCGCGTCGCGGTGCTCGACCGCAACTCCGATACCTATGTCATCCTCGGATACGCCCTGGCCGGCATGGGCGCGGTGCTCGTTCCCATCAACATGTGGCTTCGCGATGCCGAAGTCGCCTACATCCTGGCCAGTGCCCAGCCGGGGCTGTTGCTGACCAGCGCGGAGTTCGAGGCCGGGGCGCGTGCGGCAATGGCCGATCTGGCCGAGCGGCCGCGTCTGATCCTGCGCGATGGGCGGCGAGACGACGCGCTGTCCTGGGAGGACATGCTCAACGCCGGCGGTGATACGCCGGTGTCGCAGCCCGAGGGCTGGGACGACCCGCACCTGATCCTCTACACCTCCGGCACCACGGGGCGGCCGAAGGGAGCGGTGATCTCGCACCGCCGCACGGTGCTCGACACCATGAACGTGCTGCCGGCCTTCGGAGTGCGCCGGTTCGACCGCTTCTTCTGCTACATGCCGCTGTTCCACACCGGCGCGTGGGACTACCTGAAGCTCTTCTTCATGCAGCGCGGTTCGGCGGTCATCGCCGAGCGCTTCGATCCGGAAGCCGCGGTGGTCGCCCTCGAACGGCATGGCTGCAACGCCATGTTCGGCGTGCCGATCATCCTGCGTCAGATGATCGAAAGCGAGGCGTGGCAGACGGCAGACATGTCGTCGATGCGGCTGATCGCCTATTCGAACTACGATCCCTCGACGCTGATCGTCGACGTGGCGAGAGCTTTCCGGGAGCGCGGGGCGACCGAACTGGGCATCGCCAATGCCTACGGATTGACCGAGGGCGGTTGCTATATCTGCATCAACCGGCCCGAAGACGCCATGCAGCGGCCGCTGTCCATCGGCGTGCCGGTGCCTGGCGTGCGCGTCGCACTGCTGAGGGACGACCTGAGCCATGCCGACCCCGGCGAGCTTGGCGAGATCTGCGTGCGTTCGCCCGCCCTGATGAGCGGCTATCTCAACCGGCCGGAGGCAACGGCTGAAGCCTTTCGTGGCGGCTGGCTGCACACCGGCGACATCGGCCGGGTGGACGAGGATGGCTTCTTCCACCTCGTCGATCGCAAGAAGGACATGATCCGCTCCGGCGGCGAGAACGTCTTCGCCAAGGAGGTCGAGTTGGTCGTCATCGAACACCCGGATGTCTCGGAGGTCGCGGTCTTCGGGCTGCCCGACGACGATTACGGAGAGCGTGTCGTGGCGGCCGTCGTCATCAACGTCGGCGCGGCGGTCTCGGAGGATGAGCTGAAGGCGTTCGTGCGCGAACGCATCGCCGGCTTCAAGACGCCAAGACAGATCGTGTTCGTGCCGTCGCTGCCCAAGACGCCGGCGGGAAAGATCAAGAAGCACGAGGTGCGCCAAAGCGTGGTCGATGCGCTGGTCGGAGGCGCCGCCGATTCGTGACAGCTCCAGAGCAAGACATGCTCTAGATGCAGGAGGACAGCATCATGTTCGATGTGGAGAGGCACGCAGATGTGTGCCTGGTTCGCATATGCAACGGACCCGTCAATGCCATCAGCTTCGAAGGATGGGCGAAGTTCGTCGATCTGATCGCTCGGCTGGAGAAGGACGACGCAGGCGTGCTGGTGATCACCGGCCTGCCCGGCAAGCACTTTTGCGCCGGTAACGACTTCCGCGAGTTCCGTACGCTCGGCAAGGCGGCCGCGCGGCGCGGTTCGGGCACCGTCATGGAGGTCACGCGGGCGCTGCGCGAGAGCCGGATGGTCTCGATCGCCGCCCTGCATGGCGGCGCGCTCGGCAGCGGCCTGATGCTGGCCAGTGCCTGCGACATCAGGCTTGGCGCGCGCGACGCGTTCATCGGCCTGCCGGAAGTCAACGTCAATGCCTTCGGCGGCTACCGGATCGTGCGGGAGGTTCTGGGGCTGGGCGAGGCGCGGCTGATGGCCCTGACCGGCGAACCGATGCCCATCGAGCGGGCGCATGCGCTGGGCTTCGCGCAGCGTCTCCACGATACACCCGACGAATTGCTCAGCGAATCGCTGGTGCTCGCCCAGATGATCGCGGACAAGACGCGCGGCGTTCTGGGCGCGCGCGTCAAGGACTGCCTCAACCGGGAGGATGCGGCGACCTTGTGGGACGGGTTCGAGGTTGAAATGGAACTGGGAGCCGAGGTCATGGCGGCGGCTGCCGAGCGGACGTAACCGGCCGTTGGGTGGGCGAACGACCGCTCACGTCGTGCCGAACACCGTGTGGGCGCCGCGCTCGGTCTTTGCCTCGCCGCGGACCAGTTCGGCGTAGTGGTCGAACAGCGTGTCGGTGCCGTGTTCGGGCGTTGTGTCGGCGTCGTAGCGGCCGGTTTCGGGATCCAGCACCAGCATGGATTCGGTTGCGTAGTAGCGGCCGATGCGCGCCAGTTCCGCCTTGGTGCGCAGTGGTGGTGCGACGCGGGATGCGACGCCAATCATGCCGGCGATTCCATCCACCAGCGCGAGCGGTATGTGGCGGATGCGGGGCGGTCGGTCCAGCAACCTGAAGAGATGATGTGCCTGGTCGAGCGGCGTAATCGCCGGGCCCGGCCCGCCAATCGGCAGGATGCGGTTGCGCGCCGCCGGATCGTCCAGGCAGCCAACGACGAAGTCGGCGAGGTCGCGGTTGCTGATCGGCTTGCAGGCTGTGACCCTGCCGTCACCGAAGACGAGATAGGGCTTGCCGGCCATGACGCGCGCCACCTGGCCCGACAGGGACTTGAAGAAGGCGGTCGGGCGAACGATCGTCCAGTCGATACCGGACTGCATCAATTCGTTTTCGAAGGCGAGCTTGGCGTGCTGGAAGGCAAGCCGGGGCTTCTGCACGCAGATCGCGGAGAGAACCACGAAGCGCTCCACCCCCGCTGCGCGTGCCTGTTCCAAGAGTGTGCGGTTGGCGCGGTGGTCGACAGCCCAGGCGTCGTCCGGTACGCCGCTGCGCGAGGCCAGGCAGGAGATCACCGCATCGAACATCTCGCCGCGAAACCCGGCCTTGGCCAGCGAGGTTGCGTCGGTCGGCGCACCGGTGCGGATATCCACGGTTCGCGGCAGGGCGGTGGTATCGGCTCCGGGGCGGACGAAACACACAACATCGCGTCCCGCCTCGGCCAGGGCATGCGCCAAGGCCCGGCCGATGGTGCCGGTGGCGCCGGCGAGGAAAACGCGCTGCGGAGACCGGCGTGCGGTCATCGCGGGGTTTCAGGCTGATGCGTCATCGCCTGCAATCATCGCGCTCAGGTGCCGGCGCTGCAAGAACACACCGCGGTGCGGGACGTGCAAGCGTGTCGACGCGATGGTCAGGCGTTCTTGGAACCGCGCATCGCATCGACGCCCCAGGCGCCGCCGCCAGCGACAACGAAGTAGAGGAAGATGAAGCAGTAGAGGATCGCCGCGTCGCCACCGTTGTTGGTGGGAAACAGATCGCGCGGCGCGTGCGCCAGCCAGTAGGCGAAGGCCATGGTGCCGGAGGCGAGGAAGGCGGCGGCGCGGGTCTGGAAGCCGATCAACATGGCGACCCCGGTGATGATCTCGATCGCGCCGGCCCACCAGCCCAGCGAGAAGGTCTCGATGACCCGTTCGGTCGGCGGAATCCCGATGTGCTTCTGGGTGCCGTGCAGCAGAAAGAGCAGTGCGGAAACGATGCGCAGGATACTGAGAACCTGCGGTCGCCAGGCTGAAATCGCGTCCATGGGAGCCTCCTGGAAAATTCAGCCAGGGAATTAGCAGGTTTGGTGGCGATTTCCAGAGAGAACCGTATGCACTGGCGTCATCGTGATCATGCGCGGAACGGATGCACCGCACCGGCTGCTATCGTACGCAGGTTGCATGACCTGACGCCCAAGTTCGACGCCGTGAAACTCGCGGCGACCTGGAGATGATGTCGGCGGGCAGGCGTTGGAACGTCAACGTGCCGGCGCGGCGACCGCCGGGTTGCGCGCGACCATGTGGGCGCCTTCGCCCGCTTCGATGCCGAGGGCATCGAAGACCGTCGCGGTGATTGCCGCCGAGTCGAGGCCGGCGGCCTCGTACATCCTGGCCGGCGTGTCCTGGTCCTGGAAGCGGTCGGGCAGGGTCATCGGCCGCACGACCAGTCCCTTGTCGAGCAGGCCGTCGCGGGCGAGCGCGGTGAGCACATGTGAGCCGAAGCCGCCGATGGCACCTTCCTCGATGGTCACCAGCACCTGGTGCTCGCGGGCAAGCCTGCGGATCAGTTCCATGTCGAGCGGCTTGGCGAAGCGCGCATCGGCGACCGTGGTGGACAGTCCCGACGCATCGAGCCGTTCGGCCGCGGCCAGCGCTTCGCCGAGGCGTCCGCCAAGCGACAGCAGTGCAACGCTTGAGCCTTCCTTGACGACGCGGCCCTTGCCGATCTCCAGCGGTGTGCCGCGCTCGGGCAGTTCGACGCCCAGTCCCTCGCCACGCGGATAGCGGAAGGCGATGGGACCGTCGTCGTGGGCGGCAGCGGTCGCCACCATGTGCATCAGTTCGGCTTCGTCGCCCGCGGCCATCACGGTGAAGTTCGGCAGGCAGGCGAGATAGGCGATGTCGTAGGCGCCGGCGTGGGTGGCCCCATCGGCGCCGACGAGGCCGGCGCGGTCGATGGCGAAGCGCACGGGGAGATTCTGGATCGCCACGTCATGCACCACTTGGTCGTAGGCGCGCTGCAGGAAGGTCGAGTAGATCGCCGCGAAGGGCCTGTAGCCTTCCGTCGCCATACCGGCGGCGAAGGTCACCCCATGCTGCTCGGCGATACCCACATCGAAGGCGCGATCCGGGAATTCGGCCTCGAACTTGTCGACGCCGGTGCCGGACGGCATGGCCGCCGTGATGGCGACGATCTTGTCGTCGGCCCTGGCTTCGGCGATCAGCCCCTTGGCGAAAACGCTCGTGTAGCTCGGCGCCTTGGGCGTGCCCTTGGACTGCTCACCGGTAACGACGTTGAACTTGGAGACACCGTGGTACTTGTCGGCGGACTGTTCCGCCGGGGCGTAGCCCTTGCCCTTCTCGGTCACCACGTGGACGAGGACGGGGCCGAACTCGCTGTCGCGCACGTTTTCCAGGACGGGGAGCAGGTGCTCCAGGTTGTGGCCGTCGATGGGGCCAACATAGTAGAAGCCCAGTTCCTCGAACAGCGTGCCGCCCATCACCATGCCGCGCAGGAATTCCTCAAGCCGGCGCGAGCCTTCCTTGATCATGTACGGCATGTCGCGCACCAGGCGCTTTGAGCGCTCGCGCATGTTGCGGAACGTGCGTCCCGAGACCAGCCGGGCGAGCGAAGCGCTCATGGCGCCGGTCGGCGGCGCGATCGACATGTCATTGTCGTTGAGGATGACGATCAGGCGCGCGTCGGTGCCGCCGGCATTGTTCATCGCCTCATAGGCCATGCCTGCGGTGATGGCGCCATCGCCGATGACCGAGATGACGTTCCTGGTCCCGCCGGCGAGGTCGCGCGCCACGGCCATGCCCAGCCCGGCGGAGATCGACGTCGAGGAGTGCGCCGCGCCGAAGGGGTCGTACTCGCTCTCCGCGCGCTTGGTGAAGCCCGACAGCCCGCCGCCCTTGCGCAAGGTGCGGATGCGGTCGCGGCGGCCGGTCAGGATCTTGTGGGGGTAGCACTGGTGGCCAACGTCCCAGATCAGGCGGTCGTGCGGGGTGTCGAAAACATGGTGCAGCGCCACCGTCAGTTCGACGACGCCAAGCCCCGCGCCCAGATGCCCGCCGGTCACCGAAACCGCGTCGATCATTTCCGCACGCAGTTCGCTGGCGAGCCGGGTCAGGTCCTCGCGCGCGATCTGGCGCAGGTCGGAAGGGTGGGTAACCCGGTCAAGCAGAGGTGTTTCCGGCCCGCTGTGCACCGGATTTGCGTCCTGCGACTTGCCCATAATCTACCTCCCAACACTCGGGGGACGGGGCGGTCGAAAACGCAAATTGCCCCGCCGCTCTTATAATCGTTATACGCCGGATAGGCATCCGGCGATGTGCGACCTTTGTACGCCTCGCTTCAGAGCCTTAACGGGCGCCAATGTGTTAAGTTCAGTTTACATGAAAAGCCGTCAGCAAACCAAGGCGTTTGGTTGAAAATCGGGGTGGCTTGATCCCGCCTGTCACGAATATCTGGCGCAGCTCTCAGCGGCGGACGAGATCGGCCACATGGGCGAGGCCCGCGCCGGCCAGACTGGCGGCGATCCAGGTCGGTTGCGCGCCGGTCAGCGCCAGGCGTAGCGCCAGCAGCAGGAAGGCGCCGGACACCAGCGTGGGCAGCACGTCGCCGAGGCGCGGGCCAGTGCGGCGGACGCGGCGCAGCACGATCAGCGCGATCAATTCTACGACCAGCAGCAGCAGGATCAGGTCGACCAGCCGTCCGCTGGTGATCAGGTCATCAAGCATCGCCTGCCGCGATCAGCTCACGAGGCGTCGCTGCTGGCGCGGGTGCCGGCCTGGGGCGAGACAAGGCCCAGCAGATGCGCAAGGTCCTTGAAGAAGATGCGCATGTGCGCGAGCGGCTTGGCGCGCACGAGCTTCTTGTTCATGTAGGCCTGCCAGGTCAGCCGCTGCACGTCCGGATCGTCGCAGATGGAGACGAAGCGCTCGCGGCGCTTGTCGCTGGAGTACCAGAAGTACTGCATCATGCCGAGGATCCAGAAGACGCGCCCGTGCGCCTTCATGAAGCGCTTGCGCGCGGTGGCGAGCGCGCGCGCATCGCCCGTCACCAGGAATTCCGACACCGCTTCGGCGGCCACCTTACCGCCTTCCATGGCGTAGTAGATGCCTTCGCCCGAGGCCGGCGCGACGATGCCCGCGGCATCGCCCGCGACGATGACGTTGCGGCCGTCGTCCCAGCGCTTCAACGGCTTGAGCGGGATCGGCGCGCCCTCGCAGCGCACCGTCTCGACATCGTCGAGGCCGGCCGTCTCGCGCAGGGTCTTTGTGGCGCCGCGCAGCGAGAAGCCCTTGTTGGCACTGCCGACGCCGATGCTGGTGTTGGGGCCATGGGGGAACACCCAGCCGTAGAAATCCGGCGAGACGCGGCCCTGGTAATAGACGTCGCAGCGCTGCGCGTCGAAATCGGCGCGGGTGTCGCCGGCCTGCGGCGAGCGGACGATCTCGTGATAGGCGAAGACGCATGGAATGCGCTCGGCACCATCGACCGCCTGTGCCGCCACCCTGGAGCGCGCGCCGTCGCAGCCCATCACGGCGCGGGTGCGTACCCGTTCCAGCGGTTCATCCTTGGCTGCGTCCTTGCGCTTGTAGAACAGGGTCACCAGGCCGTCGTCGTCGCTGGTGTAGTGATCGAACGTGCCGTAGGCGCGGGTGGCGCCATCGTGCACGGCGCGTTCGCGCAGCCATTCGTCGAAGTGCTCGCGGTCGACCATGCCGACATAGCCGCCTTCGATGGGCATCGGCACCTGGCGACCGGACGGGGCGATCATCTTGGCGGACTTGATCCTGGCCACCAGCAACTCGTCGGGGATATCGAAATCTTCGATCAGGCGCGGCGGAACGGCGCCGCCGCAGGGCTTGATGCGGCCGTCCTTGTCGATCAGCAGCACGCGCCTGCCGTCGCGGGCAAGCGAGCTCGCAGCGGTCGCGCCGGCCGGGCCGCCGCCGACCACGACGCAATCGAAATCGGCCTTTGGGGTCGCTTGCATCATGGTCTCAAGGTCCTCCAACGCCTGCCAGATAGCCGTCGCCGGCGACCGACAGGCGGTTCTTGCGTTCGCGCAACTGGTCGATGCCGACGCGCGCGGCGAGCGCCGCGGAGACGAGGAACAACAGCCCCTCGCCGATGAAGACGCTGGTGTAGGAGATGGTGACGGAGTCGCTCAGCGCCCGGACTACGTCGACACCCATGGTGCCGAGGAAGCCGCCGAGCCCGAACGCGATCGCCTGGGCTGCGCCCCACAGCCCCATGCGCACGCCTTCGCGGTTCTTGCCGCCTTCTCCGGCCAGCCCCATCATCGAGCCGATGGCGGCAACGGCGAAGGCGCCGTTCGCCAAGCCGAGCGCGAAGACATTGGCACGCAGCGGCCAGGTCTCGGGAAACGCGCCCGACAGCGACAGGGCGAACAGCGCCAGCGCGGAGGCGATGCAGCCGCCCACCGTCCAGGCCTGCAGCGAGCCGAAGCGGCGGCCGCGGATGCCCATTCCAGCGAACGCCACCAGCACCATGCCGACCAGCACGCCGCCATGCTGCACGCCGGCGAGCTTGGTGGATTCGCCCGGCGTGAAGCCGAACACCGCGCCGGCGAACGGCTCCAGGATCAGGTCCTGGGCGGAGTAGGCGAGCATCGAGGCGAAGACGAAGATGGCGAAGCGGCGCGCCTTGGGCTCATTCCAGACCTCCGCCATCACCTGCCGGAAGGCGGGCTTCTCGCCGTCTTGTGTCTCGACCTGGGGTGTGGGGTTGCGGCCCTCGACGCCGATCACCGCGACGACGGAGAGCAGGAAGGCGAGCGCTGCGACGACGCCGGTGACCGCCACAAGGCGCTGCAACGAGAACGGGTCGAGCCAGGAGCCGGCGATGCCGGCGGTGACGATGAAGCCGGCGATCATCATCACCCAGACGATGGTCGCGGCCGGCGCGCGGCGCTCCGGCGCGACGCGTGTCGCCAGCAAGGTGAGCAGCGAGGTGCCGGACGCGCCGACGCCGATGCCGATCAGGGTGAAGGCGACCAGCGCCGCGATCACGCCGGCGGTCGTGTTGCTTGCCATCAGCGCGGTGGCGAGTGCGGCGGCAAAGCCGCCAAGCGACAGCACCGCCATGCCGCCGATGATCCAGGGCGTGCGCCGGCCGCCCATGTCGGAGCCGTAGCCCCAGCGCGGGCGCGAGATCTGCACCGCGTAATGCAGCCCGACCAGGGCGCCGGGCAGCATCGCCGGCAGCGCCAGCTCGACCACCATGACGCGGTTGAGCGTCGAGGTGGTCAGCACGACGATGGCGCCGAGTGCCGTCTGCACCAGGCCGAGGCGGATGATGCCGAGCCAGCCGAGCGGGGCCTGGGTCGCCGGCGCGGTCATGACACCGCCCCCGTCAGCAGCCCGCGCAGGGCGAAGGCGCTGACCAGCATGCCGATCACATAAAGCGTGGTGCCGGTGGCGTTGTAGATCGCCGCGTTCTTGTAGGGGTTCTCGTGCAGGCTGGCGGCGTTGAGCAGGTAGCGGGCCATCAACGCGCCCTGCGCCAGCAGGAGAGCGGCGACGGCGGCGGCGAAGACGGGCTGTCCCCACTGCACCAGAAGCGCGATGACGACGACCTGCGGCACGGTCATGACCACGCAGGCGACGCGCGCGGCATTCTCGGCGCCGAGCTGGACAGGCAGCGAGCGCACACCCATCTGCCGGTCGCCCTCGATCGCCTTGAAGTCGTTGAGCGTCATGATGCCGTGGGCGCCGATGGAATAGAGCACCGCAAGCGTGACGATGCGCCAGTCCGGGAAGGCGCCGATCAGCACCGCCGCACCGGTGAACCAGGCCAGCCCCTCATAGCTGAAGCCGACCGCGGCATTGCCCCACCAGCCATTGTTCTTGAGCCTCAGCGGCGGGGCGCTGTAGGCCCATGCGAGCATCAGCCCGATGACCGTTGCGCCGAGCACCCAGGGACCGAGCACGGTGGCGACGACAAGCGACAAGGCGGTCCAGATGCCGGCAATGTAAAGGCCCCATTGGCCGGGCACGCGCCCGGAGGGGATGGGCCGGTCGGGCTCGTTGATGGCGTCGACGAAACGGTCGTGCCAGTCGTTGATTGCCTGGCTCATGGCGCAGACGAGCGGGCCGGCGAGCAGCACGCCCGTGAACACCGCAAGCCATTGTTCCGAAAAGGCAATTCCGGACGAAACGGCGCCGCAGGCAAAGGCCCACATGGGGGCGAACCAGGTGATCGGCTTGAGCAGTTCAAGCACGGCCGAGGGCTTCGGCCAGCGCATCCCGGATGTTGCTGCCAGTGCGCGCGTCATGGTCAAAAATGCTAGGCTTGACGCTCAAAAGTGTCAATAAAAATTGACGCTTTTCGCCCCCGTCAAACGGCCAAAAGCCGCGTCATTTTGCGCCGACGGGGATGCGCGCAAGCGACGGCATTCCTGACCCTAGGCGGAACGGCGGCGGGAGCGTGCCGCGGTCAGTGGTTGCTGACGCGGGGATTGGTCTCGGGGTTGAGGTCACCGAGGCCGAAACGGCGCATCTTGGCGTACAGGCTCTGGCGGCTGAGGCCCAGCATCTGCGCCGCGGAGGCACGGTTGTCGCCGGTCAGCTTGAGGGCTGCCTCGATGCACAATCTCTCGATCACATCGGTGGTCTCACGGACCACCTCCTTCAGCGACATATGGCCGATCAGGTCGGTCAGTTGCTCGGCGGAATGGGCCGGCAGGCCGTCGACGAATCCGTCGGCGGGGGCAGCGCGCGGTGCGCGGCGAACGACCAGGCCGAACAGCGGCACGGCTTCCGCGCTTGCTGAAACGGCGGTGATCTCGACGTCTTCGAGCGATCCCAGTTCGCCGCGCAGGACAGTCGGAAAGCGGCGCACGACGCCGTGCTGTCGCAGATTGGCCAGCAGCACGTTGCTGTCGATGTTGGCGCGCTGGAACCAGGTATCGATCAGCCGATCGCGCAACAGCTCGGTGCTGGCGACCTGAACCATGTCGCCGAATGCCGCGTTGGCGCTGATCACCTTGCGCTCCGCATCGATCAGCACGAAGCCGTCGGGCATGCGCTCGATCGCATCGAGCATGGCGCCGCGATCGATGGTGATGAGATTATCCGTCTCCGAGCGCGGCCGCGACAGGCGCAACAGCAGATGCGCGGAGGCCGACTGCTTGAACAGGGAGGCGGACAGTTCCACCTGGGCCGCGTCATTGGCCAGCCGCACGCCGAGCTTGGTTGACTTGCCGCCGCTGAGCGCGGCCGACAGCAGCGCCTTGACCGCATCGCGGTCGTCGCTGGCGAAAACATGGGAGGCGCGCCGGCCGACGAGTTTGGCGATCTGGGTTCCGGCAAGCGTCGCGGCGGCGGGATTGGCGTCGGTGACGGCCATGGTCGCCGCGTCGATGATGAGCACTGCTTCCGAGGACATCTGGAACAGCAGCCGGTAGCAGGATTCCGCCTGGCGCAGGCGGGTGTACTCGCGCTCCATCGATATCTGCGTGTTGACCAGGCGCTGCTGCAACTCGGCGATGGGCCGGATGTCGCGGCCGAATGCGACAACGCGTCCGGTGTCGCCGGCGCGTACCGCCACATAGCGCACCGGCAGGTCGGTGCCGGTGGGCGAGGGATGATTGATCTCGCGTCGCCGCGACAGGCCCGCATCGAGCCCTTCCTGCAGCATCGTCTCGGTCTTGGCGCGGGTCTCCGCAGTGACCACATCGGCCAGGCGCTGACCGATCCAGTTCTTGCAACCTTCCTTGAGAAGATCGGGATCGGTCAACGCCAGGTCGAGAATGGTGCCCTGATCGTCAAGGATCAGGGCAATGTCGGCGGCCGCAGCAATCAGGTCGGCCGCCGCATCCAGGTCGACGTCAGCAAGCTGGTTCTGCGCATCCTTGAAGCGGTGCGCGATCGTCGTGTTCAAAGGTGTCTCTGCCTGTTCAGGGCGATCCATAACCTGTCCCATCGCGGTCTAGTGGCAAAGGCTGCGCTCCCTACGCTCGTCAACCATACGCTCGACCAGTTCCAACCCGTCATGGCCATCGAGCGCCACGATATCGGCACCGCAGGCGTGCGGACCATCCTTGCCAACGAACTGTCCGCCGACGACAACGATGATGTTCGGGTTGCACGAGCATTGGCGGATCGCGTCGATGATCGGCGCACTCTGTGCCAATGATTCTGCCCTGCTAGCAGAAAGACCGACCATTGTGAACCATTCGCCGTGAACAGCCTTAAGTAACCCGTCCTGACTCTCTGAAGCCGGGCAGCAAACCGTCCACCCCGCGGTGCGGAACAGTTCCTTGACGATCTGCAGGCCGAAAACGTGCTGCTCGCCGGGCAGCGGGGCGAACAGCGCCATGTGGTCGTCGTCGCCGAACGGCACCACGGTGCGGTTTCCGGCATGGCGCATCAGCAGCGTTTCGAGCGTGCACAGCCCGATGGTCACCTCGGAGAAGGTGCATTCGTCGCGCAGCCACATATCGCCCAACTCACGGGCGGCGGGTGCGAACAGGTCGATGAGAATGCGCTCCACCGACAGGCCGCGCGCCATCTGCGTGTCGACAAAGGCCTCAGCGGGGTCGTTGCCGTCCTGAATGAGGAGTTCGGCGAACTCCTTTATATGTGTCGCGTCGATCGCGCCCTTGGCGGCGACGACCACGTCGGGATCGCTGGCATGCTGGCCAACGCTGTGCGCCAGGAACAGGCGCGGCAGCACCTCCGCCTCGATGGCGCGCATCAGTTCGCCCTGTTGCGGCTCGTTGCCTGCGCCATGAACCGCGGGCGTATCCGTCGATCCTTCCTGTATGTTCATGCTGGCCTCCCCCGCTGATCCATTCGCGCCTGAAGCAGCCCCGTTTGTGCTGCCTTCGCGCGCACCTGCCGGAGGTGCTTCGCCGCGTGGTTTGTGTGGCGTTCTTTTTGTGTCCGTGGCGCGGCCGGTGTCGTTATTGCGGCCGCGCGATCCCGGCGCCTGGATCAACCGTTCCAGATGCTGGAATGCCTCCCGAAAAACAGCCATGAGTGCTCTCCCGTGCTTGACCCTGCGTGCAAGCACCTGCGCCTGATTCATGTCAGCGCGCCGGAGGAGTTCGGAGTCTTGCGCTCCTGACTCGTCCCGGCCGGGACAGCTATGGCCGTTTTCGCCCTCTTGGCGGAGCGTCACACGGTGCCGGACCCCGGCCGTCATGTGCCTGCTCGTGCCCCCTCTCGGACTTCTTGGCGTTCGTGTCGCGGGCTCAGCCATGATACACCGTTAAGCCGTCATGACACCTAGGCATGTTCGCTTAGCTCGCGAAAAGCAGGTGTCGAGACGTATAAAGGTACGCGCCGATTTTTGCTCATTGCGCGATAACTGTCAATTTGACTTTACGTCCAATTTAATTGACATTTCTCTGACGCGACTTCTAGAGTCCGAAGGAAGGCCCCCAAGAAGGCCATCTGGAAGGGTCATCAAGAACACCGTCGGAGACGGGCGCAATGAGGCAGGGACAGCGCGGTCAGCGAGTTCGCGAGCCGCTCTATACACCGCAGGAGCGGCGGCGGCGCGACTCCACCCGCTGGACCCTCGTGCAAGGCATCCTCGCCCCGCTCCAGTTCCTCGTCTTCCTCGTCAGTCTCGCCCTGGTGGTGCGCTATCTCGCTACAGGCGAAGGGTTTTTCGCCGCCACCGTTTCCGTCGTGATCAAGACGCTGGTGCTCTACACCATCATGATCACCGGCTCGATCTGGGAGAAGGTCGTGTTCGGGCGTTACCTGTTCGCCCGGCCGTTCTTCTGGGAAGACGTGTTCTCCATCGCGGTGCTGGCATTGCACACGGCCTATCTGGTGGCGGTCGCCGCCGGCGGGCTCGGCAGCACCGGGCAGATGTACCTGGCGCTCGCCGCCTACGCCGCGTACGTGATCAACGCCGGACAGTTCCTCTTCAAGTTGCGGCAAGCCCGGCTGGAGGCTGTCGATTCCGGGGATAACGTTGGCGGCGTTCCGGAGTACGCGCGGTGACCGCGCTTATCTCAAACCCGCCGGCCGCGCCGGTGCAGGGCTGTTCGGAGCGCACGGTGCTGCGCGAGCGCGGCCAGCGCGAGGTGTTCTGCGGGCTCACCGGCATCATCTGGCTGCACCGCAAGATCCAGGACGCATTCTTCCTCATCGTGGGCTCACGCACCTGCGCGCACCTGATGCAGTCGGCGGCCGGCGTGATGATCTTCGCCGAACCGCGCTTCGGCACCGCCATCATCGAGGAGCGCGATCTGGCCGGTCTCGCCGACGCCAACGAGGAACTCGACCGGGTGGTCGAGCGTCTGCTGGAGCGCCGGCCCGACATCAAGCTGTTGTTCCTGGTCGGTTCGTGCCCCTCGGAGGTGATCAAGCTCGATCTCAGCCGCGCGGCGGAACGCCTGGCGCAGGCCCATGCGCCGGATGTGCGGGTGCTGAACTACTCCGGCAGCGGCATCGAGACCACGTTCACCGAAGGCGAGGATGCCTGCCTCGCCGCGCTGGTGCCCGACCTGCCGCAGGCGGAGGCTGACGCCACGCCATCGTTGCTCGTCGTCGGGGCGCTTGCCGATGTTGTCGAGGACCAGTTCGCCAGGTTGTTTGCGCAGCTTGGCATCGACGATGTCGCCTTCCTGCCGGCGCGCAAGGCGGACGCCATGCCGGCGGTGGGGCCAGATACGCGCTTCCTGCTGGCGCAGCCGTTCCTGACGCAGACGGCGCAGGCGCTGGCGCGCCGTGGCGCGACGCACATCCCCGCGCCGTTCCCGCTCGGTGCCGAGGGCACGACGGCCTGGCTCAAGGCGGCCGCCGATCTGTTCGGCATCGATGCGCAGCGCTTCGAGACCGCCACCGCCGCACCGGCCGCGCGGGCCCGCAAGGCGCTGGCGCGCTATCGCGAGGAACTGGCCGGCAAGCGGGTGTTCTTTTTCCCCGACTCGCAGCTTGAGGTGCCGCTGGCCCGGTTCCTCAACGGCGAGCTCGACATGGCGCCGATCGAGGTCGGCACGCCGTATCTCAACAAGAAGATCGTCGGCGACGATCTCGCCGCGCTGCCCGAGGATGCGCTGGTCAGCGAGGGGCAGGACGTCGACCGTCAGCTCGACCGCTGTCACGCGGCGCGCCCGGACATCACCGTGTGCGGGCTTGGTCTGGCCAATCCGCTGGAGGTCGAGGGGCTGACCACCAAGTGGTCGATTGAACTCGTGTTCACGCCGATCCAGGGCTACGAGCAGGCCGGTGACCTCGCCGAGCTGTTCGCCCGGCCGCTGGTGCGCCGCACCCGGCTGGAGGTCTAGGCGATGCAGCTCACCGTGTGGACATATGAAGGGCCGCCCCATGTGGGGGCGATGCGGGTCGCCACCGGCATGCAGGACATGCATTACGTGCTGCACGCGCCGCAGGGTGACACCTATGCCGACCTGCTGTTCACCATGATCGAGCGGCGCAAGGAGCGCCCGCCGGTAACCTACACCACGTTCCAGGCGCGTGATCTCGGCGCCGACACGGCCGAGCTGTTCCAGACCGCGGCGCGCGAGGCCTATGAGCGCTTCGCGCCGCAGGCGATGATCGTCGGCGCGTCCTGCACGGCGGAACTGATCCAGGACGATCCCGGCGGTCTGGCGCGCGCGCTCGATCTTCCCGTTCCGACGATCCCGCTGGAACTGCCCTCCTACTCCAAGAAGGAGAACTGGGGCGCGGCGGAGACTTTCTACCAGATCGTGCGGCATCTGGCCGGCGCCAACGCGCCGGAACCTGACCACGAGCCGCCGGCGCGCGACGCGCAGGCCCGCTGGACCTGCAACCTGCTGGGGCCGACGGCGCTCGGCTTCCGCCACCGCGACGACATCATCGAGGTGACGCGGCTGCTTGCCGAGATCGGCGTTGACGTGAACGTGGTGGCGCCGATGGGAGCGACACCGGCCGACATCGCCCGGCTCGGCGAGGCCGACTTCAACGTGGTGCTGTATCCGGAGATCGCCCATGTGACGGCGACCTGGCTGAAACGCACCTTCCGCCAGCCGATGACCACGGTGGTGCCGATCGGCGTCGGCGCGACGCGTGAGTTCATCGCCGAGGTCGGTGAGATCACCGGCATCGATGTCGCGCCCCTGCTGGACGACGAACGCTCGCGGCTGCCGTGGTACTCGCGCTCCATCGACTCAACCTACCTGACCGGCAAGCGGGTGTTCATCTTCGGCGATGCGACTCACGCGCTGGCCACCGCCCGCGCCGCCGAGGAGGAGATGGGGTTCAAGGTCGTCGGGCTTGGCACCTATTCCCGCGAATTCGCCCGCGACGTGCGCGCGGCGGCCAAGCAGTACGGCGTCGAGGCACTGATCACCGACGACTATCTCGACGTCGAGGAAGCCATCATGGCGGTGCAGCCGGAGCTGGTGCTGGGCACCCAGATGGAGCGCCACATCGCCAAGCGGCTCGGTATCGGCTGCGCGGTGATCTCCGCGCCGGTGCACGTGCAGGACTATCCCGCGCGCTACGCCCCGCAGATGGGGTTCGAGGGCGCCAATGTCCTGTTCGACACCTGGGTGCATCCCCTCGTCATGGGGCTGGAAGAGCACCTGCTCGGCATGTTCCGGGACGATTTCGAATTCAACGACGAGCAGGGTCCTTCCCATCACGGGCATCTTGCCGCGCGGGCCGCGATCGAGACGCCGGCCGCCAACAGCAACGAGACCGGCGTGGTCGTGGCGGAACCGGTGGTGGCTGCGGACGCTGCAACCAACGAACCCGGCTGGACCGAGGATGCCGAGGAGGAACTGAAGAAGATTCCCTTCTTCGTGCGCGGCAAGGCACGCCGCAACACCGAGAAGTTCGCCGTCGAGCAGGGGCTCGCGACCATCACGCTGGAGACGCTGTACGATGCCAAGGCCCACTTCGGCCGATAAGCAGACGCCCGTGCGGGTCGTCATTGTCACGCTGGACAACCATCTTGCCGGCGCGGTTGAGAACGCACGCGCCACGCTCGCCGAGGAGATTCCGGGACTGAGGCTGAGCCTGCACGCGGCGGCGGAATGGGCCGAGAACCCGGACACCCTGGAGCAGTGCAAGCGCGACATCGCCGAGGGTGACATCGTCATTGCCACCATGCTGTTCCTGGAGGATCAGATAAAGGCGATCCTGCCGGCGCTGATGGCGCGGCGCGAGGCGTGCGACGCCATGATCGGCATGATGTCGGCCGGCGAGATCATGCGCATCACGCGCATCGGCCAGTTCCGCATGGACGGCGAGCAGCGCGGCGTGCTGGCGCTGCTGAAACGATTGCGCGGGGGCAGCCGCAAGAACGGCGCGAGCTCCGGTGCCGGGCAACTCGCCATGCTGAAACGGCTGCCGAAGATCCTGCGCTTCATCCCCGGCACCGCGCAGGACGTGCGCGCCTATTTCCTGACGCTGCAGTACTGGCTCGCCGGTTCGCAGGACAATGTCGCCAACCTGGTGCGCTATCTGGTGACGCGCTATGCGGCCGGCCCGCGCGAAGGGCTGCGCGGCAAGCTCTCCGCCGCCGAACCGCTGAGCTATCCCGAGGTCGGCCTCTATCATCCGGACCTGCCGACGCGCCTGACCGAGGTGGCCGGTGCGTTGCCGGCGCCGGTGAATGCGAAGGGCACCGTCGGCCTGGTGCTGATGCGCTCCTACCTGCTGGCCGGCAACACGGCGCACTATGACGGTGTCATTCGGGCGCTGGAGGCGCAGGGCCTGCGGGTCATTCCGGCCTTCGCCAGCGGTCTCGACGCACGCCCGGCGGTGGATGCGTTCTTCGTGCGCGACGGTTGCCCGATGGTCGATGCGGTGGTGTCGCTGACCGGGTTCTCGCTGGTCGGCGGGCCGGCCTACAACGATGCCGACGCGGCGGAAGAGATGCTCGCCGGCCTCGACGTCCCCTACGTCGCGGGACACGCCATCGAGTTCCAGACCCTGCATCAGTGGGCTGCGTCCGAGCGTGGGCTGATGCCGGTGGAGAGCACCATCATGGTGGCGATTCCCGAGCTCGACGGGGCAACGCAGCCGACGGTGTTCGGTGGACGGATCGATCCGGGCGGCGCGGTCTGCGAGGGTTGCTCGCGGCGTTGCTCGTTCTGCGATGTCGACAACACGCGGATGATGCAGGTCTGTGTCGAGCGCGCGGAGATGATCGCGCGGCGGGTGGCGACGCTGGTGCAACTGCGCCGCTCCGAGCGCGAGGAGCGCAAGGTGGCGCTGGTGCTGTTCAACTTCCCGCCGAATGCCGGCAACACTGGCACGGCCGCATTCCTGTCGGTGTTCCGCTCGCTGCACAACATCCTCAAGCAGATGCAGCAGGCCGGCTATACGGTGGAGCTTCCCGACAGCGTCGATGACCTGCGCGAGCGGATCGTCACCGGCAACACGGCGGAGACCGGCGCGCCGGCCAACGTGCATTGCCGCATCGATGTGGACGACCACGTGCGGCGCGAGCCCTGGCTTGCCGAGATCGAGGCGCAGTGGGGTCCGGCGCCTGGCCGTCAGCAAAGCGATGGCCAGTCGATCTTCGTCCTGGGCGCCCGGTTCGGCAATGTGTTCGTCGGCATCCAGCCGGCCTTCGGCTACGAGGGCGATCCGATGCGGCTGCTGTTTGAGCAGGGCTTCACACCGACGCACGCCTTCTCCGCCTTCTATCGCTGGATCCGCGAGGACTTCGGCGCCGAGGCGGTGCTGCATTTCGGCACCCACGGAGCGCTTGAGTTCATGCCGGGCAAGCAGATCGGCATGTCGGCGAACTGCTGGCCGGACCGGCTGATCGGCGATCTGCCGAACTATTACCTGTATGCGTCCAACAACCCGTCCGAGGGCATGATCGCCAAGCGGCGTTCGGCCGCGACGCTGATCAGCTACATGACGCCACCGATTGCCCAGGCGGGGCTTTATCGCGGCCTTGCCGACCTCAAGGCGTCGGTCGAGCGGTGGCGCAACCAGGCGCCGGGAGATGCGGCCGAGCGCGATCAACTCGTCGAACTGATCAAGGCGCAGTCGCTTGAGCTTGAGCTGACAAGCGACACGGATTGGGTCGACGATCCGCATACTGCGATCTGCCGGTTGCAGGATGCCATCATGGAGCTCGAATACACGCTCATTCCCCACGGGTTGCACGTGGTCGGCGAGGGCATGTCCGAAGACGAGCGCGCCGACATGCTGCAGGCGGTGGCCGAGTCGACGCATGAGCTGACATTGAGCCATGACGACGCGCTGGCGATCGCCCATGGAGACTCGCCACAGGCCGATCTCTCCGCCGAGACCTTGGAATCGCTGGTCGAGACGGATCGCCTGATGGCCGAAGACCACGAGGTGTCGGCGATCCTGCACGCGCTCGACGGCGGCTTCATCCGCCCGACGCCCGGCGGCGACCTGATCCGCACACCCGACGTGCTGCCGACCGGTCGCAACATTCACGGCTTCGATCCGTTCCGCATTCCAAGCGCCTTCGCAATGGCCGACGGCGAGCGGCAGACGAAGCGGCTGCTCGACCGCCACCTGGCCGATACAGGTGCGCTGCCCGGCTCGGTCGCGCTGGTGCTTTGGGGCACCGACAACCTGAAGACCGAAGGCGGGGCGATTGCCCAGGCGCTGGCACTGATGGGCGCACGGCCGCGCTTCGACAGCTACGGCCGGCTCAGCGGCGCGGAGCTGATACCGCTGGAGGAGCTTGGCCGGCCGCGCGTCGATGTGGTGATGACGCTGTCGGGTATCTTCCGCGACCTGCTGCCGCTGCAGACGCGCACGCTGGCCGAAGCCGCGTTCCTGGCGGCATCGGCCGACGAGCCGCTGGAGATGAATCCGATCCGGGCGCACGCGCTCGACTATGCGCAGAAGACCGGCTGCGATCTGGAGGAGGCTGCCCTGCGGGTGTTCTCCAACACCGACGGCGCCTACGGTTCCAACGTCAACCATCTGATCGACTCCGGGGCCTGGGACGACGAGGACGAGCTGGCGGAGACCTACACGCGGCGCAAGTCCTTCGCCTACGGGCGGACCGGCAAGCCGATGGCGCAGCCCAAGCTGCTCAATTCCATGCTGGCGGATGTGGAGCTCGCCTATCAGAACCTCGACTCCGTCGAGCTCGGCATCACCACCATCGATCACTACTTCGACACGCTCGGCGGCATCAGCCGGGCGGTGAACCGCGCCAAGGGCGGGGAGATTCCCGTCTATGTGGGCGACCAGACGCGCGGTGAAGGCAAGGTGCGCACGCTGGGCGAGCAGGTGGCGCTGGAGACGCGCACCCGCATGCTCAACCCGAAATGGTACGAGGGCATGCTCAACCACGGTTATGAGGGCGTGCGCCAGATCGAGGCGCATGTGACGAACACCTTCGGCTGGTCGGCGACGACCGGCCAGGTGGCACCCTGGGTCTACCAGCAGCTTTCCGAGACATTCGTACTTGATCCGGAAATGCGCGAGCGGATGGCGAAGCTCAATCCGACGGCTTCGGCACGCGTCGCCAACCGCCTGCTGGAAGCTCACGAACGCAGCTACTGGAATCCCGGCCAGGAGGTGCTCGATGCCCTGCGCGAGGCAGGCGAAGAGTTGGAAGACCGGGTGGAAGGCGTCGGCTTGGAGGCCGTGGCATGAACATTCAGATCAGGAAACCCCTACCCAGTCGTGAAGACGGCGAGGGCAGCGTCCAGGTGAAGATGGACCCGTCGATGCAGATCGAGACCGCCCGGGTATTCGCGGTCTACGGCAAGGGCGGGATCGGCAAGTCGACGACCTCGTCGAACCTGTCGGTGGCCTTTTCCAAGCTCGGCAAGCGGGTGCTGCAGATCGGCTGTGATCCCAAGCACGATTCCACCTTCACGCTGACCAAGCGGCTGGTGCCGACCGTCATCGATGTCCTGGAATCGGTCGACTTCCACGCCGAGGAACTGCGCGTCGACGATTTCGTCTACGAGGGCTTCAACGGCGTCATGTGTGTCGAGGCCGGCGGCCCGCCGGCCGGTACCGGTTGCGGCGGCTATGTCGTCGGGCAGACGGTGAAGCTGCTGAAGGAGCATCACCTGCTGGAAGACACCGACGTCGTCATCTTCGACGTGCTGGGCGATGTGGTCTGCGGTGGTTTCGCGGCCCCGCTGCAACATGCCGAGCGGGCGCTGATCGTGACCGCCAACGACTTCGATTCCATCTTCGCCATGAACCGCATTGTCGCGGCGATCGAGGCCAAGGCGAAGAACTACCAGGTGCGTGTCGGCGGGGTGATCGCCAACCGCAGCGCGCAGACCGATGAGATCGACCGGTTCAACGAGGCGGTGGGGCTGAAGCGGGTCGCCCATCTGCCCGATCTCGACGCCATTCGCCGCAGCCGGCTGAAGAAGCGCACGCTGTTCGAGATGGACGAGGCACCGGAGGTCAAGGCGGTGCAGGACGAATATGTCCGGCTTGCCGAGACCCTGCTCGCCAGTGATGAGGAACTCACCCCGACGCCGATGAAGGACCGCGAGATATTCGACTTCCTGGGCTTCGATTGAGGACTGCTGGATGGCCAGCGCCACCTACGAGACCAGACGGGGCCAGATCGAGGCCTATTTCGACCGCACCGCGGCCGAGACCTGGGCGCGGCTGACGTCGGATGCGCCGGTCAGCGGTATCCGGGCAACCGTGCGCGCCGGCCGCGACCGGATGCGCGCGACGCTGGTCGACTGGCTCGGCGCGGACCTTGGCGACAAACGGCTGCTCGATGCGGGCTGCGGCACAGGCGCGCTCAGCATGGCCGCGGCTGCGAAAGGCGCGGAGGTGGTGGCGATCGACCTCTCGGGCACGCTGGTCGAGGTGGCGCGCGAGCGGCTTGCCGGCGACGCGGCGGCGGCGCGCATCGCGCTGCATGTGGGCGACATGCTGTCGCCTGAATTCGGCTGCTTCGACCATGTGGTGGCGATGGATTCGCTGATCCACTACCGCGCCGCCGACAAGGTCGATGCGCTGGCGCAATTTGCCGCGCGTACGCGCGGCTCGATCCTGTTCACCTTCGCCCCGCGTACTCCGCTGCTCGGCATCATGCACGCCGTGGGGCGGCTGTTTCCGCGCGGCGATCGGGCGCCGGCCATCGAGCCGGTCAGCGAGGCGCGTCTGCGCGCGCTGATCGCCGCCGAACCGAGACTGGCGGCGTTCCGCGTTGCCCGCACGCTGCGCATCAAGAGCGGGTTCTATACCTCCCAGGCGATGGAGCTGGTGCGGCGATGAAGCAGTTCGTCTTGCAGCTTGGCAACGAATGGATGCGCGTCGCGCCGCGCTTCCTGCCGTTCGCCGATGCGGCAAGCGCTGAACTGCCGCTGGGACGTCTGCTACGGTTGTCGCTGTTCCAGATCTCCGTCGGCATGGCGGTGACGCTGCTCACCGGCACGCTCAACCGGGTGATGATCGTGGAGCTGACGGTGCCGGCATGGCTGGTTGCCACGATGGTTGCGCTGCCGCTGGTCTTCGCGCCGTTCCGCGCGCTGATCGGCCACAAGTCGGACATGCACCGCTCCTATCTCGGCTGGCGGCGGGTGCCCTATATCTGGGTCGGCACGCTGCTGCAGTTCGGCGGGCTGTCCTTCATGCCGTTCGCCATCCTGCTGATGTCGGAAGGCGGCGGACCGCTGCTGACCGGCCATATGGCAACCGCGCTTGCCTTCCTGCTGGTCGGCGCCGGGCTGCACACCACGCAGACCGCCGGCCTGGCGCTCGCCACCGACTTGTCGGGCGACGACAACCGGCCGCGGGTCGTGGCGCTGCTCTACATGATGCTGCTGGTGGGCATGGTTGCCAGTGCGCTGTTGCTCGGCTGGCTGCTGGCCAACTTCGACAATCTCAAGCTGATCCGGGTGATCCAGGGCGCGGCCGTGGTGACGCTGGTGCTCAACGTCGTCGCCCTGTGGAAGCAGGAGGCGCGCAATCCGACGCTGACCGCGCATGATCGCAAGCGCATCGATTTCTCGGAAGCCTGGCGTGCCTTCGCGGAAGGCCGGCGCACCGGCAGGCTGCTGCTGACCCTGGGGCTCGGCACGCTCGCCTTCTCCATGCAGGATATCCTGCTGGAGCCCTATGGCGGCGAGATCCTGGGCTTGAGCGTCAGCCAGACCACCATGCTCACCGCGCTGTGGGCCGGCGGCATGCTGATCGGGCTGGCCGTCGCCGCACGCCGGCTCGGTCATGGCAGCGATCCTTACCGGCTGTCGGCGTTCGGCCTGCTGGTCGGCATCGTCGCGTTCTCCTTCGTGGTGCTCGCCTTCCCGATCGATTCAACGATGCTGTTCCGCGTCGGCGTGCTGCTGATCGGTATCGGTGGCGGGTTGTTCGCGGTCGGCATGCTAACGGCGATGATGGCGCTGGCGCGCGGCGGAGCGAGCGGCATCGCGCTGGGTGCCTGGGGAGCGGTGCAGGCAACGGCCATGGGTATCGGCGTCGCCGCCGGCGGCGTGATCCGCGATGCGGTGAGCGGTGTGGTGCAGAGCGGTGCGTTCGGCGCGGTGCTGGACAATCCCGGCACCGGTTACGCGGCGGTCTACTACATCGAGATCGGACTACTGTTCGCCACCCTGGTCGCCATCGGGCCGCTGGTGAACAACGTGACAATGAGAACGCGTGAGAACACGCGCTTCGGGCTGGCGGAATTTCCCGGCTAGCCCGCAATGGCAGACGGCACGGCGGCGCATGGCGCGCAAGACCGGGCCGCAAACAAGAGGGTCGAAGAGATGATTGGAAAACTACTGGGAGGCAGGGAGACGTTCGACATCGGCTGTACGGTCGATGTGCAGAACACCTTCGACAGCCTGCATGCCTATGTCGAGCTCGATGGCGACGTCGCCATTCAGCCCGGCGATGAAGTGATCGTCCACGGCAAGCCGGTGGAAGTGCCCTATGGCGAGAGGATGGTCATCCGCCGTCAGGCAACGGTTCGCCGGGCCGGTCCGATCGAGCGCGCCTGGACGCGCATGACCGGCGATCTGGAATTCATGGAACTGTGTGAATTCAGTTTCTCTGAGAGGGCTGCGCTATGAACATGCACTCAGATGTAAAGGACAGCGCCAAGGACCGTCCGGCGCCCAACGAGACGACGCGCCAGGCGCAGGAAGACACCCTGCTCACCCCGCGCTTCTACACCACCGACTTCGATGCGCTCGACGCCATGGATGTCAAGCCCGTGCGCGAGGAGTGGGACGCGCTGATCGAGGAGATGCGCTCCGATCCCAACAAGGGCCACTTCAAGCGCAACGAGGACTGGGAGGACATCGACATCGACGCCTTGTCGCCGGAGCTGCGCAAGGAACTCGTCGATTTCCTGGTCAGTTCGCTGACGGCGGAGTTCTCCGGCTGCGTACTCTACAAGGAGATGAAGAAGCGCGGCAGCAATCCCGACATCTGCCAGTTGTTCTCGTTCATGGCGCGCGATGAATCACGCCACGCCGGCTTCATCAACGATGCCCTGAAGGACTTCGATATCGGCGTCAATCTGGGCTTCCTGACGAAAGCCAAGAAGTACACCTACTTCCGGCCGAAGTTCATTTTCTACGCCACCTACCTGTCGGAGAAGATCGGCTACGCCCGCTACATCACCATCTTCCGGCACCTGGAGCGCAATCCTGACAAGCGCTTCCATCCGATCTTCAAGTGGTTCGAGGAGTGGTGCAACGACGAGTTCCGTCACGGCGAGGCGTTCTCGCTGCTTATGCGCGCCAATCCATCGATGCTGCGCGGCCACAACAAGCTGTGGATCCGCTTCTTCCTGCTGGCCGTGTTCGCCACCATGCATGTGCGCGACAAGGCGAGACCTGCTTTCCACGAGGCGCTCGGCGTCGACATCGACTGGTACGACTACGAGGTGTTCCGCGTCACCAGCGAGATCTCCAGACAGTGCTTCCCGGTGATGCTCGACATCGACCATCCGGCCTTCCGTCGCGGGCTCGACAAGCTGCATGAGATCAATCAGGGACTTGAAAAGGCCCACGAGCAGGGCGGCGTGACCGGCAACATCAAGAAGGGACTGCTGGGCGCGCGCGCGGCACTCACCTTCGCCCGGCTCTTCCTGCTGCCGACCAAGAAGAACGAGATCCCCGAGACCAGCCGGTTGCAGCCGGCCTGGTGAGGCGCAACGAGAACCAAGGGGGCTTTTGGTGACCGGACTCTGGCCAGCAGCGATCTACGCGGTGGTGCTGTGGTGGTTCTCCACCGGCATCATCCTGCTGGCCGACCGCAGCCCCCGCGTTTCGACCCGGACGCAAATGGCCGTCGCCTCGGTGCTGGCCATTGCCGCCCTTGCGGCACTGGTGGTGGTGCGCGACAGCACGACCGTCGCCGGCGCCTTCGTGGGCTTCACCGCCGGGCTGGTTCTATGGGGCTGGCACGAGGTGAGCTTCCTGTCGGGTGCGGTCACGGGCTCGCGTCGCAGCGAGTGCCCTGCCGGCGCGACCGGTTGGCGTCGCTTTGTCTATGCCGCGCAGACCCTGATCCATCATGAGATCGCCATCGCGGTGACGGCGCTGGCGCTGGGCGTGGCGTTTCTGGGAAGCGCCAATCCTGTCGGCTTCTGGGCCTTCGTCATTCTCTGGGGCATGCGGCTTAGCAGCAAGCTCAACATATTCCTCGGCGTGCTCAACATCACCGAGGAGTTTCTACCGGCGCGGCTGAACCATCTGAAAAGCTACTTCGGTGCGCGTTCCAGCAACATGCTGTTTCCCGTCTCGGTGACGGTGGGCACGGCGCTCACCGCCTGGCTGTTGCATGGGGCACTGGTTGCGGATGCCGCGCCACATCAGGTGAGCGCCTTCGCATTGCTCGCCACGCTGGCCGCGCTCGGGGTTCTGGAACACTGGTTCATGGTCATGCCGCTGTCGTCGGAGCGGTTGTGGGAGTGGGCGCTGCGGCGGCGCGCTGGCCAGCAAGCCTGGCGTGAAACGGGCGACGATCATGATCTCGATCAAGGCGCGGCGCACGCCCATGACCACAATGGAAATCCGGGGCATGTGCCGGGCCTGCAGTCGGTCAGCGCCAGGCTCGATGGCCCCTGCGACGCGCAGCCGCTGAAGTGCCTGTTGGACTCGATCGCCAAAGGTGCCTATGGCAATGTAGAACGAGTCAAAGGTATCGCCCGATCGGGCGAGGGTTGGATTCGCTTCGACGTGGCCGGAGGGCGTTCCAGCATCTCGGCTATCTCGGCCGGCGACGACGAGGTGCCGCAGGTCGTGGCCATCGGCAACGCCATCGACGAGGCCAGGCTGGTGACGGCTTTCGGTGCCTGCGCAAGTGGCGCGCGCACCTGACGATGAGGCCCATGAAAGGGCCGTGTAACGAGGAAACGGACGTTTAGAGAGAGGCGATCCCCATGGACTACCAAGCGTATTTTCGCGCCCAGCTTGACGGCCTGAAAGATGAGGGTCGCTACCGGGTGTTCGCCGATCTGGAACGCCAGCGCGGCCAGTTTCCGCGTGCCACGCGCTACAAGGACGGTGCCAGCCACGACGTGACGGTGTGGTGCTCGAACGATTATCTCGGCATGGGCCAGAACGCTGCCGTCACCCAGGCCATGCACGAAGCCCTCGACAAGTGCGGCGCCGGTGCCGGCGGCACCCGCAACATTTCCGGCACCAACCACTATCATGTGCTGCTGGAACAGGAGCTGGCGGATCTGCACGGCAAGGAAGCAGCCCTGATCTTTACCTCCGGCTACGTCTCCAACTGGGCTTCGCTCGGCACGCTCGGATCGAAGATGGAGGATTGCGTGATCCTGTCGGATTCGCTCAACCACGCGTCGATGATCGAGGGCATCCGCCACAGCCGTGCCGAGAAGATGATCTTCAAGCACAACGACGTCGAGGACCTGCGCGCCAGGCTCGCGTCCATCGCCCCGGAGCGCCCGAAGATCGTGGCCTTCGAGTCGGTCTATTCGATGGATGGCGATATCGCGCCGATCAAGGAAATCTGCGATGTGGCGGATGAGTTCGGCGCCATGACCTATCTCGACGAGGTGCACGCGGTCGGCATGTATGGCCCGCGCGGCGGCGGCGTTGCCGAGCGCGAGGGGCTGATGGACCGGCTCACCGTCATCGAGGGAACGCTCGGCAAGGCGTTCGGCGTGGTCGGCGGCTATATCGCCGCCTCGGAAGCGCTGTGTGATTTCGTGCGCAGCTTCTCGTCGGGCTTCATCTTCACCACCGCGCTGCCGCCGGCGATCGCGGCAGGTGCCATCGCTTCGATCCGGCATCTGAAGGGCAGTGAGATCGAGCGTGCCCGCCAGAAGGAGCGGGTGGCCAAGGTGCGCGCCAGCCTCGATGCGGCCGGCATTCCGCATCTGGACAATCCCAGCCACATCATTCCGGTGATGGTGGGCGATGCGAAGAAGTGCAAGTGGATCAGCGACGTGCTGCTGGACGAGTATGGCGTCTACATCCAGCCGATCAACTACCCAACCGTGCCGCGGGGCACCGAACGGCTGCGCATCACGCCCTCGCCGGTGCACTCCGATGCTGATATCGAGCATCTGGTGCGGGCACTGAACGAGCTGTGGTCGCAATGCGCGCTGAGCCGCGCCGTGGCCTGACCGCACGGCACAGATTCCGCCTCGACAAAGGGCCGGCCGCTGGGGTAGCGGCCGGCCTTTTTTGATTTATTCCAGAATGACTTAAGCGGCTTTTCCGCTTGCGCGCTTGATGTAGGTCAAATGGACTTGACGGATATACCGTTAAGCTGACTTGACATACACTATGCGCGGGAGGAGCACGATGCGCATTCTTTTGGTCCATCCCAATTACCATTCGGGCGGCGCGGAGATCGCGGGCAACTGGCCGCCTGCATGGGTCGCGTATCTCGCCGGTGCCGCCAGGTCGGCGGGCTTTGAGGATGTCCACTTCATCGACGCGATGACCGACCATGTCGATGACGACGAGCTGCGCAAGCGCATCGCCGCGCTCAGGCCCGATCTTGTCGGCGTCACCTCGATCACCCCGTCGATCTACAAGGCGGAGCGGGTCTTGGAACTCGCCCAGGAAGCCTGGCCGGATGCGGTGCGGGTGCTGGGTGGGGTGCACGCCACCTTCATGTACAAGCAGGTGCTCTCCGAAGCGCCGCAGGTCGATGCCATCGTGCGTGGCGAAGGCGAGGAGATTTTCGTCGAGTTGTGCGAGGCGATCGCCGATGGGCGCTGGCCGCAAGACCGCAGCAAGATCAAGGGGATCGCCTATCGCGAGGGCAGCGAGATCATCGCCAGCGAAGCCGCGCCCACCATCCAGGACCTTGAGACGATCAAGCCGGACTGGTCGATCCTCAACTGGGAGCGCTACATCTACATCCCGCTCAACACGCGGCTTGCCATCCCCAACATGGCGCGCGGCTGCCCGTTCACCTGTTCGTTCTGCTCGCAGTGGAAGTTCTGGCGCGACTACCGCGTCCGCGATCCCAAGGACGTGGTCGACGAGATCGAGGACCTGGTGGACAACCACGGGGTCGGCTTCTTCATCCTCGCCGACGAGGAACCCACCATCAACCGCAAGAAGTTCATCGAGTTCTGCGAGGAACTGATCGCTCGTGATCTTCCCAAACGCGTGCAGTGGGGCATCAACACCCGCGTCACCGACATCCAGCGCGACAAGCACCTGCTGCCCCTGTGGCGCAAGGCGGGCCTGGTGCATATCTCGCTCGGTACCGAAGCCGCCGCCCAGATGAAGCTCGACCTGTTCAACAAGGAGACCAGGGTCGAGGAGAACAAGGAGGCGATCCGGCTGCTGCGCGAGGCGGACATCTTCACCGAGGCGCAGTTCATCGTCGGGCTCGACAACGAGACCGAGGAGACGCTGGAGGAGACCTACCAGTTCGCACGCGACTGGAACCCCGACCTCGCCAACTGGACGATGTACACGCCCTGGCCGTTCACGCCGCTCTATCAGGAGATTCGCGATCAGGTCGAGGTGTTCGACTTCGAGAAGTACAACTTCGTCACGCCGATCATGAAGCCGGCGGCGATGGACCGCGCCACCCTGCTCGACCGGGTGATGCACAATTACCGGCGCTTCTACATGATCAAGGCGCTGTTCCATTATCCCTGGCGGGGCAGGGGGTATCGGCGCAAGTACCTGCTTGGCTGCCTCAAGGCGTTCCTCAAGGCGGGCTTCCAGCGCACGTTCTATGATCTCGGCAAGGTCGGTTACTGGGGGCCACAGTCTAAGAAAACGGTTGATTTCCATTTCGACGAGAACCGCGAGATCGCGCCGGCGCAGATGGCCGACTGGGAAGCGGTCGCCGACCGTTCTCGCAAGGCGGCCGAACGCAAGGCCGCGCTCAAGCAGCAGGTGAAGGCCAACAAGCTCGCCAAGCGAAAGGCCAGGGACCAGGCCGGTGCCATGGCTTGCGGTGGTGGCACGGAGCAGATGGCTGAGTCGCTCAAACCGATCACGCTGATCGATCGGCGCAAGGTCAACGGCGCGCAAGGTGCGGATCGACCGCACTAGCAAGGTCGTACTGAGAGACCACGAACCGGGAGATGCAAAAGTGTCCGCCATTCCCGCAACACAGCCTGAGCGGATGCCGGTCGCCGCGCCGGCTGGCGGTAGCATGTCTGAGTCAGCCGTCGCGCGGATCGGCCCCAACGCCATCATCCAGGTGGTCGCGGCGCTTGACGATATGGTCGGCGAAGACCTGCGCGCGGACATCCTGCGCGCCGCCGGCTTGCCGGTGTCGGGCTGCGTGTCCCCGAACGAGATGGTGGATGAGCGTGACGTCATTGCCCTGCACGGTGAGGTGCGGCGGGCGCTGGACGCGGACACCGCTCGCGCTGTTCTGCGCGAGGCGGGCAGCCGCACGGGCGATTACATCCTGGTGCACCGGATTCCAAAGCCGGCGCAATATCTCTTGCGCGCGCTACCGAAAGTGACCGCGGCGCGGCTGTTGCTGATGGCCATCGAACGCCATAGCTGGACCTTTGCCGGCAGCGGCCAGGTCAGCGTCTGCGGTGGTCGCCGCATCAGCCTGACGATCCGCGACAATCCGCTGACGCGCGACCACCGCAGCGAGACGCCGGATTGCATCTACTATGCCGCGACGCTGCAGCGTCTCTATGCGCGGCTGGTGGACCGCCGCGCGCAGGTGCGCGAAACTGCGTGCAGCGCGGCCGGCAGTCCGGCCTGCCGCTTCGAGATCATGCCGCGCGGTGCCGGCCGGACCGCTCGGCGAAGTGCCGCGTAACCGGCACGGGGGGAGAGGATTGTTCGGCCATGACAGGCGCATCGCAAGACCCACAGTCCCAGCCCGCGGATGCCGGACTGGTCATCCCGGCGATCGCGGCGGACGGCTCGCTGTACAGAATCGGCAAGCTCGACGCGCACAAGCAAGGCACGCTGCATCTGGCGATTTCCGCGTTCGTCTATAGCGATGGCGAACTGCTGATACAGCAGCGCGCGGCCGGCAAGTATCACTCAGGCCTGCTGTGGGCGAACACCTGTTGCAGCCATCCCCATTGGGACGAGCCGATGCGCGAGTGCGCCGAACGCAGGCTCACCGAGGAGCTCGGCTTCACGGTGTCGCTGACGGACGCCGGCGTCGTCACCTACAAGGCCGATGTGGGTAACGGGCTGTGGGAACACGAACGGGTCCACCTGTTTCTCGGGCGGGCCGATCGCGCAACGCTCGCCGTGGCGCCGAACCCCGATGAAGTGGCCGACTACCGCTGGATCGGCATCGACGATCTGCGCGCGGAAATCAACACGCATCCGGAGCGTTTCACTGCCTGGCTGCGGATCTACTTCGAGCGCTGGTCGACCTTGTTCCTGCCGGCTGCGTGACCGGAGCCTGGGTCCGGGCGGAAGCCACCGGAAAAGAGCGGGCTTTGTCGATAATTTTGACATTTATAACCGTCCAATTTAGTTGACACTTCCTCTACGATCCACCTAGAATTAAAGCCTGCGGCCGCCCTTGCGGGTCCCCTTAGAGACTCGGCGCGGTGGGCTTTGTGCGAACCGGCAAAGCGGGCGTTGCCGCTGAACCTGCGGTCGTGCGCACTGCCATGCGGCGACCCTTGGAGGACACCATGGGTGAATTCACGTCGTACATCGATCTGACGCAGATCCTGCTGTACATTTTCTGGTTCTTCTTCGCTTACCTGCTGTTCCATCTGCAGCGGGAGACGCGCCGGGAGGGCTATCCGCTCGAAACGGACGAGACCGGAGAACTGGTCAATCACGGCGTGATCTACATGCCGGATCCCAAGACATTCGTGTTGCCGCACGGCCGCGGCACCGTCGAGGCGCCGAGCGGCAAGCGCGAGACGCGCAAGCTGGCCCTGGAGCCGATGGAAGTCTGGGACGGCGCACCCAAGCAGCCGACCGGCAACCCCATGCTCGATGGTGTCGGCCCGGCATCCTATGCCGAGCGCGCCGACGTGCCTGACCTGACCCATCACGGCGAGCCGCGCATCGTTCCCACGCGTGCCGACAAGCAGTTCTCCGCTCATCCGCGCGACCTCAACCCGATCGGGCTGGAGATGCGCTGCTGCGACCGTCAGGTTGGCGGCGTGGTGAGCGATATCTGGGTTGATCGCTCCGAGCACATCATCCGCTACTACGAAGTGACCGTCGGCAACGGCAAGGGCGCCAAGAAGGTGCTCGTGCCCATGGGCTTCGTGGTCGTCAGGAAGGGCAACGATCCGCACCTCTATGTGCATGCGGTGACCAGCGCCCAGCTCGCCGAGGCGCCGAAGACCAAACACAGCGAGCAGGTGACCTTGCTCGAGGAAGACAAGATCATGGGCTACTTCGGCGGTGGCCTGCTCTATGCCACGCGCATGCGTGCGGAACCGCTCCTATGAACTACGTTCCCGAGTCCAGCGAGTTCCACTGTGAGCCGGTTCGTGGGCTTCCCGCCCGCCTGCCGAAGGGCGAGGATATCCTCTGGCAGGGAGCGCCGGACTGGCGCGGCTTCGCGGCCCAGGCGCTGCATGTGCGTGCCATCGCGGTTCTGGTTGCCGTCATGGCAGCCTGGCCGGTGGTTGCCGCTGCGTTCGAGGGCGCTAGCATCGGCGCGGCGGTTGGCGAAGCGGTGATCATTGCCGCCTTCGGGGTCGGCGGCATTGGGGTGCTGCACCTGTTGGCGTGGCTGGTCGGCCGCACGACCGTTTATACGATCACCAATCGCCGCATCGTCATGCGTGTCGGGGTGGCGCTGAACAAGACCTTCAACGTGCCCTTCGCCACCATCGATGGGGCGAGCATGCAGATGCATGGTGATGGAACCGGCAGTATCGCCATCGCTTTGAGGCCGGGCTCGGCCATTCCCTATCTGATGATCTGGCCGCATGCGCGACCGTGGCACATGGCGCTCACACAGCCGATGCTGCGGGCGATCGCCGATCCGCAACCGGTCGCCGAACTGTTGGCGGATGCGTTTGCCGAGGAACTTGCCCGGCGGGGCGAGGGCAAGGCCGACCCCCTGTTGGTCCAGACGGACGATGCGGAGGCGAAGCCCGACAGCGACATTCGTGACCCGGTTCAAGAGCGGGAGATGGCCGCACGCGTTCCGTTGATGGCGGCCTTCTCGCTTCCGGTCATCGCCCTGGTCCTTGTCGCCGCGACCCAGTTCGGCAAGCAAGGCGATGTGCCACAGGAGATGGCTGCTGCCGAAGCAGGTGTTGCTGTCGGAGCAGGCGAGGCGAACGGCGCCTGGCTGGCAAGCTGGACGCTGCAGTTCGTCGATATCGGCGAGGATCGCCTCGCGGTCGTGCGCGCCGATACCGGCGAGCGGATCGCGGTGATGGAGGCGGAAGGCGATGGCCTGCTGCGCTCCTCCATACGGTCGACCGAGTTCGCGCGCAACATCAACAACGGCGATGTGGTATCCGGAGTGCTAAGTCTCCAGTTGGTCGCTTGGGAAAGCGGTCGTATCACGTTGTTTGATGAACAAACGGGCAAGCACCTGCCATTGAGCTCCTTTGGTCCCTTCCACACCGGCGCGATCGTCGATGTGCTGGAATTGCCGCGCAAGGCATTGGCGGAACGGATAACGGCACACGCGCCGGCGAGCGAGTAACCGGGGGCCAGGGCCTGACGCTTCTGAGTGTCCGGCCTGAAGTGACCTGAGTGGTTGCAGTTATCTGTGATTTCCGTTTTCACGCTGCCACAACACCACACCCTTCCGTCACACCGGACAGGTCCGCCAGGGCCGTAATCCGGGGGTCACGATTTCGCTCACGCCAGTTCGCTCGGACAATGTCCGCGCTCACGGCTCCGCGAGGGGTGAGGTCCGTCTCGATGATTGGTCCGGTGGACCAATCGTAGGGCCGAACGCCCGAGAGTGAGACGCGTGCTGCGAAGCGGACGAAACGATCCAGTGAATCGTTTCGAGCGTTGAACGCCGAGGGCCGGATAGCTGACCGTACGGGCGCACGGTCGTGCGTCTGGATTCGCTGATCTCTCAGGTCGTCACCCCGGACGGCACGACGTGCCTTGGCACGATGTGCCCTTGGCACTGCGTGCCTGATCCGGGGTCCATGGGGCGGACGCCATAGGCACCTTGCATGCGGATCGTTCGTTGCGATTCCGCACTGGAGCCCCGGCTTTTGCCGGGGTGACGGCCTGGGTTTGCCGCACCATCAAGCTCGTCCCGAGTGTCCGGTCCGAAACGCAGGCCGCATGGGTCTACATCGCCAGCATACAAATCATGATCCGACGCTCTGCAAGAGCATGAAGAGGCGATATTCGGAACATCGATCACTTTGGTGAGGACGCGCCGCTTGCCCGCATCGGGCGGAGCGGTTCTCCGACGTTTCGCACGTTTCGTGTCGAGACGCCCCGGATAGAGGCGCGCCACATCGGGCGCGTGGGCCAGGCCACGCAGATACCCATAAAAAAGGAGGCGTCCCGGTTTGGCCGGGACGCCTTAAGTCTTGGGTCGTCGATGTGAGGCCCGGGCAGGAGCTGCCCGCCCGGGCCTGGTTTTGGTCTTACTGTTGCTGCTCCGTGGTCGTCGGTGCGGCGTTCTCGCCGGCCGGCGCCATGGTGTCCGTGCCGGTGTCTGTGCCGGCGGCGGGCGCGGCCGGAGTGGCCGGCTCGGCCGGTGCAGCAGGCTCTGCCGGTGTCGCCGGCGCGGCCGGTTCGACCGGGATCGGTGCCACGGCAGGCTCAGGCTCCAGACCCCAACTCGAGACAGTCGAGTCGGGCGTGTCGGGCCACATCGAGAAGTCGGCTGGCACGATGCCGTGCTTGATGCCCCACTCGGTCCAGTCCTCGACCACTGTACCGGTGATCAGGATGCCGATGCCGCCGGTCAGCGTCGTCAGCATGGCGAACCACCAGGCCCAGCGGTGGATCGATTCCATCGAGGCGTTGAAGCCCATCGTCCAGCGCCAGAACAAGGCGGCGCGTTCGGAGGCCGTGCCGCGGTCGGCGATCTGCTCGATCTCGCGCTCCCCGCCATAGCGGGCGACCGCCAGGATCGTTGCGCCGTGCATGGCGAACAGCAGTACCGAGCCATACAGGAAGACGATCGACAGGGCGTGGAACGGGTTCCAGAAGATGTTGCCCCATTCGAGGGAGAAGTTGTTGGTCCAGTCCAGGTGGGAGAAAATACCGAATGGAACCGCGTGGTGCCAGCTACCCATGAAGATCGGGCGGATGAAGCCGAGCACCAGGAACAGCCAGATCGCCGCGGCGAAGGCCCAGCACACATGCAGGCCAAGCCCCAGCGAGACGGCGCGGCGGTACATGCGCACCCACCACAGCAGGATCGACAAGGTGATGAAGAAGCCGGCGATCAACCACCACCCGCCTTCCCGCAACGGCGGCAGGATGGCCAGACCGTGCTCTTCGAGCGGTGGATCCAGCGACAGCCAGACGAGTTCGCGCACGAACCGGATCGGGTTCCAGTTCACATCGGCCGCCATGTTGAGACCGATGATGGTGAAGCCGATGGCAAAGGCGATGATTGACGTGACACCCCAGAAGCCGAGGTAGATCGGTCCCAGTTGGGCGTTGCCGATCTTGCCGATCCAGTAGCTGAGCCGCGGGCCGCCCTTGCGCTCGAAGGCTGCATCTTCGGGAATTTCGACGCCCGCCTCGGGCGGTCCGGCAACCTGAATGCGCGTGAAGATGTGTTGGTATTGGGTCATCGCGATTCGCTCCTAGTTACCGCCCATCGGGCCGGTCACACGCAAGAACTCCCACCACTCGACCCATGAGCCTGCATAGATCGGGCCGGAGACGAGCATGCCGATGCCAGCCCAGAAGCCGGCATTGAGAGCCAGGAACAGGCCGAGCCGGTGAATGCCGAGCGTGCCGATCGAGTAGCCGATCGTGTCGCGGAAATAGGTGTCCTCATGTTCCGGCGTCTTGATCGCCTGACCCTTTTGCGGGTTGACCGCGGACAGGACCATGCCGCCGTGCAGCGCCAGTGCGAAGGTGGTGGTAAAGAAGAAGGTGATCGCCACCCAATGCACGGGGTTGTAGTGGAAATTCTCGTACTGGTAGCCGGTGAACCAGACCCAGTTGAGATGGCTGTAGATGCCATAGGGGAAACCGTGACCCCAGGCACCCAGCATGAACGGGCGGATGACGTTGAGCGCGGCGAAGGCGAAGATCGCGACGCCGAAGGCGAACGGCACATGATAGCCCATGCCGAGTTTGCGGCAGATTTCCACCTCGCGCAGGGCCCAGGAGATGAATGCGCCCATGGCGAAGATCGTGATGAACTGCCATAGGCCGCCTTCCCTGAGCGGTGCCAGCCCCAGTTTGTAATCGATGCTTGGCGGGTTGATCGAGATCAGCCAGATGTTCCAGGTCGGACCCAGCGCGGCTCCAAAGATGATCAGCGCGGTACCGAACAAGGCGCAGAAGACCGTGACTATCCCGAAGAACCCGACATAGAACGGGCCAACCCAGAAATCGAACAGGTCTCCGCCGATCAGTGTCCCACCGCGGACGCGGTATTTTCTCTCAAAGCTGAGCAATGCCATTGCATGTCTCCCCAACCGAGCGGAGCGGACCGAGCCTTCCGGACGGCAATTCGGCAGATTTCAAATTTGGTGGCGGGCGGGAGTGCGGACGGGCCTTGCCCCCGTCCGCCACCAGTATCGTTGGATCACTGACTGGTGATCGCCGGCTCGTTGAGCCAACTGCCGTACCGTTCCGTGCTGAGCTGTACGAAATGGTTCAGCAACACCATGAAGAAGGCGAATGCCAGGATCCCGACGAGCGCCCTTCTCGGGTCGAAGAGAAGCCAAATTCTCCACATGTTCTCACACTCCTTTCAGCCCCGGTTCAGAACCAGGGACGCCAAAGCCAAATCAGGATATGGGCGATGAGTGTGAGGCCAAGGAAGTACAGGAAGCCCTGCATAAAGTACTTATGGACTTCCTGGGCTTCTTGTGCCGACAGCCCGGACAAGGAGCCGCTCCTTTCGCTTTCAGCCATTCACATGACCTCCGCTCATGTGGCCTTTCGGCCGTTACCGCGCACCTCCCGCGCGGCGGGGATTGCCACCGGCACGAACGCCTGTGGCGGGCCAGACCGGCGAACCGGCCCGACTTCATGTGGCCGGCTTCAGCGCATGAACGCGAAGCCGACCGTCGTGCTTGCCGCGGCGCGAGCCTCGGCGAAAACAGAACGCCTTTCGTCGGTGTCCGACGACAGCGGGTCCCAGGCGCGCGGCAGCAGCCGCGCAACCAGTGCGACAATGAGGAAGATCAGGAACGTCACCGCGTAGAGGACGCGGTACTCGCGGCGTTCCTGCGCGCGCAGGCCGCGCAGGCCCTGGTCCCGATCCAGTTGGGTTGCGGCCATGGACTCTCCTCCTTGGTGCGGCGCCAGGGTCACGTGCGTGCCCAACGGCGGTTGTCCGATCGTCGCGCCCATCACACCGGCTCCCGGTCGAGCGCGCCGGAGCGGGCGCGATCGAACAACTCAGGGGTGACGCAACGCATGCCGGCGTCGCGCGCGGCCTTTTCGGCGGCGTCGCGCAGGCGCTTGGCAACGGAAATGCGGATCAAGACCGGCTCGGCCTCGACGACCTTGTCGAGGGCGGCACGGGCATCGTCGTCCCAGGCGATGTCCTCGTGCAGCCGGGTCGGGGTGGCATCGACCTTGTCCATGTCGGTGCCCAGCGGAAGGATGTTGAACAGCGCGTCGAACAGCGCGTTGCAGACTTCCTGGATGATGTAGGTGGCGCCGGCATAGCCCATGAAGGGCGTGCCGGTGTGGCGGCGGATGATGGCGCCGGGGAAGGACGCCGGGATGTAGATCGCCCGCGAGCCGGCTTCCTTCAGGTACATGTGCTCGTTGTAAGAGCCGAACATCACCAGCGGCGGGGTGTCGCGGATCGCATCGCGTACCGCGTCGTTGTCGGGTTTGACGCCGGCGCGGCGGGCGAACGCGAACGTGCAGGGCAGCCCCATCTCCTCTTCGAGGAAGTGCCGCACGCCGCGCGAATAGGTCTCGTTGGCGACGATGGCGAAGCTCGCGGTGCCGAAGAAATCCTGGGTCACCGAGCGCCACAGATCCCACAGCGGCTTGATGGTGGTGTGCTTCTCGTGCGCGATGAAGGGCTCGGGATCGAGGCCGGTCAGTTCGCCAAGCGTACGCAGGAACTTGGTGGTCGAGTGCAGCCCGATGGGCGCCTGCAGATACGGCTTGTCCAGCGTCTCGCAGAGCAGGCGGCCGTATTCGCGGTACATGCACACATTGACGTCCGCATCGACCAGCCGGCGGATGTCGGCCAGGTGGCTGCCGAGCGGGAACACCATGTTGACCTCGGCGCCGATGCCTTCGATCAGGCGGCGGATCTCGGCGAGGTCGGAGGGCGTGTTGAAGGTGCCGTAGATCGGCCCGATGATGTTGACCTTCGGCGGCTCGCCGTCCTTGCGGGCGCGCGGGCGCGGCATCTTGCCGTTCTTGGTGCCGAATTCGGTCCACAGCCAGTTGATGGCGCGGTCGGCGCTCTGCCACTGGTCCTCGTCGATGGTGCGCGGCAGGAAGCGCTGGATGTTGGTGCCTTCCGGCGTCACGCCGCCGCCGATCATCTCGGCGATGGAGCCGGTCACCACCACGGCGGGAAGCTCGGGATCGAGCGTCGCGTGCGCCCGGCGCATCGCTTCCTCGGTGCCCTTCTGACCTAGCTCTTCCTCCGCCAGCCCGGTGACGACGATCGGCAACTCGTGCGGCGGGAGACCATCGGTGTAGTGCAGCACCGAGGTGACTGGCAGGTTCTCGCAACCCACCGGGCCGTCGATGATGACCTGCAAGCCCTTTACCGCGGTGAAGGCGTAGACGGAGCCCCAGTAGCCCCCGGCGCGATCGAGATCGAGGATCAACATCCCGTCGAATCCTCCACGATCTTCTTCGTCGGCGCCTTGAGGCGGGCGGCGTATTTCTTCTTGAAGGAGGGACGGTCCTCGGGAACGTCCTCCCAGACGCCGGCGGCATGGCCCGAGCCGACGCCCTCGAAGAACTCGGTCATCGTGTCGAAGCGCGCCTTGTTGGCGAGTGCTGCGTTGATCACCTGGGCCAGCGAGCCGGCACCGGCCGGACCCATCAGCGGACGGGCGGAAATCAGGTTGGTGAAGTAGAGGGCGGGAATCGAGCGTTCCTTGGCCTTCTGCACCACCGGCGTGGTGCCGATGGCCAGATCGGGCTCGAAGGCCTCCATGGCGGCGAGGTCGTTTTCCAGCGAGGCGCGGTACTGAACGGTGACGCCCTTCGACGTCAGCCAGTCGCAGTCGGCTTCTGAGAACCGCGTCTTCGGGCAAGCGGTGCCGACGTAGCGCACGTCCGCGCCGCTCTCCACCAGCAGGCGCGCCACGAGCAGTTCCGAGCCCTCGTAGCCCGACATGGTGATGCGGCCCTTGATCGGCATGGCGGCAAGCGCGCCGGAGATCGCCGGCAGGATCGCGTCCTTGGCCTTGTGCACCTTCTTGCGGGCAACGCCGCAGGCCTCGCCGATCGCTTCCAGCCATTCCGCGGTGCCGTCGCGGCCGACCGGCGCGGAGCCGATGATGGTGCGGCCGGCCGCTTCGAACTCGCGGAAGGAGGCGGTGTAGAAGGGATGGATCGCGGCGACCGCGGCACAGTCGAGCGCGGAATAGAGTTCGCGCCATTCGCGCGTTGGCACGACGGGCCCGGCGGTCAGACCCAGCGGCTCCAGCATCATGCCGATGCCCACCGGGTCGGCGGGGAACATCTCGCCGACCAGCGTCACGGTCGGGCGCTTGGCCTTGCCGTCGCGCGGCGCCTGCACCGGCCCCTGGGTGACTTCCTCGCGGGCGTAGGCGAGCATCGCGCCGGCGAGCACATCCTTGGCTTCCGCGTGGGTCGGCACACCGAAGCCCGGTACGTCGATGCCGACGATGCGTACGCCGTTGATTTCCTTCGGCAGCAGCCTGAGCGGCACGCCCGAGGCGGTGGGCACGCACAGGTTGGTGACGATGACGGTGTCGTATTTCTCCGGGTCGGCGAGCTTGAACACCGCCTCGCGGATGTCCTCGAACAGCTTGCCGGTGACCAGCGTCTCGGAATTGAACGGCACATAGCCGACGGTGCGGCGCGCGCCATAGAAGTGCGAGGTGAAGGTCAGGCCGTACACGCAGCAGGCCGAGCCCGACAGCACGGTCGCGGTGCGGCGCATGCGAAGCCCCACGCGCAGCGAGCCGAAGGCCGGGCACATGGATTGCGGCTGGTCGTGGGGTCCGAGCGGATAGTCCTTCTCGTACTGCTCGAGGATTTCGGTCTTGCCGGCGGACTTGGCGGCAGCGCGCAGCGCGTCCTTGCCGGCGTGGCAGCCCAGCCCGTCGACGCCTGCGCCCTTCTGGCCGGCCGCACCTTCCGCGGCCAGCGCGGAAGCACCGCAGCCCATGCCGCCGGCGGTATCGCCGTCATTGGCCATGGGCGCATCGGCGGCACCGTCATAGACGACTTCCCCGTCGTCGGCAGTCGTTGGCCTATGGTCGAGCTGATCGGTCATCGGGTTCGTGCTCAGACCTCGTCGTAGATCACTTCAAGGGAGGGCTTCTCGACGTAATCGACGCCGCACATGTCCTCGAAGGTGGCCGGCTGCAGCATGAAGTCGGCGCCGGTCTCCTCGCTCTTGAACAGGCCGAGAAGCTCGTCATGGGTGAGCGGCGTGGGGTGCATGGGCGGGGCTTCGGCAACGTTGGTGCCGAGCTCGCCGAACAGCGGGCCCCACTGGCCATCGGGCTTGCCGATGATCTCGTAGTTCGCGCTCTTGCGGCGGATGTCCTCGTCGGCGGGAATCGCGGCGAGCACCGGAATGCCGACCTTTTCGGCGAAGGCGTGCGCCTCGCCGGTGCCGTCATCCTTGTTGATGACCATGCCGGCGACGCCGACATTGCCGCCGAGCTTGCGGAAGTACTCCACCGCCGAGCAGACGTTGTTGGCGACGTAGAGCGATTGCAGGTCGTTGGAGCCGACGACGATGACCTTCTGGCACATGTCGCGGGCAATCGGCAGGCCGAAGCCGCCGCACACCACGTCGCCCAGGAAGTCGAGCAGGACGTAGTCGAAGTCCCAGTCGTGGAAGCCCAGCTTCTCCAGCGTCTCGAAGCCGTGAATGATGCCGCGGCCGCCGCAGCCGCGACCGACCTCCGGTCCGCCAAGCTCCATGGCGAAGACGCCGTCGCGCTTGAAGCAGACGTCGCCGATGGTGACCTCTTCGCCGGCGAGCTTCTTCTTAGAGGAGGTCTCGATGATGGTCGGCGTGGAGCGCCCGCCGAACAGCAGCGAGGTGGTGTCGCTCTTGGGGTCGCAGCCGATCAGCAGGGTCTTCTTGCCCTGCTGTGCCATCATGTAGCTCAGGTTGGCGAGGGTGAAGCTCTTGCCGATGCCCCCCTTGCCGTAGATGGCGATGATCTGGGTGTCCTTGGTGGCCTCGCCGGTGTGCACCGGATCGGGTTCTATGGCCGCTTCGGCGCGCAGTGCGTCGGCGGGCTTTGGCTGGGCGGGCGTCCATGCGGCTGTATCGGTCATCGCGCTCATGCAACGTGTCTCCAGTCGAGAACCATCTTCAGGCAGTCGGGATCGGCGAAGGCGGTGCGGTAGGCATCGCCGGCGTCCCGGGCGGCGGAACGGTGGGTGATCAGGCCGTCAAGCGACAGGTGCCCCTCACCGATCAGTGCGATCACCGCGTCGAGGTCCCGGCGCTGCCACTCGGCAGCGACGCGCAGCCGCGCCTCGCGCATGAAGGCGGGCGGGAAGGCGAAGGACAGCGGTGCGTCGTAGAAGCCGGCCAGCACGATCTCGCCGCCAAGGGCAAGACGCTGGATCAACGTGTCGAGCAGGCCGGCGTCGCCGCTGACGTCGTAGATTGCGGCGTAGTCGTGGCGCTCGTCGGTGGTCGGATCGATAACCGTGTAGCCGTTGCTGCCTGCGGCGCGCGCGGGATTGGTCTCCCACACGGTCGGGGGCGTATCGAACAGCACGGCCGCGATGCGCGCCAGCAGCCGTCCGAGCACGCCGTGACCGACGATCAGTTCCGGCGGACGGGCATCTTTGGTGGCCAGTGCGTGGTAGGCGGTCGCGGCCAGCGCGAGCAGCACGCCATCCTCGTCGAGTCGTTCGCCGATGTCGGCGACCCGCTCCGAAGCGACGACGACGCGCGACGCGGCTCCGCCGAACAGTCCGCGCACGTCGCCAAAGCAGCGTGCGCCGGGAACGAAGACATGCTGGCCGATGCGCCCGCGCGCCGCCGGGCCGGCATCAATCACCTGACCGACGGATTCGTATCCGGGAACAAGGGGATAACCCATGCCGGGGAAGTCCGGCATACGGCCCGACCAGAGCAGTTTCTCGGTGCCGGTGGAGATGCCGCTCCAGGCAATATCGACAACCAGATCGTCATCGCCGGGCGGGGTCAGATCAAGCTGGCTGAGAGCGAGCTTCTCCGGTGCCTCCAGGACCACTGCGCGGGTCTTCAATTCTGGGCTTACGTATGGGCTCACGCCCTTTATCCCCCACTGTTTTCGCGGGCTTTCCGCCACTGTGTGTAAGTTTATTTTTACTCTATAATATGTCAAGTAAAATTGACATATGGTGTGGAGTGGCTGCGCGGAGTTTGCGCATGCGATCCATGCGCCAGCGGCGTTCCACGACACGAATCGTGGCCTGCAGGCCGATTTCGGGAGTTATTTGGCGGTTGTCAGGTGCGCGCGATCAGAACGCGCGTCAGCAGCGGGCTGGCAGTGGCCGCTGGCCGGATGTTGGCGAAGCCGGCCGCGCGCAGCATACCGATCAGTTCGGCTTCGCTGCGCGGTCGTCCGCTGCCCATGGCAAGCAGGTAGAAGCCGAAATAGGCAGCACCGGCACGTTCCGCGCCGGGCGTTTCGGCCATCGGTTCGGCCAGCAGCAGCGTACCGCCGCCGTCGAGCGCCTGGCGCACGTTGCGCAGCAGTTCAAGCGCCGGGCCATCGTCATGGTCGTGCACGATGCGCACCAGGGAGATGACATCGCCGCCGCGCGGCAGGGCATCGGCGAAGAAGTCGCCGCCGGTCGCGGTGGCGCGGTTCTCCAGCCCCTCGCGGGCAAAGCGGCTGCGCGCCCGTTCGGCGACCGCCGGCAGGTCGAAGACGCCAACCTGAAGATGCGGCACGCGCTTGGCCGCGGCGACCGCGAAGGCGCCTTCGCCGCCACCGACATCGAGCAGCCTGTGATGGCCGTCCAGCGGGTAGGCGTCGAGCACCTCCTCGGCGATGAAGCTCTGGGAGGCGGCCATCAAGGCGCTGTAGTCGGCGACCTCGTCGGCGGGCAGCGTGTCGGGCGCCTCGCCCCTGGCATATCCCCAGAAGCGGGCGAGTTCCGTTTCGCCGGTCTCGCCGCGCAGCAGCGCCACTGGATCGGTCAGGTCGCGGTACAGCAGCGCGTGATGCTCGATCATCGCCAGTATGCCGGGATTGCCGAGTACCGTGGCGCCGATCTCGCCGAGGCCGTAGCGCTCGCCGCCGCGCCTCGTCACCAGACCGATGGAGCGCGCGGCTTCCAGCAGGCGTTCGGTTGTTTCCGGAGAGAGCTCCATCAGGCGTGCGAGTTCGCTTGCCTCTCGCGGCCCGTCGGCGAGATGATGCAGCATCCGCAGCCGGACGCAGGCGAGCAGTACCTGCGAGTAGACGAAACCGGTGACCAGCTCGAAGGTCTGCCGGGCGCGCCGGCGGGCGATCGGACGGGTCAGCGGAAACCGGCTGGCAAGGCGGATGAAACGGGGATCGCGCAGCAGCCGGTCGCGCCAGGCATAGAGGCGGTCCGTCCAGCTTGTCACAGGGGTCGGCGGTGTCTCGTCCGCAGTGAGCGGAGCGGGCGGCGGCATCGCGCGCTCACGCCGCGTGGCGGACGAGCTTCTTCGGCATCAGCCGCTTGGCTTCGCCCTTGATCAGCGCCTGCAGGTCGGCGGCGCCGGGGCAGGGCGGGATTGCCGCGATCGCGCCCGCCACATGCTGCTCCAGCCGTGCCTTGGTGTCGGCCATGCCGCATTCGGCGACCATGTTGGGCCGTTCGTGCGCTTCGTCCTGACCGGCGGGCTTGCCCATCTCCTCGCTTTCGGCGAGGGCATCGCGCAGGTCGTCGGCGGCCTGGTAGGCAGCGCCCAGCGCATCGCCCAGACCTTCCCATTGCGCCGGGTCGGCGCCGGCGGAAACCGCGCCGGCCTTGCAGGCACCGATGAACAGCGCGCCGGTCTTGGCGCGGTGGTAGGTGTCGATGGCAACGGCGGGTTCGCTCTCCCAGGCCTGGCCGGCGGTTATGCCGGTGGGCATGCCGACGGCGCCGGAGACGACCTGAATGAGATGTGCCAGACGATCCGGTGTCTCGGATCCACCGCGCGCCAGCGTCTCGAATGCGAGCACGATCAGCGCGTCACCGGCCAGCAGCGCCAGCGGAGCGCCGTAGGCTGCGTGGACCGAAGCGCGGCCACGCCGCGTCTCCGCGTCGTCGAAGCAGGGCATGTCGTCATGCACCAGCGAGGCGCAGTGCAGCAGTTCGATGGCGCTCGCCGCAGCATTGCTCAGCACCGGCCGGTCGTCGCCGCAGGCATGGGCCACCGCGAGGCACAGCCGGGGACGCACTCGCGCGCCGCCGGGGAACACCGCATGGCGCAGGGCGGCCGCGATCTTCGGCGGTGCCCCGGGACCGGTCGCATGATCAACGGCATCCTTGAGTGCTCTTTCGATCCGCGCGGCGGTGTCCATGGCCGTTTCCCCTCCCATCGCCGTCAAGATTGACTTGCGACCGATAGTGTCAATCAATATTGACATTCGTTTCGGTCGCGATCAAACGATTTGTGAGGCAGCCGGGTTGAGCGACGCGCATGTGGTAATCGTCGGTGCGGGAATGGGCGGGCTCGCTGCGGCCCTGGCCTTGTCCGCCAGAGGCGTGCGCGTCACCGTGCTGGAGCGCCAGCAATATGTCGGTGGCAAGCTGCGCGAGGTGCCCGTCGGCGGCACGCGCATCGATGGCGGGCCGACCGTCTTCACCATGCGCTGGGTGTTCGAGGAACTGTTCGACGAGGCGGGGCTGTCCTTTGCGGATGCGGTTTCGCTGAGCAAGGCCAGCCTGCTGGCGCGGCACGCCTGGAGCGCCGACGAGCGGCTCGACCTGTTTGCCGATCTCGACAGCAGCACGGACGCCATTCGCGCTTTCGCCGGCGACAGGGAAGCAGAGGGCTTTCGGGCGTTCGCCGCCAAGGCTGCGGAGATCTACCGGATTCTCGAAACGCCGTTCCTGCGCGCGGCGCGTCCCTCGATGCTGTCCCTGACCGGCAGGATCGGGCTCGGCGGGCTGGCGATCCGTCCGTTCTCGACCCTGTGGAAGGCGCTGGGCGACCACTTCCAAGACCCGCGCCTGCGCCAGCTCTTCGGCCGTTACGCCACCTATTGCGGTTCCTCGCCGTTCATGGCCCCGGCGACTCTGATGCTGGTGGCGCATGTGGAGCTCGACGGGGTGTGGCTTGTCGAGGGTGGCATGTATCGCCTGGGCGAAGCGATTCGAACGGCGGCGGAGATGCAGGGTACGACCTTCCGCACCGACTGCGAGGTCGTCGAGGTGCTGACGCGCGATGGCGCGGCGAGCGGTGTGCGGCTTGCCGATGGCGAGGTGATCGAGGCCGATTGTGTGCTGGCCAATGCGGACGTGGCCGCACTCGGTGCCGGCCTGTTCGGCGCCGAGGCGGCGAAGGCGGTCGGTCCGGTCGATCCGCGCGAGCGCTCCTTGTCGGCACTGGCCTGGACGGTGGTGGCGAAGACGCGTGGCTTTCCGCTGGTGCGCCACAGCGTCTTCTTCAACCGTGCCTATAATGAAGAGTTCGAGGCGATCTTCGCAAACAGCAGGCTGCCGGATGACCCGACGGTCTATGTCTGTGCGCAGGATCGCAGTGATGATGATGGGCCGCCGCCATCAGGCGAGGAGCGGCTGTTGATGATCATCAACGCGCCGCCGACCGGCGACAGGCCGACATTCGACGACACGGAGATCGAGCGATGCCAGCAACAGGCCCTGACGCGGCTCAACGACTGCGGCCTCGAGGTGGAGATCGCTCCCGGTCACAGCGTCATCACCACGCCGGTGGGCTTCAACCGCCTGTTCCCGCAGACCGGAGGGGCGCTCTACGGGGTGGCCAACCACAGTCCGTTCGCGGGGTTCCGCCGACACGACGCGCGCAGCAAGCTACCCGGACTTTATCTGGCGGGGGGCAGCGTGCATCCGGGGCCGGGTCTGCCGATGGCGGCACTGTCGGGCCGGCTGGCGGCACGCGCGATCCTGGCCGACCTGGCTTCGACACGACAGTCGGTCCCGGCGGCTATGTCTGGTGGTATGTCGACGCGCTGAGCGACGACGGACAGTACGCGCTGACCGTCATCGCCTTCATCGGCAGCGTCTTCTCTCCTTACTATGCGTGGTCGGGGCGGCACAGTCCCGAAGATCATGTGGCGATCAACGTGGCGCTGTACGGCAGGCGCGGCGCGCGCTGGGCGATGACCGAGCGCACGGCCTTGGCGCTCGACCGCGGCGTTGATCACTTCCGGGTCGGGCCGAGTTCCCTGTCGTGGCAGGGCGACAGCCTGGTGATCGAGATCGACGAGATCGCCGTGCCGATCCCGAAGCGCCTCCGCGGTCAGGTGCGGGTGTTTCCGACCGCGCTCGCCGAGACTGCTTTCGTGCTCGATCCCAATGCACGCCATCGTTGGCGGCCGATCGCGCCGTTGGCGCGTGTCGAGGCCGCGTTCAGCCATCCCGCGCTCAACTGGACGGGGCGCGGCTACGTCGACAGCAATGCGGGCTCGGAGTCGCTGGAGGAGGGGTTTTCCCACTGGCACTGGTCGCGGGCCGATCTGGAGGATGGCTGCGCCTTGCTTTACGAGCCGACCGCGCGGGACGGGTCCTCGCGCGTGGTCGCGGTGCGCTACGGCGCCAATGGCCGGCATGAGCAATTCGATGCGCCGGCGGAGGTCGGCCTGCCGCGAACGCTGTGGGGTATCGACCGGGCGACGCGCTCGCAAGGCGAGGCCCGCGTCGTGCAGACGCTGCTGGATACGCCGTTCTACGCCCGCTCGGTGGTGGAAACGCAGCTCCTGGGCGCGACCGGCGCGGGCGTGCACGAAAGTCTGGACCTGGAGCGCTTCTCCTCGCGCTGGGTCAAGCTGCTGCTGCCGTGGCGCATGCCTCGGCGCACCTTCTGATCGCGCGGTTCGATCGGCTCAGTCGCCCTGGAACATCGACTTGCCCTTGGCGTTGGCAAGCTCCTTGTTCACCGAGACGATCTGCCAGACGGCGAAGCCGATGGCACCGCCGAACACCAGGGCAAGCTGGATCAGCTTGAAGACGGTCGCTTCCATGATTTGCTCCTTTCGTTGAGCCGCACGCGTCTTGCGGCCAACCGGCTAACCGGTAGACCAGCGTTCGGCGTCCATGTGTTGCTTGTGGCGTGTTGTGCGCAGGCGATGGCCTGCCGCTACGACCCGACCGCGGCGCGGTTCTCCGCCGGGTTGAGTCGAAGGACGGTGTAGTTGAGGAAGGCGGCGAAGCTGACCCACAGCAGATAGGGGATCAGCAGCAGCGCGGCGCCCTGGTGGATCGGCCAGAAGGTGACCATCATGGCGGCGACACTGAGCCACAGCGCGGCGACATCGATCAGCGCCAGGTCCATGCGCTTCAGGCCGAAGAACAGCGCTGACCACAGCGCGTTGAGCACCAGTTGCACCGCGAAGATGATCAGCGCGATCGCCGCGCCGCTCCAGCCCGCCTCGCGCCACACGAACCAGCCGGACACCGCGATCATGCCGTAAAGCACCATCCACACCGGCGCGAAGAGCCAGTCCGGCGGCTGCCAGGACGGTTTGTTGAGGGCGCGGTACCAGGCGCCCGGGCGGAAGATACCGCCGGTCATCGCCGCGCCGTAGCAGGCGACGCAGAATGCGACCAGGGACCAGGACATGCGGCTTCCCGTGTTGGGGTTGCGAATGGCCTGTATACCACTCAATCGGCATTTTGGATTGCCAAATCACTCCAGCCCGCGCGCCTCCTCGCGTTCAACGGCGTAATTGAAGCGTTCGCGCTGCTCCAACTGCTCGAACAGTTCCAGCAGCCGGCCGATCGGCTGTTCAAGCTGCCACCAGGCGCGGATGCGCGGCGCGAACGGGTTGTAGGGAACCGCGTCGACCAGGAAGGCCGTCTCGTCGAGTGCTGGACCGAAGACATCGGCTGCGGCGGTGACAGACTTCAGGCAGGCCTTGGCGAGAAGCTGGATCTTGCGTTCGCGCGAGACCACCGTGCGCCGGGCGATCGAGTCATAGCCCTTGCTCGCGAGCTGGTGCCCGATCTCGCGGTAGATCAGCCGCGCGGCGTGGATCGACGGGCGGCAGTCGATGGGCAGGGCGCAGATGCCGCCAAGCGAGCGGTCGTAGAGCTTGTCGGCGGCCCCGATCAGCCGGGCGATGACGGCTGCCAGTTCGGGCGTGAAGGCGGGTTCGGCAAGCAGCCGGTTGCGGTCCACGCCCGCCTCCTCGAGCCAGTCCGATGGCAGGTAGATGCGGCCGTTGCGGGCGTCCTCGCCGACGTCGCGGGCAATGTTGGTGAGCTGCATGGCGACGCCGAGATCGCAGGCGCGCGCCAGCACGTCGGCATCGCGCACGCCCATCAGCACGGTCATCATGGCGCCGACGGAACCGGCTACCCGGGCGGAGTAGTCGTAGAGCTCCGACAGGGTGTGATAGTCGCGGCTCCTGACGTCCCAGGCGAGCCCGTCGAGCAGCGCCAGCGGCAGCGCCTTGGGGAGGTCGTGGCGCGCCACCATCTCGGCGAAGGCGCGGTCGGCGGCGTTGTCCGCCGGCATGCCGGCATAGGCGCGCTCGAGCCGTTCGCGCAGGCCGTCGGCGGCGTCCACGCACTGCCCGTCGACATCGACCGCGTCGTCGGACAGACGGCAGAACGCATACAGCGCATAGGCCGGTGCGCGCACCCGCGCCGGCAGCAGCAGCGAGGCGGTGTAGAACGAACGCGAGCCGGTCTGGATCAGTTGCTGGCAGACGGCGAGATCGTCGGTCTGGATTGTCTTGTCAGGCGAATTGGCTTGCATGCGGCACCAGTTGGTCAAGGACGATGGCGGATGACAGGACGCCGGGTACGCCGGCTCCGGGATGGGTCCCGGCGCCGACGAGATAGAGATTGTCGACGTCCTCGCTTCTGTTGTGGGGACGGAACCAGGCGCTCTGGGTGAGCACCGGTTCGAGGCCGAAGGCGGCTCCGTTGTAGGAGCCGAGACGGTCTCGGAAATCGACCGGCGTCATGACGCGTGACGACACCACCGCATCCCGCAGTCCTGGCAGCAGGCGGCGCGAGAGTTCGCTCTCGATCTTGCGGCGGTAGGGTTCTGCCTGCGCCTCCCAGTCAATGCCGGCGTCCAGGTGCGGCACCGGCGAGAGCACATAGAACGCGTCGCAGCCATCGGGTGCCAGCGAGGGGTCGGTGGCGGTCGGACGATGCAGGTAGAGCGAGAAGTCGTCGGCCAGCACCTTGCGGTCGAAAATGTCGGTGATCAGTTCGCGGTAGCGTGGGCCAAGCACGATCGAGTGGTGCGGCACGTCCGGATAGGTCCGGTTGGTGCCGAAGTACCAGATAAACAGGCTCATGGAGTACCGCGCGCGGGCGAGCTTCTCGTCGCTCCAGCGTTTGCGCGCGGAGGTCGGCAGCATCTTGTGGTAGGTGGCGGCGGAGTCGGCATTGGAGACGACGATATCGGCGGCGATCTCCTCGCCGGAGGCGAGTCGCACACCCGTTGCCCGGCGCCCGTCGAGCAGGATTTCGGCGACATCGGCGTCGCAGCGCACGGCGCCGCCCTGACCCTCGATGAGGTCGACGAGACCGGCCACCAGGCTGCCGGTGCCGCCGCGCGGGAAGTGCACGCCGAAGGCGCGCTCGATATGGCTTACCAGGCCATAGATGGCGGTGGCCCGGAACGGATTGCCGCCGATGAACAGCGGATGGAAGCTGAAGGCGAAGCGCAGCTTGGGATCGGTGAAATACCGCGACGCCAGGTCGTAGACGGACCGATCGGCGCGGTGGCGGGCGAAGCCCGGCACGGACCGGGCCAGTGTCGCCAGTTTGTGGAACGGGATCTGGCCGAGCTCCACGAAGCCGAACTGGTAGATCGCCTCGCTGGCGCGCATGAAGGGTTCGTAATTTGCCGCGTCGGCCGGTGAGATTTTCGCGATCTCGGCGCGCATTTCGTCCGGGTCGTGACGGCAGTCCATATGCGAACCGTCGTCAAACAGAATGCGATAGAACGGATCGAGTGCGTGCAACTCGATGTCATCGGCCAGCCGGCGCCCGCACAAGGCCCACAGCTCTTCGAACAGGAAGGGCAGGGTGATGATGGTGGGGCCGGCGTCGAAGGTGAAGCCGTCCTGGCGGAATACACTGGCGCGCCCGCCGGCCTGGTCGAGCCGCTCCAGCATGGTGACCCGGTATCCCTTGGCGCCGAGGCGCACCGCAGCGGCAAGCCCACCGAATCCGCTGCCGATCACCACCGCGTGCGGCCCATTGCCGAGGCCGCTGGTGTCAGGCCGGGAGGAATCGACAGTTGTCAACATAAGTTGACATTAAATCGCGTCCGCCAACCTGACGCAACACAGATCAGACGGTTTCGGCGTTGAGAATTTCGTGTCTTTCGGCGAACGCGGTGATCGCATCGGCGATCTCGGCGGGGCGTTCCTCGTGGGCCAGATGACCGAGGCCATCCATGACCTTCAGTTCGCCCTGCGGCAATTGCTTGACGATCGAGCGCGCATTCTCCGGCGGGACCGCCCGGTCGCGGTCGCCGGCGATCATCAATGTCGGCGTTTCAAGCAGGGCGAGCCGCCGCGACAGCGGCTCCAGGTCCCAGTTGGCCATCATGGCCAGCGCACCGGAAACGTGGCCGGGGGTGGTCATCAGGCTCTGGTAGTGCCTCACGCCGCCTTCGTCGATCTGCGAGCCGGTGGAGCGGATCAACCGTTCGACGCGGGTGCGGTCCTGGCCGCCCATGGCGAACAAGCGCGGTGCCAGCGGATTGACGAACAGCATCTTGGCCAGTCCCGGAAACAGATGTCCGGCCATGCCGGGAAATGGCAGTAACGCGCCGTTCAGGCTGACGATGCCGGCAGGGGAACTGGCGCTGCTCAGCACCATCTGGATGGCGACCGCCGCACCGGCGGAATGGCCGACGATGAGCCGCGCTTGCACATCGAGTTCGGCAAGCAGGTCGCCGGTCATGCGCGCCACACGCGGCAGGCTCAAGCGGCTGAAGGGTGGTGCGGTGGTGAAGCCGTGGCCCGGCAGATCGACCGCGATGACGCGGAAGCGCTCGGCCAGCAGCGGCATCAGGTCGCGCCAGGAATGGGTCGCTGCGCCGGTTCCGTGCAGCAACAGGAGGGTGGGGCCATCGCCCATCTCCTGCACGTGCCAGGTGAGCTGACCGGCTTCGACGAAGCGGCTCGTCTCGTTGTTGGGCCAGCCCTCGCCAAGGTCATGCCACGACGGCCGTTCGAAGGACGCCGTGATCATCTGCGCGCGCCTTGCGGCGACGCCGCGCTCACCGCGTCGCGCACGCTGGCCGCGTCGGCGTGGGGCAACGGCAGATAGACAGCGCCCATCTCGGTCGCGATCTCCTCCGCGCGGGGGTTGCCGCGCGGCGAGGTGTCGATCATCAGCGCCGGCATGTTCGCGGCGCGCAGACGCGCCGCCGCCGTCAGGGCGTCGGCATGGGCTGCCTTGCGTCCGGCGCCCGGCTCGTATCCCACATTGGCGCTGCCGTCGGTGAGATAGACGAGACGCGGGCTGCGGCCGCGCCGGCTTGCATCCTCGGCGAGCACACCTGCTGCATCGATTGCGGCCGCCAGCGGCGTGCCGCCGCCTCCCGGCAGGCCGGCAAGGGTCCGTTTGGCGCGCACCAGCGAGCGGGTCGGCGGCAGCACCAGATCGGCGCTGTCGCCGCGAAAGGCGATCAGCGCCACCTGGTCGCGCCGCGCGTAGCAGTCCGCCAGCAGCAGTTCGACGGCACCCTTGGCCTCGGCGAGCCGGTTCAGCGCGGCGGAGCCCGACGCGTCCACGGCGAAGATGGTCAGGCTCTCCGTGTTGTGCTGGTAGCGCCGCAGACGGAAATCCTCGGCGCGTACCGCCACGCGGTTGCCATGCTCCTTTGCGCCCTTGCGCAGGCGCTGCCAGGGGGCGGCGGCGCGAAGCGTCTCGACCACGTGCAGGCGGTTGCGCCCATCGGGCTTGCCGGTGCGCGTGCCGATCGGGCGGCCGCGCAACTGCGCCTTTTGCCGGGCGCCGTTGCGCCCTTCCGCGTTCATGCGTGCACTGCGCGCTGCATCCACCCGCAGACGCGCCAGCAGATCGGCTGGGATCGCCGCGGTCACCGCGTCAAGCACAACGTCGTCGAGGGTCAAGTCGGACGCATCATCGTCGCTGTCCGGCATGTCATCGTCCGGCGGGGGTGGTTCCTCGGTATCGGGCTGGGATTCCTCGGGCTCCGGCGTCGGCAGCATCGTGGCGCGCGGACCGATCACCAGCGCCGCCGCGCGGGCGATGTCGTCCTTGTCGGGGGCCTTGCGCCCCTCGAGCAGGGCTAGCGCCAGGCTCGCCCGCACGGCGAAGGTCACCGCGCGCAACGATGGCACGCCGAAGCTCGCGGCGATCTGTACCATGGCGGCGATCAGCTCGTCATCGGGACGCGCTGCATGCAGGCTCCCGGCGACAGCGGCGATCTCGTCGTTGCCGTAAGGCTCCGGCGCAATGTCGCGGATCGCCGTCAGGGTGAGGTCGCAGCGGAAGGACAGCCGGTCGTCGAGGGCCGGCGGGATGGTCTCTTCCGGATCGATACCCTCGTCCAGCGCGACTACGCCGATGCGGGCGGGCAGTTGCGCGGCCAGCCCGTCGCGCTGCAAGGCGATCTCGTGATCGTCGAGCGCGGCGCACAGACGCGAGGCGACGAGCCCGTCGAGGCGTTCAGCCATCGGCACCACCACGATGCCGCCATGGGCTTCCGCCAGCAGACCCTTGCGCATGACCGGCTTTGCCGCGTTCAGCGTGGCGGCTAGGTCGAGCCCGCCGATCAGGCGTTCATCGCCGATATGGGCCGGCAGCTTGCGGATCGCTCCCTCGCGCCCACGCATGCGGGCCAGGGCGTCCTGCCAGGCATCGCGCACCGGACCGGCATGGGCGCGCAGGGCGATGCCGCCAAAGCCGGCCGGATCGATGGCGAACAGGCTTGCCGCCAGCACCGCGTCGTCCCAGGCACGCGCGCCGTGATCGGGCGAAGGGCGATGCTGTTCGGGCGGAAGCGGTGCGTGCATCAGGCAAACAGCTCCTCCACCGCGCGTTCGACGCGCTGGGCGGCGCGTGCCTCGTCGAGGGGGTTGCGGCGCAGGCGGTGGCTAAGGACCAGCGGCGCGACCTGACGCAGATGCGTCTCGTCGACGATCTTGGCAGCGCCCATGGCGGCGAGCGCGCGGGCGGCCCGCATCAGGGTCAGTTCGCCGCGCAATCCGTCGGTGCCGAGCGCCATGCACAGATGAGCGGCGTTCTCCAGCACGGCGTCGGGAACCGCGATACCCTCCAGCCGCTCCCGTGCCTTGACGATGGAGCGGCGCACGCTCGCGTCCTTGCGTTTCCAGGCCGCCATGAAGGCGTCCGGATCGCGGTCGTAGGCGTCGCGCCGGCGCACCACTTCCATGCGATCCTTGAGGTCCTCGGGCGTCGCCACGTCGACCGACAGGCCGAAGCGGTCGAGCAGTTGCGGGCGTAGCTCGCCTTCTTCCGGGTTGCCGCTGCCCACCAGCACGAAGCGCGCCGGATGGCGGATGCTCAGCCCCTCGCGCTCGACCACGTTCTCGCCTGACGCGGCGACGTCGAGCAGCAGGTCGACGATGTGGTCCTCCAGCAGGTTGACCTCGTCGATGTAGAGAAAGCCGCGATTGGCCTGGGCCAGCAGGCCGGGCTGGAAGGCGCGTTCGCCCTGGCTCAACGCGCGCTCGATATCCAGCGCGCCGACGACGCGGTCCTCGGTGGCGCCGAGCGGCAGGTCGACCACCGGCACGGCGACCTGTCGGCTTTTCAGCTCTCCCCCATCGCGAGGAGCGCGGCAGATCTCGCACAGGGCAGTGTCGCCGGCGGGATCGCACCCGTAGTGGCAGCCGACGACGACGCGCATCTTCGGCAGCAGCGAGGCCAGCGCGCGCACGGCGGTGGACTTGCCGGTACCCCGGTCGCCGAACACCAGAACCCCGCCGATGGTCGGATCGACGGCGGCGATCAGCAGCGCCTGCTTCATGCCGTCCTGGCCAACGATCGCCGAGAATGGATAGCTGTGTGTCAACGCTCAAACTCTGTCTGCGGCGTGCGGCACCATGGCCTGCGCCGGCGTTCCGACGATAGGCGCAAGCGGTGTGGATTGTCACGTCATCTTGACACTCATAGCATGTCGGACAGTGTGGAGGCTCATGCACGGTGTCGTCTCGACGGGCAAATCGCATGAGCGCCATCGGCTTGTAACGATACCCAATCTCGACGGACGCCATCGGTGAGCAAGACAGCGCTTCTGACGCTTGGACGCATGCCCAAGGGGATGGTGCTGGCGGAGGGGCTGAAGCACATCGGGTGGCGGGTCGTCGTCGCCGAACCGATGGCCTGGCACCTGGCGCGCACCTCGCGCTTCGTCGATGCCTGCCACAAGGTGACGGCTCCGGTCACCGATCAGGCGGCCTATGTCGCCGACATGCTGGAGGTGGTGGCGCGCGAGACCGTGTCGCTGATCTTGCCGATCTCCGAGGAAGTGCTGCATGCCGCGGAACTGATGCCGCACCTGTTGGATGGCGTGCGGCTGTTCGCGCCGGACCGGCCGCTGCTGCACGCGGTCTACGACAAGCAGCGTTTCGCGGAACTGGCCAGCGGCCTGGGGCTGCCGGTGCCGGAAACGCATCCGCTTGGCACGCCCGAGGCGGTGTCGTTGGCGCAGCGGTGCGACACGGTGGTCAAGTTCGCGCAGTCGCGGTCGGGCATCGGGCTTGAGCGGATCGCGCGCGGCCAACCGCTGCCCGAGCCGGGCGCGCGTCCGGCGATCGTCCAGGCGGCGATTGCCGGCAAGGAGATCAGCAGTTTCTCGGTGCTGCACAAGGGTCGCGTGATCGGGACATCGCTCTACGCGGGCACGGTGCTCGATGGCACGGTGGCGGTCGCCTTCCGCCGTGTCGGGGGTTTGCCGCGTGTCGACGACTGGATCGCAGTCTTCGCCGAAGCGACCGGCGCCAGCGGCTTCCTGTCGTTCGACTTCATGCTGGCCGACGACGGCACGCCGTACGCGCTTGAATGCAATCCACGCATGACCAGTGGTGTGCATTTCCTCGATCCCGAGAGCCTGGCCCGGGCGATCACCGAACCGGAGGGCGCCAGTCAGATCGCGCAAGGGCCGCACGAACGCATGCAGCAAGTGCTGCCCTGTCTGACGACGACGGAAGGCTCCTTCCTCAAGCGCCGGCCGGAGTGGCGCGCCAACCTGCGCGAACTGCTGCGCTCGCGTGACGTGAGCTGGAACCTGCGCGATCCGCTCGTGCTACCGCTGATGACCTTGTCATCGGCCGAGATCATCTGGCTGGCCATCCGCCACCGCATCTCCTTCGGCGAGGCGGCGACGCGCGACATCGTCTGGAATGGCGGCGCTCCGGCGAATCTGGCGCCGGGCGATCTGATCATTGGCGGTGCCGCACCCGGCACATGATCTGGTGCTTCGGGCGGGTGGTCAGCCGCGCCACCGGATAGACCGCGTCCGGATCGATCACGTCGAAGTCGAAGCGGCGCACCAGCCGGGCGATGATCAACGCGCTTTCGATGGTGGCGAAGGCGGCGCCGACGCAGATGCGCGGCCCCTGACCGAAGGGGATATAGGCACCGCTGGTCAGCTCCTTTTCGCGCTCGGGCAGGAAACGGTCGGGATCGAACGCGTGCGGGTCGCGCCAGTAGCGCTCGTGCCGGTGCATGGTCCACGGCGAGATCATGACCATCGCGCCCTTCCTGATCCTGCGCCCGCCGATCTCGGTCGTCTCGCGGGCAACGCGGGGGATGAAGGTGATCGGCGGATAGAGCCGCAGCGTCTCGCGGAACACGTTGCGGGTATAGACCAGCTTCTTGGTGTGACCGATCTCGACCTCGCCGTCGCCGACCACCTCATCGACTTCCGTGCGCAGGCGTTCGCGCACGTCGGCTTGCGTTGCCAGGATGAAGAACACCCAGGTCAGCACGCTCGCGGTGGTCTCGTGGCCGGCGAGGAAGAAGACGCCGAGCTGGTCGATCAGCTCCTCGCGGGTGAAGGGCTTCCCGGTTTCGGTGTCCTGTGCGCCGATCACCGCGGTGGCGATGTCGTTGTAGTCGGCGCCGGTCTCCTCAAGATGGGTATCGAGCAGTTCGGCAAGGCATTCGCGGATCCGCTCGCAGGCCGCCAGTACCTCGGCGCTCTGCGGCACCTCGCTCCACGGCTTGTCGAAGATCAGCCGCTTGATCTCCACATGTGCGACGGAGCGTTCGAACACCGAGAAGGCCTCGTAGACATCGTGCGCCATCTTCGACTTGAGCGAGATCGAGAACACCGTGCGGCAGATGATGTCGGCGGTGAGATGGCTCATGGCCAGGTCGATCGACATCGGCTCGCCGCTCGCGGTGAGGTCTTCGAGGTGGCTTTCGTGATCGTCGACGGCCGCCACCATGGAGGAGAACGCCCGGTTGATGCGGATGCCGGAGAAGGCCGGATCAATCATGGCGCGCTGGCGGCGCCACACATCGCCGTCGGAGACGAAGATCGAGTTGCCGACCAGCGGCTCCAGCGCACCGACCATCAGGTCGTTCTTGGGATAGATATCCGCCGGGTCGGTCATGATGGTGCGCGCATGGACGGGATCGTTGACGACGACGATGGAGCGGCGCGAATAGCCGAGCGGCCCGATGTCCATGCGGTAGGCGCCGGCCGGCAGCAGGCTCAACAGATCGCCGTCGCCGCGCCAGGCGGCGCGCAGGAGTGCCGCGATGGGCGACAGGGCATTGGGGCGGGGCGGCTCGTACACGGAAGAGGGGTGGACCCTATGCACATTGGAATTGTTCGGCGATAGTTATGGCATGACAATCGCCGATGCATTCCATCTGTTTGTCATCGCCCACATTGTAACCGGGTCGGTGGGCCTGGTGACGTTCTGGATACCCGTGCTGTCCAGGAAGGGCAGCCTGGTGCATCGCCGCGCCGGTGTCGTCTTCACCAGGTGCATGCTGGCGACCGGCGCGATCGCCGTGGCGATCAGCACCTGCACCATCCTGGCGCCGATCGAGACCCATCCCCATCTCGCGACCCATCCCGACTTCGGCGATGCCGACACGATCCGCGGCATCTTCGGCTGGATGATGATCTATCTGGCGATCCTGACGGTCAATCTGGCCTGGTACGGCTGGCTGTGCATCCGCAACAAGCGCCAGCACGTCGAGAACCGCGAGTGGCGCAACGTGGCGCTGCAGGTCCTGCTGCTGATCGCCTGCACCAACTGCCTGATCCATGGCTACCTGATCGGCCAGCCGCTGATGATGGGCATCTCGCTGGTGGGCTTTGCCACCGTCGCGACCAATGTGCGCTTCATGTACAACAGCCGTCCCGGACCGAAGGACTGGCTGCTGGAGCACATCAAGGCGCTGGTGGGTGCGGGGATCTCCGTCTACACCGCGTTCTTCGCCTTCGGTGCGGTACGGCTGCTGCCGGAGGCGGCCCTCACGGCGGGCCTGTGGTCGGTGCCGCTGGTCGTCGGGCTGGCGCTGATCATCTATCACCAGCGCATGGTGGTGCGTGGGCGGCGCCCGCGCCCGGCCTGAGCCCAGATACCCTGAAAACGGTGGTCAGTTTGCCGTGCATGGTGCGTTGCGCACGCTGTGCGTTGCGCTTTGTCAAACGCCTGCCATCTGTTTGGTGCTAGCTAGGGTCTGGACCCTGATCGCAGGACCCAATTCATCGGTGCGGAGACGACGCGATGGTAACGCTGAAGCTGGTGGACACCGACAGCAAGGACGATGCCCGACCGGCACCGGCCGATGCGCAGGCCGCGGATCAACCGCGCCCGGATCGTGTTCCCGATGGCATCAATCACGAGCGCGATCCTTACGCGATGACGGCGCTCGGCGAGGTGATGGACCATGCTTCGCGGGCGATGATCGCGCGCATGACCGGCGGGCTGTCGCCGGCTTCGCTGGCAGAGGCCTGGGCCGACTGGGCGATCCATCTCGCCGCGTCGCCGGGCAAACAGAGTCAGCTCTGGATCAAGGCCTGGCGCAAGGCGTTGCGGCTGCAGCGCCATGCGGTGAACTGCGCCTTGCATGGCGGCGCCGACGAACCGTGCATCGAGCCGCTACGGCAGGACCGCCGGTTCCGCGATCCCGCCTGGCAGCAGCCGCCTTTCAACCTGATGTATCAGAGCTTCCTGCTGACCCAGCAGTGGTGGCACAACGCGACCACCGGTGTACGCGGGGTGACGGATCAGCACGAACGCGCGGTCGAGTTCGCCTCCCGGCAGTTCCTCGACATGCTCTCGCCGTCCAATTTCCTGCTTACCAATCCGGAGTTGATCGCGCAGACCCGCAACGAGGGCGGTCAGAACCTGGTGCGCGGCGCGCAGAATTTCCGCGAGGACTGGGAGCGCCTGATCGGCGGAAAGCGGCCGCCTGGAACCGAGGACTTCCGCGTCGGGGAACGCGTTGCGGCGACGCCCGGCAAGGTGGTCTATCGCAACCGGTTGATGGAGCTGATCCAGTACGAACCGGCCGGCGACACGGTGCGGCCCGAGCCGGTGCTGATCGTGCCGGCCTGGATCATGAAGTACTACATCCTCGACCTCAGCCCGCAGAACTCGATGGTGAAGTATCTCACCGGGCAGGGCTACACGGTGTTCATGATCTCCTGGAAGAATCCCGGACCCGAAGACCGCGATCTCGGCATGGCCGACTACCTTGAACTTGGTCCCATGCGGGCGCTTGATGCGGTTTGTGCGATTACCGGCTCGGACACCACGCACAGCGTCGGCTATTGCCTCGGCGGAACGCTGCTGTCGATTGCCGCCGCGGCGATGGCGCGTGAGGATGACGAGCGGCTTGCGAGCGTGACCTTCTTCGCCGCCCAGAGCGATTTCACCGAAGCCGGCGAACTGATGCTGTTCATCAACGAAAGCCAGATCAGCTTCCTGGAAGACATGATGTGGGACCAGGGTTTTCTGGATGCAAACCAGATGGCCGGCGCGTTCCAGATCCTGCGCTCCAACGATCTGGTCTGGTCGCAGGTGCTGAACGCCTATCTGAAAGGCGAGCGCCGCGAGATGAACGACCTGATGGCGTGGAACGCGGATTCAACGCGCATGCCCTACCGGATGCACTCGGAGTATCTGCGCAAGCTGTTCCTCGACAACGAGCTCGCCATGGGCAAGTACGACGTCGGCGGGCGGCCGGTGTCGCTCAGCGACATCCGAGCGCCGGTCTTCGCCGTGGGTACCGAGACTGACCATGTGGCGCCATGGCGGTCCGCCTACAAGGTGCACACGCTGACCCAGACGGATGTGACCTTCGTGCTCACCAAGGGCGGGCACAATGCCGGCGTTGTTTCCGAGCCAGGCCATCCGCGCCGCCACTACCGCGTCCATTCGACCATCAACGGCGATCGCTACTGGTCGCCGGAGGAATGGTTCAGGCGCGCCGATTTCAGGGAAGGGTCCTGGTGGCCGGAATGGGCTGCGTGGCTCGACGGGCATTCCGGCGAACGCGTCGCGCCGCCGCCCATGGGCCGCCCGGATGCCGGCTACGATGTGCTGGGCGACGCGCCGGGCACCTACGTGCTCGAAGCCTGAGGCCGCCGAACGTGCCTTTTGCGAACCGGTCGGCCGGTACCCGGATGAAGCCAGCCTGCACCACACTCTCGGCCTCGAATCTGCTGATCGTGTTGTCCTGGGCGTTGTCGCCCCAAGAGCAGACGTTGTCAGGCCCCTAGAGCAACCTGTGCCGGGATCGGCGCAGATAAGTTGCTCTAATTCTCTAGAATCGATCATCTTTTCTGTGTTTGGGTTGAGTCAGCCCAAACACAGGATGATCTAGTCGTCCTCCAGCGCCAGCCGGGACAATTCCTCGGCGCTACGGCGCAGGCGCGGCAGGTGCGCAAGCGCCTCGTCCAGCGTCATGCGCTGGGTGGGTGCGTGGAATGACAGGGTGGAAATCAGCGCGCCGTGCTGGCCGGTGACCGGCACCGCCACGCAGATCATGCCATCCATGAACTCCTCGTTCTCCATGGCATAGCCCCGCTCGCGGATCGCGGCGATCTCCTCGGCCAGGCGGACGGGATCGGTGATCGTGCGCTGGGTATGTGCGCTCAGCTTGGCCGCGTCGAGATATCGCGCCAGGTGCGTGTCGTTGAGGGTGCTCAGGAACATCTTGCCGCCGGCGGTGCAGTGGAGCGGCACGCGCGTGCCGACCGGCATCTGCACGCGCAGCGGCCAGGTGGTCTCGACGCGGTCAAGATAGACCATCGCATCGCGGTCCGGCACGGCTATGTTGCAGGTCTCGCCCAGTTCTTCGGCAAGGGCATTGAGAATGGCCGCGCGCGCCGAGCGCTCGCGCATCGAGGACATGGTGCCCAGCGCCAGGCGACGCAGGCGGCGTCCGGGCGTATAGGCGCGCCCGTTCAGTTCGCGCTGCAGGAAGCCTTCCTGCTCCAGCGTCGCGAACAGGCGGTGGATGGTCGGCTTGGGCAGGCCAAGCGCCGCGTTCGCCTCGGTCGCGGTCACCGGGACGCCGGCGCGCACCACCTCTTCCAGCACCATCAGCAGGCGCAGGTTGGTGGGGATCGGTGCGGTTTCCTGCTCAGGTGGTTCGGTGTTTGCGGCCATGGTCATGGTGGTGTCCCGGATGATTCTTGAATTCTCATTCAATGAGACTTGAAGTCTCATTTATTTCAATATATGGAAAATCGCAAGACGAGCAGGGTCAGGAAAAGTGGATACCGGTTTTCCGCCCGGACCCTGCTCCAAGCAAACAAAGCATGCCTGCCGCCAGTGGGTGCCGGGAGAGGAGCCACACAGATGAAAATGACCACGGAAGAAGCCTTCGTGAAGGTTCTCCAGATGCACGGCATCGAGCATGCCTTCGGCATCATCGGTTCGGCCATGATGCCGATCTCCGACCTGTTTCCCGCCGCCGGCATCACCTTCTGGGACTGCGCGCATGAGTGCAATGCCGGCATGATCGCCGACGGCTTCACCCGCGCCTCCGGCAAGATGTGCATGGCAGTGGCGCAGAACGGTCCCGGCATCACCAACTTCGTCACGCCGATCAAGACCGCGTACTGGAACCACACGCCGATGCTGCTGGTCACCCCGCAGGCGGCCAACAAGACCATCGGCCAGGGCGGCTTCCAGGAGATCGAGCAGATGGCGCTGTTCGAGGACATGGTCTGCTACCAGGAGGAGGTGCGCGACCCCGCCCGCATGGCGGAGGTGCTGAACCGGGTGATCGAGAAGGCCTGGCGCGGCTGTGCGCCGGCGCAGATCAACGTGCCGCGCGACTACTGGACGCAGGTCGTCGACATCGAACTGCCGCAGATCGTGCGCCTGGAGCGCCCGTCGGGTGGACGGGAGTCCATCGCAGAAGCCGCGCAGCTGCTGTCGGAGGCGAAGTTCCCGGTGATCCTGAACGGCGCCGGCGTCGTCATCGGCGGCGCGATCGCCGCCTCCCAGGCGCTGGCGGAAAAGCTCGATGCGCCGGTGTGCTGCGGCTACCAGCACAACGACGCCTTCCCCGGCTCGCATCCGTTGTTCGCCGGGCCGCTCGGCTACAACGGCTCGAAGGCGGCCATGGAGCTGATCGCCAAGGCCGATGTGGTGCTGGCGCTCGGCACCCGCCTCAACCCGTTCTCGACCCTGCCGGGCTATGGCATCGACTACTGGCCCAAGGACGCGGCGGTCATCCAGGTCGACATCAACCCCGACCGCATCGGCCTGACCAAGAAGGTCGCTGTCGGCATTCAGGGGGACGCCAAGCTCGTCGCCGAGCAGATACTCGAACAGCTATCGCCAAGCGCCGGCGATGCCGGTCGTCAGGACCGCAAGGACCTGATCGCGGAGACCAAGTCGCGCTGGCTGCAGCAGTTGTCCTCGATGGACCACGAGGATGACGATCCCGGCACCAACTGGAACGAGCGCGCACGCGGGCGTGAGCCAGAGCGCATGTCGCCGCGCATGGCGTGGCGGGTGATCCAGGCCGCGCTGCCGCGTGAGGCGATCATCTCCTCGGACATCGGCAACAACTGCGCCATCGGCAACGCCTATCCGAGCTTCGATCAGGGGCGTAAATACCTCGCACCCGGCCTGTTCGGGCCGTGCGGCTACGGGCTGCCGGCGATCCTCGGCGCCAAGATCGGCCGTCCGGACGTGCCCGTTGTGGGCTTTGCCGGCGACGGCGCCTTCGGCATCTCCATGAACGAGATGACCGCCTGTGGGCGCAACGACTGGCCGCCGATCACCATGGTCATCTTCCGCAACTACCAGTGGGGCGCGGAGAAGCGCAACACGACGCTGTGGTTCGACGACAACTTCGTCGGCACCGAACTCAATCTCGGGGTCGAATACGCCAAGGTGGCGGAAGGCTGCGGGCTCAAGGGCGTGCAGGTCACCACCATGGACGAACTGACCGCCGCGCTGGACGAGGCCATCGACGCGCAGATGAACGGCAACGTCACCACCTTCATCGAGTGCGTGCTCAATCAGGAACTCGGCGAGCCGTTCCGGCGTGATGCCATGAAGCGGCCGGTGCAGGTTGCCGGCATCAGCCGCGAGGACATGCGGCCCCAGGCCGGCGCCTGACGGGTAGGACAGGGCGGCGGTGATGCTGCTCAGCGTCAATGCGGGCTCGTCCAGCCTGAAGCTCGCCGTCTTCGACGATGCGGCGACGCGGCGTCTGTTCGAAGCGGCGGTTTCCGAGATCGGCGGTGCGGCACGGCTGGAGGTCGGCGGCAAGACCGAAGCGGTGGCGGCGGGCGATCACGCCGCCGCCTTCGCCGTCCTGCGCGACGCGCTGGACGCCGCCGGCCTCGCCCTTGCCGACATGCGCGGCGCCGGGCACCGGGTGGTGCATGGCGGCAATGCCTTCACCGCGGCAACACGCATCGATGACGATACGCTCGCCGCGCTGGAGCGCCTGAACCCGCTGGTGCCGCTGCACAACCCGCCGGCGCTCGCCGCCATCCGTGCGCTGCAAACGCTCGCGCCCGACATGGCGCAGGTGGCCTGTTTCGACACCGCTTTCCACGCCACCCAGCCCGACGTCGCGCGGCACTATGCCCTGCCCGCCTCCCTGCGGGAGAAGGGCTATCGCCGCTACGGTTTCCACGGCCTGTCGTATCAGGGGCTGGTGGAGCGTATCCCGGAACAGACGGGAGAGCTGCTACCCGATCGCGTCGTGGCGCTGCATCTGGGCAACGGCGCCAGCGTGTGTGCGATTCGGCACGGCAGGAGCGTGGCCACGTCGATGGGCTTCTCGCCGCTGGAAGGGCTGACCATGGGCACCCGCTCCGGTTCGCTCGATGCAGCACTTGTGCTGCGCCTGGCGCGTGAGCTGGGCATCGACGAAACGGAACACCTGCTGACCCGCGAGAGCGGATTGAAGGGGCTGTCCGGCGGGCTCTCCGACATGCGCGAACTGGAAGCCGCCGGCACGCCCGAGGCCGGTTTCGCCATCGAGCATTTCTGCCACTGGGCGGCGCGCCACGCAGGATCGATGATCGCGGCCATGCAGGGTGTCGACCTGATCGCCTTCACCGGCGGTATCGGCGAGCATGCCAGCGCCGTGCGCGAGCGTATCGAGGTGCTGCTCGCCTGGACGGGCGCGCCGAGCATGGTCGTGCCGGCCGATGAGGAACGCGTCATCGCGGCGGCGATTGCCGGACTGCTCGCCTGATCGCCGACCCTTGCTTTCGGGAAATTTCAACATAAAATACATAATTACGCGCAACAAAGCATAGCACGATACAAGACCGGCGCGGCCGGCATCGTCGGGAAGGAGACGCAGCGTGCAGGATTTCGGCGCCGCATTCGCGGAAGCCTTCCGGCTGATCGTCTCCGGTGATGCGGCGCTGATGGAAATCGTGTTGCTGTCGCTGCGCGTCACCTTCACGGCGGTGTTCTTCGCCTGTCTCATCGGGCTGCCGCTGGGTGCGGCGCTTGCCGTCGGGCGCTTTCCCGGCCGCGGCGCCATCACCGTCTTCGTCAACGCGCTGATGGGCCTGCCGCCGGTGGTGGTCGGGCTGGTCGTCTACATGATGCTGTCGGCGGCCGGACCGCTCGGCGTGCTGCAGCTTCTCTACACCCCGACCGCGATGGTGATCGCCCAGACCATCCTGGTGACGCCGATCGTCGCGGCGCTGACGCGCCAGGTGGTTGCCGACCTCAACGCCGAGTACGACGAGTATCTGCGCTCGCTGTACCTGCCGCGCGGGCGGATGATGGCGACGCTGTTGTGGGATGCGCGCCATTCGCTGCTGACCGCTGCGCTCGCCGGCCTGGGCCGCGCCTTCGCCGAGGTCGGCGCGGTAATGATCGTAGGCGGCAACATCAATCACGTCACCCGCGTCATGACCACGGCGATCGCATTGGAGACCTCGCGCGGCGAGCTGGCGCTGGCGCTCGGGCTCGGCATCATCCTGGTCGTCATGTCGGTGACCATCAACGCAGCACTGATGAGCGTGCGCCACACCGCGGAGCGCCATGTCCATGCGTGACCTGCCCGTCGACGGGGATGTTTCCGGCAACGCGGCAGGGCCGCGGCGGCGCGACGGCGAAACCCTGCCCGTGGTGCTCGATCAGGTCGGTTATGCGGCCCGCGATGCGGCGCTGATCGGCGATCTCTCGCTGACCCTTGAGGGCGCCGACGTCACTGTCCTGATGGGTCCCAACGGCGCCGGCAAGAGCCTGACGCTGCGCCTGATCGCCGGGCTGTTGAAGCCGACCTCCGGCACCATTCGCTGGGCCGGACGCGAGACGCCGCTCCGCCATTCGGTGGGTCTCGTCTTCCAGCGTCCCGTCATGCTGCGCCGGACGGTCAGGGCCAATCTCGATCATGCGCTCGCCGCCTATGGCGTCCCGCGCGGCGCGCGTGCTGAGCGCATCGCGCACTTGCTTTCTCTGGCCCAGCTCGAAGACCGTGGCGAGCGGCCGGCGCGGGTGCTCTCCGCCGGCGAGCAGCAGCGCCTGTCCATGGTCCGCGCGCTGGCCGCCGATCCCGACCTGCTGCTGCTGGACGAACCGACCGCCAGCCTCGATCCGCAGTCGACGGCGATCATCGAGGGCCTAGTGCATCGCGCGGCCGACGCCGGCGTCAAGACAGTGCTGGTCACCCATCAGCGCGGCCAGGCCCGGCGCATGGCCGGCGAGGTCGCCTTCATCCACCGCGGTCGGCTGACCGAGGTGACGCCGGCGCGACGGTTCTTCGACCGGCCGCAATCGGATGCCGCGCGCGCCTACATGGCCGGCGAACTGCTGGTCTGATCTTCCCCCTCCAGAAAACGTCAAAAGGAACTCCATCCATGAAACCGATCAAGGCACTCGCGTTCGCCGCCGGACTGCTGGCCTTTGCCGGCAGTGCTGCCGCCGAGGACACGTTCATCATCGTGCAGTCGACCACCTCGACACAGAATTCCGGTCTCTACGACGCCCTGCTGCCGGGCTTCACCGACAAGACCGGTATCGAGGTGCGCGTCGTGGCCGTGGGCACGGGCCAGGCGATCAAGAACGCGCGCAACTGCGATGGCGACGTGCTGCTGGTGCATGCCAAGCCGGCGGAGGAGAAGTTCGTCGCCGACGGCTACGGGGTGTCGCGCGCGGATGTCATGTACAACGATTTCGTCATCGTCGGCCCGGCGGACGATCCGGCCGGCATCGCCGGTGCCAGCGATGTGGGCGCGGCGCTCGGCGCGATCGGCGAGGTGCAAGCACCCTTCGCCTCGCGCGGTGATGACAGCGGTACCCACAAGAAGGAGCTTTCACTGTGGGCCGCCGCCGCCGTCGATCCGGCGAGCGCCAGCGGCACCTGGTATCGTGAGACCGGCTCCGGCATGGGCGCGACGCTGAACACGGCCGTGGGCATGGGCGCCTATACCATTACCGACCGGGCCACCTGGATCGCCTTCGGCAACAAGGGCGACTTCGAGATCCACGTCGAGGGGGACGCGGCGCTGTTCAACCAGTACGGCGTCATCGCGGTGAACCCGGAGAAATGCCCGAACGTGCGTGCCGAGAAGGCGCAGAGCTTCATCGACTGGCTGCTGTCGCAAGAGGGTCAGCAGGAGATCGCCGATTACACGCGCGATGGCCAGCAGCTCTTCTTCCCCAACGCCGATCCGGCCAAGGTGAACTGAGCGGCTGTCAACCCGCGTGCGGTTTGTGGGCGGCGAAGCGGATCACGTCGGCGAGGCCGCGGTGGCGCGGCCCGTCGTCGAGGCGAACTTCGCCGCTTGTCGCCTCGATCAGCTCAAACCCCGTGCACCAGCGCTTCAGTTCGTCCAGGTGGTAGCGGCTGGCGGCATCGTCGGGTCCGGGCTTGCGCTGGGCGCCGCGCCTCGGCGCAAAACCCTCCACCAGCAGCAGACTGCCGGGTGCAAGCGCGCAGACCGCCCGGCGCACGGCGGTGCGGCGCAGGTCGGCCGGTCCGTGCAGGAAGAGGACGCCGGCCATCTCCCAGCGTGCTTCCGCGGGTCGCCATTCGGCGATGTCGGCGGTCAGGCGCGTGACAGTTACGCCAGCCGCCGCGTCCCGCGCTTCGGCCAGGCGTGTCGCCTCCGGCGACAGGTCGATTGCGGTCACGTCCAGCCCCTGACCGGCGAGCCATGCGCCGTTGCGCCCGTCGCCATCGGCGATCATCAGGGCCGAGCGGGGCTTGGGATCACAGCGTCCGAGCATGGTGCGCAGCCAGTTCCCCGGTTCGTCGCCGAACGGGCTCACCGGACAGTCCCGGTAGCGAGCATCCCAGTCCGCCGCGCCCATGTCCGTCATCCGGGCGCGTTCCAGCGGACCGTGCCGAGGCCGGAAATGTCGTAGCCGCCGAGCGCCCTGGCCTTGGCCGCGAAGGCATCGCTCCCGGCGAACGTCATCAGCGTCTGCAGCGGCGGTTCGAACCAGGCGCGCCGGTCGACGGCGAGGTCGAAGCGCTCCGTCGCCAGCGGCACGAACCCAAGGCCGAACTGATGCGCCACCGCTTCAAGACCGGGCGCGGCATCGGCCTCGCCGGCGGCAACCGCGCTGGCGGCTTCCGTCTCGGTGCGCGCCGTGTCATCGAGAAAGCGCACATCGGCTTCTTTCAGGCCCGCCCTGGCCAGCAGATGCAAAAACAGGATCGCCGCGCCGGCCGATGGCTGGCGGCGCACGATGCGCTTGCCCGCGAGATCGCTGAAGCCTGCGATGGCGGTATCGCCGGCAGCGACGATCAGGCCGTGGCTGCGTTTCGCCCATTCAACCAGCGCGGCCGACCCATCGGTGAGCGTGGTCTCCACATGGGCGATGTTCCAGTCGTCGCGGTCCGGCTCGTAGACATGCAGGCCCGCCGCGGCAGCCTCGCCGCGGCCAAGCCGCTCCAGCCCGTCCAGACTGCCATCGAAGAAGGTCGCCAGTCCCGAACCCGATGCGCGGATCGCCCAGTCGAGTAGCGGATCGTGGCTGCCGGCGACCACGTTCGCGGTGGCGCGGTGCGGTTCGGGCCGCGCTGTTGGTGCGCTTTGGCCACCGGCAAGCCAGGCCTCGATCTCTGCACTGGGGAACAGCAGCTTGCCCGTCACCCGGCGGCACGGGATCTCGCCGGCGGCGGCCATGTCGTACACCTTGCGCTCGCGCACGCGCAGAAGTGCCGCCACCTCGCGCGTGGTGAGAAACTCGGGCTTGGGTTCCGGCGCTGCCATGGCCGCTTTCTACACCGCCATGGCCGCCGGCGTCACCTGCATGCCGCGCACCGCAAGACAAGCCGCGCCCGCCGCGCTAGAGCATGTTTTGCTCTGATTGGAGCGATTTGATGGATGAGATTTTGCGTGCCCCACAAGCAAACACCGCAGCGCGATGCAGCGCATCGGGCGAGGATTTTTGTGCCGTGGGCGCGGAAAAGATCGCCAAGCCGGCCACTGCAACCGATTGATGAGAAACGACTATTCGCAATCGTCTGAGCTTGTTCTTTTACGCCCCGGACGGCGTTGCGCGAAGCTAACGGTGATGACACCGCGTTGCTTCACGCGCCTTGCCGGGACGAAAAACTCCGGCGCTCAAACGATTCAATCAGAGCAAGACATGCTCTAGGTTCGCGTTTTACAGTCGTGTTGGCCCTGTCCAGCCGGGCTGCAACGGAGACGCGTACATGAATCGGCCTCAACCGATCGATCCGGCGCCGGGCGGGCTGCCGGACTGTCTGCCGCAAACGATCCTCATCGCGGGCGACTGGCGCACCGCTTGCGGCGGCGGCACGATCCCCGTGACCTGCCCCTCGGACGGTGCGGTCTTTTGCGAGATCGCCGCCGGCGGCGCCGACGACGTGGATGCTGCCGTGGCGGCGGCACGCGCCGCCTTCGAGGGTGCCTGGGGCGCGCTCACCGCTACCGAACGCGGCCGGCTCCTGCTCAGGCTGTCGGCGGTGATCCTCGCCGATTTCGACAGGCTGGTGGACATCGAGGCGCGCGATACCGGCAAGCCGTTGGCGCAGGCGCGCGCCGATATCACCGCATGCGCGCGGTACTTCGAGTTCTATGGCGGCGCGGCCGACAAGGTGCACGGCGAGACGCTTCCCTTCCTTGGCGGTTACACGGTCGCCTGCCTGCGCGATCCGCTCGGCGTCACCGGCCACATCATCCCGTGGAACTACCCTGCGCAGATACTCGGCCGTTCGCTTGGGGCGGCGCTTGCCATGGGCAATGCCACGGTGCTCAAGCCGGCCGAGGACGCCTGCCTGAGCGCCTTGCGCATCGCTACCCTCGCCGGCGAGGTTGGCTTTCCGGACGGCGCCATCAACATCGTCACCGGCACCGGCGAAGCGGCCGGCGCGGCGCTGGCCGGGCATCCCGGCATCGATTTCGTGTCCTTCACCGGTTCCCCCGGCGCGGGAACGCTGGTGCAGCAGGCGGCGGCGATCAACCACATCGGCTGCACGCTGGAGCTTGGCGGCAAGTCGCCGCAGATCGTGTTCGCCGATGCCGATCTCGATGCCGCGCTGCCGGTCCTCGTCAATGCCATCATCCAGAACGCCGGCCAGACCTGTTCGGCGGGCAGCCGCGTGCTGGTGGAGGAGCCGATCGCCGATCAGGTCGTCGAGCGGCTCGCCGAACGGTTCTCCGCCCTCGTCGCCGCGCCGCATGACGCAGGCGCAGACCTGGGCGGGCTGATCAATCCGGACCAGGTCCGGCGCGTCACCGCGTTCGTCGACCGCGCCAGGGCCGACGGCATCGCTCTGGTGGCGCAGGGCCGTGTTGCCGACGATGCGCCTCCCGGCGGCCACTACGTGGCGCCAATGCTGTTCGCGCCGGTTCCCGCAACCAGCGAGCTTGCCAATGAGGAAGTGTTCGGACCGGTACTCGCCGTCACGCCGTTCGCCGATGAAGCACAGGCCGTCGCGCTTGCCAACGGCACGCCGTTCGGTCTCGTCGCCGGCATCTGGACGCGCGATGGGGCACGGCAGATGCGTATCGCCCGGGCGATGCGCTGCGGACAGGTCTATATCAACGGCTATGGCGCGGGCGGCGGCATCGAACTGCCCTTCGGCGGGGTGGGGCGTTCCGGGCACGGCCGCGAAAAGGGCTTTGCCGCGCTGCACGAGTTCAGCCAGATCAAGACAGTGGTGGTGAACCATGGCTAAGGCGCCGACAGGCAAGGGCCGGCTTGCCGGCAAGCGGGCGCTGGTGACCGGCGGTGCGTCCGGCTTCGGCGCCGGTATCGTCGGGGCCTTCGTGCGCGAGGGCGCCAGGGTTGCCATCGTCGACCTGGACCAGGTCGGCGCGCGGGAGATGGCGGGCGTGCTCGGCGATGCCGCGGTCGCGGTAACCTGTGACGTGTCACGGGCCGGCGACGTCAATGCGGCCGTCAAGGCGAGCGTTACCGCCCTGGGTGGCCTCGACATCGTCGTCAACAATGCCGGGTTCAGCCACCGCAACCAGCCGATGTTGGAGGTGGACGAAGCCACCTACGACCGGGTCTTCGCCGTCAATATGAAGGCGATCTACCTGATGGCGCGGGCCGCGGTGCCCGAGCTCAAGCACGCCGGCGGCGGCTCGATCATCAATGTCGGCTCAACCGCCGGCATCCGCCCGCGACCGGGCCTGACCTGGTACAACGCATCCAAGGGAGCGGTGAATCTCGTATCCAAGTCCATGGCGGTGGAGCTTGCGCCGGACAACATCCGGGTCAATTGCATTGCTCCGGTGCTGGGCGAGACGGCCTTGCTGGAGACCTTCATCGGCATGCCGGACACGCCCGAGAACCGGAAAAAGTTCATCGCCACCATCCCCATGGGCCGGTTGTCGAAGCCAGCCGACATCGCCGGTGCGGCGGTCTATCTCGCCAGCGACGAAGCGGCATTCCTCACCGGCGTGGTGCTGGAAGTCGACGGCGGACGGTGTGTTTGATCCGCAGTGCCGGGTCAGTGATCGGAGTTTGCAGGCAGACATGGTGACCGAGTTTGACAGTCTGGCGTTCCGCCACGTGATGGGCCGTTTCGCCACGGGCGTCGCGGTTATCACCGCTGAGAGCGGTGACGACGGCGCGGCGGCGCGTGTCGCCATGACGGCCAATTCGCTGACCTCGGTGTCGCTGCGGCCGCCGCTGATCCTGTTCTGTGTGTTGCGGGATGCGAACGGCTTTGAGCTTTGGCATGACGCCAAACGCTACGGCATCAGCATTCTTGCCGAGGACCAGGCGGACCTGGCACTGCGTTTCGCCGAACCGTTCGCGGACAAGTGGGGCGATACCGCGCCAGTGCATGGCGAGACCGGCGTGCCGCTGATCCCCGGTGCGCTGGCGACGCTTGAGGGAACCCGCGAGCGGCTCATCGACGGCGGCGATCACGAGATACACCTGATCCGGGTGAGCGCGCTGACGGTTCTGGACGAAGCCCGGCAGCCGCTGGTGTTCTTCGGTGGTGCGTTCCGCGGCCTTGAGCCCGACGCGCCGCAAGCCTCGTCCTCGGCGCGCGCGCACCAGCCGGCGGAGACCTGAACGGCTGGTCATGCGTAGTGCTGCGCCCGTGCCGGACAAACCACTGTCGCCTCGACGGTTCCGGTTGATTGCCGCAGGCCTGCTGGCCGTCTGTCTTCTCGTCGCCCTGGCCACCTGGGCCTACACCAAGGACTACCTGATCGGCGACGCCACCGAGCGCAGCATGGCGGTGCTCGACTTCCACGCGGAATCCGCCGAAGGCGCGCTGGACAAGTACCGCGTGCTGCCGGCGCTGATCGCGCGGCGCGCCGATGTGCGCGCCATGTTCCTGCGCGCCGATGCGTCCGATCCCGATGGCGCGGTCACCCAGGTCTGGTGGGCGCGCGCTTCGGGCGAGTTGCTGGCCGCCCAGGCTGCGCTGACCGGTGCGCATGCGATCTCCTTCAGCACCGCGGAGGGCAATGTTTTCGCCACGAGCCGGCCCGAGCTGCGCGGACTTTCGGTCGGCGCGGTGATCGCGGACGAGCCCCACTTCAAGGCCGCGCTGGGCGGCAGGCTCGGTCGCCAGACCATGGTCACCGCCGACGACACGCGGCTGTACGTGTTCTCCGCCCCGGTGCGCTCGCGCGGTGACGTTGCCGGCGTCATCAGCGTCGCCGTGGATCTGGAACGCATCGAGCGGCCCTGGACCTTCGTTGCCGACACGCTGTTGGCGCATGACGCGGAGGGGCTGGTGGTGATGTCCAACCGGGTCGGCCTGCGTTTGCGTTCGCTCGCCGAAGGCCCGGCCCAACGGCATCGCCCGGATGCGCCCGTGCTGCGCATCGCGGCCGGCCCGGACGGCCCGGCGGAGATCGACGACGAGGAGCTGTCCGGTCGCTACATCCTGGTGCGCCATGCCATGCCGATCTTCGACTGGACGATGATCGATCTGGTGGAGCTGGCGCCGTTGCACCGCCGCGCTGAGCTGGCGGCGGGCTTTGCGGGAGCCGCCGCCGCGCTGATCGCCATCGCCATGATGGCGCTGCTGCAGCGCCGCCGGGCCATCGCCGCGAAGCTGCGCAACGAACGGGCCAATGCGTTGCGGCTGGAAAGGCGCGTCGAGGCACGCACCCGCGATCTGCGCCAGGCGCGCAACGAACTGCTGCAGGCAACCAAGCTCGCCGCGCTTGGCCAGATGTCCGCGTCCCTGGCGCACGAGTACAACCAGCCGCTGGCGGCCATGCTCTCCAATGCCGACAACGCCGAGACGCTGATCAGGCGCGGCACGCCGGAGCAGGCGCTGGACAATCTCGACCGGCTGCGCGGGCTGGTTGACCGGCTGGGAGAAACGTCGCGCGCTCTGAAGACCTTCGCCCGCAAGCCGGGCACCAAGCTGCGCCCGGTCGATCTGCGCGCGGCGGCCGATGCGTCGATGTCGGTGCTGCAGCCCAAGCGCCGCGCGGCCGGCGTCGAGGTGCGCGTGCGCGGCAACGGTGTCACGGCGCTCGCCGGCTCGGTGCGCATGGAGCAGGTCCTTGTCAACCTGATCGGCAATGCCATCGATGCCGCGCGGGAACGCCATGCGGATGGAGGCGGCGAAGTCGCCGTCGATGTCGGCGAGGAGAACGGCCAAGCCGTGATCACTGTCGTCGACAACGGCGCCGGCGTCGCGCTGTCGCCGAAGGAGGCGGTGTTCGACCCCTTCGTCACCACAAAGGCGCATGGCGAGGGGCTGGGGCTCGGCTTGTCGATCGCCTACAACATCGTCAAGGATTTTGCCGGCGACATCGCCGTCGACAGCACGATGGGCGGCGGCGCGGTCTTCCGCGTGCGCCTGCCGCTGGCGAACGGCGAAGAAACGGATGATGCAGACAATGACGCCGACCGTCCTGCTGGTTGATGACGACGATGACCTGCGGCTGACGCTCAAGCAGGGGCTGGAGCTTGCCGGCTTCAATGTCGTGCCCTTCGGGTCGGGGGACGATGTCGCCGAACACGTCTCGGCGGATTTCCACGGCGTGCTGGTCACCGACATAAGGCTGCCCGGCGAGGATGGCCTGGCGCTGATGCGCCAGGTGCTGGAGATCGATCCGGCCCTGCCGGTGGTGCTGATCACCGGCCATGGCGATGTGTCGCTTGCGGTGGAGTCGATGAAGTCGGGTGCTTACGACTTCGTCGAGAAGCCGTTTCCGAATGCCGAGCTGGAAGCGATCGTCACCCGCGCCATCGACCGGCGCCGCCTGGTGCTGGAGAACCGTGCGCTGCGCGAGCAGCTCTCCGGTGTCAGCGGTCTGGAAGAACGCATCGTCGGGCGCTCGCCGGTCGCCGTCACCTTGCGCAAGCAGGTGGCGATGATCGCGGCGACCGATGCGGATGTGCTGATCCTCGGCGAGACCGGAACCGGCAAGGACGTGGTGGCGCGGGCGCTGCACGATACCGGTCCGCGCGCCGAGGCGCCGTTCGTCGCCATCAATTGCGCCGCGCTGCCCGCCGAGATCATCGAGTCGGAGCTGTTCGGCCACGAGGCCGGCGCCTTCACCGGCGCCCGCGATACGCGGGTCGGCAAGCTGGAGCACGCGGACGGCGGGACTGTCTTCCTCGACGAGATCGAGTCCATGCCCATCGACCTGCAGGCCAAGCTGCTGCGGGTCATCGAGATGCGCTCGCTGGAGCGGCTCGGCTCCAACCGGACGGTGCGGCTCGATGTGCGCTTTCTGGCCGCCTCGAAATCCGACCTGGCGGAGCTGGCATGCAGCGGCGGTTTCCGGGAAGACCTGTACTACCGGCTCAATGTGGTGACCATCGCGGTGCCGCCGCTGTCGCAGCGCCGCGACGATATCGCGCTGCTGCTGCACCACCTGATGCGCAAGGCGCGGGCGCGCTATCACCGCGACATGCCGGAGCTGACGCCGCAGGCGCTCGCCGCGCTTTCCTCGCGCGAGTGGCCCGGCAATGTGCGCCAGTTGCGCAACATGGCCGACCGGCTGGTGCTCGGGGTGGTCGATCAGGAGACGCTGGCGGGAGACGGGGCCGCGGAGGTGGCGGCATCGGATGGCGGGCTGGCCGATACGGTCGCCGCCTTCGAGCGTTCGGTGATTGCTCAGACGCTGGCCGCCAATGGCGGCCGGCTCAAGCCCACATACGAGGCGCTCGGCATCTCGCGCAAGACGCTGTACGAGAAGATCCGCCGCCACGGCCTGCATGGCGATGACGCCGCGGATGGGTCGGCCTCGTAACACGCGCTGTCGTATGATGGGTGGGAATCCACCCATATGCCGCTCGTGCGGTGCGCGGGGAAATTCTTAACACTTTGTAAACATACGCCTTTTGGCCAGCTTGTCGGGACTGGCACGCCGCCTGCTAGGCTCTTGGCGAGCCGGCCGCGGGGGTGTGCGTGCCGGTCAGCGTAGTCATTGGGAGGAACCTGCAAAATGAAACGCATTCTTGGCGCCATCGCGGCTGCCGCTCTGACGCTGTCGGCATCGTCGGCCATGGCCGCGTGCGACGACGGCGAGATCGTCATCAAGTTCAGCCACGTTGTCGCGGCCACCGGCCACCCCAAGGGCAATGCGGCCACCGCCGTCGCCGAACGCATCAATGAAGAGATGAACGGCACCGCCTGCATGGAGGTGTTCGCGCAGTCGACGCTGTTCGACGACAACAAGGTGATGGAAGCGCTGTTGCTCGGTGACGTGCAGATCGCGGCGCCGTCGCTGTCGAAGTTTGAATCCTACACCAAGAAGTACCGCGTCTTCGACCTGCCGTTCCTGTTCGGCTCGGTGGAGGCGGTCGATCGCTTCACCAAGGGCGAGAAGGGCCAGGAACTGCTGCGGGCCATCGAGGACAAGGGCTTTGCCGGGCTTGCCTACATCTACAACGGCCTGAAGCACTTTTCCGCCAGCAAGCCGCTGATGGTGCCTGGCGATGCCTCCGGCCTGAAGTTCCGGGTGCAGACCTCCGACGTCGCCGTGGCGATGATCGAGGCGCTCGGCGGCTCGGCCCAGAAGCTCGCCTTCAAGGAAGTCTACGGCGCGCTGCAGACCGGCGTTGTCGACGGGCAGGAGAACACCTGGTCGAACATCTACAAGCAGAAGTTCTTCGAGGTGCAGGACGGCGTAACGGAGACCAATCACCAGTTCCTGACCTATCTGGCGGTGACCTCGACGGAGTGGCTCGACGGGCTCGATCCGGCGGTGCGTGAGCAGTTTCTGACGATCTTCACCGAGGAGATCGACAAGGCCAACGCCAACGCCAACGCGGTCAACGCGCAGGCGCGTCAGGGCATCGTCGATGCCGGCGGCACCATTCGCGAACTCAGCCCTGAGCAGCGCGCCGAGTGGGTCGGCATCATGAAGCCGGTGTGGGACCAGTTCGCCGACGATATCGGCCAGGACGTCATCGACGCGGCTGTCGCGGCCAACGCGAGCTGACCACGAACGCCTGAACGATACGCGCTGCCGGCTCTTTTGAGTTGGATCGGGATCGGACGGAAAACCGGTTTCCACTTTTCCCGATCCCGCTCGAGCCGGCAGCGCAAACAGCGCGCGACTCAATGAAGACGTGCGCTGCGCGGGGGAAATGTCAGTACGGGGGTAGCCATGATCGGCCTCACACTCACCATCATCATGGTCGCGCTGATTGCTGCGATCTTCCTGCTGGAACGCGTGCGTCCCGGCATGGTCACGGCGATCGAGGAAAACACCATCGCCGGGCTGTTGGCGGCGATCACCGTCATCTCCTTCGTCCAGGTGGTGCTGCGCTACGGCTTCAACACGGGGATCACCGGGGCACTTGAGCTGACCACCGTGCTGTTCGCCTGGCTGATCCTGTTCGGCATGAGCTACGGCATCAAGATGGGCATGCACCTGGGGGTCGATGCGTTCATCCGGCTGATGCCGCCGAAGATGTTCCGCGTCGTCGCCGTGTTCGGCGCGGTGTGCTGCCTGCTCTATGGGCTGATCCTGCTCAACGCCGACTGGCTGAAAGCGTTCGGCGCCCAGACCAAGGGCGGCGCCATCGACTACTGGTCGCGCATGTTCAAGCTCGGCATCGGCATGGAGGACATGCGTTATCCCGGCTTCCTGCAGGCGCTCGGCCTGCCCGAGCGGGTGCAGCGCTGGGTCGCCTATGTGGTGCTGCCGATCGGACTTTCCTTCGTCGTCTTCCGCAGCGTTGAAGCGATCGTCGCCATGGTGCGCGGCGAGCGCGAGCTGATCATTGCCGGCCACGAGGCAGAAGAGCTCGTCGCCGAGAACAAAGACGCGCTGAAGGACTGAACGACATGGAAACCGCCATCCTCTTCTCGCTCGTTCTCGGGCTGCTGTTCCTGGGCGTCCCGGTCGCCGTGGCGCTGGGTCTGTCGTCGGTGCTAGTGATCGCCTTCTTCTCCACCGATTCCATGTCCTCGGTGGCGTTGCAGTTGTTCACCGCCTCGCAGCACTACACGTTGCTGGCGATTCCCTTCTTCATCCTGGCCTCGTCCTTCATGTCGACCGGTGGTGTGGCCAAGCGCGTCATCCGTTTCGCCATCGCCACCGTCGGGCACTTCCGCGGCGGGCTGGCAATGGCCAGCGTGCTGGCCTGCATGATGTTCGCGGCACTTTCGGGATCCTCGCCGGCAACCGTGGTCGCCATCGGCACCATCGCCATCGCCGGCATGCGCCAGGTCGGCTACACCAAGGAGTTCGCCGCCGGCGTCATCGCCAACGCGGGCACGCTCGGCATCCTCATTCCGCCCTCCATCGTCATGGTGGTCTATTCGGCGGCGACCGACGTTTCGGTCGGACGCATGTTCCTGGCAGGCGTGGTGCCGGGCCTCGTCGCCGGGCTGATGCTGATGAGCGCGATCTATGTGATGGCGCGCATCAAGGGTTTCCCGGCCGAACCCTGGAGGGGCTTCGGCGAGATCATCAACGGCGGCAAGGAGGCCGGCTTCGGCCTGTTCCTGATCGTCATCGTGCTCGGCGGCATCTATGGCGGCGTGTTCACACCGACGGAAGCGGCCGCCGTTTCCGCCGTCTATGCCTTCGTCATCGCGCTGTTCGTCTATCGCGACATGGGACCGCTGAAGGAGACCCAATGGATCGAGGAGGGCGACGCGCCGCGCGCGCGCGTCGGCTTCAAGGCGGTGATCTATGCGCTCGCCTTCCTGTTCGTGTGGCTGATCCTGTCCTTCTTCTTCACCGCCAACTGGGAAGGCGTGACCTTTGCCGGGCGCACGCTGACCGGTGCCGCCCTCGCCCTGGCGATCATGATCGCCTACGCGACCTGGCGCGACGAGCAGACCAACCCGCTGCATATCCCGGCGCTGCTGGTCGCCAGCCTGCCGCTGTGGCGGCGCAACCTGTCGCAGATCGGCCGGCACATGCTCGGCGCCTGCTTTCATCCCGATACGCGCAAGGTGCTGGTGGATGCCAGCAAGACGACGATCATGCTGATGTTCATCATCGTCAACGCGCTGCTGTTCGCCCACGTGCTCACCTCCGAGCGCATCCCGGACGCCATCACCGCGGTGATGCTGGACTACGGCTTCAACTGGTTCACCTTCCTGATCGCGGTCAACATCCTGCTGCTGCTGGGCGGCCAGTTCATGGAGCCCTCCGGCCTGCTGCTGATCGTCGCGCCGGTGGTGTTCCCGATTGCCATCGAACTCGGCGTCGATCCGGTGCATCTGGGCATCATCATGGTGGTCAATATGGAGATCGGCATGATCACGCCGCCGATCGGGCTCAACCTGTTCGTCACGTCGGGGATCACCGGCATGAGCCTGGTGCAGGTGGTGAAGGCGGCATTGCCCTTCGTCGCGGTGCTGTTCGTGTTCCTGATCCTGGTGACCTACATCCCGGCGCTGTCGATCACGCTGCCCTACGCGCTGATGGGACCGGAAATCGTCACGCGGTAACGCACCTGCCCTTGTCGAGAGGTGTTTGCGTCCATAGGTGAACACGCGACGCAATCTCTCACGGCAAGGGAGCCGCCGCAGATGTTCGATGCCAAGAACCTGATGGACCGCTATCTCGGAGCGGGCACCTCCGACGCGCTGCAGTCGAAGGGCAAGTCCCTGAGCAACAAGGCGCGCGAGAACCCGCTCGCCGCGACCGCCATCGCCGGCGGCCTCGCCGCGGTGCTGCTTGGCTCCAAGTCAGGCCGCAAGCTCGGCAAGAAGGCGCTGAAATACGGTGGCATGGCGGCCATCGCCGGTCTCGCCTACAAGGCCTATCGGGACTATCAGGCCGGCCAGGGCGATAGCGGTGGCCCGGCCGCCCCCTCCGGTGGCGATCCGGTGCTGATGCCCCCCGACGACAGCGACTTCATGCCCGCGGCGAGTTCGGAAGAAGCCCGCGCGCAGGCGCTTGTCATCGCCATGATCCAGGCGGCCAAGGCGGACGGCTTCATCGACGACGACGAGAAAGCGCGCATCATCGAGCGGGTCGATGCGCTCGGCATGGACCCGGACGAAAGCGACTTCATCGCTCGCGAGATGCGCTCACCTCTCGATGTCGACAAGGTGGTCAGGGCGGCCTCCAGCCCGGAAGTCGCCATGGAGCTCTATGTGGCGTCCGCCGTGGCGGTGGATCCCGACCATCCCGCCGAGCGGGCTTATCTCAGCATGCTGGCGGCACGACTGGGTCTTGATCCCGCGCTGGTCGCCAATCTCGATCAGACCATCGCGGAAGCGCGAGAAGACTAGGGTCCCGCTCCCAGGCCCCGACCCTAGCCGGTCAGATAGTCGCCGATCCGGTCCATCGCGCGTTCGATATTGGCCTGCGAGTTGGCGTAGGAGAAGCGGATGAACCCCTCGCCAAGCGGGCCGAAATCGGGACCGGCGATGGTCGCGATACCGGTGACTTCCAGGAGGTCGCTGGCCAGGGCCTTGGCCGGCCTGCCCGTCCCTGTGACATTCGGGAAGGCGTAGAAGGCGCCGCTCGGCTTCCGGCAGGTGATGCCGGGCAGGGTATTGAGACACTCCACGATCACGTTCCTGCGCCGGTCGAAAGCAGCCATCATCTCGGCGACGCAGTCCTGCGGTCCCTCAAGTGCCGCAAGGCCGGCGTACTGCGTCGGCGCATTGACGCAGGACCAGGCGTTGACCGCGAGCTTGCGGGCCTTGTCGAACAGCGCCTGCGGCCACACCGCATAGCCGAGCCGCCAGCCGGTCATGGCATAGGTCTTCGACCAGCCGTCGAGCAGGATCACCCGGTCGCGCAGATGTTCGTGGGTCATCGGGCTTGCATGCTCGAGATCATCATAGGTCATCTGCGCGTAGATCTCGTCCGACAGGACGGCCACATGGGGATGTTCGGCCAGGCCCAGCGCGAGCGTGTCCAACTGCTCCTTCGGAGTCACGCCGCCGGTCGGGTTGGCGGGTGAATTGAGGATGATCAGCCGTGTCCTTGGCGTGATCGCTGCCAACGCCTCGTCGGCATCGAACGCAAAGCCGTTCTCCTCGCGCATGGGGATCGGCACTGGCGTCGCGCCGGTAAAGCAAATCATCGAGCGGTAGATGGGAAAGCCCGGATCGGGATACATGATCTCGGCGCCGGGTTCGCCGAACATCATGATTGCCGCGAAAATGGAGACCTTGCCGCCGGGCACGATCAGCACGCATCCGGGATCGATCTCGACGTCCAGGCGGCGGTGGATGTCGGTGGCGACCGCCTCGCGCAGAGGGGCGATGCCCGGTGCGGGCGTGTAGCCGTGATGCCCGTCGCGGATCGCCTTGATGGCGGCTTCCGCGATGTGCGGCGGGGTTGGAAAGTCCGGCTGGCCGATCCCCAGATTGATGATGTCGCGGCCCTGCGCCTCCAGGGCGCCGGCGCGCGCCAGAACGGCGAAGGCGTTCTCGTCGCCGATCCGATCGAATGCGGCGACGGTGGTCGGTGCGGCGGTGCTCAAGCGTCGTTGTCCAGGGCCAACTGCTCGGTCAACTGGTTGAGCGCCTTGGCGAAGCGTTTGCGCTCCTTTTCGTTGAGCCCGCTCATGGCTTCCTTCTCGATGCGTTTCCAGACACGCTTGAGCTCGCGTGCCTTGGCCTCGCCATCGGGTGTCAGGCTGACCAGGAAGCTGCGCCGATCGCTCTGCGAGCCGGTGCGCTTGACCAGGCCCTGGCCGGTCATCCGCGTGACCATCTTGGTCACCGTTGGCGGTTTCACCTCAAGCGCTTCGGCCAGTGTGGTCATCGGTTGCTCGCCGTTGACCGAGAGAACCAGCAGTGCTGTCTCCTGTCCGGGATGGACGCCGATGTCACCCAGATGCCGCGCGGCACATGCCCGGTGCAGCCGCGCAGCCCGCAAGAGCTGGAAGCTTAGAGATTCTCGATACCAGTTTTTCACGGATGCCCCCCAGCTCCGTGCGCGGCCTGGAGTGTTTCCTCCAGCCTTGCTCCCCGGGCCCTGACTTCAGCAGCCCATTTGTCGACAGTTTGCGCGCTGCAGCGTGCGTGGTCAAACCGGAAGCGGAACTTTCTCATGCGTTTCGCCGGCTTTCGCCAGAAGTGCCGACAACCTTCGCGCGAAGTCGAGAAAACCTGCCGACTGGCGGTAGCCTTCGTCGCGGGGGAGGTCGGCGGGAATCGCGAGTTCACCGGCAATCGCTGCCGGTGGCGATGACAGCACGGCGACGCGGGTCGACAGGAAGGCGGCCTCGAACACCGAATGGGTCACGAACACGACAGTCAGCCGCTCGCGTCGCCAAAGTTCCAGCAATACGTCGTTGAGGTGGAAGCGGTTGATCTCGTCGAGCGCGGCGAACGGCTCGTCGAGCAGCACCAGCCGCGGCGCGGTGACCAGCGCACGGGCAATGGAGACACGCATTTTCATGCCACCGGAGAGTTCGCGCGGCAGCGCATCGGCGCGATGTTCAAGGCCGACTGTCTCAAGCGTGTGCATGACGGCTTCGCGTGCCGCCGCGCGGGTCTTGCCGGCCAGCCGCAGGGGCAGCCAGACATTGTCGAAGACGCTCGCCCACGGCATCAATGCCGCGTCCTGGAACACCATCGCAGTGCCGCCGCGGCGGGTCACGTCGTCGGCGCGGTGCAGTGTTCCAGCGCTCGGCGTTTCCAGCCCCGCGAAGATGCGCAGCAAGGTCGACTTGCCGGCGCCGGATGCACCAAGCAGCGAGACGAACTCTCCTTCGCGCACCGTCAGGTCGACGTCGCCAAGCGCCTGGGTGCCGTCGGCGAAGCTCTTGGCCAGGGCGCGTGCGCGCAGGACTATCTGCTCATCCATGGTGGTCGGTTCGGTAACTTGCGTTCAGGCTGCCGGGCCATTGACCTAGCCTGCCGATGCAGCGATTGCTAGTGGGGGGGGGATTGGGCTGGAACCGCTCAAAGAAAACTGGATGATCGAGCATGGGCGATAGCGACAATCCGGGTGGGCGCTGGCGGCGCTGGAACGAGGTCGGGCGCACGGCACTTGCGGCGATCGATCTCGATCGTGCCGTTGCCGTGTTGCCAATCGCGGCGATCGAACAGCACGGCCCCCATCTGCCCTTCGGGACGGACGCGATCATCGGCGAAGCGATGATCGAACGGACAATGGCGACCTGGTCCGGTGCCTGTGACGTGCTGACGCTGCCCGGCATCAGCGTCGGCAAGAGTGATGAGCACGAGGGTTTCGCCGGCACCGTGTCACACGAGGCGGAAACGCTGATCGCGATGCTCACCGAGATCGGTGCGGGCGTTGCCGCGAGCGGTATTCGCCGGCTGGCGATCGTCAGCTCCCACGGCGGCAACTCCGAGGCGATGGGTATCGCCGCGCGCCGGTTGCGGCTGGAGGCCGACATGCTGGTCGTGCCGACGAGCTGGATGCGGATGGGACTGCCGGAGGGGCTCGTCGACAGCGACGAGATGCGCCATGGTATCCACGGCGGCGAGATCGAGACCGCGCTGATGCTGCATCTGCGCCCCGATCTGGTGGACATGGCAGCGGCTGAGAACTTCGCTTCCGCGGCGGCGGACATGGAGAGCGAATTCGACGTGTTGCGCGGTGGCGGCGGCACCGGCTTTGCCTGGGCAACGCAGGACCTCAACGCATCCGGTGCGGTGGGTAATGCGGCGGGGGCTACGCCGGAGACCGGTGCTGCCATCGTGGCTCACCAATGCGCCCGGATGGCGGCTCTGATCGCCGACATGTCACGGTTTGATCTCGACCGCCTTCGGCCCTGAACTGGTTGGTCCGATCAGATGTTGGTGGTGGGCTTTTCGACCGACATGACCTGCCTTCATTCCGGCGCAAACTGCGCTACCTTCGCGGGCCATGATTCGCAGCTCCGCCCTGTCCCGCCGCCTGATCGCTCTCGGCGTCCTGCTGTGTGCGTTTCTGGTCACCGCGCCGGACCTGCGCAGCCATCCGCATGTGCTGGTGGAGTCGTCGTCACAGATCGTCTTTGACGACAATGGCGCGATTACCGAAATCCGCCACCGGTGGATCTTCGATCTGCCCTTCAGCGTGTATGCGGTGGAGGGCCTGGACGAGGACGGTGACGGGACCTACTCGCGCGCCGAGCTCGATCCACTGGCCAAGGTCAACGTGGAGTCGCTCGCCGAATTCGCCTTCTTCACATTCCTCTATGCCGGCAGCGAGGAGCCGCCCTATGGCGAACCCCGTGACTACTGGCTGACGCGCGCCGAGAACGGTCAGCTCACGCTCAACTACACGCTGCCGATGGCGGCACCCTTCGACCCTCGCAACAAGCTGGTCGAGATCGATGTCTACGATCCCGAGTACTTCGTCGCCTTCGGTTTCGCGCAGAGCGATCCGGCGGTGCTGGTGGACGCGCCGGACGACTGCACGCTGGAAGTGCGCCGACCGGAGCCGCTTGACGAAGTCGCCGCCGCGCAGCTTGCCGAACTGCCGCCGGAGATACGCGAATTGCCACCGGAATACACCGGACTTGTCAGCGGCATCGCCAACAAGCTCATCATCACCTGCGGCGAGGTGGCGCTGGTGCAGGTGGCCGATGGCGGGCGCGAGCTGACCCCTGCCGCCGCGCCCTTCGGCGTCGCGCCGGTGGATCCCGCGATCACCCCGGGTGATGGACCGTTCTCCGGCTTCCTGCGTTGGGTCTCCGCGCAGCAGAGCAGGCTCTACCGGCTGATGACCGACGCGGTTGCCCAGGTGCGCGACAGCCCGGCGGCGGGTCTGACCGTGCTGGCCTTCTCCTTCCTGTACGGTGTGCTGCACGCCGCCGGTCCCGGTCACGGCAAGGCGGTGATGTCGTCCTACGTGCTGGCCAACCGGGAGACGGCCCGGCGCGGCGCGGCGATCGCCTTCATCGCGGCGATCGTGCAGGCACTGGTGGCGATCGCCATCGTCACGGTGATGACGCTGATCCTCTCGATGACCAGCGCGTCCATGACGCGCACGGCCAACTGGCTTGAGATTGCGAGCTTCGTGCTGATCGCGCTGGTCGGCGCCTCGCTGGTCTGGCGCGCCTGGCGGCTGCGCCCGCGAACCGCGCTGCCCGGACCCTATCCCCACGAACCCGGCGACGGCCACGACCACCATGCGCACGGGGCTTGCTGCGGCCATGACCATGCGCCGGACCCGAAGACGCTCGGTGGTGCGCTCTCCTTCACCAAGGCCTGGAACGCTGTGCTGGCGATCGGCATCCGCCCGTGCTCGGGCGCGCTGATCCTGCTGGTGTTCTGCTTCGCCCAGGGACTGTTCCTGCTCGGCATCGTCGGCACGCTGGCGATGGCGGTCGGGACCGGTATGGTCACTGCCGCGATTGCCACCTCGGCGCTCGGCGCGCGGGCGCTGGTGGAGCGCATGACGCGTTCGCCGGCGGCGACCGCGACGCTCTCGTTTGCCATCGAACTGGGCGCCGGCGCCTTCGTGCTGCTGTTCGGCATGGTGTTCCTCGCCGGCGCGCTCGCCCGGCAGGGATTGATGTGAGCACTCTTGTTACCTGACTGCACCGGCCCGCTCTCTTTTGCTCCTGCGGTTCCGGCCCGCTCCCCCTGGCACTCTTGCTTTCCTTCTGCACCGGCCCTCACCCCCTCCCGACCACCCATGCAGCATACTCCCGTGGGTGGTCGGGAGGGGGTGAGGGCCGGTGCAGAAGGAAAGCAAGAAAGCTCAGGCCGCTTGCGCCTTTGCCGGCAACGTCTCCACGGTGAAGTTGAGCGGTTTGCCGGCGCGGGCGCGCAGTGCATCCGGCAGCGTGTCGCGGTTGGGCAGGGGGCCGCCTTCCAGCGCCACTGCATAGGGTTCCGGCAGGTCCGCGTCGCGCAGTTTCGCGACCGCGGTTCCGTGGTTGTAGTCCAGTGCGCGGATGGCGATGTCGATGCCGTCCGTGACGGGTGTCAGAGTCGCGTACCAGGTGCGTGGCGTGCCGTCGTCGGCGGTGATGCCGACGGCGCCGGTGTTGAGCCAGCCCCTCGCGCCGAAGCGGTGATAGAAGGGGAAGCCGCAATGGCCGCCGACGATGAGCTGCTCGGGCGCCAGCGCCAGCTCCTCCTCGAAGTCGCTTGAGGCTTCCGGCCCGTAGAGGAAGCGGTTCACCCGGCTTGGCGCGCCGTGCACCACGCGCACGTCAATGCCGGCCATCGAGAAGCGGATGTGATCGGGCAGCGCGCCCATCCACACGGCGAGGTCTTGCGGCACTTTCGGCTGCGCGTACATGTACCAGCGTGCCGACAGCGCATCGCAGCTTGAGCCCTCATCGAAACCGCATCCGCAGTCCATGGCGCCGGCGGCGATCTGCGCCTCCACGTTGCCCTGGATCGCGGGACAGCCGAGATCGCGCAAGGTCGCCGCGCAGTCGGCCGGGTCGGCGCCATAGGCGATGATGTCGCCGGAGTGGATCATGCGTTGCGGCGCGATGCCGGCGGCGTTGGCGGCGGCGATCAGCGCTTCGAAGGCTTCCAGGTTCGAATAGACACCGCCGAAGATCAGCACCGGCTCGTCGAAGGCACCCAGGTCCTGGGTGACGGGGAGGGGATCGGTCATCGTTTCAGGTATCCTGCGTGTCGCGGCCGAGCACGATCGGTTCGCCATGGGGCGTGGCGCGGGCGGCCCGGTTCCAGGCGTCGATCCGCTGGAGCCGTTCGGCATCCGGCACCGTGCCGGTCCGGGCAAGCAGCGTCTCGAGCGTCAGCAGCCATTGCCGGTAATAGGCAAGCTCCGGTTCCTCCCGGATCGTTGCCGCCAGCGCCTCGGCCCAGCTCGGCCAGTCGAACAGCCCTTGTTCGTGACAGCGCAGGGCAAGCGCGAAGGCCCTTGCCTCCCAGGGCTCGGCGAAGACGGGGCCGTCGTCATCGGTGGGGATGCCGGGGCTTCTGGCCAGGTCAGGCTGGTTCAAGATAGGGCTCCCACAGATCCAGATGCAGGCTATCGCCGGCGCGTGACGGACCGAAGACGGTGGCTGCATCGAACGCGACGCCGTAGAGCCAGGTCGGACATTCGCCCCGGCCGTGGGCGTTGGTGTCCGCAAAGACGTGGCAGCCGTGCACCTGCGCGATGGTGCCGATCTGCCCGCGCACGTAGGCCGGTAGGCGGGTGTGGTGGTCGACGCCCGCTGCAAGCGTGCGGACACGGTCGCCGACGCCAAAGCGTGCCGGTGCGTCTGGTTCGCGGCTTGCCGGACCGCCCTTGGCCAGCGTGGCGGCGACGTCGCTTGCCTTGAGGATGCGTTTGACCGGGACGGGCGGCGCGGCGCTCTTGCCCGAAGCGATTTCGTCCGCGCTTGCCAGATCATGTTCCTTGAGCAGCGTGCACAGGCCTTCCAGCCAGACGCGGTAGTAGCCGATGGTGAGATAATCCGCTGGGGGGATGCGCTCGCGGGCGTGGCGTGAGGTATCGATGGTCCAGGTGCCGGTGAAGCCCATGGCGAGCGTCAGCGCGAAAGCACGTTTCTCCCACGCGTCGTGGAAGACAGGTTCGTTCGGTTCCGGCACGACGGGGCCGAAACCGGGCTTGCCGCCAAGATCGTGCGGGCCGTCCATCACAGCAGTCCTTGCGCGCGTGCTTTGTCGGGCGTCAGCGCCAGGCCGGTGCCGATCATGGAATCGCGGGTGACGAGGGTAGCGAGTTGTTCCTCGCGCATCTCCTCAGTGCCGTCCGGGCGCATCGGGATGACGAGGTAGCGCACCTCCGCGGTCGAATCCCAGACGCGGATGTTGGTGCCTTGCGGCAGCGTTACGCCGAACTCGGTCAGCACGCCGCGCGGATCGGACACCGCGCGGGCCCGGTAGGGTGGCGACTTGTACCAGACCGGCGGCAGGCCGAGCACCGGCCACGGATAGCAGGAGCACAGGGTGCACACGACCATGTTGTGGGTATTGGCCGTGTTCTCCACGGCCACCATGTGCTCACCCTGGCGGCCGGTGAAGCCGAGTGTGGCGATGGCCGCTGTCGCGTTGTTGCGCAGCGCCTGCATGAAGGCGGGATCGCTCCAGGCGCGGGCAACGACGGCCGCGCCGTTGCGCGGACCCACACGCGTCTCGTAGGTCTCGATCAACTCGTCGAGGGCGGCCGGGTCGACATAGCCTTTCTCGATCAGCAGCGATTCCAGCGCCCGCACGCGCAGCTCGGTCTCGTCGAGTTCACTGTAGTCGTGATCATGATCATGACCACGGTGATGGCCGTTGCCGTGCTCCTCGCCCGCCATTGCCTGCCGCCTCCGCGTCCGGCCCGATCAATGCGGGCGAGTGTCGCGGCTTTGGCGGCGATTTGGAAGTCCTGGGCGAGATGCCAGTCTCAGCATATCCTAGAACGTTGCGGCGACCGTCAGCTTGATGCTGCGTCCGACGCCAGGAAGCGCATCGGTGAGCGGCCGGTACTCCTCGTCGGTGATGTTGTCGAACTCCAGGACGAACCGCAGATGGTCGTCCTCGCCGTAGGTGCCGCCGAAGGCCAGGTTGAGCGTGCCCCAGCCACCGACCCTGGTGGTCGTGATGCCGGTGTCCGTCAGCAAGGTCTCGCGCACCTCGGTGGAGGCGCGTGCGAACAAGTCGGCCCATAGGTCGAAGCCGTGTGCCTGCCACTCGTAGCGCAGGCCGAACCGTCCCGCGAATGCCGGCACGTTGCTGTCATAAGTGGAGAACTGGGGGAAATCGAAACGCCTGCGTATCCACGCCGCGTTCACATACGGTGTCCACTGGGTGCCGGGGAAGGTGTATTGCGCGAACAGTTCCAGGCCATAGGCCACAGACTCGTCGATGTTGGTGTAGACACCGTTGATCCGAGGCGGACGGCCGACCTGCGGACAGGCTGGCGCACCGACGGCGTTGCAGTCGACGATCGTAATGTAGTTGTCCGACATCGTGTAGAAGGCAGCGAGGTCGAACACCAGTCCGTTGCGGTCGTAGCGCGCGCCGATCTCGAAATTGTCCGCGGTCTCCAGCTCCAGGCCCGGGTTGCCGAACACGGGCTGACCGCCGGCCGACGTGCGGCCGTAGGACTGCAGCAGGGTCGGGCTGATATAGCCGCTGGAGTAGAGCACGCGGAACGTGGTGTCCGGGATGCCGGTGTAGGTGAGGCCGACGCTCGACGACACCTGATCCTGGGTGCGCGAACCCGGCGTCAGGGCGACTTGCGTGCTGACGACCTCTTCGAGTTCGGAGCGGATGTGATTGTACCGCACGCCGGCGGTCAGCCGCAGATAGTCGGTCAGGTCCCACGCGTCCTGGGCAAACACCGAGAAGGTATCGATCCGTGCCTCGGTGAAACTGGAGTTGTTGCTCGCCGGGAAGATAAAGGGCGTCGTCGAAACCGCCGATGTCTTGGAGGTTTCCAGCACGTCGGCAAGGTACTGAACGCCAACAATCGTCTCATGCCCCTCCAGCAGGTCGAGATCGGCCTGAACCAGGCCGCCGTAGTTGGTCAGCGTATCGTCCGACGTCGACCGTACCGAGGTGGTGAACGGAGGCGTGAAGCCGCCGGGCGGCGGGAACGGAACGAATGTCGGCGGTGAGAACGTGGCAACGTTGTTTTCGAACAGCCGGTCGATGGTCTGGTAGTAGGCATCGATGTGCAGTTTGGCCAGCCAGTCCGTCAGGTCGGTTCCGTCGTAATAGATACCCACCTTGCGCCGGTCGCGCTCTGGCAGATCGATGTTGAAGAATGTCGGTCCGGCGACGAGGGGCGGATTGCCGGTCAGTACCGTGGGGTCGGTCCAGGCCTCGGATTCCAGGCGGTATTGCTCGGCCTTGAGCGACACATAGTGGTTCCGGTTCTCACCGAAGGTGAAGCCGATATGCCCCGATATGTCGTCGTTCTCGTGCGCCGTTGTCGTCAACCGGCCGGTGGCCGTGAACTGGCCTTCCGGAACGCGCAGGTCGTCGAATGTCGCCGCACCGCCGGTGATGCGATAGTCGAAGTCGCCGACTGTGCCGCCGACATTGACCCAGCCCTGCCCGCCATCGGAGCCTGAGTAATAGGTGCCGCCGATCTCGACTTCGACGGCTTTGCCGGGCACGCCCTTTTTGGTGATGATGTTGATGACGCCGCCGATCGCCTTGCCGCCGTAGAGCACCGAGGCGGGGCCGCGGATGACGTCGATGCGCTCCACGGCAGCCGGGTTGATCAGCAAAGGCGTGCCGTAGCTCGAGTGATCGGTGATCACCTGGCCATCGACAAGAACCGTAACGCGGCGTGAGCTCTCGCCGCGAATGCTCAGGCGCCGCATGCCAGGAACCGAACTGTCGACGAGTTCGACGCCGGGAATGTCCTCCAGCAGTTCACCGATGCTCGAGGGCGCCTGGCGCTCGATCTGCTCCGGACCGACAACACTCACCGAGCGCGGGTTTTCGAGCACCGAGAGTTCCGTTCGCGTGCCGACGACGGTCAGCGTATCCAGCACCGCCGCACCGTTGCCGTCCTGACCGTAGGCCGGCGCGGCAAGCGCCAGATAGGCCACGCCACCATACAATGCACGCCGAAACTGCTCATGCCCCCGGATCATCGTTCACCCCCGATTCAACCAAAACACCTCGTGTGCGGTGTCGTATCAGTGGGGTGAGGCAGGTCAAGAATTATGCGCAAAATCTACATGAATCTTACATGGTATCGTGCGATATGTTGCTGAATCACAACATAATATATTTGTAATTATTCTATTTTATAAGATATTTGGAGTAATAATATTTAATTATATTATTTCTAAATTATGCCGACTCATGAGTTCATACGATCCAAGCGCGGCAATCGTGATCCTGATCTGCCATCAGGTGCTTGCCTTTGGCCTTCGCAGCGGTGCTTGCTGCTGGGCAACGCTGTATTGGCGATGGCCGGCTGGCCTCGCGCTGGAAATGGGGAGACCAAGTGAGTATGGAAATCAGGGCCTGCGTTTTCGATGCCTATGGCACGTTGTTCGATGTCAATTCGCCGGCGCAGCGACTGGCGGAGGAGATTGGCGAGGCCTGGCCTGCCTTCTCACAGGTCTGGCGCGACAAGCAACTGCAATACACCTGGTTGCGTACGCTGATGGGCGCGTACGCGGACTTCGCCGAAATCACCGCCGGGGCGCTGGACTTTGCCATGCAGGCGCATCGGCTCGACGATGACGATCTGCGCGCCCGCCTGCTCGATCTGTACAATCGTATCCAGGCCTATCCGGACGCCGCCGATACGCTTGAGGGCTTGCGCGCGGCGGGCCGCAAGACCGCGATCCTGTCGAACGGCTGCACGGCGATGCTGCAATCGGGCGTTGCCGCATCCGGGCTCGGCGACCTGCTCGACGAGGTGATTTCCGTCGATGGCATCCGCGTCAACAAGCCCGACGGGCGGGTCTATGAATTGGTCGAACAACGTCTTGGTGTACCGCCCGCAAATGTGCTGTTCGTCTCCGCCAACGGCTGGGATGCCCATGGGGGTGCCCATTTCGGCTTCAACGTGGTGTGGCTGAACCGCCTTGGCCAGCCGGCCGAACGTCTGCCGGGCAGCATCTGGCGGGAGGGTGCAAGCCTGTCGGACGTGACGCGGTTTCTGGCGGAGGCGGAGGGTTAGGGCGGCTCTATTCCGCTCACGCCAGTGCGCCCGGACAATGTCCGCGCGCACGGCTCCGCGGGGGCGGCCTATCGGGCGACGCGCAGTCGCGCTTGCCGGCTTCGCCGGTTTGATTCTTGCTGGCCGCTCGCCTTTATTCCGCTCACGGCAAGTCTCGCTTTGCTCGATGCCTCCGCGAGGGCGCGCTGACCGCGCGGGCGTCCGGTCGGACGCCTGGGTGCCACACGTTTCGTCCGAGCAGGATGATGCCATGAGCCCCGAAACACACGTCGTGTGACGTGGGAACCGGTTTTCGGACAAGCCGAGCGGTCAGCAAGAATGCGGAGCCGTGAGCGCAGCGAACTGGCGTGAGCGGAATAGACTTCAAGCAGCCTGGCTGCTGGAGGCGCGGTGGGCGCGGGCAGCCTCGCCGAAGGCTTCGAACAGCTTCGTGGAGGGCGAGTCCCTGCCGGCCCAGTACTCGGGGTGCCACTGCACGCTCATCGCGAAGCTCTGGGCATTCCTGACCGATGTCGCCTCGATGGTGCCGTCTTCGGCGGTCGCCTCGACCTCCAGGCCGGGGGCGAGCTTGCCGACCGCCTGGCGATGCAGCGAATTCACGTGGATCGGCTCGGGTCCCAGAATGCGCTGCAGCATGCCGCCGGCGCGCGTGGTGATCGTATGGGCCAGCCGGAAGCGCACGTCGTTGTCGTCGACATCCGGCGAGCGATGGTCCATGCGCTCGTCGTCCTCGTGCACTTCGCCGACCAGGGTTCCGCCAAGCGCCACGTTGAGTTCCTGGTGGCCGCGGCAGATGGCGAACAGCGGCACACCCATATCCAGGGCAGTGCGCGCCAGGGCGAGCGTCGTCGCGTCGCGGTCATGGTCGAAGGGACCGTGTTTTTCGTGCTCTTCCTCGCCGTAGTGGGGCGGGTGCACGTTGGAGCGTGAGCCGGTCATCAGCACACCGTCGCAGCGCGCCACCAGGCTGCGCAGGTCGAGCGCCTCGCCGTATGAGGGCACCAGGAGGGGCGCGGCGTCGGCGTGATCGACGAGCGCGCGGATATAGGGCTCCGGCGTCGCGTGCCAGCGGTAGACGTCGATGTCCTTGACGTCGGTGGTAACGAGGATGACCGAGCGTTCGCTCATCTCTTGATCCCGTGTCTTGTGTGTCTGCGGTGCCTCTAGAGCAACCTGCGCCGGGATCGGCGCAGACAAGTTGCTCTAACCCTTTAGAACCGATCATCTTTTCTGTGTTTGGGTTGAGGTAGCCCAAACACAGGATGATCTAGCGTCGTCGCGGCGAGACCGCAAGACGTGTGCATCATGGCTTAAGCGTAACGATGGATCGCGTGGCGCGTCGTGGCAAGCCGGGCGGCGGAATAGCAGGATTGCGCCGGCGGCGATTCAGAAGCTCAGCGACAGGTTGCGGTGGCTTGCGGAACACCCCGCGACATAGAGCGCCTGTTCGCGGGGCAACCGGCGCTGGCCGCGCAGGCCGATGGTGTCGCGGATGGCTGCGTCGAAGGTGGCAAGCTGCGGCAGCAACTGTTCGGCCGCCTGCCGGCGCCAGGCAAGCTCGCTGTCGAGCAGCGCCTCGGCTTCGCTAAGCGCCTCCGCCGCCTTTGCGGAATCGGGTTCATCGCCACGCATGGCGCGCCGTGCCGCGTTGATTGCCTTGCGGATGTCGCCGGCACCGGCGATGTCGCCAAGCGCTTCGCGCACCGGCTCAAGCTGTTGCAGGAAGCTTTCCGCGGATGCAGCGCTCTGCAGCGCGCCGGCAAGCGCACGCAGGTTCTCGCCGGTCGCTTGCAGCGCATCCGTCGCCTGAACGATTTCGATCACTTCCTGGAGCGGCTCGTAGGCCTGGTCGGCGTTGCGGCGATAGGCGGTGCGGGCCTGCTGCTCGGCCCGTTGCAGCTCGCCGAAGACCTTGTGGCGTTCTTCCCACTCGGCCGGAATTTGCGCCAGCAGCGCGTCGCGCCCGGCTTCCAGTTCGGCGATTTCTGCGCGCGCACTCTCGCCGCGCGCTGCGGAGAAGACACCGTTGGGACCGGAGCGCTGCACGATGACCTCAAGCTCGGCGATGTCCTTGTCGATGCGCCGGGCATCGCGTTCCAGCGCACGCACCTGCACGTGCAGCGGCGCGTAATCGGGCGTCGCGGTCTCGATGGCCCGACGCGCCTCGCCGATCGCCGCCATCAGCGGGATCGCGTCGGCGGTCTTGCCGATGCCCTCGGCGAGTTCTTCACGCATATCCTCGGGCAGGTAGCTCACGTCGATCGTCGATGCCGCCTCGATGGCCGCCTCGATGCGCTGGCCGTCCGCGGCGAAGCGCTCGGCGGTGAACTCTTCCATGCAGAACTGCAGGCGCGGGTTCTTCGGCGGTGGCGCGGTGTCCGACAGCAGCGAGGCGCGGTTGGGCAGGTAGTTCACCAGTCCCGGATTGGTGCCGACGATGACCAGCGCAATGAGCTGCAGCGCGATGAAGGCGATGACGCCCTTGTACATGGCGATCGTCTTGACCGTCGCCGGTGCCACCCCGCGCAGATAGAACAGGGCGAAGCCGAAGGGCGGTGTGAGGAACGAGGTCTGGATGTTGAGGCCGATCATCACGCCGAGCCACACGGCGGTGACGTTGGCGGACGGGTCGGCGAGCAGGATCGGGGCGACGATGGGCACCACCACCACGGCGATCTCGATGAAGTCGAGGAAGAAGCCGAGGATGAAGATGACCAGCATGACGATGACGAACTGGGTCCAGAAGCCGCCCGGCAGCCCGCCGAGGAAGTCCTTCACCAGGTCCTCGCCGCCAAAGGCGCGGAAGGCCGCCGTCAGCATCGCCGCGCCGAGCAGGATGATGAACACCAGCGAGGTGGTCTTGGCGGTGTCGATCATGACGCCGCGCAGGGTGTCCTCGATCTTCAGCGTGCGCCAGCCGCTCCAGAAGATGGCGATCAGCAGCAGCGACACGGCGATAATCGCGATGATCAGCGCGGTGACGTCCTGGGATGTCTCGATGCGCTTGACGTTGACGGTGTGGAAGCTCAGCAGCACGAAGATGCCCAGTACCGCGATGATCGCCATGATCGACGGGGTGAAGGCGCCGGGCTTGCCCTCGCGCAGGCGGTAGCCGGCCATCAGCATGGCACCGACGGCGCCGATGGCGCCGGCCTGGTTGACGGTCGCGATGCCGAAGATGATCGAGCCCAGCACCATGAAGATCAGCGCAAGCGGCGGGATCAGGGTGATGAACACCTTGAAGGCGAAGGCGCGGTCGATACCGCCCTCGCGCGGCACAGCGGGCGCCATGTGCGGGCGCGCCAGCGCGAAGCCGAGGATGAACAGCATGTAGAGCCCGACCAGGATGAGGCCGGGGACGAAGGCACCCAGGAACATCTCGCCGGCGCTGGTGGAGGTCACCGCGAAGTCCGACGGCATGGTGAGCTCGCCGGTGGACTCCTTGTAGAGCGCGGTGCGGCTGGTGCCGGCCTGGTCGACGGCGCTGGCAAGCTGGTCGGCGAGGATGATCAGCACGATGGATGGCGGGATGATCTGCCCCAGCGTGCCGGATGCGGCGATGGTGCCGGTGGCCAGTGCGGGCGAGTATTTGTTGCGCAGCATCGCCGGCAGCGAGATCAGGCCCATGGCAACCACGGTTGCGCCGACAATGCCGGTGGTGGCAGCCAGCAGTGCGCCGACAAAGACGACCGAGATGCCAAGGCCGCCGGGGATCGGGCCGAAGAGCTGGGCCATGGTGACCAGCAGGTCCTCGGCGATCTTGGAGCGCTGCAGCATGATCCCCATGAACACGAACAGCGGGATCGCAATCAGCGTGTCGCGTTCCGCCTCCCAGTAGACGCCGCGGTAATTGGTGACCCCGGCGCTGAGCCACTGGCCCGGACCGCCATGGGTGAAGAAGAAATCGACATCGCCGTAGAACAGGTAGCCGAGGCCTGCGGCAAGCGCGATGGTGACGATGGCCGAGCCCGGCAGCGCGAAGGCGACCGGATACCCGGAGCCCAGCGCGTAGGCCATGATGCCGATCAGGATCAGGATGAAGAAGAGTTCCATGGGGACTGCCTGCGCGGGACCTAGTGAGCAGCGCCTACGACATGCTGGCGGCCGCCGGGGTCGCCGCGCATGTCAGCCACTGCGGTCAGCAGGTAACTGAGAAACTGGATCAGCATGGAGATGGCGAAGACAGCCAGGAAGCCGGCCATCATGTACTTCACGTAAAGCCCGAAGCCTGCCTGGGTAACCTCGTAGCTGATCATCGGACTGACGATGATCGATTGCTTGGAACCGGCACCGATGATCAGGATGACCCAGCACAGCGGGATGCCGAAGACCAGCGTGCCGGAGGCGTTGAGGAAGCCCTTCGTCCTGTCCGCGAGACCGGCATAGAAGACGTCGACGCGCACATGGCCTTCCTCCAGCAGCGTGTAGGCACTGGCGAACAGGAACAGCGCCGCGTACCAGAAGCGCACCAGATCGGACATGAAGGCCTGCTCATAGGAGAAGATGAAGCGGCCGATGACGATCAGCAGCTCGGCCACCACAACCATCAGCGCAAGCCAGATGAAGCCGAGGGTGCGCACGAAGTACGCGATGACCAGCGATACGCCGACCAGTGGCATGTGCACATAGGCGCCGCGCCAGCTTGACCGGCCAAGCGCTGCGGCCATGTCATCTCCGACGATGGCCGGCAGGAAGCCCTCGACGCGCACGAACGAGATCACCGCGTCGATGCAGCCGACCAACAGCACCGCGAAGAACATGGCGCGGATGAAGTAGGCGTTGATGTCGGAGATGTGTCTTGAATCGGCGCGCAGCGTCACCGTCTTGTCGCGCAGCACGTAGGCGACGGCGACAAAGATGAAGAGGGCGTAGAGGGCAAGCTGGACGAAGGGCAGCGCGCCGACGTCGCTTCCGGCGAAGACCGGTTCGATGCCGGGGAAGTCCTGCCAGAAATTGAGATAGACGTTCAAGATGAAGCCGGCGAGCACCGCCAGCATGATCCATCCGAACAGCCGGACGGCTGTCGCGACGGATCGGGAACCGGTGGGCGGAGTGTCCTCCACGCCGGCCTCGGCAACATCGACGGCGGTCACGATCGCGTTTCCCCAACGGTGACCGGGACGGAGCGCAATTGCCCCGTCCCGGCCTTGCTGTCGTGTCTGGCGCGGCGCCCTAGAGCTCGACGCCCGTGACGCGGTTGCGCTGGCGCAGGTAGCTGGCCTCGGCCGCCACCATCCAGCCGCCGATGTCATCGCGGAAGGCGGCAAACGAGTCGTGCACCTTCTTGGCGAGATCGGAGTGATCGCGGGTTTCCTCGAATACTTCCTGAGCCGCCTCGTAGAAGGCGTCGTAGATATCGTCGTTGAACTCGCGAAGCTCGACGCCGTGATCGGTGATGAGCTTGGTGAGGTGCTCACCGTTGCGCGCGTTGGTCTCCGCCATCTGGTGGGCGTTTTCCTCCGCGCAGGCGGCAATGATGATGTTCTGGTCGTTCTTCGAAAGCCCGCCCCACCATTCGGCGTTCATGCCCAGGTGCAACTGGGATCCCGGCTCGTGCATGCCGGGATAGTAGTAGTACTTGGCCGCCTCGTAGAACTTCATGAAGTAGTCGTTGTAGGGGCCGACCCACTCGGTGGCGTCGACGGCGCCGGAGACCAGGTTCTCGTAAATCTGGGCGCCGGGCAGCGCGACGGGCGATGCGCCGAGCTTGGCGAGAACGTCACCGCCGAGACCGGGGATGCGCATCTTCAGACCCTTGAAGTCGTCGGCGCTCTCCATCTCCTTGTTGAACCAGCCGCCCATCTGAACACCGGTGTTGCCGCACGGGAAGCCCTTGATGCCGAAGCCGCCGGCGACTTCGTCATGCAGCTCCTGACCACCGCCATACTTCATCCAGGCGTCGATCTCGGCATAGGTCAGGCCGAAGGGAACGGCGGTGAAGTAAGCCCAGGCCGGGTGCTTGCCCTTCCAGTAGTAATCGGCGCCGATATAGGCCTGGCTGTTGCCGGCGGCGACCTCGTCGAGCACGTCAAAGGCGCCGACCTTCTCGCCGGAGGCGAAGTAGGTGACGTTGATGCGGCCCTCGGTCAGCTCGCCGATGCGCGCCGCAAGGCGCTGCGCCGAAATGCCCAGACCCGGGAAGTCCCGCGGCCAGGTCGACACGATGGCCATGTCGGTCTTGGCCTGCGCGATCGCCGGTGCAGCCAGCGTTGCAGCCCCGGTGGCGCCGGCCGTGATTACCGCGCCCTTGAGAAATTGACGTCGTTGCATTGTTACTCCACCTCTGCCTTGGGTTTGCTGTCTTGATTTCTTGGCCCCGGCCCGATTGAAAGCCAAACGCGTTGCGAACGCCAGTCAAATCGACGTTGGCCGCGAACCCCTCCCCAATCAGGCCGCGTTTGTTGTATCGGCCGGCCCTGTCTGCGGCAACAGGACCAAAGTCGCGCATCAATTTGCTTTTTATCTCCGGACGCGCCCAAGTCGATGTTGTTCGCACTTGACCAGCCTAGCGGCGCGCGGTGATGTCGGGAAACAGATTTGTTCGCTCGGCACGATCGGGTTTTCCGATCGTGCCGACCAGCCGGAGCCCCGGATTTGTGGCGGCATTTCATGCCATTTGCCAATGCGAAGAAAATGACAATGACCGAGCAGAGCTGGACCATGCCGCCGGAATGGGCGCCCCACAAACGCACCTGGATGGCTTGGCCGTCGAACCCGGATGTGCTGGCCGGCGACGAAGACGGCGCCTATCGGGCATGGTCCGCCACGGCGAACGCGATTTGCCGCTTCGAGCCGGTGGTGATGGTCGCCCCGCCGGGCATGGGCGAGCACGCCCGCAGCTATCTCGACAAGGGCGTCAGCGTCGTCGAGCAGCCAATCGCCGACGGGTGGATGCGCGACATCGGTCCGAGTTTCGTCATCGGCAGCGACGGCACGCTCGGTGCGGTGGACTGGACCTTCAACGGCTGGGGCGGACGCAGCTTTCCCGACTGCAAGGCGGATGCGCTGATCGCCCGTTTCATCGCCGGTGAAACCGGCGCGGAGCGCATCCCTTCAAGGCTCGTCAACGAGGGTGGCGGCATCCATGTGGACGGGGAGGGCACGCTGCTGCTTACCGAGAGCGTGCAACTGAACGAGAACCGCAATCCGAGCTGGACGCGCGCGGAGGTGGAAGCCGAATGCCACCGACTGCTCGGCACCCGCCACGCCATCTGGCTGAAGCGCGGTGTTGTCGCCGATGAGGGGCCGCTTGGCACCGACGGGCATATCGACACGCTCGCCTGTTTCGTGAAACCCGGCGTCGTTGTGGCCCATGGCCAGCCGGACTCAAGCCATCCCGATTTCGAGGCGGCGGCCGAGAACATTGCCATTCTGCAGGCGTCAAAGGATGCGGCGGGGCGCGATCTGGAGGTGATCGTGCTCGATGCCCCCGCCGACCGCCAGGACGCCGACGGCATGCCGCTGTCGCTCTCCTACGTGAACTACTATGTGTGCAACGGCGCGGTGATCATGGGCATCTTCGACGACGCGCGGGACGCGGAGGTGGCTGACCTGTTCGCAAAACTCTATCCCGGCCGCGAGGTGGTCGGCGTTCCGGCGATCCGCATCTTCGAGGGCGGCGGCGGCGTCCATTGCATAACCCAGCAGGAGCCGGCGGCCTAAAGCAATTCCAGGAAAAGTGGATACCGGTTTTCCGTCCGGAATTGCGTGAAAACAAAGACATAGAGCCGGTTGAGCGATTCAACGCAAAGCGAAACGGTTCTAGGTTCGAAGCCCAGAGTTATTTGAGGAACCACCCCATGCGCACCGTCACCCTCGCCGCCACACAGATGGCCTGCAGCGATGACGTCACCGAGAACATCGACCGGGCGGAGGCGCTGATCCGTGAGGCGGCGGGCAAGGGCGCGAACATCGTGCTGGTGCAGGAACTGTTCGAAGGCTGGTACTTCTGTCAGGACGAGCTGCCGGAGCACTTTTTGCGCGCCACGCCGGTTGACGAGAATCCGGCGATCAAGCGGTTCTCAGTGCTCGCCAAGGAACTGGGCGTGGTGCTTCCGGTGTCCTTCTTCGAGAAGGCCAACAACGCCTATTTCAACGCCATCGCCATCGTTGATGCGGATGGGTGCAATCTCGGCGTCTACCGCAAGACGCACATCCCGCAAGGCTCCGGCTACCAGGAGAAATTCTACTTCAATCCCGGCGACACGGGCTTCAAGGTCTGGGACACCGCCTTCGGGCGCATCGGGGTCGGCATCTGCTGGGACCAGTGGTTTCCCGAGTGCGCCCGTTCCATGGCGCTGATGGGCGCGGAGATGTTGTTCTATCCCACGGCCATCGGCTCGGAGCTGATCGAGCCGGACTGGGATTCGTCGGCCCACTGGCAGGCGGTGATGTGCGGGCACGCCGGCGCCAACCTGATGCCGTTGGTGGCCTCCAACCGCATCGGCACCGAACCGGGCAAGAACGGCACCGAGCTTTCCTTCTACGGCTCATCCTTCATCGCCGACAGCCAAGGCCAGAAGGTCGCCGGGGCGGATCGCGAGAGCCAGAGCGTGCTCACCGCCAGCTTCGATCTCGACGATCTCGCCGTGCGCCGCGCCTCCTGGGGCATTTTTCGCGATCGCCGGCCGGAGCACTATGGGGTGATCGCCTCTCTCGATGGTGCGGTTTGACTCCGCTCACGCGAGTTCGCTTCGCTCACCGCCTGCGGGGGCGCGGCCTGACCGGCCGGGCACGCAGTCGCGTGCCTGGGTGCCAAACACTCAGCCAGTGCAGGATGATGCCGCGAGCCCCGAAAAGTGGGTACCGATTTTCGGATAAGGCGAGCGGCAGGCCAGAAAGCCCCCTTCACCACGTCGCCAACTCGTGCATGGCGCCGGCGCCTTGCAAGCCCTAAATTGACAATCACGGCGCTTGTTCGACTCGTTCCAACTTTCCGCTTTATGGGTCAGTAATACTGACCTATAATAAGTCTCAACAACAGCCGGCGACAAGCCGCGAGAGACCGGAGAGCAGGCACCGTTCGGGAGGAACGCATGGGCGCGAAGACGTCGAATCCGCAAATCCCCGCCGAGGGCGGTGCGGGTGCGCGCGTGAACCGCGTCACGCTCGACGACAAATACGACCTGACCAAATCGCGTGTCTTCGTGTCCGGCACCCAGGCGCTGGTGCGCATGATGCTGATGCAGAAGGAGCGCGACCGGCGCGCCGGGCTGAACACGGCCGGCTACGTGACCGGCTATCGCGGCTCCCCGCTCGGCGGGCTCGACCAGCAGTTCATGCGCGCCGCGGGCGTACTCAACCCCAACGACATCGTGTTCCAGCCGGGCGTCAACGAGGACCTGGCCGCCACCGCGCTGTGGGGTTCCCAGCAGGCGGAAATGCGCGGCGAGGGCCGCTTCGATGGCGTCTTCGGCATGTGGTACGGCAAGGGGCCGGGCGTCGACCGGTCCGGCGACGTGTTCCGCCATGCCAATTTCGCCGGCACCTCGCCCCATGGCGGCGTGCTGGCGCTGATGGGCGACGATCACACCTGCGAAAGCTCCACCACCGCGCATCAGTCGGAATTCGCCTTCGTCGACGTGATGATGCCGATCCTCAATCCGGCCGGCGTGCAGGAGCTGATCGACTACGGGCTCTACGGTTACGCCCTGTCGCGCTATGCCGGCGTGTGGACCGCGCTGAAGGGCGTCAAGGATACGGTCGAGTCGACCGCCTCCATCGATGGCTCGCTCGACCGGGTCAGCATCGTCATCCCCGACGACTACGCGATGCCTCCGGACGGGCTGAACATCCGCCCCAACGATCATCCGCTGGAGCAGGAAGCACGCCTGCACGATCACAAGCGCTACGCCATGCTGGCCTTCCTGCGCGCCAACAAGCTCGACCGGATGATTTTCCGCGGCGGGCGCGGCGCGAGGATCGGCGTTGTCTCGCTCGGCAAGTCCCACCTCGATGTCATGCAGGCGCTGGCCGATCTCGGCATCGACGAGGTCAAGGCGGCGCGGCTGGGGCTTCGCGTCTACAAGCTCGCCTCGCCCTGGCCGCTGGAGTCCGGCAGCATCGAGACCTTCGCTGATGGCCTGAAGCAGATCATCGTCGTGGAAGAAAAGCGCATGCTGGTGGAGGCGCAAATCCGCGAGCAGCTCTACGGGCGGGCCAACGCGCCGGGGATCATCGGCAAGCGCGACGAACACGGCGAGGTGCTGTTCGCGGTCAAGGGCGCGCTCGATTCCAACGACATCGCCATTGCAATCGGTGAGCGTGTCCTGCGCGAGGTGCGCGACGAGGCGCTTCAGGCGCGCGTCGCTGAGCTCAGGGCATTCCAGAAGACCTTCGCCGAAACCGCGAGTATCGCGACACGCACGCCGTATTTCTGCGCCGGCTGCCCGCACAACTCGTCGACGCTCGTGCCGGAGGGAAGCCGCGCCTATGCCGGCATCGGCTGCCACTACATGGTGCAGTGGATGGATCGCGACACCGAGGGTTACACCCATATGGGCGGCGAGGGCGCGAACTGGATCGGCGAGGCGCCGTTCTCCAACCGCGACCACGTGTTCCAGAACCTGGGTGACGGCACCTACAACCACTCCGGCTACATGGCGATCCGCGCCGCCAAGGCGGCCGGCGTCAACATCACCTACAAGATCCTCTACAACGATGCCGTGGCCATGACCGGCGGCCAGGCCCACGAAGGCAACCTGACCGTGCCGGAGATCGCCGCCCAGGTCGCCGCCGAAGGCGCCAACCCGGTGGTCGTCGTCACCGACGAGCCCGACAAGTACCCGGCCGGCACCCAATGGCCGACGGGAACCACGGTGCGTCACCGTGACGAGTTGAACGATGTGCAGGCGAGCCTGCGCGAGGTGCCGGGGCTGTCGGTCATCATCTACGACCAGACCTGCGCGGCGGAAAAGCGCCGGCGCCGCAAGCGCGGGCTCTATCCCGATCCCGACGAGCGCGTCGTCATCAATGAGCTGGTCTGCGAGGGTTGCGGGGACTGCGGCGTGCAGTCCAACTGCGTGGCCATCGCGCCGGTGGAAACCGAGTTCGGCCGCAAGCGGCAGATCGACCAGTCCGCCTGCAACAAGGACTTCTCCTGCGTGAAGGGCTTCTGCCCGAGCTTCGTCACGGTCAAGGGTGGCCAGCTCAAGCGCGCGGTCGCCGCCGGCGGCGGCTTCGAGGCCGGCGACCTGCCGCAGCCTGAACGGTCCCCGCTCGATCGGCCCTATGGAATTGTCGTCACCGGTGTCGGAGGAACCGGCGTGGTGACCATCGGCGCACTGATCGGCATGGCCGCGCACCTGGAGGGCAAGGGCTGCGGCATCATCGACATGGCCGGGCTGGCGCAGAAGGGCGGCTCGGTGATGTCGCACCTGCAGATTGCCGAACACCCCGACGATATCGCCACCATCCGCGTCGCCGCCGGCGGCGCTGATCTGGTGCTTGGCTGCGACATCGTCGTCGCCGGCGGCCAGAAGGTGTTGGCCGCGGTCAATCCGGGCACCACGCAGATGGTGGTCAACACGCATGAGCAGTTCCCCGGCGACTTCACCCACGACGTGAACTACGCGCTGCCGACCGAGCGGTTGAAACGGGCGATCCGCAAGCGCGCCGGCGCCGACCATGTGCACATGGTCGATGCGACGGGCATTGCCACGAAGCTGTTCGCCGATTCCATCATGGCCAACATCTTCATGCTGGGCTTTGCCTGCCAGCTTGGGCGCATCCCGGTGTCGATCGAGTCGATCGAGGAGGCGATCCGGATGAACGGCCAGACGGTGCCGCGCAATCTTGCCGCCTTCGCCGCGGGGCGTTCTGCGGCGCATGATCCTCGTGCCTTCGCCAGGCACATGCAGGGCCTGCGCGATGCCGCAACATCGGGTGTCCGCAAGCTGTCGGGAAGCCTGGAGGAACTGATCGAGCGCCGTGTCGAGTTCCTGGCCGACTATCAGGACATGGCCTATGCGCTGCGTTTCGAGGCGCGCGTGGAGCGCATGCGCGAGGCCGAGGCGGCCGCACTGCCCGGCTCCACCAGGCTGACCGAGACGGTGACGCGCGGGCTGTTCAAGGTGATGGCCTACAAGGATGAGTACGAGGTCGCCCGGCTCTATACCGATGGCAGTTTCGCGCGTCAGGTGGCGAGCCGGTTCGACGGCAAGGTGACGCTCAACTTCCATCTCGCCCCGCCTCTGCTGGCGCGGCCCGATCCCAGGACCGGCGCGCCGGCGAAACTGCGGTTCGGCGGCTGGATGATGACCGGCTTCAGGCTGCTGGCGCCGCTGAAGCGGTTGCGCGGCACGCCTTTCGACATCTTCGGCTACACCGAGGAGCGGCGCGCCGAGCGGCAGCTTGTCCTCGACTACGAGGCGATGGTCGACGAACTCATCGCCGGACTGACCGAGGATAACTTCGGCGCTGCGCTGCGCGCGGCCGGCGCCGTCCAGTCGGTGCGCGGCTTCGGTCACGTCAAGGCGGCCAATCTCGCCGCGGCGCGGATCGAGTGGGAGGCGGCGCTGGATGCGTTCCGCGATCCGCCGGCGCCGCTCGCCGACGCGGCCGAGTAGCTTCCGTTCCGGGTCCGGAACCTGGACTGTATCGCGTCGAATTCGCTTGAACTTGATGCCCGAGCGGTCGAAAACCGCGGTCTGCGCTTTTCTGATCGCAGGCAGGACGACCACGGCATGACACCGGAGCAACTCAACGATATCGCTGCCTGGGCGGACGAACTGACGCCCGCCGAACTCAGTCGCGCGGCTGCCGGCATCACCCAGCGCGACTATGAGGCCGGCGCCTATATCTGCCACCGCGGCGACCGCTTCGAGTTCTGGACCGGCGTCATCTCCGGCATTGCCAAGATCGCCACCATCTCGCCGGACGGCAAGCCGATCAGCTATTCCGGCATCCCCGCCGGCGGCTGGTTCGGCGAAGGGGCGATGATCAAGCGCGAGGAGCGCAAGTACGACATCGTCGCGGTGCGCGACACCCGCCTTGCGCTGATGAATGCCGGTACCTTCAACTGGCTGTTCAGCGAGTCCACCGGCTTCAACCGGTTTCTCGTGCGCCAGCTCAACGAGCGTCTCGGCCAGTTCATCGGCACGCTTGGCTATGATCGCATGCTCGACACGACGGGCCGGCTGGCGCGCTGCATCGCCTGGCTGTTCAATCCGGTCCTTTTCCCGCGTGTTGGCGGCACCCTGACGATCAATCAGGAAGAGCTTGGCCAGCTTTGCGGCATTTCCCGCCAGGCCACCAACCGCAGCCTCAAGGCGCTGCAGGACGAGGGGCTGATCACGGTCACGCCTGAGGGCGTCAGCGTGTGCGACATGGCCGCACTATCGCAATACGGGGACTGACTCCACGAACCGGAGCGGGCGTTAACCAAGTCCACCGAGGTCATGAACATTACGGGAACATTCATTGACTCAAATGGCTCCGCGCGGTAGATTTTCGACCATGCGTCAGTGCCTGTGACGGCAGCGCAGCATGTTCGCGGAAAGCTGATCCATCATGGATGCTCCCAGCAGAAAACCGGCCCGCAGACGCGGCGCGGGCGGTGGTTCCGGCAACGACGGCGATGTCGGTGCCGGCGTGCCATTGCCGTTGCCGCGGCCGGCCATCGCTGACGAGATCTGGGACCTCAAGTACCGCCTCAAGGCGCCGGATGGGACGCCTGTCGACAAGACGCGTCCCGACACCTTGAAGCGCGTCGCGAATGCGCTTGCGGAAGCCGAGCCGGTGCGTGGTCGCAAGGCCCATGCGCGAACCTTCTTCGAGTTGATGGACGAGGGGCGTTTCCTGCCGGCGGGCCGCATTCTCGCGGGCGCCGGCGCGAACCGTCAGGTGACGCTGTTCAACTGCTTCGTCATGGGCACGCTGGAGGACAGCCTGACCGGCATCTTCGACGGCGTGCGCGACAGCGCGCTGACCATGCAGCAGGGCGGCGGCATTGGCGTCGACTTCTCGCCGCTGAGGCCGAAAGGCGCGCCCGTCGCCTCGATCGGCGCGGATGCCTCCGGCCCGTTGAGCTTCATGGCGGTGTGGGACTCGATGTGCCGCACCATCATGTCGGCGGGTGCGCGGCGCGGGGCGATGATGGCCACACTCGCCTGCGACCATCCCGACATCGAGGCCTTCGTCGCCGCCAAGCGGGATGCGCGCGAATTGCGCAACTTCAATCTCTCGGTGCTGGTCAGCGATGCCTTCATGGCCGCCGTGGAGAGCGACGGCCCGTGGGAGCTGACCTTCGGCGGCACGGTCTACAAGACCATCCGCGCCCGCGACCTGTGGGCGCAGATCATGCGCGCCACCTACGACTATGCCGAGCCGGGCGTGATCTTCATCGACCGGATCAACGCCGCCAACAACCTGACCTATTGCGAGACGATCCGCGCCACCAACCCCTGCGGCGAGCAACCGCTGCCGCCCCATGGCGCCTGCCTGCTCGGTTCGGTCAATCTGGCCGCCTTCGTGGTCGAGCCGTTCGAGCGCAGCGCCTATCTCGACACCGGCGCGCTGGCCGAGGCGGTCGCGCCGGCTGTGCGCATGCTGGACAATGCGATTCAGATTTCCGGCTTTCCGCTGCCCGAGCAGCGCGCGGAGGCGCAGGCCAAGCGGCGGATCGGGCTTGGTGTCACCGGTCTTGCCGACGCGCTCGCCATGTGCGGTCTGCGCTATGGGTCCGACAATGCGGCCGAAATCGCCGGTGGCTGGATGCGCATCATCCAGAGCGCCGCATGGCGGGCGAGCGCGCATCTGGCCAAGGAGAAGGGCGCCTTCCCGCTCTACAATGGGGAGAGCTTTCGCGACAACGCCATGCTGGCGCGGCTGGAGGCGGACGTGGCGCCGCTGGTTGCCGCCAACGGTCTTCGCAATGCGCTCGTGACGTCCATCGCGCCGACCGGCACCATCTCGCTGTTCGCCGGCAATGTCTCGTCGGGCGTTGAGCCGATCTTCGCCACCAGCTACACCCGCGCGGTGCTGCGCGCCGATGGTATGCGCACCCAAGAGGCGGTCGCCGACTACGCTGTCGCGCTGTACCGGTATCTGCATGGCGAGGATGCCGTCCTTCCCGACAGCTTCGTCACCACCGCGGACCTGGCGCCGGGCGACCATATCGCCATGCAGGCAGCACTCCAGCCCTATGTGGACAGCGCCATTTCCAAGACCGTGAACGTGCCGGCCGACATCCGCTTCGAGGATTTCGTCGATGTCTACATGCAAGCCTGGCACGCGGGTCTGAAGGGCTGCACCACCTATCGGCCCAACGCGGTGACCGGCTCGGTGCTGTCGAGCGAGGCGCCAGCGCCGCCGTCACCGCAAGCAGACGCCCACGCGCCCATTGCCCGCGCCGAGACGCTGCCCGGCTACACCTACAAGATCCGCTGGCCGGATTCCGAGCACGCCATCTACATCACCATCAACGACACCATCGAGGACAGTCGGCGGCGCCCCTTCGAGATCTTCATCAACTCCAAGGCGATGGAGCATTTCGCCTGGACGGTGGCGCTGACGCGGATGATCAGCGCGGTGTTCCGGCGCGGCGGCGATGTCTCCTTCGTGGTCGAGGAACTCAAGGCGGTGTTCGATCCGCGCGGTGGGCACTGGATGGAGGGGCGCTACGTGCCAAGCCTGCTGGCGGCGATCGGCGGCGTTATCGAGAAGCACATGCGCGCCATCGGTTTCATGACAGGCGGCGAGGCGGGGCTGGAAACGCCTGTACTGGATGGCCACCGCGATGCCATCGCGTCACGCCCGCCGGGCCAGGGCCTGTGTCCGCGCTGCGTCCAGCCGGCATTGACCCGGCGCGAGGGCTGCCTGGTGTGCAGCAATTGCGATTACTCGCGCTGCAACTGACCGGAGATCGTCGCGGGCCCGTGGAGTCACGCTTGATCACGGAGCCGTGGCGTTGCTTGCAATCCAATCGGCCATCGCCCACGTAACCGCCACAAACCCGTGGTGAGATACTGCGGGCTTGACGCGTAGCCAGTATCTATGTTCTAGCTTTGTTCTCTAAAGCGTGTTCCCGAAAAGTGTGTACCGGTTTCGGGCAAGAACGTGCTTAAGGTCAAACAGATAGAGCCAATCGTGCGCTTTGGTGCAAAGCGAAATGGCTCTGACCGGAACGAAAGAGACAGGCTCCCCCATGCGTCCTTCTGGTTCCAAACTCTCGTCCTTGCCGTCCATGGATGGCGCTGCCGCCTGGGCCATGGCGCCGACCCGCGGTCGCCATCTTGTTGATGACGGAACGCCTGTGGCATTGCTGGCCACCGGGCTCGATAGTGCGTTTCGCTACTGGCGCGGCGCCAGCGGCGTGCGCTTCGTGTTTTCGGTGTGTGATATCCATGGCGTTCGCACCGGCGAACCGGCGGTGGTGGTGCTTGCCTCGGTGGGCGCCGATGGGTCGCGCGAGGCGGTGTGGATCGGCCGCGCGGACCATGCGGAATTCCGTCTGGCGCGAGCTGCGGCCATGGCCGCCGGCGCGTCGGAGGCCCACGTCCATATCACCGGCACGCCGGCAGGCGCGCGGCGCATCATCGCCGATCTGAAGCAGGCGGTTCCGACCCCGCCGCTCAGTCTCGCTTTCGCCTGACGGTCGATCCAGCCTAGAGCTGGACATGCTCTAGCGGTCGAGTTCCCGGATCAGCGCGCTGAGCGGTGCGTCATGGATGCCCAGTTCGTCGAGATGGGCGTGGGTGTTGCGCACATAATCGACGTTGGGCCCGGACTGGCCGTGCCCCTGGCGGACCAGGCGAAGCTGTTCGTCAATCGACAGCGCACCGGCGTATTGCGCATGGCCATGGTCGACCATATAGGTCAGCGCAGGCACTTTGCCGGCACCGTCCAGCCGCACCGGGCGCACCGCTTCTCGGTAGACCATGGTCACCTGTTCGCGGGCGCGCAGATAATCGAGCGTTGCCTCCCAGTCGCCGCGCGCGACGCGATAGGCGATGCCATGGCAGCTTCCACCGCGATCGAGGCCCAGCACCAGGCCAGGCAGGCCCGGCGTGCCGCGATGAACATGGGAGAGGACGCATAACCGGCGATGCGCGCCGGCCAGATGCGCCTGGCGGCGTTCCAGAAACTGGAAACCCGGCCGCCACATCAGCGAGCCGTAGCCGAAAACCCATTCGATATCGTGCATCAGGTCTTTTCCCGGACGGCCGAGTGCCGTAGCAAGGGAAGGCTGCAAACTCAACCGCGCGAGGTGCGTAACCGTATGCCACGCGAGTCCCGGCAAAGAGGCCGCCCGCCATTGGGGGCGATCCTGCCGCTCCTCCTGGTCCTTCTGCTCGGCGGTCTGTGGACCGCCTACTGGTTCGTTGGCCAGGCGGGCGCGCGGGAGGGTTTTGAGCGCTGGCGCGAGGCCGAGGCGCGCCGGGGCCGGGAGCTGACCTGCGCCGAGCACCGGCATGCTGGCTTCCCGTTCCGCTTCGAGGTGAGTTGCCGTGATGCGGTGTTCACGCTGAGCGGCGGAGATGGTGTGACGACGGTGCGCATCGGCGAGATACGCGCCGTGGCGCAGGCCTATGCGCCGACCCATGTCATCGCGGAGTTTTCCGGCCCCATGACCGTCGAGGCGGCTGATGGTGCGACCGCCGAAGCGAGCTGGACAATCGCGCGCATGTCCATGCGCCTGACGCCGGAGGTGGATGGCCGGGTGCGCGCCAGCCGCGCCGATCTCGCCGTCAGCGGGCCGATCCTCAACGTGATACCGGTTTCCGGCCAGACGGCATTCGCCTACCGGGCCGATGCGATGGAAGCGCATTTCCGCGAGTCGGAAGGCGCGCAGGCCGCGGCCGGCGGCTATGATTTCGCCCTGACCACCTTCGCGCCTGTCATCGACCTGCCCGACGGCACCGCGCGCGGCGCCGACCGCTTCGATGTGCTTGGACGCACGACCGGGATTGACGGACTGCCGAACGGGGACTGGCCTGGCTGGCTCGGCGACTGGCGCGATCGCGGCGGAGAGATTTTCCTCGATACCGCCCGGCTGGCCTTCGGCCAGTCGCTGGTACTGGTGGACGGACAGATGCGCCTCGACGGTGCCGGCCGCCCCGTCGGCGCCATCAACCTGACCACCGCCGGTGTCGACCTTGGCAACATTCCCGTCGACGACATGCTCGGCCTGTCGGGCGTGGCGGCGCTGTCAATCGGCGCGCTCGGCTCGCCGGTCGAGGTGGAAGGGCGCAGCGGATCGCGTGTCGGGTTCCGGATGAACGACGGCACGCTCTATCTCGGCCCGATCGGCCTCACCGACCTGCCGTCGCTGCTTCGTTAGTCGGGTCGGGCCTACTCTTCGGGGGCTGTACCGTGCGGGCGGCCGAAATCGGGCATATCCGCCTCCTGACCCGCTTCGATGATGCGCTTGCGTACGTTGCGGGTATGGGTGAACAGGTCGAACAGCGCGTCGCCATCGCCCCAGCGCACCAGGCGCTGCATGGCGGAGATGTCCTCAGCGAAGCGGCCAAGCATCTCCAGGATTGCTTCGCGGTTGTTGAGGCACACGTCGCGCCACATGGTCGGGTCCGATGCGGCCAGCCGGGTGAAGTCGCGGAAACCCCCGGCGGAGAACTTGATCACCTCGGAATTGGTGACGGTCTCCAGGTCGGCGGCCGTGCCGACGATGGAGTAGGCGATCAGGTGCGGAAGGTGACTGGTTATGGCGAGCACCAGGTCGTGGTGCTCGGGGTCCATCATCTCGATGTCGGAACCCGCGCCGCGCCAGAAGTCGGCGAGCCGTTCGATTGCCCGTTCGTCGGTTCCCGCGGGCGGGGTGAGGATGCACCAGCGCCCGTCGAACAGGTCGGCGAAGCCGGCATCCGGGCCGGAGAACTCGGTGCCGGCGACCGGATGGGCTGGCACGAAATGCACGCCCTGCGGCATGTGCGGCGCCATCCCTGCGATCACCTGGGCCTTCACCGAGCCGGCATCGGAGACAATGGCGCCGGGCTTGAGCGCCGGCGCGATCTGCTCGGCCACCGCGCCACTGGCGCCGACCGGCACGGAGACGATCACCGCGTCCGCGTCGCGGACCGCGTTGGCGGCGGAGAGGTGATAGGCATCGCCGAGCTCAAGTGCTTCAGCGCGCACCAGGGTTTGTTCCGAGCGCGTCGAGACGACGATCTCGCCGGCCAGGCCGCGTTGCCGCGCGACCCGTGCGATCGACGAGCCGATCAGCCCGATCCCGATCAGCGCCAGGCGCTGGAAGACCGGTGTGTCCAACCGTGTTGCCGCCGCGCTCATGCCTCGACGGGCTCCCGGCCCAGGAACGTGGCGAGCGCATCGACGACCGCCTGGTTGGCTTCGGCGCTGCCGATGGTCATGCGCAGCGCACCGGGAAGCCCGTAGGCTTCCATGCGGCGCAGGAAGATGCCCTGGGCCACCAGATGCGCGTCGGCGTCCGCGGCCGTGCGCCCGGTGTCTTCAGGGAAATGCACCAGCACGAAGTTGGCGACACTCGGTGTCACTGGCAGACCGAGCGTCTCCAGCGTTCCGGTCACCCGTGGCAGCCAGACATCGTTATGGGCGGCGGCCTTGTCGGTCCAGGTGGTGTCCTTCACCGCCGCGATGCCGGCCGCCAGCGCGGGCGCCGTGATGTTGAAGGGGCCGCGCACCCGGTTCAGCACATCGGCGACAGGGCCGGGCGCGTAGACCCAGCCGAGCCGCAGACCCGCCAGCCCGTGGATCTTCGAGAAAGTGCGCGTCATCACCACGTTGGCGTTGTCGGCGACCAGCGACAGGCCGGAGTCGTAGTCGTTGCGGCGGACATACTCCGCGTAGGCCGCGTCGAGCACCAGCAGCACATCCGCCGGCAGGCCGGCGTGCAGACGGCGCACCTCCTCGAACGGCAGATAGGTGCCGGTCGGGTTGTTCGGGTTGGCCAGAAAGACGATCTGCGTGCGCCCGGTGACCGCCGCCAGCAGGGCGTCGACATCCGCCGTCAAGTCCCGCTCGGGCACGGCGACCGGCACGCCGCCCGCGGCCAGCGTCGCCAACCGGTAGACGAGGAAGCCGTGCTCGGTGAACAACGCTTCGTCGCCGGGGTTGAGGTAGGCCTGCGCCAACAGCGAGAGGATTTCGTCGGAGCCCGCGCCGCAAACGATGTGGTCGGGATTGAGGCCAAAGCGTTCGGCGATGGCTGCACGCAATTCGCCAGCCGAACCGTCGGGATAGTCGGCGAGACGCTTCGCCACCTCCGCATAGGCGGCAACCGCCTTCGGGCTCGGGCCGAGCGGTGTCTCGTTCGACGACAGCTTGTGGCGCGTGGCGATGTCGGCTGCGGCGGACTTGCCGGGGATGTAGGGCGCGATCTGCAGGATCGTCTCGCGCGGCGCGGGCTGGTTGGGTCCGGTGGATGTGTCGGTCATGGCGCAAACAGCCTTCACACGCTCTCGCGCACGCGCACCGGCGCGGCGGTTCCGCCGGCAGCACGAACCGCGATGGCTTGGTCATCGATGGCCATCGCGCCATCGCGATCGATCGCGACCAGCGCCGCGCGCCCACCGTCGGCGGGACCGGCAAGCAGGTCGCAGCCCGGTTTTGACAGCAATGCGCGCAACGCTGTGCTGTCATTGGTGCGCAGTGCCTGCACGCGGCGCGGCAGGTCGTCGACGCCGATCGTGTTGGCGGCAAACACCAGCGCGGCCGGGAATTCGTTGCCGGCTTGCGCGCCGACTTCCGGCAGCACGGCGATGACGTGACAGCCCGCTTCCAGTGCTTCCTCCCACCAGGCATCCTCGCCGCCGGCCGGCACCAGGGCCAGGTTACCGGGGTTCCCGGCGAGCAGCCGCAGTGCTTCGCCGCGCGCGGGCGCGGTCTCGAGTGGCGTCGAGTAGCCGAACTGGTAGCGGGCCATGTCACGCAGGCTGGCATCGTCGCCGCCGAGAAACACGCGGTAAGGCGCCTGCAGTTGCGTGAAGGTCGAAATGATGGTGCGCCAGATATGCGCCACCGTCAGGAACGGCAGCTCGCCGGCATGGCGGTCGGCCAGCGCGGCCATCATGTGCGCCTCGCGCTCGGGGCGAAAGGCGCCCGCGGTTCCGCGCGCCGGCTTTGCGCCCATCAGTTCGCGGATCACCGCCGCACGCTCCTGCAACAACGCGTGCATGCGCGCATCGATGTCGTCGATGCGCGCGCGCAGGTCGGCGAGCCGTTCGGCGTCATCTGGGCTGCGGGGCGGCATGGGTGATCACTTGTCTTCGAGGCGCAACATTGACGAAAAGCGCGCCCCAAGGGTCCAAAGCCCCGGGCGCGCGGCCCTGTTTAGGACGCCGCGCGTGCAAAAGCAAAGGGATGCTCTTGCCGGATCGCGATGCCGCATTCATTTGACTTTAACCGCTGGCACTCCCTACCTAACCGTATTCCGATGCCGCGGCGGACCGCGGCAAGTGTCGCGTTTATCGGGAATCGGTTGGTTGCCGGCCATGGCTGCATCGACAGTCAGGATTTGGAGCGTGGTATGCGCCAAAATCGTCCAGTTCCAGGCGCAAAGCTGACGCAAGGGTCATCCCTTGCTAGCGCTTTGCAACGCCGAAATGGGCGATTTTGGCCATATCCCTCTCGGGACGCGGCGGATTTCGCCCCTGACGGCGTTATCGGGGACTTGAAAACCAGCAAG
>JANQNT010000033.1 GCA_028279445.1 Tepidamorphaceae bacterium | reverse complement strand
CGCATTCCGGCACTAGGCGGCCACCATGCGCACCATGATCAAGAAGACCACGACGATCTGACCCGTTCCGCCCCACACTCTCCCGGGGGCGGGAAGAGTGGCGCACGACCGCAAGTGGGGAGACAGGAGACGGGAACCATGGGTTTCACAATCGCCATTGCAGGCGCGACCGGAAATGTCGGTCGCGAAATGCTCGACATCCTCGCCGAACGCGGCTTTCCGGCCGACACGATCATACCGCTCGCCTCGCGCCGCTCGGTCGGTCAGGAAGTATCGTTCGGCGACACGACGCTGAAGGTGCAGGCGCTTGAGAACCATGATTTCTCGACGACCGACATATGCCTGATGAGCGCCGGCGGATCGGTGTCCAAGGAATGGGCTCCGAAGATCGGGGCGGCCGGCTGCGTGGTGATCGATAATTCGTCCGCGTTCCGCTACGACCCAGACGTGCCGCTGATCGTGCCCGAGGTCAACGCCGACGCGATCGAAGGCTTTGCGAAAAAGAACATCATCGCCAACCCGAATTGCTCGACGGCCCAGCTCGTCGTCGCGCTCAAGCCGCTGCATGACGCGGCCAAGATCAAGCGCGTGGTGGTGGCGACGTATCAGTCCGTTTCCGGCGCGGGCAAGGAAGGCATGGACGAACTGTTCGCGCAGACCCGTGCGGTCTATGTCGCCGATCCGGTGGAAGCGAAAAAGTTCACCAAACGGATCGCCTTCAACGTCATCCCCCACATCGACGTCTTCATGGAAGACGGTTCGACCAAGGAGGAATGGAAGGTGATGGCCGAGACCAAGAAGATGCTCGACCCGAAGATCAAGGTCACCTGCACGGCGGTGCGCGTGCCGGTCTTTATCGGCCATTCCGAAGCGGTCAACATCGAATTCGAAAACGAGATCACCGCCGACCAGGCGCGCGACATCCTGCGCGAAGCCCCCGGTTGCCTCGTCGTCGACAAGCATGAGGATGGCGGCTACACCACGCCCTACGAATCCGCCGGCGAGGATGCGACCTACATCTCGCGCATCCGCGAGGATCAGACCGTCGACAACGGCCTGAACATCTGGGTCGTCTCCGACAATCTGCGCAAGGGCGCAGCGCTCAACACGGTGCAGATCGCCGAGATCCTCGTCAACCGTGGCCTGATCACGCCGAAGCGGCAGGCGGCCTGATCCCAGCTCCGCGGCCCGCAAGTATCGGGTGGCGCCCGACAAGACCGAAAACCATCATGGGCGTTCCAACAGATGAGGACGCCCATGACCTTCCAGATACACGCCTTGCCGAAAGCGCCCTTCCAACCGCTGTTCGCCATGGGTGACGCTGAACTGGTCGACCGCCGCGCATGCTGGCGCACCGCCGATTGCGAGCCCGGCTATCCGTGCCGGGTCAGCCTTGAGGATGCAAAGGCCGGCGAACGACTGATCCTCGCCAATTTCGAGCATCTGGGCGAAGAATCGCCCTATCGCGCCAGCCACGCCGTTTTCGTGCGAGCCGGCGCCCGGCAAGCGCATCCGGGACCGGGCACCGTCCCCGATGTCATTCGTCGGCGCCTCATATCGGTCCGCGGTTTCGATGCGGAATGGATGATGGTGGCAGCCGACGTCATCGACGGCGACAAGGTCGATGACGCGATCGAAACGATGTTTGCCAATCCGCACATCACCGAATTGCACCTGCACATCGCCAAGCCGGGCTGCTACCTCGCGCGTGTGACACGCGCCTGACGCTACGGTCTATTCCGCCGCCTTGGGGAACGGCCTCACTTCGTCGGGCAGTTCCTCGGGAACGGTCTCGGGAAGTTCCGGCCTCGCATCCGGCTGAGGGGCAGCCGGCTGCGGCGCGGTGGCTGGCGCTTTTGCCGTCTTCCGGCGGAACCGCGTCCGCACCCACCGGCCGAAGCGGGTCAGGAAGTGACCGGCCGCAAGGCTCTCATTGTCGCGGGTGAAGATCATCAGCGCGGCAGGCGTCACCACCAGCGTCAGGATCGTCGAGAACGCCAGCCCGAACACGATGGCGCTGGACAAGGCGATCCACCATTGGGTGGACGGCGCACCGATCGTCACCTCGTGGCTTAGAAGCGCCAGATTGACGCCGAACGCGATCGGCAAAACGCCAAGGATCGCGGTCACGGCGGTCAGCATGACCGGTCGCACGCGCTCGCGGCACGTCTCCAGCACAGCTTCCATCTTGTCGACGCCCTTGTTGCGCAGATGAGCATAGGTATCGATCAGGACGATGTTGTTGTTCACCACCACGCCGGCGAGCGCGATGGTGCCGACAGCCGTCATCACGATGGAGAAAGGCATCTCCATCACCACCAGGCCCAGAAGAACGCCGATAGTCGACATGACCACCGCCGACAGGACCAGCCACACATAGGTGAACTTGTTGAACTGGGCGAGCAGCAGCGCGAAGATCAGGAAGATCGCAACGCCGAACGCCTGGCCCAGAAACGCCGCCGCCTCGTCGCTTTCCTGGTCGGATCCGACCATCTCCCAGCGAATGTTGGGCGGCAGGTCCATCGATGCCATGTATTCGGCCACCTGCGCCTGCAGGACCGAGTCCTGAACGCCTTCGACCAGATTCGACTCAACCGTGATCGTCCGGGCGCCATCGATGCGCGTCAATGTGCCCAGCGATGCCGCCGGCTCGCGGCTGACGAAGTTGGACAATGGCACCGAGCCCGCCGCGGTCTCGACGCGCAACTCATCGAGCGTCGACAAGGTTCGCCGGTCCTCTGGAAGCCGCAGACGGATGTCGACCGCATCGTCGGTGCCGGCGGGACGATAGTCCGACAGCTTGAGACCGGTGGTGACAAGCTGCACGACCCGCCCGACGGAGTCGGGCCCCAGTCCGAATTTGGCAGCCTCGGTCCGGTCGACCTTGAGCTCCCAGTCGATGCTCAGCGGCGGCAGGCCCGTGTCCAGATCGATGATTTCCGGCAGCGTTTCCAGATAGGCGCCGACCGCAGCGGCCGTCTCTTCCAGGCCGGTCGGATCATCGGCGGACAGGCGGACCTGGATCGGCCGTCCCTGCGGCGGTCCGGCGTCGGGAACGGAAATCTCGATGTTGACGCCCGCCACATCGGCAAACTGGGCGCGCAGATCGGTCAGGATGTCGCTGGCCGGCTTGCGCTCGCGCCAGTCGATGAACTCGTACTGGATCGTGCCGATCGTGTCCTCTGAACCGCCAGCGCCAAGTTGCAGGCCGCCACGGCTCGATCCGACGCGCGTATAGACAGTCTCCACTCCGGGCCAGGACAGCAGCCGTTCCTCGGCGCGCCGGACCAGATCGTCCTGTTCGTCGAGCGACAGGTTGCCCCGCGCCTTGACGTAGAGAAGGCCGTATTCAGGCTCGACCGAGGGGAAGAACTCGACGCCATTATTGTTCTGCACGTAGGTGGTTACCACACCGCCCATCAGCGCGGCGACCATGAGGATCGTCAGGATCGGATAGCGCACCGCCTTCTTGATGACGGCCATGTAAAGACCGTCGGGCTTGCGCTTCTGCACGGCCGCCTTGCCGACGATGGAGCCGATGGTCGGCGCGAACAACAGCGCATAGATGGTCGATGCCGACAGCGTCGCGATCAGCGTGATCGGCATGTAACTCATGAACTCGCCGACAATGCCGGGCCAGAACAGGAGCGGCGAAAACGCGGCGATGCGGGTGAGGGTCGAGACGACCACCGGGCCGAACATGCGCCGTGCCGCTTCGGCAAAAGCCGGCGGCGCGGCAACCCCCTCCGCCATCCGTCGTTCCGCATATTCGGTGACGATGATCGCATCGTCGACCAGCATGCCGACCGCCAGGATCAGGCTGAACAGCACGACGATGTTCACCGTGTAGCCGGCGATCGACAGGAACATGATCCCCATCAGGAACGATGTGGGGATGGCAAGGCCGATCAGCAGCGACGAGCGGAAGCCCAGATAGAACAGGATCACCATGAAAACGAGCAGAACCGCGGTCAGAACCGAATTCTGCAGGTCCGCCAGAAGCGTCCGGATGTCCGTCGACTTGTCCTGGCTGAACGTGATCTCGACACCTTGCGGCAGTTCCACCTGGAAGGCTTTCGCCTCCGCCTTGACCGCATCGACCGTAGCGATCAGGTTCGCGCCGGTGCGTTTGGACACTTCGATGGCGATGGCCGGCTTGCCGTTCAGGCGCGCCAGCGTTTCCCGGTCCTCGAATGTGTTGCGGATGGTGGCAAGATCGCGTGCCCGAACGACCGCATTGCCATTGACGGCAATCGGCAGGTTGGCAATGTCCTCGATCGTCTCGATCAGCGCCGGCACCTTGACGGCGTACTGACCCTGATCGCCCTGCAGCGTTCCGGCGGCGACCAGCTGGTTGTTGGTGCTCACACCGCCGATCAACGCATCAAGCTGCAGATTGTAGGACGACAGCTTGACCGGATCGATGATCACATCGACCTGCTCCTTGCGTGAGCCCTGGAGCGTTGCTTCCAGAACACCGGAGACTTCCTCCAGCCTGTCGCGCAGTTCGCGCGCCGTCCGCGTCAAGACGCGCTCGGGCGCGTCTCCCGACAGCGTGACCACCAGAACCGGGAACTCGGAAATGTTGACCTCGGCGACGGTCGGCTCGTCGGTTCCGGCCGGGAACTCGCCCTTCACCTGATCGACCTCGGTGCGCACATCGTCGAGCGCCGTGCCGAGATCGGCGCTGGGATCGAATTCGACGACCACATTGCCGCCACCCTGATAGGCGCTGCCCGTGATCGTATCGACACCCTTGATGTTCTGCAGTTCCGATTCGAGCGGCCGGATCAGCAAACGCTCGGCATCTTCGGGCGACACGCCCTGAAGCGACAGGCCGACATAGACGACCGGAAACTGGACATCGGGCTCGGCTTCCTTGGGGATGCTGATATAGGACAGCGAACCCGCGATCAGGAAGAACAGCAGGGTGACGATCGTCAGCCGCGCATTTTTGACGGCAAGTTCCAGAAGTCCCATCATTGGCTTGCAGCCTCGCCGCTTGCTTCCGCGATCAGCCGGTCGATGACCGCGCTGTCGGCTTCGACAGGCGAAACAGCCTGCCCATCGCTGACAAAGTTCTGTCCGACGACGATGATCCGCGCGCCTTTCGGGATGCCGCCAAGCAGCAGCGCATCGGTCGAATCATCGACCAGATCGATCGGATAGAACACCACCCTGTTATCGTCACCGACCGCGCGCACGCCCAGTTCGCCCGCATCATCGAGCGTGACGACCGAACGCGGCACCGGTGTCGCGTTCACCGGTTCGCCGCGCAGGATCACCTCAGTGGTCATGCCGGCGGGCACGGCGAGGTCGGGGTTGGGCGCCTCGACCTCAACGGTGAAGGTCCGCGTGGACGATTGTGCCTCGCGGCTGATGAAACGGATTGTTCCGTCGATCACATCGCCCGTCACAAGGCGCAATTGCGCCGATCCGCCAACCCGAATTGTGCTCAGATCGCTTTCATTGACCTCGCCAATGCCAATGATGGGATCGAGCGCGATCAGATTGGCCACCGGCGTTCCCTGGTCGACCGAGCTGCCCTGCTCGACCATCACACTGTCGACGACACCGCCGAACGGCGCTGCGACGTCGAGCCGCTCCAATTCGGCAAGGGCGGCTTCATACTGGCTTTCGGCAAGCCGCAGCGCGGAGCGCTGCTGGTCCAGTTGCAGGCGGGGCAATGTTCCGCGTTCGACCAGTTCCTCACGGGCCGCGAACTCGGCGCGCGCCTGTTCGAGCGCCGCCTCGGCACTGCGCACAGCCGCATCGCGTCCCTCGGGCGCAATTCGCGCCACCATGTCGCCTTCCGCCACGACATCGCCCTGCTCCACGAGCAGTTCGGCGATCACGCCGCCGGCGCGTGCGGTCATGTTGGTGCGCTTGTCGGCCTGTGTCACGCCGGAAACCCGCACGGTGCGGGCATGATCGATGCTGGGAATGACCGCGACGGCCACCGACTGCTCGGGCCGCGTATCGGCTGGCGCGGCATCGGAGGCGCTGCCCGTCTCCGTGACGGCGGCTTGATCGCCCTCTTGATCCGACGCGCTGCCGACCGATGTAAAATCGCCCGTCAGAACCCATGCGGCCGAGGCAACAAACACCAGGATGGCCGCATAACGATGCGCTTTCATCTTTCAATCCAGTCAGAATGCTCGCCCGAAACTGGGCTGTTCATTAAGTCAATACGATGAACCGCCCCATTGGACCGGTTATCAACCATACATTGCGTCAGAACATAAGACCGGCGCACCCGCAGTGGTAGTGTCTCCTGACAATTTGACAAAATAACAAAAAATGTCATAAGGTCAAGTTACGATGTTACAGATTCTACCCGACGACAAGCGCAGCACCATCCTGTGTTCCGCCCTGCAGGTGTTCGTGGCCTACGGGTTCCGCAAGACCTCGATGGACGACATTGCGCGCGCGGCCGGCATGTCGCGACCGGCGCTCTATCAGGTGTTCAAGAACAAGACCGATATCTTCCGCGGACTGGCCGCCGAGATGATGGCCGATGCCGAGCGCAAGGCGCGCGCCGGCTTTGCCATGGAGGGGACGTTCCGCGAGAAGCTGCACCGCGCCATGGACATGTCGATCCTCGAAATGCACCGTTTCGTCGAACAGACCGCCCATGGCAAGGAGCTGGTCGGCATCAGCCACGAGTTGGCATCGGACATCAGCGAACAATGGACAGACGCATTGGCGGAAATCGTCGCCGACGGCATTCAGCAGGCATCCGCCCAGGGGCTGGCGGACCTGTCGCGCTTTCAAGCCGACGCGCAGATGATCGCCAGCATCTTCACGCTGGCGCTCGAGGGCCTCAAGTACGAGGTCGAAAAGGACCGCCCGGTCGAACCGCGCCTGCGGGCGCTCGCCGACTTCATCGCCGATGCCATCGAGCCCGCACCGCGCAATGCTGGTTGGGTCTGACCGAGCAACTCCCAGTTCAGACCGTCTGCTGCCCCGAGGCCTCAGCCATCTGATGACCGGTCCTTTCCAATGCGCTTGACGGCATCGCGCATCCGGGCACCCATCGGTTCGCGCTTGCTCGCCGGCAGGATGTCGGCCCGCAATTCGGCACTGAGATCGAGCGTCGGCCGTTCGCCGATATCGCCGAAATGCGCGTCCAGAAAATCCTTCGCCGCCGCGATGCCCGCATCCCTCAGCTCGGTGAGAAACGACCATTCGGCATTGAGCTTAGATGAAGCCGACAGGGTCTCGATCAGCGGATCGGCGGCGATCCTGTGCATGCGGATGGAGCGGTAGTCGGTGCCCTCGAGCCGCCCGTCGCGCTTCAGCCGGCGAATGAACTCGATCGCCCTGAACTCGCGCAG
>JANQNT010000030.1 GCA_028279445.1 Tepidamorphaceae bacterium | reverse complement strand
ACGCGCCCCCTTTTGGATTAGGCTGTATCGACATTCAGGATTTGGAGCGTGGTATGCGCCAAAATCGTTCAGTTCCAGGCGCAAAGCCGACGCAAGGGTTAGCCCTTGCTAGCGCTTTGCAACGCCGAAATGGGCGATTTGGGCCATATCCCTCCGGGACGTGTCGGATTTTGTCGCTGACAACGCGAAGGGACCGACATGGTGTCCATCACCATCAGGGCTCTTCAACGCCGTCAGGACCAAAATCCGGCACGCGCCTTGAGCCTGTCCTTGGGCGGGCGAAGCCCGACCCGAGGGCCCGAAACCTGACTGTCGATACAGCCTAACGCACGTCCGGAGGCTCAAGTGGAACAGTTCGCCGAGCAGCTCTTGAACGGCATTCAGTTCGGCATCCTGCTGTTTCTGATCGCAGCCGGACTGACCCTGATCTTCGGGGTGATGGATTTCATCAATCTCAGCCATGGGTCGCTGTTCATGTTCGGGGCCTATTTCTCGGTCCAGGCGCAAAAGGTCACCGACAACATCTTCTTCACGCTCCTCGTCGCGGCGGTCGGGGTCTTCATCCTCGGACTGCTGATCGAACTGCTGCTGGCGCGAAGGCTCTACAAGCGAAACCACCTCGACCAGGTGCTGGTCACCTTTGGCCTGATCCTGCTCGCCAACGAGAGCGCCTCGATGATCTGGGGTTCGGTCCCGGTCTACTCGACCATCCCCGACGCGCTGGAAGGCCAGGTCATGCTGCCCCTGGACATTCCCTATCCGACCTATCGGCTTGTGGTGATCGCCGCCGGCATCGTCGTCGGCATCGCGCTGTTCGTGCTGATCCAGCGCACGCGGCTCGGCATGCTGGTGCGCGCGGGCGCCACAAATCGCGAGACCGTCGCCACGATGGGCGTCAATATCAGCCTCATCTACACCATCGTCTTTGCCGTCGGCGCGCTGTTGGCCGGCGTCGCCGGAGCGCTCGCCGGCCCGCTGCTGTCGGTGCAGCCCGGCATGGGAGAGACGGTGCTCATCCTGTCCTTCGTGGTGGTGGTGATCGGCGGGCTCGGATCGATCCGCGGTGCGCTGGTCGCGGCGATGCTGGTCGGGGTGCTCGATACGATGGGGCGCGCCTATCTGCGCGAGATTCTCTCCACCCTGATCTCGCCGGCCGCCGCCAGCGATGCGGGACCGGCGCTGGCCTCGATGCTGGTCTACATCATCATGGCCCTGGTGCTGTTCTTCCGCCCCGAGGGCCTGATGCCGATCCAGAAGCGGTGACGCGCCATGCGCCTTGCCAATGACCATACCTGGCTGGTGATCGCGGCGGCCGTGCTTATCGGCCCCGCCGTCGCGCTGATCTACGACGATCCCTATCTGCTCTCCACCTTCGAGCGGATGCTGATTTTTGCCGTCGCCGCGGCCAGCCTCAACTTCATCCTCGGCTATGGCGGAATGGTGAGCTTCGGCCACGCAGCCTTTCTGGGCGTGGGGGCCTATGCCACCGGCATCCTGCTCAATGCCGGCCAGACCAACCTTCTGGTCGTACTGCCCACGGTTGTCGCGGTGTCGGCCATCGCCGCACTGTTCATCGGCGCCATCTCGCTGCGCACATCCGGCATTCACTTCATCATGATCACCCTGGCGCTGGCGCAAATCTTCTTCTATCTCGCCATCAGCTCAAGCCGGTTTGGCGGCGACGACGGGATGATCATCTACGAACGGGCCACCCTGATGGGCCTTTTCGACCCATGGGACCGCTGGCAGTTCTACGCCTTCATCGCCATCTCCGCAGCGCTGCTGATCGCCTTCATCAATCATCTGATCTCGTCGGAATTCGGCCAGAAGCTGCTGGCCTGCCACGAGAACCCCAAGCGCGCCGAAGCGATGGGCCTGAACACCTATGGCATCAAGCTGACCGCCTTCGTGCTGGCCGGGGTCATCTGCGGGCTGGCCGGCGGCCTGCTGGCCAACCAGACCGAATTCGCGACACCTGGATACGCCGAGTGGCGGCGCTCGGGCGAGTTGCTGGCCATTGTCATCTTCGGTGGCGTGGGAACACGCAACGGACCGATCCTGGGTGCCTTCGCATTCATCCTGCTTGAGCATTTTCTCGCCGACATCACCACCCACTGGGCGGCGATCTTCGGTCCGATGCTGATCCTCGCCGTGCTGCTGTCGCCGGGCGGCCTGTCTCGCGGCGTGGAGCGGATCCTGGGGAGCCTGGGCGGCCTGCGCGGTCAACGTGGACACGTCCCATGACGCACGCGCTGACGGTCGAGGCGGTATCCAAGAGCTTTGGCGGCATCCAGGCGCTGAAGGATGTGTCGTTTTCGCTGAAGACCGGCGGCGTGCACGCACTGATCGGCCCCAACGGCGCCGGCAAGACGACGCTGGTGAGCGTGATCGCGGGCGAGCTTGTTCCCGACACCGGGCGCGTGCTGCTCGACAGCCGCGATATCACCAGCGCCTCGACCCACACGCGTGCGCGCCTGGGTCTTGGCCGCACCTATCAGGTGACATCGCTCTATACCGGCCTGCCCGTGCGGCGGAACGTCGAACTGGCGCTGATCGGCCGGGATGCACCGAGGCTCGGCATCGGGCAGTTGCTGCGCCGTTACAGGCCCGCCAGTTTCGACAGGGAAGTCGGCGATATCCTCGACGACTTTGGGCTGGCCGATCACCAGGGGGTCTTGCCCAGCGCCTTGTCGCATGGCGACCGGCGGCGGCTGGAACTGGCCATGACCATCTGCGCCCGGCCCGACGTGCTGCTGCTGGACGAGCCGCTCGCCGGCCTGAGCCATGCGGATGCCGAGACGCTGGTCGGGCTGGTGGCGGAGCGGCTGAAGGGCGAAATCCCCATCCTGCTCATTGAGCACGACATGGATGCGGTCTTCGATCTGGCCGACGACATCACCGTACTGGTCAACGGTGAAGTCCTCAAGGCGGGCACGCCGGAGGAGGTCCGCAGTTCGGCAGAGGTGCAGGCGGCCTATCTGTCCGAGGACGACGATTTGTGATGCTGCGCCTGGAGAACATCTCGGCCGGCTATGGCCCGGTGAAGGTCCTGTTCGACGTCTCGCTGGAGATCGGCCAGGGCCAGGTCGCCACGCTGCTCGGCAAGAACGGGATGGGCAAGACGACCACCGTGCGCACCCTGTTCGGGCTGACGAACGGCATCGCCGGCAGCATCAGCTTCGAGGGCGAGTCCCTGTCCGGCCAGCCGCCGCACCGGATTGCCCAGCGCGGCATCGCCCTGGTTCCCGAAGGACGGCAGATCTTCCCGACGCTGACGGTCACCGAGAACCTGGTGGCGACCTCGCGGGCGGCAAACCTCGCCGACCGGAAACGGCGGCTGGACGAGGTGATGCAGCTCTTCCCCCGGCTGGCGGAGCGGCGCGGCATTCATGGCGGGCTGCTGTCGGGCGGCGAACAGCAGATGCTGGCGATCGGCCGGGCCCTCATGACGGTGCCCAAGCTGCTGGTGCTGGACGAAGCAACCGAAGGGCTCGCTCCGGTGATCCGCCGCGAAATCTGGAGCGTGCTCGATCAACTCAAGCAGACCGGCATGACCGCCCTGGTGATCGACAAGAGCCTGAAGCCGCTCTGCCGCATCGGCGACCGGCACCATATCCTGGTCAAGGGCCGGACCGCCTGGACCGGCGGCTCCGATGAACTGGAGAACCCGGATTCCGAGGCGCGGCAGCTGCTGGCGCTTTAGGTTCAGGCCTTGACCTGATCGCCGAGGACGTCGAGGGCCGCATCGACGATCTCGCGGTAGCCGGTGCAGCGGCATATGTTGCCGCTCAGCGCATCGCGTATCTCCGCCTCGCTGTAGCTCCTGCCCGTTCCCTTCAACGATGCGAGCGTCATCAGCATCCCCGGCGTGCAGAAGCCACATTGCAGCGCGAAGCGCTGGTGGAACGCCTCCTGGAGATCACCGAAATCCTCATCGCCCTTCGACAGACCTTCGATGGTCTGCACGTCCTTGCCCTCCGCCTGCGCCGCCAGCATCAGGCAGGAACGCACCGCCTTGCCATCGACGGACACCGTGCACGCACCGCACACGCCATGCTCGCAGGCCACATGGGTGCCGGACGCGCCTAGTTCGTGCCGCAGGAAATCGCTGAGCAGCGTGCGCGGCTCAGCATAGCCCTCGATGTCCTCACCGTTGAGCGAAAAGGTGACCGGCGCCTTCACTCCGTCCTTGAGTATCTTCACGCGATCGTCTCCAGAATCAGGTCCCGCCCGATACGGCGAATGAGCTCGCGGCGATAGCGCGCCGTGGCGTGAATGTCGTCGTAGCCGCCAAGCCGCCAGGCGAGCGCATTAAGGGCTTCCGGCAGCGTTTCCGGCGTCACGTCACCGAGATCGACAGCGACGGGCGCATCGGCGACACCGCCGATGCCAAGCCGCACCGAGTTGCCTTGCGCGATGCAGCCAAGCGCCACGATGGCGAAGTCGCCGTGCCGCCGGGAAATCTCGCGAAAGCCGCTCCGCGCACCCTTCGGCGGCAGGGGGAAATGCGCATGGGTGACCATCTCGTCGGGCGCGCGCGCGGTGCTGAGCATGCCGACGAGAAAGTCGCTCGCCGCCACCTGCCGCGTGCCCCGCGCCGAGGCGAGCGTCACATGCCCGCCCAGCAGCAGTAGCAGCAGCGGAAGCTCCGCGCTTGGGTCCGCATGGGCGAGCGATCCGCACACCGTGCCGCGATTGCGCGTCTGCATGTGGCCCACATGGGTGAGCGCCTCGGCAATGATGGGCAGCGCGGCCATCGCCTCCTCATGGGCGGCCAGTTCGGCCTGCCGCACCAACGCGCCCACAGTGATGCCGTCCTTGCCGACCTCGATACGATCGAGGTCCGGAATGCCGGAAATGTCGATGACCAGTTGCGGCTCGGTCAGCCGCATGTTGAGCATCGCCATCAGCGACTGGCCGCCGGCGAGAATGCGCGCCGCCTCGCCATGTTCGGCCAGGGCGGCGGTGACATCGGCAACGCTCTCGGCGAGGCACAGATCGAATGGCGCCGGCTTCATGACGTGCCTCCGAGCCAGCCGCGCATGCGACCGAGAAGCCCGTCCTTTTGCGGCTTCGCGTCCGGCGCGGCGCGGCGCACCAGCGCGCGGAAGAACTGGTTGACCAGCGACCGGGCCGCGCCCGACAAGAGCCGCCCGCCCACCGAGGCCACCGTCCCGCTGAGGTGGATTTCATACGTATAGCTGACCGTGACGCCGTCATCCGACGGCTCAAGCGTGACCTGTCCCCTGCCCCGGGACGAGCCGAGCGAGCCGATCAGCGAGCCGGTGATGTCGGCGCTGTTCGGCTTGTCCAGATTGGCAAGCCGGATATCGGCATCGAAGGTCCCCTTGACCGGGCCGACACCCATGCTGACCGTCCCGGTGAAATGGTCGTCGGCCAGTTGGTCGAGCGACTTGCAGCCGGGAATGATCGCCGCCATCTCGTCCGGGTTCATCAAGGTGTCCCAGACTTGCTCAGGCGTGGTCGGCACGAAGGTGGAGCCGCTGCCGCGCAGCGCATCGCCGGAATAGTCGATCCGGTCATCCGGTCCCTCGTCTTCGGCAACGTCCGGCGGCGGGGCCTCCTCTTCGCCGTTGACCCATTCGAACACCTTGGCCGGGGTGAGCGGCAGTACGATGTCCTCACGCCCGATGGCATCGGCGACCGCGTTCGCAAGGCATACCGGCGTGGTGTACTGGTTGCCCTCGGCAATGCCCTTGGCGCCGAGCCGGGTGAACGGCGACGGGGTGGCCACGGTCTCGACCATGATCGGGTCGACGGCTTCCGGCGCGGTCGCGATCAGGTAGTCGGCGAAAGTGCCCGACAGGAACGTGCCGTCGTCCTTGTAGACGAACTCCTCGTACATGCTGGCTCCCAGCGCCGAGGCGAAGGAGCCGCGTATCTGGCCTTCGGCGAGGCCGGGGTTGAGAATGGTGCCGCAGTCGTGCGCCGTGACATAGCGGTCGATGCGCACCTCACCGGTATCCGGATCGACCTCCACGCCGCAGAAGTCGAAGGCGAAGCCGTAGGCGAGCGAGGTATTGATCTCGTCCTTGGCACTGGTCGGAGTAAGTTCCGGCGCATTCCAGTAGGCGACCTCGCGAATGCCGGCGTCCATGCCGTCCGGCAGGCTGGAGGGCGACCAGTGCGCCAGCCCACCGACGCGCCGGAACTCGAGGCGGTTTTCAGGATTGTTGCGGGCGATGATCCAGTCGTCCTTGAAGTCGAGCTCTTCGGCGGTGACGTTCATGTAGCGGCTGGCGATGATCGCCATCTTCTGGCGCACGCGCTCCGCGGCGGTCTTGGCGGCGCTAACGGAGGCCGGCGAAAAGCGGCACGAGTAGTTGCCCGCCGCCAGCGACCAGTTGTCCTTCTGGGTGTCGGTCTCCAGGTTGACCTGCACCTTGTCGATGGAGATGCCGAGTTCGTCGGCGACGATCTGCGACAGCGTCGTCTGGTGCCCCTGCCCCTGGGGCGTTGAATCGCCGATCACGCTGACTGATCCCAGCGGATCGACGCTGATCGTGCAGGAGGCGACAGCGCCATCCTTGGGGCCGGCCTTCTCGCGCTCCTCGGCGGTCTTGAGCGTCGAGATGTAGCCCATGTTGGACTGGCTCGGCTCGACCGCCATGGCGTAGCCGATACCGTAGAGACGCCCTTCAGCGCGGGCCTCGTCGCGGCGGCGCTTCAAGTCCTCCAGCCCGCCCTGCTCGACGGTGTCGGCGACGACCTGCTGATAATCGCCGGAATCGATCAGCGCTCCGGCCGGCGCCCGGTAGGGGAACTGGTTGGCGCGGATCAGGTTCTGCGACATGACATCGAGCGGATCGCGCCCCAGTTCGTCGGCGACCTTGGCCATGACGCGCTCGATGGCGAAATAGAGCTGCGGCCCGCCAAATCCCCGCACCGCGCCGGTCGGGCACTTGTTGGTCATGCAGATGTTGTTGATGACCTCGACATTCGGGATCCGGTAGCAGTTGGTCGACAGGCCGTGCATGCGGTAGATCGGCGCCGGCATCGGCGCGCGCAGATAGGCGCCGTGATCATCGAAGTGCTCCATGCGCAGCCCGTGCACCGTGCCGTCGTCGTCGAAGGCAGCCCTGATGCGCGTCACGCGATTGGGCGCGACGGAGGACGATGACAGGTGTTCGAGGCGATCCTCGATCCACTTGACCGGCCGGCCGGCCAGCCGCGCGCACACCGCCAGAACCACGATGTAGGGGAAGATCGTCAGCTTGGCGCCAAAGCTGCCGCCGGAGTTCGGCGGGCTGCGGTGCCTGAGCTTCGCGCCCGGCACCTTCAAGGCGATCGCCATCACCGTATGCACGGAGAACGGACCCTGGAAGTTCGACAGCACGTCGTAGCCGCCGGTATCGGGCTGATACTCCGCGACGATGCCGTAGGTCTCCATCGGCGTGATCGAATTGCGCGGATAGCGTATGGTGATCTCGGTCGACCGGTCCGCCAGGGCGAACGCCGCCATCGGTTCGCCATGGGTGAACACCCGTCGCGATACGCGGTTCGAGCCGGCTTCCTCGTGCAGCACCGGCGCATCGTCCTCGCAGGCCTTCACCGGATCGACCACGGCGGCGAGCGGCTCGTACTCGACCTTGATGCGCGCCAAGGCATCCTCGGCGCGGTAGCGGTCGGTGGCGCAGACCACGGCCACGGGCTCGCCGACATAGCGGACCTTGCCCATCGCGATGCCGCGATAGTCCATCGGGTTCTTGAAGCCGACGATCAGCGGCCGGGTGTAGGGCCGGATGTCCTCGCCGGTGACAACGGCCTTGACGCCCTTAACCTTGAGGGCCTCGCTGACATCGATGCTGACGATCCGTGCATGGGCATGGGGTGACCGCAGGAACGCGGCATGCAGCGTGCCGGGCGCGACAGGCAGGTCGTCGACGAACTTTCCACGGCCGCGAAGAAGCGTCTGATCCTCGACCCGCAGGACACGCTTGCCCACGTATCTGCCGTCGTCCACCTCGGTGGTGCCGACCATTGTCGACCTCCTGCTTGATGATTAAATACAATTTGTATATTAAAATGGATGGTGTCAATGGCCAACCCGGAACGCGGAGCACTCCGCGCACGCGGTTGAGCTTATACGATTGCTCGGGAAGTCGGTTTGAAGAAGCAGACGGTGCCACCACAGATACCGTATCGGGAAACCGCAGCGGTCATGGCGAGCATGGACGACGGCGCGCAGATAGCCATCCGCCGCTGGGGCGATCCGGCGGCCGAGCGCGTCGTCATCTCGCACGGCAACGGACTGGCCATCGATGCATTCGCGCGCTTCGGCGCCGAGCTGTGCCGGCGTTTCGAGGTCATCGCCTTCGACATGCGCAACCACGGGCGCAACCCGCAGGCAACCGCGGCGCAGGGAAACTGGCCCCGCTTCATCGCCGATTTCGCGCAAATCCTTGAAGCCGCCGACAACGCGTTCGGCGCCAAGCCGACCCATGGCGCGTTTCACTCGCTCAGCTCCGCCGTTTGCCTGCTTTCGCTGACGCAGGACGCCTATCCATGGCAGTCACTGACGCTGTTCGAACCGCCGATGCCGGCGGATGCCGGCTCGCCGCTGCACAAGCCGTTCATCGATTATCACGTGGCGCTGAGCGAGCGTGCCGCGCGCCGCAGAGAGAGCTTCGACCAGCCGGCGGACCTTGCCGGCTCGATGCGGCGCTCATCCCTGTTCAGCCTGGTGGGAGATGAGGATATCGAGCGTCTGGCGCGCGCCACCCTGCGCGAACGCGCCGACGGGAGCTGGCAGCTATGCTGCCCGCCGGAATTCGAGGCGGAGACGTTCCGCATCGAGGCGGTCGAACATCTGCGTCCAGGACTGGCCAAGGTATCTTGTCCGGTGAGACTGGTGCTGGGCGAACGCGACATCCACTACGCCGCCATCCTGGTCGATATCGGCCGGGAACTGGCGGCCGACTTCGGCTTCGAGTGCATTGAACTGAAACGCGCCACGCACTTCATGCAGCTCGAAGCGCCGGAAACTTGTGCCAGCCTGGTCGGCGGCGGAGAATTCGAAATCGGCAATGCGCCTGGCAACGCGAATGCATGAGACGCCGGACGGCATGAGAGGAACGGGACAGATGCAGCACACCGCGCGCACGCTTGTGGACTGGCTGGACGAATGGGCGGAAGAGGCACCCGACAGGCTTGCCATCGAGACCCTGGCCGACGGAACGCGAACCTATGCCGAGTTGCGCGATCAGTCGAAGGCGCTGGCGGTGTCGCTGTTGGAGATCGGCCTCAAGCCCGGCGATCACATAGCGATCCAGCTACCGAGCTATCCCGAATTCGTCGTCACCTATTTCGCCGCATGCCGTGCCGGCCTGGTGCTGACGACGATGCATGTGCCCTACCGGTCCGAAGAGCTTCGGCCGCTGATGGAGTTTGCCGGCGCCAGGGCTGTCGTCACCGCTGTGATCGGCCAGTATGACGGGCCGAAAACCATGCATGGATTGCGCGACAGCGTCGCATCGCTTGAATGGGTGATCGAGGTCGGGGGCAAGAGTTCCGACGGGTCGCTGTCCTTCGATGCGCTCGTGGCGCAGGGCGACGCGGCAAGGCTGCCTGCGGCGCCCTCCCCCAACACCAAGTGCACACTCTGCTTCACCTCCGGCACGTCGGCCGCGCCCAAGGGGGTTCGCCGCACCCAGGCGCTGATGGCGGAAAACGCCGACAAGTTCGTCGAGATGATTGCGATGACAGCGTCGGACCGGGTCATGATCGCGCCACCGCTGACCCATGTCTTCGGGCTGCTTTGCGCGGGCAACGCGATCCGCGCCGGTGCGACGATCCTGCCGCTGCCGCTGTTCTCGCCACCGGCCTATGCCGAATTCCTGGTCAAGCTCGATCCGACCATCATCTATTCGGCACCCGCCCATCTGGCGGCGACTTTGAAAAGCGGTGTCCTGGACGAACATCGCCCCGAAACCGTTCGCGACGTGATTGTCGGCGGATCGATCTGCCCGCCGGAGGTCGCCCGGCAGTTCGAGGCGAAGCTGCCCAATGGCCGCGTCGGCTGCCTGTTCGGCATGACCGAAGCGCTGCTGACAACCCAGACCGATATTCACGGGGACCCAGAAGCACGCCACGGCACGGTGGGCCGGCTGGCGCAGGGTCTGCGGGCGCGGATCGTCTCCGACGACGGCAGCGAACTGCACACGGGCGATGTCGGCGAACTGCAACTGACCGGATACTCCATCCTCGCCGAATACGAGGACAACCCCGAGGCGACGGCGGCCTCCTTCACCGACGACGGCTGGTTCCGTTCCGGCGACCTGGCCTATATCGACGATAAGGGCAACATCGCCATAACCGGGCGGGTCAAGGACCTCATCAACCGGGGCGGCATCAAGATCAATCCGGCCGACATCGAGAGCATTCTCGACGGCCATGGTAGGATCGTTCAGTCGGCGCTGGTGCCCATGCCCGACGACGTTCTGGGGGAACGGATCTGCCTCTATGCGACGACGACACCGGGACCCGAACTGACGCTGGCGGACGTTTGCCGCTACCTGGAGACCGAAGGTATCGCCAAGATGCGCTGGCCGGAGCGCCTCGAACTGATCGACGAGATGCCGATGACGCCAACCAAGAAGATCACCAAGGCCGTTCTGGTCAGTGATATTCGGACCAAGATGACGACCTAGATTCGTGACACTGCGGTCCGAGCCCTAGATATCAGATCATGCCTCTGCGACCGACACTGGACGTTGGAACCGATGGTCAACAAGACGGCTGAATTGCGTACGACAGGCACACCGGGCGCCAGGCGGGGACGCCCGCGCGGACAAGGAACGCGGATCGTCTATCAGACGCTGCGCGACGAGATCCTGAAACTGTCGCTGCCGCCTGGCGAGCATATCGACGAATCCAGCATCGAGGGACGTTTCAACGTCTCGCGAACCCCCATCCGCGAAGCGCTGATCCGGCTGCAATCGGACGGACTGGTCAGGTTTTCGCCCAACCGCGGACACTACGTTTCGCTGATCGACTTCGCCGAGTTGCCCCGCACCTTCGAGAGCCTCGATCTGTTGCAGGGCGCGATCCTCAAGCTGGCCGCCATCCGGCGTACGGACAAGGATCTGGGCGTCATGGCGAAGGAGAACGAAAGCTACCGCGAGGCCGCCGACAACCGCGACCTCACCGAGATGACCGAGGCCAACCACCGCTTCCACCTGGCCTGCGGCGAGGCCAGCCGCAACCGGTTCCTCTCAGACGCCTACGAAAACGTACTCAACTACAACCTGCGCATCACCCGTCTGGCCTTTTTCAACAACGATGCATCGGCCGCCGAGCCGCAGGAGTACTACGACCGCATCCACGGCGAGCATGCCGAGATGATCGATCTGATCCGGCGGCGCAAGGCGGAGGAACTCGTGGCCCTCTCGCACACGCATGTTCTGCTGTTTCAGGAGAAGATCACCGAGTTTGTGAACTCAGGGGTCTACCTGGAGCCGGACATGGCCAGCTTCGAGTTCTAGAGCAACCTGCGCCGTGAACGGCGCAGATAAATTGCTCTAACACTTTGGAATCGAGCATCTTTCTGTGTTTTGATTGAGTCAATCAAAACACAGGATGCTCTAGGTTCAGCCTGTTTGATCCTTCGCATGCAGGACGCGCCCGATGACGTTCATCAGGAGTTGCGCTGCAAGGATCGAGGTTGATCCGGTCCGATCGTAGTCCGGCGCCACCTCGACCAGATCGACGCCCACGATCGGCCCGCGCCTGGCAAGTCCGGCCAGGAGTTCCAGCACCTCGTAATAGAGGAAGCCGCCATGGCTGGGCGTGCCGGTGCCTGGCGCAATGGACGGGTCGAACGCGTCGATATCCACGGTCACATAATAGCGCGCGCCCTCGGGCACCCGCTCCAGCATCGCCTCAACACCCATCTTGCGCACCTGCCGCACGGACTGGATGTCCGAGCCCATGTTCCGGGCATCGACATATCCATCCCTGGCGGTGGAAGACACGTTGCGGATACCGATCTGGCTAAGCCCGGTCACATACGACTTCTCGGCGGCGCGGCGCATCGGGTTGCCATGGCCGTAGCGCACGCCGTGGCGCTCATCGACGAAATCCAGGTGCGCGTCGATCTGAACCAGATGAATGGGCTCCTGGTCGTCGAACGCATCGATACAGGGGACGTTGATCGAGTGATCGCCGCCCAGAACCACCGGGAGCGCTCCGGCCTTCAGGATCTTGCGCACGCCGTGCTCGATGTTGGCATGGCTCTTCGTCGTATCGGTGTGCACGATATCCGCATCACCAATATCGACGATCCTCACCTTGGACGGGTCGAGATAGGTCACATCGTCTTCGTGATCGTACGCCCCGGCATGACCGAAGGAGAAAAGCGTCGATGCCTCGCGTATCGCCCGTGGGCCCATGCGCGCGCCCGAACGCCATTGGCAACCGAAATCGAATGGCGCGCCAAGCACGGCCACGTCGGCGTCGATCGCATCCCAGTCCTCGACATAGGGATACTTGCCGAAGGTGCAGATACCCACGAACGGCAGATTCAGACGACCGGACTCATAATTGTGTGCAGACACGAAAGGACACCTCTCACTTGAATCCCGACCCTGCGCTCAGGACCGATTGATGCTTGGCGGCTCGTTGTATTGCGGCATGGTCACGCGGCGCGGCGTGTAGTCGCCACTGGCGGCAACTTCACGGATATGCGCCGCGATATCCTCCATCGGGGCGAACCACACGTCACCGTAAGACAGAATGTTCTCCAGGAATTCGGCGACCACTTCCCAGCGCGACAGCCGGCCGGTGGCGAAGGGATGCACCACCGGCACCCACAGTCCGCCGTGACGATAGGCTGATCCGAACTCCTGCGCGAAAACCTCCCATCCGGCGCGCGGCGCGCGGATCGGCATCATGTAGTCGAGGTCCATCGACTGGACATATTGCGGCCAGTCATCGAGCCCCCAATGCGAGGGCAATTCGACAAAGCTGCCGCCGGCTGCTTCCACGATGTAGGGAACATCGTCACCCATAAGGGAGGCGTCGTACTGAAATTCGCGTTCGACCAGCAGGTCGGCGGAATGGTTGGAGAAGTTGTAGAGCGGCGCACGCCAGCCGCGCGGTTTCAGGCCGGTCATCCGCTCGATGACCTCGATGGAGCGATCCATCCAGTCGGCCTGCTCGTCGCGACTTTGATGCACGGGGTTTTCGTGCAGATAGCCATGGTGGCCGATCTCGTGACCGCCCGCGAGGATGGTCTCGATGGCCGCGGGATAGGTCTCCATGCACCAGGCGGGGATGAAAAAGGTCTGCTTGATCCCCAGCCGGCGATAGGTCTCCACGATGCGGGGAATGGCGATCTTCGGGCCATATTGCAGCATCGAGATCGGCGATGCGCGGCGGTACCCGTCCTCTGGATGATGCAGATGGATCAGGCTGTCCGCATCCATGTCGAAGGTGATGCAGCAGGCACATTTGGCCCCGTTCGGCCATGGTACCGGGTTCTGGATCATCGCCTGCGCGGCCATCATTTGCCTCCCCGCTCGTAACGAATTCCGATGGCCGCGGGCGGGCGCACCTTGCCGGACAAGAAGACCAGCGCCAGAAAGGACGCCACGAAGGGCACCATGGAAAACAACTGATAGGGCACATCGGGGCTGTTGAACTGAAGCCGGAGCTGCAACGCGTCCGAGAAGCCGAAGAACAGGCAGGCAAGCAGCGCCCCGATCGGATTCCAGCGGCCCAGGATCAGCGCGGCCAGCGCGATGAAGCCCTTGCCCGCGCTCATGTGCTCGGTGAAGACGAAGACCTGCGACAGCACCAGATAGCAGCCGCCCAGCCCCGCCATGGCGCAACTTATCAGCACGGCGAACAGACGCACCCTGGGAACGCTGATCCCGGCGCTGTCGGCCGCGACAGGATAGTCACCAACGGCGCGCAGGCTGAGGCCCCACGGGGTCTTGTAGATGACCCACCATGACAGCGGCACCAGCAGGTACATGAGATATGTCAGGACATCCTGATTGAAGAAGACCGGGCCGAGGATCGGTATCGCCGAGAGACCCGGGATCGCGATCGGATGGAAACCAGGCAGCGTCGATGTCGCGTCAGCCCCGAGAATGAGCCGCGCCAGATACGACGTCAGCCCCAGCATCAGGATGTTGATGGCGATCCCGGCCACGAGCTGATTGATCGACAGGCCGACCGCGAGACCGGCCAGCAGCAGACCGGCCATCATCGCGACGAAAACGCCCAGCAGCAGCCCGGCAACCGGCGTACCCAGCAGGTAGGCGCCCAAGGCAGCGCCGAAGGCGCCGCCGATGATGCAGCCCTCCAGCGAGATATTGAACACACCGCTGCGCTCGGAGATCACCCCGCCCACCGCGGCAAAGATGATCGGTATCGACAGGCGCAGGCTGGTGGACAGGAAGTCAGTGATCGCCTGGGGGTTGCTCAGAAACTCGATCATCGGCCTTCTCCCCTGGTCCTGGCCTGGAAGGTGTCGCCCAGTTCGTCGTCCAGACGTTTCCTACGGCGCATAAGCCGGGCGGCCCACTTCTGCGCGTCGTATCTCAGGCCAAGGCTTGCGGCGACAAAGATGATCACCAGTCCCTTGATCGCTTCGATCACGGTGCTTTCCAGCCCGACCGCGCGCTGCATGACGAGCGCCCCGGCCTTCAGCCCGGCCAGGAAGAACGCAGCCAGCGGCGCCAGCAGGGGGTTCACCGTGGCCAGGAACGCCACCACGATTCCATCGAACCCGTAGCCGGGCGAAAAATGGTGATAGAGGCGGTATTTCAGCCCGAGAACCTCGAAGGTTCCGGCCAGTCCGCCAAGAGCGCCGGCGGCAAACATGACGCCCACCACGTATCGTTTCACCGGAATGCCGGCATAACGCGCGGCCGTGGCGTTCTTGCCGATCGTGTCGAGGGCGAAGCCGACCGTGGAATAGCGCAACACGAGGAACATGATCAGCGCCAGAAGGACCCCGAATATCACGCCGGCATGGGCATCGGTCGATGGCAGGATCCACGGCAGCCAGAGGTCCTGACTGATCTCTTCGGAGTAGGGATAGGGGGCGCCCGCCTGCATCATCGGACCGCCAGCCACGTAGCTGACGATGTTGATGGCGATGAAGTTCAGCAGGAGGGTGAGGATCACCTCGTTCATGCCGTGATAGGCTTTCAGGTAGCCGGGGATCAGACCCCAGAGCCCACCGCCGAGCGCGCCGGCCAGAATGCAGACCGGAATGTGGATGGCCGGATGCATTTCAGGCAGCAGCAACGCCGCCATGGCCGAGAACAGCGCGCCCATATAGATCTGGCCTTCGGCGCCGATGTTCAGCAGCCCTGCCCGCAGCGGCAGGATGACCGCCAGCCCGGCCAGCAGAATGGGCGAGGTCTTCACCAGCGTGCCCGCCAGGCCCCAATAGTCGAGGAAGGCTCCCTTGAAGAGCTCGCCATAGGCGGCGAACGGGGACACCCCGGCCAGAAGGATCAATCCGGAGCCGACGAGCAGGGCCAGCAGAACCGCCCAGACCGGGCGCAGGGCAAATGTATAACGAACAAGGGCTAACACGCGGCCGCTCCTTCTTCGGCGTGTCCGCCCATCAGCGTCCCGATGCGTTCATCGGTTGCTTCGTCGGGTGTCAGAATTCCGGTGATTTCACCGGCACACATGACGGCGATGCGGTCGGCAACGGTCATGATGTGCTCAAGCTCGGTGGAGATGTAGAGGATCGCCTTGCCGGCGGCGCGCTGCGACATGACGGTGCGTTGCACCGCCTCGATCGCCCCCACATCCAGGCCCTTGCAGGGCTGCATCACCACAAAGACCCGCGGATCGCACTCGACCTCGCGGGCGAAGATCAGCTTTTGCTGGTTCCCCCCCGACAGGAAGCGAACCGTCTGATCGATGGAACGCATCCGCACGTCATAGCGCTCGACCCAATCCTGGGCGACGTCGCGCACATGGGAGGTGTTGACCAGTCCGTTTTTCGAGAAGGGCGGGACATTGAAGTCCCGCAGCATGGCGTTCTGGGCAATCGTGAAGTCCAGCACCAGCCCGGTATGGTGGCGGTCCTCGGGCACGTAGGACAGCGCGTACTTGTGGCGGCGGTCATCCACCGAGCTTGCGGTCACATCCTCGCCGTCGATCAGCACACGGCCCGAGTCAGGGGTCAGCAGGCCGGCCACGACATTGGCCAGTTCCGCCTGCCCGTTGCCATCGACCCCGGCAATTCCCAGCACCTCGCCCGCGCGCACGTCAATGGACACGCCGCGAAGCGCTTCGATGCCGCGCTGATCCCTGACCCGCAGGTCCCTGGCCTCGAAGATGACCGCGCCGGGGCTTGCGGAACCGCGGTCCATCCGGTCATGCACGACCTCGCGGCCGACCATCAGTCGCGCCATTTCCCGGGCATCCGACTTGGCGACTTCGACCTCGGCGCAGACATGCCCGTGCCGCATGATCGTGACGGTGTCGGCCACGGCTTCCACTTCGTCGAGCTTGTGGGTGATGAAGATCACGGTCTTGCCGGCGTCACGCAGCCGCGCCAACCCATCCAGGAAGCTGGAAATCTCGTTGGGCGCGAGAACGCTCGTCGGCTCGTCGAGAATGATGATGTCGGCATCGCGAAACAGGACCTTCAGGATCTCGACGCGCTGACGCATGCCGATCGGCAGCTTCCAGACCTCCTCATGCGGATCGATGTCGAAACCATACTCGTCCGACAGTTCCGTCAGCCGGTCGGTAATCGCCTGCAACTTGAGTGTCGCGCCCTGCCCCGGCAGACCAAGCGCGACGTTTTCCGCAACGGTCAGCGTGTCGACCAGCATGAAATGCTGGTGGATCATCCCGATGCCCATTTCCATCGCCTGTTTCGGCGACGGGATTGCCCTGACGGTCCCGTTCAGGGAAATCTCCCCCTCATCAGGCTGGTAGAGACCGAACAGGACATTCATGAGTGTCGTCTTGCCAGCACCGTTTTCGCCCAGAACGGCGTGAACGGTGCCGCGCTTGATCTCGATGTCGACGTGATCCAGCGCGCGGAACGTTCCAAACAGCTTGGAGATGCCGCGCAGAAGAAGAGCTGTATCGCTCATGGCGCAGTCCTTACGCCTGAGTGGATTTCGAAGCGAGGGGCGCGGAGGTCTCCGCGCCCCGGCTATGGACGAAGGATTAGCGGGTTGCGACGTCGCCGGCGATGATCTTCTCGATCAGAGCGGAAACGTCACCCTCGACCTCCGAGGGCACGCGGTCGGAGTAGCTTCCAATCCGTGTCGCGGCCGACGTTTCCAGACCGAAGATGTAGGAGACGCCTTCCAGACTGCCGTCCTTTGCTCTCGAAATCACCTCGCCCAGAGCGCTGCGCATATCGAAGATCGCGGACTGGATGACGGTATCCGGCCAGTCGGCGATGGCATCGTAGTAGATGCCGATACCCATCGCGCCCTTCTCCTTGGCCGCCTGCAAGCTGCCGACAACGGCATTGTCCATGGAGGGGAAGATCACATCAGCGCCCTGGCTGATGAGGTTCAGGGCGGCCTCCTTGCCCTTGGCCACGTCATCCCAGTCGTTGGTCCAGGCGGTATAGACCTGACCGTCCGGCCGGGCATCCATGAAGCCCTTTTCGAAACCCTCGCCAAGTTGCACGTAGAACAGCAGCTTCTGCGCGCCGACATAGCCCGCCTGACCCGTCTCCGACGTTCTGCCCGCGACATAGCCCATCACGTAGCCAAGACCCGCGAAGTCGAAGCTCATGGTCGACACGTTGCCGCCGGGCTCGGTTCCGTTGACGATCAGGAACTTCGTATCGGGAAAGCGCTTGGCCACCCGGTCGACGGATTCCTGGAATTCACCGCCGTGGCCAATCACCAGATCGTAGCCGCGGCGGGCATAGTCCGAGAGGGCCTGCGGCTGATCGGGTTGGGCGGTCTTCTCGGAATAGGCGAATTCGATGCCCAGTTCCTTTGCGGCGCGCTCCACGCCTTCGTACCCTGCCTGGTTGAATGAGCGGTCGGTAATCACACCCGGCAGAACGATGGCCACCTTGAAATCGTCGGCAAAGGATGCGCTGACCGTGGACATGATCATCAGCGCGCCTGCCGCGAGGGCTTTGCAAACAGACAAGAATCGGTTGGTCGGCATGGGTTCCTCCCTATTTATAGTGACTATAAAATTAGTGTCACAATAAATTACGTGTCAACTAAAATATTGAGTTGCCGCAACTGTCGGTGCGATAGTCCGACTCGCAGCAGGAAGGGTGCCTTATGAATCAGAGCCTGAGAGAGCGGCAAAAAGCGTCACGGCGCGCCCGGATTTTGAACGTCTCACGCAAGCGCTTTCAGGAGATCGGCTATACCGACGTCAAGATTGAAGACATCGCAGCCGATTCCGAGGTCTCTGCCGCCACCGTCTACAACTACTTCGGGACCAAGGCGGGAATCTTGCTGGCGCTCGTTGGGGAAAGCGACACCATACTCAACCAGAGGCTCGACGAACTTATACAAAGCTGGACTGGCGAACTTGTACCGGCAGTGCTGGAATTTGGCCGCATACTCCGGCGCCACGCCATGAGCTATCTGCAAAAACCCACCTGGCGCGAGGTCATTGCCGAGTCAATTCTCGAGGGTAGCGGCGATTTTGGCCAAACCTATTCCGCCCTTGACGATGTCCTGGTCGGAAAGATGGAGAAGCTCATAATATCCCTGCAGCAACAAGGGACGGTCAGCCGCAAAGTAAACCCGGTTGCATTGGCGAACTGCCTGTTTTCATTGCAGAATATTCGTTTTTTCCAGTTCATCGCCGATGACAAGATCAATCTTGAGGAATCGGACGGTCAATTCCGACAGGATCTGGAACAGCTAGCATTGCTTTTCGAACGTTCCTGACCCGTATCTGCTGCGATCCGAACCTCGCGGCTGCTCTTGTTTGAACACACAGCCCGTTACGGCCCGTTCCGGCCTGGAACAGCGGCGTGTGTGACCGAAAACCCGCACAGTCAATACCCGACAGCAAACGCCTAGAACGTCGGCGGCGTGTTCACCCACAGTATCCGGGCGATTGTCTTTCCGGTGTTCCGGTAGGTGTGCCCCAGCGAGGATTCGAACGAAAAGGCGTCGCCCTCCTGCAGCCTGATGGACTGGCCGTCGACGGTGAGTTCCAGAGACCCCTGCAGGACGATGCCGAACTCCTGGCCCTTGTGTTCGATGGGAGCGTGTCCGCCACCGTCGGGCTGCACGACGTGAATGTTGACCTGCAGAAGATTGGCCGGGGAAGCGGGAATCAGCGACTCGAGCTGGATTCCGCTATCGAGACCCTCGCCTGAGAGTTGCATGGCCATCCGGTCATGGGCGCGCACGACCTTGACCGTGTCGACCGGATCGTCCTGCGCGGCGAACAGATATCCGATATTGGTGTCCAGCGCGCCGCAGATGCGGTGCAAGGCGTTCAACGACGGCGAGAGCAGATCACGTTCCAGTTTGGAGACGTAGCTTTCCGTCAGATCGGCCCGTTCGGCCACAGCCTTCATGGTCATGCCGCGCAACTTGCGCAGGTGGCGAATGCGGGCACCCGGCGGGACGACCTGGCAGCGCGACTTTGCGGTCATGGACCGGCCACCTTCTCCAGCACCCGCGTCAGCAGCCGCGCACCGTCATACAGGTCGGACAGCGCAGTGAATTCCGACGGGTGATGGCTGATGCCGTCCTGCGACGGCACGAAGATCATCGCGGTCGGGCAGTGGTCCGCCATGAAGAGCGCATCGTGGAAGGCGCCCGACATCAGCGTCTCGCAGGCAAGATCGAGAGCGCGCCCCTCATCCCCGATGGCAGCGAAGAGGTCGGGGTCGAATTGCACCGGGGCGTGATCGAATATCCGCTCGCATGTTGCCCTGCAGCCGCCCCGCTCCAACGACAGGATAGCGCCGATCCGGGCAGCGGCGGCCTCCAGCACCGCGTCGTCGGGATGCCGCAGGTCAATGGAGAAGCCGACCCGCTCGGCCACCGTGTTGGGCGCGTTGGGCGACACGTCGAAGCGCCCGACGGTGAAACGGATCACGTCGTCGGGGTCCTCCAGCGCCTGTTGCAGCTCGTCGATATAGCCGACCGCGGCGCGCAGCGCGTCGCGCCGCAATGCCAGCGGCGTGGTGCCCGCATGCCGCGCCTCGCCCTCGACCGTCACATTGAACCAGCGGCAACCCTGAATGCCGCGCACCAGCCCGATCGGCTTGCCGAGCTTCTCCAACACCGGTCCCTGCTCGATATGCAGCTCCACATAGGCCCGCACCGGCAGGCCGAACCCCCGCTCATGCATCTGGGGATGGGAGGCCAGGGTCTTGTCCAACTCGTCCTGGAGGCGGAGCCCGTCGCGGTCGGTGATATCCGCCAGGTCGGCAACGCTCCTTGCACCGGCAAAGCACATCGACCCCATGCAACCGGGCGCGAAGCGGGAGCCTTCCTCGTTGCTCCAGGCCACGATCTCGATGGGACGCTTCGGTTCGGCTCCGGACTCGATCAGCGCCGCAACCGCCTCGAACCCGGCGACAACGCCGTAGACCCCATCGTACCGCCCGCCGGTGGGTTGGGAATCCAGATGGCTGCCGGTCACCACGGGCGGCAGGCGTGGGTCGGCGCCTTCGGGCACCAGGCGGAAGAACTGGTTCGCGATCGGGTCCGTGTACAGTTCCAGCCCCAGGTCGGCCGCCCATCGGTTCAGTTCACCGCGTGCGGCGCGGTCCGCGTCGCTGTAAATCTGGCGGTTCACGCCTCCGTCGGGGCGCGCGCCGAACTCCGCCATCCGGTCCAGCCGCCAGCTCAACCGCTCCCGCCGCACGCCGTCCGCAGCATTCATCGCGCCAGCCCCTTACTTGGCAAAGGTCACGGCCTTGGGTTCCAGAAAGCCTTCAAGCCCCCAGCGCCCCAATTCGCGGCCAAGACCGCTCTTCTTGAAGCCGCCCCACATCGTCTGCGGGAAGATGGCGACCGGCGTGTTGACGTAAACATGTCCTGCTTCGAGGCGCTGCGCCACATCGTTCGCCTGCGCCAGGTCCTGCGACACCACGGTGGCGGCAAGACCGTAGTCGCAGGCATTGGCCTGCGCCACCGCATCATCGGCGGTGGTGAAGCCGCGCACCGCCAGGACGGGGCCGAAAATCTCCTCGTTCCACAGACGCGACTCCTGCGGCACGTCGGCATAGATCGTCGGCTGCACGAAGAACCCGTCGGAGCGCGCGTGCGCCGCACCGCCGCTGACCACCGCCAGCCCTTCGGATTGCGCCGTCTCGAAATAGCCGGTCACCTTGTCGAATTGCGTCTGCGACATCAGCGGCCCCATGTCGGCCGCATCGTTTTCGGGGCCGGCGACCACCAGCTCCGCGGCTTGCTCGCGCAAGCGCTCCAGCAGGCGCTCCCGCAGCCCCTCCTGCACCAGCAACCGGCTGGTCGCGTTACAGCACTGGCCGCAATTGTAGAAAATGCCCTCCATCACCAGGCGCGCAGCGGTGTCGATATCGGCGTCATCGAAGACAATGATCGAGGACTTGCCGCCGAGTTCCAGTCCGACCCGTTTGATGTCCTGCGCCGCGCTCGCCATGATCGACGACCCCACCTTGGTGGAGCCGGTGAAGGAGATCTTGTCCACGTCCGGGTTGGCGACCAGCGCCGCGCCGACCTCGTCGCCCGTCCCGTGCACGATGTTCAGCACGCCCGCCGGCAGACCGGCCTGCTGCGCGATCCGTCCCCATTCGTTTTCGACAAAGGGGGTCAGCTCCGAGGGCTTCACGACGACGGTGCAACCCGCCGCCAGCGCCGGCCCGAGCTTCCAGGCGCAGATCTTGAACGGGAAATTCCACGGCAGGATCAGCGCCGCCACCCCGACCGGATGATAGTGGAAGCGGGTGCCGACACGGTCGCGCTCATAGGGCGCATCTTCACCCTGCCGGCCATCCAGCGCAGCGGCGATGTCGGCATAGTACGCGATACAGTCGGCGGAATCGGCGATGTCGTTGATCGCCTCCTGCCGCGGCTTGGCGTTGTTGAGGCGCTGTATCTCCACCAGCCGATCCATGTCGGCGCGGATCGCCTCGGCCATTTTCGTCAGATAGGCGCCACGTTCCTTGCCGCTCAGACCCGCCCAGCCGGGAAACGCCGCCTTTGCCGCAGCAACCGCGCGCCCGGCCAGTCCAGCATCGGCAACCTGCAATGTCCCGACATGGCCCTTGGTCGCTGGGTTGACGACCGGCAGTCCCGTACCGTTTTCCGGGACGCACCATTCGCCGGCGACGAAATTGCGGTTTTCCAGTTCAAGCTCGGACATGGGTGACACTCGTATCGGTTGACGTCAAACCAACTCATTACATGATGTTTCTTGGCATTCAAGTTACTTGAATACGGGCGATACCGCGTCTAGGCTGCATCGACAGTCAGGTTTCGGGCGTGGCGCGTGTCGAATTTTGTCGCTGACAAGGCGAAGTGACCGACATGGTGTCCATCACCATTAGGGCGCTTCAACGCCGTCAGGGGCGAAATCCGCCGCGTCCCGCAGGGATATGGCCAAAATCGCCCATTTCGGCGTTGCAAAGTACTAGCAAGGGCCAACCCTTGCATCGGCTTTGCGCCTGGAACTGAGCGATTTTGGCGCATACCACGCTCCAAATCCTGACTGTCGATGCAGCCTAGAACAACGCACACATCCAATCGGAGAGCGCCCCATGGCATACGACGTTCACAAGGTCCGCGACCACTTCCCAGGGCTCAAACGCCAGATGGGCGGGCGCGATATCGTTTTTCTCGACAACCCGGCGGGCACCCAGGTGGCCCAGTCGGTGCTGGACCGGATGACCGATTGCATGATCAACACCAACGCCAATCTGGGTGGCTTCTTCGCCACCTCGGTGGCGGCCGGCGAGCTGGTCGCGGAAGCGCGCGAATGGGCGGCGGACTTTCTCAACGCAGCCAGCAACGAGATCATCTTCGGCCAGAACATGACGACGCTGACATTCGCCATGTCGCGATCGATCGGGCGCGAACTGCAGGCAGGCGACGAAATCGTGCTGACCCGCGCCGACCACGACGGCAATGTCGCGCCCTGGCTGATGCTGGCGGAGGACCTGGGCCTGACCATCCGCTGGATCGACCTCGACACCAAGCGCTTCGAACTTGACCTGTCGCAACTGGACGCCGTGCTGACCCCGCGCACCAGGCTGGTCGCGGTGAACTACGCCAACAACATCACCGGCTCGATCACCGACGTGAAGGCCGTCTCGGACGCCGCGCATGGCGTCGGCGCGCTGGTCTACGTGGACGCGGTGCAATATGCGCCGCACGATATCATCGACGTCCAGCAGCTAGGCTGCGATTTTCTGGCCTGTTCGGCCTACAAGTTCTATGGCCCCCACTACGGCATCCTGTGGGGCAAGGCGGACCATCTGGAGCGGCTGACGGCCTACAAGGTGCGGGCGGCCTCCAACGCGATTCCCGACAAGTTCGTGACCGGTACCACCAACCGCGAGGAACTAGCCGGGATCATCGGCGCCCTGGAGCATTTCCAATGGGTGGGCCGGGAATTCGGCGACACCCTCGAAACGCCGCCCAGCGGGCGCAACGAACGCCAGGCGCTGCTGCGCGCGGGCATCGAGGTGATGAAGGTCTATGACCATGGCCTGGCACACCAACTGATCGCCGGGCTCAAGCAGCACGACGGAGTGCGGATCATCGGCATCGACGATCTCCAGAACTTCAACCGGCGGGTGTCGACAGTCTCCTTCACCCATGACCCGCATCGCCCGGAGGACATCGTGCGGTTCATGGCCGAACACGGCATCAACGTGTGGAGCGGACACAACTATGCGCTCGAAACCATCGATCAACTGGGACTGACGCCGCACGGTGGCGTCGTGCGCGTGGGACCCACCCACTACAACACCCATGAAGAGATCGATCGCTTCCTGGATTGCTACGACCGATACCTGCAGCAGCGCTGAACGCGCTTACCACGCCAACCGGCAATTGACTTCACATGGACGATTAGCAATCTATACGCGAATTACTTTGATCGATGAGTGGCTCGATGGCGCCTCTGAGTTCCCGCCCCATTCCAAAGCTGCAGGATATCGATCTACGGCTCCTACGTGTCTTTGTCAGCGTTGCGCGCAACCGTGGGTTTTCGGCCGCCCAGACGGAACTCAACATCGGCCAGTCCACGATCAGCGGCTATATCTCCAAGCTTGAGGACAGGCTGGGGCTGACGCTGTGCAAGCGCGGGCGTGGCGGGTTCGATCTGACCGAGGCCGGCGAGAAACTCTACGATGCCGCCCTCGAACTGTTCGACGACCTGGACCGGTTCCGCCTCAAGGTCGGCGAGGCGCGCGACGACCTGACCGGCAACTACGCGATCGGCACGGTGGACAGCGTCGTGCCGCTGGGACAAGGGGCGATCCCGCGTATCCTGGCATCGTTTGCCCGATCCGCTCCCGGCCTGCTTCTGGATTTGCGCCTGGGGTCGCCTCAAGCGCTGGTGCGCGAGCTGCATTCGAAGCGGTTCACCGCGATTATCCTGCCGGTGTTCCGCCCGCTGGCGCAGACACGGGTCATCACCCTGGAAGCGGCCGATCCGCAGGTCCTGTTCTGCGCCCGCAATCACCCGCTGTATGGCAAACCCGCCGATCCGGACGAAGTGAGAGCAGCACCATTCGCCGACCGCACGCATATGGAAGGGTGGACACCCTACACATCCCGGAGCCTGAACGTCGCGGCCACGACCGTCGATGTCGAATGCCAGTTGTTGTTGATCCTGTCCGGGCGGTTCATAGGCTACCTGCCCGCCCATCAGGCGCGTGAATTCGTCGCCTCGGGCGATCTGTGGAGCCTGTCGCATCCTGAACTGGATTATCACAGCCGGGTGTGTCTCGGCGTGCGGTCCGATGACGAAAGCGCGGCGACCGCACTGCTGATCAAGGCGGCGGAAGACGTCACCGGATCGAAATTCCTCAACGAAGCCTGATCAGACCGCGGCGGCACCACTGGCCTTGCCAGCGTCCGTGTCGGCAAGCTGTTGACGGGCGAGAATACCCATCGTGGCGGCAACCAGACGCGACACCGTGATCCCTCCCAGGCCATCCACATCGACCTCGGGCATGATCTCGGCAAAATCCACCGCCGCGATGTGTCCGCGATCCGCCGCGCCCTGGATGAGATCGAGCACGGTGAAGTAGCTCAGCCCGCCCGGCGCGCGACCGATCGTGTTGGGCGCGATGGAGGGGTCCAGCGCATCGATGTCGATGCACAGGATGACGTTCGCGCCGGGCTCGATCGCCGCCAGGACCGGTCCGATGCCGTCCCGGTGCACGTCGCGCGCGGTATGGAACGTCACACCCCAGGCCAGCGCATCACGATGATCGTCCGAATGAGCCGATCCGATGCCCCGCGCACCCACCTGGATGATCTTCCCGATATGCGCCATCTCCGAGGCCCGGCGCATGTTCGAGGACAGTCCCAGCCTCTCCCCCATATGTTCTTCGCGCCAGTCGATATGCGCATCGATCTGGAGGACGGTGTATGTCTTGCCGCTGTCGCCCATCGCATCGAGCATCGGGATGGGAATGGAATCGTCGCCCCCGATCAGGATCGGCACCACGCCCCGCGCCACGACCGCCGAGACCGCCTGGCGGATCGTTTCCCGGTTGGCGGCGAAATCGCTGTCGCTCCATGGCAGGTCGCCGCAATCGACGGCGCGCTTTGCGCCTGCGGGAAAGGTCGGCCCGCCCAGATCGAAGTTATGGCGGTCGATGTTCGCGGTCAGCGAGGCGATCGCCTTGCGCAGCGATTCCGGCCCGTTGCACGCATAGGCCCCGACCGACCCGTAGGGCGTCGCGCACGGCACACCGATATACGCCGAGGAAGCGTCGATGCGGGACAGGTCCTCACACTTATCAAGCCCCAGGAACGTGCTGGCCGCGGTGGCGCCAAACAGCGCTGCAAGATCGGGTTTCTGGATCAATGTACCGTCCGCTGTTGGCAAGCCGTGCGCTCAGTGGTTCAGAATTTGTTCGAGAAACGCCTTGGTGCGCGGGTTCGAGGGCGTGTCGAAGAAGTCCGCGGGCTCCCCCACTTCGACGATTTCTCCAGCATCCATGAACACCACCCGATTGGCCACCTGACGGGCAAAGCCCATCTCATGGGTCACGCACAGCATCGTCATGCCCTCGCCTGCCAGATCGACCATCGTATCAAGGACTTCCTTGATGGTCTCCGGATCAAGCGCCGATGTCGGCTCGTCGAACAGCATGACACGCGGGTTCATGCAAAGCGCGCGGGCGATGGCCACCCGCTGTTGCTGGCCGCCCGAGAGTTGCGAGGGGTACTTGCGCGCCTGGTCATCGACGCGGACCCGCTTGAGGAAGTGCATCGCGACGTCCCGCGCCTCGGCTCTGGACATCCCGCGCACCCACATCGGGGCAAACAGGCAGTTCTCGAGAATGCTCATGTGCGGAAACAGATTGAAGTCCTGGAACACCATGCCGACCTCGCGCCGCACATCATGAATGCGCGCGGCGTTGTCATTCAGCTCGATTCCATCGACAACGATACGGCCGTTCTGAAACGCCTCGAGATGGTTGACGCAGCGGATCAGGGTCGACTTGCCCGACCCTGACGGGCCGGCGATGACGATTTTCTCGCCGCGGGTAACCTGCAGGCTCACGTCCTTGAGCGCATGGTATGAGCCATACCACTTGTTGAGCTCGCTGATCTCAACTGCGATCTCGTGCGTGCCAGCCGCCAACGGCATCATGCGTCCTGCAACTGTGGGCGCGCGACCACCACGAAACCTGCCTCCAATCCGTCCACCGAGCCGGGGGTCGGGACCCCAAGGTCGGAATCCCAGGGCCAGAACCCCAGGATCGGGACCCTAGTTCGCCATATCGAGGCGTTACATCTGCTTCTGGCGAAGTGAACTTTTCGCCTCCAAACTACCAACATTCCACCGCGTCTTTAGATTTCTTGCCGGCTTTCCGACCCGGAAATCCCAACGAAACCAACAGGGAAACTCGTCATGAAACTGAAAACAATTCTGGCTGCCGCGGCGTTGGTTGCATTTGCCGCCGGCAGCGCCTCCGCGGAGGCCTTGAAGCTTGGCAACGAAGGCAACTATCCCCCGTTCAGCATCACCGAGGCCGACGGCAGCCTGGTCGGGCTGGAACCGGACCTGGCCCGCGCGTTGTGCGAACGTCTGGGCCACGGGTGCGACATCCAGGCGATGGAATTCAACGCTCTGCTGCCGTCTTTGGTCAACGGTCGCATCGACATGATCGTGTCGCAGTTGTTTCCCAAGCCGGAGCGCCTGGAAGCGACCGAATTCACCGATCCGGTCCTGACCAATCCGGAAACCTGGATCGTGCCGGTCTCCGGCCCCGATGAGATCACACCGGACTTCCTGGACGGAAAGTCCATCGGTATCATCAAGGGCTCCTGGAACCTGGCCCTGGTCCGCGAATACGCACCCGGGGCGACGATCAAGCAGTACGACAACGTCAGCGGCATCCGCCTCGACCTGGAAGCCGGCCGCCTGGATATCGGAACCGTGGGGCGGTTGGCCGCGGCAGTGAACATCATCGCCGCGGAAAATGGCGACAACTACAAGCTGATTGCCCCGATCGAGAGTCTGGTGGGCAACCAGGCGTTCAGTTGGGCGGTGCAGAAGGGCAACACCGAACTGCGTGACCGCGTCAACAAGGAGCTGGAAGGTCTGTTCGCCGACTGCACCTATACCAACATCCGCAAGAAGTACTTTCAGGTCGCCACCTCGGACCGCGAACCGGAAAGCTGCCACTAGAGAAACCTGCGCCGGGACCGGCGCAGACAAGTTGCTCTACTCTTTTGATGTAGATCATCTTTTCTGCATTTGGGCGATTCAACCCAAATGCAGAATGATCCAGGGTCCGAACTCAGTTGGGTCACGCCATTCTGTTTGCGACAAGCCGTTCAGATGCAAGCGAAACGGACGACGGACAGGCCCAAGCCTATTCGAGGAGGCTTCGCGCCGCAGATGGGCGGCTTGTCGCAAACCCGAAGGGCGCGGCGGATTTCGCCCCTGACCACGTTATCGGGGACTTGAAAACCAACAAGGTTTCCTACACCCCGCTGCCTTGTCAGGAATGAAATCCGACACGCGCAGAATGGATAACCCAATTGAGTACGGACCCTAGCCCGCACACCTTCGCATGCCGCCCCGGTGACACGGGGCGGCATCGCGCATGAATGGATCGCCGGTGCTTGAACTTCTGTCCTTCGGCTCCGCCGGATACGGCGACGAGTTGCTGCGCGGCTTCGCCCTGACCATGTCTCTGGCGGTCGGCGGCTATGCCCTGGCCATCGTTCTGGGTGTCCTGCTGAGCTTCGCGGCCCTGTCCAGACACCGGATCGTGCGGACGTTCTGGAACGTCTACCGGTCCGTCCTGATGGGCGTTCCGTCGCTGTTGGTGATCTTCTTCCTGTTCTTCAATCTGCCGGTCCTCATGCAGATGCTGACCGGTCGGTTCCTAGACGTGACACCGCTGACTGCCGGCATCTTGGCGCTGATGCTGGTCTATGGCGCCTATGTGGGCGAAACGGTGCGCGGCGCGATCCTGAACATCCCGCGCGGCCAGTTCGAGGCGGGGCGGGCATTGGGTGTGCGCACCATTCCCATGTGGAGGCACATCATCCTGCCGCAGGCCGTCCGGCTGGCGATGCCCGGCCTCAGCAATATCTGGATGGTGGTTCTCAAGGATACCGCCCTGGTCTCCCTGGTCGGTCTGAATGATCTGGTGCGCGCCGCCAATGTCGCGGCCGGTTCGACGCAAAGGCCGTTCCTGTTCTACTCCGCCGCCCTGGTGGCATTCCTCATCGTTGCCGGGTTGAGCCATGTTGTAATCGACAGGCTCGACCGCCGTCTCAGCCTCAAGCGGCTGACCGCCAAGGCCGCGTAGCGAGGCAATTGCGATGAGCTTCAACGTCGAACTCGCGATCCGCCTCCTGCCAGATCTGGCCGCCGGGCTGTGGACCACCGTCTTGCTGCTGCTGCCGACCTTCTTCTTCGGCTTCCTGCTGTCGATCCCGCTGGCGCTGGCGAAGCGTTCCCGCAGCGCGTCCATGCGCCGCCCGGCGACCTGGTATGTGGCGTTCATGCGCGGCGCGCCACAACTGGTGTTGCTCTACTTCGTCTACAACGGCTTTCCGTATCTGGGGCTGGTCAGGGACACGTTCCTTTGGGTTTTCTTCAAGGAGCCGATGTTCTGCGCGATATTCGTCTTCGTCCTGAACCACGCCGCCTTCCTGGCCGAGATCTGGCGCGGCGCGCTCAAGAACGTACCCAAGGGGATCGTTGAAGCCGCCCAGGCGCTTGGAACGCCCACCTGGCTGATCTTCGTGCGCATCGAGTTCCCGTTGGCGTTCCGCATCGGCTTCCCCGCCTACCGCAACGAAGTCGTGCTGTTTCTCAAGGCGACCTCGGTGGTCGGCGCCATCACCGTTTTCGACATCCTGGGCTTCGCCAAGGAAGCCATCGACCTGACCTTCGATCCGTTCACGCCACTGGCCATGGCCAGCCTGCTCTACTGGGGCATGGTGCAGGTCGTGCAACTGACCTTCGACCGGATCGAGTGGGCGATGCGCCTGGATCGGCAAGCCTGAAACCGGGAGAAGTGACTGACATGCAAACATCCTCGCTCCGCACGGTCGATGTCCACATCGGCGGCGATGTTCATCAGATCATCGTCTCGGGGGTGCCTGAAGTTCCCGGCGACAGCCCCGCCGAGAAGCGCGAGTATCTGCGCCAGAACGACGGGCTGAGGTGTCTCCTGCTTGACGAGCCGCGCGGCGCGCACCCTTCGCATTTCGCCAATCTCGTTGTCGCGCCCGCACATCCGAAGGCCGAAGCGGGCTTCGTGATCATGGAATACATGGGCTATCCGCTGTTTTCCGGCTCCAACTCCATGTCGGTTGCCATCGCCTTGCTTGAGGAAGGCACCGTACCGCTCAGGGATGGCAAGCGGCCCATCGTGCTAGAAAGCCCCGGCGGACTCGTCGAAATGACTGCGAACTGCAAGGACGGCAAGGTCATCAGCGTTTCCTACAAGCCCGATTCCACGGCTTACGTGGCGCTCAAGGACCAGGCGATCGATGTGCCGGGGCATGGCAGCGTGCGCTTCGATCTTGTCTGGTCGGGATGCTTCTATTGCGTGATTGACGGCCCATCGCACGGCTTTGAAATGACACGCGGCGAAGAAGACGCCATGGGGGCGTTTGGCTACGATTTCATGCGCGCCGCCTCCCGCGCCGTCAGGTTCGATCACGTGGAGTTGGGCGATCAGGGCCGGTCGGATTTCGTGCTCATGGTCGCCCCGCCCGAGAAGCGGGCCAGCGGCGTCTGGGAGCGCATCGTCTCACCCGTCGTCTTTCCCCGATCCGTCTCGCGTTGTCCCTCCGGCACCGGAACGACCGCCGCGATGGCGCAGATGGTGGAACAGGGCATCATGCACGAAGGCGACAGGCTGATTTCGCGTTCCTGCTGGGGAACGCGCTTCGAAGGCCACTGCTACACGGTCAAACCCTATGCGGACACCACCGGATGCCGGATCGAAGTCACCGGCGAAGGCTGGATCGTCGCGCGCAAGGAACTCGTGGTCGACTTTGACGATCCGCTGACGCCGGGCGAAGGGCTACAGGAAATCCTGAGACCTTGCGGCTAGGGCATGTTCCCGAAAAGTGGCTGCCGGTTTTCGGACAAGAACATGCTCCAAACAAACGGCAAACTGCCAGAACACACATGACGTGATCTTGGAAGTGAATACAGCCTAGGCTGTATCGACAGCCTAGAGCGGAAGGGCGAGCTGCAGCCGGTCGGCGACACGCCGCACCATCTGCCACTCCTCGTCGCGCACCTGGATGCCGTTGGTCGCGTTGTCGCGCATGGCCTCCGCCGCCTTGCTCCCGTGCAGGCGGACCCGGTCGAACCCCTGCGCGGGGCGCGAGGCGGTGAGCGTCTCGATCATCCGATCGGCGGAAGCTGCGAAGTCTTCGGGGACCTGAAATGCGGCGATGTCGATGGCGATAAAGCTCTGACCGTAATAGGCGGCCCTGTTCACCCCATCCGATGGCTGTTCATCCTGCCAGCTCCGCTCGCCGCTGAGCAACGACGCGAGCACTTCGACGGTCAGCACCATGCCAAAGCCCTTGGGGCCGGCCGGCAGCAAGGCGCCTGCCATGCTGGATTCGCGGGCCATCGGGTCGAGGATCACCTCCGCGGGGTTGTCGGTGTAGCGCCCCTCGGCATCGACCACGTCCGGCCCCGGAAGCATCTCGCCATCGCGCGCGGCAAGCACCGTCTTGCCCATGGAGTTTGCGCTGGTCGCCATGTCGATCACGATCGGGTCGCGATCCCCGGCCGGAACCGCGAGTGATATCGGGTTGGTGCAGAACCACGCATCGCGCCCGCCCCAGGGCGCTACCAGCACCGGACCGGTGCTCATCGACACCCCGATCATGCCCTGCTCCATCGCCTGAATGGCATAGTTCGACGCCATGCCGTAATCCGCACCGCCGCGCAGGCTGACGAAGCCGATCCCGCAGGATCGCGCCTTGTCGATGGCAAGGTCCATGGCGAACGTCCCCGTGACCTGGCCAACGCCTCGTTTGCCGTCGACCAGCGCCGAGCCGGGATTGTCGCGGATGATCTCAGGGCGCCGGCCGAACGCCATCACGCCGTCCTCGAACAGGTCAACGAGATAAGGCAGCAGGCCAAGCCCCTGCGTCGTATGTCCTCGCATGTCGGCGCGCAGCAGACAGGTGGCGAAGGTCGCCGCCTCGTCATGATCCGCATCGAATTTACCGGCGAAGCCTTCATAGACCTGCCGAAGGTCGTTCTCTTCAATCCGCATGCGCTTGTTTCGTTTCCCGGCAGAACGCGACTGCTCGACTGTCTACCGGCCGATGCGCATGGAACAATCGGGAGTGTGTGAAGTGAACTTCGGCCCTTCGCCATATGGGCGCCCAGCATGGACTGCCACTCTTCGGGCGTTGGAGGGGTCCGAATGCCAGTCTACCCACTGCTGCCGCAAGCGCAGGGCTACGGCTACGAGATAGGCGTATTGCTGCTCAACCTAGTGGAAACGCATGTGCCGGGCGACACGGCCCATGCCGGCACCTACGACTATCCGGTGCTGCTGAAGGTGGTCGAGGCCGCCGATGTAGCCCTTGTCACGCGAGGCGACAAATCCATCGAACCCGACATCGTTGCCGCCGCGCGGGAGCTTGAGCGCATGGGGGTCAGGGCGATCTCCAGCAATTGCGGCTTCATGCTTCACTACCAGGATGCAGTGCGCGACGCGGTGGGCATCCCGGTCCATCTGTCCAGCTTGCTGCAACTGCCGACCATCGCGCGCAGCATGCGTTCCGATCGGAAGATCGCCATCCTGACCGCCTGGACCGACCGCCTGACGCCGCAGGTGCTTCGGCTCGCCGGCCTGCCCGATGGTGTCGAAACCGTCGTCAACAGCATCCAGACCTCGCCTGAATTCCTCAACATGGCCGAAGAGGACCTCGACACCGAGGCCTTCGGCGATCGTCTGGAAGCAGCCGCCCAGGAGCTCTTCGACAGTCACGACAACATCGGCGCACTGCTGCTGGAATGCGCGGTCTACACACCCTATTCAGCGCGCCTGCAAAGAGCCTTCGACGTGCCGGTCTACGATTTCATTTCACTCATCGACCAAGCGCGACAGGTCACCCAACGCAAAACCTATTTCTGAACAGGCTCCGGGGAAGTAGCGGTGGCCGAGCGGGAGGATGTCGCCCGGTATTGTCCGGGTCGGGCAGCGCGTTCATGACGGTTTCACTTTCAGCGGATGGCCGGCGACGCACAGCCACAGTTCGTCGCAGGCCTCGGCGATACGCTGGTTCGACAGCCCGGCCGCATCGCGGAACGCCCGCGCCAGCGCGTTGTCGGGGACGATGCCGGCGCCCACCTCGTTGGTGACAAAGACAATCGGCGCGGTCAGCACAGGCACAAGATCGGCGAGCGCCTCAACCTCCGCCTCCCAGTCCCTCTCGGCCAGCATCAGGTTGGTGAGCCACAAGGTGAGACAATCGACGAGCCGCGGCGGGCCGCCGTCGCTCTGTCGCAACGCATCGCAAAGCGCCATCGGTTCGGCCAGCGTCGACCACGCCTCGCCGCGCCGGGCCTGATGGCGGGCGATCCGCTCGGCCATTTCGGCGTCGTGAGCCTCGGCCGTCGCGATATAGATCGCCGGGCGGCCAAGCGATAGCGTGACGCGCTCGGCGAAACGGCTCTTGCCCGAACGGGCGCCACCGGTGATGAGGATCGACTTTGCCATCACGTTGTGAAAAGCAGGTTCGGCAGGTTTTGGAAAGGCTTCAATGACACCCCCTGCACCATCCGGGCCGATGCAGCCATGAGCTTCGCCGCCGCGATGGCGCTCGCGCTCGCGATCGACACCTGCTTGGGCTGGCCGGAGCGCCTCCATGCCCGGATCGGACACCCCGTCACATGGATCGGCGCGCTGATCGCCACGCTGGAGGCGCGGTTCAACCGCGGCGGGGTCCGGCAGCGGCGTGCCATGGGTGCGGCCTGCATCGGCATTGTCCTGACGGCGACGGTCCTGCCCGCGGCACTGGTACAGCTTGTGCTGCCTTCGGGCGCCGTCGGTCTCGTCCTCGTCGCGATTCTGGCCTGGCCCTGGATCGCCGCGCGGTCGCTTCATGATCACGTCGCCGCCGTGGCGCGGCCCCTCGCGGCGGGCGACCTCTCTGCGGCACGGGCGGCCGTCGCAAAGATCGTCGGCCGCGATCCCGCTCGGCTCGACGCGGCCGAGGTCGCGCGGGCGGCGATCGAGAGCCTGGCCGAGAATGCCTCGGACGCGGTGGTGGCGCCGCTGTTCTGGGGCGCGCTGCTCGGACTGCCGGGGCTTGTCGCCTACAAGGCGGTGAATACGCTCGATTCCATGATCGGACACCGCAACGAGCGTTACGAGGATTTCGGCAAGGCTGCTGCACGGCTCGACGACCTTGTGAACCTGATCCCGGCGCGGCTGACCGGATTGGTCTTCGCTTTGGTGTCCGGCCGTACGGGCCGGTCCCTTGGGGTCATGGCAAGCGATGCGCGCCACCACCGCTCGCCGAATGCGGGCTGGCCCGAAGCAGCGATGGCCGGCGCCCTGCATGTGCGGATATCGGGGCCCCGGGCCTATGGCGACACGGTGTCAGACGAGCCGTGGCTGAATGCGCATGCGCCCGACCCGGACGCGGATGCGATTTTCTCCGGACTTGCGCTTTGCCGCCGGGGCATGTTTGCGATTGTGGCGATCCTCTTGGCTATGGCCCTGGGGGGAATGTGAGAATGCACGGGCTTGGGCCGGGCGCCCGAACAGGCAAACATGCGGGAACGATGCTGTGACCGAGTTTTCGGCTGATGATGCCGCGACCCTTCGTGAGGTGATGCGCTGGCGCCGCGATGTCCGGCACTTCGCGGCACAGCCTCTGCCCGAGGACGCGATGGACCGGTTGCGCGCGGCGATGGATTTGGCGCCATCGGTCGGCAATGCACGGCCCTGGCGGGTGATCGAGGTTGCCGATCCGGCGTTGCACGAGAGCGTGCGCAAGGTCTTCGAGCGCTGCAACCAGGCTTCGCGAGAGCAATATGTCGGCGAGCGGCGTGACACTTACAGCCAACTCAAACTCGCCGGAATCGACCGTGCACCGCTGCAACTGGCCGTGTTTTGCGAAACCGCGCCGCAGGAAGGATACGGGGCTGGGGCGTATGACCATGCCCGAGACACTGATGCAGTCCACGGCCATGGCGGTCTATGCGTTGATGCTGGCGGCTCGTGCAGAGAACCTCGGCGTAGGCATGGTCTCGATCCTTGAGCCGGAGGACATGGCGCGGCTGTTCGATGTGCCGGAAAGCTGGCGCTTCGCGTTCTACCTGTGCATCGGGGTTCCCGAATTCACCGACGATACCCCGCTGCTGCATCGTGCCGGCTGGCAGGCCAACACGCCGACAACCTGGGACCGGCGCTGACAGCAGCGCCCGCTTCAACGCGCGAGCGACAGCAGACCGTCGATGTCAAGATGCGCCTCGAGATGTGCGGCCAGCGCATCGAGCGTCGCCTCCACACCGGCGTCGTAACCGCTCTGCGACGACACCGCGCCGAGCCCGGCAAGGAACGCGGCGCGAAAGGCATCGTCGCGGAACATGCCGTGCAGGTAGCTGCCCGCTACGCGCCCGTCGCCGCTGACCGCACCTTCGGGCGCGCCCGCGACCTGCGCGAAGGGCCGTGCGCGGTCAGGGCCTTCGGTCTCGCCGATATGGATTTCGTATCCGTGGAAGGGCGTGCCGGTGGCCGCGTGCACGGCCGCCACCTCGGTCAGCCGCTTTTGGGGGGTCATGCGCGTTGCCACGTCGAGCAAGCCCAACCCCGGATCGGCTCCCGCCGACCCCTCGATGCCCTCCGGGTCCGCGATCTCGCACCCCAGCATCTGATAGCCACCGCAGATGCCAAGAACATGTCCACCGCGCCGGACATGCGCGGCAAGGTCCACGTCCCACCCTTGCGCGCGCAGGAACGCCAGATCGCCCCGCGTCGACTTCGTGCCGGGCAGGATCACGACATCGGCGTCGCCGGGAATGGCGCGGCCGGGACCAAGCATGGTCAGCCGCACGCCAGGTTCCTGCGCCAGCGGGTCGAGATCGTCGAAATTCGCGATCCGGCTGAGCGCGAGGCAGATGATATGGAGCCCCTCGGCGCGCTTTGGCGCATCGAGATCGAGCGCATCCTCCGCGGGCAATTTCCAGGCGTCGGGGAACCACGGGCAGACGCCGAAGCCACGCCAGCCCGTGCGGACCTCGATCATCGCATAGCCATCGTCGAACAGGGACGGATCGCCGCGGAAACGGTTGATCAGGAACCCCGCGATCATCGCGGCATCCTGCGGGTCGATCACAGCCTGGGTTCCGACGATCTGCGCAATCACGCCGCCACGGTCGATGTCGCCGGCCAGGACAACAGGCACATCGGCCGCCCGCGCAAACCCCATATTGGCAATGTCACCCGCACGCAGATTGACTTCCGCCGGGCTGCCGGCGCCCTCCACCAGAACGAGATCATGGGCGGCCTTCAGGCGCCCGAAGCTCTCCAGCACGCGCTGAAGAAGCTGTGGCTTCAGCGCCTGATACTCCCGCGCCTTCGCGGTGGTCAGCCGCTGCCCCTGAACGACCACCTGCGCCCCTATATCCGTCTCGGGCTTCAACAGCACCGGGTTCATGTCCGTGTGCAGCGGCAGGCCCGCCGCCAGCGCCTGCAACGCCTGGGCGCGACCGATCTCGCCGCCATCGCTGGTAACGGCGGCGTTGTTCGACATGTTCTGCGGCTTGAAGGGCGCGACCGACAGGCCTCGCCTGCGCGCCGTCCGGCACAGGCCGGCGACCAGAAGCGACTTGCCGACATTGCTGCCGGTGCCCTGGATCATCAGCGCGCGGGGCATTGGCGCTAGCGCGGATAGAACAGCGCCGACAGCACGTAGCCGTCCGGAAGGGGCACGGTGGGCGGCGTGTCGAAGCCCTGCGCGATGTGGCCGGGAAGCAGGTGCGTGTGGGGACCCTCGGGCGAGGCTCCACCCGGCGGCGGGATGACCGCATCGACCTCGGCACGCACGCAGGGCGCCTCGATAACGCGGACCGGGCTTTCCGCCAGCACGCCCGCGCCGACGAGGCCCAGGCAGTCAGGCCAGGGGACCCCGCAATGGGGAGCGATATCCGCCGCCAGCGTGTCGGAACACCGCATGGTGAACCGCGCCGCGCGCCGGCCCAGGCCGACGTCGAAGCGCCGCCCGCCCGCGTCGCGCGGCAGGAGTGCATCGTCGCCCGACCCCAGATCGGTCAGCACGGATGGACCGGGCGCCGGCGCACGTGCCTTGGGCACCGCCAGTGCGATCAATGGCGGTCGCCCGGCGCGCCCGATCTCGATCGCGGTCAGGGAGGGCAAGGCCTCGATGCGGATGGCCGACCGGGCAGTTGCCAGCGTGAGAGAGACACCCTCGCGCCGCGCGTCATATGGTTCGTCCGCGTCGCGCATCACTTCGCCGACCGCGCCGTAAACACCAACGACGAAGGTGCCGGCCGCCTCGGCAAACAGTCGCTCCATCTCATCGAGCAGCCCTGCCTCGCGCCAGTCCAGCCGCCGCACGGAGAGCCCCATCGCCGCTGCCCTCTCCGGCAGGGCGGCCCAGACCGCCTCGCGGAACGCGTCGGACGCGCCACCCCAGGCGGCGACCTCCTCGACCGTGCGGGCACAACCGGTGCAGAGCCCGCGCTCCTCGTCGATGATGCAGACGCCCACGCAGGGGCTCGCGGGCGGACGGCGTATGGCGGCGACGGTCATCAGAACTCCACCCCCTTCTGGGCCTTCACGCCGTCCTTGAACGGGTGCTTCGTCAGCGTCATCTCCGTCACGAGGTCGGCGGCCTCGATCAGTTCGGGCTTGGCGTTGCGGCCCGTCAGGCAGACATGGGTCATGGCCGGCTTCTGCGTCAGCAGAAAGTCCACGACCTCATCGATATCGAGGTAGTCGTAGCGCAGCGCGATATTGATCTCGTCGAGCATCACGAACCGGATTTCGGGATCGAGAATGAACTCCTTGGCCTTTTCCCAGCCAGCCCTGGCCGCCGCCACGTCGCGCTCGCGGTCCTGCGTCTCCCAGGTGAAGCCCTCGCCCGAGACGAAGAACCGGCATTCGTCTGCGAAACGCTCACGCAGAAAGGTCTTCTCCCCGGTCTTCCATTTGCCCTTGATGAACTGGACGACCGCGCAGGGCATGCCATGGGCGATACAACGCATGATCATGCCGAATCCCGAAGACGATTTACCCTTGCCCGCGCCGGTATGGACGATGATCAGACCCTTCTCCTCGGTCTTGGTCTTCATCATCTCGTCGCGCGCGGCCTTGATGCGTTTCATCTTCTCGTTGTGGCGGACGGTCACCTCATCCATTGCTCGGTTCCTTATCGCTTGACAGGGGCACTTGGGCCTGAACATCTGATCATGCTGGTGCCTGTGCTAACAGGTGAAAAGGGAATGCGCGAGGCCCGATCCAACGGGCCGAACCGCAGCCGCCCCCGCGACCGTGACCGGAGAGGGCGCCCGATGGCCACTGACCGCATCCGCGGATCGGGAAGGCCGGGCGACCGACAGGGAAACCCCTGACATCCGCAAGCCGGGAGACCTGCCAGCGCGACGCTTGTAGCCGGGCGGGGTGTCCTGGGTGTCGGACAGGCGGCCGTCTGCCGCGCTTCCGCTCCATGCCTCTGCCGTCCGAAATGGATGGAGATCGCATGACGCGACCCTCATCACAGGTGGAACTGCTCGTGTGCACCCGCTGCCGGCAGGAGCAGGAGGTGACCGAAGGTGCCGAGCGCCCCGGCGCGGCCTTGTTCCGCCAGCTCGCCGAGTCCGGCATCGCGGGCGCCACCATCACGCCCGTGGAATGCCTGTCGAACTGCTCGCAAGGGTGCACGCTCGCCCTGCGCGGGCCCGGCCGCTGGACCTATGTCTATGGTCGCTTCGATCCGGTCGCCCATCTCGACACGGTTCGCGAAGGCGTCGCGAAATATGCCGAGACCCCGGACGGGCTCGTGCCATGGCGCGAGCGCCCGGAACACTTCCGCAAGAACTGCATCGCGCGCATCCCGCCGCTCGATGCAACCGATCCCAACTCTGGAGGGACCTGACATGCCCGACCTTGAGAAACTCCCCGTCACCGTCATCACCGGCTTCCTCGGTTCGGGCAAGACCACGCTGATCACGCAACTGATGCAGAACCCGGGCGGCAAGCGCCTGGCCGTGGTCGTCAACGAGTTCGGCGATGTCGGTGTCGACGGCGAAATCCTGAAAGGCTGCGCGATCCCCGATTGCCCGGCCGAGAACATCCTGGAACTGGCCAATGGCTGCATCTGTTGCACCGTGGCCGACGATTTCATCCCCACCATCGAGACGCTGATGGCGCTCGATCCGCGCCCCGACCACATCCTGATCGAGACGTCGGGCCTGGCGCTGCCCAAGCCGCTGCTGAAGGCCTTCGACTGGCCCGATATCCGCTCCAGGATCACCGTGGACGGCGTGATCGCACTGGCCGATGCGGAAGCCGTGGCAGCCGGACGCTTCGCGCCGGACGTCGCGGCGGTGGACGCGCAGCGCCTCGCCGATGAGAGCATCGACCACGAAACGCCGCTGTCGGAAGTGTTCGAGGATCAGATTTCCTGCGCCGACATCATCCTGCTGACCAAACCCGATCTCGCCGGACCCGAGGGCATCGCCAAGGCAAAATCCCTCATCGAGGCCGAAGTCCCCCGCCCCTTGCCGCTCATCGAGGTCGCCGAGGGCGCGGTCGATCCACGCGTGATCCTCGGACTCGAGGCCGCCGCCGAGGGCGACATGGACGCGCGGCCGAGCCACCATGACGGGCATGACGACCATGAGCATGACGATTTCGACAGCGTCGTCATCGACATCCCCGAGTTCGCCGACCCGGCCGACCTGGTGGCCCGCATCGGGGCACTCGCGACCGGGCAGAACATCCTGCGCGTCAAGGGGTATGCCGCGATCGCGGGCAAGCCCATGCGGCTTCTGGTCCAGGCCGTCGGTGCCCGGGTGCGCCACCAGTTCGACCGTGCGTGGACGCCCGAGGAGGGCCGGCGCGGGCGGCTGGTCATCATCGCCGAACACGACGATATCGACGCAGCGGCGATCCGCGGTACTCTGTTTCCCGACCCACAAGCAGCGGAGTAACTGCGGGACACGCCCATGCATGTCATCTTCCGCGAAAGCCATGGGCTTGAGGAGACCGAGACGCCAACCGATCTGGGGCAGTCGCCCGCGGATCTGGTGGTGCTTTCGTTTTCCGACAGCGACCTCGGCGCGTTCGCGGCAGGATGGCACCGGGGCGCAGGGCCGCGCGGGCAACTGCCCACGCTGCGGCTCGCCAACATCGCGGCGCTGAAACACCCGCTGTCGGTCGATACCTATGTCGAGCAGACGCTTGATGGCGCCAAGGGCATCCTGATCCGCCTGATCGGCGGCGTGCCCTACTGGCCCTACGGTCTGCAACAGATCGGAGCGCTGGCGCGGGAAAAGGGGATCGCCCTGGCGGTGCTGCCCGCAGACGGACGGCCCGACGCGCGGCTGGACGCGGTCTCGACCGTGCCGGCCTCCACATTGCGCCGTCTTGCCCATCTTTGCGACGCAGGCGGCGCGGTGGCGGCTCAGGCGGCGCTGGCCCAAATGGCACTCGCGGCCGGGCTGTACGCCGGGCCCGTACCGGGACTGAAAGCCCTACCCGAGTTTGGCACCTGGGCGCCGGAGGACGGCGTGAACGGGCCCCTCCCCATTCACGGTGACGATGACGCGCCGCTGGTCCTCGTCGTCTTCTATCGCTCCTATCTCGTTGCCGCCGACCTTGCGCCGGTCGAAGCGCTGTTTGCCGTGCTGCGCGATAGGGGCTTCCGCGCCCTCGGCCTGTTCGCACCTTCTCTCAAAGCACCGGGCGCGCGGGCGTGGCTGGAGACCCAGGTCCGGCAGTTCGCCCCCGCGGCAATCGTCAACGCGACGTCGTTCTCCGGCCGGGGCGACGCCGGGTCCTCGCCTCTCGACGCAGGCGGCGTGCCGGTGTTCCAGGTCGCGCTGGCCACTTCCACGCGCAAGGCCTGGGCCGAGGCCGAACGCGGCCTTTCGCCCGCCGATCTCGCCATGCATGTCGTCCTGCCCGAAGTGGACGGGCGGCTCTTTGCCGGCGTGGCCTCCTTCAAGGAACCAGGCGACCGCGATCCGGACCTGCAGTTTTCGCGCTACGCCCATCGGCCCGAAGGCGAACGCATCGCCGCGATCGCCGATCGCGTCACGGCATGGCATCGTCTGGCGATCACCCCGCCCGATGCGCAGCGGGTGGCGCTGGTGCTCTCGACTTATCCGGGCCGCGACTGGAACATGGCCCACGCGGTCGGCCTCGACGCGCTCGCCTCGGCCGAGGCGATCCTCGGCGATCTTGCGGAAACCGGGCACCGCATTGCCCCCGGCATGGCCTTGCACAAAGCGCTCGCGACCGAGCGCATCAGCTTGCCGATGGAAACCTACCGCGCAGCTCTCGCCCGGCTGCCAAGAGGCCTTCGCGACGATCTGCAATCCGCCTGGGGCGCTCCTGAGGAGGACACGGATGCGACCGAGGACGGCTTCGCCTTCGCTGCCGTCCGGCGTGGTTCGGCGCTGGTCGCCCTGCAACCCGAACGGGGCACGCCAAAGACGCGCGAGGACGACTACCACGACCTCTCCCGCGTGCCCCGCCATGCCTATGTCGCGTTCTATCTCTGGCTCAGGGAGCAGGCCGACGCGCTGATCCACATCGGCGCCCACGGCACGCTCGAATGGCTGCCGGGCAAGGCGGTGGCGCTTTCCGACGCCTGCTGGCCCGAGGTGCTGATCGGCGATCTGCCGGTGATCTATCCCTTCATCGTCAACGATCCCGGCGAGGCCGCGCAGGCCAAGCGCCGGATCGGGGCCCTCACCATCGGTCACATCCCGCCGCCGCTGAAGGCCTCGGGCACCCCGCAACGGCTTGCCCGTCTCGAGGCTCTGCTCGACGAGTTCTCCAACGCCGATGGACTGGACCCGCGCCGGCGGGACCGGCTGATGGCCGACATCCGCGACGAGGCGCGGGCGCGTGGGGTGGAACAGGACCTCGGCATCGAGACGGTCTCCTGCCCGGCGGAGGCCATCACCCGCATCGATCGCTTCGTCTGCGACATCAAGGAAAGCCAGTTCGGCGACGGGCTGCATGTCTGGGGCCGTAGCCGTACACCAGACAACGACGGCCCATTCGACACCACGACTTCGGCCCAAGCCGAACAGCGCGCGCTGCTCGATGCACTGGCCGGCCGCATGATCGAGCCCGGCCCCTCGGGCTCACCCTATCGCGGACGCACGGATGTGCTGCCCACGGGCCGCAACCTCTTCACCACCGATCCGCGCAGCGTGCCGACCCGTGCCGCGTTCCGGCAGGGCGTCGTGCTGGCCGACGAACTGATCCGCCGCCATCTCCAGGACGAAGGCGACTGGCCGCGGGGGCTTATCGTCGACTTGTGGGGCTCAGCCACAATGCGCACGGCGGGCGAGGAATTCGCCATGGCGCTGGCGCTGCTCGGCGTACGGCCGGTCTGGGACGACGGGTCGGAGCGGGTCTCAGGCATCGAGATCGTGCCGATCGCCGAACTCGACCGTCCGCGCATCGACGTGACGCTGCGCGTCTCGGGCCTGTTCCGCGACGTCTTTCCAACACTCTCGGCCCTCTTCCAGCAGGCGGTGCGTGCCCTGGCGGCGCGCGATGAGACGGCCGACTGGAACCCCTATGTCGGCCAGAGCGAGGCGCGGGTCTACGGCCCGGCGCCCGGCAACTTCGGCCTCGGCATGGGATCAAGTCTCGGCGACTACTCCGAGGAGGGGCATCGGGCCGCCGGCGAGGCCTGGCTCGCGGCCTCAAGCTGGGCGCTCGACGGCGACCGGCAAGCCCGCGACATGGATGGGCTGAAGGCCCGCGTGGCGCAGGCCGACGCCTTCGTGCATCTGCAGGATCTGCCAGAGACCGACCTGCTGCTGGCCGAGGACTATGCCAGCCACGAGGCCGGTTTCGCCGCTGCACAGAAGGTCGTGGGCGGGGCGGCGCGGCTCTACCATGTCGACAACACGGATCCCGCACGCCCACGGGCACGCGCGCTGACCGAGGAAATCGCCCGCGTCGTGCAGGCCCGCGCGGCGAACCCCGGCTGGATCGCAGGCATGCGCAGGCACGGTTTCCGTGGCGCGGCCGAAATCGCGGCAACGCTGGAGAACATGGCCGCCTTCGCCCATCTGGCCGGCGTCGTCAGCCCGCACCTCTTCGATCAGTTCTGGGATGCGACGCTCGGCGACGAGGACGTCACCGCCTTCCTGGAGCAGGCCAATCCCGAGGCACTGGCGGCCATGCGCGCACGCTTCACGGAGTTGTACGCGGCGGGCCTCTGGCAGTCGCGACGCAACTCGATCCTCGCCGAACTGGAAGCGCCGACACTGGAGACCGGCACATGAGCGCGCCCGCCATCCGGGGCTGGTGCCCGGGCGCGCACCGGCCCATGGTCTCCGGCGACGGGCTGGTGGTGCGCGTGCGCCCGCCGATGGGCGAATTGACCACTGCCCAGGCGCGCGGCCTTGCCGCAGCTTCTCAGCGGTTCGGCAATGGACTGATCGACCTGACGAACCGGGCCAACCTGCAACTGCGCGGCGTGACCGAAGCGGGGCATGGCCCCCTGCTGGACGCACTGGCCGAGCTCGGCCTGCTCGATGCCGATCCTCAGATCGAGGGTCGACGCAACATCGTGGTCGATCCGTTCCGAGACAGAGAAACCGACAACATCCAGTCGCGGATCGCGGCGACTCTTGCCGAAGGGTTGCGCGCGCCGGAGTTCGAACCGCTGCCCTCGAAGTTCGGATTTGTGGTGGACGCAGGAGCAAACCGGCATCTGGCCGAGGTGAGCGGAGACATTCGCATCGAGGCGTGTGGCGCGTGTCTGATCGTACGTGCCGATGGGTACGAAGCAGGACGGGCATCGCCAGATGCCCCTGGCGCAGTGGCCCTCGCGCTCGACCTTGCCCGCTGGTTCATCGCCTCGGGAGGGGTCGGGCAAGACGGCCGGGGCCGGATGGCACGCCATCTGGCTGCCGGCAGGTCGCTACCCGATGACCTGGCTGGAGACCGACCACCAAACCCCACTGCCCCAGCGCCGCGAGCGGGCGCGGTGCCCGGCGGTCTGCTCGTGGCGGCCGCCTTCGGACAGCTTAGGCCGTCCGATTTGCGCGAGCTTGCCGAGGCCGCGCCATCCGCCCTCCGGATCACGCCCTGGCGCATGATCTTCCTGCCGGGGCTCGAAGATGCAAACCTCTTCGATAACCACGAGACGCTGCTGACCGATCCCTCCGACCCGCTCTCGCGCATTCATGCCTGCACCGGCGCGCCCGGTTGCCCCCAGGCCGAGGCCGAGACCCGCCCGCTGGCCCGTGCGCTCGCCGCGGACCTGCCCGAGAACGCCACGCTGCATGTGTCGGGCTGCGCAAAGGGCTGCGCGCATCCCAGTCGTTCAGACGTGACGCTGGTCGGCCGGGACGGCCGCTTCGATCTTGTCAGGGACGGCGCGCCATGGGACGACCCCGTCCGGCGCGGCATCACGGCGCGGCAGTTGACGGACATCACGGACGGCTGATCCATGCCTTACAGCTACGAAACGGACGGCGCGGCGATCTATGCAGAGAGTTTCGCCACGATCCGGGCCGAGGCAGACCTGGCGCGGTTCGCCCCGGACGAGGAACAGGTCGCGGTTCGCATGATCCATGCCGCAGGTTTGGTGGGGCTTGAGGCCGACGTACGGTTTTCCCCCGGCATGGTCGCTGCCGCCCGTGCAGCCCTTGAGGCGGGCGCCCCGATCCTGTGCGACGCGCGCATGGTCAGCGAAGGCGTGACGCGCAAGCGGCTGCCGGCCGGCAATTCCGTGATCTGCACACTGCAGGACACGCGGGTGCCAGACCTCGCCGCACGGCTCGGCACGACACGGTCCGCCGCCGCGCTGGAGCTGTGGCGGCCACAGCTTGCCGGCAGCCTGATCGCCATCGGCAACGCGCCGACCGCGCTGTTCCATCTTCTCGAGATGCTGGAAGACCCCGATTGCCCGCGCCCCGCCGCGATCATCGGCTGCCCGGTGGGCTTCGTCGGCGCGGCGGAATCGAAGGCCGCGCTGTGGCAGGCCCAGCCCGTCCCCTGCCTGATCGTCGAGGGCCGGCTTGGCGGCAGTGCGATCACCGTTGCCGCGGTCAACGCCATCGCGAGCCGCGCGGAATGAGCACTGGCGCAGGCACGATCTGGGGCGTTGGCCTCGGCCCCGGCGACCCGGACCTGATGAGCGTTCGCGCCGACCGGCTGGTGCGCGGCGCAGGCCATGTCGCCTTCTTCCGCAAGGCCGGTCGGCCCGGCCGGGCGCGGACCATCGTGGACCGTATGCTGCGCGACGACGTCCGGGAAATCGCCATGGAATACCCGGTCACGACCGAGATCGCGCTCGACGATCCGGGCTATGCCGCCTGCCTTTCGGGCTTCTATGCCGAGGTGTCGGAACGCCTGCGCGATCTGGCCCTCAGCGGCGAGGACATCATCGTCCTGTGCGAGGGCGATCCGTTCTTCTACGGCTCCTTCATGCATCTCTACACGCGGCTGAAAGACGACGTGCCGGTGCGCGTCGTGCCGGCCATCACAGGTATGTCGGCGGCCTGGACCGCGACGGGCATCCCCGTCACCTGGGGCGATGACGCCCTGTACGTCCTTCTCGGCACAATGCCGCAGGCGGAGCTGACCCGGCGCATGACCGATGCGGACGCGATTGTTGTGATGAAGGTCGGACGCAACCTGCCGAAGGTCCGCAACGCCCTGCAGGCGGCGGGCAAGATCGACCGCGCCTGGCTCGTCGAATGTGCCAGCATGGCCGAGGAACGCGCGGTGCCGCTGTCCGAGGCCGGCGACCAGCCCGTGCCCTACTTCTCCATCGTCATCGTCCATGGTCAGGGGCGCCGGCCATGACCGGCTGGCTCGTCATCGCGGGTCTGGGACCAGGCGACGATTGCCTCGTAACCCATGAGGTCACGGCGGCCCTGGCCGACGCGAGCGATGTGGTCGGCTACAGCCCCTATGTGCAGCGTGTCCCCGACCGTCCCGGCCTCAACCGGCACGAGACGGACAACCGCGAGGAACTCGACCGCGCGCGGCATGCGCTGGAGATGGCGGCGGAGGACAAGCGCGTCGTGGTTGTCAGTTCCGGTGACCCCGGGGTCTTCGCCATGGCCGCCGCAGTCTTCGAGGCGGTTGAGGCAGGACCAGAGTCCTGGCGCACGCTCGACATCCGCGTCCTCCCCGGCGTCACGGCGATGCTGGCTGCCGCCGCGCGAGCCGGCGCGCCCCTCGGTCACGATTTCTGCGCCATCAACCTGAGCGACAACCTCAAGCCCTGGGAGCTGATCGAGCGGCGGCTGCGCCTGGCGGTGGAGGCGGATTTCGCCATCGCGCTCTACAACCCGCGCTCGAAGGCCCGCCCCGAGGGGTTCGTTCGCGCGCTGGACCTGCTCCGCGAGGCCTGTGAACCGGACCGGGTTCTTGTCTTCGCGCGGGCGGTCTCCACGCCCGAAGAAGATTTGCGTGTCGTCCGTCTGGCGAATGCCACGCCCGACATGGCCGATATGCGCACCGTCGTGCTGATCGGCTCCTCGGCGACGCGGATCATCCCGCGCGACGGAATGCCTTTCGTCTATACGCCGAGGACGGTGTCGCTATGAGCGATCCAGTCGAAGACCGCATCCACGGCTTGGACCTCGCACCGGTCCGGCTGGGTCGGGCGGTCGATCATGATGACCGGAAGCCCCAGCAAGCGGGCCGCGGCGATCTTCGCATAGGCGCCGGTGCCGCCGGAGTTCTTGGAGACCACAAGCTCGATGCCATGCGCCTGCATCAGACTGCGATCACTGGCCTCGTCGAACGGGCCACGGTCGACGATGACATCCGCCTCGGGAAAGGGCAGCGGCGCTTCGGGCGGGTCGACGAGACGCAAAAGATAGCGATGCTGCGAGTTGGGCGCGAAGGCATCCAGATGCATCCGCCCCACCGCCAGCATGACATGCGCCGCAGGGCGATCGAGCGCGGCGACGGCGGCGGCGATGTCGGGCACCTTTTCCCAGTGATCACCCGTGCGGGCCTGCCATTCGGGTCGGGTAAGCGCGATGAGCGGCACGCCCATCCTGGTGCAGGCGTCGACCGCATTGCGGCTCATCTGGACGGCGAAGGGGTGGGTGGCATCGATCACATGGGTGATGCGGTTATCCCGCAGGTATCCCGCCAACCCTTCCGCGCCACCGAAACCACCGATGCGTTGCGGCAGGGGCTGGCGCAGGGGCCGCTCCACCCGCCCCGCAAACGACACCGTGCCTGTCATCCCGCGCTCGGCAACCGCACGCGCCAGCGCCGTCGCCTTGGTCGTGCCGGCGAGGATCAACAGGTTGGGCGCCATGTCTGAGGCTCCGTCGGAAAAAGCGTGGCTGACCATCGTTGGTCTGGGCGAGGATGGCCCGGACGGACTGCTGCCTGCAAGCCGCCGCGCGCTGGACGAGGCGGAGGTCGTGATGGGGCCGCCGCGGCACCTGGCGCTGCTGCCGCAGCCCGGCGTCGAGACCATCGAATGGCCAGCGCCCTTCGCGGATGGACTGCCAATACTTGAGGGTTTGCGCGGGCGGCGTGTCGTCGTCCTCGCCTCGGGCGATCCCTTCTGGTTCGGCGCGGGCGCGGTTATCGCGCGTGAGTTCGAGCGCAGCGAGTGGAAGGCCCTGCCTGGCCCGTCGAGCTTCGCCCTGGCCGCCGCGCGTCTGGGTTGGTCGCTCGAGCAAACACTATGTCTCGGCCTGCACGCGGCGCCGGTCGCACGGCTCAGGCCGCATCTGGCGCCGGGGGTTCGTGCGATCTTGCTCTTGCGAGACGGCGATGCCGTGCACGCGTTGGCCCGCTATCTGACCAACGAAGGGTTTGGCGCGAGCCGCCTGACGGTCCTGGAAGCGCTTGGCGGACCGCGCGAACGGATTACGGAAGCACAAGCCGAGACCCTGCCTGAAATGACCTTCACCCACCCGGTCACCGTCGCGCTCGACGTCGCCGGCACCGGTGCAGTCCTGCCGTGTGCGAGCGGGATCGACGACAGCGTCTTCGAAACCGACGGCCAGATAACCAAACGCCCGATGCGGGCGCTGGCGCTCTCCGCGCTGGCCCCGCGCCCGTTCGAACTGCTGTGGGACATCGGCGGCGGATCGGGGTCCATCGCCATCGAATGGCTGCTCGCGCATCCAACGACCGAGGCCGTCAGCATCGAGGCCCGCGCCGACCGCGCGGCGCGCATCCGCGCCAATGCCGACCGGCTGGGCGTGGACCGGCTGAGCGTGGTCGAAGGTACCGCACCGGCGGCGCTCGAAGGACTGCCCTCGCCGCAGGCCGTTTTCATCGGCGGCGGCCTCAATGAGGCGTTGCTGAGCGACCTCACCGCCCGGCTCGCCCCAGGCACACAGCTCGTCGCCCATGCCGTGACGCTTGAATCGGGGGCGCTGCTCTCGGCCTGGTCGGAGCGCCTTGGCGGCACGCTCCTGCGCATCGAGCTGTCCGAGGCCACGCCGCTGGGAGGCAAGCGCGGCTGGAAGGCGTCCTATCCGATGGTGCAATGGCAGGTGGTGTTGTGATCGTGGCGGGCTTCGGATTTCGCTCAGGCGCAACGGCGCAAAGCCTGGCCGATGCTCTCGACAGCGCGGGCGGCAACAGGCGGGTGACGGCACTTGCCACCGCCGCCGACAAGGCGCGCGCGGACCCTTTCGCATGTTTCGCACAAGCCCTCGCCCTGCCGGTTCATGCGATTGACGCCGAGGTGCTTGCGCGGCAGGAGACGGTGACGCGCTCGCGCGCGTCGCAAACCGCGCGCGGAACGGGCAGCGTGGCCGAAGCAGCCGCACTGGCCGCGGCGGGGCCTGGCGCTCGGCTGATCGCGCCACGGGTGGTCTCAAGCGACGGCATGGCGACCTGCGCGCTTGCCGAAGGGGACACGAGATGACGGTGCATTTCATCGGCGCCGGGCCGGGCGCCCCCGATCTCCTGACGCTGCGTGGCCACGACCTGATCACCCGCTGCCCCGTCTGCCTTTATGCCGGCTCGCTGGTGCCCGAGGCGGTGCTGGACCATTGCCCGGAGGGTGCGCGGATCGTCAACACCGCACCTATGGACCTCGACGCCATCATGACGGAGATCGGCACGGCCCATGGGTTGGGCCACGACATCGCGCGCCTTCATTCCGGCGATCTGTCGGTCTGGTCGGCGATGGGCGAGCAGATACGCAGGCTCGACGCGATGGGCATTCCCTACACCGTGACGCCGGGCGTGCCCTCCTTCGCCGCCGCCGCCGCCACGCTGGGCGCGGAACTGACCCTGCCGGGCCTGGCGCAATCGGTCGTGCTGACCCGCACGCCGGGCCGCGCCTCGACGATGCCCGAGCGCGAAACGCTCGCCGCCTTCGGCGCCACAGGTGCGACGCTGGCCATTCACCTCTCGATCCAGAACCTCGGCAGCGTCACCGCCGATCTGATCCCGCATTACGGCGCGGATTGCCCTATCGCTGTGGTGTGGCGGGCGAGTTGGCCGGACGAGCGGATCGTGCGCGCGACGCTGGCAACCATCGAGGCGGCGATGCCGGAGGGCATCGAACGCACAGCGCTGATTCTTGTCGGGCCAGCCCTGGGCGCTGCCGATTTCGCCGATAGCCGCCTCTACGCCGCAGACTATGACCGACGCTACCGCCCGCAGTCGGCCGACAGCCGATGGGCCGACTGGAGCGATGGCGATGACTGACGCCAAATTCCCCCCCGGCCTTCTCGTCTCGGCCCCGGCCTCAGGCACCGGCAAGACGACGGTGATGCTCGGCCTGCTGCGTGCACTGTGCGAGGATGGCCTCAGCGTTCAGCCGTTCAAGTCCGGCCCCGACTACATCGACCCGGCCTTCCACCGCGCGGCGACCGGACGTGCCTCGTTCAACCTCGATACCTGGGCGATGGCCGAGGACCTGTTCGCCGCGATCGCCACTCAAGCTGGCGGCGCGGACATCTGCGTCGCCGAAGGCTCGATGGGCCTTTACGACGGGGTGGCCACGCGGGGACGCAGCGGTTTCGGCTCCAGTGCCGAGACGGCAAAAGCGATGGGCTGGCCGGTGGTGCTGGTGCTCGATGTGGGCGGACAGGCACAATCGGCGGCGGCCACGGCGCTCGGCTTCGCGAGCTACGATCCCGAGCTGCCCTTTGCGGGTGTGATCCTGAACCGGGTTGCCAGCCCCCGGCACGAACGGTTGACGCGGCTGGGCATGGAGCGCGCCGGGCTACCGGTCCTCGGCACATTGCCGCGACGAGGCGATCTGGTTTTGCCCGAGCGGCACCTGGGACTGGTGCAGGCGATCGAGCATCCCGACCTTGAGACGGCAATCGCGGGCTACGCGGCATTCCTTCGCGAGCATGTCGATCTTGCCGCGATCCGCAGCGCCGCCCGGGGCCATGCGTTCGACGCCGCAGGCAGCCTGCCCGGACCGCCCGCGCAGCGCATCGCGCTGGCGCAGGACGCGGCGTTTTCCTTCACCTATCCCCACCTTCTGGAAGGGTGGCGCAGGGCCGGGGCGGAGATCCTGCCCTTTTCCCCGCTCGCCGACGAGCCACCCGACCCTTCAGCCGATCTTGTCTGGCTGCCCGGCGGCTATCCCGAACTCCACGCCGGCCGGCTGGCTGCCGCGGCCCGGTTCCGCGACGGCCTGCGCGCTCATGCCGAAACAAGGCCGGTGCATGGCGAATGCGGAGGCTACATGGCGCTGGGCGCAGCACTCATCGACAAGGACGGCACGCGCCACCAAATGACCGGGCTTCTCGGGCTGGTGACCTCCTACGAGCGCCGCAAGTTCCACTTGGGTTACCGCCGCGCCGTACTGCACGAAGCGATGCCGGGACAACCGGCCGGGGCGGCGCTGCGCGGGCACGAATTCCACTACTCGACGATCCTTGATCAGCCCGACGCTCCCCTTGCCGAAGTCATGGACGCGGACGGCAACCCCGTCCCGGAGACCGGCTCGCTGCGCGGCAACGTCAGCGGGACCTTCTTCCACCTGATCGCGGGGGAAGCCGGATGACCGGTTTCGTGAGCTTCGTTGGCGCGGGGCCCGGCGACCCGGAGCTTCTGACGCTCAAGGCGGTGGACCGGCTGAAGCGCGCCGATGCCATCCTCTACGACGATCTCGCCGCCGGACCGATCCTGTCCCACGCCCAACCCGCTGCGGATCTGGTGGGAGTAGGCAAGCGCGCCGGACGAGCCTCACCCCGCCAGCATCACGTGAGCCGCCTGCTGGTCGACTATGCGCAGGGCGGCGGCCGGATCGTACGCCTGAAATCGGGCGACGGTGGCCTTTTCGGGCGGCTGGAAGAAGAGCTGATTGCGCTTCATGAGGCGGGCATCGCCTTCGAGATCGTTCCGGGCGTCGCCTCGCCGCTGGCTGCCGCCGCGGCCGCAGGCATCCCCCTGACCCGGCGGCTGACCGCGCGACGGGTGCAGTTCGTGACCGGGCACGACGTGTCGGGGCAGCTACCCGCCGACCTCGACCTGGATGCGCTGGCCGATCCCCTGGCCTGTACGGTGGTCTTCATGGGCAAACGCACGTTTCCGGCGCTTGCCAGGGCACTGATCGAAACGGGCCTGGCGCCCGACACGCCAGCGATGCTGGCGGAGGCCGTCGGCACGCCTGAGCAGGTGCTCACCCGCGGTACAATCTCTACGCTTGCCGACAGGCTGGCGCGGGAGGTCGGAGACAAGCCCGCACTGATCTTCTACGGACCCCTGGCGGATGGGGTGCCCGATGCCTGAACTCTGGCTCATCGGGATCGGCACCGGCAACCCGGCCCATGTGACGCTGGAGGCGCAGGCCGCACTGCGCGAGGCAGCACTCGTGATGGTGCCGCGCAAGGGGCCGGACAAGGCCGACCTCGCCGAGCTTCGCCATCGCATTCTTGCCGACAGCGGCAGCAGCGCGCCGGTCGCCGAGTTCGACATGCCGGTGCGCGACGAAAGCCTGCCCTATGCCGAGCGGGTGACGCGCTGGCACGACGAAATCACCTGCATCTGGGCCGAGACGATCGACGCCGCGCAGCCGCAAGGACCCATCGCGCTGATGGTCTGGGGCGATCCGGGCCTCTATGACTCCACACTGCGCATCGCCGCCCGCCTGGCGCCCCGCCCGCGCCTGCGCGTCGTACCGGGGATCACCGCCTTGCAGGCGTTGACGGCGGCCCATGCGATCCCGTTCAACACGGTGAACGGCGCAGTCACCGTCACCACCGGGCGCCGCCTGCGCGATCACGGCTGGCCCAAGGGTGCCGAGACGGTCGCGGTGATGCTCGACGGGGAATGCAGTTTCCAACACCTGCCACCGAAGGGCCTGCACATCTGGTGGGGCGGATTCCTGGGTATGGCCGAACAGGTGCTCGATGCGGGACCGCTGGCCGAGGCAGGGCCGCGTATCGTCGCCAGCCGTGCCGAGGCACGTGCCCGGCACGGCTGGATCATGGATACCTATCTGCTGCGCAGGGACAGGCCCTGAACCTCGGCATCCATCACTGAACGTGCCAAACCGCAACCAGCGGGCACGCGATCAGCCTTCGGCTTTGCCGAGTGCGGTGAGCAGCGCGCCGAGATTGTGCTTGAACATCGCCAGGTAGCTGGTGGCCGGACCACCACGCTCCGACAGGGCATCCGAGAAGAGGCGTCCGCCGATCTCGATGCCGGTCTCGTCCGAGATCTGCTGGATCAGTGCCGGGCTGGTGATGTTCTCGACGAACAGCGCCGCCACGCCCTCGGTCTTCAACTGCTCGATCAGAGCAGCAAGTTCGCGGGCGGATGGCTCGGCCTCGGTATCGATGCCAACCGGCGCCAGGAAGTTCAGTCCATAGGCATCGGCCAGATACCCGAACGCATCGTGGGCCGTGACAACAGTCCTGCGGTCGTCCGGCAATTCAGCGAGTTTCTTCCGGGTCTCAGCGTCCAGCGCCTCAAGCTCGGCGATGTAAGACTTCGCGTTGGCGGCAAATTCATCGGCATGTTCAGGCAGGGCCTTGGCCATGGCGTCGGCGATGTTCTGGACGTAGATCATGCCGTTCTTCAGCGAGTTCCAGGCATGGGGGTCGGTCTCGCCGTCGACCTCGATCGGGGTGATGCCCTCGGTCGCGATGTAGACGACACCCTTGGTCCCGGATTCGGCGATCAGCGTGTCGGACCAGGTCTCAAAACCCAGACCGTTGACGAAGATCACGTCAGCCTCGGCCACCGCGCGCGCATCGGCGACGGAGGGTTGATAGATGTGGGCATCGGCGTCCGGGCCGACGATGGTCGTCACGCTGCCATGGTCGCCCACGACCTGTTCGACCATGTCGCCCAGGATCGAGAAGCTGGCGACGATCTTCACGTCGTCATGTGCCACGGCGGGCAAGGCGACGAGGGCCAGCGATGCCGAGACAATCCCGGCAAAAAGCGTTCTCATAAAGGTCATTGTGTCCTCTCTTCCGATTGGTGTTGCGCAACTGACGCATCTTCTGCGGCGGACGGTTTGCGCAGCCGTCCGCCGAAGCCGAGTGGGCCCAAGAGGGCCGAGATCAGGAAAAATCCGCCGGCGACCAGAACGATCGCCGGGCCGGACGGGGTTTCGGGCAGCAGGTAAGACAGCGCCAGCCCGATCCAGCAGCTCGACAGGGCAAAGACGAAGCCAAGCGCGAGCTGGCCGGTGATGGTGCTGGCCCAGTAGCGCGCAGCCGTTGCGGGCAGGATCATCAGGCCGACGGCCATCAGCGTGCCCAGCGTCTTGAAGGCGGCGAGCAGGTTCAGCACCAGAAGCAGCATGAACCCCTGTTCGACCAGCCAGGGCCGTCGCGTCTGCGATTCGAAGAATACCGGGTCGCAGGTGCTGACGATCAGCGGTCGCAGCAGCACGGCAAACGAAACCAGGGTCACCGTCGCCACGCCGCCGACGAGCATCATCGATGCGTCGTCGATCCCGAGGATCGAGCCGAAGAGAAAACTCTTCAGGGGCACTGCCGAGCCTGCCGCCGACAGGATGAAGATGCCGACCGCCAGGGCAATGAGATAGAGCGAGGCGAGGCTCGCATCGCTGCGCAGAATGGTCTTGCGCGCCAGCAGCGCGGTGAAGATGGCCACGCCCACGCCCGCGATCAGGCCACCCACGAGAAGAGAGATCACCGACAGACCGGCGGTCACGAAACCGATCACGACCCCCGGCGTGATGGCGTGCGCCATGGCCTCACCCGCCAGCGACAGCCGGCGCAGCACGAGGAACGCGCCAACCGGCGTAACCGATGCCGACAGTACGGTGGTCACGACGACAGCGCGCCGCATGAAGGCGTAGCTCCACATGTCGGCGAAGACCTCAAACATAGGCGCGCTCCGTCTTGCCGAAGGTGTTGCGGAACATCCAGGACGCCTGGCTTTCCGACAGGTAGCCCTGGGCGAGGAGCCGCTCCGGCGTGAGAACGTCTTCCACCGATCCGTGGGAGGCTGTCTCGCCGCCGAGAAGAAGGGCATGGCTGCAGTGGTCCAGGACGGACGAAAGGTCGTGGACGACCAGCACCACCGCACGGCCCTCGTCGCGCCAGCGTCCGACGATCGACAGCAGATGTGCCTCGGTGCTCTGATCGACGGCGGCAAACGGTTCATCCAGCAGGATCAGCGGTGCGTCCTGCAGGATGACGCGGGCAAACAGCGCGCGTTGAAGCTGCCCGCCCGACAAGGTGTGCAGCGGCCGGTCCGCGAGGTCGGAAACACCCGCTTCGTCCAGCGCGGCAGCGACCTTGTCCCGCCCGGCGCGATCGAGCCCGGACCACAGGCCAAGCCCGCGCCATGCGCCCATCGCGGCCAGATCGCGCACCCGAATGGGGAAACGACGATCGAACTCGGTCATCTGGGCGAGATAGCCGATCTCGCGCGGCTGCCCTCCGGGCCAGGACAGATCCCCTGAGAGCGGCGGCATCAGGCCAAGCAGCATCTTGACGAAGGTGCTCTTGCCCGAGCCGTTCGCGCCGAGCACCGCCAGCGTCGTCCCTGCTTCGATGTCGATGGACAGTTGCCGGAACAACGTCAGCCCTGGATAGCCCAGGGCCAGATCGCGAATTTCGAGAATGGCCGACATCAGGTCACGACCTAGATCACCGCGAGAATCGCGAGCCAGAGCAAGACCGAAAGGCCGAGCGCACCGGAGATCAACGCGGTGACGCTCAGTTCGGTCAGGCAGAAGCGGCGCCCGGCGCTCACGCCAGCCACCGGTGCCCGCCGGTTCATCCGCTTGCCGGGCGTTTCGGCAACCGCTGCGCGGTGCGAGACGCCGGTGTTGCGATCCGGGATTTCGTGAAGGTCATGATCGTCCTCTTTCGTTCGTGCGGCGCGAGGCCGCGCTCCGGAAAGGACGGACGGGGAGATTTGGCGGGGGCGGATCGACGAGGGAAGCGCCCATGCCAGACGCGTTTCCCCGGCGTCCAGGTTGCCGCATCCCGGTTAGGGACACATGCGACCGGCAGGTCTCCTGGCTCGCGGTTCGCCGCCCTGGCTGGCCTTCCCGGATTGCTCCAGTGGCGTTGTCAGCCGGACTCGCCGCTCACAGTTGCGGGGACAGCCGCGGGTTCGGTGTCAGCACACCTCACCGCGTTCCCTCTTGCCTCCACGCCCGGAATGCCCGAACGCGGAACCGATCACGTCACCTTCATGCCCGCGCGGACGCGGAGCGTCAATGGTCTTCGGTCAGATCGTCGCAGCCGCCATTGCGGGGGCCATCGGGTATCTGGCAGATTGAGGCTGGACCCGAGCGGACGATGTTCCGTTCCCACACCGATCAAGGAGATTGGCTCGATGGATGATACGAGCACCTGGTCAGCGCCGATCTGGTCGCTGGTTCTCGTCGTCGCCGCCATTGTCTACAGCTTCGCGCTCGCATGCGGCATGCCGTTCGCCGCGCTTGGCGCACTTGTGGCGATCGCTTTGCCCCGCCGGGAGGCATTTGCCACCGTCATCCTTGGCTGGTTTGCCAACCAGGTGGTCGGGTTCGGTTTTCTGGGCTATCCGACCGATGCTTCGACGCTTGCCTGGGGACTGGCGCTTGGCATCTCGGCACTAGCGGCTGTGGCTGCTGCGCGGGTGACCTATAACGTCGCTGCGCGCTGGCCGATGATGGTCCGAGCCGCGCTGGTCTTTGTCGTTGCACTGCTGGCCCAACAGGCTGTCGTCTATGCGGCAAGCTGGCCGCTACCCTCGCACCCGTCCGCCTTCTCCCTGCCGGTTCTGTGGCAGATCGGCTGGACCAATGCGCTGGCATTCATCGCGCTCGGTCTCATTTACCGCCTGGGTGCTGTCATCGGTCTGGCGCCGTCCCCGTCCCGTCAGGCCGCGGGATAGAAGATCGGCACGGGCACCGGCAGGCCGCGAGACAACCACTGCGGTCCCGCGACTATCTTGGAATAACGTGCGGCGTTCCATGCGTCGGGTCGGCAATGACAACACCATCAATGTCGTAGATGGCGGCAATGTTCTGCGGCGTGACCACCTCTTCAGGTGTGCCGTGGAACAGGATGCCGCGATCCCGCAGGGCAACAAGATAGTCGGAGAACCGCGCGGCCAGATTGATGTCGTGCAGGACCATGACGATGGTCTGCCCCTTGTCGCGGGACAAGGTACTGAGCAATGACAGGATCTCCACCTGATGGGGCAGATCGAGGAACGTCGTCGGCTCGTCCAGCAGCAGGATTCCGGTCTGCTGCGCCAGCGCCATGGCAATCCATGCCCGCTGCCTCTGGCCGCCTGAGAGCTCTTCCAGAAGCCGGTCGGCGTGCTGTGCAAGGCCGACATCGGCCAACGCCTGCGCGACGATCGCCGCGTCGTTCTCCGACCACTGCCGCAAAGGCGACTGATGCGGCGTGCGCCCTCTCAAGACCAGGTCATGAACGCGCATGCCGGCCGGGCTCTGCCTGCTTTGCGGCAGGATCGCAAGCTGCCGCGCCACCTGGCGCGTGGGTTGTTCGAAGATCGACTGACCGTTCAGCGCCACCGTTCCGCTGGTTGGCTTCAGCAATCGCGCCAACGTGCGCAGCAAGGTGGACTTGCCGCAGGCATTGGGACCAACGATGGAGGTGACTTTCCCCTCGGCGACCGCGAAATCCAGGTTCTCCAGAACCTGGTTGGCACCAAAGGCGACGGACAGTCGTTCGCAAGCAAGACTGGAAGTCACAAGCGTTGCTTTCGTGCTTGAGCCAGAAGCACCCACAGCAGGACAGGCGCTCCGACAAGGGCGGTAAAGACACCGGACGGCAGGGCAGAACCGCCAAGAGCCGAGCGGGCCACCAGATCAGCGAGTAATGTCACGACCGCGCCCACCAGGGCGGCCGACAGCAGGGTCGGTCGCGTCGCACCGTTAAGACCATGCGCGATGGGACCTGCAACAAAGGCGACAAAGGGCAGTGGTCCGGCCGCCGCGACCGCGATCGCCACCAGACCGATGGCAATCGTGACAACGGTGATGCGGTGCCAGTTGAGCGGTACGCCCAAGCCAATCGCAACATCATCCTGAAAGATCAGCCTGCCAAGGGCGAACTGCTGCCAAAACGCAAGTGGCGCGAGGATGAGAAGACCGATCCATACAGTGCCCACATCGGTCCAACTGCGGCTGTTGAGCGAGCCCACCAGCCACTTGGCCACGTCGGCGGCGCTCGACGCATCGATACGGACCATCAGCAGGTTGGAGACAACCGTCAGCGTCAACCCGACGCCGATGCCGATCAGGACGATGCCACCGGCCGCAAGGCCCCGATCCCAGGACAGCAGCAGGACCAGCGCGGCAGCGGCGATGCCACCGCTCACCGCGCCGGGCAGGATGAACCAGGTCGTGCCGGTGAGGACGATGGTGGCGATGGCGCCAACGCTGGCACCGGCGGAAAAGCCGATGACATCGGGTGAGGCAAGCGGGTTGCGCAGCAGCGTCTGGATCATTTCGCCGGCCAGTCCGAAGGCAAGCCCGACGCCAAGCGCGGTCAACAGCCTCGGCAGCCGGTTGTCGACGACGATCATCGCGAGAACATCGTCACCCTCAGCCAGCAGAACGCGCACAATGCCAGCAACATCGACCGGATAGGAACCGGTGGTGATACCGATCCCCATGATGAGAATGATCAGGGCGCACAGACCAAGATTGGTCAGCACGACCCGCCCGCGCAGGCGCAGCGAAAACGGACCCCACCTCAGGGACGAGGCGGTCACAGCGGAACCGCCCGGTGCTGCCGCACCAGTAAGACGAGCGCCGGTCCGCCGATCAATGCGACCATGGCGCCCGCCTGGATTTCCTGCCCGGGGATAATGACGCGGCCGGCAATATCCGCGACCAGCGCAAGCGCGCTCCCGATTGCGGCACTGAACAATGCCAGCTTGCGGATGTCGGCCCCGCTGAAGGATCGCGCCAGGTGCGGCACGATGAGGCCGATGAAGGCGACCGGTCCGGCCATGGCGACCGTCGAACCGCATAGGCCGATGATCGCGGCGATCGTGATCAGTCTGACGAGCCCGACGCGAACACCAAGCGAGCGCGCGGTGTCGTCGCCGAGCAGCAGCGGATCGAGCGCCAGGACCGCGACAACCGCCAACGCCGCGCCAGCAGCATAGAACGGACCCACGGCAAGCAGGTCTTGCCCATTGATCCCGTTGAAACCGCCAAGCACCCAGAACCGGTACACATCGAGCGTCTCCCGACTGAGCATCAGCAACGCCCAGGTCAGTGCAAGAAACAAGGCCCCGACGGCGGCCCCGGCCAGAACGAGCCGGATTGGATCGACACCCTGACGGTCCATTGCACCGCCGAGGGTGAGCACCAGCACCGACGCCAGCGCCGCCCCGGCAAGCGCAGGCAGGACGAGCGCTGCCTGAGAGGCGACGCCCACGCCCCAGATGGCTATGACCACTCCCAGGGCTGCGCCGCCATTGATGCCGAGCAGGCCCGGATCTGCCAGGGGATTGCGGGTTACCACCTGCATCAGCGCGCCGGCCAGGCCCAGTGCCGCTCCGGCCAGAAGTGCGGCCAGTGTGCGCGGCAGGCGCAACTCGCGAATGGCGATGTGATCGGGGTTGGTTGGCTCATAGGCCAAAAGCGCGCCAAGCGTGGTGCTCCAGTCCACCGGGCGTATGCCGATGCGCAGCGACAACAGGCCAAGACACCCGACGGCGACCAGCGTCAGGACAAACAGGACGGGACGGGACTGCATCTGCGCCTTCATTGCCTGGGTGCAAATCCCGCGTCCACGGCGCTTTGGACCGGCGTTGCCGGATCACCGTCAAGCGCTGCCTCGATCATTGGGAGAAGAGCATCGAGGACGTAATCCAGGGACAGCGGACTTGAATGCGACAAGGCGGCGGTCAGAACGTAATCCGCATAGACCCCGCGACCTTCCCGATAGGCACGCATGGTGCGCCGCAACGGGAAACCCTGCAAAACCCTGTCAACGTCAGCGGCGTGCAGCCACACCAGCAAGTCGGTATCGATCAGGGTCAGGTTCTCCTGCGGGACTTCCACGTAGAACCCGTTGTTGCTCTTCGAGGCGTCGATGGCGGCGGGCGCTTCAAATCCAAGGTCTGCGAGGAATCGGCCGCGCAGGTCCTGACTGGTATGGGCGCCAAGGCGCGGCGGCCACACCATCACCGCAGTGCGTTCGCGCCAGTGCGGATTGGCGGCCCGCACTGCGGCCAACCGCCCATCGATCCGCTCGATGATCGCTGCGGCACGCTCCGCCCTGCCCAGGGCGCTCCCCAGCCGCGTCAGCATCAACCGCCAGGACGAACTGTAGTCGGTCTCACCTGCTGCCGGTGGAATTGTCGGGGCGATGCGCGACAGCAAACGGTATTCGGTTGCCGTCATACCGGACCACTGCCCGACGATCAGATCGGGTTGAAGCAGCGCGATCTTCTCGATGTCGATGGCGCCGTAGAGCACGGTGGGCGTCGCATCGCCAAGGGCATCCTGCGCCCATGGCCAGACACCGTAGGGGTGGTCCCCGTACCAATGTCGCAGTGCGATCGGCGTGACGCCCAAAGCCAGCAGAAAGTCGTGTCCGATATAGGAGATCGAGACGACCCGCTGGGGCACGCCTTCAATCCGGGTGGTACCGAACCGATGGTTCAACTCAACGGTTTGAGCCGTTGCCGGAATCAACGACAGGCCAAGAAAAACACTGATCCAAAGGTACCGGGCGGCGTCGCGTATCATGGGCTCACAAGCTAGAACTGCGATGTCACGACGAAGCTGACCTCGCGCCCGGAGCCATATGAGCAGACGAATTCCGTCTGACAGCCGGTGACGTGGCGCTCGTCGGCGATGTTCGTGACCGCCAGAACGGCGGTGAACCGATCAGCGAAGTCGTAGCTCGCGAAGGCATCGACCAGGGTGAAGGAATCCACCTTCAGCGTATTGGCCGCGTTGGCGTAGCTCTCTCCCACATGACGAATGCCGGCGCCGACCGTCAGGCCATCCAGGTGGTTGCCGAGGTTGGCGAAGGTGTATTCGATCCTCAGCGAGCCCTGCCAGTCCGGGATGAGTGTCGGTGTCTTGCCGATCAGCGTCGCGTTGCTGTCCGCCTGAATCTCGGCATCCAGCACCGTCAACGCGCCACCCAAAACAAAACCGTTCTGGAAGTCGTACTCACCCTCGAATTCGAAGCCGGCCGCCTCCACTTCGCCCAACTGATCGAAGTTCGGGAATGCGCCGGTCACGACGTTCTCGCGGTTGATGATGAACCCGGCCGCCGAGACCGAGAAGTTGCCGCCCTCCGGTGCCCACTTGAAGCCCGCCTCGAACTGCTCACCGGACTCAGGCTGCGTCACACCATTCGCCGGCGAGGTGATCAGCGGATTGAAGAAGGATGCGTAGGAGACGTAGGGCGTGAAGCCGTTCTGGAATTCGTAGGCCAGCCCGGCGCGGTAGGAGGTCTCGCTGTCGTCGCGGCTGAACGCGGCCGCACCGTCCTGCTCGGTATCGACGAAGTCGTGCCTCAGATTGCCCGTCACGATCCAGCCGTTGCCGAACCGCATCTGGTCCTGGAAGTAAAGCCCCAACTGGCTCTGGGTCGTGACCGCGTCCTGGTACGGCGGGTTAAGGGTCGGCGTTCCCGGCGCCATGGGATTGACAACGGAATTAGCGCCGAAGGCCACCGCCTGCGTTTCGTCGAGCCAGTAATAGCGCGCGTCCAGCCCGAACAGCAGGCTGTGCCGGATATGGCCGGTATCCACTTCGCCATAGTAGCGCAAGTCGGTCTGCGCGGTCCTGACCAGAGTGTCATGCTCAAACGCCAGAAGACTCAGGCTGCCCTGCGCGTCCTGCGGCGTGGCGTTGAAGCCGGTATACCCGAACGGATACCAGTAACTCTCCTCGACGCTCGCGGTGCCGGCGCGTGCATTGCCCGTGAACGTGAACGCGTTGTCGAACTGGTGTTCGACAATGAGCGAAACGAAGGCCTGCTCGCGCGAGTAATCGTCCCAGTCGGGATCGGAGAAGTTCGCATCGGGATCAATGAAGCCGAATTGCGGGGTTCCGACCACGGTGCCGAAATAGGGCAGGAACGTGCTGCCGTTGTGCTTCTCGTCGGCCAGGTGGAAATTGCCGAGAATGACGATGTCGGTACCGCCGGCGGTCGTGAAGCTGACCGATGGCGCAAATGTCCCGCGGATGCCCTCGTTGAAGGCGTCGTACTTGTCGCCGCCCTCCAGACGTCCGGTCACACGGTAGGAATACCGGTCCTCGACGGTGTCGCCGAAGTCGAATGCCCCCCAACCGGCAGTGGCGTCGTTGACGCCCACGATGGCCTCGCGCACCCGTTCGCCGGGGCGTTTCGACACGTAGTTGACGATGCCGCCCGGGTTCGAGCCGCCGTAGAGCGACGATGACGGACCGCGCAATACCTCGATCCGCTCGAGCGTATAGGGATCGATATAAAATGATCCGAACGCGAAGGAGAGGTTCTGCGCATTGTCGAGGTAGACACCGGTCTGGTCGGCCTGGAAACCGCGGATCCTCAGCCAGTCGTAGTCTTCATCATTGCCGAAGACATCGGTCGTGACGCCGGCGACATACCGGAACGTCTCACTGACCCGACGGGCGTTATACTGGCGAATGCGCTCCGTGCCGAGCACCGTGACCGACTGTGGAATCTCGTTGAGATTGAGCGGAATCTTGCCACCCGTGACGGTCAGGGGATTGTTGTCGTCGCCGACCGGACCGGTGGCGTCTTCCTGGCTGAGGACGGTGATCGGCGACAGCACCACCGTATCCCCGTTTGTCACGTCTTGCGCGAATGCCGGCGTGAGCGCCGATGTCGCCATCAACAATGCGGCCAGACTGACCAGCCGCCCTGGATTTCTTCGATGCGTCAAAAGTATCATGGTTGCCCCACGGCCAAACGTATTTTCCCCTACATTCGGCCGTTGGTACCCAGACGCGGATTTTCAGTCTTGTACTTTCCGCCTGCCGTTTGGAGCTTTGTGCCGCTGCAACCAACGCGTCGGCGTCAAACCGGTCAGGCAGCGAAAGCAGCGGTTGAAATGGGCCTGATCGGCAAAGCCGGTCGCATGCGCGGTATCGGCGAAGCGCTTGCCCGACAGCATCAGTTTCTTTGCTTCCTCCACCCTTGCCTCCACCAGCCAGCGGTGCGGGGTGGTGCCCATCAGGGTCTTGAATTTCCGGCTGAACTGGCTGCGGGACAAACCGGCCAGTTCGCCCATGCCCTCGACAGTGATCGGCTGGTTCAGATTGTGCCGCACATGCTCGATCATCGACGAGAACGAATGCTCTGCGCTCTTATGCGTATGCGACCGGTTCTTGCTGGAGATATGGAATATCTCGTGGATCGCGGCGAACGTCAGCGACTCGGCATAACTCGCCGGGCGCCGCTGGCATCGGCACTCCTCGGCGAGGAGCATGCACAGATTGAGCAATTCGGGACTGGCGTGCTGAAACAGCGGCCGGCGCAGGTCGAGCTCGCCTTGCGAGAGTGCTTCCAGGGACTGGCGGTGGATGTGGATATCCAGATGCTGGAACGAAGATGCCTCCGCGACCTTGCCCCACAGCCTCAAGCCGGCCGGCACGAAACACACCGAGCAGTTGACGCCCTCTCCGGGAGACGCGCCAAGCGATATCGAAACGCTGTCAAAGAAAACGACAAAGCGCGGGTGCAGGGACAGATAATCGCCCGAGGCTCCGGCAATACTGCGCACCGTCCAAAGATCGATGGCCATCTTCGGGAATTGGAGGGACCGCAGTTCGTCCAGCGGCTCGAACCCTTCCACGACCGTGAACATCTTTGGATGGAACATGAGCGTGCCACCTGTCAGCGACGAGGACCAGGGTCAGGACCCCAAACGCCCTTCTCAGTCGACTTACCCCACCGTGCGAACGATACGGGCCGCACATCGATCTTTCCGTGATCTTTCCGTCCGCCCAACCCGAGCGACGCGCCAAGGCCCCATGACCGCTCAGCCTTCACCGAGTAGCCTTCACCAAAAGCGACACAGACATGCGCGCCTGCATGCAACCATCAGTCGCTCAAATTTCGGGCGACGAGCTTCGTTGGAGCACAACGCGTCCAACAGACAGAAAGCCGATCCCGAACTCTCCACTGCGCAGGCCGTTGGCACGCCGACATTGAGGACGGCGCACATCAATCGCCGGAAAATTCTATAATGATCACCGAAGAAATGGAAGGTATTTCTAGTTTAGAATCTTTCAAGAAAAGTATTATAAAGGTTTCATAGAATTATTCTTAATATATATCTTTTCATTTCTTCGAATTTTACAACTGCACTTGGCGTCCATTATCAACATCGATGGGACGGCATGGGCTTACCCGGCAGAGCAGGCTCCCTTCCCGCCCTGGACAGAAATCGCAATTGTCGACCGTCTACGCCGATATGGGTGGCTTGGAGTTCGCCGGTGTTTGACCTGAGGCCACCCCACATGGTGGTCGAAAAGCGTCGCCACAGACGCGGGGCCAATATTCGGCTTGGTGCTGCTGGCGTCCGGCGCCGGCTCCCGAACCCATCGTCCAGATGGACCCAAGGCCGGTCATGCACCAACAATCGAAATGGACCTACTGCCCAAGGCAGAAACATCCCTGAACGCGGACGTCGGCGGGAACGAACAGTGCCAAGAGTTCATGCTTCAATCTCCAGCGCCGTTAGCGGCCTGGAGCAGCAGGCAAGGATGTAACCTTCCTCGATCTCGTCATCGAGAATACCGCCATTGTGGGTCATCTCGACTTCGCCTTTTGTCTTCAGCACCTTGCAGGTTCCGCAAAGGCCCGATTCGCAGGCGGCGGGAATGCGCAAGCCATGGGCGCGGGCGGCTTGCAGGACCGTCTGATCGGGTGCGCAGACGCCATCGACTTCCGACAGGGCGAACCGGATCGGCTGATGGTCGGCGAGATCAGCGCCATCCTGCTGGTCGGCGATGGCCGGGCTCACCTCGGGCGGCGCGGTTGTGAAGCTCTCCTGGTGAAAGCGCGCCATATCGAAGGCGCTGTTTTCCAGCATGTCTCGAACGGTGGCCATGAACGGATCCGGGCCGCAGCAGAAGACTTCGCGGTCGAGGAAGTCAGGGGCGAGCAATGGCAGACGAACCGCATCGATCCGGCCGATATGGCCAGCCCAGCTTTCCTGCGGCGACCTTTCTTCGATAACGAAGCCAAGCGACAGGCGCGGCATGCGGCTGCCCAGCAGTTCGAGCTCCCTGCGGAAGATGATCTCGTCGGGCCGCCGCGCGCAATTGATGAAGACGACATCGGTCCATGGCGCACAATCGTTGAGCCAACGCAGCATCGACATCATCGGTGTGACACCCGAACCGGCCGACAGGAACAGATAGCTGGCCGCCGGATGGCTGTGATGGGAGAAGTCGCCCGCCGGACCATAGGCGCGCACGTAGTCGCCCGGCCTGAGACTGTCGAACATCCATCGCGTGCCGATGCTGTCTGGCTGCGCCTTGACGGTGACGGCGATCGACAGCGGCCGCGAGGGACTCGAAGACAGCGTATAGGTTCGGAAGATTGGCTCGTCGCCGACCGGCAGCTCCAGCGTGATGAACTGACCCGGACGATACCTGAACCAGGTCTGATTGTCCGAGCGGAAGGTGAAGGTCTTGACGTTGGGAACCTCATCGCTGACCGCGATGACTTCCAGCACCTGCAGCCGGTCGTCCCAGGGCACCATCTCGTCGAGATGGCGATAAAGTGGTGCCTCGCTCATGTCGTTCATGGGTTTGTCCTACGCCACGCTGCTCAGAACGGTGCCCTCGCCCTTGAGAGCGCGATCCATGGATGCCAGATACCAGTCGACGAACTGGATCACGCCGCCTTCATGGACCGGGCTGTAGGGGCCAGGCTCATAGGCGGGTGACGCAATGCCCTGCGCATTGTCCTCGACCACCCGGCGGTCCTGATCGTTGGTCTCGGTCCAGACATGGATGAGGTTGTCGAGATCGTAGTCGACGCCCTCGACCGCATCCTTGTGCACCAGCCATTTGGTCGTCACCTCGGTTTCGGTTGCCGACAGCGGAATGACCCGAAAGCTGATGGCGTGATCGCCCAAGCCATGATTCCAGGTGGTCGGATAGTGGTAGAGCAGCAGCGCGCCGAAATGCCCGTCCGACGCCGTGTCCGAGAGCTTGCGGCGCACGGCCGGCTTGCCGCTCATCGTATAGCTGACCGCATCGCCAACGAGAGGCACGCGCATCAGACGGAACTGTCCGCCGGCATCGGCCCGGTAGCGCGCCGGCAGCCCGGCGGTCTCGCTGCGTGTCCATAGGTCACCCAGTTCCGGATCGTTCTCGACGGCCTGCAGATCCGTGAATGTCGGCGTTTCCGGAAAGCTCTTGCATAGTTCGGGGTGATTACCGGAGCAGTGGTAGCACTCACGGTTGTTCTCCCAGACAAGTTTCCAGTTGCCCTTCTCGACGATCGTGCTTTCGTGAACGACCTTGGCATCGGTCAGGCCGAGCGGTGCGAAGTAAGGCTCCATCACCGCGCGGAATGCGGCAAAGTCCGGGGGCGCCTCTGCAAGGCAGATGAAGATGTAACCGCCGACACTCTCGCAGGCCACCGGCTTGAGCCCGAATTGCGAGGCATCGAAGCCCTCCCCCATCTGGCGGGCGAAGACGAGCGCGCCATCGAGGTCATAGGTCCATTGGTGATAGGGGCAGACAAGGCGCGCCGACATGCCTTTCCTGGCGGTGCAGACCAGGCTGCCGCGGTGACGGCAACTGTTGTGAAAGGCGCGGATCCCGCCCTGCCGGTCGCGCAGCACGATGACCGGATAGTCACCGATCTTCACCGTGAAGAAGCTGCCGGGACGCTTCAGTTCGCAGTCATGGCCGGCAAACAACCATTGGCGATACCAGATCAGTTCCATATCCAGTTGGAAGATACCGGCGTCGGTATAAAAGCTCCGATCCAGGGAGAAGCCCGGCCTGCGGCTCTCGATCCGTTGCCGCATCTGTTCCCGCGCATCCATGTTCAATCCTCCTGCCCGACAGGCAAGGATCGGCCGTGGTGGTTTTTGGAGGAATGGCGCACACGCGGGGGCGAAATGCCCTAAGCCATGCGGCCTTGCCTCTTGATCGCCCACCGCGATCGATCGGGTTCCAACGAATCAAGGCTGGTTTCCGGGCTCCGAAGCCGTCCTAGCGGACTGTCCCGACACCTTCCCGGGCAGATTGCCCAGTGGTCGTCGTCGGGACGTGTGCTTCGCTACCGTTGCGGGGGCAGCGCCGGCATTGGACCGGCTTCCCAATTCTCCGCCAAGCGTATGCTGGGCGGCACCTCGAACAGTTCCAGTCGAACACAGGTTCGGACAGGGCAAGACATCGAAAGCGACATGATATCCGCGAAAGGCGACAGCCTGATCGGTCAAGCCGTGACCGATCGGTTATCCCAGGTCGCGCGGCGCGGCCGAGTCAGGCCGGCACGACCCTCATTGGACAAACCCGCCCTTTCATGCGATGGATTGCGTGATGGCGTCCGGTTCTTTGGGACCGGCTGAAAAGGGAATGCGGTGTGGGGTCATGCCCCAAATCCGCAACTGCCCCCGCAACTGTGAGCGGCGAGCGACCCTGAGACGAACCACTGGGCCAAAAGCCCGGGAAGGTTCAGGGAAGCGTCGACCCGCAAGTCAGGAGACCTGCCATCTCCGGCGCGCAAACCGCGCTGCAGTCACCTTAACCCGGGCGGGGTGCCCCGGAACGGAGAGACCGGGATGGACCGCCAAGGCCCAACGACATCGCCGTTATCCGCTTGCCCCCGCCCCCTTGCGCGGAGGGCGCGATGCTTCTGCAACGAACGATTTCTCAACTCAATGTAGGCCCGTTGCCGCCAGACGAGGCGGCTGAACTGGGGCAACTGGGCTACCTGCAATGGCTCGCAAGCTTGCCGGGAGATGCCGGCTATCTGCACGAGGCCACGCATGCCTACACGAAGGCTCAGCCTTTTGTGCGCTCATCGCCTGCCGTCGCCGTGTTCTGCGATCTGCTGGTCGCGTCAATGCGGTTACCGATCGAGCCCCTGCCGCTGAAAATGCCACCGCGTGAGCGGCGTGGCGGCGCTCGGACACGGCGGCTTCGACGCATGATCCACTGAACATTCGCAACACGGGTAGCGCTTCTATCCGCTCCTGTCTTTGCAGGTTCGGCTCGCGAAGCTTCTCCTAGGGTCCGGACCTAGACCGAATTGCTCATGACGGAGGATGGGATTAACTCAGGGGTCGTTGATAGGGAGTCATGTGAGATGCTCGATCTTCAACCCCTCGCGATCCTGCGCGAGATCGACCGCACCGGCAGTCTGACCAACGCCGCCGACAAGCTCTGTCTGACGCAATCCGCCGTCAGTCACGCGATACGCCGTTTCGAGCAACGCCACGGCGTGTGCCTGTGGGAACGGGAGGGCCGAGGCCTGCGCCTGACACCCTCCGGCGAGTATCTGCTCGGTCTTGCAAACCGGGTGCTGCCTCAACTCGAGCACGGGGCGGTTGTGCTGGAAGACTACGCACGCGGGCGCCGCGGCGCGATCCGGATCGGCATGGAATGCCACCCCTGCCAGGACTGGCTGATGCGCGTCGTGGACCCGTTCCTCGCCGCCTGGCCGGACGTGGACCTCGACGTGACCTCCGCCTTCCAATTCGGCGGTCTCGCAGCGTTGCTCGGGCACGAGATCGACCTTCTCGTGACGCCCGATCCCATCGAGCGACCGGACCTCGAGTACACCCCCGTGTTCGACTATGAACTGGTGCTCGCCGTCGCGACATCGCATCCCTTGTCGGAGAAGGCCAACGTGGCGCCCGATGACCTCGCGGGGGAGACTTTGGTCACCTATCCGGTTGCGCGCGAGCGGCTGGATATCTACACGCAGTTCCTGGTTCCCTCCGGGGCGCTACCGCGCCGTCACCGAACCGTCGAAACCACCGATCTGATGCTGCGACTTGTGGCATCAGGCCGGGCGGTCAGCGCCACACCGGACTGGCTGCTGCGAAATGCAGAGGGCGTGCGTGGTGTCCGGTTGGGATCTGGAATCGCGAAATCCATCCATCTGGGCCGGCGCAAGGGCGAAACCGCGAACTATCTGAGCGGCTTCATTCAACTGGCGGAAACGGTGGAGAACTAGGGTCAGGGCCCCGGGTTGTGACCTGCCGCATGCGGGTCCCCTCTTCGCCCCAATCTGCGCAAAAGACCGCTCATGCCGAACGGAATATCTGGCGGCCAACGAACTTAATCATGACTCCAATTCATGGTTTGCGAAAAAACCGTCAGTTCTCATCATGGCCCGGATGGTCTATGTCGGATCGGACAGCCGCGGAGAAGTTCGTTTCCGATGACGATGTTTGTAGTACCGGAAGCCCCAAATGTGGCCGAGCTTCGGGCGCTCGCCGAGGAGAGAATCCTCATCCTCGATGGCGCCATGGGCACGATGATCCAGGCGCTGAACATGGTCGAGGAGGATTTCACTGCGAGCGGCTGCATCGGTAGCAGCTGTTGCGCGCGGCATAGTACGGACCATCCGCAGAAGGGCAACAACGACCTTCTGGTGCTTACCCAGCCAAAGGCCATCGAAGACATCCAATTCAGCTTTGCCACGGCGGGCGCTGATATCCTCGGCACCAATACCTTCTCCTCCACCACCATCGCTCAGGCCGATTATGGGCTGGAATCGGCGGTGTATGATCTCAACGTCGCGGGGGCGCAAGTCGCGCGGCGTGCCGCAGACCGCGCTGAATCCGAAGACGGGAAGCCGCGCTTTGTCGCTGGATCCGTCGGTCCCACCAATCGCACGGCGAGCATCAGCCCGGATGTGAACGATCCCGGTTACCGCGCCGTCAGCTTCGACGAATTGCGCGTCGCTTATGGCGAGCAGATTGACGGGCTCATGGCAGGCGGCTCCGATCTGATCCTGATCGAGACGATCTTCGACACGCTCAACGCCAAGGCCGCGATCTTTGCGGCGTTCGAGAGCTTCGGGAAGGCCGGCCGCCGCCTGCCGATCATGATTTCCGGCACGATCACCGATGCCTCGGGCCGTACGCTGTCGGGCCAGACGCCGACCGCCTTCTGGCACTCGGTTGCCCATGCGAGGCCCTTCACTGTTGGTCTTAACTGCGCGCTCGGGGCCGAAGCGATGCGCCCGCATATGGTCGAGATCGCGAGCGTGGCCACAGCGTTCACCTGCGCCTATCCCAATGCCGGGCTGCCAAATGCCTTCGGTGAATATGATGAAACCCCGGAACAGACCGGAGCCAATGCGGCCGAATATGCCCGGGATGGGATCATCAACGTGGTGGGCGGCTGCTGCGGCACCACGCCCGATCATATCCGCGCCGTCACCGAAGCAGTGGCTTCCTTCGCCCCCCGCAAGGCGCCCGCATGACCCGATATCTCCGCCTTTCGGGTCTCGAGCCCTTCGTCCTGACCCCCGACATTCCCTTTGTGAACGTCGGCGAGCGCACGAACGTCACCGGTTCAGCGCGCTTCCGCAAGCTGATCGTCAATCGCGACTATGCCGCCGCGCTCGAGGTCGCGCGCGATCAGGTCGAGAACGGCGCGCAGATCATCGACGTGAACATGGACGAGGGGCTGATCGACTCCAAACAGACCATGGTCGATTTCCTGAACCTCGTCGCCTCGGAGCCGGACATCGCCCGCGTCCCGGTCATGATCGACAGTTCCAAGTGGGAGGTGATCGAGGCGGGCCTGCAATGCGTCCAGGGCAAGTCGGTTGTGAACTCCATCAGCCTGAAGGAGGGCGAAGAGGCGTTCCGCCACCACGCCGGCCTTTGCCTCGCCTATGGCGCGGCGGTGGTCGTTATGGCCTTCGACGAAACCGGGCAGGCTGACACGCTCGCACGCAAGACCGAGATCTGCGCCCGCGCCTACCGCATCCTCGTGGAAGAGGTGGGCTTCCCGCCCGAGGACATCATCTTCGATCCCAATATATTTGCCGTGGCGACGGGCATCGAAGAGCACGACAACTACGGCGTCGACTTCATCGAGGCCACACGCTGGATCAGGCAGAACCTGCCTCACGCTCACGTCTCGGGCGGGGTATCGAACCTCTCGTTCAGCTTCCGGGGCAATGAGCCGGTGCGCGAGGCGATGCATGCGGTGTTCCTGTATCATGCCATCAAGGCAGGCATGGATATGGGGATCGTCAATGCCGGCCAGCTTGCCGTCTACGACCAGATCGATCCCGACCTGCGCGAGGCTTGCGAGGATGTGGTCCTGAACCGCGTGCCCAGGGCGGGTGGCACGGCAACCGAGCAGATGCTGGACATCGCCGAGCGCTTCCACGGCGACAAGCGCGAGGAGAAGGTTCGCGATCTGGCATGGCGCGACTGGCCGGTGGAGAAGCGGCTGGAACATGCGCTGGTCAACGGCATCACCGAGTTCATCGAGGAGGACACCGAGACCGCCCGGCAGACGGCGGAACGCCCGCTGCATGTCATCGAGGGGCCGCTCATGGCCGGCATGAACGTGGTGGGCGACCTCTTCGGCTCGGGCAAGATGTTCCTGCCACAGGTGGTCAAGTCCGCCAGGGTGATGAAACAGGCTGTCGCCGTCCTGCTTCCCTACATGGAAGAGGAAAAGCGCCTCAATGGCGGCGAGGGACGCGAGTCCGCGGGCAAGATCCTGATGGCAACCGTCAAGGGCGACGTGCACGACATCGGCAAGAACATCGTGGGCGTCGTGCTGGCCTGTAACAACTACGAGATCGTCGACCTCGGCGTCATGGTGCCGCCGCAGAAGATCATGCAGGTCGCGCGCGAGGAGAAGGTCGATATCATCGGCCTCTCCGGCCTCATCACACCCTCGCTCGACGAGATGGTGCATCTGGCGTCCGAACTGGAGCGCGAGGACTTCGGCATCCCGCTGCTGATCGGCGGCGCGACGACCTCGAAAGTCCATACCGCCGTCAAGATCGCGCCGCGCTACACCAAGAGCCAGACGGTCTATGTCACGGATGCAAGCCGCGCTGTCGGTGTCGTCGGCAGCCTCATGTCTCCCAGCCAGAAGCCCGATTACATCGCCGGCATCCGCGCGGAGTACGCCGAGGTGGCCGAACGCCATGAGCGCAAGGAACGCGCCAAGGAGCGCGTTTCGCTGACAGCCGCGCGCGCGAACGCGATGCGGATCGACTGGGACGACTACGAACCGACTGCGCCGGACTTTCTGGGGACGCGTGTGATCGACGACTGGGATCTTGCCGAGATCGCCCGCTTCATCGACTGGACGCCGTTCTTCCGGACCTGGGAGTTGAAGGGTGTCTATCCGAAGATCCTAGACGATCCGGCGCAGGGTGAGGCGGCGCGGTCGCTGTTTGCCGATGCGCAGTCGATGTTGCAGCGGATCATCGGCGAGCGCTGGTTCGGCCCGCGCGCCGTGGTCGGCTTCTGGCCCGCGAACGCCACGGGCGACGACATCAAGCTCTATACCGATGCGGAGCGGCGCGAGACGCTGGCGGTCCTCCACACGCTGCGTCAGCAGCATGCCAAGCGGGCCGGGAGGCCGAATGTCGCGCTCTCCGACTTCGTGGCGCCGGAGGGCACCGCGCCCGATCATGTCGGCGGCTTCGTGGTGACGGCCGGCCCCGAAGAGATAGAGATCGCCGAGGCCTTCGAGCGCGAGAACGACAATTACTCGGCGATTCTGGTCAAGGCGCTGGCCGATCGATACGCCGAGGCGATGGCGGAGATGCTGCATCAGCGCGTGCGCCGGGAGCTGTGGGGTTATGTGCCGCACGAGGCGTTTCAGCCCGATGAGTTGATCGCCGAGCCCTATCGCGGGATCAGGCCAGCGCCGGGCTATCCGGCCCAGCCGGACCACACGGAGAAAGTGACGCTTTTCCGCCTCCTCGATGCTGAGGCGGCGACCGGTGTCGAGCTCACCGAAAGCATGGCGATGTGGCCCGGCTCATCGGTCTCCGGCCTCTATATCCAACACCCCGACAGCTATTATTTCGGCGTTGCGAAGGTGGAACGCGATCAGGTCGAGGACTATGCGCGCCGCAAGGGAATGGATGTGGACGAGGCCGAACGCTGGCTCGCACCGATCCTGAACTACACCCCAGAGTCAATGACGGCGCGCACCGCTGCATGACGCAAAATCCAATGACAGTTGATCTGATACGACCCTGACCCAGGGTCCATGGTCCCCCGGTACATCCTGGGAGGAAACAGGGAAGACAGGCGCTGGTTGAGTAGTCGAAGCTGCCGGCTCCACGGCTGTCCTGACAACTTCTTCCTGTCCATCGTGATCGCCGCCAGCACCAGCCATCTAACGTCCCTGACAGGCAGCGCATTCGTCACGTCACGGCGAAAGCCGACATGCTCCCGCCGGTCGAACTGAGACGCGCGGCGGAGTTGATCGTCGAAGAGTCCGGAGCCGTGCCGCTCGACGAGCTCGTGATCCATATTGCACGCGAGCTTGGCGACAAGCGAACGGGTGCGGAACTGAAGTCCGCGATCGAGAAGGCCGCAAGACCGTTCTCGACCGGGCCGTGACAACGCAAGCCGTGCGATCCGGCCAGGCTACAAGACGAACAGGGACATGCGGAAAACCAGATGGGTTTGATCGGGCCTATCCCTCTTCTCCTTCGACCACGCCAATGCTTCACTCAGGGCAGCAGCGTTCAAAGGGGCACCACTATCCACGGCACGGTCAATCGCAGAATCGACGCGCCTGCATTGGCGAACTGTCCATTCTCCTTGCAGAATACCCGGTTCTTTCAGTTCATTGCCGATGACGGCATCAGCCTTGAGGAATCCGATTTCCGGTTTCAACAGGACCTGGAGTAGTTGGCCCTGCTCTTTGAGCCGTCCTGACCATTTGAACTCTGTCGCTTGAGCTCAAACACCCAGCCCACAAGCTCACGTGCGTTCCGGCAGAAGGCTGTCGGGGATGTTCTGATAGCAGACCGGACGCAGGAACCGGCGAATGGAGAGCGTACCCACCGACGTGGCGCCGAAATTGGTCGATGCGGGATAAGGGCCGCCATGGACCATGGAATCGCAAACCTCAACGCCAGTCGGAAAGCCGTTCGCCAGCAGGCGGCCAGCCTTGCGCTCGATCAGCGGCATTAGGCTTTGTGCCGCTTGGGTATCGCCGTCATCCATATGGATGGTACAGGTCAATTGGCCTTCGAGTGTACGGGCGATGCCGAACATCTGACCGAGATCGCGCACGCGTACAATGATGCCGAGTGGCCCGAAGACCTCCTCGTGCAGTTTGGTATTCGCAAGCCAGTCGTCTCCCGACACAGCGAACAGAGAAGGTGCGGCATTGCGGGCCGCGCACGCGGTTCCCATCACCTGCGTGATCCCCGTGCTCTTTACCACACGGGTGACACCGTCGCGGTAAGCATCGGCGATGCTGTCAGTGAGCATGGTTTGCTCCGCGACCTGTTCCAACGCCTGCTTTGCGGCGGTTTGAAACGCATCCGCATCCGTTCCGTCGACGATCACTGCGATCCCGGGATTGGTGCAGAACTGGCCCGCTCCCATTGTCAGTGACGCTGCCCATTCGGTTCCGATCTGCGCACCGCGGGCCTTTGCAGCCTCGGGCAGCAGGAACATCGGATTGACGGAGCCAAGCTCGCCGAAGAATGGGATGGGCTCGTCACGGCCTGCGCACAGATCGAACAATGCACGGCCACCGCCCAGCGACCCGGTAAATCCAACGGCGCGGATGAGCGGATGCTGAACCAGCCGTGTGCCGACATCGCGCTTGCCGCCCTGTACCAGCGAGAATACGCCCGGATGGACTCCCGTGGATTTTATTGCCGCATCCATGGCTTGCGCGACGATCTCTCCGGTGCCCGGGTGGGCGGAATGCCCCTTCACCACAACCGGACATCCTGCGGCCAATGCGGCTGCCGTATCGCCGCCTGCCACTGAGAAAGCCAGGGGGAAATTCGAGGCGCCGAAGACAGCCACAGGACCGATGGGGCGCTGGATCATCCGCAAATCGGGACGCGGCAACGGCGTGCGGTCGGGAAGGGCTGGATCGTGACGCTGATCCAGATAACCGCCCTTCTCAATGTGCTCGGCAAAGAGCCTTAGCTGGCCAACGGTGCGCCCTCTTTCGCCGATCAACCGCATCTCGGGCAAGCCGGTCTCTTGGGAGCCGATCTCCGTGATCGCATCACCGCGCGCGTCGATCTCATCTGCCATACGGCGCAACAGCGCCGCCCGGTCGCCGCGCGAGGACCAGCCAAACTGCGCAAACGCTTCTTCGGCGGCTTCAACAGCCCTGTCCACATGTGCGGCGGTGCCAACCGCGAAGGTATTTGATGGTCCGTCAGCCGGATCAGAGGCGAAATGATCTTCGCCGCCAACCCACTCTCCGGCAATCAGATGTTGTCCAGTCAGCATATCGGTTCGTTCCTGTAGAAGGCCGCGTTTGGCCAGGTTTCGCATCAGAGAAGCGGCTCCGAATGTCTCTTCGGGGCACGCGGTTGAAAGCCGGACGGCCTTGGTCAGTTGTCCCAACGCGTCATTGGCAATCGCGACAGCATCGTCGCGTTCACAGGCAAAGCCACCACCGGATGTGTCCTGGTCTTGGGCATGCGCGAAAAGCATCCCCAGAAACACCATGAAACTGTCAGGATCCTCACGGTGACGGCTGATCGTCTGGCGCAATCCGAGTGCCTTGGGGCGAGGAAGAGCGGTCGATTTGCGTGCAGGGTCTCATAAAGTGTGTCAGCAGCCTTGACATGTATGCGCCATCAATTAGCATACAACTTGTCGACAAGATAGCCTTCGGATTGATCTTTCCGGCCAGTTGATGTCATCGGCAGACATGTCAGGCGAACCTCGGAAGAAGTCGTTCTTCCAACACCCAAGACCAGGTAAAATAAATTATGGAATACAGAGGCTTAGGCCGCACTGGCGTTAATGTTTCAAGCCTGTGCCTGGGCACTGACAACTTCGCCGACCCGACGCCGGAAGAAGAGGCTTCCCGCATTCTGGACATGGCTCTCGACGCGGGCATCAACATGGTCGATACCGGCGATGTCTATGCTGATGGCGAAGGCGAGAAGATCATTGGGCGTGCGCTGAAAGCCAATGGCAAGCGCCACCAAACGCTGATAGCGACAAAGGTCGATCATGGGCGGCGGCGCCCCGGTTACTCGGTGGATGATCCGTCTCTTTTCGGTCCCAATGACCATGGCCATTCACGTCTGAATATCATCCGTGCGTGCGAGAACTCGCTGCGCCGGCTCGATACCGACCATATCGACCTCTATCAGATTCACCGTCCATCTCCGGATATTCCCTGGGAAGAACAGATTGGCGCGCTGGACCACCTCGTCCGGCAGGGCAAGGTGCGCTACATCGGCTGTTCAACGCACGCGCCCTGGACCGTGATGGAAGCCATTATGGTCAGCGAGCTGAAGAACTATGTTCGCTTTGTTTGCGAGCAGCCCCCTTACAACCTGCTGGACCGGCGCATCGAAAACGAGCTCGTGCCGCTTTGCCAAAAGCACGGGTTGGGCATTGTCGCATGGGCGCCAATGGCGATGGGCGTGCTTGCAGGCCGCTACACCTCAGCGGAATCGTTCCCGGAGAATTCGCGCGCGGCATTGCGTGGCAGCTTCTATGCCGACCGGGTGACCCGGAAAGGCATCGAAGTTGGTATCGAGTTTGCCAAGATCGCCGAAGGGGTCGGGCTAACGCCAGCGCAGCTGGCGATTGTCTGGGTCCGGGATCAACCTGGCATCACCGCGCCGCTGATCGGCCCCCGCACCATCCCTCAGCTTGAAAGTCTCTTGCCAGTGATCGACGTCACGCTGGACGACGAAACGCGCGCCGCCTGCGATGCTCTGGTGCCGCCTGGAAGTGTCGTTGCCGATTTTCACAACACCGCCGACTGGATGAAGATGCAGGTTACCTGGGGAGAAGACGCTTGACCGCAACGAGGATGATACAGGCCATTGACCTGCATGCCTGCGGCGAACCAGCGCGTGTAATCGTGGGTGGAGTGCTCGACGTCCCTGGCGCGACGATGTTCGAGAAAATGCAGTACCTGGAGCGCGATGGGGACGATCTGCGCAAGCGCATGCTGCGCGAGCCGCGTGGATATCCGGCAGCCAATTGCAACCTCATCCTGCCCACGACCCACCCGGAAGCCGATGCCGGTTTCGTCATCATGGAGCAGGTGGAGTATCCGGCGATGTCCGGGTCAAACACGATTGGCGTCACAACGGCCTTGATCGAAACCGGCATGGTCGCCGTCACCGAGCCCTTTACGCATCTTAAGCTGGAAACACCTGCCGGATTGATCGCAGTCGAAGCCGAGGTTTCGAACGGCAGGGTCATGGGCGTGACGTTCGAGAACGTGCCGGCATTTGCCGCACATCTGGACCAGACGATTGACGTGCCCGAACTGGGCAAGGTGGTCGTCGACGTTGCCTGGGGCGGCATGTTTTATGTGATTGCCGACGCCGAAAAGCTCGGCCTTGAGCTTGTGCCTGACCGTGCCGGCGAGATTACGCGGGCGGGTGAGATGATCAAGGCGGCGGCGCGCGAACAGCTTCCCTGCGTGCACCCCGAAAACCCGAGCATCCATGGCGTGACCATTTGCGTCATGACCGGCACGCCCACAGTGAAGGGCGCCGACGCAAAGAACGCGGTTGTCGTTTCGTCTGGTCAACTCGACTGGGAACGACCGACCACATGGACCGGCGTTCTTGATCGCTCTCCCTGTGGCACCGGTACCTGTGCCCGCATGGCGGCCCTTCACGCAAAAGGGCAACTGCCACTCGACCAGGATTTCCATCACGAAGGCATTCTCGGCACGATTTTCACCGGTCGGCTGGTCCGTAGACAGATGCTCGGCGGCACTGAGGCCGTAGTGCCCACAATTCGCGGACAGGCCTGGATCACCGGCTATGCGAGCTATGTCGTCCAACCCGACGATCCATTCCCCGATGGATTCACGGTCGGCGACATTTGGGGCGGGGAGATGGATAAGCCTATCGCCCACTGACGTCCGGCCCCTGGGAGGAATTTGGGAACCGGAATTCGAAGAAGACGAAACCAAATCCAGATGAGGACAAAGCAATGAAACACACCAAAAGGTTCCTGGCGGCCACTGTCACGGCGATTGCTCTGATGGGAAATGCATACGCCGCCGAATACACTCTGAAGCTCGCTCATAACGGCCCTGAACAGCACCCCTATCAGGACGGGGCGGAAGCCTTCAAAGCAGCGTTGGAGGAGAGCACCAACGGCGCCGTGACAGTTGAGATCTTCCCTGGCGAGCAGCTTGGGACAGAAGAGGCCGCCAGCCAGATGGTCAAGCAGGGGACGATTGCCTGCTCGGTCGCCAGTGCCGGTGGTGGTCTCGCTCCCTTCGTGCCGGAGGCTGATCTTCTCAATCTGCCTTTCGTGTTCAATGACATCGACCACTTCTACCGCGTTGTCGACGGTCCGGTTGGTGAGCGCCTTGCCGGCAAGGTTGAAGAGAGCCTCAATGCTGAGGTGCTCGGATGGTGGTTTTCCGGTGTCCGCAATGTTTGGAACGGAGAACGTCCGGTCCAAACGCCCGATGACCTCAAGGGTCTCAAGATCCGCGTCATGGGAAGTCCGGTGCTGATCGACACGTTCAATGCGCTTGGTGCGCAAGCAACGCCGATGTCGTTTGGCGAAGTTTACACCTCGCTTCAGCAAGGGGTGATCGACGGTGCCGAAACGGACCACGTCGACCTGCTGGTCGAGAACTTCTTTGAAGTGACAAAATACGTCTCCCTGACCGGCCATATGTATCTTGCCGCAGCACTGGTGTGCAGCGAGTCAGAACTCGGCAAGCTGCCTGAGGATCTGCGTGAGAAGGTGCGTGAAGCTGCCGCTGTGGGCACTCGGGCCGAACGCGAGGCAATTGCGGCAATGACCAATGATGCGCTGGCGCGACTTAAGGAAAAGGGTCTTGAGTTCAACGAGGTAGACCTGGCGCCGTTCCGCGAGAAAGTCGCGAGCGTTTACGACGAGAACGCCGAGAAGGTTGGTGGCCGGAAGGTCATTGAAGAGATCGCCAACCAGTAACCAAACGAGAGATCAGACGGGCCCGTGACCGGAAAGACCACCAGCAAAATGCTTGGTGTTCCAGTGCGGGTCCGTCGACAATCCGTAACGACGGTCAGATTGCAGGACTCCTGGATCGCGGCGGGAAAACAATGATGCGTTTGTCCGGCTTATCAAAGACGATCCGTGCGATGGTGACCCATCCGCTCGAAACCGTGCTCTGCGGCTTGTTGATCGCGATGACCATTGTGGTCTTCAGCCAGGTGATTGCTCGATATGTGTTCGAGCACTCTCTCTCCTGGTCTGAGGAACTGGCCAGGTTCCTGCTCATGTGGCTCGCCATGCTGAGCGCCGCCTATGGCTTCAAGACCAAGTCGCATTTTGCCTTGCGGCTCCTGGTCCAGAACTTTCCAGAAAGTCTCCAGCGCGCCACGGGTATCGCTGTTCAGTTGATTCTTGCCGTCTTCTTTGCGGTGCTGCTCTTCTACTCGATCGTTTTTGTCAAAGGCGTTGCCGGACACACAGCGCCAACCCTGCAGATCTCAATGCAGATCCCTTACGCCTCGATCGTGGTCGGAAGCGCGTTGATGCTGCTCGAAGCGCTGAAGTCAATGTGGCGCGAACTGGCTGGCCGAGTTGAAGAGACGGAACAGGGATAACTGCGCGCCGTGACCTTCATCGTCGGATTTGTTCTTCTTATTGCCTTGCTGCTTTCGGTCCCGATCGCCATCGCGCTTGGAATTGCCGCAATGGCCGGCCTGCTCGCCTTATCGCCGGACTTCCTGATCCTGATCCCTCAGAAAATCCTGGATGGATTGAACAGCTTCACCCTGCTGGCCATCCCGATGTTCATTTTGGCCGGAACGATCATGGGCCATGGCGGCATCGCCCGGCGCATTGTCGATCTGTCTTTGGTATTCGTCGGCCGGGTCAAGGGTGGCCTGGGCTTTGTCGTGATCTTGTCGACGATGTTCTTTTCCGGGGTGTGCGGCTCGGCAAGCGCAGACACCGCGGCGATCGGTTCGACGACGATGCCCGAAATGCTCAAGCGGAAATATCCGCGAGAGTTTGCCACTGCACTTCTGGCTGCATCGGGCGGAACCTCGTCGATCGTTCCCCCGTCGATTGATCTGATCATCATTGGCGTTGTGTCCGGCATATCCATCGGCGGTCTGTTCGCCGCCGGAATACTACCGGGCGTGTTCAACGGCATCGCGCTGATGCTGCTCTGCTATTACTACGGGTGGAAACTGGACCTTCCGACCACCGATCCCACGACCTTCGGCGAGAAGATTGCGATCATCAAGGACGGCATCCTCGCCTTTCTGATGCCCGTCATCATTCTTGGCGGCATTCTCGGTGGCATCTTCACCCCCACCGAGGCATCGGCGGTGGCGGTGGTCTACGGTCTGATCGTATCGCTCTTCGTCTACAAGGAACTGAAGCTGTCCGACATGCCTGGTGTTTTGCTGCAGGCAGCAAAGCTCACCGGCATCGTTCTTCTGGTGCTTGGCATGGCATCCGCCCTGTCCTTTACGCTCGCCTTCGAGCGTATTCCCCACCAGATCGCTCAGTGGATCGCTGGAGTAACCGGCAACTGGATCATCTTCGTCATCCTGGTGAACATCACATTCTTCCTCATCGGGATGATCATGGATGCGCTGCCGGCGATCATCATCCTGATGCCGATCCTGGTTCCGACCGGCGTCGCGCTTGGGATGGACCCGATTCACATCGGCATATTTGTCGCCGCAAACGTGTCTTTGTCGCTGTTCACGCCACCCGTGGGTGTTTGCCTCTATGTGGCTTGCGGTCTGAGCAAGGTGCCTATCGAGGCCGTCTTCAAGCCACTGCTCCCCTTCATCGGCGTGCTGCTGATTACGCTCCTGACGATCAGCTATGTCCCGCAAATCACACTCTTCGTCCCCAATCTGCTTGGGTACTGAGCAAATCCGACCGCGCAAACCTCGGGCAACAAAGTGGAATTCCTGTCTTGAACGCAATTGTAATCACGGGTGGAACGCGGGGGCTCGGCGCCGCATTGACCAAGGCATTTGCCGCGAAAGGCAGCAACGTGGTCATGAACTACCGCAGTCCACAGGGCGCGGAAAACGTGATCGCGGAACTCGAAGCCGACGCGAAGGACCGCGTGCTGGCGGTCCAGGCCGATGTGCGCCGCCGCGAAGATGTCCGTGCGATGTTTGCCCGCACCTGCGAAGTGTTTGGCGGCTGCGATGTCCTGATCAATTGCGCTGGGGTCAATCGTGATGCGCCGTTCAGCGAACTGACAGATGAACTCTGGGATGAAGTTGTCGACACGCACCTAAAGGGCACATTCATCTGCGGTCAGGAGTTTGTCCGGCAGATTGGTGAGGGGCAGGGTTCGATCATCAATCTCGGCGCGGCTTGCGGCATTCAAGGTCGGAAGAACGGCGCCAACTTTTGCAGCGCAAAGGGCGGAATCCTGGCCCTGACCAAGTGCATGGCGCGCGAACTTGCACCGAAAATCCGTGTGAACTGCCTGACGCCAAGTGCCGTCGACACCGAAGAGGTCCGCGAGCGCTACGCGCTGGATACACCCGAGGGCCTTACCGGTGTTCTGAACGGGATACCGATGGGGCGGCTCGGTGCGCACAACGACGTCATTCATATGGTGGATTGCATCCTGGCCGCTGAGTTCACGACCGGTGCCAACTTCTTTGTGAACGGCGGCGAGTTCATGCAATGACAAACGCTCTCGCGCAGCCAGCCGATGTGGCGACCGTTCCACGTTTTTCCAACGTGGCGGCCTTCTTGCGTGCGCCGATGCAAACCGGCGCCAATGGCCTTGATATCGCAATCTTCGGTGTTCCGTTCGATCTGGGGTCGAGCTTTCGATCGGGATCGCGCCACGGGCCGGCACAGATCAGGGAAATGTCGCGGTTGATCCGAGAGGTCAGTTACGCGACCGGCGTCTCTCCGTTTCGCGATCATCGGATCGCCGACATTGGGGATGCTCCAGTTGATCCGCTTGATGCCGGCGCAAGTCTCGATGCGATTGAAGCATTCGCCGATATGATCTTGGACGCCGGGGCAAGGCCGCTGGCCGTTGGCGGCGACCATACGATCTCGCTGCCACTGTTGCGCGCGATTGGTCGCAAAGACGCTGTCGCTCTAGTCCAGATCGACGCCCATTCCGACACCCAGAACGCGATGCTGGGAAAGCCGGTCGCCAACGGCACCATCTTCCGCCGCGCGATCGAAGAAGGGCTTGTCGATCCAAAGATGCTGTTTCAGATCGGAATCCGGGGAACCCTGTTCAAAGCCGACGACCTTGAATGGGCGAAATCGGTTGGTGTTTCCATCTTCGACATGGACGACGTCGAACACTCTGGTCCGGATGCCATTTCCCAACAGATACGGCAGGCCATCGGCAACGTTCCAGCCTACCTCACATTCGACATCGATGCTCTTGATCCGAGCATCGCGCCCGGCACGGGAGGCCTCGAGCCCGGCGGTTTAAGCTACCGGGAAGCCCAGGCGCTCTTACACGGACTGCGTGGGATCAACTTTACCGGCGCTGATCTGGTCGAGGTGTGTCCACCGCTCGAGACCGGAACGCTCACCGCGATGACCGCAGCCAACATCCTGTTTGAACAAGCATGCCTTCTGACCGGGGCGACCAGCCATGGATAGGCGAGACATGTCCGAGTTTCCTACTCCGCGGGATGGGCGTTGCAGCCGCCCGGCGGTCGAGATCGGGTGAACGGAAGATGTCCCAGCACCTCATATTGCTGCTCACGGCGTTCCTCTATGCCGGGTACAATATCTTTATCAAGATTTCGGGTAACCATGTCCCCGCTGGATCTGAGTCCATTATTTTAGCAATCATCGCGCTCCAATTCGCGGCACTAACAACATCAACTATCTATGCCCTTTACTCTGTATCGACCGGAGTTACACTCTCTGGACTACCGTTACAGACTTTTTTCTGGGCTGTTGTCGCGGGTATCTGTATTGCCGGCGCCGAAATCTGCTATCTCTACTTGTTTGGAATTGGCGGAGCGGATGGCCAGAAGCTGTCAGCGAATGTGGTCGTCCCCTTCGTCGTGGGCGGAACAATCGTCATCGCTACCCTGGTGTCGGCATTTGTCTTTCACGAACGTTTCGGCGCCCCCCAGATCATTGGCACGGCCCTCGCGATAACCGGCATTTCTCTTCTTTTTGTCGACGGATCGACGTTCGCGAAATGGTTGAAGATGTGAGGGAATTGGCCATGTCCCGCCAGATAAGCCTGCAACGGCAGGAAGGCGCCTATTCGGTCGCTCGTCTGGACCCGGGTGAACCGGTGCCCGATTGGGCCGAAGGTGCCGGCTTCGCCAGCATCACACGCACCGATGACGAACTTTCGATCATCTGTCTCGATGAACGGATTCCGAGCGGTGCCAAGGCGGCGCGGGGATGGGTCTGTTACAAGTTTATGGGGCCTTTTGCCTTTGAGGCCGCGGGCGTCATTCTGACCGTCATTCGCCCCTTGTCAGAAAACGGAATCGGCGTCCTGGTCGTTTCGTCTTTCGACGGCGACATCATCTTCATCAGATCATCGGACACGGAAGCTGCGGAAGATCTCGTGCAGCAAGCAGGGCATCGCTTGGTATGAGCCCCCATCCAAAACCCCATCCATTGCCAGTCACGGTTCCCATGGACTGACCCTGAACGCAAACATCGCCGGGTCGGGTCCGAGCGCATCTGCACACCAGTTCCAGCGCAGAACGCACCTTTCCACCATCTCGGCCAAAGCCAGAAGAACTCCATCAATCCAAACGCGGGAGAATATGATGCCTCATAACGCTTTTTCCGGATGCATGCCGGCCTTGATGACACCGTGCCTGCCGGACCGGACCCCCGACTACGATGCGCTGATCGCCACCGGCAAAGCGCTGATCGAAACGGGCATGTCGGCGGTTGTCTATTGCGGGTCCATGGGCGATTGGCCGCTCCTGACGGATGAGCAGCGCATGACAGGGGTTACCAAGCTGGTTGAGGCCGGCATTCCTACGGTTGTCGGGACCGGAGCCATCAATTCGGCAAGTGCGGTGGCCCATAGCCGTCATGCGCAAGAGGTCGGCGCGCAGGGCCTGATGGTCATCCCGCGCGTTCTGTCGCGTGGCAGCTCGCTGCCCGCGCAACGCAAGCACTTTGAAGCCATCCTGTCGGCGGCACCCGATCTGCCGGCCGTGATCTACAACAGCCCCTACTACGGGTTTGCAACCCGCGTCGACCTCTTCTTTGAACTGCGGCGGGACCATCCCAACCTGGTTGGCTTTAAAGAGTTTGGCGGCTCCGAAGATCTGCGATATGCCGCCGAATACATCACCAGCGCCGACGATGATGTGACGCTGATGGTCGGCGTCGATACCAATGTGTTTCATGGTTTCGTGAATTGTGGCGCGGTTGGTGCCATTACCGGCATCGGAAACGCCCTGCCAAACGAAGTTCTGCATCTTGTTGAACTATGCCGGAAGGCTGCCGAGGGCAGTGCCAAAGCGCGGGCGCTGGCTCTCGAACTTGATCAGGCATTGGCGATTCTGTCTTCGTTCGACGAGGGCGCGGATCTGGTGCTCTTCTATAAACATCTCATGGTGATCAACGGCGATGAAGCCTATCGCCGGAACCTCAATGAGATGGACGCCTTGTCGGACAGTCAGCGCGGCTATGTCGAAACCCAGTATCGACTTTTCCAGGACTGGTATGCGGATTGGTCCGAAAATCCGGATGTAAAAGCGCTTGCTGCCTGAATGTAGAAAATCGGGTTCTTCGTATGTCTTTCCGGGCTTCGGATCGGCATTGATCACGAGCGTACAAGCGATGCGGAAAATACTCTATCGAGCGGCTCGGCCGATCACACACTGAGCTTGAAATCCGTCAGTTGATAGGCGCCGAGATATCCGAGAAACTGCTTGCCGACGCCCATCACATGATCATGCGCATGGCTTTCCGCCAGGTCCTCGTCTTGGTTCCGAATGGCTTTGACGATGAGGTCGTGGTCGTGTTCAGTTGACTCAGGCACGGCGTCGCCAAAAGAGCGAAAGTAAAGATGAAGCATACGTCTGCCATCATCCAGCAGACGCGCATGTAAGAAGTCTAGATACTTGTTCCGAGCGGCGTTGCTGATCGCCATATGAAATTTGAGATTGGATTCAATCATATCGGACACATTGCCGACCGCGCGCGCTTTTTTGTACTCCTTCTCGCGTGCAATTATGGCTTTCAAATCGGCTTGGGTTCGAAGCCTTGCGGCCAGTCGTGTTGTGACACGCTGAACGAGGTCGAGCGCGTCGAGATAGGATTGGAACTCCTCTAATCCCAGTGGTGCAACGAGCGTGCTTTTGTTGGGCAGAGTGACGACCAGTCCTTCCATCGAGAGACGGATCAGAGCTTCGCGAACCGGCGACCGTGACATCCCGAATTTCTGGCTGAGCGCTGACTCGTCGAGCAGATCACTTGGCTTGAGGTCGAGGCAAAGAATGTCCCGTTTGAGTTCCTCATAAACCCGCTGAGCTCCGCTCCCCCTTCGCCGAACCTCAGCAGTCTTTTTCTTTTCCTTCACTGCCAAGTTCATCCCCTTGTTGCCAATGCATGATTTCGGTCGACTTAGAACACGACTAGTCCGATCACATCGCAGAAGCAATGCTTGTTGCCCTAACGGCAGGGCGTGAATCTTGTATTCAGTTTGTCGACAAAATCAAGCTGCGCGATGACATCGATGTTGGGCTTCGGTCGGCGTATTGGGTTGAGACAAGTGGTCTTCGAGGCTCAATGTGGTTCGGCCGAATGCCGCAGCAATCGCCAATGGTGAGATGATGCCCCTATTGAGTGGCCCAGTTTGATTGTTAGCGCATGACCGGCATCCGCGGTTCCCGGCAAAAATCCACCAGTTGGCCGAAACTGTCAGGACCTTGTCCGGGCATGACATGTCGGTCCGATGCTCCCTCAGGCAATTTGGATGCACATCCTGAGCGCGATCGCGCTCAGGACCGAGATAGCAACGCTACTCAACTGAGGACCCGTCATGAATGCACAAACACAAATCACCACCGTGGAAGACCAGATCGGCGGCATCGTTCAAAATCAGCGTGAGTACTTCCGCACGAAGGTCACGCTCCCCGTCGAGTTCCGCTTGGAGCAGCTTAAGAAACTCGAGGGTCTCCTGCGCGCCCACGAGGATGCGCTGTACGAGGCGATCTACAACGACTTCGGCAAGTCCAAGCACCACACCCAACTGACCGAGCTGTTCCCGCTGTTCGAAGAGCTGGAACTGGCCATCAGGCACCTCAAGGACTGGGCCAAGCCGAGGAAGGTTGCGACCAATCTGCTCAACCAGCCTGGCAAGAGCTACATCGTGGCCGAGCCGCTCGGCACGACACTTGTCATCGGTGCCTGGAACTTCCCCTACAACCTGTCCCTGATCCCTGTTGTCGGTTCGATGATGGCCGGCAACACCACGGTGCTGAAGCCTTCCGAACTCCCCGCTGAAACAAGCCGGATCATGGCGAAAATCATCAATGAGAACTTCGATCCCGGTTACCTGCATGTGGTCGAGGGCGCGATCCCGGAGACCACCGCGCTCTTGAATCAGCGTTGGGACAAGATCTTCTTCACCGGCAGCCCTCAGGTGGGCCGGATCGTCAACCAGGCGGCGGCCCCGCATCTGACCAACGTGACCCTGGAGCTTGGTGGCAAGAACCCCGCCATCATTGCCGAGGACGCCTCTGTCGATGTCAGCGTCAAGCGTCTGATCTGGGCCAAGTTCATCAACTCCGGCCAGCTCTGCCTGACGCCCGACTATGTGCTGGTTCACAAGAGCATCAAGGACCGCGTTCTTGAGCGCATGGTCCACGAGATTGAAAAGCATGAGTACTCGGTTGAGCGCGGCAATTTCACCCGCATCATCAACGAGCGGAACTTCGACCGGGTTGTTGGTCTGATCGACCCCGAGAAGGTCTACTACGGTGGCAAGAGCAACCGCGACGAGCGCGTCATCCAGCCGACGATCGTGCACAATGTCAGCTTCGACGATCCGATCATGCAGGACGAGATTTTCGGTCCCATCATCGCCGTCTTGGAGTACGAGACGCTCGATGAGGCCTTCGACATCGTGCGGCAGTTGGAAAAGCCGCTGGCCGGTTATCTGTTCTCCCATGACCGCGCGACCAAGGAACGCTTCCTGGCCGAGATCCCGTTCGGCAGCGGCGCGATCAACGATGCGGTGATGCAGAACACCAACTCCAACCTGCCCTTCGGCGGTGTCGGCAACTCTGGCATGGGCCGCTATCACGGTGAGTACAGCCTGGAGTGCTTCTCACACATGAAGCCGGTCCTTGAGAAGCTCTTCGATTTCGAGCCCGACCTCAAATATTACGGCCACACCGACCGCCAGATGAAGTGGATCAGGATGCTGGGTTAGTCCCGCACCTCGATCGACGATACGGCCGCCGCATGCGGCGGCCGCACCACCCCTACAGAACTCCAATCCCCTTTGATGCGGCGCTCCATCAGCGCTGCTGGAACGACATGAAAGGACGGTCCGATGATCCGCCCCCCTATGGCTCTCGCGCTTCGCGCATTGAACCGCTTCTACACGCCTGAAAAACCGCTGACCTTCTCGGGCAAAGGCGCCATGATCAAGCTCGCTGATCTGATGGTGCACAGCGGTTCCAAACGCCCACTGGTGGTCACCGACAGCTTCCTTCTGAAGAACGGAATGCTGGACGGTCTCCTGGACTTTCTGAAACAGGAGGGCTGCGAGGCGACCGTCTACGACGGGATCATCCCCAACCCCACCTTTGCCGTTGTCGAAGAAGGCGTTGCGGCCATTCGCAGAGGCAAGTGTGACAGCGTCTTCGCTGTGGGCGGTGGCTCGGCCATCGACGCCGCCAAAGTCATGGCCTCGGCGAGCACCAGCAAGAAGCCGCTCGACAAGCTGGCGGGCATCCTCAAAGTCGATCAACCCTTGCTGCCGTTCTATGTGGTTGCCACCACGTCGGGCACCGGGTCCGAGGTGACGACCGCGGCCGTGATCTCAGACACCGAAACCCACAAGAAGACATTCTTCGTCGACCCCAAATACATGCCCGTCGCCGCGGCCTTCGACACCGATCTGCTGGTGTCTTTGCCTGGCCCGATGACAGCCGGCACCGGCATGGACGCGCTGACCCATGCCATTGAGGCTTTCACCTCGCGCGCCCGCACGGCCGACACTGACCGCGATGCCGCAACGGCCATACGCTTGATCATGGAATTCCTGCCCATCGCATACGCCAACCCCGGCGATGAGCGCGCGCGTGAGATGGTGGCTTTGGGCTCGTTCCTGGCAGGCAACGCCTTCACCCGTGCCGGCCTCGGCTATGTCCATGCGATCTCGCACCAGATCAGCGCGCACTACAACACGCCCCATGGGCTGGCCAATGCGATCCTTCTGCCGCGGGTTCTGCGGTTCAACAAAGATGCTTGTTCTGAGCGTTTTGCCGAGCTGGAGCGCATGCTCCAGGGCAACACCGACCAGCCTTACGCGCCAGACCAGGCACAGCAGTTCATCGACCGCGTCGATGTCCTCGCCGAAACCGTCGGCATTCCTGTGAACCTCGATGACGTTCAGCAGCAGGACTTTGCCTCCATCACCAAGGACGCCCTGGCCGAGGCCCGGTCTTCCTATGCCATACCGAAAGTGATGCGCAGAGCCGATGTGACGAAAATCCTCCAGTCGGTGTCCAGCGGAAGCCGGGCCGTGAGCTTCACCTAAGCCGATTGGAAAGGAGCAGGCCCATGATCCCCGTCATGTGCATTGTCCAGGAAGGGCAAATTCCTCACCACGCCGAACGTGGGCTCAAGGCTCAGATCGACGCATTCACACAGCGCGCCTTCTCGGCGCCTGCGGACATTGACTGGATCGTGGTGCCGGAAGGCAGCGGGTTCACCGCTGGTGGACCATCGACCACCGTCATTGCGTCGCTTCATGCGAACCGGCAACTCCCCCAGACAGAGCGTATCGCCCTTCTGAAAGAGCTTGGCGACATCTGCATGGTCAACACAGGGCGATCCGCCAACGAAGTGGTCACGTCGATCCGCAACCCAAAGGACTAAGAGACATGCCTTTGTACATGTGTAACGCGGTTCGCGGCGTCATCTCTGACACCGCCAAACAGAAGATCGCTGCCGATCTCACCGATATTCATTGCGAGATCACGGGTGCGCCTCGAACCTTCGTTCACGTCTTCTTTTTTGAGGACGCCCCGCAACTGCCGGTCAATGGCAAGAGCGTGTTCCTCTTTGGCAGCATTCGCGCCGGGCGGACAGATAATCAGAAGAGCCATCTCTTGAACCGCATGAAGGCGTCGATCCTCACACACTCAGGTGTACCGCTCAACGAGATCATCGCCGACACAATCGACGTTCCAGCCAGTTGGGTGATGGAGGGAGGCGATGTGCTTCCCGAACCCGGTGAGGAGGAGGCCTGGCTCGCGTTGCACAGCTAGGCGTAGCGACGTGGACATGGGGCGTTGGTGCAGCAGATCACACCTCCAAAATTGATATTTTCGGACAAGTCATCATCATGTTCCCCATGATTGTGCAATCGCAAACCCGTCCCTCGACGAGCCTGCGCCTCCTCTGCGACGAGGCGGCGAAGCGTGGCATTCCGGCGGAGGCGTGTCTCGAACACACGTCTGTTTCAGTCGCGGAGCTCGACGATCCTAATGCAATCCACAGCACGGCCGATGAAATCCGAGCGATCGAGAACCTGGTACGTCTTGCACCAGAAAACGTCGGCATCGGATTCGCGGTCGGTCGCGCTACACATGTGCACGCCTTTGGCATTTGGGGCTTCGCCATCCTGACGAGCCCCACTCTGAGAGCTGCAATCGAAACCGCCATCAACTATGCAAAGCTCTCGTTTCTGATTGCCGAGATGTCGCTGGTGGAGGAGGACAGCGAAGCGCGACTGGAGTTCGACACATCCGACATCCCAGCCTCCACGCATCGCTACATCCTAGAGCGCCATATCGTCGTCTCCGTGAAGTTCATCCGCGACTTGCTGCAACAGCCCGACTTCGACGACTTTGTCGCGCGGCTTGTGGATGATGACACCGAGTATCCCTCGAAGATGGCGGAGTTCACACCGCTCACAATCAAAATGGGCCAACCCGTCAATGCCCTGGCGTTTCCGGCAGACATCCTTGATGCACCTCTGCCAAAATCAGATCCAGTCTCTCTACGGTTCTGCCTCGATCAGTGTAAGACGCTCCTTGAAGAGCAAGCAGGTGCCCTGCCGCATTGGTCCAGGCAAGTTCGCGATGCCATCGTGGACAAAATCGGGTCCGACCAACAGATCGAGGACGTCGCCGCCAAACTGGCCCTCACCGAGCGAACCCTGCGACGGCGGCTGACCGGCGAAGGCACCAGCTTTCGGCAGCTCTACATCGATGCACGCTTGGCGATTGCGTATGAGCTCTTGGCCTCCGCAGGCCTGAATGTCGAAACGGTGTCCTGGCGGGTCGGCTATGCCGAGCCGGCCAGTTTTGCGCGGGCTTTTGCGAAGAAGTACGGCAAGACGCCCGGTGAGATACGTAAAGAGAACGCGACTCGGATAGCATAGGCTGGAGCCAAAAGCGGTGGTCCATGCACGCCGCGCTGGCAGATGCAGTCGTTTCGTCACGGCACCTTCCAGCCTGAGACCCCACCGTGTGGTGGTCGGAAAGCATCGACAGAGACGCCGGGCTGACCTGCAACCCTGAATCTCCTTCCAGTTCTATGTAGAGTCCGTTCCAACCAGGAGACGGACGAATGAAGCGATCACGGCTCAAGGAAGAACAGATCGTTGGCATTCTGCGAGAGCAGGAAGCGCGCGCTCGGCACCAGAAGACCCATGTTGCTGCCGAGCAGAACAAACGAGCGGTGGAGCCTTGACTTCGTGTCAGACGCATTCACCGATGGACGCCGTTCCGGGTCTGGCCGTGGTCGATGACTTCCCTCGAGAATGCCTGGCGCTGGTGGTGGACACATCGCGGTCAGGCCAGCGGGTTACCGGCATACTCGACGCCCTGATCCGCCTGCGCAGCAAGCCCGCTACAGTGGTTTCTGACAACGGCACGGAACTGACTAGCATGGCGGTTCTCAAATGGTGTCAGCAAACTGATGTCGACTGGCATGACATCCAGCCCGGAAAGCCGATGCAGAACGCTTTCGTGGCAAGCTTCAACGGCAGCTTCAGGGACGAGCGCCTTAACGAGAGGCTGTTCACATCGCTCTCAGAAGCGCGTTCCCAAATCACCGAATGGAAGGGGGATTACAACCGAAACAGACCACACTCATCGCTCGGCAGTCTCACGCCCAGCGAATTCGCCATCAAAATGGCATCGCGAAAACAGGCCGCATGAGGCCAGAAATGAACCCACGGACTCCGCACTAAAGTGGAAGAGACTCGGGGCTCAGGTCACATCCCTTGTTGGTGATGCAGTGGGACGAACTTGGATCACCGTGATGAATGCGGCCTGTGGTGCCATGTTCGAAATCCACAATGCACCTAAACAACAAGCACGAGCTTCAGATCATTCACATTGGTGCCGGTATCTCCAGTGAGCAGGATGTGACCGCTCTCTTGAAGGGCCGGCGTTACATTATGTGTTCGAAGCGCCCGGTAGAGATCAATCCCGGCTTCGCGTGAAATTGCGGCGGTCTGACCATCCACCATGCCACCAGCAAATTCGGTCGGGCCATCGGTACCGTCGGTGTCCATTCCGAGTGCGACGACCCGGTTGACCCCATCGAGATCGAGGGCAGCACCCACCACGAACTCCTGATTTGGGCCACCCTTGCCGGAACGTCCATTGATCGTAACAGTCGTTTCGCCCCCCCCAATAACGGCACACGGCGCAGGAGCTGGGCTGCCATTGGCGATTACTTGCTTGGCGATCGCAACGAAGTGACGGCCAAGCGCGCTGCTATCTCCTTCGAAGAGCGATGACAGGAAAAGCGGCATGAAGCCGAGATGCTCGGCAGCCTTCGCGGCGCCCTTGCATGCAGCATCGCTCTTGGCAAGCAGGATGTCGATGCGATCCAGATGTGCCAGTCCATCGGCCTTAACCGTCGCGTGCCTCTCCGGCGCGTCCAACAAATGGTTCGTAACAGACTTCGGCAAGCGATCCCAAAGATCATACTTGTTCAATGTCGCCCTTGCGTCGCTGAACGTCGAGGTGTCTGGCACAGATGGATCTGTGATATATCCAAGATGGTCACCGATGACATCGGAGATCGTGAGGTTGATGAGATGCACGCCTGCAGGTAGCGAGCGCACAAGTCGCCCTCCCTTCACAAGGCTCAAGTGTTTACGAACAACATTTATCTCATATATGTTTGCACCGCATTGTAGAAGTATTTCATTTGATTTTGCCTTGTCTTCCAATGATATCCCATCAATGGGAGACACAAATAATGCAGATGAACCTCCGGTAAAACATGAAATGATAATATCGTCCGGACGGACTTCTTTCAGCAATTCGATTGTTCTATTTGCTGCCAGGCACGATTTCTCGCTCGGGATCGGGTGATCCGCCAAGATCAACTCGATGTGGTCCAGTGCCCCTTGCTGCCCGGTTTTGCACGTGATGAGACCTTTGTGAATACGCTCTCCGATGATCTCATCAATGGCTTTCGCGATAGAGAACGTGGCTTTCCCGGCCCCGATCACAAAAATCCGCTGCCCTCGCGAGAGGTCACACGTCATCTCGCCGGCATGCAGCCGATCGTTTGCAATCGATAGGTGGTTGCGGACGAGCGAACCGGGATCAGCGCAGGCTAGCCCGGCTTCGGCGATATCCAGTGCCATCCGGCGCAGATCGACATCGCCGGCCGAAAGCAGAACATCACGGTTCTTAATATAGGTCATCTATCAAACACCGCCGCGCCCTTCCCAGGGACCGTTAGACCGATCGGTCAGCGCGGCTGCCGAAAGTGGTGCCCGGCAAATATCGCTGTGCTTCCGAGCTCTTCTTCTATCTGGAGCAAACGATTGTGTTTTGCCGTTCGCTCGCCACGAACTGGCATGCCGGTTTTTATCTGGCCGCCATTGAGTGCCACGACCAGATCCGAAATCAGTGCGTCCTCGGTCTCGCCGGAACGTTCCGATACCTGTACGCCATAGCCATGGCGGTAGGCGAACTCGGCAGCATCGAAAGCCTCACTCAAGGAACCGATCTGGTTCACCTTGAAGAGCATTGCGTTGGCTGCCTTGTGTTCGACGCCGATGCGCAGTCTCTCGACATTCGTAACAAAGAGATCATCACCGACAATCTGGGTCTGCGGCAGCTCTTGAGTGAGCGCGGCAAAGCCGTCGAAATCCTCTTCATCCAGGGGATCTTCGACGGAGCCGAGCGGAAATTTGGCGGCAACCTGCTTGTAAAGATCGATGAGCGCATCGCGCTCATAAGACACGCCATCAAGCGTGTAGAGACCGGCGTCCTTGTCATGCCAATGACTGGAAGCGCAGTCGAGGCCGAACACGATATCTTCGCCAAATCCGATCTTGTATCCGGCCCTTTCGGCAGCCTTCTGAAGAAACTCGAGAGGCTCCCATATACCTTTCATCGGTGTTGCAAAGCCGCCTTCGTCACCCGTGTTGGTGGCCAGGATGCCATACTTGGCAACGACCAGTTCCCGCAATTCCTCATTGATCTCGGTGGTGATCTGCAATGCGTGCCCGTAGGATTCAGCACCAATAGGCATCAGAATGAACTCTTGGATCTCCAGTTCATTCGCCGTCAACTTGCCGCCGTTGAGAAAGTTCATCAGCGGCACGGGCAGGACGTGGCCGAACGGATTCAGATAGCGGTAGAGGGGCAGGTTCGCAGTTGCCGCGCCGGCACGGGCGATCGCCAGCGAGGCGCCGAGGATTGCATTCGCACCGAGATTTCCTTTGTTTGGTGTGCCATCGAGCTTGATCAACTCTGAGTCGATCTTCCGCTGTTCAGTGACATCCAGCCCGACGATTGCCTCACGGATGGGCCCTTCGACATTGGCAACAGCGTTCCTTACGCCCAAGCCGCGATAGCGCTTTGGATCTCCATCAGTGAGAACACAGGCTTCGTGCAGCCCCGTTGAGCGCCCGGCAGGAACGTCGGCGCGCCCCTGCAACTGACCGTCGACGTAGATATCGACCTGAACGGTTGGCCAACCGCGGCAATCCAATATCTCCCGCGCGCGAACATCTGAGACCGTACTCAATGGCATACCGCCCTCCTTCCGAATCTAAGCGACCTGAAACCATATTGCCGATTGGCGCCAATAACGCAAGTTTGATATTTTTCAGTCCATCATGGCACCCGATGCAAACTGCTCGGACAGACGCCGACCGGACCGATTTCACCATCGGCAGAACATCCTGAGTCGGCATCGACGGGCCACGTCAAAGCGCAGTGGCCAGGCGATCATTCCGGTCTAAGGTAAGCGCGTCGATTGGCTTATGTAATTCATTATATGGGTTTTTTGACCTTCCGCGCTGAGGGTACGTACAACCGCGCCAGACTTCGGACTCTCGCCAACCAGACGATGGCCCTCACCTCCCGCAACTGGAAAAGACTCCACGGATGCCAACTGTCGCGCGTGCTTCGAGTCGAGGGGTTGACACTGTATTGATGATTGTCGATCATCTGTAATTATCGAATTGAACGCCTACAGAGCTTCATTCGAACGGGAGGAAAAAATGTCAAAAATCAGAAGCGCGACCGCATTCATAATTGCGGCGCTTATGACAATGTCGTCGGCAATGGCCGCGGAATTTGATTGGAAATTCGCTCACGTTGTCAGCCCGAACACACCATCCGGCCAGGCCGCCGACAAGTTTGCCGAGTTGGTCAATGAACGCTCAGGTGGGCGGATTTCGGTGGAAGTGTTTCCGTCGGCGCAACTTGGCAGCGATACACAAATCGTCGAGCAGATTCAGTTCAACTCGGTTCAGGTCGGGATTCCGCCCACCGCGAAGCTCGGGAACTTCGATCAGCGTATGCAGGTGATTGACCTGCCCTTCATTTTTCCAACGCGCGAAGCGGCCTATGAGGTGCTGGATGGACCAATTGGTCAGGGGCTGTTTGACGGCCTGGAAGCCAAGGCACTGAAGGGGTTGGCCTTTTGGGAAAGTGGTTTCAAGCATTTGACGTCGAATGACCCGATCAGCGGCGTGGCCGATCTCAAGGGCACCAAAGTCCGCACCATGGACAGCCCGCTCATCATTGAGCAGTACCGCTCCTGGGGCGCCAATCCCATTCCGATCGCGTTCACCGAGGTCTACAATGCACTGCAGTCTGGCGTGGCCGAGGCGCAGGAGAACTCGCTGTCAAACATCGATACGATGAAGTTCTACGAAGTGCAGACTCATCTGACGCTCTCCGCACATGCTTATCTCGCCTATGCGTTGGTCGTAAGCAAACAGGCTTGGGATGCCTTGCCTGACGATCTGAAAACGATCGTGCAGGAGGCAGCGACAGAGGCGCGCGACTACGGCAGGAAACTCACGATCGATCTCGATACGGCGCTTGCTGAACGGTTCAAGAGCGATGGCATGAACGTGTCGATACTCAGCGAGGAGGCCCGGGTCGGCTTCATCGATGCCAGCCGAGAGGTCCACGACAGTTTCGCGCCGGTCGTATCGCGCGAACTTCTTGATCAGATTTACCAAGTGTCCAACTAGCAGCCCAAAAACGAATATGAAACGGGCCGCATCCAAACTACTGACTTATCTGGATGAGATCGAGAACATAATAATGGTATCCGGAATTTCCGTTGCCGTTATACTCGTTCTCATCCAGGTTGTTCTCCGGTATGCATTCAATTTATCTATATCATGGATTGAAGAAGCCGTCCGCTACATCATTGTGTGGATGTCTTTCACGGGTGCGAGCATAGGGCTTCGCAACAAGGCACATATCACCGTCGATCTACTGCTGACGGTGCTTCCTGAAAAGCCCGCCCGGATCGTGGCAATCATCGGCGCTCTATCCGGCTCTGTGTTCTCGATCGTTCTGATCTGGTACGGGCTGGCGCTGGTGCAGCATGTCCTGGCGATGGGACAGCTTTCATCAGCAATGCTTGTGCCCATGGGCTGGGTGTACGTCATCTTGCCCTTGTCGGGTCTGCTCATGTTCATTCGTTTCGTCCAGATGATATGGGCGCTGTGGACCGGCGACCGCGCTGGCCGGGTCGACGTCACTGAACATGCGTCGGGAACGACGGTCTAGCGTGGATATGAAGTAATGGCGGTAGTTCTTCTATCCTTCGTCGTAGCGACGCTGCTTCTCGCATTGCCGATCTTTATCGCGCTGTCATTCAGCTCGTTCTTCGGTGTGGGTGTTCTCACCAACACCCCGCCTGTCGTGATTGCCCAAAGGATGTTTGCGGGCATCGACAACTTCACCTTGATGGCAATTCCGTATTTCATTCTGGCGTCCGAACTGATGCGCGCTGCCGGAATCGCCGACCGGTTGATCAACCTCGCCAAGGTCTTGGTCGGCTGGTTGCCAGGGGGACTGGCGGCTGCCGGGGTCATCGCCTGCGTCTTCTTCGGCGCCATCAGTGGATCCAGCCCGGCCACGCTCGCAGCCGTCGGAAGCATCATGATCGTTGCGATGGTGCGCGCAGGTTACTCGGAGTACTTTTCGATCGGGCTTATGACAACGGCCGGTTCCCTTGGGATCATCATACCACCGAGCATCACACTGATCGTGTACGGCGCCGTTACGGGAACATCCATAGGCCAGCTATTCGCCGCCGGCTTCCTTCCCGGCTTCATGATCGCGGGAATGCTTGTCGTTTATTGCATGATCATGGGCTGGTGGAATGGCATCCCCCTGGACCAGCGCCCGACCCTTAAAGAGATTGGCATCGCCTTCAAACGTGCCGCGCTTGGCCTGGGCCTGCCCGTGCTGCTCCTGGGCGGTATCTACTCGGGCATCTTCACGCCAACCGAATCCGCCGCCGTCGCGGTTGCCTACGGACTGATCGTCGGCGTGTTCGTGTATCGTACGATCGACATGCAATCGCTTGTGCGCATTCTGCGCGACTCGGGCCTCATATCAGCAACCCTCTTGTTGATTGTTGCCGGCGCATCAGCTCTGTCCTGGGTGCTTGCGAGCCAGGGGCTGATTACAAAGATATCGTCCGATATTCTTAACCTATCGGACGAGCCGTGGATCATTCTTCTTCTTTTCAATCTTGTTCTCATCGTATCCGGTTTCTTTCTTGATGCCGTATCCGCGGTCATCGTACTTGCCCCATTGATGGTCAACGTTACTTCGGCGATCGGCATAGACCCGGTTCATTTCGGGATAATCACATTGGTAAATGTCGAGCTCGGGATGATGACGCCACCCGTGGGTCTCAATCTTTTCGTCGCCTGTGCGATCACCGGCAAACCGCTTCATCGGATAGCGATTGCAATCGTTCCATCGGCGCTGATCGTTCTCATCGGGCTTGTATTGGTCACTTATATCCCGTGGATTTCGATGACTATCCCGAACATGTTGTACGACTGATCTATGGTCCTGTCGGACGGATACAGTCCGAAGCAATATAGCTTGAGGAGTGGATGCATGTCCGAACAGATTAATGTGCCAAATCATACGGTACTGGAAGACACGGTCGTGAACGCGGGTAAGCCATGGTCGAGAGTGATCAAGGCTGGTGAATACTTGCGCCTTATCGATCTGGAAGGCCAGCAAGCGATCGACTTCATTTGCTATAATGCTGATGATCCACTCGACCGATACAATGCCGCCAATACGGTCAAGCTGAATGGGAACATATATCTCGGAAAGGGGGCGGGTCTATGGTCTCTGCGCGCCCGGAAGATGATGACAATTATTGAAGATACTTGCGGTATGCACGATACGATCGGCGGTTGCTGCAGCCGCGAGTGCAACGAAGTCCGTTACAATGTGAAGAACACGCCAAGTTGCCAGGAAATTCTGACACGGGAGCTGGAGGTTCACGGTCTCAGTGAAAGAGACGTTGTGGCAAACATCAATTTTTTCATGTACGTGCCCGTATCGGACAATGGCGATATCGCCATATCGGACAGCCGTTCGAAGGCGGGCGACTATCTGGATCTTCGGGCTGAGATGAACGTTCTCGTCATCATCTCGAACTGTCCGCAAAAGGATAACCCAGCTTGCGGCTTCAATCCGACCCCGGTGAGAATGATCGTCTATAGATGACGGTGGAGCTTGTACAGTTCCGCCTTCATCTATCGCAATTGTACCCGCCGTTTCCGCTTTCTCTTGGCCGCGACCGGCTTGGGCTCGTCTTGCTCTTGTTCTTCCCGCTGCCGCAGATGCTCAAACAGCTTCTCACCTTCGGTCAGGTTGTGCTCTTCTGAAAGGCGCCCGCTTTCATCGGCGTCGCCGGCGAGAATCGCCTCGACGATCGGCCAATGCTGTTCGAGCGTCGTACCGCTATCCGGAATAAGTGCGTCGCTGGAATGTATGTATATCCGAATCTGTTGTTCGATCAGTCTATACTGGGAGGCAAGCCGGACGTGATCCGTTAGCTCGACAATGGTCTTGTGAAGCAGAAAATCCGCGTCAGCGATTCTGTTGACGTTCCCGCCTCTGCAGGCCTCGGTTAGCTTTTCATACGCCGCGTTCAGGCGGTCGGCCCGTTCACTGTCCATCGATTTGGCGAGCAATTGAGCCGCCAGCCGCTCCACGGCAGATCTTAGGGTGTAGAGTTCCCAGACATCTGTGGCGCTCAGCGAAATCACCATCCAGCCCGTATATGGCACAAGCTTGAGCAGGCCCTCCTTCTCCAGCTCGCGCAGTGCCGTGCGCACGGTCGCCCGAGACAGGTTCATCTGCTGGGATATCTCTAGTTCGGTGACGCGCTTTCCGGCCGGTACAGCCCCGCTGACGATGGCATCCCGCAGGGCATTGGCTGCCTGGGCCTCCAAGGGAATTTTCACAATGCGCGGAATGGCAAGAGTGGACACCAGAAGCTCCTAGGTTCCATCAACCTTCAGGACTCAGGACAAGCCGCAGGGCCAATTTCGGCCATTGTCGCCATTCGCCCCAATGTGTCAACGCTGCGGCAAGGCGGTTGCCGCGGCGTGTTCTCATCGGCATTTGCCACAAGGCTTGCCGGCGCAACTGAGTGCGCACTCGGCTAACTTCGGCTGATATATCCCAGAGAAACATCAACCTTGTTGCTCAGGGCCTGCCCCTTCAGGAAGCTTGTCAGATTCCGGGAAAACAGCTCCTGCAGCCGCTTCGTCGTGTCGATGACATCACCAGCCATATGCGGCGACACGATTACGCGACTTGAACCCCATAAGCCACTTTCCGGTGGCAATGGCTCGGTCTCGAAGACATCGAGCGCTGCGGCAGCGAGTTTCCCCGTCTGCAATGCCGCAAGCAACGCGTTCTCGTCGACGATCTCGCCTCTGCCGACATTGATGAAGCGCGCTGTCGCCTTCATCCGGCCAAAAAGCGTCGAGGCGAAGAGCCCTTTCGTTTCAGCGGTCAGCGGTGCTGCGCAGATCACATAATCGGCGTCTGGAAGTTTCACGGACAAATCCGCGGCGGCGGCGATTTCGGAGAACGTTCCATCGCCGGGACGCGCTCGCCTGCCAACGCCCACAACGCTCATGCCAACCGCCTTTAGGAGTTTCGCGATGGCACGGCCGACTCCACCAACTCCAACAACGAGCGCCCGGCGGCCTTCCACCATTTCCGTCTCACGGAACCGCCATTCGCACCTTGATTGCATTGTGATCGTTGCCGGCAGGTCCTTTGCCATCGCAAGCACAAGGCCAAGCACGTATTCAGCGATCGGCCAATCGTAAACACCGCTCGCATTCGTGAGCACTATGTTTGGTTTGTCCTGCAAGATTGGCAGTACCGCATCAACACCAATGAATGGCCACTGAATCCACGCCAACTCGTCTTCATGATGGAGAGCATCCCGTACCGGCTGCTCCGAGGCTTCCCAGCAGATGAGCGCATGCGCACCCGGCAGGGCCTGCTTGAGGTCTTGTGCGTTTCTGGCGATGCGAAAACTGACGCAGCTCTCAAGGCCCGGCTCCACATCCAATTCGGCGGCAGTTTCCCCAAACAGAACCACGTTCTTGGGCGCATCAGTGGGTTGTATGGATGTCATGTGACCGGTTCCGTTCCACGAAACTTCGAAGACGAACCAACCCGCCGCCATGCCTCAAAAGGCGCGTCGTGAGCGGCACTGTTGGTTTGACCTCCTTCAACTTGCGTCCTCCCGGCATGTTCAAGCGCACGAGTTGCAGCCGGTTCTCCGACTGGATTTCTAGTAAAATTGCCGATTGTCGGCAACAGTCAATAAATCAGCGTTCATCGCAAACTGCCGCCCGAACCGCCCTATTCCCTGCCCAAACGACCGCCAGGCAAGCTGAACGATTGAGATACGCCTATTGACGATTGTCGCCAATTTATGGACGATTGAACTTCAACGCTTTAACGAGTCAAACACTCCCGCCACAGGACTCTGTGTCAGTCCTATGATCTGACCACCACGAAAGCGACGGAAACAAACATGGTTGCATTATCCGTAGAGGGATTCATCGACACCCACGTACACAGTGGCCCTGCCCCCTTTAGAAGGATCGGCGATACGATCCAGATCGCACTCTGGTGCGCAAAAGCCGGCATGGCCGGCCTCGTGATCAAAAGTCATTTCGAAGCGACCATCGCCAAGGTCTACCACGCAAGGAAAGAGGTTCCGGAGCTGCCCATCTTCTCCGGAGTTGCGCTGAATGTCGGTGTAGGGGGCATCAATCCGGGCGCTGTCGAACAGGCTTTGAACCAGGATGCACGGTTCGTCTGGATGCCGACCATCGATGCCGCGCACCACCGCAGTGTTTTTGGAAGCGGCGGCGCCTTTGGATCGGTCGGAAATTTGAGCTATGGCAAACCGCCCAAATATCAACCCGATGGATATACGGTGCTGAACGGCGGACGTCTGACAGAAGAAGCCAAAGACGTCGTGCAGATCATTGCCGAATACAACGTTGTTCTGGCCACCGGCCATCTTGAAGCCAAAGAAATCATGGCTCTGGTGGAATACGCGATCAGTAAGAATGTAAAAAAGATCGTTATCACCCACCCTGAAATGTATGTCCCGAATCTCGATATCAAGACCCAGGTTGAACTTGCCGAGCAAGGCTGCTTCATGGAGTACTGCGCGGTCAATTGCATGCCGATGTTCCATTGTGTAACGCCGGAACAATTCAAAGAGGCAATCGATGCTGTAACGCCGGAAAAATCGATCATCGCGACCGATTCCGGACAGCCATTCAGCCCCAAAACGCCGGAACTGTTCCGCATCTTTGCGCAGTCGCTCTACGAGCGAGGCGTATCACTGGACGCGATTGCACAAATGGCAATCAAAAATCCCGCTTCATTGCTCGACATCAAACCCAGGAACGAAGTCATTGTGACTTCGGATGCAAATGTAGGCCTTCCGGAGTATGAACAACAGCAATAAATAAAACTGGCGAGCGAGATGGCCCTACGGGGCATTGTCAGAGGACAATTCGGTTGAGGCTGGGGTTACACCCCCCCTTAGCCTTCCGGCATTTCCAAATCGAAGCCCTTTCGCTACTTCAAAACATCACCTGAGATCACCCGCCTAGCGGTGATGATGCACATCCGCTTCCCGTTATCCTCGTGGAATGTGGAAGACCGGCTGCATGTTTCAGGATCGGACTTTTTCAACACTATCCGTCCTAGTCGGTCCTTGGCGGCACTGCCGCCAAGGAGAGCTTTGTGGATTTTCCAGTCACTCGAATATCATCCACCAATTGGCCGCCTTCCGACAAAGATGGGCATCCATACACGCCGGTCTGGCCGATAACCCTCGACTCTTCAAAGCGTCTTCCGGCTTGAGTCCGCACCGTGTGGTGGTCGAAAAGCGTCGACAGAGACGCCGGGCCTATATCTGCCCGTTGCGGCGGTCTCTCCACCACACGGGCACGGATAATAGGTCACTAAACAACTGAAATATAGAGACTTTCTGCGCGTCACCTCACGTCTCTCCAAACCTTCAGGAAAAGTGGTGGTGGACGCAGTTCACCGCGAACCCGTCTCGGGAGAATCTCCCTATTAAACAGCGAAAATACAGGGAAATTCACCTAAATTAGCGCATATCGATCAGCCATGGTCAGAAAACTATCAATATATCAGTGCATTATCTGCCCTTTCCCTGGCAGATCGAACAGGGCGTTTACATTGCACATCAGGGAACTTGTCGGTCAGAGCAGGGAAACACTGCAAGCGTCCATCGCGCTTTCCCTTTGCTATGGCTTCCCTACTGGTTTCCCAGTGGTAGGCTTCACTGGCGTGCCGGGCAATATCCGGACTAACGATGGTCCAGGGTTCGCGGCCAACGCGGTCCGGGACTGAATCTCGCGAATCGGCGCTAAGACGCTGTGCATCGAACCGAATCACCGTGGTAGAATGGCGACAACTAGTCATTCACGGCAAGCTCAGAAATGAGCCTCCCGACGTCCAGCTCTTCAATGATCTGGGGGAGGCCAAAGCCCTGATCGAACGATGGCGGCATAACGACAACACCGTCTGTCCGCATATTTCACGAGACTAGAGCATGTCTTGCTCTAGGTCATGGAGACGATCGTCCCGGCCTTCCGTCGGGAGCAACGCGATGCTCACATAACCTTACTGCGCAAGTGCGGGGTATCGTCAGGCAGCCTTGGTGACCAGTTTCTGGTCCTTGGGTGCCTGTCCCCTGAACGGCACCGTATTGATCCGTGGCCAGGCCTCGCCGATAAACACCAGACGCTCATGCGCAACATCGGAGCGGTATTGCATCTACTACGCCCTCCGGCGCATCACGTTACGACAGTCACTCGTCGCAGCCTGTTCCATGAGGAGACCGTTGAAGGTAAAGCCCTGCCCAGTAAACCAGGTAGCAGGGATCAGCCCTTTGCTATTGCTCGCGGAACGTATGCTTGATCTGGTCGACTAGCGGCTTGATCAAGTACGAGATCACCGTCCGCTCGCCGGTCTGAATGAAGACTTCCACCGGCATGCCTGGCGCGAGCACCAGGTCGGGATGTTTCTCCAGTTCACCCGGCAGGATCGCGATCCGGGTGGTGTAGTGAGGCGCGCCGGTGCGCTCGTCGACGACGACTTCGGGCGATATGCGGGTCACCTCAGCCTCAAGCTCCGGAGTCTTTTGCGCGTCAAAGGCGGAGAGCCTAAGAACCGCAAACTGCTCCGGGCGGACGGAGTCGATGTCCTGCGGCTGGATCTCGACCTCGATTGTCAGCCGATCCGTCGGCACGATCTGCATGATGGTCTCACCCGCCGCGATGACACCGCCAACGGTATGGACGGTCAGTTGGTGCACGCGCCCGTCTTGTGGGGCGCGGATGTCGATTCTCTTGAGTTGATCCTCCGCCGCGATCTTGCGCTCCAGGAACTCGGCGATCTGCTCCTGGATTTGCCGCAACTCCGCCGCCACCTCGCTACGCAGATCCTGGTCGATCTGGATGATCTGAAGGCCGACCTCGATCTTGCGGCCTTTCGCCTGGGCAATCGATGCGACCAGCTCACCATGCTCCCCTTCCAGGCGCGCCAGATCGCGCTCCAATGCGACCACACGCTGGATGGTAATGAGGTTCTTGTCCCAGAGCTCGCGCACGCTGGCGAGTTCCCGCTTGGCCAGCTCGATCTCGAGGCCTTTGGCATTGAGCTGGCCAAGCAAGCCCTGGATCTCATTCTCAAGCTGGGCCTCGCGTTCGCGCAACTGCGCGATCTGTCCGGCACGCGCGCGCGCCCGCAACTCAAAGAGCCGCGCCTCGCCCTCCATGATCTCGGCGACAGCGGTATCGGATCCGCGTGCCGTCAGTTCATCTGGAAAAACGACACCGTCCGCCCCATCGCGTTCAGCCTCAAGCCGCGCCTTGCGCGCCATGGCCTGATCGAGGCTGTTCAGCACGATGCCGAGATTGCTGCGTGTGATCGTCTCATCGAGGCGAATGAGGATTGCGCCTTCCTCCACCAGATCGCCGTCCCGCACGTTCAGTTCGCCGACCACGCCGCCGGACGGGTGTTGCACCTGCTTTATGTCGGATTCCACCACGACCACGCCCGGTGCGATCACAGCGCCGGCAAGCTCGGTAGTGAAGGCCCAACCGCCAACCCCGCCAAACAACGCGAAGAGGATCGCCAAACCGACGATGTTGAGACGGCGGATGGCGCGCTGGGGGTTGAGGGCCTCCGTCACGTTGTGGTTCCTTCGGCCTGCGGCCGCGGCACGACCGAAAGGTTCGAGGACGGCGTGGAAGCGGATGCCGTTGCCGCCGCGGGGGACGACGGCTGCAGAACCTGCTTCAGCACCTCCTCGCGCGGCCCGAAGGCCTTCTGGGTACCTTCCGCCAGGACAAGAACCTTGTCGCAAACACTGATGATGGAGGGCCGGTGCGCAATGAGGACCACAATCGCACCGCGGGCCTTGGCGCCCTCGATGGCGGTCACCAGAGCCGCTTCCCCGCCGCTATCCAGATTGGAATTGGGCTCATCAAGAACGACCATGAACGGATCGCCGTAGAGTGCACGCGCCAGCGCAATGCGTTGTCGCTGGCCACCCGACAGGGACTGACCGCCTTCCCCGATCTGCGTGTCGTATCCGTTGGGAAGCCTCAGGATCATCGAATGCGCATCGGCGGCGATGGCCGCCTGGAGGACCTTGTCTGAGTCTGGTTCTGAATCCATGCGCGCGATGTTCTCCGCCACCGTACCGTCGAAGAGCTCTATCGCCTGCGACACGTAGCCGATATGCGCACCGCGCGTTTCCGGGTTCCATTGATCGAGCGCGGCGCCGTCGAGCCGGACCACGCCGCGCACCGGGCGCCAGACACCGATGAGGGCGCGCGCCAACGTGGTCTTGCCGCTACCGCTTGGCCCGACGACACCCAACGCTTCGCCGCGCTCTAGCGAGAAGCCGACCTTGCGCAGGAGCACGCGTTCGGTGCCGGGCGCGGTGACCGTCAACCGGGTGACGCTCAGCGAATCCTTCGGCGTCGGCAACTCGGTCTGCATTGTCTCATCCGCGAACGGCAGCAGCGTTTCCTCCAGTCGCCCAACGCTCTGCCGGGCTGCGACGAAGCCGCGCCAATTGGCAATCGCCGTCTCGATCGGCGCCAGCGCCCGTGCCATCATGATGGAGGCGGCGATCATGGCGCCGGGCGTCAGCTCGCCAAGGATCACGAGATAGGCGCCGATCCCCAGCATCGCCGACTGCAAAAGCAGCCGCAGAACGCGCGACAGGCTGCCGAAGGAGCCCACGACATCGCTGGATTTTTGAACGGCAGTGAGATAGCGGCCATTGATCTGCGACCAGCGCCGGCCCAGCGTTTCGACCATTCCCATTGCCAGGATGGTCTCGCTGTTGCGCCGCGTCGATTCCGCGATAACGGCCCGCGCCCCGCCCTCGCGGGCGAGCATCTCCGCCGGATTGCGACTCGCCCGCTCGGTCAAAAGCGTCGTGATGATGAGAAGAATGGCGCCAGCGGTTCCCATCAGGCCAAGCCAGGGATGAATGAGGTAGCAGACCAGCAGGAATGCCGGCATCCACGGCAAGTCGACAAACGCGATCGGCCCATTGCTTGTCAGGAACGCGCGTATCTGGTCGATGTCGCGCACCGGGTGCGTTGCCTGGCCGTCGCGCCGCGGTGATGTTGCCTGCAGCACGACAGCCTTGTGAACGATCTGCTCCAGCTGGTGGTCGAGCAGGCGCGATGAGCGGACCACGACGCGATTGCGAATGGCGTCGAGCACGCCCTGGAAGGCATAGGCGCCAACCAGAAAGACGGTCAAGCCGGCCAGCGTCGACACGCTGCGGCTGGTCAGCACCCGGTCGTAGATCTGCAGCATGTAGAGCGGGCCGGCGAGCATCAGTAGATTCACCGCACCGGAAAACAGCGCGACACTCCAGAACGCGCTGCGACATGCTTTCAGCGCCGCAGCAACCGGTGGCCGATTTTTAGGTCTGCTGAACATCCCAAGGTCTCGCTACCGCAAAGGCAGCCACCTCCACATGAACTTCTGTCGCGCCCATCATCGGAACAAAAGACCATGCTTCATAGATGCTTACAACAAACATGGATGCTTACAATGAACGCGCAGCATGAAGCCGATGCCTCGGCCGCGCGACTGCGAGGCACGTCCGACACGAAAGGCGGCGCACAAGGCGCCGCCTTTGCCGAGGTGCAAACTGCCGGCCGTCCGACGGTCAGACGATAAACAGGTTGTCGTTCACATCGGAGGTCGTTGTGTCGAGCACGAGTATCCGATCCCCATCGGCGCCGCTCAAGGTGATCAGTGCATTTCCGAACCCGTCGTCCACGACGCTCACGGCAGTCACGCCGTCGATGAGATGGATCGCATCATTATAATTGTTGCCATCATCATTATCGCCGTCGTCGTCATCATCGTCATCGTCATCATAATCGTCGTCGTCATCGATTTCACTGAAGTCGAAGTCGAAGATGACGTCCAGGTCGGTCGTCCCGTCGTTGGCTTCCGCAAAGCCAAAAACGAAGATGTCGTCGCCGCCATTGCCGATGAACCCGTCGCTCCCGCTACCGCCGCGCAGCGTGTCGGCCTGATCGCCGGATTCCAGAGTGTTGCCGTTGTCGCCGGCGATCCAGTTGAAATCGCCGTCGAACGCGTCACCGTTCGTGACGACCGCGTTGCCCCGCACCTCAACACCGGTCCCGCCGGTCGCCACATTCCCCGACACGAGATCGACGGTGCTGGTGTCGTTCTCGTCAAAGCCGACGAACACGCCTGTGGAATTGTCCGTGAAGACGTTGTCCGTCAGGTTGGCCGTCGTTCCAGGTCCGAAGAAGGTCGTGACGAGGATGCCGGCGGAGGTGGACCCGTCGCTCGACGCGACGCCTTGGTTGTCGCTGATCGTGTTGCCGATCACATCGATCACCGCGCCGGCGCTGATATCGACGGCATAGTCGAGGAAATCGCCGGCGCCCTTGCCGATATAGGTGTTGTCCTGGAAGGTTCCGGTGACGCCATCGCCGAAATAGAGAACGCCGACCCGTCCGATTTCGGAGAAATCGGAGTTTGTGACGTCGACATGCGAGGCGGTGCCGAACACGACAACCGCGATACCGGCGTAGTTCGGTCCGCTTTCGTTGTACTTGATCTCGGTGAACTCGACATTGTCGAACGCGCCTGAGCCCTTGTGGCGGAACGCCTGGTGGACCAGGAAGCCCATGCCGTCGACCGTCAAGTCCGAGACGTTGAGTGTGACGCCGTCATCGACCAGGAACATGCCGCGGCTGTCGCCGCTGCTGCCGGTATCGGCCACCGGCACGACGGTACTGACGCCCTTGCCGGCGCCGATGATGGTCAGGTCGTGGCTGATCTGCACCTGCGCGTCACCCGCGCCGGCCAGGTCGATCGTGCCTGAGGCCAGCCGAATGGTGTCGCCGGCCGACGAGGCATCCACTGCCTCCTGGATATTGTCGAACGTGCCGATCAAGTGGTTGGCGGTGTCGAAGAGCTGCACGGGCTGGCCGACGTCCAGCACCTTCCCGTCGCCAAGGAACGACAGGACCTCAATGCTGTCGAGCGCGTCGGCGCCTTCGTCGCCGTCGATCGCGACGTTGTCCGTCACCGAGGTGAAGCCGGTGGCGAAGCCGTTGATGTCGACATCGTAGGTATAGGAATAGTTCAAGCACGGTCCGAGATAGACCGACGTGTCGTGGTCGCCATCGCCCCCGATATTGTCGTTGCCAAGGCCGCCGAAGAAGACATCGTTGCCGGCGTCGCCGTTCATCTGGTCGTCGCCGGGCGACCCCGCGAACCGGTCGTCGTCGGTTCCGCCGATAAAGACGTTACCGGCATAGGATCCGGGCACGCCCTGGTCGACGACGAAGACGCCGCGCGTATCGCCGCCCGAACTGTTGTCGAACGTGTTGTTCTCAATGTCGGTGTCGGGACCGCGGGCGCGCAAGGCGGTCGCCAAACGCGCCGTCTCGCCGACAAAGGTGTTGTCGGAGATCGTCGCCCCATCGACGTCGATGGTCACCATCGTATTGCCCTGCTCCGAGACATTGTCGTCGGAGCTGATGCCGCCGGTGGTGCCGCTCAGGAGGTTGTTGGTGAAGGTGATATTGCCCGAATTGTGGGGGCCGCCACCGCCTTCGCCGATGACGACGAGCTGGCGCGGGACGTTGTTGACCGCGTTGAACTGGGTCGAGAATCCGATGCCGCCGGGCTGGGCACCCTGGAAGGTCTGGCCGGAAAACTCGTTGCCGTCGATCACGGCGTTGGTCAAGGCGCCGCCGAACTCCGACACGAGGCCGTGTTCGCCGTTCGCCTCGATCTCGTTGTCGAGCAGGCTGAAGCCGTCCTGCGAGCCCTGCAGGTAGATCGCGCCGTTTTCGACCGCGCCGTTTCCGTTGTCGATGCCGATGATATGGAAACCAGTGCCGATGCCGCCGATCTTGACGTCGTTGACACCGGGATCGACCTTGACCGTGCCGAGCGCACCGGCCGACGAGATGCCCTCGATGGTCACCGCGTCGCGGCCGTTCTGGGAGATCAGCGTCAACGGGCGGTCGATGACGACGTTCTCGGTATATGTGCCGTCGCCGACCAGGATCGTCTGGCCGTCGGCGGTGGTGTTGTCGATGGCGTCCTGAACGGTGTTGGTCGTGTAGACGATGTTGCCGCCGCTATCGAGTACGAGCACCTGACCGGGGGCCGCGTCGGCGCTGCCGGTGATCGTGACGACCACCTCCACGACGTCGTTCGTGGCCTGGTTGTCCGTCACCGTCACGGCATATTTCGCCGTCAGCACCTCGCCGGCATCGAGGATCTCCGCCGCGGCGGCATCGAGCGCGAAGTCCCACGTCACCTGACCGGCGCCGTCGCCGGTCGACGCGTCGCTGACCAGGGCCGTCATGGCCGTGCCGAGCGCAGCCAGCAGCCCCGGATCCACCGGATCGCCGGTCGACAGCGTGGCGGAGGAGAAGGACGCCGACGCGGTATGCGTGTCGATGAGATCGACGTCCTCGAACGGCAGATCGCCCGTTGCGGTGATCTCCTCACCTGGCGCGGGCCCATAAAGGATCTCCGCAAGCTGCGGCTCCTGATAATCGGGGACATTCAGACTGGCCGTGTCGACCGCGATGCCGCCGGCTATGTCGATATTGGTGAACCAGCCGTAGCGGTTGCCGCCAACCGCGCCGGTCGCCCCGATCGTGTCGGAGGCATCCGTCCGGGTCTCGGTCCACACGACGGTGCCGCCTGAATCGACCAGATTGAGGTCGACGGAGAGCACACCCGCGTCGTTGCGGAAGACATGCTGCAGCGTGTACCAGTCAGACGCGCTCACCACATAACTGTTGATCGTCTCAAGGTTCTCGCGCGGGTCGAAACTGGTGTTGTTGGACCCGCCGACGAGGAGGTCCCCGGTCGAGGTGTCCTTGGTGACGTGGAAGATGAAATCGCGCTGATGCGCACCGTCGGAGCCGTTGGACGCGACGGAGTAGTCGAAGCCCTCGCCCAGTGCCCAGGACGTGTCGAGGTAGACCTTCACCTCGGCGACCCAATCGCCGTTGAAAGCAGCCCGGTAGCCGTCAAAGCGCGTGAACGGTCCGGAGCCCCCGGAGCCTCCCTGCTCGAAGATGGCGTGCTGCGCCCCGTCGGGCGAGGCGATGCCATTCGTTCCGCTCGCCACGAGCGTGATGCCCCCCTGCCAGCCGTTGGTGTCATCGAAGAAGCCGTCCCTGTCGGTCTCGAAGCCCTGCTGGAACTCCACGACTTCGCCAAACACCGGCACGTCGTTCTTGCCGGTCAGCGTGATCGTGACGGTCTTGACATCCGTGCCACCGGAGCTGTCCTCCAGGACGATCTCATAGGTCTGGACGACCGTCTGGCCCTCCGCGAGGTCGTCGAGGGCGGAATCCGCAACGGAGAACTCCCATGTAACCTGTCCGTCGCCGTCGACATCCGCCGTGTCGGTGACGGTCGCGGTCATGGTGCCGCGATAGCCCGCCGCATCCGGAACAACGCTGACGGTATGGTTGTCGCCAACATTGTCGATGAAATCGATCGTGCCGGTGGCAGTGTGCGTGAAGGTGTTCTCGTTCGGCGCGCCGTCGACGATCTCGACCGCACCGCCAACAGTATCGCCCGTGCCGAACTCGGGGTCTTCGGCTTTCGGGCCGGCGCCGAGATCCTCGTAGTCGACGCCGCGCCAGACATTCCGCACGCCGATGGCTGTCAACGAGACGCCGGCGGGCGGGACATCGCCGATGAACGTGTAGAAATCGACCGTGTCGTCGGCGTGTCGGGAGACGCCAGCGATTTCGATCTCCAGCAACTTGTATATCTTGCCGTCGCTGCCCCTGAGAAAATAATATTGCTCAGCATATATCTTTACGTCGCCATGCACCTGTGCGCCGCCATACTCGATATCGGCGACCTGACCACTCCTGTCGTTTCCGCGCTCGTTCCTCCAGCTGTCGCCGGAGAGCGACTTGTCGTTGTCGGTGACAGTGATGCAGGCGGCGGCCACGGCCGGCATGACAAAGGTCCGGCCGAGCGCCAAGTAGTCCTTGTCCGGCCCGACGATGTCAGCGCCTGAGAACGCGGAGAATTCATAGGTGCTGTCGGGACGGTTGTGTTTGTTATGATGCCGGTAGAAGGAACGAAAGCCCATCTTGATCCCCCAAGTGTGCCGCACGACCGCATTCCACGGTCATGACCGTGACGTTGCAAATCCGAGTAGGAGAACTTCCTGGATAGATGAGGCTGGCGGCGATGCCTGAGCAGTTATTCTGTCAATAATTTCGATAACCCGTCAGCCCCGCCGCTTGAGCCGACATCACCCGCCTCCGTCAAGAAGTACGCCCCCCCCTTGAACGAGGAAAGTCAAAAAACCACCCTTCGATTTCAACTTTGCCGCAACTACTTCTCATCGTCAACTGATCGCAAGGCCATAAGTGGCAAGAATGCACTGTGCGCGCCACTGGTAATACCAGAACCGAACTACCCTCATGCGTCGCGTAGACCTCGGGATTGGACAGCGAGGAGACCCGGCATCGATCCGTCACATCAAATTTCGGCCTGAAACCCCACCGTGTGGTGGTCGGAAAGCGTCTACAGAGACGTGGGGCCTATGTCTGTCCGTTGCGGCGGTCTCTCCACCACACCAGCGCGTACAATAGCCCCGTAACCTGCTGAAATATAGAGAGTTTCTACATGCCACCCGAAGTCTCCCCAAACACAGGGGGAAAAGTGGTGGTGGACATAGTCTGCCGCGAACCTGTCTCCTGATATTCCCTGTTCTTGGCAAATGCTCGAACTCCCACTTTGCCGGAAACGGAGCCGGCTGGGTGGAATTCGTGCCGTGATTTCAGCGAGCTGCACAGAGCCGGTGAGGGAGGTGGCCACAGACAGTCGGCGAGATCCTGGAGGAAACAGGGATTTTCATTGCTTTCCTGTGGGATCGGGCTGCAGCTTCGTGGGATTGCACTGTCGTGTCGTGGGATTGCACTGTCGTGTCGTGGGATCGCTATGCCGGTTTGCGGGATCGAATTGGCCTTTCACGAGAGTCCAGTGTCCGGTCTTGGTCGCTGCAAGGCGCTTCTTGGGATCGGTGTGCACTGTTGCGGAACGCCATTGCACCGTGGTGTCGAGAAGATCAGATGTGATGCGCTGGACGGATCAACAGGTGGCGCTCACTCGAAGACCAGCGTATCGGCACCAAGGCACTGCAACAGGCAATGAACGTGAGGGCGGAGGGCCGCAGTCCCCTCTTCGGCTGCCAAGGGCTACACCGTCGAGCGGCCGCCCGGCTGCCCGGGCGAATGGTTCGCCATCACGCGCTATTCGATAGCTTCGTAGAGCTGAGCAATCAACTCCATCCGCTCAGGCCATCCCTTGGTCAGGCGGTCTGGCAAGTCTTCCAGACCAAGACCAACGGTTGACTTCCAGTCGAGGCCAAGCGGTTCTGTCCAACGCGGGCTGAGCAAGTCGTAGTCCGGCCATCTGGCGCGCGGGGAACGTTACGCACCCCCAGCCCGCACTCTCCAAGACACTGATCGATTGTGCAGTCGCATCAAGTCGGCACCATGCCGTGCATGTGCGTTCGATGGTCTGCTTCGGCAAGCGACGTCGGGCCGGTTCGCACCTTTCCCCGCAAGCTCACTCTCGGTCGGCGCGCGGTCTTCCGCTACTCGCCTGTGGAGAGGGTCGAGCAAATCGAACAGCGGTGAAGTTCGGTCACGTACTGACAGTGTCAGGGGCGCGGGGTGGGGCGAATGGTGGCTTCGATTGGAGGCATCGATGGCGATCCGCTGCCGATTTGCCCGGTGCCACTTGGCACCCTGAACACGCAACTGCGGTGGTGATGCAATCGGGCTAACGCGGATGAGCGTGATCGATGTGGCCGATGCCATCGGTGAACGCGTCGGTCGATGATGATTGCACCAGAAGGAGCCCTCCATGCCTGACCAAGCCCGCAAACCCAGGCGCGTATCGAAGACCGACGCGGCCACTGGCCCAAGAGAGCCGTCGGACGAAGATCCGTTGAACGCCGAGTTGAACCGGCCCGAGATCGAGTGGCGGATGGCTTCATTCCTGCGTCCCTATGCAAAGAATGCCCGCACGCATTCGAAGACCCAGGTTCGCCAGATCGCCGACAGCATCACGCGCTTCGGCTTCACCAACCCGGTGCTGATCAGCGACGACGGAGAGATCATCGCCGGCCACGGTCGCGTGGAGGCCGCCAAGCTTCTCGGGATGGATGAAGTCCCGACGCTGCGGTTGTCGCATCTCACCGCAGCAGAGCGGCGTGCCTACGTCATCGCCGACAACAAGCTTGCATTGAACGCAGGTTGGGACATCGAGATCCTCGCCGATGAACTCGAAGCGCTCATCGATCTTGAGTTCGACGTCAGCCTGACCGGCTTCTCTCCCGCCGAGATCGATCTGACGATCGGTCAGGCGAAAAATGGGGCGATAGATGACCCCGAACCCGATACCGCCGACGTGGTGCCGCCTCCTGGCGACGTGGCCATCTCCAGGACGGGCGATCTTTGGCAGCTAGGTCGCCACAGGCTTCTGTGCGGGGATGCGAAGTCTCCCGGTGACTTCAATCGGCTGATGGTCCGGGATGGCGATGCCCGAGAGACAGCAGACCTCATCTTCACCGATCCGCCCTACAACGTCCCCATTGATCGCCACGTCTGTGGTCTGGGGTCGGTGAAGCACCGGGCCTTCGTCGAAGCCTCAGGTGAGATGAGTGAAGAGGCCTTCACAGCATTCCTGAGCGAGACGCTTGGGAACGCGGCTCGGCTCACCAGGGATGGTGCCATCTGCTTTGTCTGTATGGACTGGCGCCACATGGGTGAGTTGCTTGCCGCCGGCAAGGCGGTCTTCAGCGAACTGAAGAACCTGTGCGTCTGGAACAAGGCCAATGGCGGCATGGGGAGCTTCTACCGCTCCAAGCACGAACTGATCTTCGCCTTCAAGCACGGTACAGCCCCCCACACAAACACCTTCGGGCTCGGGGACACCGGGCGCTACCGCACCAACATCTGGGACTTCGCGGGCATCAACGCAATCGGCCGGGAGCGTATGGATCAGTTGGCCATGCACCCCACGGTCAAACCGGTCGCTTTGATCGAAGAAGCCATCAAGGACTGCAGCCATCGCGGTGAGATCGTTCTTGATCCATTCGGCGGCTCTGGATCGACGCTGATGGCGGCAGAACGTTGCGGGCGCAAGGCTCGTCTGCTCGAGATTGATCCGCTCTACTGCGACACGATCATCCGCCGCTGGCAGGCCTACACCGGCAAACACGCCGAACGTATCACCGGCTCGGACCTCCAGACCTTCGAGGACGTCGCGGCGGCGCGCATTGTCTCTCTGGATGACAATCCGCCGTCGACCGACCAACGCACTGCCCATTCCCTCACGCCGAAGCAGGATGGGTAGTGCCATGAGCGATGACAAGCGCATCAACGACGACGAGAACCGGCACTCCACACCGGACGCCTCAAGGGACAAGCTGAATGCAGAGATCGCCAGGCGCATTCGCAAGCAGATTGTCTCCCACTATGCCAAGCCAAACGCAGGTGCCGACAATCCGGATCAGGATGAGAAGGTTGGCTACAAGTCTCCGCCCACGCACACACGCTTCAAGCCGGGCCAATCTGGCAACCCGAAGGGACGTCCCAAGAATGTAAGAAGCACCGCATCGCGGCGGCCCGACGATCTGCCGGAGGTCACCGACGTGATGTTGAGGCAGTTGGAACAGATCATCTCCGTTCGGGATGGTGATCGGCTCATTGAGATCAGCGTCCTGGAGGCCACCATCCGTGCACAGCAGGCAGCGGCTCTGAAGGGAAGCGTCCGCGCCCAGCAGCAGATCATCGAAAGTGCACGCCGGGCCAAGGACGAGGAAGCCGCCTGGCTGGAGCAACACCACGCGTTCTGGACGAGCTTCCAGGTGATGCAGCGCGAGGAACTCGACAAGCAGATCGCCGCCGGCGAGAAAGACCCGCAGGTCTACCCCCACCCCGATGACATTGTCCTTAAGCGGGGCAAGCGCGTGCGCATCGTGGGGCCGCTGGACGAAGAGCACGCCAAGCACTTCACCGAGTCCCAGCATCTGCGTGACCTGATGTTGATGCACTATGAGCTCGACAATCGCTCAGCTCGGATACCGGCAGATGAAGACGCAATCGCATTGCTGGATTCAATCAGGGAGCAGCTTGGACTTCGTCTGGATGATCCCTTCGCCAAGGTGAAGGGCTACGTCCATGAGGACGATGATCCTGGTGGCTTCTTCATTGCAATGTGGCTGAACAGTCTGTTGCCTGAACGCATGCGCATTGGTGAGGAGGACTGGTACGTCGAAGTGCTCAAGGTCAGGCGCATGACCAAGCGCGAACTCCTGAAAGCCACGCGCGAGGGTTGGCGCCAGCTCGGGGTTCGCGTCAAGCGTGGCGCAACGCTCCCGCCATGGTCGCTGCTGCGCCGCCTGCTGTATCTCGCCATTGGCCTGCTCAAACTGAGCAGGAGTCCCGACTACGATCCCGAGCATGTCGATGCCGTGCTCGGCACAAAGTGAGTGTGACGCGTGGTCTGAGTTGTCAGACCCATGAGTCCACCTGCGCCAGTGTGTCGGCCCGTTCAATCGCGGTGACCAGGGAGTTGTCGGATACCTTGGTGTACAACTCGGTCGTCGAGATGCTGACCTGTCCAAACCATCCTTGAACGATCCGAATATCAACTCCTTCGTCGATCAATAGCATCGCCGCAGAGCGTTTGAACCGATGCGATATGGACCCAGTCAAAAGGGCAACAGCGGGATATGCCGCGTACAAAGGGCTCAGGCCATTTGGCATATCAGATTGATACGCCGTGCGTCATAAATGTACTGAGCAGAAGCACCATTTCGTTAACAATATGGAACAGTTTCAATCCTTATAAGCCTACGTGATGTGCGGCACACGTCAAAAAATATGAAGGAAACTCAGTAACATAGGGGATTAATGCCCGGCTATGAAGCCGAAATTACGAGATGAGCCTGTCTCCGAAGGTCGTGACAGTCGCTCTTATATGACGGCGAACGTCTTCGACCACCCCGATGGCGACACCACGGTGAAATCGGCCTCGGACTCGAGGACCAGCGAACGCCAAATCCGGCGCGGAGAGGTCGGCGTCGGTGGCTCGCATGAATGGAGCAGGCGCCGATGGCGCGCCCCCAGCGCGTGCATGTCGATTATCCGCGACACAGGAAGGTGCAGAGGCTCAAAACAACCGTCAGCCATCCTGAGAGTTCAAACCGATCAACACCGGCACCCATATCGTGCTGTCGCATCGAGCATTCCCGAATATGGCCAACATGCAAAAATAACTGCGACCCTTAGCCAGAACATATTGGCAAAAATCGAATATCACATCAGATACAATAACATTAATTTTGATCTATCATTTCGCAAAAACTCCCGATTGACAAGCGCTGTTAATAAATTTATCTCGCCTGTTTAAATATAAAATATATCGAGATGAATTATATAAATGCGTATTTACACTGAAATCATTGAAAATCTCGATACTTTGGATGATCATAATATCGAATTTATATATGATGAATTGGATATGTCTTTTGGAACAAAGACATTTGCAAAAAATATGGTTACGCTATTAGATTTTAGAAAAAAAACGAAGGCTGATCTGTGTAAATATGCTGGAATCAGCAGAACACAGTTGAGTCGATTCTTGAGTGGTAGTTCATACCCAAAGCCCGCAATATTGGTGAAAATCTGCAAATTATTTGGTGTTGATGCACGAATCCTGACCAATCGTATTGTTCCGCGCCCTGTAGATAAAATGGCACTCGCGCGCCACTATCAAGAGATATGGGATTTCTTGGTGGATTTTGGAGCTTTCTCACCAACTCAATCACCAATCAAATACATACCGCCGGATCAGAACGACATTGAAGACGGTCTGTACCGATTTTGGCTTCCTGACGCCATCGATCTGGGCACCTACTACAATGGTATCGCGCAAATCTCGACCCAAAAAGGCCTTCGCTTGCTCGAAAGCCGCGAGCTGATTTCGGACTGGGAAGATATGCCCAAACCGCATGATCGATCGCCACGCCACCGAGGGGTTTGTTACAAGCAGGTCAATGGCTTCTGCACGCTCCAGTTCATTGGCAATTCCCACATGAAGTTCTTTCTGAGCTTTGAGCGCTTGGGCAGGTTTCGCGCCGACCGCTATGGCGGCGTCGCGCTATGGACGTCGGATCGGGCGGACAGCGTTTTCCTGATTCAGCCCGTTGTCATGGAGCGGATCCCCGATGGATTGAGAAGCGCTATACGGGTTGCGCAAGACAGCGGACGGTGCGACCTGGAAAAGGTTCCGGCTTTTGCCAGGGAACATTTTGAAAAAATTCGCATGAATGCGTCATCGGTTTTCAACGTACTGTGAATAACTAAACCAGACCTGATTTCAATTTATATTTTGAAATATTTGATGGTAAATCGCCAAAAAAATAAACATGGATTACAAAAGAGGCATCATCATGGATTTCTTGGGTTACGCGGCTGGATCTTTTCTTATGATTAGCTTTCTACCTCAAATCGTAAAATCTGCACGTACGCGCTCCATGATCGATTTTTCATGGTTGATGCTTGCTGCAACAGCTATGAGCGCCCTATTTTATCAGCTCTATGCGATCAGCTTGTCGCTAACGCCCGTTATTCTCATGAACGGTGCTTTTCTGTTGAGTGTCATTTTTGCAATGATAATGAAATGGTGGTTCGAGCGTTCCTAGAAGATCGATCGCTTTGAAGGCGGATTATTCCATCAATCCGGCGGAGCATGAACGGGGCTTATGGAGCCGATTCTCCGACGCAAAGGTCGAAACCGCCAGGGAGCCGGCCCGCCCAGCCCACAATCCAGACTGCCGATAAAGCCTAAGGCTTGTCGCCATGATCAGGTGGGCAGTCGTGTCCATGATTGCTGTTGGGGGTATCGCTGCCAGCCTCTGCGTCGACCGTACCGACCATCGCGATGCCAGTATCGAGCGTGACGGAGGCACCGTTGACTGTCTCGCCCCCGACCGCACCGACCATCGCGGCGCCGGCATCGAGCATGAAGGAACTGGCGTCGCCCGCGTGCATCGCCAGTGTTCGCGTATTGGGCGGGGCACAATCGGCAAATGCATGGGGCGCGCCAATGGGTGACAGGATCATCGCGCCGAGCATGAAGGTTGATACTGCGGCGGCAAGGGACGCCAGTATCTGAGTACGCCTTGGGTGCTTGACGATACATCCATGGCGCAGGATCGAAGACATCGGGAGGAGACTGTTTTTCATGGCCATTTGCGGTGCCACCTCGGGCAAATGGAAGATGTCAGCACGAGCCCAACAGGCCTCACGCACCTGACTGTTATGCGCAGTCAATGCTTGCATGCTTGGGTTGTTAGCTACCGCCTTGAGAACTCCCCAAAACCATGAATGTCGACGTCAAAATACGAATTTGACGCCCTCAGCTTGATCCCGATCCTGCGTCATTTGATCTGTATCGTTTCATACAAAATTGCAGCCAGTGCGTACCAATATGAAATGGCACGCATGGCATTTGAACGATCCGATTCAAGAATATTGAACGTCCATTACGAAATAATATTATGTAAAAATATCAACACTATAATGCAATCTAGAGAATCAATTTCAATCTATTATATGCAGACTCAAATCCATCCAGAGACAGATTCACAATTATTTTCTGACCACTTGCGGCAACCATATGAATGGTCAATTCCTGCCCTCCGGTCAGGCTGCTCAACTGGTCGGGAGACAGCGCGCTTTCCGCCACGCATCCCGTTCTCTCAAGACACGTCTTGATCGATGCTGAGACAATCTCCGCCTCGCCGATACTGAGTTTGATTCCGTGGGGCAGAAAGATCCCGAAAGGCGCTATGATGGTCATCTGGGTGCTTTCGGAGTCCTCGGGAATGGTGATTGCGACGAGCACAATACGGTTGCCGGTCTTGGCCTGTTTGAGCTCCTGGGACGCCTGACAGTTACGCTGAACCTCTTCGCCTTCCTGCGCCGCCGATGATCTGCATTGAACGGTCCAGCTTCCGTAGGTTTCTGCCAGCGCATTGGGCATCTGTGCCGCAAGGTGCGTTGGAGCCAAACTGGCTGCGATTGCCGCGGCGAGAACCATGAATGCTGTTCCGAGCAGTACGGGATTGGGCATCGTTTCAGAACTCCATTTTGAAGCCTATGCGGCCGCTGAGGTTGGCGCCGGATTCCAGCTCCGACCCGAACTCCGACCCGGCGACGATATCGGCATGGATCGCCGAGCGCGTACCATCGGCGCCGATCCATTCGTACGATCCGCCGACGCCGATCTCGCCGCGCCATGCGCGGGTGTCGCTGGTCAGCGAGTCCGAGGCGGCGTTCACGCTGGTCTCGCCATCAA